>NZ_APVL01000008.1 GCF_000565285.1 Cytobacillus firmus DS1 | reverse complement strand
CAGTTATCGACGTTCAAAATTTTATACTTTCTTATCTTTTTAAAAAAACACTCCGTTCCAGTTGGATCGGAGTGTTTTAGTGTTCAAGCCTGCTGGAGTCAGCCGCCATTCCCGCATTTTTCTTTCTTGCAGGCAAATTCACAATAATAACCGAACTGAGTATCAGCAAAGCACCGGCAATCTGGATTGCATCAAGATTTTCTCCGTAAAGTGTCACTCCTAAAAGCATGGCCACGACTGGTTCCACTGTAGCGATCACAGCTGCCTTGCTTCCATCTGTTTTTTCCAGTCCCCATGTGTAAACAAAATAGGCGAGAACCGTAGGCACAAACCCTAAACCAATACTAAGAAACAAAACTTCAGCGTTCAAAAAAACTGAAGCTTTTGTCCATAGCTTTGTTACCGGGATCAGAAATACCGAAGCAACCAGGAACGTATAAAGCGTAACTGTCAAAGGATGATACTTTCTTAACGCAAATTTCCCGAAGATGGTATAAAGCGCATACCCGAACCCGGCACCTAATCCCGTCAAAATTCCAAGCAGTGTAATATCACTGCTGCCTGCTGATAATCCGGCAACTAATATGCAGCCCACAATGGTGCCTGCCACAGCTGCAATTTTTCTTAGATTTATCCCTTCCTTTAAAAACAGATAGGATAATACAGTCACAAATGCAGGAGCGGTGTAAAGCAGAACGACTGCCAATGAAATGCTGATCTGGTTCATTGCTGTGAAATAACAATAATTAAAAAAGACGATGCTCAATATCCCGGTTCCAGCAAAAAACCGGATGTCAGTGGCAGATTCCAGTTTAAAACAGTTCCGGAAACGCATTATCCCGATTAGAACGAGAAAGATGGCCGCAAAAAACACTCTTACAGCCACGATTTCCATAGCTGAGAATCCATATCCCCCGAGCCCTTTAACAAATACAGCAATAATGCCCCATAGACTTGCTCCTAACGCAATCATTAGAAATGGAAGTAGTTTCTTCATTATGTCTCTCCATGAAGTAAGAGGATGGCTGAGACCACCCTCTTACAAAAATTATGATTAAACACTTATTTCAGCTCATACACCTTGCCGTACTTATCATACAGATAATCAATTAAATGCTGGGCATTCAGGCCTTCTCCGGTTACATCATTTAAGATTTCAAGCGGTTTTTTCATTTTGCCGAACTGGTGCACATTCTTAGTGAACCATTCTTTGATTGGCAGTAAATTACCCTCTTCAAGCAATTCATCATAATTTGGCAAGTCCTTTAACATGCTGTTTTTCAGCTGCGCTGCATACATGTATCCCAAAGCATATGAAGGGAAATAACCGAAGCTTCCCCCTGCCCAGTGAACATCCTGCAGAACGCCTTCTCCGTTATTTTCAGGCTTTACTCCCAAGTATTGTTCATATTTTTCATTCCAGATTGCTGGAAGGTCTTTAACTTCAATTTCATCGTTAAACAAGCCTTTTTCAATTTCATAACGGATGATGATATGAAGCGGATATGTTAATTCGTCTGCTTCAATACGGATTAAAGAAGGCCTTGATTCATTAATGGCACGATAAAAAGCACCTATTGACACATCATCAAATTGACCGCTTGCATATTCTTTAAGGAGGTCATAATTCTTTTTCCAGAAAGAAAGATGTCTTCCGACAAAGTTTTCATAAAATAATGACTGTGATTCATGAATTCCCATGGATGTTCCAGAGCATAGCGGAGTTCCTACCAGGTCAGAAGAAATATTTTGTTCATAAAGCGCATGCCCGCCTTCATGAATCGTTCCAAAAACAGCTGTCCGGAAATCAGTTTCATCATATTTAGTGGTCACTCGGACATCACCGGGATTTAAACCTGTTGCAAAAGGATGAACGGTTTCATCGAGACGTCCTGCTTTAAAGTTATAGCCCATTTGATCAAGAACTTTAAGACTGAAATCCCGCTGTTTGTCCTTGGAAAAATGTTTAAATAAAAAGCTGGTTTCCGGTTTATTTTGTGATTCAGAAATTTGCTGAACAAGCGGAACAATTTTTTCCCTCAGCTTCCCGAACACCTGATCAAGCGTTTCAACAGTGACACCAGGTTCGTACATATCCAGCAGAGTATTATATTTGTTTCCTTCATATCCCCAATAAGAAATGAATCTTTTATTCATTTCAACAAGCTTTTCCAAATAAGGCTGGAACATTTCAAAATCTGAGCTTGCCTTTGCATCTTCCCAAATACTTTCAGCCTTGGATTGCAGGATGACATATTCAGTATATTCCTCTGCAGGAATTTTTTTGTTCCGGTCATAATCCTTTTTACATTCTCCCAGTGTTTTCAAAGTTATTTCAGAAAGATTTTCCCGGCCGGAAAGTTTAGCTATGTATGCTGCCATTTCCTCAGAAGTGGACATTCTGAAAACTTCTGAAGAGATCATTCCAATCACTTCGGAGCGCTGTTCCATCCCCTGCTTGGGCGCGCCTGTCCTCATATCCCAATACATCAGCCCGATGGCTTCATTATAGGCTGTCATTTTTTTGACATAATCAAGGAATTGCTGTTCTGTCTGTTTAAGTGATTCTGCCACAATTTTTCCCCCTTTATATCTATTACAGTATCATTTTATCATATTTTTCTGAAAAGGCAGTTTCTATAATCTTTTTCTTATTCTTGTTCCATTGGCTGTTTTTCTTTTTCACCTGGCTGCCAAAGAGTTATAATGGTGAAAAAGTGAACTAACCGGAAAGTGAGATAGAATGAAATATTTGATTTACTTTATCGTTATTGCAGCATTTATTGATACATTTTCACAGCTTCCTATAATGAGCCCGTTTGCGATGACATATAATCCATCACCCGCATTTGCGGGGATGATTGTTGGGATGTATTCCTTCTCGAATATGATAGGCAATATTTTAGCCGGTTATTGGATCGATAAAAGCGGAGCAAAAAGGGTTCTGGTGTCCGGCCTAACCTTAACTGGAATTATATTAGTACTGTATACATTTGCTGAATCACCCCTGCATTTAATTTCAGTAAGATTTTTTCACGGGTTATTTGGAGGCTTCCTGGTCCCTGCGGCTTTTACAGTCATTTCAAACCTCGGAAATTCAGAAAAACAAGGCAGAAAAATGGCTGTTTCAGGCGCTGCTGTCGGCTGTTCAGCCATTATAGGGCCCGCTTTTGGGGCAGTGATTGCTTCCAATTACACTATAAACTGGGTCTTTTTAATTATAGCGGCAACCATGATCAGCAGCGCAGTCCTCGCCTTTCTGTTTCTGCCGGCAGGAACTCTGAAAAATGTAAAAAAAGAGAGCTCCCATGAGAAAATGCTTCCATTACTTAAGAATCCTATGCTCACAGCAAGCTATTTAGGAGCCTTTTCTCTCATGTTTGCTCAAGGGACACTTGCCTACCTTCTTCCTCTTCAGGTAAAAGCTCTGCAAATTGATGCGATGTTCAGCGGGATTTTATTAAGCACTTTTGGAATAACTGCAATTCTTATTTTTCTGCTGCCCATTAATAAAATCTTTGATAAGTATAAACATCACAATAGCATGCTTACCGGAATGCTGATCATTGGAATTGCATTAATCCTGCTAAGTTCAGCATCTTCTCTTGGTTTCATGTTTTTTTGCATGGTTCTTTACGGCACCGGGTTTGCTCTTCTATTCCCATCCATTAATGCCCTTATTGCCAATCATACAACTGAAAAAACAAGAGGTAAGGCATTTGGCCTCTTCTATGCCTTTTTTTCATTAGGCGTGGTAGCCGGTTCCACCATATTAGGTTTCTTAGGAGTAACATTCGATACAGGTTTTATAATCGCCTCAGCCATTTTATTGTTAACGGTATGCGGCATGTCGATATACTTTAAAAAGAGAAGCCCTCAAATATTAAAAAGCGGGAGTGACTGAAAATGAAAGAATTAGTAGGCATCTGCGCTGTTTGCGGGAAAGACCTTTACTGTCTTGATGGATTCTTCAACGGAGTCCATAATGAAAAAAATGAAACCATCTGTTTTGAATGTATGGAAGAACAGAAAGAATCCGCAGAGTAAGCATCTGCGGATTTTTTTGTTCATTTGAGTTGTAAATTTTAAAATTGTTCTTCGCAATATGATATATGTCACTTATTTGAAAAGCTCACGCTGTTAAACTTAAAGTAATTAATAACAATTCTCACTGGCAGGTGATTTTCAGTTATTGACAATTATTTTAATCCATCAGCCGATTGAAGGAGAGAGATTAGAATGGAAAACAAAGTTATTGAACTTGATGTAAGAGAGGATTTAAAAAATAAATTGGAGCCGTTTCAAAAAATCATGTCGACGATTGCTGAACTTGATATCGATGATGTTTTTATCCTTCATGCCCCGTTTAAGCCCATCCCTCTTTTTGGGGTATTAAAGGCTAAAGGGTTTGAATATAAAGCTGAAGAAATTGAAAAGAAGCATTGGAAAGTGACCTTTACTAAGAGAGGTGCGTCAAAATGAAGCTGGATAACCGGGGGCTGGAACCGCCTCAGCCGATGATGAGAACACTCGCGGCTCTTGAAGATCTGCCAGAGGGAGAAACATTATCAATTATAAATGACAGACGGCCCATGTTTCTTTATGAACAGCTGGACGAAATGGGCTGCAGATATGTAACTGCCGAACAGGAAGACGGAAGCTTTTTAATAGAAATTAAAAAATAAGCAGGTGATCCCGTTGCTGGCCAATACAAAAAATGAGACCAATATCAAACTTCCTTTTTCATTTATTCTTTTCAGCTTACTCTGCTTAATAGGATCTATGGCGCTCATTCTTTTTCAGGGGGAATCCATAATTAACAGTCAATTTCGTATCCCCGCCATTTGGTCAGCGGCTCATTTGTTTATATTGGGCTGGGCGCTGATGACAGCAATGGGAGCCATGTATCAGCTCGTTCCGGTGGCCTTTCTTACCCCTATTTGGAATGAAAGATTTGGATTTATACAATTTACTGTAACCGCCTTTGGAATATTATATTTTGCTCACAGTTTATTTCATAATCCGGCGGGTGCAATGCTGCCCGGGCTCATTACTTTAACAGGCATCTTAATGTTTCTGCTGCAAATGTACATGACTTTAAGGCAGCAGGCAAAGCCCAATGTACTGACTCTTTTCGTAGGAACTGCACTGATTAGCCTGTTATCTGCAATTCTATTGGGAATCCTTATGGTCTTCAGCATGAAAACCGGATTTATTTCCGGCCATTATCAAGCAGTCTTTAAAAGCCACATACTGCTTGGAACGGCAGGCTGGTTTACACTTCTGATTTTTGGATTTTCCTATAAAATGGTTCCCATGTTTTCATTGTCCCATGGCTACAGCATGAAGCCTGCCAAATATGTGTTTATGGTTTATGCAGCAGGGCTGGCAGCGGCAGTTATTTCTTTTTTCACCGGGAATAATTCGCTTTTAACTATTGCATTAATGATCCTGTCTTGCGGATTTGCATTCTTCACCTGCCACATGCTGCAAATCCTGCAGAAAAGAGTAAAGAAAAAGCTCGATTATTCATTCCGATTTGCTCTTCTCGCCATACCTGCAGGACTGACAATCCACCTGGGAGCATTCATAAGCTCTCTAATTGGAAGCTTTCAAAATACAGTTGGATATCTCGTATTTGCATACCTCATGCTTTGGGTAGCTTTGAGCATTCTCGGTTATCTATTTAAAATCGTGCCATTCTTATGGTGGACCTGGAAATACAGCAAAGAGATCGGCAAACGGAGTGTACCTTCTCTCAAAGATATGATGAATGACAAGGCATCCATTCCGGTTCTTTCAGCTTTCATTCTCGGTATACTCAGTGTGACAGTCTCCATCGTATGTGAACAGCCCGCCCTGTTCCTATCCGGCCAGATTGTAACGGCTGGAGCCAGCATTGTTTTCTGTTATTTGATTATTACTGTATTAAAACAATAGGGGGAATTAACATGAATCGAAAAGAAGTGGTTCTCAGCAATCTAAAAAGAGTTATGGATCCTGAATTGAATATAAACGTGGTTGATTTGGGCCTTATTTATGATATTAATTTTCCCGGTGGCGGCAAGGCAGTTATTACCATGACTCTTACAACACCGGGATGCCCGCTGCATGACAGTATAGTCAGTGGAGTTAAATATTGCATTGAAGATCTGGAGCTATTTTCAGATGTAGAGGTTAACCTTGTCTGGGAGCCTGCCTGGACTCCTGCTCGCATGACACCCGAAGCAAATCAGCTGTTGAGAGGTTAAGAAAAGCGGAAGCGCCTTGCCCACGAAGGAACGCAGACTAAAAGCGCCACGTCCTGTGGCAACGTCTGCATGACCCCCATCCTGGGGGCCTCAAGCACAAGACGAGCCTCCCGGAAAGGCTTTCTTTGCCTTTTTGGAGGATTGTAGTAAATGTGGAGGCGACTGCCCAGGGACGACAGGCATAAGACGGTTCCTGTAAGAAGGCGTTTTTCCTTCTGAAAGGAAACGGCTTATGACCCCGAGTCCCTAGAAGCCGCTACTAGACAAGCTTGTGACCTCGAGGGGGTAGGCTGCTTGCACTAGACAGTTATCGACATTCAAAAATTATATACTTTCTTATCTTTTAAAAGGAAGGCAGCGCCCGCTTGGGCACTGCCTTAGTTCAGCTTGTTACAGGCTCTGCAGGCAGAACCTTTTTTATCATTTCGCGCACTTCAGGATTTTCATTTTTATTCATCAGAATATGAACGGTCCCTTTGTCTTCATGTGTTCTAATTAATCTTCCAATCCCCTGCCTTAACCGCAGAATCATATATGGCAGATCAACCTCTTTGAAAGGATCGGCCGAGCCTTCCCTTTTGGCCGTAAAGACCGGATCGTGCGGAGGGAATGGGAGACCATAAATAAGCACATTCTCCAGGGATCTGCCCGGTATATCAAGACCTTCCCATAAATGAACAGAGCAGAGGACTGAATGTTCATCATTCTGGAAATTCGATACGAGGCTGCTGATCTCTGCATCCCCTTCAAAAAAGACCGGCACACTTATTTTCCCTGAAACAAAGGCTTTGAATTCTGCCAGCTCAGAAGAACTGTTGAATAATACTAAAGCACGTCCTTCTGTTGCCTTAACTTGTTCGAGAATGTATTCCATTTTCGCTGTGCCTGATCCCTCTGCAAATTCCGGCATGCGAATGACCATATTTTCTTCATAGTCGAACGGGGAATCTACGGTAAAGGATAGATAATCATCTACTCCCAGGCTTTTTGCCATATAATCAAAGGATTTATTCTCAGACAATGTTGCTGAGGAGAATACAAACGGCTTCTTCTGGGAAAATACTTCTTCCCGCATAATATCCTCTACCATTCTAGGCATGATAACCAGGGTTCTTTCCCCGTCATTCTCTTCAAACCAGGTAATTCCTTTTAAATCCTTAAGGAACAATGAAAGTGAATATGAGATTTGCTCAAGATATTCTTCAACAATTTTTAAGTCATATTCATTGATGACGTACATTTCGCTTTCAAATACTAATTCTTCCTCAAGTGTATTGATCAAGTCCTGCAGTTTACGTCCTTCTTTCATTACATCTGCAGTTTTTTCAATCGTTTTCTTGTCAGAACCAGTGTCACCCGAAGCAGACATGGACAGTTTCAGAAAGAAATGCTCATTCTGGTAAATAGCATCTTCAATGATATTTAACGTTTTTTCACGTACATCATTCGCCATGAGCCTTGTTAAGATAGATTCCAGAATCTGCTCGGAAAAACGATATGTCAAAGCCTTTTGAGAAGCATATTCCAGCAAATGGCCTTCATCAAAAACCACACATGAGCTTTCAGGAAGCAAAGGCAGCTGCCCTTCCCGTTTTCTCGATTCCCTGGTCCAGATATGCTCCATGTAAAAATCGTGTGAACAAATGATCAAGTCTTTTGCGCTGCGGTAAAATTCCCTATGGAGAGTTTGACCGCAGCGGTGCCGCTTATCACAAGTGAAACAGTCCTGGATTGAATCCCACGAGACATTTTTCCAATACTCATCCGGCAATTCAGGGTAATCTTTCCGGTCACCATATCTTTCAAACTTTTGCATGGATGAGCCTGTTTGAACAAAATCCGGAAGATCATCAAAAATTCGATTATAGTGATCATGAACATCATTTGCTACGAGCTTGTCCAGCTTGTTTAGGCATAAATACTGATCACGCGATTTTGCCAGTCTGACATCAATATTTAACCCTAATGCTTTCTCCAGCTTGGCAATATCACCTTCTTTTTTCACAAGCTGCTCGATTAAAGTCTCATCCGCACAGGCGATAATAGCAGGTTTATTTATGTACCTTGCATAACTGATTGCATATAAAAGATAAACAATCGTTTTCCCAGTCCCTACACCTGCCTCAGCAAATATAACACTTTTGTCTTTAAATGCTTTCTCCAGCTGAAAGGCCATAAATATTTGCTCATCCCGAATTTCAAATCCTGCATCAGGCAATATATCGTAAAAAACATCTCCGATCCACTCACTTAGCTTTTCATAAAAAGATTCGCTCTTGGATACGGCAAAAGGCATTCGGTTCGACATGCTACCCCTCCGTAATTAAAAAGTTAAAGCGCCTATAAACCAGACGCTCCTGAATTCAGTTCTATCAATATTTCATATATCAGCTGTTAATAATCAAATGAACATCATATAATTTTATCTCAAATACAGTAACTGTCAAGATATAGCGCCAAACCTGTTGTTTTCGCCTATCAATGTTGTCGTTGACTTCCGCTCCAGGATGCTCAACCAACAGCGGGGCGGGCGGTGAGCATCCTCGACGCTGCGCGTCTGCGGGGTCTCACCTGTCCCGCCACTCCCGCAGGACTTTGAATAAGCTTCCTGGAGTAAACACCTCACGAAGAAAATGCGAATGCTTTTCGAGGATCTCGCACCTTCCGCTCTCCAATCAACTCAGTAAATAATATAAAAAACTACAAACCTTGAGAAAACAGCCTTATCAAAAAAAACAGGGGTGCTTTTAGGCAGCCCCCTGCTCATTGTGAATGATTAGTTTACACGTGACATAGAAAATGACAATGCCTGCTGAAGTTCGTCCTGTGCGTTTCTAATACTCTCCAGTGCCTCTGCTGATGGATCACCGTCTCCATGTATAGCTTCAAGTGTTCCATTCAGCGCCTGGGAAATTTTATAAAAATCAATGCTGGAATGTTTCATTGCCACCCCTCCTTAGAAAAGCGCAAGCGCCTTGCCCACCCCCGACAATCCCCTAGAGGGGGTAGGCGCTGGAGCTAGACAGCTCTCGAAGTAGAATATAGATTCTGATGTGATGAAAAAAAAGAATCAGATAAATATATTCTATACAGTTTCAGGAGGTTTTATGCTTTTGCTGCTAATTATTTCTAGGCGGTCTTTTGCCCCAGTACTGATAATAATCTGTACGAATAAAACCATTGAATAGCTTTCGTTTTTTAGTTGCTTTTTTTCCATAGTGGGTTTCAAATTCCTCGTCTGAAGTCAGGATATAAATGGACCACGTGTCAAGAGGAACAAATGCACTTCCCATTTCAGCATACATCCGCTGTACCGCAGCCTTCTCGCCAAGGCGTTCCCCATATGGAGGATTCCCGACAATAACACCATATTCCTTAGGAGTCGTAAAATCACGCACTTGCATTTGTTTAAAGTTGATCAGATCACCCAATCCAGCTTCGAAAGCATTTTCTTCGGCTATCTTAACCATCCTGTGATCAATGTCAGCACCTGTTATATCGAGTGGCTGATCATAGTTTGCCAGGTCTTCAGCTTCATCCCTTGCATCTTCCCAGACTTTTTCAGGAATCCAGGACCACCCTTCCGAAATGAATTCACGATTGAAACCGGGTGCAATATTCTGGCCAATTAATGCTGCTTCTATCGGGATAGTGCCGGATCCGCAGAAGGGATCAGCAAAAGGCTTATCAGGGTTCCAATTTGTCAGCATAACCAATGCAGCTGCAAGTGTTTCCTTCAGTGGAGCTTCCCCCTGCCCTGCACGATATCCCCGTTTATGGAGGCCGCTACCGCTGGCATCGATGGTCAGAAGGGCTACATCCTTATGGAGAGCGACTTCTATTTTAAATAAGGGCCCATTTTCTTCAAGCCAGCCTGTCTTATTATACTTTGTTTGCATGCGTTCCACGATTGCTTTCTTGACAATCGCCTGACAATCGGAAACAGAAAAAAGCTTTGACTTCACAGACTTCCCTGATACTGGGAATTCGGCGTTTTCAGGCATATACCTTTCCCAGGGCAGCGCTTTGGTTTTTTCAAAAAGCTCATCAAAGCTTGTTGCTTTGAATTCTCCCACTTTTATGCGAACCCGATCTGCTGTTCTCAGCCATAAATTAGACCGGACGATTGCAGCTTCATCGCCTTTAAACGTTATTCGGCCATTTTCAACTTCACATTCATATCCCAGATCGCGCACTTCTTTGGCAGCGAGTGCCTCAAGGCCCATGGCCGTAGTGGCGATTAAATCGTATTTAGACATATTTTCACCCTAACCTAATTCTTATTTCTACTATGTATATCTAACTGGATCAACACATAAAGTATATCTGTTTACATGATTACCCGCAATGAATGCGTTAGTTATCTTTATTATATACCAGCCTGCAGCAAAGTAAAAAAGCTCTCCCATAAAGGAGAGCTTGAATTAATAACACTCATACTGTCTCACTAATAACGTTCTGTAAGCCATGTTTTGTACCGTAGTACTGCAAGCGACAAATGTCTCGTACTCAGGTGGTAATCATCTATCTACAGGCATCAGCCTGTCCTTCCCGTTGTTCATTTCCTCAGGGAAAGTGCCCCTACCATCATTTGGGTTTCTCGCTCGCGGGGTTTACCTCGTTCCACCCTTTTCATTTCTGAAAAGACTACGTCACTGTGGCACTTTCAAGGTATTCATGCCATATCCCGAAGGACTTAGGCATTTTCCCTGCCGTCAGCCGGAGCCAGCTCCGACTGCCCTAGCTTATGAATTCGCTAGGCACGAACACTACAGGCATCTCAGCCTGTGCGAGCATGGACTTTCCTCTACAATATAAGATATATTGCAGCGATTACCTGAACGCTATTAATGATCACAAAGAATATTATATGTAATCTGTGATGGAATAGCAATGGTTTTAAACTGGAAAGTCCGATAAATCCTGTCAATCATACAATTTACTGCCAAAAACGTGTTTTTCAAGATTTGATAATCTTTTTAGGATGTCAAAATTGGTTGTTCCTGCAGTTTGTGCTGCCGGTCTTCGTGAAGCTTCCTCAACCTGTTTTTTCAGCTTCACATTTTCCAGCTGAAGATCTTCAATTTCCTGATGGAATGCTTCGTAATCTTTAATGACCAAATCTAAAAACTTATCGACATCTTCAGGCTTGTAGCCTCTCATGGCTGTCTTAAATTCTTTTTCCAAAATATCTTTTGCAGTTAATTTAATTTTATCGGATAGCATGACACTCACCTCAGTATATCGGCAATCATAATTAATACTATTTTTCCAGAGATATGTACATTTGTCAATTTATCTGAGCATTATTCAAATGTATCTCTCTGAGAGAATTGTTCTTCTTCTACAATCAATTGTAAATCATAAAAGGTGATTAGTCTAATTTCATATTCATTTTCTTCCTGATATTTTTTGGCGGTTTCATACAGATACTTAGGGCTTCCCTCTTTTTCCATATCATAGAATAGAAGCAGCACATCACTTTTACTGACCAAAAAATGATTTTTTAATCTGAATTGCTGCGGGCTTTCATAAGGTTTTTTTGTTACTGACTCAACAAAATCTGCCTGAGCCAATATAGATTCATACCATTCTTTGTTGACATCCTTCCAGGAACCTTCCTGCTCTAAAAAGGGAGTAATGACTGCAAGCTTCAGGGATTCGTAACCTTCTAGCTGAAGATCATAAACAACTTCAGCTGCCCAGAGTTCTGCACCAAGCTGCCCGCTGATGATTACCCACTCAAGTCCGTCATCCAGCAAAGAAAGCAGGCTTTTTCTGATTGCGGTTTTGATGTAGCTGACAGCTGGTTCATCGTTTTTAAATATCCCTACTTCAAAAGGCTTGTACCCTGAAATAACTGCTACTTTTGTCAATTGCAAAACTCCTTAAAGAAATATGGCTGAGAAAGCTGCCATTTATATAAATAAAACAAGGGCATAAAGCCCTTGTTTATTATCTGCCGGAAAAACTTGGCCCTTGTTTTGGACCCATACCGGTTGATGCTCCAGCTACGCCAGTTCCAGGTCCGCCATATCCTGGACCCATCCCCATGCCAGGGCCCATTCCCATTCCTGGACCCATTCCTGGGCTATATGCACCTGCCACGCCAGGTCTTGGTCCCATATTCACATTCGATTGTGTCACCTGGTTAACATTTGACTGCGTTTGCGGGTAAGAGTGCTGATTCTCATAGTTAATGTGGTTTACATGAGTATGATGTGTAGGATGAATGTGCGGAACCACAATGTTCTGGAACGAATGAGTTACACAGCATTTTGTCGGATGGACAACAGCAGGCATCACCTGCGAAGGTCTTGGTCTGCAATACATGTAAAGATCCCCTTTCGAAATTGTTTTTACATTAACAACCTATGTAAGAAAGAGCAATCTTGTACTAATGAAAACACCTATTTTATAGGTACTGGCCTTAGAGCATACTGTAGAAACTGTCTTTTAAATTGGAGAAAACGATTGCAGTAGTGAAAATTACAAGGAAGAATAAAAATAAGATTGCTTTATACATTATTTACCAGCCTCGCTATATAAAATTCCTAAAAAAGTACCACACAAGTTATAATTTTAACTGTTAGAAGTAGTACATACAACTAGGAAATAGTGGTTTTTTTTGTCTGGTATATTAAAATTATATTACAGGGAGGTTTTAGCTCGATTAATTTTTCGTTCGAGCCGTACAATCCGCCGGTGCAAATCTTCCTGTTTTATTTTCACCTTTTCTGTTCCGTTATCCGCTTCCAGCAGGTTTAACGCTTTTTTCGAATAGATTATAGCCTGGCCAATATCCTTTATTCGATGCTCGTAGATCTTGGCCAGTTCAATGCAGGATATTACCTTCATATTAATCAGCCCTTTTTCAGCAATATCCTTCCATAATTTTGCGGCTTCATCCCAATTTTTATGTTTTTTATGCTCAAAAGCCAGCGCAAACCTGGCATCCAAGGCTTCAGAAGACTCTCCATCAGATATTTTATTGAAGGCACTTACTGCCTGTGAAGATTCACCCAGTGTTGAAAGCCACCTTCCCACTTCATAAACTTCACGGGAGGTCTGTCTTTCATCCAGCTGAAGTATCTGGAAAGAAAGATGTGTATACAGGCTGATCAGGGATAGGATATCAATTTCATTATGCTTTATGATTCCAATCATCCCTTCAGGATCTTTTCTTTCAATAAAATCAAAATAAATCATTGGTGCCAGAAACCCTGGAATATCGTCTTTTCTTTCAATCCCCAGAACATCTTTTTCAACTGCAGCAAGCTTTATTCTTTCAAGTTTGTGCTTCCACATTCTCCTGGCAGCATGATATAAATCAAAATGTCCAAATGGAGGCAGTTTTGGGACATGTTCCCTTAGCAGTGTATGTCTCGTTTTTACCTGCGGCCAGTCGAAAGCTTTCCCGTTGTACGTGACCATTGTTGAATAATCAATGCTTTCCAGAAAACTTTTATATAAAGGTATCTCAGCACCCGGGTGAGGGAGAATATGCTGTTTCAGTTTTATTTTGCTTCCATGCAGACTGGCTTGGCCAAGCAGGAATATAGTATTGCCAGTGCCTCCGCCCAAGCCGGTTGTTTCTGTATCAAAAAAGAAAAGGTTTTCCGGCCCGTGACCGGAAGCAGACAGCGGATGCTTTAGGCTGGAAGAATTCCAGGCATCCACCGCTGCTGTAAATTGCCCAAAAGAATAGATTCCATGCCTATAGTCAAGGCTGTATTCTTTTTCCCTTACAAGACAGTAAGAGTCTTCAAAATAATACGGATAAACACCTTCATTAGCCCATACTTCTTTAAAAGGGACATCGGCTATATTCTCATGTTTTTGGACGGATGTAGGCTGGTTATCGTTATCTGTTCCAAGATGTCCCTTAAGCCTGTTCAGCTTGTTTTTAATGGACAATTCTATCACCTGCACTATTAACGTCCTTTTTAAAAGAGCCGAGAATCAGAAGTACGTCTTTTTTGGCCATTTCTGAAGAGGTATCTGTTCCGATACAGGAAGGACAGCCATGGTCACACGCACATCTGCTGACCATTTCCATCGTTTCATGCATGATATGTTCTATTCCCCCGAAAATTTTCTCACTTAACCCTACACCGCCCGGATACCTGTCATAGAAAAAGATCGTGGGCTTTTCATTATGGGCAGCTTTCACTTGCGGGATAACATGAACGTCCTGAGGATCGCACATCACAAATAGCGGTACAATATGCTTAAGTGCATGTGCAGTCCCAATGAGTCCCTGTTCAAGCCTGTCCTGTTTATAATTCAAGGATTCCCTGTTAAACGAAAGCCAGGTTGAGCTTGTATGGAGTTCTTCTTCAGGAAGTGTTATTGGACCGGATCCGATATTTTCATGTGTTTCAAACTTAATTTTTTTAAATATTGTTGCCATTGCTACAACACTGACATCCCCAAAGCCAATCTCTCCAATGGATGACGCTCTGATTTTATCCTGCTCAAGCACTTTGAGCTCTACTGCCAGATTAGCATCGGTAAAATAGTCTACATCCACTTCACGGACAAACGCCTTCTTCTCTTCCCAATCAAGCATTTCCACCTGAAACTGGGTTCCCTGATGAAGATAGATTGCCTCATCGTGCAGAAGGGTCATAGCGGAAAAGCGATCCATTTCACCAATTACTTTTACATTCGCAATATCTGATTGATCAATTATGATAACATTTTCCTGTGATGCTGAACGGAGACTGATGTTATGGGCAGGAAATGAGTCTTTCATCCAATAAAATTTGTCTCCGTTCTGATGAAGGACCCTTTCTTCCGCCAGGTATTCCAATACCTCTTCAGTTTCAAAAGTGCCAAAACGTTCCCCGGCATTAAAAGGAAGCTCATAGGCAGCACACTTGATATGATCAACCAGAATAATAAGGTTATCCGGATTAATTCTGGCTGTTTCAGGACTTTTATTAAAAAAGTAATCAGGATTTTGAATAACATATTGATCCAGCGGACTGGAGCTTGCCACCATTATGACAAGCGATTCATCATGCCTTCTGCCTGCGCGTCCAGCCTGCTGCCATGAGCTGGCAATGGTGCCGGGGTATCCGGTCATGACACAAACCTGAAGCTGTCCGATATCCACGCCCAATTCAAGGGCATTTGTGCTGACAACTCCATAGATCTCCCCTGAACGCAGTCCTTTTTCAATTTCCCGTCTCTGGGTTGGCAAATAACCGCCTCTATAACCCCGAATTGCTTTTGGCCCCAGTTTATGTTTGACAAGCTCCTGGAGGTACGTCAGCAGGATTTCGACTCTGACCCTGCTTCTTGCAAATACAATGGTCTGGATTTTATTTTTCAGAAGTTCACCTGCGAGCTTTCTCGCTTCGAGAGTTGCACTTCTTCTGATATTCAGCGGTTTATTGACAATAGGAGGATTATAAAATACAAAATGTTTTTTCCCGCTTGGGGCTCCATTATTATCGACGAGTTTCATCGGCTTTTCTGTAAGCTTTTCTGCCAGTTCCAGAGGATTGGCTATTGTTGCAGATGTACAGATAAAAATGGGGTCGCTGCCATAAAAACGGCAGATGCGTCTAAGACGGCGAATGACATTTGCTACATGACTGCCAAATACCCCTCTGTATATATGAAGTTCATCTATGATCACATACTTTAAATTTTCAAACAAAGATACCCACTTGGTATGATGAGGCAAAATTGCCGAGTGAAGCATGTCCGGATTTGTAATAACCACATGCCCGGCTCTGCGTACCTTTTGCCGGATGTTTGCCGGTGTATCTCCGTCATATGTATAGGAATTGATATCCAATCCGGACTCCTGGATGATTTCATTGATTTCGCTTTTTTGGTCCTGAGCCAATGCTTTTGTCGGAAACATATAAAGCGCCCTTGCATCCGGATCATTTACGATCGTCTGAAGGACTGGAAGGTTGTAGCAAAGCGTTTTTCCAGAGGCCGTTGGAGTAACAGCTACCAGACTGTCCCCATTCATGGCTGTCCGATAAGATGTTTTCTGATGTGTATATAGCCTAGAAATGCCTCTTTTTTGCAGTGCATCCTTTAAGGATGGATGAATGTTATCCGGAAGGCTGGCAGTCTTAGCCTCTTTTTCTTCTATTGTATGCCAATGGACAATATTCTCTTTATATTGCTGTTCAGATATAAGCTGTTTCATGATTTCAGGCAAATTTTTTCGCACTTTCATCTATTTCACCTCATATTCCTATTCTATCGAATAAACGTTCGTTCTAACAGAGCAAACTCTTAATTTCTATTAACTTTTTATGGGAAATTTTCTATTAAGCTTTAAACTTAATTTTTACTAAATCAGATTCACGGAATAATTGACTGAAAGTTCTAAATATAAGAGAATATGATATATCCATTTTTTCTCAAATGAGGTGAAGACGTGCTGCACATTATTTTGAAAACTGCAAGTGTGTTTGTGTTAATTGTCATTGGATTTATCCTGATTCTTTTTCTTCCAAGAGAAAAGGAAGTAACCGTTTTTTCGGGCTTTCATATTGAAGCAGATTATCCCTTCAGCTTTGAATTATATCTGGCAAGAATAGAGAATTTCACAGACCATATTTTGACTGAAAGAGGCTTTGGGGAAGCGCGTACCGGACGCCCCGTTAGTGAAGAAGCAGGAAAATTCGTGGCCCGCAGCTTAAAAATTGTTCTTCCTGCTTTCATGGTCAGTATGCTGCTTGGCACATTGATGGGTGCTGTTCAATTTTACAGGAGAATAAAATTCACCGGGAAGCTGCAGAATTTTCTTTCCTGGATGTTTTCTTCCATACCCGATTTTTTTCTGTTTATTGCCATTCAGTATCTTTTCATTCTGATGATGCAGCATGGGCTGCCGCACTTTAAGCTGTATGGACATGAAAATTGGTATAGCTTTTTATTGCCGCTCATTTCATTATCCCTGTTTCCATTTCTGCACATGTCCCGTTTTACATCGGCTGCTCTTGAAAATGAAATGGGCGAAGAGTATGTGCGCACAGCTTATTCAAAAGGACTTGGCGACTTTAAAGCACTTCTTCACATGCTCTGGAATTGCTGGTCCCCCATCATGAACCAGGCGCAGCTGGTGATGCTCTATATCCTATCCAGTCTGCCAATCATTGAAAAGCTGGCAGGCTATAACGGGGCAGGCAAGGAGCTTTTATTCAGCATATCATCTAATGATGAATTGAAGGCACTGTCCCTTATGCTTCCCTTCCTCTTTATCATGTTTATAACTATTATCCTTTCACAGACAGCAAAGTTATGGCTCGTCCAAAAGGAAAGGGTGTGATGCAGATGCGGCTTTTAACATGGATCAAAAAACATGCTTTATTTTGCTTGGGTACCTTTTTGCTGCTGCTATTGCTGGCAATCACATTTGCCGGACCATATCTTCCTTTTGTTGACCGCGAGCTGACAACGATTACATACATCCTAAATGAGGATAAAAAGCCTGTTATACCGCCTTATCCGCCATCAGAGGAATACATATTCGGCACTGACAAAAGCGGAAGGGATTTGCTCAGCCTAATCATCCTGGGGGCAAAAGAAACTATTTTGCTGGTTGCCTGTATAACTGTCCTTCGATATGCACTGGCCATTCCGCTCTCCTATCTTGCACACAAAAAATGGATGGGTACACACCTCTTCCTTAAATGGCTGAATGGACTGCTGTCATATATTCCAACTATCATAATCGTCATGCTTCTTGCCATGCTTCCGCCGTTTTTGCTGAGTGATTACCGCCCCTTTTTCCTGCTCCTTATTATTGCTTTGGCAGAAATGCCCCGTGCTGCCGACATGATAAAACTGGAATTTGATCAGATTTCATCTAAAGAGTACATATATGGAGGGATTGCTGGCGGAGCTTCACCATACAGGCTTTTCAGAATATATTATCTTCCATTTCTTTATAGTAAGCTTCTTGTAAATATGGTTACTGATCTTGGAAAAGTCATGTTTCTTCTTGGTCAATTAGGGTTTGCCGGAATTTTTATTTCGCAGGATTTTGTTCAATCCATGTCAGGAGATTGGCAATTGGTCAATAAATCGATTTCTTGGCCAATGATGATGATTAAAGCGTTTGAGGATATAAGAGGCCCCATTTGGATTCCTTTTTTCTCGGCATTTGCCATGACCTATGCCATTTTAACCTTTAATATATTCGCCGATGGATTAAAATCATTTTTCACCAGGAAGATCCGATATATTTAGATGTCCCAGCCGGGATTATTAGAATGAGCTTCTCTTAATATAAACGTTATTAATGTTTTTTGTTACAATAAGCTTAATAGGACAGAAGCAAGAGGTGGATTATGAAAACAGAGGAAATTAAGGCAGTTCTATCCCAGTTCTCTCTTTTTAAAGAGCTGAACAGCGAAGAACTGGATAAGGTAGTTGAGATATCCATATCACGCGAATGGAAAAAAGGAAGTCATGTTTTTCTGCAGGACGACCCGCTGGATAATGTTTATTTCATTAACAACGGCAGAGTTAAGATTTATAGAAGTGATATTAATGGCAAAGAACAGATTGTTGCCATCTTAGCAAAAGGCGAGATGTTCCCTCATGTGGGATTCTTCAGAAAAGGCGGGTACCCGGCTTTTTCCGAGGTGCTGGAAAACGCTCAGCTCGTTGTTGTGCCTATTTCGCAATTTGAAAAGGTGCTTATTGAGAATCCGGAGTTATGCATTAAGGTGTTTAAAGTCCTTGGCGAGAAGATTGTCGATCTGCAGGAGCGGCTTGAATCGCAAATTTTAAACAATACTTATGAGCAAATCATTAAATTGCTTATCCGCCTTGCCAAAATGCATGGGAAAAAGCTTGAAAACGGCACCTTTGTTTTAAAAGGGGACTTTACCAATAAAGACCTTGCCAATATGATTGGCACCACAAGAGAAACGGTCAGCAGGACATTAACCAAGATGAAAAAAGAAATGTTAATCGAAACTGACCAGGATGGACATTTAATCATAAACCCTGATCAGCTATTAGAGACAATATTTTAAAGACCGCACTATGCGGTTTTTTCTTTTCCTGATGACTCATCAGGAACATCCACCCAATGGGCGGCATACGATATGTTGAAAAATCCTGTTTGAGAGGGGATGGATGGATATGGAGGATCCAAAGAAAAAGGATCGAAATGAACCATTTGGGGACTTGATGAGATCAATGAATCAGCTTTTCCATGAAAAACCTGGCAGAGGATTTCTGCAGACAATGGATGATTTCTTTAAAAATCCCTTCCCAGCTTCTTCTTCCTTCCATGTTGATGTTGCTGAAACTGAAAAAGAACATATCATTAGTGCGGAACTTCCGGGAATAAATAAAGAGCAAATACAGATTGATATCCTGGACAATTATATAACCATTTCAGTAAAATCCGCTGAGATAATAACAGAAGAAGATGAAAAAAATAAAATTTTCCGCAGACAGCAAAGCATGCAGCGTTCCAGCCGGACCATTCCGCTTCCACAGCCAGTTAATGAAAAGAAAGTAAAAGCAGTTTACCAAAATGGCCTCTTGCAAATCAAAGTTCCTAAGCAGCAGGGAAAAAGAATCCTGATCGATGAGAGCTGATCCTGACTGCGATTCCAGTTTTATAGAGTCTGGTTAAACAAAAACAAGCAGTATCACGCCTGCTTGTTTTTGTTTGGGTTAAATAAGCCGGGCTTATTAACTGTTCAGTTTAGATGTATCAATCCAATTATTGAAATAGCCGGTCGGAACACTGAAGTAATCCTTTGTGAAGAATATAAACTCCCTCGTATCGACCTCTTTATAGCGAAACTTTTGATAATAATCGGACAGGAACTGCATCCCCACTTCTTTAGGGGATTCCCCTTTCAGGGTATACTTTTCCTGGATCATTTGTAAAATCTCCAGAGCAGGCTGTCCATAAATATATCCGGTATGCTTTACCTCATTCACCGGCACATTTGAATATTGCCTGCCCAGTTCAGCTTCCTCGATTGCCTCCATCCGAAAATGGGAGATGCCGAATGCCTGCTGTTCAGCCTGATTTTGACCTGCATAGAAGTACATTGAGGTGGCAAATTCTGTGATTCCTTCATCAATCCACGCATTGTTGTATGGGTCATTAGCCACTGCTCCATAAAAATACTGATGAGCAATTTCATGGACAATAGAAATATCATAAAACCTCTTATCATCAATATAAGGGTTTATGGTTACAATACCGGGATATTCCATAAACTGCCCTTCATCCAAAACAATGTCAAGCTGCTTATGCGGGTATTCTCCAATGTTCTCCTGATAAAAAGATAATGCTTTTTTGGCCAGCGTTAATGATGCTTCCGGGTTTTTATCATGATCGCTCTTTGAAAATAGTCTGACCTTTACACCGTCTTGCGCTTCCTTTTCATAAACTTTCATATCCTTCATGACAGCAATGAAGAAATCCCTGACCTTTTTGGCTTTAACTGTCCCTTCAGTCTTTCCTTTTGCCGGATCTTTTTCTGCTGTGGAAGCCAGGGAATACCCTTCAGGCAGCTTATAGGAAACTTTGAAATCAGAGAAGCCTGTATGAAATGTTTCCAGCCCCTCCATATAAGGCTCTTTGTTCCATTTGCCTTTTTGATAAACTGCAGCCATTGGGTACCATTGAGCAAGATAATAGTTTGTGCCTGCTTTTGAAAAACGGCTGCCGCTGTCCGGGACTGTAAATCTATATTGAATTTCTACCTTATGTCTGCTTTTATCTTTCATTTCAGGTATTAAATTTATTGTCAGCGTATCACCATCCAGCTTATAAGAAGCTTTTTGCCCATTCACTGTCAGCTTTTCGATCTCTGCTTCAGACGTTCCTTCAACAGAATCAAATGTATGTCCATCTTTAAAAACGTTCGGGATGAAATAAAAGACAAGCTCATTCCAGTCTTTATCTGATTGGTTTTTCATTTGGATATTTGCATTAGCAGTGAAATAGCCTTCGCCATTCATTTCCAGATCAATTTTATAATCAGCCTTGCTGCCGCTTTTGACGCCTACATTTGAATCCTTTGCAGCCACAACATAGACACCTGCACCGGCAAAAGCAATGACTAATGCAGCAAAGGCTGCTTTAGGGCCAGAGAATGACCAGACTTTCTTTTTTCGGCCATATTGTTTTCTCGAAGGCTGTATTAATGGCTCATGCCCAGTCTTAATCCATGGAGTACGCTGATAGTTTGATTGAAAGCGGTTCTTCAGCCCATTTGCAAGCAGACTGAAAGACACAGTTGTAAGTAAAAGAACCGCTAATGGCGCAATTAATATATGGGTGCTGCCATAAATATTTAACCTGGCCTGACCAACCAATCCCGCCAGCTCCTTTGTTGCTGACAGGTAGATGATGGGATCATATCTCATAATGGTTCCGCCGACAAAGATATTTAAAAGCGCCAACTGGCCCATAAGGGCGATTACGTACACAATTTCAAGTATAAACATTACAAGGAACGTTTCCTTTAACTGAGGAAAAATATGCTTCCAGATCAGACGGTGTTTTCCAGCCCCCAGGGCTTTTGCAGCTTCAATATAAACAGACTTATATAACTGAGCGGTTTTCAGCCTTACAGAAGACACAATGCTTGGAATACTGATGACTGAAGCAATTACTATAAAATACAAAATTAATACATTTTGCTCAAGATTACTGTTGAAGCTTATTGGCGCAAGGAAAAAATACAGAATCAGAAAAAGCGGTACATAGCTCCATGCATTTTCGAAAGCAATCAGCCAGCCTGGCGTCTTTTTCAAGGTGCCCGCATACAAACCGAGGATTGTTCCGAATGCCATTTTTATACCAGTTACAGCAGCTGCAATAAAAACAGTGTATCTTAATCCATATAAAATCATGGATAAAATATCATAGCCCCATTTATCTGTGCCCAGCGGATAGGAGGATGATTCAAAAGGTTCCAATGGCGGTGCCAGAACCTTCCCGTTTGTATATTGTGTTTCTAAAACCGAAGTTAATGAATGCGGAGCAAGAATAGGCCCGAAAATGCTGAAAAAAAGCAAGCCGGAAACCATAACAGTTCCGATAATTAAGGAGTAATTTATTTTTAGCAGCTTATTCATAGATAAAACCCCGTTTAAACAGATAGAATATGAGTCTATTAGAAATATAGACAATTAAAGAAATAAGAAGCATCGCAAACAAGCCGATTGCAATCGGCTGAACCCCGCTGCTCTGAAAAATAAATTTTGTTATGCCGGAGACATTCATAATATGTTCGATAATAAAGAGATTGCCAATAGCCAGCGAAATCACTTTAACCAGTTCAGATTTGATAAATGGCTCTAAATTTTTGAAGACATGCTGAAAATTTATGTAATTCAAGCCCATTCCTTTAGCAACTGCAGTCTTAATATAGTCCTCCCCGCTTGTCTGATAATATTTAACCGAGACAAGTTTAAATAAATATAGCGTCGGGGCAATTGCTGCAAGCACTGTGGGAAACCAGGTGTTGAGGGCTCCTCCATCCGGCCTGAGTGAAATCACCCTGATTCCGGTCATTTTATATATTTTAACGGCAATAATCATAGACATCACAATGATGATAAAGTCAGGTATAGCCGCAAGAATATTCAAGAATGCCCCAAAAAGCTTAGTAAGCCTGAAGCGGCTGATAAATACCCCGAAAATCAGACTAATAATTAAAGAAGCATTTACAGCAATTATTACTATCAGCAGGCTGGTAAAAAAATTGTCAGCAATGTCCCCTGCTATAGGACGGGTCTGCATCCCAAGCTGATAGGTACCAAGACTGCCCCCGCTTATTTCAGAAATAAACTCTCCATAAATTTGCGGCAGACTTTCGAAGCTCCAATTTAGACTCCCGCTCAATGGATCAACAGATATAATTTTTGGCAGAGCTGCTAGAAATAAAATTAATACAAATATAATAAAAATTTGCTGCACAGCACGAACCATAGTAACCCCCCTTTATTATGACAAGAAGTCATTTTTCTATTTTTTCACTTTTATCTAAATTTTGTCAATCATACAATTAAATATTCATAGATAATATTTCCTATAAATATTTTAAATAGACCGGCTATTCTATTTTTAAATATATTTAATCTTTTTTCAAGTCTGATTTTTTAAAACATAAAAAAAAGGCCGGTGCGGCCATGATCCTTTATGCTTTAAATATTCCGCCAATTCCTTTAACCATGGATGATACCTGTGTGACTGCAGACATCATCTGGCCTGCTGTGTCCACCATTTTATTAAGATCCAGTGATCCATCCTGGGCTTTAAACGAATTCATAATGCTTTGCACGCCGGATGGCTGTTTTGGGATGAAGGATTGCTTTGGATATGGATTCATGTATGGCATTTGTTGAGCAGCTGGCTTACTTGGCTGTTTTCCATAGTATTCCTCAGATTCTAATGGGTTTTGAAATATCCCTGCATTTTTTGAACCTGTATGTGAGTAATATCCGGAATCAAAATTTTGCTGCGGATAGGGCTGATGCGGAAAACTTTGCTGCATTCCTGCCATTTGCTGCGGCTGCTGGTATTCCATATTAAAAGGCGAATAATAAGGATTATACGGTCCGGCAGCCTGGTTATAATTCTGCAATGGCTGCTGCCTCATATAATATTGGCCATTGGTCCCCATATAAAATGGATCAAAGTATACATTTTGATTTAAATGGCCGTATGGCTGTATATGGCTCGTTCTATTCATTACTCGGCCAAACATGGGCAAACATCCTCCCCAGTCAAAAAGATAAGTATATTAGCGATAATACCAGGTAATATCCTTCTAATTATCACCAATACAATATATGAATGATTTGCCCAGAACGTGAAAGAAGTAAAATATGAGTAAAAAAGAAGCGCTTTCCGCTTTTGTCTAACCATGAAGAATGATGTCGGAAGTTTGATTTTTTTAAAAACGATGAAAAATAAATTTTTATGTTAGGATATAAAAAACAAATTGTTTCTTGTCCGCTTTTTCATTTACCAGGATGCGGGGAGGAAATTTCTCCGCGAATCTATTTTAGAGGAGGCAATATCATGAATGTTCACGAACTACAAATGAAGTTTCATCAGCTGCGGGAGTATACTCCTGAAAATGTAAATGAATTATTGGATTTTGCTAAAAAGGCCTATATCCATAATGAAATTTCCAGTACAGATTATCGAAATCTCGTTCGTGAGCTTGAAGCTCAAGGAGCGGCCGTTCCGGAAAGCTACAAAGATAACACCCTCCAGGATTCAGTAAAAGCATAGGGATTCAATAAGAAAAGCGCAAGCGCCTTGCCCACGAATGAACGCAGACTAAGAACGCCACGTCCTGTGGCAACGTCTGCATGACCCCCATCCTCCCAAAAGCTTTCGCTTTTGGTCGTGCGATGATTATGCTGACGAAGCCTTCCTTGTCCTGGGGGCCTCAAGCACAAGACGAGCCTCCCGGAAAGGCGTTCTTTGCCTTTTTGGGAGGATTGCCCGAAATGTGGAGGCTACTGCCCTTTCAAGGAACGCAGACCAAGAACGCCACGTCCTGTGGCAACGTCTGCATGACCCCCATCCTCCCAAAAGCTTTCGCTTTTGGTCGTGCGATGATTATGCTGACGAAGCCTTCCTTGTCCTGAGGGCCTCAGGCATAAGACTGTTCCTGTAAGAAGGTGTTTTTCCTTCTGAAAGGAAACGGCTTATGACCCCGAGTCCCTAGGAGCCGCAACTAGACAGGCTTGTGACCTCGAGGGGGTAGGCTGCTTGCGCTAGACAGTTATCTACGTTCAAAAATTATATACTTTCTTATCTTTTGAAAAAGGGAACCTGGTTCAGGTTCCCTTTTTTTCTTCGCTTAATAATATCATCAACTGCTTCAAGACATACACGGCCGAATTAACATAATTAATGAATCTGGTCCTGCTTGTTTCAGGAAAAAATGCCTGAATGGAAACCATCTCAATATGTTCAGCAGCAGATTCAATCTGCTGAGAATAAAGATTTCGTGGTTTATGAATGCTAATCCATTCCCGGGCTTCTTCTTTCCATCTGTCATTTATGGATTTAACATCATCAGCAAAAGGTTTGACTTCATTATAAAAATCACCCTTTTCACCTAATTCCTTAGCCTTCTTATACCTGCTGTCTGAAATTTCCACATATTCAAGCAGCAGTTCTGTCATTTGCAGCAGGGAATTTTCATTTACCATGGGCTTCATCTCCAAAAATAAAAGTAGCTAGTCAATTTTAGCTACTGAAGGATACTGCTATTCTATTCCACTTAGAAGCCGAGTTCAAGCTTCATTCTTGCTGATCTTTTTGCGGTTTCAGTACTGTCTGCCTCAGACCTGATTGCCGTCATATCTTCTTCAATCACTTCGAGCCTGCTTTCACAAGCCTCTATTTTTTCTGAATGTTCATAATACCAATCCTGCCGAAGTCCCGACAAATTAGACTCCAGTACATTTTCAAGCTCTTCAAGCTGATCGTATATTTCTGAAAGCATGGCCAGCAATTCTTCTTTTTCTACCATTTTTCCCTGCATTCAAAAAACCTCCCGATTTCTTTTTCTCCTTGCCATCTGCCATAAATACAATGAAGGATACAGTGAAAATTTGCTTTGTGTCTACATAGATTCTATCTTCCCTGAAGCTTTCCTCCATGCATGACAAAACTAGAAGTGATTCGCCAAAGAAAGTACTTATTTGCATGGCAGCGGCAAGGTTTCGACAGCCTCCGAAGAATGAAAATAACATCATTGAACAAACTAATGAACGGAGGTGTTATGATATGGCAAAAAAAGAAAAACAAAATAAAGTACAGCCAAAAAAGCTGGAAGAAACAAAAACAGGCTATGGCAATAAGAAACTTGAAGGTCCTGACCGCCCTTCAACTTAACAGAACAAAAGCGAAAACGGATTGGCTTCTGACCTCGATGGGGCAGGTGCTGAAGCTGGATGCAGACACTAAAAAAGCAAGGGGCCCCTTGCTTTTTTGTTTGCAGTTTTATTTTGTTAGCAAATTGAGCGAAATATTTTTCCCAGCTTGGCAGCAGTGTGAAGCTGGTCCTGCTTATGCAAATACCATTTTGTAATATGGACTGGATGTTTTAGGACAACCGATTCTGATGCCCATTTACTCTTTATGCGTTTTTTGAAAGACCAATCAGTAAATTGATGTATGTGATGAATGATTATCGGGTATGTACAGCGTAAGAAAGGGGTGGTTCTCCGTTTTCTTACCTTAAAGTATTTCTCATAATCATGCCTTGAACCTGTATGAATCGTGCGTGAAGCAAATTCATACACGTCGTCATAATAACTTGTGTCAAATAATATTTCTGCCAGCCGTTTTCCAAGATCAATTCTTTTGGACACCGAGCGGAAACCATTAACACTCGCCCCGTATAATTCCCCTTTACAAGTAGGGAATATAACAGAACTAAAATGAAGATAATCCTGAAAGGAAAAAAGCAATGTATGAAAAACTTTATTTTTATAAATAGAATGCTCCATTACAGGCTCTTGAATAACATTTTGTTCGTTGATAATCAGTGAAATCATTAACCTCTTTTTATTTCTATTTTTCCAGAAATAAAGCCACTCCTGTTCCATAAACGACGATACATGAAAAGTTTTTAATAAATGAAACATTGGCCTATTTAGTTTCGTCGAATAATGATAGAGGAGAAGCTGGGGAAATGCATCCTGAAAAATCAGCCAATTGGCCCTTTCATATGTAATATAAAGCATATCCCTGAATTTCTTTCCTATCAATTTAGGAAAACAGCTTCCTTCAAGATCGCACATATTCCAGCCGGCATTTCGGGACACCATGGAGGCCAGGAACGCCCAGCGTATTTCAGGATGCTTTTTATAAAACTGAAAATAAGCTTCCGTTCTCGAGATATTGTCCAGGTTACATTTCGCTGTCATTTTCGAAATATAATCCATTATTGCCTGTTCCTTTTTTTCATGTCTGTTCAGGAATTTCCCAGAAAGAAACACCGCAATTCACCTCAGAAAATGAATGTTCTATATTTAGCCGGCAGGCAGCTTACGGGTAAAACCGGATAAAAATACTAAACTGGAGTTTCCTATATCCTTTGTTATTTAGAACTTTTTATTCAACCAAATCATGCTTACTTTTGTTATCATAGGGAGTAGCTGAAAACGAGGTGAATGCATGAATTTCCACTATCCAAATGGCAGGAGATATACCCCGCCTGCTAATAGCGCTAAAAAACTGACTCCGGAGAAGAAATGGACATACAGCAATCGTGGAATGACACTGGAGGAAGATATAAATGAAACTAATGAATTCTATTTGGAACATGGAATAGCCACTATTCATAAAAAGCCCACGCCTGTTCAAATCGTACAGGTCGATTATCCAAAGAGAAGTGCAGCTGTTATTAAAGAAGCTTATTTCAAACAAGCATCAACAACTGATTATAATGGTGTCTACAAAGGCAGGTATATTGATTTTGAAGCAAAAGAAACCCAGAACACGACCTCCTTCCCTTTAAAGAATTTCCATGAGCACCAGGTAAAGCACATGGAAAAAGTTTTAGCCCAGCAAGGGATTTGTTTTGTCCTCCTCCGCTTCTCGGCTACCGAAGAAGTTTTCCTGTTAGAGGCACATCATTTACTCTCATACTGGGAGAGGATGAAGGATGGGGGGAGAAAGTCAATCACCAAGGGTGAAATTGAAATGAATGGCCATTACATTCCGCTTGGATTTCAGCCCAGGATTGACTATATTAAGATAATAGATTATCTTTATACCCTTAAATAATTAATTTACAGTTCCATTGTCAGAAAGGATGAACATAGATATGACAGAAAAATATCAATCAAGGGAGGAGCGCCGAAAACAGCAATCCAAGCCTAAAAAGAAGGGCAAGAAAAAAGGCACAGGCACTTTTAAACGTATTTTCCTTATTTTGATTGCCCTGGGCATTGCTGGAATGCTCTTAGGAGCAGGCGCTTTTGCTTTTATGGTGAAAGACGCACCAAAGCTTGATGAAAAATTGCTGAAGGATCCCATTTCTTCACAGATTTACGATATGGAAGGTGAATTCATTACAGATGTAGGCTCGGAAAACCGGGATTATGTCGCTTATGAAGACATCCCAAAACTTGTGGAAGACGCCTTTTTGGCAACGGAGGATGTCCGCTTTTATAAACATAATGGAATGGACTTAATCCGTTTAGGCGGTGCAGTAATAGCCAACGTAACTCGCGGATTTGGCTCTGAAGGGGCAAGTACGATTACACAGCAGGTGGTAAAGAACTCCTTCTTAAATAATGAAAAAACGCTTAGCAGGAAAGCACAGGAAGCCTGGCTTGCCTTCCAGCTTGAACGCAAGTATACAAAACAGGAAATCTTTGAAATGTATGTGAACAAGATTTATATGTCTGAAGGACATGGTGTTTTAACGGCATCGAAAATTTTCTTCGATAAAGAATTGGATGAACTGGAGCTTCATGAAGCCGCCCTTTTAGCCGGCATGCCGCAGAGCCCGAACAATTATAATCCTTTTGATCATCCTGACAAAGCAGAGAAAAGGAGAAATATTGTCCTTTCACTGATGAATCAGCATGGTTTTATCACAAAAGAACAGATGGAAGCAGCCCAAAAGGTTCCTGTGGAATCTACACTTGTTGCTGAAGAAAAACGCGAAACCAATGAATCTGAATATGATTCTTTCGTTGACGTCGTCTTGGATGAGGTGGAAGAAAAATATCCAGATTTAAATCCGTATTCTGATGGACTGAAAATTTATACGACACTTGATCCAAATGCACAGAATCACGTGGAAAATATCTTGAATACTGATGCAGCTGTGACATACCCTGATGACGAGTTTCAGGCTGGAATAACGTTGCTCGATACTAAAACGGGTGAAATCAGAGCAATCGGCGGAGGACGCAACCAGGAAGTAAAACGCGGCTTTAACTTTGCCGTGGATCAAAAAAGACATGCCGGTTCAACCTTTAAACCAATTGTCGATTATGGACCAGCAATCGAATATCTAAAATGGGGAACTTACCAGACGATTGTTGATGAACCTCACACCTATTCCGGTGGTACGAAAATCAATAACTGGGATGGAAAGCACATGGGTCCTATGTCAATGCGTGAGGCCCTTGCCCGCTCCCGCAACATTCCGGCTCTGAAAACACTTCAGGAAGTCGGGACTGATAAAGCATTGGAATTCACCAATAAATTAGGAATTCCAATAGAAGAGATGTATGAGTCCTATTCTATCGGCGCTTATGAGGTTTCTTCTCTTCAGGTAGCAGGTGCATACAGTGCATTTGGAAACAATGGCTTCTACACTGAGCCACACGCCATCAAGCAAATTGAAATGCGTGACGGCACGAAGCTTGATTTGAAACCTGAATCTGAAGTAGTGATGAAAGATTATACAGCATTTATGATCAGTGACATGCTGAAAAGTGCAGTTAAATCATCTTACGGGACCGGCCGTCTGGCTGATGTTCCAGGATTGCCTGTAGCAGGAAAAACAGGGACTACAAACTACACGGATGAACAGGAACAGGAATTTGGAATACCTAGAGGTGCCGTGCCTGATGCCTGGTTTGCAGGCTATACAACTAACTATACCGCGGCTGTCTGGACCGGCTATCAGGATAGAAAAAACTATATCCCGGCCGGCGATGAGCAAAAAATTGCCCAAAAACTTTTCAGCAGCATAATGGCACATGTATCAGAAGGCAAAGAAACAGAAGACTTCAAGGCCCCTAACTCTGTAGAGAAGGTAGCCATTGAAAAAGGCAGCAATCCTGCCAAATTGGCGAGCCAATACACACCTAAGGAACAAATCATTTATGAGTATGCTGTAAAAGGCAATGCTCCGACACAGGTGTCAGAGAAGTTTGATAAACTGGACTCTCCTTCTGGCCTGTCAGCGAACTTTGACCAGGAGGCAAATGAGATCACATTATCATGGGATTACCCGGAAGATGCAGAAGGCACTCAATTTGAAGTGACTGTATCCGTAAATGAAGGCGGAGATCAGCAGCTTAGCGTTACTTCAGAAAAAGGCTTAAAAATTGCAAACCCTCAGCCAGGTGCTGTTTATACCTTTAAAGTAACTGCATTTAACGGTGACCAGCAAAGTGATCCTGCTTCTATAAAAGTAGAAATCCCGGACCCAAGCATCATCGAAGAAGATGAAACAGAAAATGAGGGGCAGGATGGAACTGGCGAAGAAGAACAGGAAGGTCAAGAAGAACAAAATGGTGAAGACGGCCAGGACGGAAACCAAGATGACGACGGGTCTGGAAATGGTGATGGCGACGGATCCGGAGATGGTGAAGGTGATGGTGAAGGAGCCGGAAACGGTGAAGGTAATGGCGAAGGTTCAGGTGATGGTGATACTGGTACCGGAGCAGGAGCTGGAACTGGCGGTGACACCGGAGGAACTTCCGGTAACGGGTCTGAATCTAGTGGAGGCCGGAATTAAATGAAGAAAAAGCGCTGATTCAGTTGAATCAGCGCTTTTTCTTCATTTGTTCCAATGTAAACATCTTCATATATTGCTTTTCCATTTCAGTCATTAGCTCAGACAGCTGTATATATGAATGATAAAAAGCCGGTCGTGCAGCAATGAAATCCAGCCGCTCTTTTAGGTTTACTGGCTTAATTGTCAATTCCCCGGGATCTTCCTGAAGGTTTACCGGCTTGCTGTTTGTCCAATACAGCAACTGTAAAAATACTCCCAAAGATACTTTCATCGGATCTAGAGCAGCTTTCTGGTCCCGGTTTGTGAAGTGCATACCAAGAAGATCTTTCTGTCCTGCCCACTCATTAAACAAAAATGGAATATATTCAGCATTGTTTTCCCATGGTCTTACTGCAGGGATCCCTGCATAAAAAGCAGCTTCATATAAAAAGGGCGGCAGCGGCTGATAAGCGAAAAGGGATTCTTCTATTACTGCTAATGAATCACCCCTTTTATAAAACAGGGAATGGCATAATTGTTCTTTAACAGGAATGACGATTTCTCCGGTCATTTTGCCTGCTTCACCTTCATTCGTTTTTTGCCTTCCCGGCATAAATCAAGCAGCGGGCAGATCTCACATTGTGGATTCTGTGCCTTACAGTGATATCTTCCAAAAAAAATCATACGATGATGTGTAATTGACCATTCATCCATCGGCACTTTCTTCATCAATGCCTTTTCAACTTCCAGTACAGAGTCCTTCCAGCGGCAGAAACCAAGCCTTTTGCTGACTCGTTCAACATGAGTATCAACTGCAATGGCAGGCACTCCAAAAGCAACTGAGACAACGACATTAGCAGTTTTACGTCCTACTCCTGGAAGCTTTGTCAGCTCGTCTCTGTCGCGAGGCACTTCCCCTTCATATTCATCGAGAAGCAATCTGCATAGCTTTTGGATATTTTTGGCTTTGTTACGATAAAGACCAATGGAGCGGATATCCTCCTGCAGTTCCTCTATGGAAACATTCAGGTAATCCTGGGGGGTTTTATACTTTTGAAACAGGTTCCTTGTCACTTTGTTAACCAGTGCATCAGTACATTGTGCAGACAGTGCCACTGCTATGACCAGTTCAAACGGATTGGAATGATTCAATTCGCAATGTGCTTCCGGGAACATTTCTCCCATTGCATCAAGGCAGTGTCTAATTTGTGTTTTATTTAACAAAGAAATCACCAACTTACTATCTTCATTATTTTTCGCGCAGCAGTGCCTGCTTACTGTTCAAGCCAATTATAAAAGGGAACGGATTTCGCTGTCTGAGACGGAGCATCCTCCCTCTTCGTCCTTTGCTGTGCTTGGTTCTGCCTGAATTTTTTTCCATAGCTTTTAGCCTGTTCAATCGTTTTTATGCCGTTCTTTTTCCATTCAAAAAGAATCCTGTCTATATATCTGAAATTCAGTTTACCGGACAGGACAGATTCTCTTAAAGCAGCTTTTATAATATGGGGATCATGGTGATCATCATCCATCCAGAGCGCAAGCGTTTCACATTCAAAAGGTGAAAGCGGCCTGCCAAACTCCCTTTCAAAGCAGGTATATAGATCTGTTTCCTCCTGCTGCATCTTAGCAGCTTCCCCTTTTTTACCGCTGAGCAGAAACTGATCAATGAGCTTCTCCCAAAGCGGATCAAGATGGTAACTTTCATATCTGATTCCATCGGCAGAGTAGCTGTCTTTAATATCAATAAAGCCTTTTTGGATTAGTTTTCTGAGCATTTCCGTACATTCAGCCATAGAAATGGTCATGCGGGAAGATAATTCTACAGGGGTGGGAAATTCGTTCCCATGTTCAATATAGGAAATTACATGAAGTATCAGGACGAGTTCATGCTCATTCAAATTCATTTCTTTATATTGTGACAGCAGGACTCCAGGTATTGAAATATTTCCTTCCTGAAGCCATTTCAATAAACTATTTTTAGACATTCGGGACACCTCCTTCTCAGTATATCATGAACATAGTGACCAAAGTGAGTTGAAAAAACGGTAACTTTTCCATGAAGATTCAGCTTGACTTCCTTCTTCTGAATGTTCTAACGAAACCGGAAGAAGCAAAAAATCCGCGGAAGGCGGATTTTTGCTTTGGTTAATAATTCATTTTTCATTATGGATATAGACGGTTTAATAATCGAGGGAAAGGAATCGTTTCACGTACATGCTCGACGCCGCTGATCCATGCAACTGTTCTTTCAAGCCCAAGACCAAATCCGGAATGAGGCACTGAACCATATTGGCGAAGCTCCAGGTACCACTTGTAAGCATCCAGATCTAATTTATGTTCATCAATGCGCTGCTTAAGCAGGTCATAATCATGTATCCGCTCAGAGCCGCCGATGATTTCTCCATATCCTTCAGGTGCAATCAAGTCGGCACATAGTACAACATCTTCTCTTGAAGGATCCGGCTGCATATAGAAAGGCTTCAGTGAAGTTGGATAGTGCGTGATAAAGACTGGCTTATCATAGCTTTCTGCAATAGCTGTCTCATGGGGTGCTCCAAAGTCGTCTCCCCACTGAATGTCTTCAAAGCCTTTTTCCTGAAGAAACTTAATTGCTTCATCATACGTTATGCGCGGGAATGGAGCCGTAATTTTCTCAAGCTTCTCTGTATCACGGCCAAGTGTTTTAAGTTCAATTGAACAATTCTTAAGTACGGACTGAACAATATGAGCAACATATTCTTCCTGAACCTTCAAGTTTTCATCAAATTCACAAAAAGCCATTTCTGGCTCAATCATCCAAAATTCGATTAAATGCCGGCGAGTTTTGGATTTTTCAGCACGGAAGGTCGGCCCGAATGAAAATACTTTCCCAAGAGCCATTGCAGCTGCTTCCATATAAAGCTGACCGCTTTGTGATAAATAAGCATCTTCATCAAAATACTTTGTTGCAAAAAGTTCAGACGTGCCTTCCGGTGCGCTTCCCGTAAGAATTGGCGGGTCAACCTTGGAAAAACCTTGCTCATTGAAAAACTCATAAGTTGACCGGATAATTTCATTTCTGATCTTCATGACTGCATGCTGCCGGCGGGAGCGCAGCCATAAATGACGATTGTCCATCAGGAATTCAGTTCCATGTTCTTTTGGCGTAATAGGGTAATCGATAGCCTGATGAATAACTTCAAGGCCTGTTACAAGCATTTCAAATCCGAAAGGAGAACGCTCGTCCTTTTGAATCCTGCCCGTCACATATACGGAGGATTCCTGAGTAACTGATTTTGCACCTTGGAAGATTTCCTCCGGCACTTCCGCTTTTACTACAACACCTTGAATAAATCCAGTACCATCGCGCAGCTGCAAAAACGCAATCTTTCCGCTTGAACGCTTGTTGGCAATCCAGGCACCGATGGTAACTTCCTGATCAACATATTTATGAACTTGAGAAATTGTTGTTTTTATCAATTTATGTTCCCTCCAAAAAAATCTAAACAATCACTTCTTATGTATCGCTATATATTATACCTTCAAGCACATTGACAAGCAATAACAGTAAAATATTACACGCTCTAATTGGCCTGAAAACATGGAAGGAAGCCGGATACGATCCGGCTTTCCCGTTTTACTATTATTTTAAGTTCTTTTCAACAAATCCGTGCATCCGTTCCACTGCCTTTTCTAATAATTCAAGAGAAGTTGCATAGGATAAACGGATATTATCCGGAGCGCCAAAACCAGATCCAGGAATGACTGCAACCATCGCTTCCTCCAGAAGTGCCTCCACAAATTCATCGACACTCGTAAATCCGGTCATTTCTGCTGCCTTTTTTACATTAGGAAACAGGTAAAATGCTCCTTGAGGCTTTACACAGGTAAAGCCTGGAATACTGATTAATTTATCATAGATAACGTTTAATCGATGTTCGAATGCTTCTCTCATTTCTTCCAGTGTATCCTGCGGCCCGGCATATGCGGCGATCGAGCCATATTGTGCTGTTGTTGTCGGGTTGGATGTACTGTGGCTGGCAAGGTTGGTCATGGCTTTAATAATACTCTTATTGCCTGCAGCATATCCAATTCTCCAGCCTGTCATAGAATGGGATTTGGACACTCCGTTAATTATAATGGTTTGTTCCTTAAGCTCAGGTGAAAGCTCAGCTATCGAAGTATGCTGATTGCCGCCATATACCAGTTTTTCATAAATTTCATCAGAAATGATCAGTACATTATGCTTTAAACATACTTCTCCAAGCTCCTTTAATTCTTCCGCAGAATAAAGCATGCCAGTCGGGTTGCTAGGGGAGTTAATAATAACAGCCTTGGTTTTATCCGTTATGCTTTTGGCCAGCTGTTCCGGAGTGATTTTAAAATCATTTTCTTCTCTTCCCTCTGCATAAACAGGAACACCGCCTGCAAGTTTAACCTGTTCAGGATAGCTGACCCAATATGGGATCGGGATTATGACTTCATCCCCTTCATTCAGCAACACCTGGAACAGTGTATATAAGCCGTGCTTTGCCCCGTTGGTTACGATGATTTGTGAAGCATCATATTCAAGTCCCTGATCTTTTTTAAACTTGTTTGCGATTTCTTTCTTTAATGCTGGAAGACCTGCCGATGGTGTATATTTTGTATGTCCCTCATTCATGGATTTCACGGCAGCATCAATGATATGCTGTGGCGTATTAAAATCCGGCTCGCCTGCTCCCAATCCGATCACATCATGTCCCTGGGCCTTTAGCTCTTTTGCTTTAGCAGTGATTGCCAGAGTTGTTGATGGTGTTAATGCTTTTACTCTTCTTGCCAATTGAATCTCCATTGCTTGCTTCCTCCCGATTTCCTCCTGCACTGTGGCGGTGATTGCCTAAGGCTACAGGTTTTCAATTTTTTTAAGCCATTCTCCTGTTTTAAAATCTATATAATAATAATTTATTAAATTATTGCCGGAACGGTAATGAATTTCCCATAATGGAATATTTTTCTCCATGCCCAGCCGGACAGACATGATCTCAGCAGAATTTTTCTCCTGCTTAAGTCTGTTAATGGCTTCATTTTGGGAAATTCCATCAGATTGCTTCAGTGAGATGATTTTCCCCTTTTTTTCCGGAACCCACACATATATGCTTGTATCATCATGATCTTTGCCTTCGATCACATAGAAGGTCTCAGTCCCATGATATAAATTGAAATCTTCAGCTTCAGCAAGATCGGTTTCCTGTTTCGCCAGCTCAACTGCCTTTGATTCTGCTGCCCTCACCGGCTTCATGCTGTTTAAATATATGAAAGAGCCTGCTCCAATGCTTATGACAAGCAGAATAATGATACCCCATAATACTTTTTTCATGTCTCAATCACTCTTTTATGTACGATAAATCGTAAAAATCGCTTTATTTTGATCTTCCTGATCAAGCGCCAAACCGAACATCAAGTCTTTTTCTTTTAACGTTCTGTTCAGTGCATCAACAATTTTATACAGATCCGGGCTTTGCTGGATCTTCACGGTAGATAAAACCTCAATTTTGCTTTCCATTCTGGAATTCCTCCTCAGCCTCTACAATATTTGTAACTTATATACCCAACCGTTAGGGTTAAACTAATTCTACAAAGAAATAAATCTCAGTAACAGTATAACAGCAGAAATGATTAACTGGTATTAAAACAATAACAAATTTTCTTCTGGTCCACCACGTCATGCTGCGCCAAGAGCGCAGCTTTTTCGTTTCCTGCCTTTTCAAGGGGAAAGAATTAGCTGAGTGCAAATAATTAGCCGCAAAAAATTAATTGCCTTCACAAAATCTTCCCTGGGAATTTTTCGTGAAGGTTAATTTTCTGTTTATTGGAACTCCTCACCCTGGAAAATCGTGAATAACTCATAGTTAACATCTGTAAATTTGATGGTGATGGTTCCGTGCTTTCTTGTAAAATATACATCAACCCAGGCATCATTTAACAGTCGAAACAGATCCGTATCAGGTTTTATGGATGGTCTATAAAAAAGAATAGCGATCTGGGGATCCAGATGTTTGATCATCTCTTCTGATATAGAGCCATTCCCTCCAAATGCAGGAAGTTTAACAATATTAACATTCGATAACACTTTTCCCATAAGCAACTCTTTAGCTTCCGGACTTGTGGAGTTCATAAACAATATCCGATGTCTATCGAATGTAAAGGAAATATCCATTCCTTCCCCCAGGTCACTGCCTTCGTATAGAACTTCTGCATGTAATTCCGGAAAAAGCTGCTGCTTCGTATTCTGATTCCAGACATGAAAATCCAGATCACTTATTCCTTTCTCCGACTTCAGCTCTGAAACTGCAGATTCATCCGCTATAATTTCCCTTACCCCGAAGTTTTTGATAAGCCATTTAAGGTTTGCCTTATTATATAATTGCTCATCTGTCAGGATGACTGCTGAAATCTGGTTTACGCCATATAAATCAAGAAGCTTTTTTAATTCTCCCTCTGTTCCTTGCCCACCGGTGTTAATTAGGACTTTTTCATCATTTCCATGATGTATTAAGGCAGACTCGCCATCAGATAGAGAAAAAAACGTAAAAGCCAGTTCATCGCTTTTTAGTTTTAGGTCAATGCTTTCCACTTTAACTGGAACTGCCGGTGAATCTTTCGGTATGTAATACCAATTCGCAAACAGCAGCATAAAGGCGAACAGCACGTTCATCTTTCCATTCCTCCTACATTGAAACAAAAGCAGACTGAGGATTTATTAAAACCCAACAAATTTATAATGTGTTAATCATCTAAATTTATCCTGCTATAACAGACGTTTGTTCATCAAAAAAAGAATGAAAGTGAAAATACACGGAACGTTTATAGCCAATTATTAATCAAATCGACAATTTCATCAATATTGCTTTTCTCGACAGGAATGGGCGGAATGGAATCCAGGAATGCTTTTCCATATCTTGCGGTGATGATTCTCCGGTCGAATATCACGATTACACCCCTGTCTGTACTTGTTCTGATTAATCTCCCAACACCCTGCTTGAAGCGGATAATTGCCTCGGGCAATGAGTATTCGGAAAACGGGTTTTTTCCTTTGTTGGCAATTTGCTCATTTTTTGCCTGTGCCATCGGTTCATCAGGGGGTGAAAAAGGCAATCTTACGATTACAAGACAGGATAAATCCTCACCCGGGATATCCACACCTTCCCAAAAGCTGCTTGTCCCTAAGAGAATGGCTTTATCAAAACGCTGGAAATTTCTCGTTAGCCTTGATCTGCTCCCGCTTGTTACACCCTGTGCGATGATAGCATAGTCCTCCAGGAACCCTGATTCCTTGATAAGCTCATGGGTTCTCCTTAACATTTCATGCGAAGTGAAAAGAATCAGCATTCTTCCCTTTGCTGCTTCCGCAATTGAAATAATATGCTCGGTTATGGATGCCACATACTCCTCGAGCGGTACTGCATTAACTTCAGGCAAATCATCAGAAACCACTAGCTTAACCTGATTCTGATAATCAAAAGGAGATTGAATTTGCTTCAGAGTGCATTGCTGTTCCTCCAGCCCTAATTCCTTAACGATAAAACTGAAGGAATTTTTTACAGATAAAGTGGCAGATGTAATGACCGTACTTTCCTTTCGGCTGAAGAATTGATCATTAAGGTATTCAGAAACCGATACAGGCTGTGCATAAACCGTTGTGGCATTTTGTGCTGAGCGCGTATCCATTTCTACCCATACAACAAATTCCGCGGCCGGCAAATGAAAGATATGGTTTAAGTCTTCATTCATATCCCGCAAATCATCCAAAATAGAAGCCACTTCCTCCATTAATGCTTTTTCCTCAAGAGAGAGGGCCGATTTAATTGCTGAAACTGCGCATACACGACTGTCAATAGCCTGGATTAAATCTTTAAGCATAAATCCAAAACGTTCGGCACTCGCTAATACAGCCTTCGTTTCCTTATTGGCAGCACTTTTATTAAATCTTACTGAAATTCGATTTACGCTTTTTTTTGCTTTATTGTACTTTTTAGCATAAATCGCTATTACTCTGAACAATTCATCCATTTCATGGAGAATATCGGCTATTAATTGGTTGACTTCAAAAGAATGCATGAAATCATCCCGTGTCCCTGCTTTCTCTTCCACCAGCTTCTCAAGCTTATAATAGAGCTGTTTCTGTTCCATCATTCCAATTTGTCCAAGCATCAGCCGCACTGATAAATAATCCAGCTTGTTCCCGAAATGTTTCCCGGAAGCCTTAACAAAATGATGCCCCTCATCGATCACCACATGGCTGAATTCCGGCAAAATAGCATTACTTGCAGTAAGATCCGTTAAAAGCAGTGAATGATTTGTAATTATGATATCTGCCTTTTGTGCTTCCTTTCTTGCCCTCAGATAAAAATCTCTCGATATCCACGACTTATCCTGCAAAAAAGCTGTTTCATCATTCTTTATTCTGCTCCAGTAAATCATCCCGCCGCTTGACAGGTTTAATTCATCAATATCACCAGCGTCAGTCTCCAGGAGCCATACCAGAATCTGCATTTTGCTGAGGATTGTATCATAATTATCTTCATCATCTCTAAGCGTTTGAACGAACTTCGCAAGGCTGATATAGTGGCTTCTCCCCTTGAGCAAAACAGTTCTGAGCGGGAATGACAGCATTTTTTGCAGCAGTGGAACATCCTTAGAAAGCAGCTGCTCCTGCAGCTGTGTTGTATATGTACTGATAACGACAGTTCTGCCGCTCTCCTTTGCATGTAAAGCCGCCGGAACAAGGTATGCCAGGGATTTCCCAACACCAGTCCCTGCCTCTATTAATGCATGCTGTTTATTTCTAAAGGCTTCATAAACCGAATCCATCATGATAAACTGGCCTTGCCTTTTTTCATAGGAAGGGAAAGCTTTAATGAACAATGCCTGTTTTTCCCCATCACTGAAAGGAAAGCCCAAAAATCCGGGGCTTACAGATTCCTGTCGTTCCGTTCCTTTTTTTAAAGCAATTCCTCTGTGAACTTCAATATCATCAGCCAATTGTTCAATCTTACTTTCATTAATTAAAATGTGCTCGTCCAATAATATATCAAGATCACTCTTTAATCCTCCAGACAGCTTATGCAGCTGTTCTATGGTGGTATGAGGAAGGTTTTTAAGCTTGTTTAATAATATTAACAGGAGCTCAGCGGTAACATATGCATCGCTGTCTGCCTGATGGGGGCGTTCATGATTAAGGCCTTCCCGGAGAGCAAGGTCCGATAATTTGTAGCTATCTGCGGTGGGAAAAAGAATTCGGGCCATCTCCACTGTATCAAGAACTGGACCGTAAAACCCGTTATATCCCGCTTCAATCAATTCTTCCTGTAAAAAGGACAAATCAAACAAAACATTGTGAGCGACAAAATAGGCACCCTCGAGCAATGTCAGGACTTTAGGGGCAACCTCCGAAAATAGCGGAGCATCCTCGACCATTTCATCTGACAAGCCAGTCAGTTCTTCTATGAAAGGGGGAATAGATTGCTCCGGATTTATAAGGGAGGAGTATTGCTCTGTAATTTTTCCGTTTTCGATCACCACAGCAGCGAATTGTATTATTTTATCGCCTTTTTTCGGGGCGTTTCCGGTTGTTTCCAAATCCACTACAACATATTTATTACCCATGGCTAACACCTCATATTCAGTCATTCAAAAGGTATCATAAAAACGGAAAAAGAAAAAGGCAAATACTTTTCCCTCTTTATTTTCTTCCACCTGCTCAGGTCCCTTATTCACTGCCGATTATAAAAAAGAGCCGAAGCTCCATAAGAGTTCCGCTCTAATTAAAATACATTATAGCACTGTACTTTCCGGCTCTGCATGTATCATGTCAGCGATCCGATTGCTGCTGTCCATTATGGCTACCTTCGGTTCATGATAAGGGACCTTTTCATCCGGAACAAGAGCATAAGAAATGATAATGACAATATCGCCTTCCTGAACAAGACGTGCAGCTGCACCATTCACGCAGATTACTCCGCTGCCTCTTTTTCCTGGAATAATATAGGTTTCAAATCTTGCACCATTGTTATTATTGACGATTTGAACCTTTTCATTGGGTGCCATTCCAACAGCTTCAATAATGTCCGTATCAATAGTGATGCTGCCAACATAATTTAGATTGGCTTCTGTTACTGTTGCACGATGGATCTTGCCATTCATCATGGTGCGAAACATGCTGCCTTCCTCCCTTAGCTTTCTTTTTTCACTGATATTATTGCGTTATCTATTAAACGGGCCTTATTGAATTTAACGGCCATAGCGATAATGATCTTCTCTTCCAGAAGGGAGAGCTGTTTAAGATCAGGATAAGATAGAATTTCAATATAATCTATTTCCCCGCTTGTGTTTTTTTCAATAAATTCCCTGATGCTGCTAAGAACCCTCACGGAATCGTATTCCCCTTCAGCTATCAGAGCCTCCGCCATTTTAAGACTTTGATGGAGAGCAGCGGCCTGATCGCGTTCTTCCGGCAAAAGATGCACGTTCCGTGAGCTCTTAGCAAGACCATCTTCTTCCCTGACCGTCTGAACAGGGACAATCTCCACTGGAATATTAAAATCTCTTACAAGCCCGTCCACGACGGCCACCTGCTGGGCATCCTTCATCCCGAAATACACTTTATCCGGCTGAACAATGTTGAACAGTTTTATCAGGACAGTGGCAACCCCATCAAAATGTCCGGGACGTGATTTTCCGCATAAAACATCTGTCCGCTCCTGTACCTTAGCCGTTACCGACAATGCTGCAGGATACATATCATCTGCTGAAGGAAAGAAAATATAATCGCAGCCCTCTGTCTCTGCAAGGCTGCTGTCACGCTCGAAATCCCTTGGGTATGTCGCCAAATCTTCTGCAGGGCCAAATTGCAGCGGATTGACAAAGATACTGACCACTGTTACATCATTTTCTTTCCTGGCATTCCTTAATAACGAAAGATGACCTTCATGCAAATAGCCCATTGTCGGGACAAAACCGATTGCTTTTCCTTCCTTCTTAAGCTGTAAAGCAATCCTTTGCATTTCTCTTATATCAGTAATCGTTCTCATGCTTTTCCTCCATACAGAAACAGCAGCTCTTCCTCTTTCATCCTGAAAGAATGGGAATCATCAGGGAATGCTCCATTCTTCACTTCATCGGTATACTTAGTAAGGCTGTCGCCGATTATCGGGTTCAGGTTTTCATACTGTTTCACGAACTTTGGAACACGATCTACACCGTATCCTAATACATCATGGTACACAAGGACCTGTCCATCTGTATCCTTGCCTGCCCCGATGCCAATGACTGGAATCATTAATTCCTCCGTGATCTGCTTTGCCAGCTGTTTTGGAACACACTCAAGGACAAGAGCAAAGGCTCCGGCTCTCTCACATTCCCTGGCATCATCAATCAGCTTTCTGGCTGCTTCAGCGTTTTTTCCCTGAACCTTATAGCCTCCCAGGACGCCAACGGATTGTGGTGTCAGGCCAAGGTGGGCAACAACTGGAATGCCAGCTTTTGTTAACGCCCTGATTTGTTGTGCGACTTCATCACCGCCTTCAAGCTTAACAGCATGTGCACCAGTCTCCTGAATGAGTCTTGCTCCATTTAAGAGTGTATCTTTCACGGACAAATGATAGCTCATAAACGGCATGTCAATCACAATGAATGTATGTTGTGCCCCCCGTTTAACAGCTTTTCCGTGATGAATCATATCCTCCATCGTAACAGGAACGGTTGAATCATAGCCCAGCACTACCATACCAAGCGAATCCCCCACAAGTATCATGTCCACATTGGCTTTTTCAGCCTGTTTGGCGGCAGGAAAATCATAGGCGGTCAGCATTACAATTTTCTCATCATTTTCCTTCATTTTTGAAAAGTCTGTTGTTTGCTTCATCATTCGTCCTCCTTATGCAGGAAGAGGCAATAAAACTATAATGAGTTATAAAAAACAGAACATTAAAAAAACCCTTCTGATGGCAGAAGGATTTTGCAATAGCTCATATATCAGTTCATCCCTCTGTCCCGGTCCATTTTTTGGATCTAGGCAGATATATTATTTTTGTGTTTCCTTAAAATAGGTGCAGTTCTGTTAAGGATACTGCCCATAAAAAGTATATCAAAAATGCAAATGAGTTGGCTATAAAAACTTTCAGGCCAGCATTCTATACATCCAGCTCAATGTCTGCAGAATATACGTGATGGACTTTCCCGCTGCTGTCTTCAATCATCAGGACCCCATCCTCGGTTATGCCAAGGGCCTTGCCATATATGCTTCCGGTAATCGTTCTTGCAGTAAGATTTTTGCCAATGCTGACCGCATAACTTTCCCATAAAAGCTTAATCGGATAAAAGCCCTTCTCTAAATAAAGTTTATACAGGTTTTCCAATTTGCCAAGCAGGATCTTAATCAGCTTAGCTCTTGAAAGCTTTTCGCCTTTTTCAATGGATAATGAAGTGGCAATTTCTTTAAGCTCATCGGGATAATCATCAAGCTGCTGGTTAACGTTGATGCCAATTCCAATGATAATCGAAATAATCCGATCGGCATCCGCCTGCAGTTCTGTCAGAATTCCTGTAACCTTTTTCCCGTTCATCAAAATATCATTCGGCCATTTAATTTGCGGTGTTAAATCTGTCAGCTCTTCAATTGCCTGTACAACAGCCACTGCTGTAATCAGCGTAAGCTGCGGTGCTTTCGGAGGTGGAATGTTCGGCCTTAGAATTACACTCATCCATATGCCTGTTGATTTTGGAGAATGCCATCTCCTGTCCATTCTTCCCCTGCCTGACAGCTGTTCTTCCGCAATGACGACCGTTCCTTCCTGCGCACCCTCGTATGCAAGGCGATGGGCAATCTTCTGAGTTGAATCAACACTTTCTTCATGATGAATCTGGCGTCCAAGTGTTTCAGTCTGCAAACCAAGCCTGATTTCATCAGGAGTAACTTTTTCAGGTGTTTTTGTTATCCGATAACCTTTTCTTCTGACCGCTTCCAATTCAAAGCCTTCTCTCCTCAGCTCTTCAATATGCTTCCACACAGCCGTTCTTGAACAGCCAATCAGGTCAGCTAAATACTGGCCTGAAAGGTATTCCTCATTGCTTTTCGTAAAAGCATCAATCAATTTGTTCCTGATTACTGATTGCACTTTATGAGCCACTCCCTTATGGATTCATTGCTATTATTCAATTCGCCGCGCAAGACTGCTTTTTCGGTTTTTTCAAGCTCCGCTTTAATCCAGGGACCAGGAGGTTTGCCAAACCAATCCATCAGCTGATCTCCAGTAAGCTGAAGATCGCTTCTTTCTTTAATCGGCAGAGAATTATATTGACTCAGCAGGCTATCTGTTCCCCTGCTTGAGTCCTCATGCAAGATTACGTTGCGCACCCGTTCCGCGTTCAGGAACTTGTCCCCTGCCTGATAAAGGGAATAGGCCTCCCAGTGGTTTTTGGCCCTGTACCGGATCCAGCTGATAATCGACACTATCTTTTTTGTTCTCTTTACAGGCAGTTTCCAGTTCTTCAGAAAAGCTTCAGCCTGTGACTCGTCCAACTTAAAAATACACGCAAGAAAGGCCCACATTTCATCTCCTGTCAGATCTGCTCCATTATAATTTTCTGCTTCTTTTAATTCCTGTTGGAAGCCTGACATTTTTGGCAGACAATTAGACAATCCTGTTTCCGCAATTACCTTTAGAGCTTTCATCCTGCCCGTTCCCGCTAATAGCTTTTCGAACTCTGCCAGCTTTCTTTCCACTGCTATGTTTTCAAGTAAATGTGACAGGGATGCCAAAGCATCATAAGTGTTTTTATCAATCTCAAATGCCAGCTGGCTGAAAAAGCGGACTGCTCTCATCATTCGAAGGGCATCTTCAGTAAATCTCTCAGCAGGCTTGCCTACAGTGCAAATTTTTTTTTCCTCTATAGCGCCCCTGCCATTAAAAGGATCGATAAGCAGCCCTTCTTTATCCATGGCAATCGCGTTCATCGTAAAATCTCTTCTTTTCAAATCCTCTTCCAGTGATCTGATAAATTGCACTTCTGAAGGCCGCCGAAAATCCAGGTATTCAGCCTCTGTTCGGAAGGTTGTAATTTCATAGGGTATGCCATGATATAGAACCACCACAGTGCCATGCTCAATACCCACATCAAGTGTTCTTGAGAATATGGTTTTTACTTCTTCAGGGGTAGCCGAAGTAGCAATATCGACGTCTGCAATTTCTTTTCCAAGAATATAATCCCTGACAGAGCCTCCTACAAAATAGGCCTCAAAACCTGCAGCTTCTAACTTCTCGAGCACAGGAACTGCCTTTGCAAAAGCTTCATTCATCAAAGGTCACCTTTTTCCAGAAGTTCATAATAAAGCTCTTCATATTGAATGACAATGCGGGCTGCGCTGAACCTGTCTTTTGCATGCGAAATGGATTGTGAAGAAAACCTGTCAAGCAGTTTCTCATCAGTAAGCAATTTAATTGCTTTTAGCGAGATATTAGTTATATCACCCAAAGTGCAAATATATCCGGTCTCACCATCGCTGATTACTTCGGGAATTCCACCGACATCTGTGCCGATGCATGGCACTCCGCATGCCATTGCCTCAAGAGCAACCAGTCCAAAGCTTTCCTTTTCCGATAATAAGAGCATTAAATCACTGATGCTGTAAAGCTCCTCCACATTATCCTGCTTTCCCAAAAACAAGACCCTGTCTTTAAGCTTCAGATCATTCACCAGCCGGCATATAACGCTCATTTCCGGTCCGTCTCCTACTAGCAGCAGCTTTGAAGGAACTTCTTCAGTTATTTTTGCAAAGGCTTTAATAACATCCGGCACCCGCTTTACACTGCGAAAATTAGATACATGGATGATCACCTTTTCACCAGGGGTTATGCCATATTCATCTTTAAGGTAAAGAGAATCAGTTTTCCTGTATATTCTTTCATCTATAAAGTTATAAACCGCTCTTATGGACTTATCAGGTTTGATCAGGTCATAAGTTTGTGATATCAACGCATTGGAAACAGCTGTGACTCCATCAGACTTTTCGATTCCAAAACGGATCGCATCTGTAAGCGATGGGTCGTACCCGAGAACTGTAATATCAGTTCCATGAAGTGTGGTAACAATCTTGATATCTGTTCCGCTCATCTGTTTTGCCAAAATCGCGCAAACTGCATGGGGAATCGCATAATGCACGTGAAGGAGATCAAGGCCCTCACGTTTTATCACTTCCGCCATTTTACTTGCAAGCGCGATATCGTAAGGAGCATATTGAAATACGGAGTATTGATTTACATCCACCTGATGATAAAAAATATTAGGGTACATCCTTTTCAGCCTAAAAGGGAGACTTGATGATATAAAATGTATTTCATGGCCTTTTTCAGCCAGCATTTTCCCCAGTTCTGTAGCAACAACACCTGACCCTCCCACCGTGGGATAGCAAGTGATACCTATTTTTAACTTTTTTCTCATATTTCTCCACCAAATATATCCATATTTACCAGTAAGGGATTATTAACTTTAAAAGCTTCAGCATACTGAACCCCTGCCTGTTTTCCAAATAGGCTTTCCCTCGCTGCAACAGTTTCAATATAACCGTTGACTAGCGGTGTATCAAATGAACCCTGGCTTCTTGTAAATTGACTTTGATAGGACTCGAGACCTGCAATTTTTTTATCCATAAAAGAGGAGATATCGATCAGGAAGTCAGGCTTATGGAAGCCATTTATCATGTAAAAGTGCAGGCTTTTCACCTTATGCGGGGCATAATTGCCGCCTGTTTCATATTTCTTGATTCCTGCTGAAAAGACTGCTTCTTCTACCAGGCGGGCACAATGCCCATGGTCTGGATGCCTGTCTTCCATATATGGCGCAAACACAAGAGCAGGCCTATATTTACGGATCATTTCAGCAATCTTTTTTATGTATTCCTGATTATAAAATAAGCCCCTGTCAGGCAGATTAAGATTCTCCCGCACACTAACCCCCAGAATATCAGCTGCCTTCAGTGATTCCTCTTTACGGATTTCAACCGTCCCATTAGAAGAAAGCTCAGCCCGGGTCAAGTCACATATTCCAATCTTTTTTCCGATTGAGGCAAATTTGGCAATTGTGCCGCCCATGCCAATTTCAACATCATCAGCATGCGCACCAAATGCCAGAATGTCAATATTATCCAGGCTCATTCATGTCACCTTTTTCACTTACAATATTCCTCCATGATAAATCATTGCGTTCCAGTCCTTTAATAATAATTTCAGCAGTGCCCATATTAGTCGCCAATGGGACGGCATATACATCACAGAGGCGCACCAAAGCTGAAACATCTGGCTCATGAGGCTGAACAGTCAGAGGGTCTCTGAAGAAAAATACAACATCCATTTTATTGTTGGCAATTAAAGCACCAATTTCCTGGTCCCCGCCAAGTGGCCCTGATTGAAAACGATGAATGGAAAGGCCTGTTTCTTTCATGATGCGTGAACCGGTTGTTCCGGTAGCATGAAGGGCATGATCAGCAAGAATTGATTTATAGGCGATCGCAAATCTAACAATATCATCCTTTTTCTTATCATGGGCAATTAAGGCAATATTCATGTCGGCACCCCTTTCTAATCAATAATATTTTCGAGGCCGTAGACGAGCGCATCAATTTTTAAAACTGTATCAACAGCAAGCTTTACTCCAGACATAAAGGAAGCTCTATTATAGGAGTCATGACGGATGGTCAATGTTTGTCCCTCCGACCCGAACATAACCTGCTGGTGAGCAATCAGGCCAGGAAGACGTACAGAGTGTATATGCATGCCATCAAAATTTGCGCCTCTTGCACCAGGAATCGTTTCCTTCTCCTGTGAGTGGCCCTGCTCTTTTTTCGCTCTTACATCAGCAATCATTTCTGCTGTTTTCACTGCAGTACCAGATGGAGCATCCAATTTCTGATCATGGTGCAGCTCTATAATTTCAACATCGTTAAAATATCTTCCTGCTAATTGTGAGAATTTCATCATTAATACAGCACCAAGTGCAAAGTTAGGGGCAATAATACAGCCGATTCCTTTTTCCTGGCAAAGTTCTTCAAGTTCTTTCAAGTTTTCCTTCGAAAAGCCTGTTGTTCCAACAACAGGCCTTACACCATACTCCAGGGCTGTTTTTGTGTGGAACATTCCTACTTCCGGAGTTGTCAAATCGATCAGTACATCGGGACTTAGCTCCTGAAAGGCTAGAGCAAGATCTGTGTATACCGGAACTTGCCCAAATTGTGAGAAGCCTTCAAAATCGCTAAGAAACCCACCGCCATTTTTATGGTCGATCACAGCAGCTAATTCATAGTTTTCTGTTCGATTAACGAGCTGAACGGCTTCACTTCCCATCCTTCCCCGCGGTCCTGCTATAATAACTTTAACTTTATCCATTGTCCTCTCTCCTTTTAATCTTCAATTCTTGTCCATCTGTCTTTATCACGTGTGCTGAATTTTTTCATGACACGATCGTGTGCTTCTTCTAAGTCAATATTTAAGGAATTAGCAAAGCATATTAGAACAAAGAGCATATCTCCAAGCTCTTCCTCGATAGCCTTTTCATCCTCTGTGGATTTTTTTGGTTTTTCACCATAGTGATGGTTCACTTCCCTGGATAGTTCCCCAAGTTCTTCGGTCATCCTTGCAAGCATCGCCAATGGGCTGAAATAACCTTCTTTAAATTGGCTTATATATTTGTCAACGTCTGTTTGCATGTCTTTCATTGTTTTTGAAGTCTCCATACTTTCACCTCAGCTTTTAATTACATGTTCTATATACGGGATTTCCACTTTTCATGTTAAGCTATAGCTCAGCCATTTTACAAATATTTTTTATCATTGCTTAAAGATGAACAGTCAGCCGCTTCTTGTCCTTAGATATTATTGCTCTTATAATCTGTATCTTATATAATTAGATACGCTTTGGTATTGTGATATTCAGGCAGCGGAGGGATAATATGTTTTCTGGATTAAAATTTAAGAATATTTTTTTCATATTGCTTGGCTCGGCCATTTTTTCATGGGGCCTTGTTCACTTTAATATGCAAAATAACTTGGCTGAAGGCGGTTTCACCGGTATTACCCTGCTTTTATACTTCCTTTTCAAGTGGGACCCTTCCTATACTAACCTTCTGCTAAATATACCTCTTTTCTTTATTGGATGGAGACTTCTGGGCAGGAATGTTTTTCTTTATACCATCATCGGAACGGTAGGTGTGTCGCTTTTCCTATGGATTTTTCAGCGGTACCAGATTGAAATGCCTTTAAAAGAGGATTTGACTCTTGCTTCTTTATTCGCGGGTGTTTTTATCGGGATCGGTCTTGGCATTATTTTCAGGTTTGGAGGCACAACAGGCGGGGTTGATATAATTGCCAGACTTGTACATAAATATGCTGGAGTCAGCATGGGAAAGACAATGTTCATTTTTGACTTTTTTGTGATTGCCCTATCATTAATTACATATTTAAACTACAGGGAAGCCATGTATACCTTGGTTGCTGTGTTTGTGGGTGCAAAGGTAATTGATTTCATGCAGGAAGGGGCTTATGCAGCTAGAGGAGCCATGATTATATCAGAACAAAATGATGCAATTGCCGATAAAATCATGAAAGAAATGGATCGGGGGGTTACCGTGCTAAAAGGCCATGGTTCCTTCACAAAAAAAGAGCGGGAAGTATTGTATTGTGTTGTCGGCCGAAATGAAATTGTGCGGTTAAAAAATGCGATTACTTCTGTTGATCCCCATGCATTTGTATCTGTCACAGCTGTTCATGATGTGCTGGGGGAAGGCTTTACTCTGGATGAAAATAAAAAGCCGGTTGAACGCTAAAAATCAATGTGATGTCCCAAGGGCATCACTTTTTTTTATTAAAAAAGCCGGCATTGCCGGCTTTTACTCAGATCTGGTCATACCTGTGTAAATAAGAATTAAACGCAGCAATTCCAGCACAGCCACGGCTGCTGCCGCCACATATGTCAACGCAGCTGCATTCAATACCTTTTTTGTTTCTCTTTCTTCATCGTTTCTGATAATTCCAAGGGATACTACCTGATCCATCGCACGATTGGAAGCATTGAACTCTACCGGAAGTGTAATCACTTGAAAAACCACTGCAGCTGCCATGAAGATAATCCCAAGCAGCACCATACCGCTCAACCCAGCAAAAAAACCGATCATGATCAGAATCCAGGAGAAGTTTGAACCAAGATTCGCAACAGGTACGAGCGCATGGCGGAAACGCAGAAAAGCGTAATCCTGATTATCCTGGATGGCATGGCCAACTTCATGGGCTGCAATTGCAGCAGCAGCCACAGAATGGCCATGATAATTTGTTGCTGACAGTCTGACTGTCTTGGATCGCGGATCATAGTGATCCGTTAGATGCCCCCTGGTTTCTTCAACTCCAACTTTATATAAACCATTTGCATCCAGAATTCTTCTGGCTACTTCAGCACCCCTCATTTGAGTGGATGAAGGAACTTTTGAATATTTGCTGTAAGCTCCCTTTACTTTCATTTGTGCCCAAAGCGGAACAAGAATAATTATTGCAAAATAAATGAGATATCCTCCCATTTTGTTACCTCCCATTTAGCTAGTCATGGTGAATTTTAACCGCTGGCTTTCATATCTCCAGCATACGATTCCTTCTAACTATCTTTTTCCCATTTTCCTTTATTGCAAAACTGGAAGAAGTTTAATTATTCTTTTTGTTCAAAGATAAGAGTGTAGAAATTTTTGAACCTCTAGCCCTGTCTAGCTCAAGCACCTGCCACCTCTAGGTCAGAAGCCATCCCCCCAAAAAGGCAAATAACGCCTTTCCATGAGGCTCGTCTTGAAGCCCACAGGATGTGGGTCATGCAGATGTTGCCACAGGATGTGGCGTTCTTAGTCTGCGTTCCTTGGTGAGCAAGGTACTTCCGCTTTTCTTATTAAGAACGATTTTTTTGTCTTGCCCTGTCTCCCTTATATTTTCTCCATCCTACGTAAGATAATGTAATGATGATTATGCTCCCGGTTGAGATGATCACCCACCAGAGGGATGGATCCGTTTCATCCTCTGTCATTTCATCAAAGATAGTCTGCAGATCATTTTCCAATGCAGCAAGTTCCTGCTGGCTAGCCTGCTGGGAAAGCACCTGCGGCCGATAATGATCGATAAAATTTATGCGGGCGTTCAGTTTTTGTACCTTTTCTGCATCCACATCAATCTTCAGACTGGGATAAATAACCTCATATAAAGACAGAAAAGAATTCAAACGTGAATGGAAGTTCTCGTTATTCCCGCTGTACGCCGCTTCCTTTACCTCACCAAATACCGACATAATAGGCTTCTCCATTTCAGTCCATAAAGGCTGATATTTTGAGGAAATCGCATCCATTACCAGGCGGAATTTTGTTGCATGATTCAGCCGTTCTTCATGGCTCATAGATGTATTCACCGAAGCTTGTACAGCATCATCATGAGAGACAGTAATAATCCGCAGTTCGTCCATTGTAAATGGCCTTTCCTTGCCGTTTACAGCAACGAATTGCTCGGAAAAATACTCCAAAAGCTTCTTGGCATCCTCATACCTGTGCAGCTTAACCATCTGTAAGGCTTCATTAGATAGTTGATCTAATTTATCTATTTTTGATGTCTTATCTGCAGACACCATTCCAGGCAATAACATAATAATGAATAAGATTGCGATTACTTTTCGCCTCATACTACTTGTCCCCCCTCAAATTACTATTAGATTAATATGAAAAGAGGGACAAGGTTAGACCAGAAATAATTCCGCCAGCCAGGTTAATTCTTTCATAAACAAAAAAAGACCCAAAACACTCAATGGTTTGGATCAGGGGAATCGGAGCACTATTTCACTATATCCAGACTAAACCGATTCTTTCTTATGACGAAGTAATAAGCGGTTCCTAATGAGAAAATGCTGAGCCAAAATGTAAAATAGCCGATTTGCGGTGTGTAAAGATTTAAAATCGGATAGCGGGGAAGCATGAAAAAGACGTAATCAATTACATCATTGTGTAGGGTCCAGATACCCGTAATGACTAGATGCCATGTTTTGAAGCGGTAGAAAGGTGCGTAAAGAACCCCCTGGACTGCCATTGCACCATGCGAGAAGATCAGCATGAGGGCAACTGGATCCAATTCACCTGTCACCTGAAAAACCAGCAAATTCATTACTACAGCCCATATTCCGTATTTAATAAGGGTCACAATAGCTAATGCTTCAAACATTGGCCAATTTTTGCCCAATAGAAAGGCGATTAGCACAAACATAAAAAACAGGCTCGCTGTAGGACTGTCCGGTACAAAGGGCAGGAAAATTGGCGGTGTATCGACAAGCTGCCACTTATACCAGATATACCCATAAATTGTGCCTGCCGTGTTAATGATCAGAAGCAGTATCAGCATAGCCCTGCTGCCTAATAAAGGATAGATCCATTTCATATTTTGTTCTCCTTTTCTATGTACACGATTATTTCATTATTTTACCACACCAAATGCCTGTAAAAAAAACGAACCATTTATGTGCATAAAAAAGAAGCCGGCAATGCCAGCTTCTTTACAAATTATTTGCTTTCAAGGCCAGAAATAAACTCAGCAAGCTTTTGAAGTTCTTCATCAGTGCCTTTGAACATTCCTGGAGGCATGGCGCCTTTACCGTTTTTAGCGATGTCAGCAACTTCTTCAGGTGTTAACCCAGTGTCAACAAGTGCAGGTGAACCTGCTCCACCCTGAAGATCTCCTCCGTGGCAGGAAATACAGCCGTTCGCTTCAAAAATCTTGTAGCCTTCGTCTTCTTTATCAAACTCTACTTCAGCCACAATCTTACCTTGCTGTGCTGCAGCTTCCCAGTCATGATGTGCAACAGACTCCCAAGTCAGGAAAGTGATGCCGGCAAGAGCCAATAGCATGAAACCAGTTGCTAGAGGACGCTTGGACGGACGGCGTTCAGGTCCGCGGTCAATGAATGGTGCAAGCAGCAATGCTCCGAATGCAAGTCCCGGAATAATGAAAGCACCGATTGCATTATAAGGTCCGGATGCATAGCTGTATTTCAGAAGCTGGTATAAGAACAGGAAGTACCAGTCTGGCAGCGGAATATAAGCTGTATCACTTGGATCAGCAATTTTTTCTAACGGCGGCTCATGCGCAATTGTCAAGCATAGGAAACCGATAAGGAATACAGCCCCTACCATCCATTCCTTTAACAGGAAGTTTGGCCAGAATGCTTCTGTTTTTCCTGGATATTCCGAATAGTCTTTCGGAATATTCGGTTTGCGTTCTGCAGGAACACGAGAGTCACCTACGAATTTCATACCTTTACCACGATGCATTGGGCGATTTCCCCTCCTTTTGCAATGATCAAAAAATTATTTCTTACAACGGTCCTGAAATACCCTGCTTACGGATCATAATAAAGTGGGCAGCCATTAACCCGAATAGTGCAGCCGGTAAGAAGAATACATGGATGGCAAAGAATCGGGTGATAGTCTGAGCACCGACAATATCAGAGTGTCCAGCAATAAGTATTTTCAGATATTCTCCAATCAGCGGAGTTGATTCTACAATCTGGATTGTTACTTTTGTAGCAAACAGGGCTTTCATATCCCAAGGCAATAAGTAACCTGTAAGTCCAAGTGCAAGCATAATGAAGAAAATAAGCACTCCGACAACCCAGTTTAATTCACGGGGCTTCTTATAAGCTCCCTGGAAGAAAACACGTAACGTATGTAGAAACATCATTACGATTACCAAACTTGCTCCCCAGTGGTGCATACCGCGGACAATTTGTCCAAATGCAACATGGTTCTGTAGATAATACACGGATTCCCATGCATTTTTAATATCCGGAACATAATACATTGTCAGGAACATACCGGATAAAATTTGAATTACAGTTACAAAGAACGTAAGACCGCCAAAACAGTAAACGAATGCAGAGAAGTGATGTGCAGGGTTTACATGTTCAGGAACTTCGTGGTCAGCAATATCCCGCCAAATCGGCGTAATATCTAAACGTTCATCTACCCAATCATAAATTTTGTTTAACAATTATTACGCCTCCTTTCGCGGTTCAGCCTTGCCTAAATACAAAAAGCCATCTTTTTCTGTGTAAGGAAATACATCCAGCGCTGCAACCGGCGGTGTACCTGGAACGTTTGTCCCATCCTTTGTATAAAGGCCGCCATGGCAAGGGCAGTAGAAATGATCAGGGTTTGATTTGTCAGTATTCCAGTCAACTACGCACCCTAAATGCTTACATACTGGAGACAATGCTACAATTTCACCTTTTTCATCCTTATAAACCCAAGCAGTGCCGGTAACTTCGGATGTGTACCAAGCATCCTGCTGTTCAAATGTGTAATCAACCCTTGTTGGCGTTTCAGTAATTTCAGCCACTTTTTGCTTTGTTGGGATAAAATCACTCTCACCAGCTGCCTGCAATACAGGATCGACCGCAAAACGGACCATCGGCATCAGCATGCCAGCTGCCATGAAACCGCCTACACCAGTAAGTGTATAGTTTAGGAATTGACGTCTAGAAACTCGATTTTTGCTCATACTTTTCCCCCCTCTATTATGAAGTTAAGTCCAACGGACAAAATTCAACACAATATAAAACTAGGACATAACAATGATATATCAATCTTTATGCAAGGTCAATATAATCCTTTGGCGAAACATGTAAATAGAGTGTCTTAACATTCACACTATTCACCATTTTGCCACTTTTGGACGAATAAGTTCAACAGCTGCTTCACCTGGTCATCCAGAATGGAATTTCGATAGTTTTCATCCATATGCTCAAGAGGCAGGGATGGCAGCCAAATCAAACCTCCTTCCAAGCGGTCTTCAAGTGATTTCCACATGCTGTCAGAAGTTAGAAGGAATATGTGCTTAAATCCCTGTGCCTTCAATTCTGCTTCCCAGTTGCCCAAGCCGCTGAGAAGGCTGTCCTCCCCTGCTGATTTCAGATAGGCATAGCCAGGAAGCATGATCAGACGTCCTCTGAATTGCCGTTCAAGCTGCACACTTAGAAGCGATATAAATTCTGTCATGGCTACAGACTGTTTTATATCATCGCCAAATGATACAGGAAGGAGCGGCAGAACAGCAGTGTCTACATATTGCTTTTCTTTAAGGAACATGTCGATATCCTGTGATATCCATTTCATATCATTCACTCCATTACATATATTTGCCCTACTAAATATATCATTAATGATTAGATTGCTTCAAATCAGAGAATGCAGGCAAAATAAGAGCCCTGCTTTTATAAAAGCAAGGCTTAAGTAGTTTCTAATTTATTCAGCTGCTGAGTCAGAACGTTAAAAGCTTTTTTATCCTGCTTATCCAATGCTTCATCAATGAGCTCAAGGAGTTTCTCTCTTCTGAACTTTTCCAGGCTTTCTGTCAGGAACCTTTCGGCGATCAGCCGGTCCTTTTCGTTTATCTGGAGTGTCTTTGGCATAAAGGGATTTTCCTCCATGACCGCTGCATACTGATGGGCCTTATTTGAAGCATGGAAATTAAGCTGGATATAAATCTCTTCATCCCTGTTTAAGCGGATATCATGGAAGGACTTCTCCGCATCTGTGGTCATTACATTCTCTTTGTAAAAACGGAAAGGAACTTCATCCACACAATGGGTCGACATGATCAGGCCTCTTGGGCAATACTGTGCCTGCTCTACAAAATGCACCTTCTCCATAAGCTGGTCATGACTCATCAAATAATTGAGAATCCAAACACATTCTCTTCTTTTAAGCTGATAATGGTTTAAAAACCAGCGGATAAAATCTTTCTTCTCGTTGACAGATACAGGGGTCGCCATTTTTGATTCCCTCCTCTGCTTACAGACAAATTTGGTTTTACTGAAGTTACATTCAAAGGATAGAAACTGCCTTTTTTAATCAAGAAAATCTTCCGTGAGTCGCTGCAGCACATCCAGATATTCCTCATTGCCAGGCTCCAGTTTGATTAATGTATTAAAAATTTCGGCAGCCTCTTCCCTTTTTCCTTCCTCTGCTAAAAAATATCCGTAATCCGAAAGGAAATCCGGCTGCTGTTTAAAGAAAGTATATGCAAGCTGATATTTGTTTAATGCCTCTGAATATTCCTCTAAATGCTGAAAGGCAACGGCTGAATCCCATATAAGCTGGGGCTCTTCAAGCTCGTTCAGCATTTCGGTGATTTCGATTACATCTTCATATCTTTCCTGCTGGAGAAGAAGTTTATTTAAAAGAATGGCCGCCTGGACATATTCTGGATCCAGTGCAAGAGCCTGCCTGAACATATCTTCTGCTTCTTTTTCATTGCCATTTTTCAGGGCAAGCTTCCCGCCATAGAAGAATAGTTCTTTGTTAAATTCGTCCTGTTTTATGCCTTCCTTGACCGCTTCCAGGCCGTTGTCCGCTTCTTCCTCCCGCTCGTATGCCTGGGCAAGGTATAAATACAGTGAATGATACTCGGGGTCCAGCTCCTTCAGCTCAGTCAATTTTTCAATGGCTGTGCGGTTAAAGCCGGCTTGAAGCGCTGTAAAAGCATAACTGAAAAGGGTATTAATCTCCAGCTTGTCATCTAGCGCTTTTTCGTAATATGGAAGGGCTTCTTCAAATGCTCCGCCTGCGCTGAGAATATCCGCCAATCTCTGATTTACATTTATGCCTGCAATGATATCCTCTTTCCTGAGAACATTTTCATATATCCGCTTTGCTTCCAGGAATCTTCCCTGCTCTGCATAAAGTTCACCCAGGGCAAAATCTACAATTATCTCATCAGGCAATATTTTTTTTGCTTTCAGGAGCTTTTGTTCGCTGACCTCAAATAGACCATCCATTTGATAGAGGTCTGCTAATAAGAGAAGCGACTGCGGAAAGCTCGGATCCTGTTCATTTATTCTTTCAAGGACAAGGATGGCTTCCTCTTCATTTCCAAGATCAATATGTGTTTCAGCCAACAGAACGAGCAGTTCTCCTTCCTCCGGATATGCTTCCAGAAGCCGTTCGTATAAAGCTTTTGATTCCTCAAGGAACCCATACTGGAACAGTTCTTCTGCCAGCAGGAACCTTTCTTCATGGGAACCATCCAGCAGTATTTGCTGATAGCTCTCCAAGGCTTCTTCATGATGACCGTTTTCTAATAGAGTAATGATTTTATTTACTTTATCCATACTAAATTCCTTTCGAATGCTAATCGGCTATTTTAAAGTAAGCTGGTGTGCTGATTTTAACATACTCTCCCGAACCTGAACGAAAAATCACTTCTTGTCCGGCTCTAATCACTTTTCCTTTCAGGACAGTGACCGCAAGTTTATCTCTATGATAATGAAACAGCTGTGATTCTTCAACGGTAAGACCTTCTTCACACTTTTCATATAAATTATAACTGACTTCCCCGCCCTGATGAATATTCCCTTTTAAAGGGTAAATCCCCGCTTTGGACAGCACTGACCGGGATATAGGCTCGTGTTCCATCAGCTCATTCGGCATCGAAGGAATTTTCTCTTCCTGCATCAATTTTGTCCATAATGTATTTATTCTGCTTTTCTCTTTTTCATTCCTGCCTGCAAAGATGGGAGCAAGCGGACAATTATAAGGAAACATTGCTTCCCGCAGCCATCCCCATGGAACTTGTTCAAGCTCCTTTGCATCCTGTATTTCAACAAAAACAACAGGAACTCGTTCTCTCTTGCATTTTCTCATAAAAGAAGGGGTGAGGAGACGGACAGGGATTTTAACACCAATAATATAATCGATCGGGCTGCTTAACAAACTTGCTTTAAAGCATTTAAGATCACTCTTCAAAGAATATTCATGCTTTACAGGCGCAGCTGTCAGGAAGGCTGTACATCCTTTTAATATGAACTCCCGAATATAATACTCCTTAAGCTCTGCAAAAGGCTTTTCCAGCGGGATAGATGTGTCCAGAACCACATATCCTGCAGCCATAATAAATGCACCCGCATCCATTCTTGTATACCGAAACCGTTTCATTTCAGCCTGCATCAGTGAAATCTCATTATTTCTAATCAGCATTGATGTTTTTAACAGCTTGTCTTCCTTTAAAATATTTGCATTCTCAATAATATATGTCATAAAACCACCCTCTTAAACGGTCTTATGACAAGCTATGAAATTTTCACATAAATATGACTGCTTGAACAGAAAAAGAGCTGCAGGAATACAGCTCAAGGCTCTTTTCGTATAAATTATGGTTTTCGCCAACAATGGGGTCCGTTGATTTCCGCTCCAGGATGCTCGCTTTCCGCGGGGCAGGCGGTGAGCCTCCTCGACGCTGCGCGTCTGCGGGGTCTCACCTGTCCCGCTACTCCCGCAGGAGTCTCGCACCTTCCGCTCCAATCAACTCAGTAAATAAAATAAAAAAAGTCCCGTACCTTGCTAAAACAGCCTTTTTTCAATGAAGGTATTTCAATCTGAAATAAGGCTATCTAAATGATCAAAAAACGATGGATAGGATACAGAAATAGCTTCTTTCTGATGAAGCTGAACTTCGCCATTTGAAATGGCAGCAGCAACTGCCAGCATCATGCCGATCCGATGGTCTCCATGACTTGAGACAGTTCCTCCTGAAAGAGATGATTTTCCCCTGATTACCATTCCATCTTCTGTAGCAGTTATCACGGCTCCAAGCTCTGAGAGTTCATTGACAACCGTATCAATACGATTTGTTTCCTTGACTTTAAGTTCCTCTGCATCCTTAATTACTGTTTCTCCCTCTGCTTGTGTTGCGAGAAGGGCAATAATAGGAATTTCATCGATCAGCCGGGGAATGAGTGCCCCTTCTATAACGGTTCCTTTAAGATTTGAAGTTCTGATGGTAATATCCCCTGCAGGCTCAGCTGATCCATTTTCATACGGCTCAATGCTGAAATCTGCACCCATCTGTTTCAGCACTTCAAGGATGCCGGTTCTTGTAGGATTCAGTCCAACGTTTTTTAATATAATTTCACTATTAGGCACTATGGCTCCTGCAGCCAGAAAGAAGGCAGCAGAAGATATGTCACCGGGAACATGAATTTCTGTCCCTGTCAGTGTTTGGCCTCCTTTAACCCGAATGCTTTGCTCTTCTACTTCAACTTGCCCGCCAAATTGTGTGATCATTCTTTCCGTATGATCACGTGTCTTCACAGGTTCAATAATGATTGTTTCGCCGCTTGCCTGCAGGCCGGCAAAGAGCAGGGCTGATTTAACCTGTGCACTGGCGACAGGAAGCTCATATGTTATTCCTGACAAAGGGCCGCCAATGACTGATAAAGGGGTAAATTCTCCATTCTTCCTGCCATGAATCTTCGCACCAAATAAACTTAGTGGCGCGGTTACTCTTGTCATCGGCCTTTTTGCGATTGATTCATCACCGACAAGGACTGAATGGAACGGACGGCCAGACAGAATCCCCATCATAAGGCGTATCGTTGTACCGGAATTGCCAACGTCCAGAATACCTGCAGGTTCCTGTAATCCATCCATTCCCTGCCCCAAAATTGTAACTTTATTGCCTTCCTGTTCAATAGATACCCCCAGCTTTCTAAAGCAGGCTATCGTACTTAAGCAGTCCTCACCAAGCAGGAAATTGGTTACAACAGTCTTTCCCTTTGCAATTGATCCAAACATCACAGATCGATGAGATATGGATTTATCACCTGGTACCGCAATTTCTCCGCTTAATCCTTTAAGATTTGTCCTTAAATTTGCCGGAATCATATTAATCACCCTTTGCTGGTTTATAAAGGTCTTTCCTCCTGCACTATAGACCGATGGTTGTTTCATAGCTTGTATATTGTTCTAAGCAATTAATGGCCCGTTCCCGGTCCTCTTCAGTCTGAAAGCTGATAACCAGGACTCCATAAATTTCTTCTCTTGTCTCCAGGATTCGAATATTCGTTATGCTGATTTCTTCCTTAGCCAAATATCCAGTGATTTCTGAAATGACACCAGGGTAGTCCGGCACATCCACAAACAGATCATAGAATGCAGGAATTGCCCCTTTTTCTTTTTGCGGCAGTTCATCCCTGAACATTTTTGCATGGGAAAAATATTCAAATATACCCTCACTGTTTTCCTGTTTGAGGATAGATTTTACTATCTCCATTTCTTCCTGCCAATTCTCCATTAACTTAAGCAGCACTTCTTTATTCTGAAGAAGAATATCCCTCCACATAGAAGGGCTGCTGGAGGCAATCCTGGTAATATCCCTAAAACCTCCAGCTGCCAGTCTTGGAATCAGCTTGTGCGAACGGCTTGTTTTTTCTGCCTGATGGACAAGGGAAGCAGCTATCATATGCGGAAAATGGCTGACGATCCCGGTTATATAATCATGTTCATCGGGAGCTATGGTAAGAAATTTCGCTTTGGTCCCTGAGAGCCATTCTTTTAACCTTTCAATCTCTGCCGGAGAAATATGTTCCTCAGGAGTGAGCAGATAAAAGGCATTCTCAAAAAGCAAATCTTTTGCTGCAGTGACACCGCTCTTATGGGAGCCAGCCATTGGATGCCCTCCGATAAAAGTAATTCCTTTTTCCTTTAGTACCTTGGCACAGCTGACAATTTCTTTTTTCGTGCTGCCTGCATCCGAAATGATGACGTTCCTTTTCAATTCACATTCTTTTAAAATATGTATAATTTTTTGAGTTTCCTGTACAGGTGCTGCAATTAAAATTAAATCTGCGTCCCTTGCCCCATCTTTAATAGTAGCAGAAATTTCATCTGCGACCCCCAGCATTTGGGCAAGGCGCCCCTGCTCTTTATTTACATCAAAGCCAATGATCATGCTTTCACTATGTTTTCTTTTTATTGATAAAGCCAAAGAACCTCCGATCAAACCAAGGCCAATAATAAAGATCTTCCCTCTCATCCTCTCACCGCCTTTATTAAAAATAATTCAGAGGCATCATTATGCCTCTGAATGGATATCAAAAAAGTATTTAATACTGCTAACCTAAAAAATTGCTTACAATGCTGCAGCCTGCTTTGCAAGATATTGGTCCATTGCGGCAAGCACACCATCATTCTGTTCCTTTGAACCTACCGTGACACGGACATAGCCCTGGAAGCCAAGTGCCTTGCCGGACCGGACGATATACCCTTTTTCAAGTAAAAATTGAAATACTTCATCGGAATCGGCATTAAAATTGATTAATATGAAATTTCCCTGTGAAGGGTAATATTCCAGTCCATGCTCTTCACAGAAAGCATAGAATTGTTCTAGCCCTTCGCGATTTTTCAGTCTGCATTCTTCAATGAAACTCTGATCCCCTATGGCTGCAGCAGCGGCGGCCTGAGCAAACTTGTTTACATTAAATGGCTCTCTTACCGGTTCGAGGGCTTTGATCGTTTGAGAATTTGCAATTCCATAGCCTACCCGAAGGCTTGCTAAGCCATAAATTTTCGAGAATGTACGCAGGACAATCAAATTTTCGTAATTCCGGATTAAATCCAATGTATTGCAGTAATCCTCTGCTGTGACATATTCATAATAAGCTTCATCAAGGACAACCAATACATCTTGAGGCACCTTTTGCAGGAATGAGTGTAATGCAGACTCATTTATATAGTTCCCTGTCGGATTGTTTGGACTGCACACCCAAACCACAGCTGTTTTTTCATCGATGGCAGCCAGCATTCCATTAAGATCATGCTCCCCTTCAATTAATGGAATTTCCCTGATTTCCGCACCTTCTATTACAGCATTATGCCTATATTGCGGAAATGTTGGCGCCGCCATAACAGTATTGGTTTCCGGACTTAATAAAGCTCTGGAAATCATTTGAATAATTTCATCCGAACCGTTGCCAAAAATCAGCTGATCTTCCTGTATGCTTAAGTGCCCAGCCAAAACCGACCTCAGCTCAGAAGCATAGCCATCGGGATACATCGCAAAAAATGATGGCGATTGATTCATCGTAAAAAGAACTTTTTCAGAGCATCCAAAAGGATTTTCATTTGAAGCAAGCTTAACTATTTTATCCAGTCCGTATTCCTTTTTTACTTGATCAATTGATTTTCCCGGCTGGTAAGGAGTTAAATTCAACAGCTGTTCCTTCCATTTCATTCAAATCCACCTCTTTTTTATCACTTTCACTAATTATCGTATTAAAGCGTTTTTGATCTGCTCCTATATTATCACAAAACTCTCCATTAAGGAGAGTTCGTGGTGTTTAGATCTGGCCGAAGCTTAATGGCTCCACGCAAATAAATATGGCGGATATTCTGCTGAGGTTCATCTGTATTCACATGCATCATAACCCGGATACAATTAGGGAGTGACCCTTCAACAGGTATTTCGCTCATGCACATGACTGGAACATAAGTCCAGCCTTCTATTGAACGCATTGCCTTTGCGGGAAAGGCTGCTGTTAATTCTTCAGTAACGGATATAAAGACAGAAGCTACATCATCAGATACAATCTTATTCTCCTTAATCATTTGCCTGATCAGCAGCTCAGTCGCTTCTAATATCTCAGCTTCACAATTCTTATCTACGGTGACGGCTCCCCTCACTCCTCGAATCACTTGCAGCACCTCCCAAAGCTGATTTGTCAGCCTCTTTATCTCTTAGTCATATAGTCAAGCCTAATTATTTTGTAAAAAGAGCAAGCTCCCGCAAAATCAGGTCATCAGAAACTGGATATATGACAGGCTTGCCCACTTCCTCTAATAGAACAAAGCGGACATTCTGGCCTTCTGATTTTTTATCCTGCTTCATCCGCTCAAGCAGTTTTGAATGTGATAAATCTTCCGGGAGATCTGTTTTGTAGCCAAGCTGATCAAGCCAGCGCTTGAATTCATTAACATCAAAGCAAAGATCCAGCAGTGTTTTACTTAATTGAAGTGCGAATAGCATTCCTACTGCAACAGATTCGCCATGTGTCCACTCTCCATAGCCTTTCTCCGCTTCAATTGCATGGCCCAGGGTATGGCCGAAATTCAGGAATGCCCGAACGCCAGCTTCCTTTTCATCCTCTGCAACGATCCTGCCTTTGATCTCTATTCCCTTTGTAAGCATCTTACTTAATTCACCAGAGGGAAGGCCCTCAAAGGTATGAATGTTGTTTTTAAGGTTCAAATAAAAGTTCATATCATCTATCAGGCTATGCTTAATGACTTCTGCAAACCCTGAGCGCATCTCTTTTTGAGGCAGGGAGTCAAGAAATGCCAGGTCATAAAATACTGCCTGGGGCTGGTAAAAAGACCCCACCATATTTTTTCCTGATGGATGGTTGATGGCAACCTTTCCTCCAACAGCACTATCATGTGCCAATATGGTAGTAGGAATCTGAATGAAGGGTATCCCCCTCATAAATGTGGCAGCCGCAAAACCTGCCAAATCTCCGACAGCTCCCCCGCCAAACGCCAGGATAAGAGATTTTCGGTCAAGTTTATGCTCAAGGGCAAATGACAAGCATCGGTAGTAAACTTCAAAGGTTTTAGCTTTCTCGCCGCTCGGCACTGTACAGACTTTTGCCTCCATCCCCGCAAGTGCTGCTTTCAGCTTTGGCAGATGTAAGTCACGAACCGTTTCATCCGTGATGATCATTACATTCGTCAAGGCGGGAAAAGTATCTTTAATATATGATCCCAATCCCTCAATCGCTGCAGTCCCTATATGAACCGGATAGGTCCTGTCAGGTGTTTTGATTAAAATCCTTTTCATTAAAACTCCCTCGCAAATTGCCTTTGCTGTTCCACCGAAGCTTTTAAAGTTTCAAACCGGTCAGAATAGAACTGATCCACAATAGCTGAAGCCAGTTCCCAGGCAATCACATTTTCTGCAACGACTGCAGCTGCCGGTACTGCACAGCTGTCAGAACGCTCTATGCTTGCTGAGAAGGGTTCCTTTGTTTCAATATCGACACTTTGCAGCGGTTTATAGAGAGTCGGTATTGGTTTCATTACTCCTCTGATGACGATAGGCATTCCCGTTGACATACCCCCTTCTAAGCCGCCAAGGCGGTTCGTTTTCCGATAATAGCCTTTATCCGGTTCCCATGCGATTTCATCATGAACTTCACTTCCAGGCTTCCTTGCGGCCTCAAAACCTATGCCAAACTCCACACCTTTAAAAGCATTGATGCTCACCATTGCACCTGCAAGCTTCGAATCAAGCTTTCGGTCATAGTGTACATAACTTCCAACTCCCGGAGGCATTCCTTCAACAATAACCTCCACTATTCCACCAATGGAATCGCCATTTTCCTTTGCGGTATCAATGGCATGCATCATTTTTTGGGCAGCAGCCTGATCCAGACAGCGAACAGGCGATTCCTCAGTAATTTCCTTTAGCTCCTTAAGTGAAGAATAATCTCTTTGGCCTGAAACAACCCCGCCTATTTCAATAACATGTGCTGCAACCTCAATCCCCAGCTGAGAAAGCAGTTTTTTTGCAGCTGCACCGGCAGCCACTCTCACTGTGGTTTCTCTGGCTGAAGATCGCTCTAAAACATTTCTCATATCCCTGTGCCCATATTTCAGGGCTCCATTTAAATCAGCATGGCCTGGGCGAGGACGGGAGATTTTTCTTTTCACTTCAGCCTCATCCTCAGGATTAAGAGGGTCCTGGCCCATAATTTTTGTCCAGTGCTTCCAATCATTATTCTCAACAACAAGTGCTACCGGGGATCCCAGTGTGTATCCATGCCTGATCCCCGCTGTTATTTGAACAGTATCTTTTTCAATTTGCATCCTTCTGCCTCTGCCATATCCTTTCTGGCGTCTGGCAAGCTCTTCATTTATATCTGAATCTACGAGCGGCATTCCTGCTGGCAGCCCTTCTATTATAGTGGTCAGCTGCGGTCCGTGAGATTCACCAGATGTAAGATATCTCAAAACTCTTTCCCCCTTCAACTCATTAAAGGATTATGTATCAATATAACATAATGATAAATATAAGAATAGATAAAATTGAAAATTCCTATAATATTTTATTTCTTCTTATGAATGGAGTCATTTTAACACGAATAGTTATTTACTACCAAACTAAAAATGCAAAGAAAAGAGGATGACGGAAAATCATCCCCTTGTGTTATTATTCTTTTCTATAAAAGAAGGTTTCAGCAGATGCCAGGTGATAGCGGCTTGAGTTGAAAATCTGTTCAGTGCTCCCAACAAATAATATGCCATCTTTTCTTAATGCACCGCTGAATTTATGATAAAGCTGATCCTTTGCTTCCTCTGTAAAATATATGAGAACATTCCTGCATACAATTAGATCAAATGGACCGCCAAAATCATCTGAAAGGAGATTTTGCTTTTTAAAAACTACTGTCCTTTTAATATCCTCGGATATTTTATAGAAACTTCCTTCTCGCTTAAAAAACTTTGTTCTCATCGTGTCAGGAACTTCATTAAGTGAACGCTCAGGATAAATACCCATCTGCGCCCTTGCCAGGGCATTTTCATCAATATCTGTTGCAGTAATCCTGATTTGGGATATTGGCAGCATTTTTGATAAAATCATGGCAATTGTATAAGGCTCTTCACCAGTGGAGCAGGCTGCGCTCCAGATTTTCAGATTCCGATTTTGATCTAATAGTCCAGGCAGGATGTTTTTTTCGAGCACCTCCCATCTTTGTGCATTCCGGTAAAATTCGGAAACATTTATTGTCATCCTATCCAAGAAATCATTCAGCAGTTCTCTATCCTTGACTATCGCGCTAAAAAAACTTCCAAATGATTGAAAACCTTTTTTCTCATACAGGGATATAAGCCTTCTCTTCATTTGAGCTTCTTTGTACAGAGAGAGATCAATTCCTGTTTTTCTTTTTATATTTTGAATAAATTCCTGATAATCGTCTGCCATTCTATTTCCCCTCTGATATTACCGGTGAGCTTTTGTCTTTTATCGTTATGCCCATCCAGCTGAAGTAATGAATTCGGTTACAAAAAAAGCACTTGTCATGGACAAGTACTTTTAAGAATATTAGTTAATCCAGTCATTCATTAATTTTTTGTATTCCACTTTTTCTTCTTCTTTAAAGAAAAGGCCAATTTCACGTTCTGCACTTACAGGTGAATCGGATCCATGGATTACATTTTTTCCAACTGTAATGCCGAAATCTCCGCGGATTGTTCCAGGAGCAGCATCTTTAGGATTTGTTGATCCCATCATCTGACGAGCTGTTGCGATAACATTTTCGCCTTCCCACACCATTGCGAAAACTGGTCCGGATGTAATAAAGTCAACAAGCTCTCCAAAGAACGGACGCTCTTTATGCTCTCCATAATGCTCTTCCGCAAGTTCCTGGCTTATGCTCATTAGCTTGCCGCCTACTAGCTGAAAGCCTTTCTTTTCGAAACGGGAAACGATTTCCCCGATTAGATTGCGCTGTACACCGTCTGGCTTAACCATTAAAAATGTTCTTTCCATTCAATTCCACTCCTAAAACATATGTATAGTTATAATGTTAATCCACGAAAATATTAACATTGTTTTGAAAATTTAGCAACAGGAATTTGAAAGCGCTTATAATTTTTACTTCCACAAAACATAAATTGCCGGCACCCGAAAAGAGTGCTGGCAATTAGTACAAGAAATTAAAACTTTCTTTTGCCTATAAATTTTGCAATATCCCGCAAAGCTTTTTTGGACCTGGAAGGAGGCATCTCTTCGAGTACCCCTAAGGCTTTCTGCAGATATTTATCACTAATTTGCAGAGATTTTTCAATTGCACCGGAGTCTTTCACCAGGGCAATTATGTTCTCTATATCCCTTCTTTCAGTTCCTTCGCAGACTCTGCTGATTTGATCGCAGATGATGCTGTCCTCCATTGCAAATAAAGCAGGAAGCGTAATATTTCCCTGATGGAGATCTCCTCCCGCCGGCTTGCCAAGTTCTTTTTCAGTACCGACAAAATCAAGGACATCGTCAATGATTTGATAGGACATTCCAACAAAATAGCCGAATTTAAAGAGCTTTTTATGTATATCTTCCTCTACATTAGCTGCAATGCCTCCAAGCTGACAGCTCACCGCAATAAGCATGGCTGTTTTCCTTTTAATTCTCCGGAAATATGTCCTTATATTCTGATCATAGTTGTACTTATCTTTTATTTGCTCTATTTCACCTATGCAAAGTTCCACAAGGGTATGAGAGAGAATTTTATGGGCATGCGGATTTTTCACATTTGTTATCAATTCCAGCGCGCGTGCAAAAATATAATCACCGGTATACATGGCAATCTTATTATCCCATTTTGCTTTAATGGTAGGCTGTCCCCGGCGCAGTTCTGCATCATCAATAACATCATCATGGACAAGTGACGCCATATGGATAAGCTCCAGTGATACAGCTACGTTTTTAATTTTATCAATATCGTATTCTCCGAACTTCGCAGCCAGCAAAACGAAAACTGGGCGGATTCTTTTCCCCCCGGCCTGCAGCAGATGCAGGGAAGCCTGATGCAATAGGGGAGACTCAGCTTTTATAGTCTCCTCCAGCTCGTTCTCTATAACATTTAAATCTGAATTTAAAAATGAATACATCATTTTCAATTTCATTGCTTACTCACCCAGCTTATCGATCCCGTCTGATCTATTCTCTATCTTCCATGAGAAACATACAGAACAAGTTATTATTTTTATTTCGTTCCAATGTGTACGGCAGCCACTCCGCCGCTATAGGGCTTGAATGTAACATTATTAAAGCCTGCTTCCTCGAACATTCCAGCAAGTTCTTTCATCCCGGGAAAGTCTCTCGCTGATTCCTGCAGCCAGGAATATTCATTAAAGCTTTTGGCAAAAAGCTTTCCGAACATAGGCATAATAAAACGGAAGTAGAAATAATATGCCTGCTTATATCCGAACAGTGTTGGCTGAGAAGTCTCCAGACATACTGCTAAACCGCCTGGCTTTACAACACGGTGCATTTCTTTTAACACCTGCAGATAATCCGGAACATTGCGCAGACCAAAACCGATTGTTACATAATCGAAGGAATTGTCAGCAAAAGGAAGCTCCATTGCATTACCATGCACAAGCTCCACTTGCTTCAGTTTCCGATCCTTGATTTTTTCCTCGCCGATTTTCAGCATATTCTTGCTGAAATCCAAGCCTGTCACTTTACCGCTTTCACCTACCGCTTCAGCGAGTGCAATGGACCAATCGGCTGTACCGCAGCATACATCAAGAGCTTTTGCACCTTTTTGAACATTCATCTTTTTCATTGTATCTTTGCGCCATCTTAAATGCTGCTGAAAGCTGATAACCGAATTCATTTTATCGTAGTTGCCATAAATCTTTTCAAATACGCTATGGACACGTTCTTCTTTTGATTGCTGCATATTTTATCCTTCTTCCACAAAAGTTTTAGCCACAGACTGATTATTATTGAAAATGCAGTGAATACGCTGCTCTAATAATTCATTTGCCATAGGAAATTCCAGCAGTGATTGATCGACAATATTCTTTGAGAAATCAATATACCTGTCGCAAATGAGAATCAGATATTTCCGCTGCTCAGCAGACATCTCTTTCACTTTCGGGAAAGTCAGTTTTTTAAGAGCTTCAAAAACAACTGAGGTGCCTTCCTTCATGAACTGCTGCTTCTCCATAATCAGACGCTTGATGAATAAAAGATTGGATATAACGTCTTTCCATGCTGCTTTGCTGAATGCGTCAGCCAGCTTTTCAAAAAGTGACGCCTCTATTTTCCTGACCGAATTCATCAGAGTGTCGATCGCTTCAGGAGATTTCTGATATAGTGAAATTTTATGCTCATTTACATCTTTGATCCCATCTGCGAAGGCTCTGATCATTTTGATATCATCAAAAGCTGCGAGAATCTTGTAATATAATCCGCTGTAATAAACACCTGCAAGGACAGTAAGCTGTCTATGTTTAAGACCTTTGTCTTCAGTTTCATCGTTCTTAACAAGTTCATGGGTATCAAGGGCGATTTGGATAAGCATTGCAGTTACTGCATATTTTTCTGCTTTCGAGTCAGATATCTCCACATCATCTAGTAAAGAGATAAAAAGCAGAAGCTTGTCTTCATCAATAACAGGTGAATCAATATACCTGAGCAGATAAGGGTGGTTAACTTTTTTTTCAATCTGTTCTTTCACATCTGCTAATTTAATCTTCACATCATGCATGCCATCACCCTTGTTTCCCCTTAATTTTCATTTTCAGCCGCTATTTCTCCATGTGAATACTGCGACAAAGAGAACGGATACAAAACACCTTACACATTCTTATCTATTTTTAGCCAATTCATTGTTTCCTATTAAATATAAAACGGGCAAAAAAACCTTTTACCCGGTATCTTGTATTCAAGAGAATTAATCAAGCAGAGACAATTATATCATAAATGACAGGAACATGTCAGGACATTATCTTATGAAAATATTCTGCTCTTATTTTCCGGGGGAAAGCTATTTCTTAGCCTCACTTTCGAGTTCTCCATAGCTTGTCATAATCCTTGCATTCCCCCTGATCTTAATCGCAGAAGTATGCTCCGTAAATTGCGCAATCATTACTTCTCCCTGGTCAAGTTTTTCTGAATGGTGGAATCTTGTATCAGAGCCTCTTGTTAACCCTATGACATTAACACCGTCTTCTTTAGCCTTTATTACAATATATTCATTTCCTGATGGATTTTTCTTTTCCATTAATACCTTCCTTTGCTAAATGTTGTGATTGATAATTATTTACAAAAAAAGGCTAAAAGTTTTATCTTTCAGCCTTTGACCTTTTTATTGCCTGAACCCATTCATGAACAGAGTCCATATTTATTGTTTTATCAGAGAAAGGACTTCAGCACGTGCTCTTGCATCTTCTGCAAACACGCCTCTAACTGCTGATGTCACCGTTTTTGAACCAGGCTTTTTAACTCCGCGCATTGTCATACACATATGTTCTGCTTCGACAACAACCATTACACCATGCGGTTCAAGCTTTTCCAGGATGGAATTTGCTACAGTAGATGTAATGCGTTCCTGAAGCTGAGGACGTTTTGCAACTGCCTCTACAGCTCTGGCGAGTTTGCTTAAACCTGTTACTCTGCCATTTCGCGGGATGTAAGCTACATGGGCAACACCAAAGAAAGGCACAAGATGATGTTCACACATAGAGTAGAATGGTATATCTTTAACTAATACAAGTTCTTCATGGTCTTCGCCAAATACTGTTTCAAAGTATTCTTTAGGATCCTGGTTAAGCCCCATAAAAACTTCTTCATACATTTTTGCGACTCGCTTTGGTGTATCAAGAAGTCCCTCACGATTCGGGTCTTCACCGATTGCTTCCAATATTAAACGCACCGCATCTTCTATCTGGGCACGATTTACCTCTGCCATAATTATGCCTCCTATGTATTTACACTGTGGTAATAATATGTTCATATTAGCATAACCCCCTCATTCAGGCAAAACTGAAACTTCTTTCAATGAGTAAAATTAAATACCTGAAATAGAGTGAATCTTCTGTTTCTCTAGGACTTTAATGCAAAAAGAAAAAACCGCGAATATTTCGCGGTTTTTAGCTCAAGCATAAGCTTTAAGCACTTGTATGTAGATTATTTAACTGCATCTTTAAGCGCTTTGCCTGGTTTGAAAGCAGGAACTTTACTTGCAGCGATTTCGATTTCTTCACCAGTTTGCGGGTTGCGTCCTTTGCGGGCAGCACGTTCGCGAACTTCAAAGTTTCCGAAACCGATTAGTTGTACCTTATCACCATTTTTCAAAGCATCAAGGATTGTATCGAAAACAGCATCAACTGCTTTAGTCGCGTCTTTTTTAGAAAGTTCGCCAGCCTCAGCAACTGCGTTAATTAGTTCTGTTTTGTTCATGCCTTTCACCTCCTCCCAAATATGGATAAAACCCAGTAAAATAAGATTCCTTACATACATTTGTAAACAAAATTACTGAATTCTATACGTTATGGCGTGTTTTTGTTTAACAAGCCTTATAATAAATGATAAATTGAAATTTTTCAATCAAAAAATCATTATAAACCCTTTTACAATAAGGGTTTGGCCGCCATAACGGTAATTCTGTTAAAAGATTATCACAATCAAATGCTGTTATCAAGAATATTTCATTATTTAATGGGAATCTTTTCTTATTTGCAACATATTTGTAATACGCTGACCTGGTTTTATTACCCTTGGCGCTCAGGATGAAACATTCTTTTCTAAATTGCAGGGTTTCCATTTGCAATAAGGTGCTCTGGGTTCGGACTCAGAGCACTGGATTTTCCCCTTTTGTGTCCGAAGTTGGCTCGGATTCTGACTCATTTCGCCGAAAAAAAATAGACTCCAAAAGGAGCCTTCATTAAAGGATTATCGCAATTAATCCGCCAGAGCCTTCGTTGATGATTCTTTCTAAAGTCTCTTTGAGTTTATATCTTGCATTTTCAGGCATCAGGGACAATTTTGCCTGAATTCCTTCTCTTACAATGGAGCTGAGACTGCGTCCAAAGATGTCGGAGTTCCAGATTGAAAGTGGATCATCTTCAAAGTCCTGCATCAGATAGCGGACGAGTTCTTCGCTTTGCTTTTCTGTTCCGATGATAGGAGAGAATTCAGATTCCACATCTACTTTAATCATATGAATAGATGGAGCAACGGCTTTTAGTCTTACACCAAAGCGGGATCCATGGCGTGTGATTTCCGGTTCATCCAGGCTCATATCAGCAAGCGAAGGAGCAGCAATGCCGTAGCCGGTTTGCTTCACCATTCTCAGTGCATCGGAAATTTGGTCATACTCTGCTTTAGCATGGGCAAATTCCTGCATCAGCTCGAGCAAGTGGTCTTTACCTCGGATTTCAACACCGACTATCTCTTTAAGGACCTCATCGTAAAGATCGTCTGGCGCATATAAGTCAATTTCCGCTACGCCCTGCCCCATTTCAATTCCAGCAAGGCCTGCACGGTCAATGAATTCAAAGTCGCTGAATTGATGGACTACACGGTCAACATCTCTCAGTCTCTTTATATCCTTAACCGTTTCTTTAACTGCTTCCTGATAGCTTTCACGAAGCCAGTGATCTTCATGCAGCACCATCACCCAGCTCGGTAAATTCACATTGACTTCCAGCACCGGGAACTCGTAAAGAGCTTCACGCATAACATTTAATACATCCGATTCCCTCATGCCCTCTACGCTCATGGCCAGGACAGGTATATCATATTTTTCAGCGAGATCATTTCTAAGCGCATCCGTATTTGGGTGGTGAGGCTGGACGCTATTAATGATCATGATAAACGGCTTGCCGACTTCTTTTAATTCATCAATAACTCTTTCTTCAGCCTCAATATAGTTAGCACGCGGAATTTCTCCAATCGTACCATCAGTTGTTATGACAACTCCGATTGTCGAATGCTCCTGAATCACCTTTCTTGTTCCTATCTCAGCAGCTTCGTGGAAAGGAATCGGCTCTTCATACCAAGGTGTATTGATCATTCTCGGGCCGTTTTCGTCTTCATAGCCCTTCGCTCCCGGTACTGTATATCCCACACAGTCCACAAGCCTGATATTTACATCCAGCCCTTCTGCTACATGAACGGTAGCAGCCTGGTTAGGAACAAATTTCGGTTCTGTGGTCATAATTGTCTTGCCGGCAGCACTTTGAGGAAGCTCATCCTGTGTGCGGGCACGTTCTGCTTCGTTCTCCATATTTGGCAGTACAACCAATTCCATAAACTTTTTTATAAATGTAGATTTGCCGGTGCGAACTGCGCCAACTACTCCAAAATATATATCGCCGCCTGTTCTTTCGGCAATATCTTTAAAAATATCAACCTTTTCCAAGTGATCCCCTCCTGAAATCTTGAGTTAATGGGATAATATTATCCTATCTATTATGTTTGGACATTATATGTGTATGATGTTGTCCTACATTGTTATGACAGTTTTTTTCTTTTTTACCCCCCTATATGGAAAGTGCACTGCACCTGTCAGTCCAGCTTGAAATCCCCAACCCTATGACAGTCTGAAATGGACAGCAGGCCATTCCAAATTTCCGTTTTTATTTACAAACTCCCCTGCTCCTTTATTTCTTTGCCTTTATGCTTTTAGTCATTAGTTGAAGAGTGGTTATAAAAGTATATAAAAAAATAACCCTTCTCCTACAATATATTTTGCAGGAGAAGGGTTATGACTATTTCACCAAAAAGATTGGATCATTTGTGCCGGGATCAATTGTATAAGGCAGCGAATAGGCGGGAACAAAATCAGAATCTTCCACAAGAATATTTCTAATATCCTTTCCAGGTTCAGGTTTGTTCTCCTTATTTTTCATTGCCTGATACAAATCAGCACGATAATCTACATATACCTCAGCATTGCCGGTAACGACATATGGAAGGCTCTGGCCGCTATACGGACTGAGGGCTTTTGGCTCTTCCTTAAATCCTAATTTTTTAAAATCCATTGTAAAAACATTTTCAGCAATTTGCTCTTTATATGGCGGGAATCCATGTGCCTTAACCCTCAGGTTAATATCCCTGATTGTTTCAGCAATTCTCAAGTCAAAAATTTTCACTTTCGGATCTGTTTCTGCGTCAACAATCACATATTGAAAAACTCCGCCGGATTCAAAGGCATTTCCAGGCGGTTCTGCCATGTATTCCGGAGCAATTTTCTTAAAGTCAATTGGATACTTTTGATAAATAGGGGTTGTCTGGCCCTTGGTTTTAATTGGCAGGAGACCTCCATTTGCTTCCTTATATTGGTCCACTGCAGACTGGACAGACTGAATCTGATCCTTATAGGCAATCTGGTTTTGAGATAATTTTTCTTCAGGATACATACAGCCTGTCAGAATCAAAGCACCGCTTAGCAAAAGCAAAAACATGTTAAAAGCTTTTTTCATGTAATCAACCCTTTATGTAAAAGTGCTAGCTGCTTGTCGGACCGCTGAACACGACAATCACTATAATAATTCCGCTTATTATCATTAAAAAGTAGGCAACAATAGCTGTTATAACTTTAAAAACTCCAGCTTTCAGCTTGTAGCGGCTAAGATAAATCAATATTATAGATAAAAACATGAATCCCATAGAAGCAAGGGAAATCCACATTTTCATTAAAGCCGGCGACATACAAATCAACTCCCTTTTCCGAAATGTATTATACCATATTAAAGGGATAAATCTAAAAGCTTTTCATCACGAAAAAAATGAAGACAAAAAAAACTGAGGCAAAGAAGGGGCAATTCTTTACCTCAGCCATTTGACTAAATAACCCAGCACCCTGTTCATTACACTAGTTTGCTTCGTTGCATTGTATGCAGGAACCTGCTGTCTCGCATCATCTAATGCCTATATTTTTAAATTTATATAGATATCAGCTCTTTTTATTCCCGCTTTGATCTTCCAAAACGTTCGCAAGGTCTTCCATCTCATGTGTTTTTCCTCTTGCCATCAGAAGATCAACAGCATCCTTCGCATTAACATTATTAAAAAGGACATCATACAGAACAGTAGTAATTGGCATTTTCACATCATATTTTTGCGCCAGCTGGTGCGCTGCTTTTGTTGTTCTGACACCCTCTACGACCATGCCCATATTATCCAGGACTTCCTGCAGATTATGGCCCTTGCCAAGAAGGTTTCCTGCCCTCCAATTGCGTGAATGGACAGAAGTACATGTAACGATCAAATCCCCGATTCCTGCTAATCCTGAGAAAGTAAGCGGGCTTGCCCCCATCTTCATCCCAAGACGGGCAATTTCAGCAAGACCTCTAGTTATAAGGGCTGCCTTTGCATTGTCTCCATAACCTAAGCCATCTGTAATTCCGGCAGCAAGGGCAATGATATTTTTTAAAGCACCGCCAATTTCCACTCCAATGATATCAGGGTTGGTATATACTCTGAAATTGTTATTGATAAACAAATCCTGAATTTTTTCGGCAGCGTCCATATTTTTTGATGATACCGTAACAGTTGTCGGATGTCTGAGACTAACTTCTTCTGCATGGCTTGGACCAGATAGCACAACTACACTGTGCAGAAGGTCTCCAGGCATTTCCTCTTCAATCATTTCAGAAATCCTGAGAAGTGAATCTGGCTCAATTCCTTTACTTACGTGTACAATGGTTAGAGGCTCTTTTCTAATTCCTTTGATCTTCCCCATTACTTCACGAATGGCCTTTGTCGGGACTGCCAAAATCAAAGTGTCTGACCCGTTTAAAGCCTCCTCAAGCGATGTGTAACCTTTTATTTCTGCAGGCAGCTGAATCCCTGATAAATATTTTTGATTAGTATGATGCTTATTAACTTCCTCTATCTGATCAGGATTATGGCCCCAAAGTCTGACATCATGCCCATTATCAGCAAGCACCATCGCCAGGGCAGTACCCCAGCTGCCGGCACCAGCTACAGCTACGCTTTCTTTTTTCCGCTCCATTTGATCACTGCCTTTTAATGTATTTGGATGCATCAAGAATTCATCCGATTTCTGCCTGCCAGATACATTATAAAGCTATCCGGCCGGAGTTAACCGCATTATTTTCTTTCCCTTGCAAATATCTTAATAGGTGTGCCTTCAAACCCAAAAGCGTCCCTGATTCGGTTTTCCAGGAACCGTTCATATGAAAAATGAAGCAGTTCTGGATCATTGACAAATACCACAAATGTCGGCGGCTTCACGGCAACCTGTGTGGTGTAATAAATTCTGAGGCGTCTTCCTTTATCTGTTGGCGTCGGATTCATTGCAACAGCATCCATGACAACATCATTCAGGACGCTTGTTTCAACACGCAAAGAATGATTTTCACTGGCTGTGTTAATCATTGGGATAAGTGTATGAATACGTTTTTTCGTTTTGGCAGAAAGGAAAACAACAGGTGCATAATCCAGGAATTGAAAATGCTCACGAATATTTTGTTCAAACGCCTTCATTGTTTTCTCATCTTTTTCAACAGCATCCCACTTATTGACAACGATAACAACAGCTCTGCCTGCTTCATGAGCATAACCGGCAATGCGCTTGTCCTGTTCAATGATTCCTTCTTCCCCATCAATTACCACCAGGACAACATCGGAACGTTCAATTGCCCTCAAAGCTCTTAGTACACTGTATTTTTCTGTTGTTTCATAAACTTTCCCTTTTTTTCGCATACCCGCAGTATCGATGATGACATATTCCTGCCCATCCACTTTGACCTTTGAGTCGATTGCATCTCTTGTGGTGCCTGCGATATTACTTACAATGACCCGTTCTTCGCCAAGCATTGCGTTTACAAGAGAGGATTTCCCCACATTCGGGCGGCCAATTAATGAAAACTTAATGACATCTTCTCCATATTCACTTTGGCCATGTTTCGGGAAATGCTTGGCAGCTTCATCAAGCAAGTCTCCAAGACCAAGACCATGTGAACCTGAAATCGGAAACGGCTCACCAAAGCCAAGTGCATAAAAGTCATAAATCAAATCCCGCATCTCAGGGTTATCGATTTTATTCACACCCAGAACTACAGGCTTTTTGGCTTTATATAATATTTTTGCAACTTCCTCATCTGCGCTTGTGACGCCCTCTCTTCCGTTTACAAGAAAAATAATGACATCTGCTTCATCTATCGCAATTTCTGCCTGAAGGCGAATTTGCTCTAAAAATGGCTCGTCCCCAATATCAATTCCGCCTGTATCAATAATATTAAAATCATGAGTCAGCCATTCTGCAGAACTATAAATTCTGTCCCTGGTTACTCCCGGAATATCTTCGACAATTGATATCCGTTCTCCTACAATTCTGTTAAATATTGTTGATTTTCCAACGTTAGGACGCCCGACAATAGCCAAAACTGGTTTTGCCATGAACATCACCCTTTCAATTCTTTATTCTTAAATTGTTAAACTTGCGTCTATGATCCATAAATGACTTTTACTTAAAGTAAGCATACAGATGGCTGTCCACAATAACACTACATTAATGTTAAAACCATCCCAAACGCTTTACATTTATAAAATAAACCCTTCTCAAAGATAGAAGGGTCTAACTTAGATATTTTAACAAAGAGAAACCTTCACGGCAATGAAAAACTTGGAAACCTCCCTTAATGCTTAACAATTACATATAGCTCTTCTGTTAAGGCATGGGCAATTCCGTCTAGAATTGCTTCAAGATTGGCTGCGATGATTTCCATTTCTTTTTTATTTTCACAATGGAAAACGGCAGTTCCGGAAGGTATCTTGGATGGATTTGTTGTTATTGCAGCCAGTATGTATTTTTCAAGCACCATAAGCTAACTTCCTTTCCCATTCGTTTGCCGTTCAGTGGGCATCCTAATCGCATTTTCGAGTGTCGGAACCGCTTCGATGACTTTTAGGGCTTTATTAATATCCTTTTCCTGTGGTAATACAAATACCCCTACACGACCATCATCCAAATCCCTTTTCGCCAGCGGAACAAGCGCTGGAGTCCCGGAATCCCGGTAAACACCCAATGCAGTTGAAACATCATGTAATATAGCCTGCCTCTGCCCAAGATTGGCAATAGTGGAGCGGGCATTGAAATTTTTAGGTTTTAAAATAAATCCCATCCCATATCGCAGTACTTCCTCTTGTCTATTGGGCAAACCTATATTCATGATATAAATATTGTCCACATACAAGCCTGCTCCATCAAAACGCGGCTCCACAAACTCAACATCAACAATATCCTTCAGCCTTCCACCCGACATTAATTTCGTGGAAATCAGAATGGAAAGAACAGCTGCCGCAAGACCTCCCCATATATTAAACAGCAGATAGCCTAACGTACTAAGCAATGATGTGAATATTACAAGATAATTCCTGCTTTCAAAGGCTATTGCTACACCTTCTATATATGTTTTGCCTCTCGGAACCATTTCGTAGCTGTCCAGTTCAGTAAGTGTGTTTCTCTCCATATTTCTGACTTCTCTAAACTGGGATGCAGCCAGAGTCAGAAAGGTGATGGCTGTGAAGTCTTCCTCCATAATTGAAGGAATAGCCACCGTTCCAAGGCCTGCAGCAATGAACCCTAAAGCAACATGAATAATTTTCCCATGCAAATATGTAGGATATTGACGATAATCGGTCCGAAGCATATAAATACGGGTCAAGGTTCCAGCTGCCAGACCAAAAAGGATCGGGTACGTATATTCACTCATGATAATTTTTGTTTCTCCCTTTCAAAATGTTTAAAGTTGGCTTCTATATATTTGACCGCCCAATGCACTGCAATCCATAAAGCAGATATGGAAATTGAAATGGCCATGATATCCAGAAATGCCAATGATCCAATCGTATACGGAAAGGAAAATGGTTTAAGGATAATTGCATACAGAACTTCTCCCTGGATGCCCCCGAGCAATATTAGCGGCAGTCTGAGCATTCTGTTTTTTTGCAGGAGTACAGCCAGATAAACCAGAAGGACTGAGAGCATCCATTTACGGGAGAGTATCACCCAAACAGGATCAAACAGTTCAAAAAGGTGAAATGTGACATAGGCCATCATCAGGATGAATGTGCAAAAAAGGAAATATAGTTTGCTCAGTTTTTTTAGTCTCCCGGCAAAAATATAAAGGGATACAAGCAGAAAAAGGCCAGCAATACCAGTTTCAAAATTGAAGATATTAAGTGTCCAGGGTGACAGCATAATGAATAGCAAGATCCAGGCAGACAATAAAAACCTGTATTTATTAGTTCGAGCCATAAAAAAAGTCGCCATAATCCAAACCATCCAGGAAATCCAATAGAAAATTAATCCTTCCATTCTCTACCTCCTATCATTTCCATTATGGCTACATCGTATGTAAATTAACCCTGTAAGTTCAAAAGGTGCGTCTATGGAATCCCAGTTTCCTTTTTTGCATAATTCTCTTCCGCTCACTTCATCTTATTAATATGGAGGTGTTAATTATGGGCAAAGACAGACAGGAAAAAAAGCTGAAGAACAGCGGAAAAGTGGAATCCGATCGCGACCAGGCACTTCATTATCCTGGAGCTTCCAAGCTGCAGAGTCCCGAAGAAGCCAGATCTCTGAATGATTCGAAATACAGTTAAGAAAAGCTGCTGCGCCTTGCTATGCACTGCAGCCTGAATGAAAAAATAGCTCTCGTCAAATGACGAGAGCTATTTTTGGATGGTCCGTCTGGAATATGCTTTTGTATCAATGCCGCGTTCATTCAGCCAATGGTGGGTTCTTCCAGAAATGATAATCGGAGACTGCTGGAGTCCCGCAATGCTTTCTGCCCCCAAGGCAGTCATAATCATCTTCAATTCAGAATGAATATGGTTAATCTCTTCAATAAGTGCCTCAAGTCCTTCTTTCATTAGAACCTTTAAAAAGAATCCAGCCATTCCAGCAGCCCCTGCACCAAGAGCAATCGCCTTTGCTATTTCATGGCTTGTCCGGATGCCCCCGGAAGCAATGACAGCAACGCCTGCTTCCAAAGATGCTGCTTCTGCAATGGAGACAGCAGTCGGGATTCCCCACTCATCGAAAAACGATAAAAGTCTATCTCTTCTTGCATTTTCAATGCGGGAGAAATTTGTTCCGCCAAATCCGCCGATATCAATTGCTGTAACGCCGGCTGAAGCAAGCATTGAAGCAGTTTCTTTATTTATGCCAAACCCGACTTCCTTTACTACTACTGGTACTCCGGAATGGGAGACGATATTTTCGATTCTTTTTAATGCCCCGCGAAAATCCCGGTCCCCTTCCGGCATGGTCAATTCCTGGACAGCATTTAAGTGAATTTGCAGAGCATCTGCTTCAATCATATCAACTGCTGCTTTTGCCTGATCGATTGTAGCTTCGCTTCCTAAGTTGCCCAAAATAATTCCTCGGGGGTTCTCTCTCCTGACAATCCTGTAGGATTCAGCTTCACTCGGGTCCTTGAGTGCAGACATCTGGGACCCTACTGCCATAGCAAGGCCTGTTGATTTGGCAGCCAAGGCGAGATCCCGGTTAATTTGAACCGTTCTTTCTCCCCCGCCTCCTGTCATGGCATTTATAAAAATTGGCGAACTTAATGAAAGTTCGCCAATTGAAGTGCCTAAATCTGCCTGATCAAGAAACGCATCAGGAAGGCTTTGATGAAGAAAAACAATATCCGCTAAACCGGTATTGCTGCTTTGGCCTGTTGCTAAAGCATGCTGGATATGATCCCATTTACGTTTTGATCTTGACACAATTTATCACCATTACTTTTTTAAATTCTTTAGCTGGTCGCCAATCATATCACCAAGCGAGAAGCCTTTAGTTTCTTCAGGAAGTTCATAGTCAGTCACTTCTTCCTGCTCTTTTTCAAGAAGATCTTTGATGCTCAATGACAGGCGCTGATCCTGTTCGTTCACATCAAGAACCTTCACTTTTACTTCCTGTCCTTCGCTTAGAACTTCATGAGGTGTTCCGATATGCTTATGCGCAATTTGAGAAATATGGACAAGTCCTTCAACACCCGGGAAAACTTCAACGAATGCTCCGTAGGAAACAAGTCTTCTTACTGTTCCATCAAGAGTGCTGCCTTTAGGAGCCTTCTCGCTGATATTATCCCATGGTCCAGGCAGAGTCTCCTTAATGGATAGTGAAATGCGTTCATTGTCGCGGTCAACGCTTAATACTTTCACTTTCACCTTTTGACCTTCCTCGACAACATCTGACGGCTTTTCCACATGCTCATAGGATAGCTGGGATATATGAACAAGTCCATCGATTCCGCCGATATCAACAAATGCTCCAAAGTCAGTAATTCTTTGGACTGTTCCATCCAGAACCTGACCTGCCTGAAGGGACTCCAGCACTTGATGTTTCTGCTTGCCTTTTTCTTCTTCAATTACAGCACGATGGGAAAGGATAAGGCGATTTTTATCTTTATCAAGCTCAACAATTTTAAATGTCATTGATTTGCCTTTATAATCAGTAAAATCTTCAACAAAATGAGCCTCAACCAGGGAAGCAGGAACAAATCCGCGAACACCCAGGTCTACTACTAAACCGCCTTTAACTACATCTTTTATTTCTGCTTCAAAAACTTCACCCTCATTGAATTTCTTTTCGAGGGTTTCCCATGATTTACCGGCATCAACTTTACGTTTTGAAAGAATAAGAGCATCTTCCTCGACTTTTAAAACCTCAAGCTCGAGTTCATCTCCTTCTGATACCGCATCGCCAGCTTTTTCAATATGCAGGCTTGAAAGCTCGCTGATTGGGATAATTCCATCCAGTTTGCTGTCAGCAAGGTCAACAATAACTTGCTTTTCTTCAACCTTGGTAACTTGGCCTTTTACCTTGTCACCCACCTCAAAATTTTTAACTTCTACTTCATTCATTTCCTCTGACATATGTATTCCTCCTTAATCCAATGGCTGCTTTCAAATTTTTAATCTGTATTCAACTGCCTGCCATCCAGGCAAGAACCCTGTGTCAGCAGCAGAAATACTCGAATGGCTAATTATTTGCAGGCTATTTTTCAACTGTTTTTGATTATGAAATTGTTCAGTAAGGACAGCCTTATTTTTCGAATATTTTCGCCTTTTAAAAAAATGCCTTTTTACTAACTTCTTACAAAAGAAGTTTTTTGTCAAGCAAGAAGGTCTATGAGTATTCTTCAATTAATTTACGGATCTCAGACATAATCTTATCGGTGGTTTCCTCCGCCGAAGCCTTTCTTTCTCTTAGCTCTTTCATATCAATTGGTTTCCCGTAAACAACTTTTAACTTTGAAAAAGCTTTATAAGGACCAATAATGGCGCAGGGAACGACATGCGCTTCCGACCTGAGAGCAAAAAAACCTGCTCCGGCAAGCCCTTTTCCCAGCTGTCCCGTTTTACTCCTAGTACCCTCCGGAAACAGCCCTAAAACATTTCCTTCTTTTAAAATTCCAAGCCCTTTTCTTAATGCTTCCCTGTCACTCATTCCTCTTTTGACAGGAAAAGCGTTTAGGTGAGGAACAATTTTCCCGAGGACCGGAACATTAAAAAGCTCTTCTTTGGCCATAAAATATACTGGCCTTGGAGCATTAATGCCGACTACGGGCGGATCGAGATTATCTATATGATTGGAGCATAAGAGAACTCCGCCTTCAGCAGGAAAATTTTCCTTTCCGATTACTTCAAATCTGTAAATGGGTTTTAGGACTCCATAGACTGCCGCTTTGGCAAAAGCGTAGAGATTCACTTAGAACCAATCCTTTCAATAGCCAGATCCATTATCTTATCCACTACCTGCCCAATTGACAAAGATGTTGTATCAATCTCCTTAGCATCTGCCGCTTTTCTTAATGGAGCTATTTCACGTTCTGAGTCAAGCTTGTCCCTATGGGAGATTTCCTCCTTCAGCTTCTCCAGGTCAGATGAATATCCCTTTTGGATATTTTCGTTATGCCGCCTTAAAGCCCTTTCATCCACAGAGGCCAGAAGGAAAACTTTCACTTCTGCATGGGGCAGTACGTGGGTTCCGATATCCCGGCCATCCATTACCACTCCTCCACTTAAAGCAAAGCTTTGCTGGCGCGAAACCATTTCTTCCCTAACCAGCTTATGCATGGAAACAACAGAAACAGAATTTGTCACTTCGGAAGTTCTGATTTCGTTTGTCACATCCTGCCCATCCAGATAAATTAATTGTCCTTTTTCGACTGGCTGCAGTTCAATAACTGTATTGTTTAAAATTTCCATAAGAGAAACTTCATCTTCAAGGCTTGCATTTTTCTGAATCGCTTTATAAGTCAAGGCGCGATACATGGCACCAGTATCAATATATATGTATGATAATTTTTCTGCCACGATCTTTGCTACTGTACTTTTCCCTGCAGCAGCTGGCCCGTCAATTGCAATTGATATACGTTTACTCATAGTTCCTCCTGTGTAACCCTGGCCGCATTTTCCCCAGGTTCATTCCGCTTTATTTTAACATAATAAGTCTGTATCAGTGCATAAATTAGCTGTTTTTTAAGTCTTGCAAAATTTAAAAATAGCCCCTTGAAAATTTCACCACAAAAAATAAGCAGGCTCCTGCCTGCTAATTATTTTTCCTGAAGGTTTCAAGCAGCTCAGTAAAATTCTGATCTGTAACACCTTCATACTGTGTCAGCTGCTTTAATTCCGGAAAAGCATCCATATGATGAAAGAAAAATTGAGTGATCAGCAGGAAAACAAATTGCACAATTATTAACTTAAGAATAATCCTCTCCACCGTTTTCATCATTGCCATCTCTCCAACTGGAAATATAAAATTCAGCCAATAGACTTCATCATCTATTATGATAGAGAGATATAAAAATTATTCCATTTTTCATATTTCCAGGCCTTTTTTCTTCATGGCCAATTGCCTATCGAAACAAAAGCGCAGAAGCAATTGCCTGTCCTGCGGGCTTACCTCCATGAACTGAACAGAAATAAGGGATTTACCATTTCTGGGTTCTGAGACTCTTATTACTTTACTTTTAAGCTTCAAATAATAATTTACACCGTTTTGCATGGCTAATACGAAATAAGTAAGTATTTGCATATTTGCTTTTAAGGAATTGTCCATCTTAGCGATGATTGCAGCCCCGCCTGCACTTATATCATCCGTAACGGACACAAAAGGAGAAAACTCATCATTTTCCGCATGTATTGCAACATCCACCGGTGTTTCAACCCGGACAAACTGTCTCCTTTGAATTTTTACTAAATGTTCATCCCCGGGATACGATAAAATCATCATCGGGATATTTTGCTTAACCCTTCCAAGAACCTCGCTTTCGAAAAGGTATACTGTTCCATCATCAGCCAAAAAGGTAGCCTTCAGCTGAGTACCATCGACAAGGAAAGCAGTTTTATTGGTTTCCTGATTTATTGGATAATCAATATATAAATTATTTCCTTCTCTTTCAGCAAGCTTGCATTTATACTTCTCAGGTTTTTCAGTGTACGTCAATTCGAGCATCAATGCTTCACCAATATTTATCACACTTCCACACTTCCCTATAATAAAAGGATAATCTTGTCATTTAATTATGAACGCTATATAAAAATCCTGCAATAACATTTTTATTTTATTTAGGCAGAAAGATCTAAAAAAAAGAAAGCCTGTCCGGCTTTCTCTACACTACATCTTCAAATACTGGTTCTGCATTCTTAAGCTTTTCAACTTTTTCTTCCTGTCCTGTTTCTGCATTTATATAAATCCTGTAAGTATCTTCACCCAATGTGCCCATAAATTCATAACAGGAAACTTCCTGATTCAAATCGTTAATGATTATTGCACGCCTGTCTTCCATGACTTTCAGCTGCGGATTCAACTTGGATCTTGCCTCTTCTGCAGTAATCGCAGGTTCTGTAATTTCACGCTGGTGATGAGATTTTAAATAATCTTCGGCAGAAAAAGCAGTCATCCTGCCATTGTCAAGGGCAATTTTCACACGAATGGAGTCCGGATAAATTCTTACACCATCCTGATTCGACACGAAGGTGAATACACCTAAATTGTCATATTGGGCACTCTCGAATAAATCAAGGTCTTTAAAGCCATTGTCCTTTAAAAATTTTACTGCATTATTGCTTGCCTCATTAAGGCTTACTTTTTGTTTCGCCACTTTCCGATCCAGGATAAACCAGATTGGATAGCCGCCTTTTTTGGTAATATCCATGTTTGCTTCTTCATTTGTTTTCTTGTTTTGGATACTCACACTGAAAAACCCGTAATCAGACCCCTTGCCGTTTTCCGTTACTCTGATATTCACATTCTTCCCCAAACCTGCATAATGCTGACCAATACGTGCAGCTTCTTTTTCTGTTATTTCTTTGCCCTTCAGATATTTGTAGTTTTCATCCTTTTTCTGCATATTTACAAATGCAGGCCCAAAGTCTGTCTCTCCGTAGCCTTCAACTGTTTTTTCCACTGTCTTAAAGCCATCTATGATTGTATTATCTGCAGGTTCTTTATTGGACGCGAGAGCCATTTCCACATCCATCCATCTTAAGTTCTTCTCAAGAACCATATGCTGTACTTTACGCAAATCCTGCTGAACATCCGCAGATTGCTTATAAAGCTGTTTGAGAGTTTGGTATTCCTTTTCCGATAATGGTTCCTTCTCTAAATCTCTTACTGCTGTCCGATAACTGAAATCTCCGATATTGGATAGAAACTCTTCGGTTTTATTGAAAGGAAGAAGTGTTAGAGGCAGCTGGCCCACGTCCGAGTGGGCTTCTGAAGTCAATCTCCATACTTCTGCCAATTCAGGTGATAGTGAAGCTCTCGAATTCATCGCTAAGGTTGTTCCGATTTTGTCATGCAATAGGTCGACTTGATAAGTTAAATCATGAAATGCTCTTTGATAGTTATTTTCAGCATTAATGAGGATTGCATTTTTCTCCCGGTGTTCCTGATAACCCCAAAACGCTGTACCGGCAATACCCAGCGCAAGTACTCCAATAAGAATTCCTCTAAGCATGATTATTCACCCCTCTATTTACAGAATATATGTTTTCCAATCCGCTTGATTTGCGGCCGTGTCCAAATCCATCCGCTTGTAGCAGTATCCGGATTAAAGTAATACAGCGCCTCTCCTGTCGGGTCCCATCCATTAATCGCATCCAGCACTGCCTTTTTTGCCGTATCATTCGGCGTTAGCCATATCTGTCCATCGGCAACGGCAGTAAAAGCACGAGGCTCAAAAATGACACCAGAAACAGTGTTTGGGAATGAAGCACTGTTTACACGGTTTAAGATAACTGCAGCGACTGCCACCTGGCCTGTATACGGTTCCCCTCTTGATTCTCCATAGACTGCATTGGCCATCAGCTGAATATCATTTTCCGAGAATCCATTAGGCACATTTGAAGCTGTGGGCTGTTTGGGAGCTTCCTGCTGCTGTGCCGTTCCCCCCGTTGACCCTTGCTGAGGCTTAGTCTGCTTGTCAGTTTCCACCCCGCCATAATGGGTAAATTTATTGCCCTTATTGATTTGTTCTTTCACATACTGTTCATTATATTTAGACGCTTTCGCGAGCTTGTTTTTTGTTTCCTGGCCTGCAAGCCCGTCAATGGGAAGTCCAAATTCATATTGGAAGTTCCTAAGTGCCCAATAGGTTCCCCACCCAAAGACTCCATCGATCTTCCCGTTGTAAAAGCCTAAATACTGCAGACGGGATTGAAGTTCTATTACATCGTCACCTACAGCCCCGTGCTGAATCACCTGATTTGAAAAGGCATTGGCTTTTTCCATATTCCCGCTCAATGGAATTCCCAGAACACAAAGGGAGATTATGAGTAAAACCTTTCCTGCCATAAATTTCTTTTTCATGGATTATAACCTCCAAAAGTCAAACTTTTATCATTGACCCTATTTTTTGTAGTCCCTGGCTTTTTATTCAATAACTTGAATCATTTATTATGGTTGCCGGCAAATAAAAAAACCCTCCATCAGGAATGGAGAGTTTTCTGTATATCAAATTGATTATTCATATGCCTTACGCTATGAGCCCTTGCTTTTTTAACTTTTCTTAAGCCCAGCCACCAAAGGAAGATCATAAATGGAAACATGATAAAAATCCAATGTTTTAGGGAAATAAGGATATAGTCGTAAATGCCGTGAAGGAGAAAAGGTATAAGAAGTGAAAAGGCTATCCATTTTCTTGTAGATGTTGCCGAGAATTTTCCTTTTCCTATATAATAGCCCATGATAACACCAAAGAGAGCATGACTGGAAACCGGGAGCAAGGCCCTCCCAAGGGCGTGTTCCACACCTAGCCCGATGAGATAGAAGATATTTTCTGCAGTAGCAAAGCCGAGTGATACCGAGGCACCATACACAATTCCATCATATGGTTCATCAAAGGTTATATGCTGATAAATAGTATAGAATAATATAAACCATTTAAAGAATTCCTCCAGCATGCTTGATGACAGAAATGCATCCGCTAAACTGGACTGCAGCACCCCTTCAGCTTCTAAAACATATTGGATGAACATGATGGGGAACACGAGCAAAGCACCAAACAAAAAAGTTTTAAAAACCATCGATATGGGTTCTGACTCATATTGATCTTTTAAATAAAAATAACTTAATAGTGCCAGTCCCGGCGCGATGCCAGCGGATAATATTCCCAGCATGAGCTGTCCTCTTTTCAATCTGTTTTCTTAATCGTATCATGATATAGAAAGAATTAAAATGATTATTCAAATATTGGAAAAGAAATATTTCGCTTCATATTTTAAAGCAAACATTGGGGGATTAACATGGAGAAAAAAAAGATACTTGTTATACACACAGGCGGCACCATTTCAATGAGCGAGGATGCAGCAACAGGTGCCGTAAAGCCAACAGATAATAATCCATTAACTGATAAAACAAAGGAACTTCTGTCGCTTGCAGAATTACTGGTTGAAGAGCCTTTCCACCTCCCTTCACCGCATATAACACCAAAGGAAATGCTTAAATTAAAGGAAATCATTGAAAACAGCCTTGCAAAGGAAGAGATAAGCGGTGTAGTAATTACCCATGGAACAGATACGTTAGAAGAGACAGCCTACTTTTTGGATTTGAGTGTAAAAACATCCCTTCCCATCGTTGTTACAGGTGCAATGAGATCGAGTAATGAAATCGGTTCAGACGGACTTTACAACCTAATTTCATCTATTCGTGTGGCTGCTTGTGAAGAAGCAAAAGACAAAGGGGTCCTTGTCGTATTAAATGATGAAATCCATACAGCAGAAAATGTTACAAAAACACATACCAGTAATGTTTCAACTTTCCAGAGTCCTCAGTATGGGCCAATCGGAATAGTCACAAAGAGAGGTGTATTATTCCATAACACGCCGACAAATAGAGAATACTATCCTTTGGATACGATTGTAAAAAAAGTCACACTTATTAAAGCTTTTGCCGGAATGGATTCCGCTTTGCTTCATGCAATAGGAGATTTAGATTTCGATGGAGTTGTAATTGAAGCACTTGGACAAGGTAATCTCCCTCCTGCTACAATTGAGGGCATTAAAGCCCTTACAGAAAAAAACATTCCGATTGTATTGGTTTCCCGCTGTTTCAATGGAATTGCACAAGATGTATATGGTTATGACGGAGGCGGAAAACATCTCAAGGACATGGGTGTTATTTTTTCAAATGGACTTAATGGGCAAAAAGCCAGAATTAAACTGTTAATTGGACTGGAAACCCGGCAAAATATCGAAGAGATTTTTCAAATATAATTAAAAGGCTGATCTTAAGTGATCAGCCTTTTCTGCTTCCGCTTTCTTTATCAATTATTGCTTTAGCTATTTGACCGCCATGAAATCTCCCATTTTCAATAAAAATTTCGTTGGCATTATTCCCGGCAGCTATCACACCTGCAATAAATATTCCAGGGACATTTGTTTCCATCGTTTCAGGATTAAATTGCGGACGCCCTGTTTCGTCATTAATTTGAATGCCCATACTTCTTAAAAATCCATGGTCAGGATGGTAACCAGTCATGGCAAACACAAAATCGTTCTTAATTGTAAAAGTTTTACCATCCACAGTATATAATAGCTTATTTTCACTGATTTCTTTCACATGTGCATTGAATTCCATTTTAATGACGCCATTTCTCACTAAAGCCTCAAACTCAGGCAGAATCCATGGCTTTATGCTTGGTGAATATTCTGTTCCACGATAGATCACCGTAACTCTGGCTCCTGCTTTTACCAGTTCGATCGCAGCATCAACGCTTGAGTTTTTCCCGCCGATAACCGCTACGTCTTTATCAAAAAATGGGTGAGCTTCTTTGAAATAGTGAAATACCTTTGGAAGATCCTCGCCAGGTATTCCCATGTAATTGGGATTGTCATAATAACCGGTAGCAATTATGACGTTACCCGCGGTATAATGCCCCTTATCAGTTTGTACTTCAAATGAATTAGATTGATTTTTTTTTACATTTAGAACTTTTTCGTATGCATTAATCTTAATACTCTTTCTTTTCACCACTTCCCGGTAATACGTTAGCGCCTGGTTTCTCTTAGGCTTGTAATTTTCCGTTATGAAGGGAACCCCGCCAATTTCGAGCTTTTCACTAGTGCTGAAGAAAGTCTGGTGTGTTGGGTAGTGGTATATTGCGTTTACGATATTGCCCTTTTCGATAACAAGGGGGGTTTTACCAGCTTCCTGAAGAGCAATGGCAGCTGCCAGTCCGCAGGGTCCTCCCCCAACAATAATAGCGTCTATATTCAAGATTCTCACTCCTTAAATGCCAAAAACAAATATCAATACTGTTGTTTATAAAAAATCTCCCATCAGTTTATGATAGGAGATTTCTTATGATTATTCAAATGTTCTACTTTTAAGATTACAGTTAAATCCATCCGCGGAATCTTGAAGCTTCCGCCATTTTTCTGACACCTACCATATAGGCAGCCAGACGCATATCGACACGGCGGGTCTGGGATGTCTGATAGATATTATCGAATGATTTAACCATGACTTTCTCAAGCTTTTCTTCTACTTCTTCTTCAGTCCAGTAATAACCCTGGTTATTTTGAACCCATTCGAAATAGGATACTGTTACACCGCCGGCAGAAGCCAGTACATCAGGAACAAGCAGGATTCCCCGTTCAGACAGGATCCGTGTTGCTTCCAAAGTAGTTGGGCCGTTAGCCGCCTCCACCACAATGCCTGCTCTTATATTATGTGCATTTTCTTCAGTTATCTGGTTTTCTATGGCTGCCGGGACCAGAATATCGCAATCAAGTTCAAGAAGCTCTTTATTTGAAATTGTATCATTAAACAATTTTGTCACAGTGCCGAAGCTGTCACGGCGATCTAAGAGGTAATCTATATCAAGGCCGTTTGGATCATATAAACCGCCATAAGCATCTGAAATACCAACAACCCTCGCACCGGCATCATGCATAAACTTTGAGAGGAAACTTCCAGCGTTTCCGAATCCCTGAACAACAACTCTTGCACCTTCAAGATTAATGCCTTTTTTCTTGGCAGCTTCCCGAATGCATATTGTAACCCCTTTAGCTGTTGCTGACTCCCGTCCATGTGAACCTCCAAGTACAAGTGGTTTACCGGTAATAAAGCCTGGGGAATTAAATTCATCAATCCGGCTGTATTCATCCATCATCCATGCCATTATCTGAGAATTGGTAAATACATCTGGCGCAGGAATATCCTTAGTAGGTCCCACAATTTGACTGATTGCCCGAACATATCCGCGGCTTAGCCGTTCTAACTCACCGAAGGACATATCGCGAGGGTCACAAACGATTCCGCCTTTACCTCCGCCATATGGAAGATCAACAATTCCGCATTTTAAGCTCATCCAAATCGACAGTGCCTTTACTTCCTTTTCAGTTACATTCGGGTGAAAACGAATACCGCCTTTAGTAGGACCAACAGCATCATTATGCTGGGCCCGGTAGCCAGTAAAGACTTTTACTGTTCCGTCATCCATCCGTACAGGAATTTTCACTGTCATCATGCGAATTGGCTCTTTTAGAAGCTCATACACCTCATCAGAATATCCCAGCTTCCCTAAAGCCTTATGTATGACCGTTTGAGTCGACCTTAAAACGTCCAATTTTTCAGCTTTATTTGAATCAGTACCTTTCTCGGCTACCATTTGTAAACCTCCTAGAAAAATCACTTTCATTAGTTGTCCGCTTCCATGGAATAGTATACACCTTTGCCTAATTTATGCAAGAAGAATAATGCACTTTTCCGCATTTTTTGATATTTTCATGAAAACGCTATCAGCGCTGGTATTAAAGGGAATTTTCTGTATTCTCCCAGTACTTCTTTTCCCGCTGGAGTACAAAAGAAACATCCTATTTTCTTTTGCTGTTTTTTAAAAGAACAATGCCTTATAAATAATATTATTGCAGCTGTTTAACTATATTTGGTTTACCCAATACTTATATAATTCATGAGCTATTAATCCAGATTCGGTGTTTCACTATTATTATCCATGTATGCTAATTTATTTGATATCTGGCAAAAGAGCGACCTTCATAAAAAAAAGAGGTTGAATCCCCTCTTCCACTTTACGAGAAATATTCCATCAGCTTTTTTACAGCGCTGTTCTCGATAAGCACTTTCCCATATTCCTGAATAACGTGAATGCTTGTAAAAGCTGAATCACCGTACTCAGCTAATATGGCAATTACCCGATGAATATTTTCTCCATCTAAATCTCTTGCATGAAAAAAATACTTTTCCTTATAACAGTATAGGCTGCCTTCCTCCATCTGCACGCTGTTCAGACTTTTTGCCATTTGAATTACATCTTCAAAATCCCGGAATTCGAATAATATATCTTCACTGCCATCAACAGTTACCTGCATTTCAATAAAACCATCCTCAAGGAGCTCTTCATCCATCTGCTCCTCCATCGTAACAATCATCACCATTCCTTGTGCCTGCATGGAGAATATCTCCACTGCAACTGAGCCATGAATGTCTACACCAAATTCTTCACTTGCCTCTTCCAGCATTTCATGAAAAAGCTGATGCCATTTTAATGAATCCTTCAGGACATCTTCCTTAGTCAGTCCCCTATCATTCAAGTCATCTAAAGTGAGAAAGATTTTGATTTTATTATAATTCAAACGTTCTAAGCGCATTATAAGCCCCCTGACCTGAACCAACTCTTTGGTTTAGTGTATGAAATATTGCTTAGTTTGTGAGTCGTCTTTTTTCTGTGACTAAAAAAAGAAAGGCTCTTTTTTCAAAGATAGTTGTTTTTTGTTTATGAATTCTGCCCGTTGATTTCCGCTGCAGGCACGCAGCGAACCCGCGGGGAGGAATGCGAGCGTCCTCGGCTTCGCCTGCGGGGTCTCACACTTCCCTCTCCTCCCGCAGGACATTGGATAAGCTTCCTCGAATGAACACCGCACGAAGGAAATGCGTCAGCATTTTCGAGGATCAAGTGCCCACAGCGAAGATCAACTCAGCAAATTAAACTAAGCCATGAAAAAGCAACAAACTTTACGAAAACAGCCAAAAGAAAAGACCCGGCAATTAACCGCCAGATCTTTTGTTATAAGAGCCGTTCTTTAATCCATTCTTCCCATTCTTGCGGAGAACTGCCGGGTATAAACTGTTCATACTTCATTTTTTCTTCGCTGCCAAGGGAATCAATTCCGAATCCCCCAATGCCTACATGCAGATTTCCATAAGACTCGGTAAGTCTCTCTGAAAGTTTAAGGGTTTCCGGCACGTTGGACTTCAATGTACAGGATAGGAATAAAAACTTGGGTTTAACCACTCCAATTACAGTGTCAATATCTTCATCTGCAATGCTTGTCCCAAGGTAAACAACCTCAAATCCTCTTCTGCGCAGAAATAACGTAAAAATTAAAAGCCCTAATTCGTGAGCTTCTCCAGGTCCGCAAACTGCGACCACCTTTGGCAGAACCCCGTTATGAGGAAAGGAATGCAAAATCATCCCTATTCTTGATCTTAATATGGACGAGGCAAAATGCTCATGAGCACTGGTTATTTTCCCTTCTTCCCATTGGTGTCCGATTTTCACTAAAAGAGAGCCTAATATATCAATTAGGACTTTATCTATTGTGTAAAAACTAAAAGCCTGATTAATCAAATCATGCGCTTTCGATTCATTAAAATGAAGAAGAGCTTCAAGCAGCTCATTGGCGAGGGCACCCGACCGGTCTCCTTCCTTATCCATCTGAAGCGGCTCGGCATTTAATTCCTTGTTCTCCAGAAGGGAAACAGCCTGGCTGATGGAAAAGCCCTGATCCACTTTCCTGATCAGCCATTTTAATATTTTGATATGCTCTTCGGTGTATAGTCTATGGCCGGATTCATTTCTCTTTGGGGCAACGATTTGATACCGCCTTTCCCATGCTCTTAAGGTTCCTGGCTGAATGCCGAGCATCTTAGAAACAGCCTTGATATTATATTTACCTTCTTCAGTCGCCATGCTAAAGCCCTCCCTTCAATGCTAATTCGCAAATCGCCATGCCCGCGAGCCAGCTGGACAGCGACTAATTTCAGAATTTATCTCTACTTAAAAAGTATAAAAACGGCTGTAAGAATTGTAAAATCTGGATGTGTTTTTATTGTGCAGCCTCGATATCAGCTTTTTTTAAGGTGATGAAGTGAGTTTCAGACTTCGCCCCCAGCCTTAAAGGCACACCAGTCGTTCCATAGCCGTTGCTGATCAGAATTGTTGTTTGCGGCAGCTCTTTTATCCGCCCTTTTTCATATGGGCTATAACCGAAAATATGTATTTGCCCGCCATGCGTGTGCCCGCTTAAGACAAGGTGTATATTTTGTTCTTTTTCTATACTGTTAGTGATTCTTGGATCATGGCTGACGAGAACCCGAAATCCCCCTGAACCTGCATCCTCAAGTGCAAGGTCGAGCCGATCCCTCTCTTTGCTGAGATCATCTGTTCCCAGCAAAATAAAACGCTCTCCTTCATCTGATTCAAAGGAAAGAGCTGTGTTATCAAGAATTTTAACCCCACATTCGAGAAGAAGGGCATCGAGCTGATGATAATCCGCTTCATAATCATTGTTCCCCCACACGAAATAGACAGGCCCGCATTCCTTCAAACCAAGCAGGTTTTTCTTTACTCTATCAAAAGGGACTCCTTTTTCCAAGAGATCGCCGCCGATAATCACCAGATCAGGCTTCTTCCCTTTTATCTCCCCGATTATGGTTTCTGATACTGTCCTCCTATGAATATCCGAAATAAAAAAAAGCTTTACTTCACCAAAGCTTTCCGGAAATTCAGGAAACGAAAGCTCTTTATATATAATTCTATCTGCAAATGCCTCCCTAAGCATAAACATTAGTAAACCCATACCGCCAATTAAGGCTAAAGCTATTAAGTATATCATAAATCCTCCTGCCATCAATCGCCTTAAATCAGTCTTCAGCAAAATTGATTTTCTTGAAATCTAAAGAAATAATACCATAGATTGCCGAAAAACAGAAAAGGGCAAATGCCTCCCATGGCGAAAGGACTGACAAAGTAAAAAAGCATCCCATAAGCAACAATATCAGCACAGTCCCAAACAAAGCATTGCTATTTTTCGATGACTTGATATTTTTAATAATTTCGGCAGTCCACTCGATGATCGTCCTAATGATTTCTGCGTTGGCTATAAAGGAGATAAGAAAAAAAGTCATCCCCACGACAAATCCTGCCGGCTCGAGCACAAAAATAACAATCATTTCTGAAATGCCCATTGGAATAGACACCGGAAAAAATTTAATAAATAAAATGCCGCCAATAAAGCCTGTCACCAGCTTCAGCAAAATAACAAACACTAAAAACCCCTCCCATACAGAGTGTATGAGAAGGATTTATTTTGTTGACTATATACATTAATCTTCTGAAATATCCAGAACACGGAAACCGGATTTCTCAAGCCGGCTGATGAACTTATCCATATTATCATTTTTCTCCACTTTCATTACGATGCGGCGGACCAGCTTGTCTGTTTCATCAAAAGTAACAAGAGATATGATTTGTTCATGGAAATAATGTGCGATTTCTGCCAGACGGGCAATTCGCCCTTCCGCTTCAACAGAGGTAAATGCAATCCTGACACCGGGTTTATTAGTTCCGAAAGCAGATTGGAATTGAGCCAGAACATCAAAGCGAGTAACGATGCCCAGAAATTTGCGGTTATCGCCCAAGACAGCAAGTAAAGGAAAATCCTTTAAATCCAGCAGTGTTTTTTCAAAAATTTCATTTCCCTCTAAATATTGCTCCTGGTGTGTGGCAATATCCTTTACTAGTGTTCCTTCTAGAAAATCTTCCTTAGATTTCCCTGACAAAAAGAAGTTCTCGTATATTCCAAATCTGGTAATTATACCGGCATATTGATCGCCATCCAACACGGGAAGTCCATCGATCTGGTTGTTCTCAAGCAAAGCCAAAGCTTCTTTCAAAACCGCATCCTGTCCGATTGTTTTACAGTTATGTTTGGGGATCATAATACTTTTCACAAACATTGCCATCACCTCAAGAGTAATATTAATTAGACCTAACATTTAATTTCGCTATTGCCTCAACTTTTCCCTCTTTTTATTGGAGTAAACAATCATAAAAACACCATGCGTCTCATAAGTTTCAATGACGCATAAAAAGGAGGGATTATGATGAATACACTCCGTAAAACCTGGCACCCATATGTAAGCCCTTTTGACCCATGCACCCCGATAAAGGTCAAAACCTATTCCACTCCTCCAAATCTATATATGGGATTTCAGCCGCCAGGACTTGAACAATTTACTCCAATGGAGGCTTTAAGAGCAGGAACGCTTTGGAAAGCTTTCTATGATCCGTGGTACAGTCCCTATGAAAAAGCCAGGGAGGGACAATAGCCATGAAACAATTGCCGGCAGATTACTATCAGCTTCTTGAACAGCTTCAGGCTGTGGATTTTGTCCTTGTTGATCTGACTCTATACCTTGACACCCATAACAATGATACTGAAGCCATTAAGCAATTCAATCACTATGCAAAAGAACGAAAAAAACTGAGAAATGCCATCGAGAGCAAGTATGGTCCATTAATGCAATTTGGACACAGCTATTCCGGTCAGCCATGGAATTGGGATGATGCCCCGTGGCCTTGGCAAGTATAAATTTTGGCTCACAGGCGCCTTCTTGCATGAAGGCGCTCAATAGATTAGCGGACTTCCGAAGGGGGCTGAGAAAAAATGTGGGTTTATGAAAAGAAGCTGCAATATCCGGTGAGGGTAAGCACATGCAATCCCAAACTGGCAAAGTATCTAATTGAACAATATGGGGGAGCGGACGGTGAACTTGCTGCTGCCCTAAGATATTTGAATCAGCGCTATACTATTCCGGATAAGGTCATCGGACTTCTAACAGATATTGGAACTGAGGAGTTTGCCCATCTGGAAATGATCGCTACAATGATTTACAAATTAACGAAGGATGCTACGCCTGATCAAATGAAGGCTGCCGGCCTGGATGCCCATTATGCTAACCATGATAATGCACTGTTTTATCATAATGCTGCAGGTGTGCCTTGGACAGCTTCTTATATCCAGGCAAAAGGCGACCCAATAGCAGATTTATACGAAGACATCGCCGCAGAAGAGAAAGCAAGGGCAACCTATCAGTGGATTATAAATTTAAGTGATGACCCGGATCTAAATGACGGCCTCCGGTTTTTAAGAGAAAGAGAGATCATTCATTCCCAGCGCTTCAGAGAAGCAGTTGAGATCCTAAAGGAAGAACGGGATAAGAAGAAATTCTTCTAAATACTTAACAAAAAGAAGCAGGCAGGCTGCTTCTTTTTCCATTTGCTGATGTTTCATTTGTTCTCATGATAAAGATTTATATCATAATTTTTTTTCATCATTTCGAAAACAGTATGGCGATTTTTCCATTCATCTTCCTTTTTCCAGAGATCTTTGCTCTTATCAATTATTTCGCACCTTAGAGCATGAAATTCTTTTTCAGCTTTCTCTCTTTTTTCTCTCAGAAGATTCATAAGCCCATAAAGGCCAACCGTAAAAACGAGTAAATAGAAATTAGCAGACTGATTGACAAAAGCCGAAAACATGGATGCAAACGAGTAAGAGTATGGCTGCATAACACTCTTATAAAGATAAAATAAGAAAAAGAAAGATATAAAAACGGTCGTCCACATGGCAATTAAATGCCAGGACTTGAATCGATCAAACTTTTGTTTTCTCTCTACTACTTTCTCAAGCATTTTCCTTGTTGCCTGGTCTGTACGTTCGTCAAGCATTCTAATCGGCGATTCCAAAAACGCTCCCTCCCTTTCATAATAATGTATGAGCCTGTACATTATTCTATGACTGGGAGAAAAGGCGCAGAAGGCCTTATACTCTTTTATTGCTCAAGCGGGATTTTTAATACCTGGCCCGTTTGTATTTCATTTGACGGCAAATTGTTGGCTTGCTTTATTATTTCAATTCCTGACTGGGATTGATAATAGGTCATGGCAATTCGAAAGATTGTTTCCTTTGGTTTAACCGTATGGTAGACAACTTTGCCTTCCTTTTTTAATTCTTCCTGTGTTTCGGTTGTTCTCGAAGAGTCAGTACTTTCAGAAGCTGTTTGGTTGGCCGGTTTATCGGAAGCGGGTTCAGAACCTTTATCTTCTGCATCAGACTTTTGGAGATCCTGTTTTTCCTGCTGGTCGCTGACAGCTTCTTTCTCTTGTGTCTTTTCAGCTTTTTCAGTTTCCTGCTCTTCTCTTACTTCTATGGTCGTCACTTCATCTTTATCATTTGTGGCAAAAACGACCGTTTCAGAACCAATTTCTTCGGATTCTGCATTTAACCCGGTATTGATGCTTTTATCACTGTTTACATATTGATAAATACTGAAAATGGTAATCGGGAGCAGGATAAAAAATAAAGCCAGCAGGCGAATAACAGGGTATTTAACTCTCCATTTATTTTTTTTTCTTTTTTCCTGATGTATTCGGCTCCGCGGCGGCAAAGCGGATTTTTGCCCGCTGTCTCCCGTTTCCTGTTTTCTGTCAATCCTCTTGCGGAGTCTTTCAGCTTGATCTCTATAAGGGTCCTCTTTATTCATGTTTCATCCCTTCCTGTAAAAAAAATCATAAGAAGTTAATTTGACGCTGGTGTTAACTATTGTTCATTGCATTTTCCTCTTTAGATTTTTTCAGGTACTGTTTTCGAATAAGAATACCCAGAAGAAAATCAATCAGGAAATGCATAACAATCGGTACAAGCAAATTATTGGTTATATGATAAATATAACCTATAAAAAAGCTTAATGTAATAATATTTACAAACAAAAACCAATTAAAAAGATATCGATAATGAACAAGCGCAAAAATAAAACTTGAGATCGCAAGTCCAAAATGGGTCTGAATGACACCCCTGAACAGAAGTTCTTCGCTTATAGCCACAACTGCTGCAATAAAAGCAATATGAAGAATATGGCGGTTTTGAAAGATTTTCTTATTTAACCCTCCGTCATCATACAATTCCTCAGGGAGGACCTTCATCAAGACAAAATCAATCAGGACAACAGCCAATCCTGCCGCTGCTCCAAAGACAAGAATATTAATATCATCAAGTACAAAAAGAGCCTGGAATTCCTTAAAGCTGTTAAACAATATAATACATAGGATGAATGCAATAGCTAAAATAAGCACCTGAGTTAGATAAAGATGGAATAATAGTTCCTTGTCAGTCAATTCCTTAATGATGTCCTCGTATCTTTTCTTCATTTTGGTTCACTCACCTGGAATCAGGAGATATTCTAAATGATTTCTCCAATCATAAAGCGTTCTATCCTGATTATCTGATTTTGTGTTTCTTATAAAATTTTCAAATTGCAAACCGCATCTATCACAGCAGAATTGAACTGAGGAATTTTTTTCCTCATCAAAGCAGGAAAGTATATTCTCTCTCCGGCAATTTTTCTTGTGTATCCACTTGTATACTTCCTCAATGCTATTTCTTTTCAATTTGATTCTGTCTTCACAGTACCCATTCATTTCCTGCAGAATCCTTTTATAACCCATACCAGATTTGATTTTCCGTTCAAAAAAATCATTAAATATTCTCCACTGAATATCTGTTAAACCGGAACGCTGCTTAATTTGCTCTTCATAAGCACCTACATTCAGGATTGAATTCGGGTTTTCTTCCATCCAGTCGCTGATCCAATCAATTTGAGACTTGTCAGGAAATTCATTTTCTGCAATTTGGATGGGAAGCTGCTCATCACCTGGTGCATAAAGCATAATAGCTATACTTTGTTTTCCATCTCTCCCCGCCCGTCCAATTTCCTGCAAATAAGATTCAATCTGAAGAGGCATATGAAAGTGTATCACATACCTGATATTATCTTTATTAATTCCCATGCCAAAGGCGCTTGTAGCGCAAATAAGATCGAGCTGCCCGTGGATAAACTGCTGCTGCACAAGGATGCGGCTTTCCTGGTCCATTCCTCCATGATAAGCCATCACTCTTTTAGCTCCTTTTTCCCTCAGCAGATCCGCTGATTGCTCAGCCATTTTTTTGCTGGAAAAATATATAATGCCCGGACCCTCAAGGCTCTCAGCAAGCTCCACAAGCCTCTCTGTTTTCACACGGAAATTATCTGTCATTTCTACAGTCAGTGCTATATTAGGACGATCAACGGAGTAAATAAATTCGCTGCAGTCCAGTATGCCGAGTGACTTTTTTATATCAGCTTTAACCTCACGGGTAGCTGTGGCAGTTAAAGCGAGTGTAACCGGGTTCCCTATCTTTTGTCTCACTTCGCCAAGCTTTAGATAATCAGGCCTGAAATCATATCCCCATTGGGAGATGCAATGAGCCTCATCAACAACAAACAAAGCGATGCGCAATTTCTTCAACTGAGATAGTACTGATTCATAATAAAGCATTTCGGGTGAAATAAAGATAAACTTATACTGATTCAGGTTAATTAATGCCTGTCTTTTTTCTGATCGGGTTAAAAAAGAATTGAATGCTATTACCTTTTTCTCCCCATTCATCATAAGCTGTTCAGCCTGATCCTGCATTAAGGACAGCAAAGGAGAAATAATAATCACCTGGCCTTCAATCATATATCCCGGCAGCTGATAACAAAGGGATTTACCTGTACCTGTAGGCAGCATGGCAACAGTATTTCTGCCTGCGAGCACGGATTCAATGATTTCCTTTTGTCCCGGTCTGAATGCAGGATATCCAAATTTGCTTTGCAATAATGCTTCCAGTGTCATTGTCTCTCTCCAAGCTTTGCCATTACTAATCTGATTTCAAAATAATCGGATTCAGGCACTATTTGACGTATTTGTTTTAATTGCAATGAATCAGCACTGCTGGCTGCATGAAGAATCAGTTTCTGTTTCTCCTCCGAGACATACCGAGTAATATTAAAGCCTCCGTCGTTTAACGCTACTTCCACAACATGATCCTCAATAGTACTTTTTTTCAATCTTCTAATTTTAGCTATATCATCCAAATCCAGTCCCTGTTTTAACAGTGTGTAAGTCTTTTGGGCAGACAATGTTAACTGAACTGCATTTCCTGCACCGCTCACGATCTTATTGATAAGCGGATATTCGGCAGAATTCTCTCTTACGCTTGCCAGTATATGATGAATAGCTCCAAGGAACTGGTGGTGGTAATAATCTTGACTGATTCCGAGCTGTTCTGAAGCCTGAACAGCTGTGAGGCCAATACGGTTATAGCCTGTCAGCCTCAATGTCAGCACAGCAGGATTTATTTCACTTAGCTTTTCGAGGCACTGGCCAAGTTCCCTGTACAGCATAACCCCAACTTCATTGCGGGCAAACCCGGATGTTCTCAGAAAGTCTTTCAGCCATTCATGAACATCTCTTTTTCTTTGAATAGGAAGGTATTTTACATTGTTATAATTTAAATGTGATATTACCTGAATTAAAAGAGTAATCCTCTCCCAAAACAATTCACCTGTACTATGATACAGCCATCCGTTTAATGAAGAAGGTATTGGACATTCTAAAAGAGATCTTTCCAGTTCTCTCTTCCCTTCTGCAGTCAAAATATAATGCTTTTCATCAATTGCAGTCATCCAGCTGCTGTTTATGATTTCTTCTGCAAGATGCTCCAGAACTCCCCTGCTTAAATTTCCAAATGAACGAAAAAGCGGGGTTAATTGAAATAAATGAGCATCTTGGATGGTCTGGGAAGACTTTTTTCCATTCAGCAAATGTAAAATGGAATATATAGTTCTTTGTCCCTGCAGCTCATTAACACAGTACATTATTACAGTCTTCAAATAAGATCTATGCATTATGTTCACCTTATGGCTTAAGATTTTTTCTTTTTTCATTACCTTCATTTTCTTACATCTATTTTATCATGAAAGAAATCAGCAGGCCGTTTTAATTATTTCTAACAGGGTAAATTATGCCTAAACCCTTATCTGATAAGCATTCTCAATACATTTTCTATTGAAAAGTTGAACATACAGTTTTACAATAGAATGTGAGGAATGAGTTACCATCATCTTGATGGAAGATTAATTGTTTAATTCTTGGGAGGTTTTTTTCATGGCAAAGTATACAATTGTTGACAAAGAAACATGCATTGCATGTGGAGCTTGCGGCGCAGCTGCACCGGACATTTATGATTATGATGATGAAGGCATCGCATTTGTTACCCTTGATGATAACCAGGGGATCGTTGAGATTCCAGATGTATTAATTGACGATATGATGGATGCATTCGAAGGCTGTCCAACCGATTCAATCAAAGTTGCTGATGACGCTTTTGATGGCGATCCGCTTAAATACGAATAATTCTTCAGCCATACTCTAATCTTTGTTAAGCTACTGCTCCCTTTCAACTTGAAAGGGAGTTTTTTATGATATTTTTCAATTCAAATCAAATTGAAAAAGCAGCGGAACATTTGCCGCTGCTTTACTTTATATATTATGCTGCACTTTTCATTACAGCCTGCTTCTCTACCCAGGTTCTCATGCGTGTAAAAATGAGCATGAAAACAATTGAAATAATAAAACCTTTTAAAATATTGAATGGCAAAATCCCTGTCACAATCATGGTTCTCATTTCAGGCGCTGACATTGCCGGGAAATTCAGGAAGAATGTATATGCCGGCAGTATGACAAGGTAATTAAGCACACTCATGATGACAGCCATAACCATGGTGCCGATTACGAGCCCAAACGTCATGCCTTTTTTTGTCTTCAGCTTGCTGTAAACATAATAAGTAGGCAAGACGAACAAAATGCCTGCCGCAAAGTTTGCAATATGTCCAACAGGTACACCTGTTGCACTCCCTGTCATAAAGTAATCAAGAATATTTTTAATAAGCTCCACTAAAATTCCTGCCGCCGGGCCAAAGATTAACGCTGCGATTAATGCAGGAATATCGCTGAAGTCAATCATCAAAAATTGCGGAAACGGCGGGATTGGAAAATTGAGCAGCATTAATACGTAAGAGATGCTGCTTAGCATTCCGATGGCAACCATTGATTTGATATTAAGTTTTTTCAAGTTCCTCTCTCCTTTTTAGGACTATCTCTCCTATAGAAGAAAGGTTCGGCTAAGCAATTCTTCGCAATAAATAACCCCCAAGCTAAAAATAACTTGAGGGATAATTACAAAGGCACGCTTAATAACGTTCAAAACCTGCATTTTTTGAACGTCTGCAGAACCTCCATCTTCTCCCATCCAGACTGTACTGTCGGCTTTGGAATCGCACCAAATCCTGCCCAATTAAATGCAAAGTGTTTTTTGATCAAAACGCTTCTCTCAGGCTCGCGGGCTTAGAGTCAAAACTGACCCATCACCGCCGGTCGGGAATTTCACCCTGCCCCGAAGATAGACCGTATTTATTATTACAGATTAATTATACTGAAAAAAAGTTATTCTGTGAAGGAATTTGTTTAACTGATACATATATCCATGTCCATACCTACTCAATTTTTTTTTTTGGATCATACAATAAAAGGGCGGCAATCTGCCGTCCCTTTTGTTATTATCCAAGCGGATATTCCCTTCTTTCTCCTTTGGAAAAAGTCATGATGGACTGATATCCTACTTCTTTTGCAAGTGCAATTGCCTTATCAAAATCGGCACCTACATGTTCAGGAAAATGCGCATCGGATGAAAGAACAACCGGTATATTTTTCTCATAGCATTTCTGCAGGAGCCGTTTGTCCGGATATAATTCACCCACTGGCTTTCGCAGACCGGCTGTGCTGATCTCAACACATGTCTTGGATTCTGCCAGTGCATTTGCTGCACGATCGTACTGTTCCAGCAAAAACTCTTCGTCCTGGGGCACATATTTAAAGATTTTCACGAGATCTAAATGACCTACTATATCGAATAAATTTGATTCAGCCAATGTGACCACTTGATCAAAATACTTACGATACACATCATAAAGATCCCGTTTATCCCATTCTTTTCTAAATTCAGCAAGATCTATGCCGAAATCCCCAACCCAATGAATGGATCCAATCACATAATCAAATGAGTAACTGTTAATGAACTTCGCCATTTCATCATGCTTGCCCGGCGTGTAGTCCATTTCGATTGACATTTTCACATCTATATTATTACTCCACGCTTCATGAAAAACATTCACATAGTCTTTCATATCATAAAAGCGCCTTTCGTTTACCCATGGATTTTGCAAAATGTCTGCTGTCTGATAGAAATGGTATGCATGCTCCGAAATTCCGAAAGATTCAATCCCTTTTTGGGCTGCAGCATCTGTGAATTTTTTTAAATAGTCCAGGCTTAACGTGCCATTTTCAAGATGATTATGATAGTCTGTAAGCATTTCTCTAACTCCCCCAGTTTTTTACCCATTATACTTTAAGGGAGTAAAGCACTGCAATCATTTCTATTCTATTTTTTGCGAATGATTAGAATTTGTCCAATTTTTATAACATCTGAATTTGCTTTGTTTAACTCTATAATAGCTTCTGCTGTTGTATCATGCATTTTCGCTATAGAAGTTAAAGTATCTCCCTGTTTAACAGTGTATTCGCTAATTTTGACGGGTTCTATCAACAGCTTTTGACCTGTAAAAATATAATCAGGATTAATATTATTTAAACCGGCAATAGCTCCGGGCTGCAGATTATAATGTGCAGCGATGGTCCATAATGTTTCCCCGGTTTTAACTATATGGTAGGTTTCCCCTGAATCATTTGTTATTTGACCCGAATCAAAATTAGACGGACGGGCTGAAACTTCACGTGCGTTTTCATTTCTTACCGCTGCATTTACAGCTTGTCCAACTTCTCCCATGCCAAATGCCACAGTGGGATCAACTGCATTTATTTTATCAGAGGTCCATGCCTGTGTATGTATTTCAAAATGAAGATGGACTCCTGAAGAGTCACCCGTGCTTCCCATCATTCCGATTTTCTGTCCGAGCGCAACTTTCTCACCTTCAGCAGATAATCGTTTATTCAAATGGGCGTATACTGTTTCAGTTTGGTTTTTATGCTTAATAAATATCACATTTCCGTACGTTTCCGAGTAATACGACCTGGACACAATTCCAGCGTCAGCAGCATAAACCGGAGAGCCGGACTCTCCAGCAATATCAATGCCCTTATGCTGACCATTTCTTGTCCCATACGTGTCCGTAATTACACCATCTGCCGGCCACACCCAATGCTCTGTCAACTCAGAAATTTTTGGCTCAGCAGCTTTAGAATGCTTCCCTCCCAGAAATAGCAGACTCACACAAAGAGCCATTATTCCTGCGATAAAGAAACGCCTTATGTAATCCTTCATTCTTTTCCTCCTATGATGTCAGCTGAAATATCCGTACGAGTGCCTTTTTTTCCGCACCCTCTTTCACACTATGACAGCTTGTACTCTTTTAGAACAATTAACAATAAAGCTCTTAAAAGCACAGTGATTAGTATTCTTCCAGCAGTATGGTTTTTATGCAGATATGGAGGAACTTTATCCTAAAATGGAAAAGACGGCCACATTGGGCCGCCTTTCTAATTTGGCAAATCTCGTTTGTTAGCTGCTACCGGTACCTTTAATTCCTCAGTAAGATCAAACTTGCCAATTTTATCAACATCTGCATTTTCCAATTTGACCGTATCGAAATCGAAGTCTTTTGCAGTAAGAAGGATTGCTTCGATCGCATGAAGCGTTGATGCATTATCAATTATTTCTGATTCATTATTAAAACGGATTATGAGTTTGCTATCCTTTATTTCTTCTATTTCAAAATCAATATCATCCGGTATGGATGCCTGTAAATTATTTTCAGTTTGATTTTTCTTCATGGCTGCCAGAGCATCCTTTACGGAATTGAACTGTTCTCTTAATGGGACCAGGAATGGTGTTGAATCAGCACCATTGGGATATAAGAAATAATAAATTAAGTTACCAGTGCTATTTTCCGGGATAAATTCGTCTATATATCCATAATGGCCGAACTCAATGCCGACTTCCCCTTCCGTTCTGAGGTCAATCTTTTCTAAATCTAAATTGTTCATTATATTCGCCAAAACCTTCTCTAAAAGTAACTCTGAGGAAGAGGAATTACTATATGGGTGATCCACCGGGACATCAACTGTCAGGATGTTATTTTCCTGGTCATGAGTTAAATTTGCTTTTAAAGGATAATAATCTTCCAAACCCCATGCATCTTCAGTAAGTTTGCTCATCGTGTCTTCAAACAGAGCAAATTTCGTCCTGCCCGGGTCATCATCAACCAGAACGCTGACAGGTACAATATTTTGAGCCTCCTTATCCGGAATTGCATAGGTCAGGACTTCTTTTCCTGCCAAGTCTTCTTCATAAACGGCAGTAGGGCTTGCTTCGGATGAAACAGACTTCATGCTTATATCATCGTTGGATTCTTTTTCCGGGTCACCGGAAAGCTGCGCATGATCCTCTTGTGGATCTTCTTCTTTTGCAAGAGGTTCCGGGTCTGCCTCTCCGTCTTTCGCTTCAGATATGCTGTTATTGTCACTTGTTATTTGTTCAGATGATTGTGTCTGATCTGATTGAATTTCGACGTGCTTATCAGCAGACTCCTGCCAATTCATAAGGTTTGGGGCAAGAATGAAGAGCAGGAGCAATGCAGCAGCAGCTGCTGCTGCAGGCAGGATCCATGTTCTTTTCTTTTGTTTGCCCATCTTGATTTCTATGGTTTGATAAATTTCTCTCGGGTCACGATTATCCTTAATTTCAGGCATCTGGCTCAGCAATGCCTGAAGCTGCTCATCGCTCCACTTTGATTCCTTCATTATCCATTCCCTCCTTTGCCTTAAAATGTTCCATATGATTTTTCAGCACCTTTAACGCGCGATGCTGTGTTGTCTTCACCTTACTTTCAGTCCAGCCAAGTGAATCAGCTGTTTCTATAATGGTGAGTTCATGTATATATCTCATAATAATGACAAGCCTCTGGTCAATGGTGCATAAATCCAGACAGCGATAGATCATCTGAATTTCTTCCCGTTGAACAGCAATTTCTTCAGGCAAGGGGAGATCATCCTTCACCTGCTGAGTTGACCAGTCAAATTTCTCCATAATCTTTTGTTTCCAGCCCTTTTGCTTGCGAAAGGAATCAATGGCAACATTCCGCGCAATTGAAAAGAGCCACGTTTTTTCGCTGCTTTTCCCTTCAAATCTTTCATATGACTTTAATACTCTTATATAGACTTCCTGGACTAAATCCTCAGCCAGTTCCTTGTTTTTGACCATATAAAAAAGAAATTGAAAAACGTCCTGATGGTATTTTTTATAAAGTTCATCAAAAACGGAGTCCATGAATTCCCCTCCCCGTTCAATAAAATAGTCGTTCTCTCTCTAAAAAAAGTTACAGTTTAACTATATTATTATTTTGCCGCAAAGCGCAAGAGCCTGTTTGGGTGAAGGATTACTCCCTTGCCTTTTTATACAGCCAATACCTTTTCATTATAATTCAAAAATAAAGGGAAGGAAATTTCTTGCATCTCCTTCCCCAGCATATAATTAATTGTTTCCCGTGTATCAAGAACAATCGCCACAATTCCCGTATTTATTCATCATTTCGAGGGATAAATATTGAAAATGTCGTACCATGAGCGGTCTTGCTTTGAACAGTAATATGTCCTTTATGAGCTTCAATAATATTTTTTGCAATTGCTAGTCCAAGACCAGTTCCGGATCGACCCCGTGTTCTTGCTTTGTCGGCTTTGTAAAAACGTTCAAATACGAACGGCAGGTCTTCTTCGGGGATTCCCGAGCCAGAATCTTTCACTTCGATAAACAGTCCCCGTTCATCACTCCGTTCGATAACTTTAACCTCCCCGTTATGAGGGGTATGCCGGATGGCATTATCAATCAGATTGGTCATAACCTGTTCTATTCTGTCCGGATCAAGTTGAATCGATAAACCTATGCTTTGCAAATCATGTTCCAGAATAATTTCCTTCTCTTTAGCGAGCCCCTGAAATTTCCTGGTGATTCTTTGCAGAAAGGAGTTTACATCAGTTTCTTCCATTGTCAGCTGAATATGCCCGGCTTCCATTCTGGCAAGATCCAGCAATTCATTCACAAGCCGGCCCATTCTCAGGGATTCATCATAAATGACACTTGCCATCTCTTTTTTCTCTTCATCCGTCCCGGCAATATCATCGACGATTGCTTCACTATACCCTTGCATCATTGAAATTGGCGTCCTTAATTCATGAGAAACATTCGCTATAAAATCGTTGCGGAGTTTATCAAGCTTACGTTCCTCAGTCATATCCCTGATAACTGCAACCGCTCCCCTAATATATTTATTATTATAAAGAGGGCTGACGATTATCACCCAGGAACGTCCCTGTATAGAAATTTCGCCAATCTGTTCTTTCTCGGTATTAACTGCAAGCTGGAAGAGCTCCATTACTTTGGAAGGGACTTCCTCTGTATTATTCTCAATGTCATCCAGCTCATAAAACCAGCTTTGCAAAAACCTCTCTGCAGGAGGATTAGTGATCAGGATCGTTCCATCCCGGTTGAAGGTGATTACACCATCGGCCATCCCGCTTAATATGCTTGCCAGCTGTTCTTTTTCCTGGCTTAAAGCATTCATATTAAATTTCAGCTGTCTGCCCATTTGATTAAAAGCCATGGCTAATTCGCCAACCTCATCATTAGTCAGAATCGGAACTTTTGTATCAAATTTACCTCTTGCTACCTCAAAGGCCGCTTCTTTCATTTTTCTTAGCGGAGCATTGATTCTAGTCGATAAGAAAAAAGCAAAGATGGTTGTTAAAATGATGGCAACTCCAGCAGCCAGCAAAATGAACTTGGTCGTTGAACGCAATGTTTCATGCATAACCTCGATGGACTGATAAATAAAAACAGCTCCATTGCTGCCTTCACCTTCAAGCGGGACTCCAATGATAAGAATTTTGCTGTCGTCATCTGCGGATACGTCTGTATACTCTGGATTAACGGATGTTACTTTTTTTACAGTCTTATCTTCCGTGAGAACTTCTTTTAAATCATCTTCCTCAGTGAGGTAGGAAATGGGCAGCTTTAATGAATCGGTATGGTTTGGAGAATAGTAGTACTCTGTTGGCGAGTTAATAATAACTACTTTTGTAACATCATCGACAAGCTCCCAGGAAATCTCCAAACCGACTTCACGATTATGTTCTTTTAAAATTCGCGTTATTTTATGGGCAGTATTCGATAATCCTTTTTCTGTTTCATTTATGTGGTAATTCTCAAAAAACTCCAGCAGCATGACTGTTAAGATCAGCAGTACAAAGGAAACTAATAAAAGAATTGTGCCCCAAAGCTTTCCGGCAACACTCCTAAAGAGCATCATTCATTAATAACCTCGAACTTGTAGCCCACTCCCCAAACGGTGACAATCATTCTGGCTGCCTGTTCAGAAACTTTATTCAGTTTTTCACGCAAGCGCTTTACATGAGTATCAACTGTTCTCAAATCTCCAAAAAACTCATAATGCCATACTTCTTTAAGCAGATGCTCCCTGTCAAATACCTTATCCGGCGCCTTGGCCAGGAAATAGAGAAGTTCATATTCCTTTGGCGTCAAACTGACTTCTTTACCATCTGCCAATACTTTGTGAGCATCATTATCAATCGTTAAATGAGGAAATACGATTACATCTTTTGCTGTTGTTTCTGTCTGCAGGTAAGTAGTTTTAGAAGATCTGCGCAATAATGCCTTCACGCGCAGCACAACTTCCCTTGGACTGAAAGGCTTTACGATATAATCATCAGTGCCGACTTCAAAGCCCTGTACGCGGTTAACTTCTTCCCCTTTAGCTGTAAGCATGATCACAGGAGTAGCTTTTTTCTCTCTCAGTTCTCTGCAGACTTCAATGCCGTCTTTGCCGGGCATCATTAAATCCAAAAGAATGACATCGTAATCATTTGCCAAGGCTTTTGACAAAGCCTGGTTTCCATTCTCTGCTTCATCAATTAAAAAATTTTCACGCTCAAGGTACATTTTCAATAAACGGCGGATTCTTTCTTCATCATCCACTAGCAATATTTTCACTTGGTTTTCCATTTTCAAATCCCCCTAACGTTCAATAAAAAATCTTTAATTAAAGCCTTCACTATTGTGAAGTGAAGGCTTGTATGATTAATATCAGAATCATTATCTTTGAATTTTAAGAACTGTCTGGCGCAAGCAGCCTACCCCCTCGGGTGTCGGGGATGAGCATGGCGCTTCCGCTTTTCTTGTTATGATCCAGCGTAGGAGTGCAATCCGGCAATGACCAGGTTTACCGCAACCAGATTAAACATGATAATGATAAATCCGATTACAGCAAGCCATGCAGACTTTTCGCCATGCCAGCCCTTTGAAAGGCGAAGGTGCAGGTAAGCTGCATAAAACAGGAAGGTAATAAGAGCCCATACTTCCTTTGGATCCCATCCCCAGAAACGAGTCCAGGCGATTTGAGCCCATATCATGGCAAAAATCAAAGCTCCGAGTGTAAAGACCGGAAATCCGATTAATACTGAACGGTAAGCGATCTCGTCAACCAAGTCAAGATTAATATTTTTGGCTAGCGGCTGAAGTGCAGCTCCAATCCTTTTGCGGAGAATCAGCCTTAAAGCAAGATACAGAATGACACCTGAAGCTAAAGACCATATAACGGTATTTAATTTTTTTGCATTAATAATTGCAGGCATTTCCGCCAGCGGTTCAAATTTACCTTCCGTAATCAGCTTTCCCTCGTGAGGACCTGTTAAAGCAGGCATATGATATTCCAGGACATCTTCCTGACCGTTCTTATCAATCCAGTTAAATTCAGCTTTGTAGCCTGAAGCTGAGAAGCTTGAGCTTATAATAATAAACCCAAGTGTACAAACCAAGCCAAACATAACAGCTTCCAGCCAGAATCTCTGTTTGCTTTGCTTAGTTTGATCTACTGATTTTACTAAATAAATTAATCCAGCAGCGAAGCTTACAGCCAAAATAGCCTGACCAACTGCAGCTGTAGTAACATGAATGTGAAGCCAATCACTCTGCAGAGCTGGAATCAGCGGTGAAACTTCCCGCGGAAACATACTTGCATAAGCAATCATCAGTACCGCAACCGGGAGCGTAAAAACTCCTAAAATAGGTGTTTTATAAATTAAGTAAATCACTATAAAAGCACCAACAAGCGACATTCCAAAGAATGTTGTAAATTCAAAAAGGTTGCTGACAGGCGCATGCCCGGCTGCAATCCACCTTGTAATAAAGTAGCCAAGCTGTGCAGCAAACCCGAAAATCGAGATCCATAATCCAATTGCTGCCCATCTGTTTGGCCCTTTTTTCGTTCTGTTCTTATCCTTTATAGAGCCGGCAAAAAAGACAGTAGCAATTAAATAGAGGATAAAAGCTGTGTATAGTAAATTGCTGCTTATTGTAACCACTCAGATTCCTCCTTAGCCTTTCTTTTCACTTTGATTTTGCAGCTGATCTTCCGGCATCTTAATACCGGTTCCATCCAATGCTGCTTCAATTTCCCTTTTAAGTCCATGCCAGTTTTTGTTAGTGTGTCCTGCTACCCACACTTCTCCATTAACACGGCGCAGCCAAACTCTCCGATGGTTCCAATAAGACCCCTGTGCAACACCTATCATGAAAATCACGCCGCCCAATGCGATAATCCATAATGTTAAATCTTTTCGGACGGTCAAAGCCGATACATTTTTAGTATCTATGCCTTTAAAGGCCATCTTGTATTCATTATCGCCAAACGGTTCAATAGTCTGTCTGATCGCAACAAAACTAATTTCTCCATCAGGCTTATCCGGTGTAAACATTTTAAAAACAAAGGCAGGATTATTAGGGATTCTGGACTTTGTAACCGGTTCCCCATTTTCATCAAATTCAAAATCGGGAAAATAGCTGACAACTTCCGCTTTATAGCCATTTCCAAGATCATATTCATCCTGAGGATGATTCAGGTCGACTGTTAAATCCCCATATTCATCACCCGTTTTTTTATTTGTAAGGGCAAATGACATTTTGTTAAGCTCATTAAGTTTATAATCTACTTGGTATAATGCAAAGTTCTCAAACTTAAGAGGTTTATTTACCTTAATTTCATAGTCCTTAACTTTCTTGAGATCTGCCTCTTCTCCTGCAACAGTATCGCCCTGTTTTTTATAAAGAGTGACATTGGACTGATAATTTTTAGCTACCATTCCTGCTTTATCAATCGCTTCTCCAAACACTTCTTTATCTTTCTCTTTATCGTACATTTCAAGGATGAAGCCATCATTTTTAAGGTAATATTCACCATTGGTTTCCGGAATGACCTTGGTCTCGCCTTCGCGGATCCAAAGAATTTTGTCAACATACATGCCCGGTACAAAACGGAGCATTCCGCCGATTAAGAATATGATAAGGCCCACATGGTTAACGTATGGCCCCCATCTTGAGAAGCGTCCCTTTTCGGCAAGGATGTTTCCATTCTCTTCTCTGATGCTGTATTTCTTGGATTTTAATTTTTCTTTTGCCATTGTGAATGCCTTATCAGTGTCTTCGGTCTGTGACGCACCAAAAACCCTCTGGCGCTGCAAATAGCTTTCATGCCGGCTTACCTTCTGCTTTTTTAAAGCTCTATACAAAGGGACAACTCTATCAAGACTGCATATTACAAGCGAAATGCCAATTGAGGCAATCAAAATCAAATACCACCATGAGCTATAAAGGTTATGAAATCCTAAATCGTAATATAATTTACCTATCCAGCCATATTGATCTTCGTAATATTCTTCAGCTGGCATGATTGGCGGAATATACATCTCCTGAGGCAGTATTGTTCCAACGGCTGATGCTATCAGCGTTATTACGATCAGCCAGACTCCAACCTTAACAGATGAGAAGAAATTCCAAATTTTATCAATTAACGTTTTATTATAGGTTTGCGAGCGGCGTGCACTGCCTTCATACCGCATATCGAGAAGTTTCTTGTCTTTTTCCTTTTCTTCCAATACCTTGCCGCACGACTCACATAGTATCGTACCTATGGGATTAACGTGGCCGCAGTCGCATTTTACTTCTTTCATATATAAAACTCCCCGTAACTTATGGTTTAATCTGTTCCATATAGTTCTTGATCGTTTCTTCCGTCATCTCTCCTGTAATATACTTGACAACCTTTCCATCTTTATCAATAAGGAAAGTGGCAGGAAGAGGATTAATTCCGTAAGCCGATTGGACTTGGCTATCCTTATCAATCACAATCGGGAAAGCCAGATCGTAACGCTCAGAAAATTTATTTACTGCTAAATCTGTCTCTCCGACATTAACTGCCAAAACCTGAACACCCTCATCTTTAAATTGCTTATATTGGTTGTTCATATATGGCATCTCTTTCTCACAAGGTTTGCACCATGTACCCCAGAAATTCAGGAAAACACCCTGGCCTTCATAATCGGATAATCTGTGTTTATTTCCTTCCATGTCTGTCAGAACAAAATCAGGTGCCTTTTCTCCGACGGCAACCTTTTGAATTTTATCTTTCGTAAAATTAGCGTATAGCGTATATGCCACTGCAGCACCAAGGACAAGCAATATGACTGTTCTCATTACCAGACGCTGCTTTTTCATAAAAAACTTCCCCTCCTAAGGCATCCTATTCAGGCTAAAAGACCGTACCTTAACAAATTAATATGTAACATATAGAAAATAATTTTGCCTCATAGCTGTTTACTATTATAGCATTTTTCATCATACCTATATTGTTTACAAATTAGCGTAACTGTGACACTTCTATGAATTTTTCTAATATCTGACTATTTCTTCTTCATCGCAAGTGTCCGGAGCTGCTTAACTTCATGGGCAGTAAGTTCTCTTGCATCCCCCGCTGATAAACCCTGCAGGGTAAGGAACCCATATCTCTCCCTCTTCAGTTTCAGAACAGGATGGCCAATGGCTTCAAACATCCTCCTGACCTGGCGGTTGCGTCCTTCATGAATGCTGATTTCCACAATAGCTGTCTGTTTTTTCTTATCCATCGATAACAGCTTGGTTTTGGCAGGTGCTGTTTTTCCATCTTCAAGCACGATACCTCTTTGAAGGCTTTTCATTTTTTCTTTTGAAGGGATGCCTTTCAACTTGGCAACATAGACTTTTTCGATCTCATTGCTGGGGTGCATTAAAAGATTTGCAAACTCCCCGTCATTGGTAAGAATGAGAATTCCGGATGTATCGTAATCCAGCCTTCCAACAGGGTATATTCTTTGTTTGATTCCCTCAAAGAAATCTGTAACGACTTTTCTGCCCTTATCATCGGAAACGGCTGAAATTACGCCTCTTGGTTTATAGAGAAGAAAATAAACAGGCTCCTCTCTTTCCAACGGTATTCCATCCACTTCAATACGGTCAGATGGAGAGACCTTAACACCCAGTTCCTTTACTGTTTTTCCGTTAACCCTTACACGTCCTTCAGCCATAAGCTCTTCAGCTTTTCTTCGCGAAGCAACCCCCGCATGGGCAATAACTTTCTGCAATCTTTCCATTTATGTCACCTCAAAGTTTTATTAACAATACTTCATACTTTTTCACTCCTAATGAATTATGACATAATTCGTCAAGTTTTCAAAGCAAACCATTATCAAAACAGCTTAGGTAAGAAATAAACAGTAATTACTGAAAGTTGGAATTTGAAAGTAAAATAAAAAAGATACCCTCACTCGGGCATCTTTTGTGCTGGATCATTTCTTTAATGGTTACATACTGCCAAAAACAAGTGTTACGACCACAATGGATGCTATGATGCCTGCCAAATCGGCCAGCAGCCCGACTTTAAGGGCATCTCCCATTTTTTTGATTCCTACTGCTCCAAAGTAGACTGTCAGGACATAAAAAGTTGTATCTGTACTGCCCTGCAGTACTGAGGCAAGCCTGCCTATGAAGGAGTCGGGACCATGGACAGCAATTAAGTCACTGGTCATTCCAAGTGCTGCAGTCCCAGAGATCGGACGAATGATAGCCAGGGGTACAATATCAGGAGGCACTCCAAACGCTTCAAGTCCGGGCCTGATCAGATTCATAAAATACTCCAGGGCGCCGGAAGCCCTGAAAACCGATATGGCTACAAGCATCCCAACAAGAAAAGGAATAATGGATACAGCAATTTTTATACCTTCTTTTCCGCCTTCAGTAAAGCTTTCATAGGTAGGAACTTTCTTAAATGTTCCATATATTAATATAAAGCCTATTAAAATAGGTATTAACCAAAGGGAAACAGCTGACACAATCTCCATTCTTACCTCATCCTTTTCGCGTTCTTCGGTAATAGAAATAACGGTCAATCATTATTGCGGCCAATGTAGAGCAGAAAGTAGCCACTAAAGTAGGACCTACGATATCGGTGGGCGAGGCAGAATTATAATTCATCCGTATGGCAATCACGGTTGTAGGAATTAAAGTCAGACTTGAAGTGTTGATGGCCAAAAAGGTTATCATAGAACGGCTCGCTTCATTTTTCCCCCCATTCAATCTTTTCAGCTCTTCCATAGCTTTAATGCCGAGAGGGGTAGCTGCGTTTCCCAGGCCGAACATATTGGCCATCATGTTCGAAAGCATATATCCCATTGCCGGGTGATCACCGGGCACTTCTGGAAAAAGCTTTTTCACAATTGGTCTGAATAAGGAAGCAAGTTTATTCAGCAATCCTGCGTCCTCTGCAATTTTCATCATGCCAAGCCAAAAAACAAGAATGCTAATTAGGCCGATACATAACGTGACCGCTTCTTTCGCACCATTGAAAATAGCTTCGTTCACTTCATTTATGGTGCCGTTTATCATAGCAAAAACTAAGCCTATAGCGGTAAGCATCACCCAAATAATATTAACCATTTGTCTTCACTCCTGCAATTGAGGTAAAAAGACCCTTAAAATAGTCTAATAGCGACTTATCCTCTTTTACCTCATCATGCTTATAATAGATTGGGAGCTTTTTAATTGGCTGATCTTCAAAATACAGGGTTGCCTGACCGACCACTTCAGGTGTTGTCCTGCCGTCTTCCCATTCTGATTCAGGCTTTAGCAGCTTGATATCAATTTTAAATTGGTTTTTCTCTTCTTTTGTAACAGGATAGTTGTATGAATGCTTTATATAAACCCTGCCTTTATAAAATTCATCATCAATATCCGATATAATTCCCTCAGGAAGGACTTCCACAGAATCATAGGCTCTAAAAGCTGTTTCATACATATTAATATGGTCATTCCAGTCATCCGGCCCGTTTAAGGTTACTGCAATCAGATTTAGATTGCCTTTCGATGCTGTTGTTACAAGAGTTCTCTTTGCCCTTTTTGTATATCCTGTTTTCCCCCCTGTGCAATACTCATATAATTCAGTCAGGAGCCTATTTTTATTTTTCCACACCCTGTCCCAGCTTTCATTCGGATTTGGTGCACGGTGCACCTTTGTTCCTGCAATTTTTTGGTAAGTATCATTATTCATTGCATACCTGGTCAGCAAAGCCATATCATATGCAGTCGAATAATGGTCTTCATGATCATCCAGTCCATGCGGGTTTGCAAAATGGGTATTCTTCATACCGATTTCTTCAGCTTTCTTATTCATTAAAAAGCCAAATCCTTCAAGGCTTCCGCCGACATGCTCTGCGATTGCGACTGCAGAGTCATTGCCTGAACGAAGCATAAGCCCGTAAACCAGATCTTCGAGCTTTATTTTTTCTCCTGCTTTTAGGTATATCGATGACCCTTCCGCTCTGACAGCACGATCACTTACTTTAACCATATCGTCCATTTTTCCGGATTCTATGGCCAGAATTGCTGTCATGATTTTTGTAATGCTTGCTATTCTCCTCACTTCATTAGCTTCTTTCTGGTAAAGGATACGGCCAGAATCCTGTTCCATTAATATTGCGCTCCGGGCACTTACTGAAACAGAAGCCTCTGTCTTCTGAGGAAAATTCATCATCAACGCGGTGACCAAAGCTATGGCCATCAGCCTGCTAAACATTTTCATTGCACAAAACCCCGTCTCCTTTGTGGATGTCAGATAGAGCGAAATACATGATCTCCCCACAAGGGAGGAGCCGCATGTTTTTCATTTATTTGTACAAGTTTATGCAGGACAAGTAGTGATATGACTATAATGTTTGACTTGTAATGAGAGTTTGGAATAGCTTGTACATCAAAAATGAGGGGAATACTCTTTTGTAATCCCCTCTTACTTCTTCCTGCTCCTATTTAGAATGGCTTCCATTTTAATTCAGATGCTTTTAAATACCTGTATTCCACATCCTTCCAGTTGACAATATTCCACCAATTTTTAATATAATCTCCGCGGTTATTTTTATATTGCAGATAATAAGCATGTTCCCATACATCCAAAGCCAGCAGAGGGATTGTATCCCACTGGGTTAAAAGCATATGTCTTTCCGATTGAAGTATTTCGAGCCTGCGCGCTCTTGGAGACCACACCAGGATTGCCCAGCCCACTCCTTCTGCCTGCTTGGCTGCTTCAGTGAAATGGCTTTTGAATTTCTCAAAGCTCCCAAAGTATTTGTTTATTTCCTTCAGGAGGGCCCCGGACGGGCTTCCTCCGCCTTCAGGACTCATATTATTCCAGAAAATCGTATGCAAATAATGTCCGGAGCCATGAAAGGCGAGCTCGCGGGACCAGTGTTTTACGAGGCTGTAATCATTATTATTTCTGGCATTTTGAAGCATTACCTCCGCTTTGTTCAATCCATCCACATATGATTGATGATGCTTATCATGATGCAGCCTCATAATTTCCGCCGAGATGTGCGGTTCAAGTGCACTGTAATCATAAGGGAGCGGGGGTAAAATATGCTTTCCCGCAGAAATGTACGGTTCATTCATATAGATATTTCCAAGCTGCTGTCTATTGGAAAAATAATTCTCCATATCGGAATGAAGAGAGTCCACTTGTTCCTGCAGCTTTTCCAAACCTTCTATATCCAGGGGGCCGTTTATTCCATCCATAATTTCAGTAAAATGATCAAGCCTCTGCCACAGTTCATTGTTTTGTTCAACATCCTCCGAGTCTAAAAAATCTCTTAGCTCTTTGTTCCATTTTGTAACGTCCTTAATGTAATCTTCCATTTTACTCATACAATCCCTCACTCGCTTCCTATAATGGCTCACTTTTTATTTGTATGAGTGAAAGTTTGTCCGTTTTCCACTGAAAAAGGAAATCTGCATATAACGCGCCATCAAAAAAAGAACAGCTGCCTGCTGTTCTTCAACTTCCATTTCTATTTGGATTGAATCATTTTTGTCCGGTAATCGGTTTCGTAATATTCAAGTTCCTCACGAATCCGCTGGAACTCTGCTTCCAGCTGCCTGAACATTGTTTTCAGGCTGTCCGGAACTTCATCATGAAACTGGATTGAGTTTTTTCCTGTATATGCTGAACGGCTATTCTCAAACCAGGCATCATTTTTCGGAGAGAAAAACTCTTCAATGCATTGATGGTAAATCCGGTATAATGTTTTTTCGGCAGCACCTTTTTGAAAAGGGTCACTTTTTAATATGATCGTGCTGGTATCAAGTCCTTCTTCACAATATACGAGCAGCTTTCTGACATGTGAGAGGATGCTTTTATAATAATTCGCATTCCCTTGTTTTTCTGCTTCAAGATCTTTAATTGTTGTATTATTTAAGAAATCTTCAAATGCGGAAACGCTATTACCGAGGAAATTTTTCACATCTTCCATTTGTGATTTAACAATTGAATTTCCCATCCATTACACCCCCATAATTATACACTGGCTATTGTTGCGGTTGAACAATGAAATCTAAAGGTGATCGCAGGTTATAGGATTTATTCTTCTCCAGCGCTTCAAAAATAGAGGGAAGCCTGGAAAAGTCCAGATCCTGAAAATAGGATGCAAAATCAGCCTTTGAATTAAGATAAATTCGTTTGCGGTGCCTAAAACCCGGGTTCTTCAATAAACATGAAAGAGCAACAAGATCCTTGAACCGGACTTCTCTAGAAGCAGCCTGAAAGACTGGATCCTGGTCATATGGCGTGAACTCATTCATGGATTCATCAAAGAAACGGACGTATAAAACATGAAAAGTTTTCTCCTGTCCATCTTCTTCGAACACAATTTCACTTCTGTTAAAAAAATCTTCCGAGGTGTTTGGCTTTTCTTTTTCAAGCTCATATCCCCTGCAATGTTTAATCAGCAAGCAAAACCCTCCTATTTCCCGATGGTTTACAAGATTAATATGTATTAAAAGGAAAGGGAAAAATTTAAATCTATTTTACCACACTTCCTATGTAATGTGTCAGAAAACTCAAGAATCGAGCTCCTGGAACTTTTCAAAGAATAAATCAGCCTCTTCCTGTAATGAATCCTCTTCTTCACTAATCTTATCCGGGAGAGGCGGAAGCTCTTCTATGCTTTTAAGGCCAAAATAATCAAGGAATTCTTTAGTGGTTCCATACAGGTAGGCACGCCCTGTTCCATCTGCCCGTCCAACTTCTTTAATAAGGGCTTTTGCTGACAATGTATGAAGAGGTCTCTCTGTCTTGACTCCCCTAATCTCCTCAATCTCTGTCCTTGTAATGGGCTGTCTGTAAGCAATAATTGCGAGTGTCTCGAGCGCCGCCTGAGAAAGGGAGGCGGCAGAAGGAGATTCCACCAGCTTCTTCAGGTATGGGGAAAACTCTTTTTTCGTTACCAGCTGAAAAGTCCCCGCCAATTCAACAGCCATAATTCCACGGCTGCCAGTATTGTAGTCTTTCATAAGACTGTCCATGATTTCACGGGCCTGATTCTCATCCACCTCCAGAACATGGGCAATTTGCTTAAGAGACAAGCCTTCATCACCAGCTGCAAACAGGAGGCTTTCAGCTATCCCCTTCCAATTAACGATGTCCACACTATTTTCCTCCTTCCATGGAAGCTACATAAATATCCGAAAAATTTTCGTCCTGCTCGACCTGTATTTCTTTTCGCTTGATTAACTCCAGTACCGCCAGGAAAGTTACTACTATATGCTCTCTGTCCGATACCGGAAAAAGATCGGTGAATTTTTTTCTGCCTTTTATATTCCTTAACTGTTCTACAATTTCAGACATCCGCTTTTCAATGGGAATCTCCTGTCGTGCAACTTTTGCAGAAAGCGGCCTTTGCAGTTTCTTCCTTCTTAATAACTTTTGCAAAGCGCCAAGCATATCATAAAGACTTACATTCAAATCCGTTTTATCCTGCTGTGATTCATTCACATATTCCGAAAGGTCTGAAGGCGGCTTTGTATACATTAAACTTCTATCCTGTTCCCTCTCCTTAAGTTCTTCTGCAGCTTCCTTATATTTACGGTATTCAATCAGCCGTTCTACAAGTTCATCTCTGGGGTCTTCTTCCATTTCCAACCCAAATTCATCTTTAAGCTCTTCCTCTTCATGCTTTGGAAGCAGCATTTTACTTTTAATAGCCAGAAGCGTAGCGGCCATTACAAGATATTCGCTCGCTACGTCAAGCTGAAGCTCCTTCATTGTATGTATATAAATGAGGTATTGCTCGGTGATTTCTGATACAGGAATGTCATAGATATCAATTTCAAGCCTGTTAATAAGATGAAGAAGAAGATCCAGAGGCCCCTCAAAAGCATCTATTTTGACGTTATAATGATCATATTGCATAAAATACCCACCAAATTTTCCTATTATAAATTCCCTTAAATGCCAAAAGGCTATATCTAGTATAGATTATTCATGGATGTTATCCAATAGAAAAATAACCCTGATGCCCGCAATGCCCCTGCTTCATACCAGAATTTTTTCATGCGCCCAATCAATCAGGCAATTGCCTACATACGATGTATGGAAATAAAGATACAGGAGGTATTTTATATGTCTAATGCTGGATTAGGAGATTACGGAACCGGGTTTGCTTTAATTGTCGTATTGTTCATCCTATTAATTATAGTCGGAGCTGCCTGCTTCTGCTAAATCGCTGTGTTTATCACAGCAAATTCTGCACATTTGCCGAAAGAGGCTGTCCAATTAGAAACCCAAGAGCGCCAACATATATGTGTTCAGATTTATCAGCTGTAGAGCCCGGTTAAGCGCCGGGCTTTTATTTTTCTGATAATCGATTGTGCTGTGGTAAAATAAACTAAGCATTGTCAAGGAGTGAAATTATGTATCCTGATAAATATATCGAGTTCCTGGTCCATTTTCATGGTGACCGTGATTATTTTGAATGTCACGAAATATTGGAAGAGTATTGGAAGAATACGGATCCAAACAATAAAAAGGCTGCATGGGTCGGATTAATTCTAATGGCAGTTTCTTTTTATCATCATCGCAGAGAGAATTTTAATGGTGCAGAACGGACCCTCCGCAAAGGAATCGGCATTTTGGAGTGCAGGGCGGGAGAAATACAAGCATTGGGTCTGGATACAGATCAATTGATAAAGGATCTTAAAGACAGGCTTATGCTGATTCAAAAAGGCGAAAAGTACTCCAGCGTTAACTTGCCTATTATTGATCCCTTGCTCACAGAAAAATGCATACAGGCCTGTGCATCCAGGGGATTCCCCTGGTGTTCTGACAGCAATTTTCCAGACAAAGATATTGTGCACCGCCATAAAAGAAGAGATAGAACCATGGTTATTAAAGAAAGACTTGATGCCCTGAATCAGAAAAAAAGGCAGGAATAATGATTATTCGCTGCCTTTTTCCATGGAACAAAGTATATTGCAGAACCCCGATAGCGATCCAGCTGTGCAGATGCCGGGTTTGTTCCAGGTACTTCCTCTTTTGTTAGTTAACATCACATTTGCTTAGAAAAGATTCGGTTTCATCCGTTGCAGTTAAAGTTTTCCCAGGATATAGTTCATCCAATGCTTTTATCATTGTTTTGCCAATGCCTTGATGCCGGTGTGACGGGTTAACAGAGATATGCTGAATCTCCATTGTCTGATCACTTGATGTAACACCGACCAGCCCAATGATATCTTCGCCTTCCTTCCACAAAAACAGCTGCCGATTTTCTTCTGATTCATATTGCTTCATCGTCTGCTGCAGCCTTTTCAAGTCTTTTTCATTAGGCATGAAAGATAAAAGACCCATTGCAATTTTTTCAAATGACTTTTTATATCGAATTAGCATATTAATCCCTCATTATTTGAATAAAAACATCATAAACTATTTTTCCCAAATTTTAATATTTGTAAACTTTTCATAACAGTATATGTATTCATGCTGAATGTTGCTATTTTCGAATAAAATCGGCTAATTCATTGCCTTGACGCCTTCGACAAAGCCTATACAATAAAGAACCAGTATACAAGTCCCCATCCGATGCTTAACACAAGCAATATTATAAAAAGAAGCCAATTGCTTTTTTTCATATTTCCTTACTGCCCCCATTTATATATAAATCCTATGACTTACAAACTATCATTCATTTTACACTATTCTTTCTCATAATTCCATTCTGCTTGCTGAAATAGGCATTTTGAGCTAAGGTTTCTGTTAGAGGAGAATTGAAACTTTTCCGCGTAAATATTCGTCTATTTACAGGAAGCCATTAAGCGAGCCTCAGAATTGTCATAAATGGCTTCCCTATTTTTGCTCCGGGAGGAAACCGCATGAAATGGAATAAACCGCTAGTTCTATTAATAATGTCGCTATTATTTATTTTGCCGATACAGGCATTTGCCGATATGGCGGAAGGTGATGTAATTGTCACATTAGGAGAGAATCTAACAGAAGAACAAAAAAATATGCTTCTGGCTGAAATGAAAGCTCCAAAAGATGCGACCATCATTACTGTTTCAAATGAGGAAGAACATCAATATCTTGGAAATTATATCTCTAAAGCTCTAATAGGAACAAGAGCGATATCTTCTTCGGCAGTCACAGTAGCAAAACAAGGCTCCGGCCTTGAAGTCGAGACTAAGAATATTAACTGGGTCACTGATGAAATGTACATTAATGCTTTGATTACTGCAGGTGTAAAAGATGCAAAGATTTATATAACAGCACCTGCAAATGTCTCTGGAACAGCTGCTTTAACAGGCATTATCAAGGCATATGAAATTTCAGCAGAAAAAACGATCCCTGAAGATGTAAAACAGGCTGCCAATGAAGAAATGGTGGAAACAGCCAAGCTTGGCGATTCGGTTGGAAACGAGAACGCAGCTGCATTAATTGCCAAAATTAAAGAGGAAATTGCCAAAAATTCACCTGAAACCGATGCAGAACTCAGAACAATTATTGAAAATGCAGCAAAAGAGCTTGGCATCACTCTGACTGAACAGGAGATTCTAAGCTTAATAGATTTATTCAACAAGCTGAAAGAGCTTGATATCGATTGGAATCAGGTCGGCGAGCAGCTTAACCAGGCAAAAGACAAAATTTCCAAATACCTTGAAAGTGAAGAAGGCCAGGGTTTTTTAGAAAGCCTAAAGCGCTTTTTCACTAGTGTGATAGACGCGGTTAAAGCCTTCTTCTCTTAAAAAATTAAGCTGCCTTAGCGGGCAGCTTAATTTTTTATTTTTTCATTAATCGGCAGGTCCAATCGTAATAGATCCTCGTATGTTTCCCTTTTAACAACCAGCTTAGCCTCTCCATTTTCAATAAAAACCACAGGCGGCCTTGGGATCCGGTTATAGTTGTTTGCCATGGAATAACCGTATGCGCCGGTACAGAAAACGGCCAGGAGGTCTTGATCCCCTGCTTTTGGAAGAGGCAAATCCCAAATAAGCATATCGCCTGATTCACAGCATTTTCCGGCAATTGATACTGTCTCTTCAGGCTTATCCAATACCCGGTTTGCAAATACCGCTTCATACTTAGCCTGATAAAGGGCCGGCCTGATATTGTCACTCATGCCGCCATCCACAGCCAGGTAATTTCTTACATTCGGAACCTCTTTGCGCGACCCTGTCTGGTATAAAGTTGTTCCGGCATCTCCCACAAGGGAACGCCCCGGCTCAATCCAAATTTCCGGCATTTTCATGGAAAAGTGTTTAGCCTGTTTTTTAACTTCCCCGATAATTTCTTCAACATATTGAGATGCATGAATCGGATCATCTTCTTCTGTATAGCGGATTCCAAAACCTCCGCCTAAGTTAAGCACTTTAGGTTCATATGCATGTTTTTCTTTCCACTCTGCCATCTTCTCAAAGATCTTCCTGGCAGCCAAAATGAAGCCAGTTGTATCGAAAATCTGAGACCCGATATGACAGTGCAGTCCAAGCGTTTCAATCCAGCTTGAATTCAAAGCTATTTGCAGAGCCTTTTCAGCCTGGCCATTCTGCAGGTCAAATCCAAACTTTGAATCTTCCTGGCCGGTTAAGATATAGTCATGGGTATGAGCTTCAATTCCAGGCGTGACCCTCAGTAAAATTTTTGTTTTCGCTGCAAGAGATTCACAAATCTCCTCTAATAATTCCAGTTCATAAAAATTATCAACAACAATACAGCCGACATGATTCTTTAAAGCCATTTCCAATTCTTCTCTGCTCTTATTGTTCCCGTGAAAGTGGATTCTTTCAGATGGAAAATCTGCAGCAAGAGCAGTGTATAACTCTCCGCCTGATACTACATCCAATGAAAGACCTTCTTCATCTACAAGCTGCACCATTGCCACTGTTGAAAAAGCTTTGCTCGCATATGCAACTTGGGCTTCTATTCCAAGCTTCTCGAAAGTTTTCTTAAAGCCCCTTGCTCTTTCTCTTATTAATGCCACATCATATACATATAAAGGTGTTCCAAATTGATTGGCGAGTTCGATTGTATCCATACCGCCAATTTCAAGATGCCCTTTGTCATTTACCTTCATGGTGCCGTGAAAAAACATGGTTCCCCCTCTTCCTTTTCCTCAGGAGAGCATTTAGCCAGATGTCTTTGCCCCCGAGACTGAGTCAATTTATGAAAGAAATAGACAGCACTACAAGAGACTGTCTATTCTGTTTCCTTTAATCCTTTATTTAATTAAAAAAACTTTACCATATTTCGTGTATCTTAGCAATCGGCATTACGCATATTTCTTATTTTGGAGGCTGCTTGTAACGATTTTTAGTCTGGACAATGCTTGGACGTATTTTAGAGCCAGGCATCGAACGGCGAATCAGGATTTGGGTTAAAGCTACCGGGCTGAATGGAATAAACGGCCAAAGATATGGTGTGTTCAATGATTTGATGCTTGCAAGCAGAAGAATGGTCAGTGTAAGCCCTGCTACCAAGCCTGGTGTATGGAAAATCGCGACAGCAACAAGCAGGCCAAGTCTTACAATCTTATTGGCAATACTCAATTCATAGCTTGGCGTTGCAAATGTTCCGATTGCTGCAAGCGCTACATACAAGATGACCTCTGGTACAAATAAACCAACATCAATAGCAATTTGCCCAATAAGAACTGCTGCTATCAAACCCATTGCGGTTGAAAGCGGAGTTGGCGTATGAATGGCAGCAATCCTTAGAAATTCAATTCCGACATCGGCAAGAAACAGCTGGACAATGACAGGAACATTCGTTTCTTCATTGGGACCGACAAACGCAATTCTTTCAGGCAGCAGTGAAGGCTCCAAAACGAATAAAAACCAAAGCGGCAGCAGCACAATCGATGCCAATAGGCCTAAGAAACGTATCCAGCGGACAAATGTGCCGACTGCTGGCGATTGCCTGTATTCTTCTGCATGCTGCAAATGATGAAAATATGTTGTAGGTGTAATAATGACACTTGGTGAAGTATCAACGAATATAATGACATGCCCTTCAAGCAAATGGGCTGCTGCCACATCTGCTCTTTCCGTATACCGAACCAGCGGGAAGGGATTGTATCCCTGCTTTAAAAGAAATTCCTCGACTGTTTTATCAGCCATTGTAATGCCATCGATTTCGATCGCTTTTATTTCTTTTCTAATTAAATCAACTAAATCCTTATTAGCCACATCTTTAATGAACCCAATGGCGACATCTGTTTTGGATCTTTCACCAACACGCATAATTTCAAAGCGCAGCCGTTCATCTCTAATCCTTCTGCGGGTCAGGGCTGTGTTTACTATAATATTCTCTACATAGCCATCTCTTGAGCCGCGGACAACTTTTTCTGTATCCGGCTCCTGCGGTGTTCTTCCGGGATAGCTTCTGACATCGATGACAAGCCCTTCTCCCTCACCCTCGCCCACAACGACAATCAGGCCTGATAGTACCTGATCAACCAATTCATCCATTGTTTTAATGTGCTCAATGGATTGATGCCTCAGCCTGTTCTCAATGATTTTAAATAGGTTGGAGGAAAGCTTTTCACTGTCATTGATCCCAACCAGACCCTCAATGATGGCAATGATATAACTCGTATCCGTTAGTCCATTAATATAATAGAAATGAACATCCTTCCTTAAGATCGTTAGCTTTCTGACACCCAGATCGAAGCTTTCTCCCAGGCCAACTCTATTTTTCATATATTTTTCAATTTCATGAACGGACTCAAATATAGGTGTTTTATCATCCTTCGTCTTGCTTTGTGTCATAATAGCCGCTCCTTTCCAATATAAGCTCTACTGCCTTTTTAGTGATTGGCGAACCTAATTCATAATGATCTTTTTTAGACATCTTTCCGATATCGCCAATTCCCACAATTATCGGCACATCCAGCTGATCAAGACAATAAACGGTATCACCATTAATTCTGCCAATTTCCATCTCGGGTATTCCGAACTTATCAACTCCGTATGGAGTCAATTCCCCGTTGTTATCAATACATATATCTACTTTTGTCCACTCGGCCTGTCTTGTTTTTGAGGCAACTGCTATGACTCCCAGAACATCGATATCTTTATGGCACGCAACATACTTCAGGGCATTCTCTCCGGCTCCCTCCCCGATAAACCCGCTGTCATCAAACATAACCAATACAGGGTCATGGGAGACTTTTTTTATCAGCTTGACGATTTGCTGACCGTTTAAGACAGAAGGGTTTCCATGCGACAAGGATAGGCATCTTCCTCCGATTTCCTTCGCAACATGCTCCACTGTCTTTCTTGCAAAATCGTCTCCATCAGTTATAAGAATGACGTGCCTCCGATCATCCATAGCAGTTTTCCTTTCCGAATCCTCATTTTTCTTAAATATGCCCAGCCGATTGCTTATTTATTTACAAAATAAATCCATTGAAACAGTGATCCGAACACCTTTCCAAATACAAATGCCATCAACAAAATCGCAATTTTCCCATCCACTCCGATTCTTTTCGCAAGGATTGGAAAAACATTCAATACTTCAGTTAAAGCTGCTGCCAGCATGCCAATAAATATACCTGAAGCCAGCCCAATGGGTATTAAAAGCAGGGGTGTAAGGTGGAATTCCGGATTCCATAAAGTAGCCAGTGCACCCGCCAAAGCCCCCATTACGACTGCAGCTTCATAATAATGAATCATCTTCATCGTTTTGCTCAGCTGGGTAAGCCTTGGGATGATGCCCAAAACAGCCAGAAAAGCGACAAAACCTGAACCAACCGCGAGCCCGCCTGCAAATCCTATGATCATTACCAGGACAACATTAATGGTCATCAAGATACTTCATACTCTCCTTGTTCTCTTTCAATGCAACATAGTTATCAAGATCAAGCTGATAATTAAACATTTCTACTTCCAATGGGCTTGGCTCCTCGTTCAGCCGCTTCTTAAAAACATGGTTAAAGAAAATGACCATGCCAAGCCCCAGGCCGATCGAATAGGGGATTTGAAAAATGAGTGGCTGGCTGTCCACTTCTCCGGTTATGAGTGTGTAAATTCTCAGCTGTACATCCTGCATGCTCACGTCTTCATGAAAATTCATAATAGCCAGGGCTGCACCTATGAACAGAAGCAGCCAAACCAGCAGAAAGAGAGGAAATGATACTTTACGCTTCTTTGTAACCACCTCGACTATCGCTTGAGCCGGCCCGATCGACTGGACTTCAATTGTCGAAAACAATTGGGTTATGGTCCTAATTACCTTCATAACGTCAATTACGACAATATTACGATCCTGCTCGCTTACTTGATAAAGCGGAAGTGCACAAAGCTTTTCGTAAATGTCTTCATCGGCAATGACCTGTGCAATATCTTTCAGCAGTATTCTCTGATTGGGCCGTATTTGCAGACGATGCCGCAAGCGAATATAAACTGTTTTTTCCAATATGCTCACTTCCCACAAAGTGATATCCTCTTCGAAATTGGTTCGCCTATTTAGAGCGTTTCGCTTTTGTGTCTATATTTAGTATGAGTTACATATATTAGCTTCATGAACTCCAATAATTGGCTGTTTGATATGCGTTGAAAAGCACGGAATTGTTATATAAAAAAATGAAAGACCGGATGGATTTAAATATCCATCCGGTCTTTCATTTGCTGAAGTATCTTTTTTTCCAGACGCGACACCTGCACCTGGGAAATACCAAGCCTTGCTGCCACTTCGGATTGAGTCTGATCTTTATAGTAGCGCAAGTAAACAATTAGTCTTTCCCGCTCATCCAATTCACGGATCGCTTCTTTTAATGCTATTTTATCGAACCACTTTCCTTCATTTCCATCATCAATCTGATCGAGCAGTGTAATGGGATCTCCATCGTTTTCATACACTGTTTCATGTATAGAAGAAGGGATCCGGCTTGCTTCCTGGGCAAGGATAATATCTTCCGGTGAAATTTCCAGAAACTCGGAAAGCTCTGTAACGGTTGGGATGCGGCCAAGCGTTTTTGATAACTCGTCTTTGGCTTTCCTGATTTTATTGCCCATTTCCTTTAAAGAACGGCTTACTTTTACCGTTCCATCATCCCGTATGAACCTTTGGATTTCTCCGATAATCATTGGAACCGCATAGGTCGAAAACTTTACATCATAACTGAGATCAAACTTATCAACCGATTTCAATAAGCCGATACAGCCAATTTGGAAGAGGTCATCGGGTTCATATCCTCTATTCAAGAATCTCTGGACGACAGACCAGACAAGACGCATATTTTTTTGAACAATTTTGTCCCTCGCACCCTGATCTCCGCCTTGGCTTTGCTTTATTAGCTCCTTGACTTCATTGTCCTTTAAATAGGTTTGGCCCTTCTCTGCTTTAACCTCCACATCCATAGCAAGACTCCCTTAATTGCATAGCATTTTACTATTTGATAAATGCTTCCTTAATCGGATCTCTGTGCCTATTCCCGGCTGCGATTTGATTTCGATTTCGTCCATGAAATTCTCCATGATGGTAAAGCCCATACCTGATCTTTCCAATTCAGGTTTTGTTGTAAATAATGGCTGCCGCGCCTCCTCCACATCCATAATACCAAGGCCTTTATCCTTAATGGTCAAATCAATGAATCCATCTTCAATCAGGACAGATATATAGACAACCCCATTAGGATCATTTTCATAGCCGTGAATAATTGAGTTGGTTACAGCTTCAGAAACGACCGTTTTAATTTCTGTCAGTTCGTCCATTGTCGGATCAAGCTGGGCAATAAAGGCAGCAACAGTGACACGGGCGAATGATTCATTTTGGCTAAGCGCACTAAATTCGAGGTTCATCACATTTTTCATCGTTCAGGCAACCCCCAATCTTTGCAGTGCGTTTTCTTCTGTCGGTTCTAAACGGATTATCTTAAATAAACCCGACATATCAAATAATCTCTGCACTGCTGGAGAAATCGCACAAACAACCATTTCACCATGCTTTTGTTTGATTTGTTTGTAGCGGCCCAGAATCACTCCCAGCCCTGAACTATCCATAAAAGAAAGCTGCTCAAGGTTTAATATAATATGATGGATGTCATGATCTTCAATCGCCCTTGTCGCCTGTTCACGCAGTTCATCTGCCGAATGATGGTCCAGCTCCCCGCTTAAACGAATACATAAGACATCATGCTTTACTTCCAAATTAATGTTAAGACTCACTATCTTAGCCTCCTATCTGGTATCCGCAACTGAAAAAGCCGCTAATGCTCATGCTTTTCCTCCGGATAGGATAATCCGGAATCTGATAAAATTCCGGTATCCGTCCTTATAGTGAGTCAATTTCGATGCCTGGAACTTCATTTCCTTCCTGGAGACAAAACTAGTGTATTTTCGCTAAAAAATAATAATCATAGGCATGTTTTTCGACAAATATAAATGGTTATTTATTCAGTTTTTGAAAATAACCCCATGGATCGTTTAAACAATGTCCACCATGATGCTTCACTGCTATCTTCTTTAGCAACTAAAGGGCTTTCAACCAAGACTTTTCCATCCTTTTTCAAAGTTAGTGTTCCGATCTGATCACCCTTTTGGACAGGAGCTTTAATATTTTTATTTAAAGTGATCTTCTGTTCAATTTCCTTGATGCTTTCCCCTTTTTTAGTTAAAAGGGAAATCGGTTCACTAGTCAGGGCTTCAACCCTTTCCTTTTCACCTTTGCTGACTTCAACTTTTCCAAGAACGTGATTTCTTTCATACATTGGGTGTGTCTTATATTGGCTGAATGCAAAGTCGAGCATTTTAGTCACTTGGGCATTGCGTTCTTTTGAAGTTGGTGCGCCAAATACAACTGCTATAACCCGCATTCCGTCTTTCTCGGCTGTTGCCGTCAGACAGTATTTTGCTTCTGAAGTAAAGCCTGTTTTGAGGCCATCAACACCAGGATAAAAACGCACAAGGCGATTTGTATTGACCAGCCAGAATTTTTTATCTGTGTCTTCACGAAGATAGGCTTCATATGTGCCTGTAAAATCAGTTATTTTCTCATATTTAAGAAGCTCTTTGGCCATTATGGCCATATCATGTGCAGTACTGTAATGTTCCTTAGCTGACAGGCCTGTAGGGTTTTGGAAATTAGTATTTTTTAGCCCTAATTCCTTTGCCTTTTTATTCATCATTTCAACAAAAGCTTCTTCTGAACCGGCAATTCTCTCAGCCATTGCAACGGATGCATCATTACCGGAACCAATGGCAATCCCCTGCAGCATTTGCTTTGTGGTCATTTCTTCACCTGGCTCCAGGAAGATTTGCGAACCGCCCATTGATGCTGCATATTCGCTTGTCCGAATTTTCTCATCCCATGAAAGCTTTCCTTCATCTATCGCTTCCATAATTAAGAGCATGGTCATGACTTTTGTCATACTGGCAGGCGGAAGCTGCTCACCGCTGTTTTTTTCATACAATACCGAACCGGTATCACGCTCGATAAGAATTGCGGACTTCACATTATCCGCTAAATCTGCGCTGCTTTCTCTTGCAAACCCGGAAGGAGCAAAGATTGTTGCCATTAATAATGCTATTAATATTAATGAGACGAGTCGTTTCATCACACAATACCTCCATTCTTTATAGCCTCCATTTTTTCCAGTTAAAGAATTTTTATACAGTTCAGAAAGACTAAAAAGAAAATAAACAGTCAGCTCCACGCTAAAAAGCCGCCGGATATAAATCCCGGCGGCTTTTTCCTTCAATCTTATTCAGTTATTTCTTCATGAATTAATACTGGTGCCTCTACTTTTTCAGTGGAAAGCGTAATGTTTTCATAAAGCATATTTCTTACTTCTTCTACATTTTCGAAATTGCTGCAAATGGTTACGAGAGATTCGCCCTTCTGTACCCGGTCGCCGATTTTCTTTCTTAAAATCAGTCCGACGGCCAGATCAATTTCTGATTCCTTGGTTGCTCTTCCTGCTCCCAATAGCATGGCTGCAGTTCCAATTTCATCCGCAACAATCTCAGAAACATAGCCATCCTGCATTGCTTCTAATTCAAAAGTATATTTTGCCTGAGGCAGTTTTTGCGGATCATCAACAACTGACGCATCTCCGCCTTGTGAGCTTAGGAATACCTTAAATGTTTCTAAAGCTGAACCGTCCTTCATAGCATTCTCTAATTTTTCGCGCGCTTCCTTCAATGAATCCGCTTTTTTCGCCAGGAAAACCATATGGCTGCCCAGGGTCAGGCATAGCTCAGTCAGATCTTCAGGTCCTTCGCCTCTTAATGTATCGATAGCTTCCTTTACTTCAAGGGCATTGCCAATGGCATAACCAAGCGGCTGGCTCATATCCGAGATAACAGCCATTGTGGTTCTGCCAACATTATTACCAATGCGGACCATCGCTTTTGCTAATTCACGTGAATCGTCAAGTGTCTTCATAAATGCGCCTGCGCCTGTCTTAACATCAAGGACAATGGCGTCAGCACCTGCAGCGATTTTTTTGCTCATAATCGAGCTTGCAATCAGAGGAATACTGTCCACTGTGGCTGTTACATCGCGCAGTGCATATAACTTTTTGTCTGCAGGCGTTAGGTTGCCGCTCTGGCCAATGACTGCAATTTTATTTTGATTAACAAGCTTAATAAATTCTTCATTCTCAATTTCCACATGGAATCCTTCAACAGCCTCAAGCTTGTCGATTGTTCCGCCTGTATGTCCAAGCCCGCGCCCTGACATCTTCGCAACCGGAACACCTACTGCAGCTACAAGCGGGCCCAGTACGAGTGTTGTTGTATCACCTACACCGCCAGTTGAATGTTTATCTACTTTAATTCCTTCTATTTTGGATAAGTCGATTTGATCACCGGATTCTACCATTGCCATAGTTAAGTTGGCTCTTTCGTTCTCTGTCATCCCCTGGAAGAAGATTGCCATTGTTAATGCACTTACCTGATAATCCGGGATTGAACCGTCTGTGTATCCTTTAATGACGAATTGAATTTCTTCTGCCGTTAACTCCAGTCCGTCTCTTTTCTTTTCAATAAGATCCACCATTCTCATCGTTAAAACACCACTGCTTTCATTTATTCTTTTCTTATGGCTTTAGTCTAATCGATTGTTGTTTTGCTTAAAAAGTCAGCCCGTTGATTTCAGCACGGGGCACTTGCTTTCCGCGGGGAGGAACGGGAGCTTCCTCGGCTTCGCCTGCGGGGACTCCCGACCCCTCTCCTCCCGCAGGAGTCAAGTACCCTCCGCTCCAAAAATCAACTCAGTTTTAAAACTAAATCAGCAGCATAACCGCCAAAATAATTTAAAAGCTTAAGCACCAAATTCCTTAACAATTGCTTTCACATAACGAAGGAAGTCAGCTTTGACTTTTTCTGTTGTTTCGATTACTTCTTCATGGTTAAGGGGCTGGTCAAGGATGCCTGCTGCCATATTTGAGATACAGGAGATTCCAAGTACCTTCATGCCTGAATGCTGTGCAACGATGACTTCCGGAACAGTTGACATCCCGACTGCATCTCCACCCATTGTTCTCAGCATGCGAACTTCTGCAGGGGTTTCATATGTTGGGCCTGTGTTGCCGACATATACTCCTTCCTGAATCTTCAGATTCAGCTTTTCGGCTAGGCCTCTGGCAAGTTTCCTCAGTTCTTTGGAATATGCTTCTGACATATCCGGAAAACGCGGACCCATGCGGGAATCATTAGGACCGATTAAAGGGTTGCTGCCCATATTGTTGATATGGTCTGAAATAAGCATTAAATCCCCTGGAGAATAGCTTTCATTCACTCCGCCTGCCGCATTCGTAACAATGAGCTTCTCAACACCCATCTCATTCATAACTCTTACAGGAAAGGTTACCTTATCAAATGAGTATCCTTCGTAATAATGGAACCGGCCTTGCATAGCAACCACTTCAATGCCGTTCAAGCGTCCAAATACAAGCTGTCCTGCATGGCCCTCTACTGTTGATACAGGAAAATCAGGAATTTCATTGTATGGAATTTTAACCGGTTCTTCGATTTCGTCTGCCAATACACCAAGTCCTGAGCCTAAAATCAGCCCAATCTTTGGCTGGCCTGTATATTTATTTTTAAGAAATTCAGCCGCATTTTGAATTTTACTGTAATCCATCATCAATCTCCTCTTCTGCTTTTTTTGTAAGGTTCTTTTCGTATAAATTGTTGTTTTTAGACTATTAATGTAGTCCGTTGATTTCCGCTCCAGGATGCTCAGCGAACCGCGGGGCGGGCGGTGAGTCTCCCCGGCGCTGCGCGTCTGCGGGGTCTCACCTGTCCCGCTACTCCCGCAGGAGTCTCGCACCTTCCGCTCCAATCAACTCAGCAAATAATATATATAAAGCAACAAACCTTGCGAAAACAGCCTATTGTAATTATTTCAATTGGTTCAAAAAGCTTTTGCCATATGCCGGCATTTTCACTTTAAAATTATCCGCTATTGTCGCCCCAATATCTGCAAAGGTTTCACTGACCGGAAGCTCTTTTCCTTCTTCCATACCTTTTGAATAAACAAGAAGCGGAACGTATTCTCTCGTATGATCTGTCCCATGATGGACAGGGTCATTGCCGTGGTCTGCCGTGATTATTAATAAGTCGCCATCCTGCATTTTTGCAAAGACTTCAGGCAGGCGTTCATCAAACTCTTCAAGAGCTTTTCCATACCCTTCCGGATCACGTCTATGGCCGAATAATGCATCAAAGTCCACCAGATTTACAAAGCTCAGGCCTGTAAACTCTTTATCGAACGTTTCGATCAGCTTATCCATTCCATCCATATTTGAAGTTGTTCGAATGGCCTCAGTTACTCCCTCCCCATCATAAATGTCAGAGATTTTCCCAATTGCCACTACATCAAGTCCCCCATCTGCCATTTCATTCATTACTGTGCGGTCAAATGGCTTTAACGCATAATCATGCCGGTTTGAGGTTCTTTGGAAATTTCCCGGCTCGCCAACGAATGGTCTGGCAATCACACGGCCTACCATATATTTTTCATCAAGTGTCAGCTCGCGTGCGATTTTGCAGATTTTGTACTGTTCTTCAATTGGAATGATATCTTCATGTGCCGCAATCTGCAGAACTGAATCTGCTGATGTATAAACAATCAGAGCTCCTGTTCTCATATGCTCTTCTCCCAGTTCAACCAGGATTTCTGTTCCGCTTGCAGGCTTATTCCCAATAATCTTCCTGCCGGTGCGTGATTCAAGCTCTGAAATCAATTCCTCCGGAAATCCATCAGGAAAGACTCTAAATGGAGTTTGAATATTCAAACCCATTATTTCCCAATGGCCAGTCATTGTGTCTTTTCCATTTGATGCTTCCTGCATCTTTGTGTAAAACGCCATAGGGCTATCCGCTTTTTCGATTCCTTTGATTTCGCGTATATTACTTAGCCCCAGTTTGCCTATATTCGGCATCTTCAGGCCATTCATTTTTTCTGCGATGTGGCCGATGGTATCGGCACCTTTATCACCGAACTTATCGGCATCAGGCGCTTCTCCGATTCCCACTGAATCCATGACAATTAAAAAAACACGCTTATATGTATATGCAGACATTTGAAAACCTCCTAATTATTTGAATACGGTTACAAAAATCATATTCGTATAGTACCCCTTTTAGGTTTATTTAACACTGATTCTCTTGCCGGAGCTGGAGAACAAACCTCCATTCATGCATTCTCAAAACTTATCTAGGTTAGCCCTTTCATTTGTCAGAAGTCTGACATCTATATTTTACCTAATAAACAGGTAAAATGACAAGAAAAAGCTGCCTATTTTTCATGGCAGCTTTATGACATTTGATTTGATTCTATTTTTAAGCACGCGGGTGATATTGACTGTACACATCTTTAAGCCGAGTTTTGGTTACATGCGTATAAATTTGCGTGGTTGAAATATCGGCATGTCCAAGCATTTCCTGGACTGCACGTAAATCAGCACCATTTTCCAGCAGATGAGTGGCAAATGAATGCCTCAGCGTATGTGGAGTAAGCTCCTTCTCGATCCCTGCTTCCTGAGTCAGCCGCTTCAGTATTTTCCAGAATCCCTGTCTCGAAAGACGTTTGCCGTGATGATTTAAGAATAAAGCTTCATCCCTATGTTTTTTAGAAACAAACTTGCCTCTTCCTTCATTTAAATACCTTTCAAGCGCTTCAGAAGCTGTTTTGCCAATAGGAACAATGCGTTCCTTGTTCCCTTTGCCAATGCATCTAACAAAGCCCATCGTTAAATGAACATCACCTGAGTTCAGCCCTATCAGTTCACTTACGCGAATGCCTGTAGCATATAAAAGTTCAAGCATGGCTTTATCCCGCAGACCAAAGTGATCCTTAATTTCTGGAAAATCCAATAAAGTTTCCACTTCCTGCATGTTTAATACTTTTGGAAGCGAACGTTCCATTTGCGGTGTCTCTATATGGACAGAAGGATCATGACCAACTGCTTTTTCGCGGAGCAGAAATTGGTGAAAGGCCCTTAAGGAGGCTATATGACGGGCCAGTGTTTTTGAGGATTTGCCCTGTTTTTTTAAAAAGCCGAGAAATTGGATAATATGCGTGCGCTGCACATTTTCAAGACTTGTAATCTTCTCTCCTGACTTGAGATACTTCAGATAACTTTTCAAATCCCTTTCATAAGAGATAATTGTATTTTTGGCGAGGCCTTTTTCTACAAGTAAATAATGAATAAAGTCTTTTAACTGATCATCCATATGATTGCATTACTCCCCGTTTAAGTAGAAAAGAATTAACCGGTCCAGCAAGCTCCTATCTTCATCAGTTCCGCTCGCAGACACCTTAACAGCCGCTCCCCTTGGTTCGTCATAGCGGTGATAATCCTGGTATTCTTCGTTTAACCACATAATACCATAATAAAAAAGGATTGTGCATCCAGTAAAAATCACAAATACTTTAATGGTCTGAAAAGCCATGCCCAGCCAGGATTTCATGGTTTGGTCCTCCATAACTTTTAATAAAAAAGAAAGATATTCAGCTTTCTATTATTAAAAGGTATGCCATTTTGGACAAGAATTATACCTGGATTTGTATAAATGATGTTTATTCAGGGCACTTGCCTTTTTGAAAACAGCCTAAATAAATGTTGCCCGTTGATTTCCGCTCCAGGATGCTCAGCGAACCGCGGGGCGGGCGGTGAGCCTCCTCGACGCTACGCGTCTGCGGGGTCTCACCTGTCCCGCTACTCCCGCAGGACGTTAAAAGGCTTCCTTGGGAAAACATCGCACGAAGAAAATGCGATGGCATTTTCGAGGATCTCGCACCTTCCGCTACAATCAACTCAGTGAATAAGATGCAAAAACAACAAACCTTTCGAAAACAACCAAAATAAAAAAGCCTATCCTAATGTAGAATAAGCTTTGTCAATACACATATTAATTTTTATCTGCTTCGGTTTCTGTTTGTTTATCCTGGCAGCGGTAGCAGATGCCATGGAACGTAAGGCGGTGATCCTTTATTTTAAAGTTCCAGCGGCGTTCAACCACTTCCTCTACGTCTTCAAGCAAATCTTCCTGTATTTCATCAACAGCTCCGCACTCAATACAGACTAAATGGTGGTGAAAATGGGCTGCCCCTTCCTGACGCAGGTCATACCGGGAAACTCCATCACCAAAGTTGATTTTATCGACAATTTTTAATTCAGTCAGCAATTCAAGTGTTCTATATACAGTTGCCAAGCCTATCTCAGGCGATTTCTCTTTTACTAGGAGGTAGACATCTTCCGCACTTAAATGATCCTCTTCGTGTTCTAACAGGACGCGAACTGTTGCCTCTCGCTGTGGTGTTAGTTTATAGCTGGATGAATGCAACTGTTTTTTGATTCTTTCAATTCTGCTTTCCATACCGAAAGTCCCTCCCTCGCCACTAACATTCTCATTATAACAGAAATGAGATCACATTCAAAATAAAATAATTATAAATAACAAACGATAATGAATTTAATATAATAATGATTATAATATAGTCCAAAATAGATTGAAACCTCTTTATATGTACCCTATTTAATAATTTTTATCCTTATCCCGTACAGCAAATAGGCAGAGCCTGCCGCTCTGCCTTCAGCAATGATTTCTATTAGGATTGGATTGAATTAACAACAGACTTCATTAAGACAGGCGAGATAAACGCCTCTACCCCGGCTGCAGCGATTAGAAACAGAATGGCTACAGCAAATGCAATCATATATCTTCCGAAAAGAGGCATCATGGGCTGACCGGCTTTTTTCATAAATTGTCTTCTTATCATTTTTAAAGAGAAAGACACAGCCAGAGTTGCTGCTATTATAAAAATAGGTATGATGATCAGGTTCTGGGGAAGGACCGATACGAAGGAAAGCAAAAATCCTTCCCATCCCATGCGGTTAACGAGAAAGCCAACTGTAAAGCCAACCACCATGCCTTTCATAAAAAGCAGAATCAGAATGACCGGCAGTCCAATTATAGAGATTCCCAAAATCCACATCAATCCTATAAATTTTGTATTATGGAAAAAGCTTTGTTTAAATAATTCATCTGCTGCTGCAATATGCCCATCTGATACTTGTCCAAAAAACTGAGACAGATAATAAAATAAGTCTTCTTTTTGTGTAAAACTCAAGCTATTTACAACGATAGCCCCAAAAATGACACCCATGAGAAATAATACAATAACAAATAAGTAGATTGAGGAATGTTCGCGAAAGTGGGCTGCTGCAGCGTTCTGGTACATTTTTTTCTTCATTGCTCTTCCTCCTAAGACAAAACAAATTGGATATTAAATTGTATGCCAGTCCCGGAATTGTATGACAAAGAATTGGGCTGCTCTTCAATTGAGAAAAAAGGCCTTGAATACTTCATGTGTTTCTTGTATAATTTTCAAAATTATTAAAATATCATTAGGGGCGTTGAGAAAATGGATCCGATCTTAAAGGAGTTTCCAGAAAGAATTGAAACAGAAAGACTTTATATGAGGCCTGCCCTGCCCGGTGACGGAAAAACAGTTTATGAGGCTATATCAGCTTCAGCTGCCGAGCTTAAAAAATGGCTTCCTTTTGCACAGAATGAACAATCAGCAGACGAAGTTGAGTCTGGTATCCGCACATCTTATGCCAAATTTATTCAAAGGGAAGATTTCCGTATCCATATTTATAAGAAAGAAGATGATATATTTATCGGCTCTACTGGCCTGCATCGCATAAACTGGGATGTCCGCAAATTCGAAATTGGATATTGGGGAGATTCGAGGTTTCGGAAAAACGGCTATATTTCTGAAGCAGCCGCAGGTTTGACGAAGTTTGCCTTTGAGCATTTTCAAGCGAACAGAGTGGAAATCAGATGTGATCCTAAAAACATTAACAGCCGAAGAATTCCCGAAAGGCTGGGGTACACGCTTGAAGGGATCCTAATTAATGACAGTCTAAGCGCAGACGGAAAAGAGCTTAGAGATACTTGTGTTTATGCTAAAGTCAGCACATAAAAACATAGAGCCTGCACGGGCTCTATGTTTTTACGAATCCACAATTCTGCCGTACTTGCCTCCGCCCCCTGCCTGGAGGTTTAACTTTCCCTCACGCGCTTTTCCAATAAGCTTAGCTGTTTTCTCAGGAATTACTTTGCTAATTTCTGAGAAAGGAACATCGTGAAGAATGGCCATTTCCGTTCCGAAAAAATTCAGAAGCTTCTCGAGCATTTTCGGGCCTAACCCTGGTATGAACTCGAGAGGCACCTGATGAATATAAGACGGCCGTGCAACGGGCAATTCTCCGGAAGATTTCAGTTCAGAGATCCGGTCAGCCACGCCTTTGATAAATTTGTGGTGACTGCAATTCCGGCATCTTCCCTTCCCTTCATCAAAGAGGCCAAAACATTCAGAACAAACAGTCTGATGGTATTTTCCGAGCAGTGGATCAAGCCCGTAATTGGCTTTAACCCTGCGTTTTTCTTTTCCGGCCAAAGCTTTCTGCAGTTCAGCAAATGTGGGTGCTTCCATTTCCAGAATCTGATATTCTCTGGCGATTTTTTTTAATGAATGGGCATCTGAATTTGTTAAAAATGTATATCTGTGAAGTTCGGCTATTTGATCAGCCATCTCCGTATCTGCACTAAGCCCCAGCTCAATCGCATCAATTAAGTCAGGATCAAAAACCTCTGACAGCGTCCGCTCTACCCCTTTCCCGAATAGACTCTTAAATGGGGTAAAAACATGGGCAGGAATAAAAAGCCCTTCCAGTTCCTTCACTTTTTCCTGAAGCATTCTGCCTGAGACATAAATTCTTTGAGAGCTTAATGTTATGTTCTTCAAATACCCTGTTAACCAGGCAGAGAAATCCTTCATTGCGGATAGGGTTGGAAAGTAGCACAGGACATGAATTGGGCCTTTACAGGAATCATCATATATTTCAAGTTCCGACCCGGGAATAATCGTTAAATCTCCATATTGAAGTCCTCCATCCTTATGCTCGGTTACAAAGCCTTTTTGGGCCAATTCCTCGATTTCAAGGATGACTTCAGGAGAATGACAATCAATAATGCCAATGATATCAAGCCCCTTTTCATTGCGGGCATGCCTGATGATATTAGTGAAGGTAAGGGATTTAGCGCCTGTAATTTTAACTGGCTTTCCCGTATACGTACGTCCAATATGGATATGGAGATCAGCAAAAAAGCGCTTCATGCTATTTTTTCAGAGCCTCCTGCAGCTGCAGATATTGGATTGCATAAGCAGTTTTCGCATCATAAACCTTTTGCTCCTCAAGCAGGGATATGGCTTCCTCAAGGGTTACCTCCAAAAGGTTCACAAATTCATCTTCATCAGGCGAAGCGGCATTTTCTTTTTTCTTAAGACCCTTTGCTATATATAGATGCACGAGCTCATCGGCAAATCCGGGAGAAGTGTAGAATGAGATCAGCCATTCCATTTCCTTGCAGCCGTACCCTGTTTCTTCTTCCAGTTCCCTTTCTGCACAAATGCTGGGTTCTTCTCCTGCTTCAAGCTTTCCGGCAGGAATTTCAGCAATAATCTTATCCAGCGCTTTTCGATATTGTTCAACCATCACTATTTTATTATCTTCTGTTACTGCCAATACAGCTACTGCACCGGGATGTTTGATAATTTCCCGCTTCGATGTTTTGCCATTTGGCAGCTCAACATCCTCCACCTGCAGACTAATGACTTTACCAGTGAAGATTTTTTCCGTTTTAATTGTTTTTTCTTCTAGGCGGCTCATTGTTTTCAGTCACTCCTGTTCTATTCCGGTAATGATTGCTCATACATTTTATCATACTTGATGAGGGGGAGTATGGCATGAAGGTGTATGTCCATAATAGGGGAGTTATTCTGGCCGGCAAAGCCTGGGAAATCCGTGAGAAATTAAAACAATACAGCAGGCAGTATGTCCTTGTAAAAGACTGGGTTGAATCTCAGAACAATATAAAGTGAAACTTCAATCGGTGGAGGTTTTCCTTATCCCCACTGATTGTCAGTTGAACTTATCCTCCTTTGATTAAAATTAGTTTTGAAGTGGGGGTCTTACTGCCCGTTAGACGATAAAATGATAAGCCTCTAAATTTGAGTATGCCTCATTTGTTTATGTACAATTATAGAAAACATTCAAATGAGGTGGGTACTTGAAAAAGAGAAGACTTGGAAACTCAGACTTGTACGTAAGCGAGCTTGGACTGGGCTGCATGTCAATTGGCACCAGCCCTTCAAAGGCTCAGGAGATTATTGAAGCTGCCCTTGAAGAAGGAATCAATTATTTTGATACAGCTGATTTATATGATTTTGGTGAAAACGAAAAGCTTGTCGGACAATCGTTAAAGAATGTGCGCGAACAGGTGATTATTGCGACCAAAGCCGGCAACCGATGGAATAAGAATAAAGATGGCTGGAGCTGGGATCCCTCAAAAAGCCACATCAAAGAAGCTGTAAAAGACAGCTTGAAACGGCTGGATACGGACTACATCGATTTATATCAGCTTCATGGCGGCACGATTGAAGATCCGATTGATGAAACCATTGAAGCATTTGAGGAACTAAAGGAAGAAGGGTACATCCGCCAATATGGCATTTCCTCTATTCGTCCAAATGTAATTCGGGAATTTGCATCTAAATCATCCATTGTTTCTGTCATGATGCAATACAGCATTTTAGATCGGCGCCCTGAAGAAGAAGCGCTGCCTCTTCTGAATCAAAAAGGCATCAGCGCTGTTACAAGAGGGCCGCTGGCCAAAGGGCTGCTCAGCGACAAAATGCTGGATAAAGCATCAGAATCGATAAAGAATAAAGGCTATTTGGACTACAGCTATGCTGAATTGAAAAAAACGCTCACCAGCATCCGGGAAAAAATTTCTGACCAGCGCACCATGAACGAGATAGCATTTCAGTTCAATCTTGCGAACCCTGCTGTCGCTTCTGTTACAGCCGGGGCCAGCCGGGCTGAGCAAGTTAGAGAAAATGCAGAAGCAGCTAGAGCCAAGCCTCTGAACGAAGAGGAATTGGCCCTGATTAAATCTATTGCAATGCTAAATAAATATGAGCAGCATAGATGATAGAAAATCCATAATTTAAGACAAGAAAGGGGCTGACAGAAAAAGCCGGCCCCTTTTTTAATATTATTTGAATTCTTTCCAGTTAAGATCGCTTTCTCCAAGCAGTTCTTCAAAACTTTTATTTTTTTCGCGCAGTCTTCTTTCCTCTCTTTTTCTGCGCTCTTCTTCTTCCTTCTGTTTATCTTCAGCAGCCTTTAATTCCTGCTTTTTCCCTTTCAGCTGCTCCATCAGATCCTGGTTCAGCATGTCGCCTAACGTGACTGGTTTGTCGTCTTTCTTAGGCTGGGAATGATGTTTTTTCTTTTTCATATAATCCCCTCATCAACTGATTTTGCCATTTATTATAGCATATTTTATTATTCATGAAGGAAATGGCTTAATCACTTTTATCGTAAAAACTCCAGAAACTCAATTCTATTTCCGAATGGATCATCTGCAAAGAACCTCTCTCTTCCTTCTATCGGCGGTTCTTCCTTTATTGCTACATTCTGCTCCTCAAGTTTGCTTCTTAAGGCTTCCAGGTTTTCCACAATAAAACCAGGGTGGGCTTTTTTGGCAGGCAGGAAGCCTTCCTGTACTCCAATATGGATTTCCTGATCTCCGCAAATAAACCAGCAGCCTCCGCGCTTTTGAAGATTTTCAGGCTTGGGAATTTCTTTCAGGCCAAGCTGTTCACCATAAAATTTCCTGGCTTCCTCCTCGCAGCCTTTCGGAGCTGCCAGCTGGATATGGTCAATTCCTTTAAAGGAAAAACTCATTTTTTCTCCTCTTTTCTTTAGGCTGAAAATAATGAAAAGCACAGCATGCAGCTGTACTTTTCAGATGTATTAGTAAGCTTCTGTTATAACGTTTTCATCAACCTGCAATTGGGGTTCTGTCGAATTGATAATGTCCCCGATTGTGAAGCCTTTAGCTACTTCAACAAGCTTCAAACCGGACTCGGTGACATCGATGACTGCCCGCTCAGTTATAATGCGGTCAACGACATTTTTACCTGTTAAAGGCAGGCTGCATTCTTTAAGAATTTTTGAATCGCCGTTTTTATTAGTGTGATCCATAATGACAATGATTTTATTGGCGCCATGAACCAGATCCATTGCACCGCCCATTCCCTTGATCATTTTTCCGGGAATCATCCAGTTGGCAAGATCTCCTTTTTCAGAGACTTCCATACCGCCGAGAATGGCAATATTCACATGGCCGCCCCTGATCATTGCAAAAGATTCAGCACTATCAAAATAAGATGATCCCGGGATGGCTGTAACTGTTTCTTTTCCGGCGTTAATTAGATCCGGATCAACTTCACTTTCTGCAGGATACGGGCCGATGCCCAGTAATCCATTTTCAGATTGCAGGACCACTTCCTTATTATCAGAAATATAATTTGCAACCAATGTTGGCATACCGATTCCCAAATTCACGTAAAAGCCATTTTCAATTTCCTTTTCAGCCCGTCTGGCAATTTTTTCGCGTACTGCCGCTTTATCGTTACTCATGACACCCTCTCCTTCCGTCACTAGTATTTATTTCTTCACCGTCAGTCTTTCAATGCGCTTCTCCTGTTTTCCTTCAATTAGTGATTGAACATAGATGCTCGGGGTATGAATATAATTCGGATCCAGTTCACCAATCTCATAAAGCGTCTCCACTTCTGCAATTGTCACTTTGCCGGCTGCTGCAATCATCGGATTGAAGTTTCGGGCCGTTTTATGGTAAACAAGATTGCCCATCTTATCGCCCTTCCATGCTCTCACAAGGCTGAAGTCTGCTTTCAGTGCTTCTTCAAGAAGATATTCCTTGCCGTCAAACACCTTCGTCTCTTTCCCCTCTGCAATTGGGGTCCCTACTCCAGCTGGTGTGTAAAAAGCAGGAATGCCTGCGCCGCCTGCACGTATTTTCTCTGCAAGTGTTCCTTGAGGAAGCAGCTCTACTTCAATTTCCCCTGAGAGAACCTGTCTTTCAAACTCTTTGTTTTCCCCAACATACGAACCAACCATTTTCTTAATCTGTTTATTTTTTAAAAGCAGTCCAAGTCCCCAATCGTCAACACCGCAGTTATTCGAAATGACTGTCAGATCCTTAACCCCTTTTTCAACTAAAGCCAGAATAAGGTTTTCCGGAATTCCGCAAAGGCCGAAACCGCCAACCATTAGGACAGCACCATCGTGAATTCCCTGAACCGCTTCACTGAAGGAAGTACAAATTTTCTTCACTTCAATCGCTCCTTTCATTCAAAAGTACTTATTTTTACTAATTATCAAAAACAGCTATGCAAGCTCCACTACTGTAGCTACCCCTTGGCCTCCGCCAATGCAAAGAGTTGCAAGGCCTTTCTTTGCCTGTCTTTTTTGCATCTCATGAATAAGAGTTACGAGGATTCGTGCTCCGCTTGCGCCGATTGGATGTCCAAGTGCAATGGCTCCGCCATTAACATTCAGAATCTCCTTGTTAAAACGAAGCTCCCTGTCAACTGCCAGCGACTGGGCTGCAAATGCCTCATTTGCTTCAATAAGCTCTAATTCACCCATGGAAACAGTTGCCTTTTCAAGCGCTTTTTTTACGGCAGCAACAGGTCCGATCCCCATGATGCTGGGGTCCACACCTGCACTTGCATTTCCTTTAATCGTCACTAATGGCTTAAGCCCCAGTTCATCTGCTCTCTTTCTGCTCATAACCAGCACTACAGCCGCCCCGTCATTAATCCCGGAAGCATTTCCGGCTGTTACGCTGCCATCTTTCCTGAACGCCGGACGCAGGCCAGCGAGCTTTTCAGCAGTTGTTCCTTTTTTCGGATACTCGTCTGTATCAAAAACTATCGGATCCCCTTTTCGCTGAGGAATTTCCACCGGAACGATTTCATCTTTGAATTTTCCTTCTTCAATTGCCTTTGCTGCCTTTTCCTGGCTGTCTGCGGCAAATTTGTCCTGTTCTTCCCTGCTCAGCTCATATTTTGAGCAAAGATTTTCAGCTGTAACTCCCATATGGTAATCATTAAAAGCACACCAGAGACCGTCTGAAATCATCGAATCTATAAGCTTTTGATCTCCCATTTTAAAGCCATTTCTTGCATTTTTCAGTATGTAAGGCGCCTGGCTCATATTTTCCATGCCGCCAGCAATCACTGCTTCGGCATCGCCAGCTAAAATGGCCTGTGCTGCTAAATGGACCGCCTTCAGCCCTGAACCGCAAACTTTATTAATCGTCATTGCGGAAACGCTTTCAGGAAGTCCAGCTTTAAGAGCTGCCTGCCTTGCTGTGTTTTGGCCCAGGCCTGCCTGCAGGACATTCCCAAGGATTACTTCATCTATTTGATCCGGTGTTACACCTGCTTTTTCAAGAGCGCCTTTTATCGCAATCGCCCCAAGCTCTGGTGCAGATACATCTTTAAGACTTCCATTGAAACTGCCGATTGCTGTCCGGACAGCGCTGACTATTACGACTTCTGTTTGTGCCATCTCTCTCATCCTTTCAAAACATCTCTTTGCTTATATTCGTTCCGGGATATCAAAATTCCTTTTATTTTGTCAAAATTTCTATTATTCTTGCAATCGAAAATACTTTCCTAATACAATAAATTTAGGGTTGTCTAGAAAACGCTTACTAAAATTTAAATTATGAAACGGGAGAGGAAAACATGACGCTTGCATTTCCGGATAAAGTAACAATTATTGAAGTGGGCCCGCGGGATGGACTGCAAAACGAAAAGTCGTTTGTACCGACTGAAGTTAAGAAAGACTTTATTAAAAGTTTAAAAAATGCAGGATTAACAGAATTGGAGCTTACTTCTTTTGTGTCTCCTAAATGGGTTCCGCAGATGGGGGATGCAGCTGAAATTACGGCAGATTGTCTTGATGCAAATACAAGGGATATCGTACTTGCCCCGAACCGCAAAGGCATTGACAGAGTATATATGACTGATTGCCGGGCTGTTGCCGTTTTCGTTGGTGTAAGCAATACATTTAACAAGAAAAACATCAATAAAACCACTCAGGAAAGCATGGATGAACTAAAACCGATTATCGGAGAACTGAAGAAAAAAGGTTATTTTGTCCGTGCCTGCATCTCTACGGCATTTTATTGTCCGTATGAAGGAGCCGTCAATCCTGAAGATACAGTTGGGCTATGCCGCCAATTTACAGAGGCAGGGGCTGATGAATTAAGCGTGGCAGATACAATCGGGATGGCTGCTCCCCATGAATCATACGGGCTCTTTTCCCGTTTAAAAGAAGAGTTTCCAAATACTCTGCTGACTGCGCATTTCCATGACACAAGAAAAATGGCCCTTACTAATATTTTTGCAGCCTTACAGGCAGGTGTCGACCGATTTGATACTTCCGCCGGAGGACTTGGCGGATGCCCATTTGCCCCGGGAGCTGCAGGCAATGCGGCAACTGAAGATGTTGTTTATATGCTTGAGCGCATGGGAATTGAAACCAATGTTAACCTGGATCAATTAATGGAAGCTGTAAAAATTGTTCAGCCTCATCTTTCCAGGCCGATTGAAAGCACCTATTTCAGGCTGAATGTTCAAACTGTTCAATAGCATAACAGCTTTAGATGAATAATGCCCCCTTTTTTATCGCATCTTATTAGATGAAAGCAGCTGACGAATTCAAGTTCAGCTGCAGCCATTAAAAGGGGGATAATCCTATGAGCCAAAAACGCGATAAAGGATCCAGCCAGAAGGGGAAGCCAAATTCCGATACAGTCAGCCAGACGATTGCTGCCGAGGAATTAGAAAAAGCGATTCATCCGACTAAAAGACAAAACGCACAGCAATAAGCCGCCGCAGGAGCGGCTTTTTTTGTGCCGCGAGTCCTTCATGAAATTTCACCATGTCCCGGCTCACATCTCTGTTTTAATTTTATCCAGAATGGTAAAATAAAGTGAAACTTCAATCAGTGGGGATTTTCTTTTATCCCCCACTGATTGTTAGTTGAGGCCCACAGGAAGTGGGTCACAAAGACGTTGCGTCCTTATTTCGGGCCTATACGGGCAGTTTGATCCCCACTTATCCTCCTTTGATTCCTCTGAGTCTTGAAGTGGGGGTCTTACTGCCCGTTAGACTGCGATAAAGAAAAAAAGATGGAGGGATGGGTTTGAGAAGGTTTTTGCGCTATTTATTTTCCATCGTTCTCTTTCTTTCATCACTCGGCGTCTATTTTACAAATAGGCTTATGTTTATGAAAAAGAAGGAAGATGACTTTATTTTAGAAAGGGAGAAGGAGTCCGGCAGACTTGATCTGATCAAGTATGAAAGCCTCCCGAAAAGAGAGGTGCTTATTCCTTCCCCATTTGGCTATAACTTAAAAGCTGTGGCTGCTGAACCCCATAAAAACAGCCGCTATATCATTATTTCTCACGGGGTTACGGAAAATAAAATGAACTCGATTAAATATATGAATCTCTTTCTGGAACGGGGATTTAACGCTGTAATCTATGATCATCGCCGCCACGGAGAATCCGGGGGAAAGACGACAAGTTACGGGCATTACGAAAAGTTTGATCTAAAAGCAATTGTTGATTGGCTTAAAGCGGAAAAAGGGCCTGATATCCAGATCGGCATTCATGGTGAAAGCATGGGGGCTGCCACCATGCTCCTTTATGCGGGAATGCTTGAAGACGGTGCCGACTTTTACATTGCCGATTGCCCTTTTTCCGATTTTAAGGAGCAGCTGGCTTACCGTTTAAAAACCGAGATGAAGCTGCCCGCGAAACTCTTTTTGCCTGTTGCTGATCTATTCCTGCGGATGCGGGAGAAATATTCCATTGCGGACGTTTCGCCTATTTCTGTTATAGAAAATATAAAGAAGCCCATCCTGTTTATTCACAGCGAAAAAGATGATTTTATTTTGCCGACCATGTCCGAAGCTTTGTATGAAAAGAAAAAAGGCCCTAAAAAACTTTATCTTGCTGCCAATGGGATCCATGCCCAATCCTTCAACGAAAACAGAGAGGATTATGAAAAAGTCATTGACGAGTTTTTGGAGCAGTATGTCAGCAGCAAAGAAGCTTTATCATAATAAAAAACAGCTGTCTTCAAGTCAGCTGTTTTTTATATCTCTGTTACTAAGGTTATCAGTTTTTTTCCTTTATGATTTCCTTACCGTCTGCCGACAGCCCTCTGGCAGTATGAAAATCTCCCATTTTAAAATAATATCGTTTGTTGTCTTTATCAATTATAGCCGCTTCTTCAAATTTTTCTTCCTTGCCGGCCACTTCTACTTTTTTAATATCCCCGCTCTGAATTTCACCAAAAATTATCGGTAATCTGTTTTCCAGATTTCCTTCCTTATCGTAATCATAGAAAGTATCTGAATAAACGGTCATATGTTCATTCTCATAATGCTCCCAATGGTTATGGCCTTCATTTTTCCAACCCTTTTTGTCATCGCCCTTTAAATAGGCAACTGCCATAGCCTCTACCTCATTTTGCCCATCATTCTGCTGCGTTAAATAAAGAATAATGACTCCATCTTTAACTTTTTCTTTATGTAAGATTTCTTTTACATTGAATGGTATTCCATCATCAATTGCCTGGCCCATTGTTGCTGTGCTGCACCCTGACAATATCAGGGAAGCTGCCACCAGCAAATATAACAGATAGTTCTGCCTCATTCATATCTCCCCCATCAGTAATCTCTTCACCCATAAAGACAAACATCTTTCTTAATCTATTTAGCCTGTAACCCTTTACTAGTATATTAAAACCTTATTTTCCAGAATTTTGGAAGGGTATTTTTACCTATGTATAAAAAAGACCGCCTTCCTTCAAGCGGTCGTCTGCTAGATCATTTATTTTGTTTTATCAATAAAGCTCATTCTCGGATTTAGATACTGATTCGGGCTTTTTAACTGAAAGCAGTTAGCCTTCTCAGAAAAGTCTATCGTTAAATTTTCATCCAAAAATACTTCCTTAGATTTTTCCACATATATGCTGCCGGTGTTTGTTTTGATCTCCCTGTCATCTTCATCAAGCTCGTCAACAAGCCAGAGTGCAGCCACTCCGCTTACAACACAGCCGCAGCCATCTATATCATACTTAAGCTTTATAAATCCATCTTTGCCGGCAATCCGTCCCGATAATTTTTCTGCCGCTGTTCCAGTTAATGTTATTTCCATGTTGTAAAACTACCTCCCCTTTGCATATGCTGATTTTAACACAGATAGGAATAACATGCTTCTGAAAGAGACAGCTGCTATTCAGCCACCGAAATAATGTTTTTTTAGAAAGGATGATTGGATATGTCCAAGGTGCAGATTAAAGTGATGGATAATGGCCCGCTGCGTGTAACAGGCCCGGTGGAGTTAATTGATATGGATGGAAATACGTTTGAAACAAAACAAACCTTCTCCCTTTGCCGCTGCGGAAGATCCTTGAAAATCCCATTTTGTGATGGCACTCATAAAGGAACTTTCCACTCCTGTGTCCGTGCGGAGAAAGCTCCCGATGACAAGCAATAAGGGTGGAAAACGGGGACAGTCATCCCCGTTTTTTTTCATTTTTTATTCTTGCGGGTATTGCTCCTTCATCTTGTACAATCCCCTGAAGCAGTTCCCGGTCCCTGTCCGTACTGTCTTCCCCGGCCCCTGGTGCGATATTAGCCATTGGCAGCTGTTCCAGTTCTTTTCCTCTTGGCATCTTCATACACCTCCCTGCTGTTAAGGTGCTTCCCCCGTCCAAAAACTAACCGTTTTAAATTCATCCAGTTCAGACAGCCCTATTCTTCCGTAAACCGCGCATCTGCTATAGCGTTAATGGAAATACGGTGAATTTCCCCAAATCGGTCAACAACATGAAGTTTTTGGCCAAGGTCATCCCAATAATGAATACTCCCGATGACCAGTTCATAATTTCTGCCCCTGTAATGTGTAAGTGTAACGCTTTTTTGGAATTCCATTGCTTCCGAAAGAATTCCATTCATATATTCAAGCTTCTGCTCATCCAATTCCCGCTTTTGCTCGTGTGTATCTTCCTTTGCCCAGTCTCTTAAGAGCTTTACATGTTCCGGCAGCATCATGGAAGTCCATTTAATTCTGCCCCGATCGCGAATCATAAGCTGACCCCCTTTTACATTTTATGGCCGCCGACCAATGCCGCACGGTGTTTGGCGGTTCCTGCGCCTGTATAAGAGACGGCTCTCAGCAGAGCTCCTCCTCCAAACTTGGAGCGGATCCGGTCGACAGTATAGCCGAGCTCCCTTTTTTTCCAGCCATCCAAGTCGAACAGACTTAGCTGCATTTCGCAGTCATCCGTAATATTGCCGAGGGAAATGGAAATCTGCCGCACTGTTTTCCCCTCATAATTCTCGTCAAAAAGCTCGAGGCAGACCCGATAAAGGTCCATTGTAATATTGGTTGGCCGGTCTACTGTCCTGGAGCGGTAAAAGCCCCCTCCGAATTCATCCTGGCTGTAGCCAAGGCCGAAGCTGATAGTTCTGCCGGCTTTCCGGTGGCTGCGGGCCCTTCTTGCCACTTCTTCACACATCTCAAGGACCACATGCTTAATTTCCTTTTCCTCTTTGTAATCCCTCAGTAAAATCTGGCTTTTGCCGAAGCTGATCTGTCCTGCCATAATCGGCGCGCCTATTTCCGACAGATCAATCCCCCATGCATGGTGATAGAGCTGATTGCCCATAATCCCAAACTTCTTCTCGAGCTTAGCCAGATCATAGCGGGCAAGCTGGCCGACTGTAAAAATCCCCATTCCATTCAATGTCTTTTCAACACGGCGGCCGATGCCCCACATTTCCCGTAAAGGGGATACATTCCACAGCTTTGCTTTTACATCTCCATACGTCCATTGTGCAACTCCCTTTTTTTTCGCCTCAAGGTCCAGGCACAGCTTTGACATTAGCAAATTAGGCCCTATTCCTATGGCACAGGGAAGCTGAAATTCCCGTTCAATATCATCTTTTATTTTCCAGGCAATCGTCTGGGCATCACCCCAGAGATGCACTGCGCCGTCTACTTTTATAAAGCTTTCATCGACACTGTACGTATGGATGGCTTCCTTGGGGACATATCGGTTAAACACTCTGGTGATTTCAGTGGAGATTCTTAAATAAGTCGCCATTTTCGGCTCCTCAACTCGAATGCGCGGATCTTGGGGGACCTCAAAAAGACGGGACCCTGTCTTTATTCCAAACTCTTTTTTCATTCGCGGAGAGGCCGCCAGAACAACGCTCCCCTTCCGTTCCACATTCCCGGCAATTACAAGATAGCAGTCAAGAGGATCCAGACCAAGCATGACAGCAGAACAGCTTGCATAAAAGCTCTTCATATCAACACACAAAATTTGATTGTTCGGCATTGAGCTGTAATCAACCATGACTTCGACATCCTCCTTCAAAAAAAAGCGTAAGGCGCTGCTTATCAGCTTCTATGCTGCATAGCCCCTCTGAGAAAAAATATATATAACAAGAACATCTGTTCTGTATATGTATACCCATTATATTAAGTGAATATGCGTTCGGTTTCAATGGAAATTTTACGCGGTTTTTCTTAAAAGTGGTTCTTTCTCCCCAGGTTAGACGCCTCACCAGTCAAAAACAAAAGAAGCTGCAGGCATATGGCTGCAGCTTCTGAGCTTCTTATTTTTGATTGAATGCGCGTTTTCCAATTTTTTCGAACATGCCTGGAAAAAGGGCATAGATAATGCTCCCCGCATTCATCCACCGCGGAAGGTTGATTTCCCTGACAGGCCGCAGCATGGCATTGACTACTTTGCGGGCCACGTATTCAGGCTTAAGCATAAATTTGCTGACATTTTTCACGTATGTGCCCTTTTCATCTGCAATCGTAAAGAAATTGGTTTCAATCGGTCCGGGGTTAACTGCAGTCACAAATACATTGCTGTCAGCAAGCTCCATCCGAAGGCTGTTTGTATAGCCAAGAACCGCATGCTTGGTTGCGGAATAGACACTCGATTTCGGTGTGGCCATTTTGCCGGCCTGTGAAGCGATATTAATAATATGGCCGCTCCTCTGTTTCCTCATCACTGGCAGCACCATGCTCGTGCAGGCCATTAAGCCAACAACGTTTACATCAAACATTCCCTTTATTTCTTCAACTTTTGCTTCATGCGCCTCCCGGAAAACACCGAAGCCGGCGTTATTCACAAGAACGTCTATGTGACCAAACCGGGCAATGATCTCTGAAAAAACAGCCGAAACTTCGTCAGTGTCTGAAACATCAAGCTTATGCACATGAACATCGGCTGAAAAACGCTTCCGCAAGTCTGCCTGCAGCTCCTGCAATTTGTCAAGGCTGCGGGCAAGAAGGACAAGGTTTGCTCCCCTTTCGGCACAAAGGACGGCCATTTGCGCCCCGATCCCGCCTGATGCACCTGTGATAATCACATTTTTATTTTTTAATCTGTCTGACAATCAAACCACCTCTTTTGATGCGGAATACAAGAATGCTTCCTCCTCTTTATTTATATAAATCTCCCCTATTGAATGCAAATAGTCAAGCTGTGCGACTGTTTCAGAAATGGTCAGGGAAAGCTCCTTCTCATAAACCTTCGGAAAAAGGCGGCGGCACACCGCAAAAACAGTAAGCGATTCGGACTCAAGCCATGCCTTTACTTTCATTGCCCGCTCATGCTGGCGGCCAAGCCTTTCGCTTATTAACCCATTCACATTTGTAATATCCTCTCCATGTCCGGAATAAAAAAGGGATATCGGCAGCTGCCGCAGTTTTTTCAGAGACTCGTTATACTGAAGCTGCGGCTTCGGCCTTTCCGCATTGCCGGGAAGCGGCGGCTCCAGGATAGGATTAGGTGAAATGTGTGCAAGCAAATGGTCTCCTCCAAGGAATACACCATCTTTCTCCCTGAACAAACCTATATGGCTCTGTGCATGCCCGGGGGTCTCCATTACCGTCCATTCGTTAAGTCCTTCAGGCTGGCTGCCTTCCTTCAGCTCTCCTGTCAGGGTACGATTGCAGGAATAGCGCAAAGTCTTTTTCATTTTGTTAATAAAGGAAGCATACCTTTCAGGAATTCCAAATTCGCTAAACAGTTTTATGTAAAACTCATCATGAAATTTTAGAAATTCGTCAGTACGGGACAGCCACCTTTGGTTAACCGGGTGCCCGAACACATCAAGATTGTCCGGGAAAAAGTCAAGCAGCCCGGCATGATCGGGATGATGATGTGTGAGAACAACCTGTTCAAAATCACCGGGAGTTAAATTCAGCTCTTTAAGCTGGGATTTTAAAGCTTCCCATGCTTCATCCGTTTTAGGCCCGGCATCGACAAGAGTCAGCTTTTCCCCTTTTACTGCATATACATTAACGTCGCCGACAGGAAAAGGTGTCGGGATAACAAGCTTTGCAATACCATCCTTCCATTTTGCCATTATACAATCCCCCTAAAATCACTATATTTAAATAAAATAAAGCTGTTTTCTATATACTTCCGCAGACTTGCTTCCTTTAAGTAACTGCTCTGTTATCCCCTTAAAATATCAGCATTTGCCATACGCACATATTAGCGGAATTTAATAACATAATTTACAAAATTACATATATAAAAATAAGTGTACCGTTCTTTTTAGTAATTGTCATTATTTTCACATAACTTTTACGCAATATTGATAATTTTTTGAAAAATAATTCTTGACAAATAAGCGTGTCTTCTTGCATAATCACAATTAAAATTTGATTTTCATAAATCAAAGCTGTACTTCTACAGCAGAAACATGGCGATGAATAAGATTAGTAAATGGAAAACGGCGAAAGAGAGTGAAGCTCGAGCGGCTGAAAGGCTTCACCGTCCACTTGACCATTGAACCTGCCTTATGAGCTGTTAGGAAAACCTAAACGCACCCCCGGCGTTATCGGGATCGAGATGCCTTTTCAAAAACACAGCGGCTGCGGCAGGCATGCTGCACAAAGAAAGAAAAGGCAATGAAGGTGGTACCGCGGAAGCAAAGTCTTTTCGTCCTTTACTGGATGGAAAGGCTTTTTTATTTTTAACAGCCGGCAAATGGAGCAACAATAAGGAGGAATAACAGTACAATGAAAAAATTAGCTATTGTAGGAGCAGGATCAATGGCAGAAGCGTTAATATCAGGAATCGTCGAAAGCCGGCTCATTACCGGCAGCAATATTTGGGTAACAAACCGGTGCAGCAGGGAAAAGCTGCAATCCCTGCAAAAAGCCTATGATGTTCAGGCCACTTATAATCTTAGTGAACTGTTAAGCGGGGCGGATGCTGTTATTTTAGCGATGAAGCCAAAAGATGCTCAGGAGGCCATCAATCTCATAAAGCCTTATTTACAGGAAGACATGTTGATCATTTCCGTTCTCGCCGGCGTTTCGATCGAAAGCATTGAACTTTTGGCAGAAAAAAAGCTGCCAGTCGTGAGAGCCATGCCGAATACATCGGCAGCCGTCGGAAAGTCAGCGAGCGCCTTATCGGCTAATGAAAGAGTGACCAAAGAACAGCTTGAAGCAGTAATAGGGATTTTTGATACAGTGGGAAAATCAGCATTTGTTGAGGAAAGACAGCTGGATGCTGTAACAGGGCTGTCAGGCAGCGGACCGGCGTATATTTACTATCTTGCGGAAGCTATGGAAAAAAGCGCGGAAGAAATCGGGCTCGAAAAGGGTATGGCGAAAGAATTCATCATCCAGACACTCATCGGGGCAGCCGAAATGCTGGCCAGATCAGCCAAGGACCCCGAGCAGCTGAGGAAGGAAGTAACAAGTCCCGGCGGCACCACCGAAGCAGGTGTAAAAGTGCTTGAAGCGAACGGAGTGCAGGAAGCTTTCATTGAATGCATCAAGGAAGCGACAGCCCAATCCAGGCGGCTTGGCCAAAGCTTCAGCAGCACAGTGAAAATTTAGCTGGCAGCATCTCCCCAAAAAAATGCCGTCTTATTGCAAACTATGAAAAAAGGATGAGAAACCTGCAAATGCTCATTATTCTATTAAGCGCAAGCCTCCTGGTATGGATTGCAGTACTAATTGATGCTGTTCTGGGACTAAAGAGCCTGGACCGGCTTGAAGATAGCGATACGATGACTGAGGGCCCCCTTCTTTCTGTTATAACAGCGGCAAGGAATGAAGAAGCCAAGCTTGCTGTGAGCTTAGAAACCCAGCTGCGGCAAAGCTATAAGCGCATTGAATGGATATTGGTCAATGACCGTTCAGCCGACAGCACAGGAAGCATCATGGACCATATTCAGAAGAATGATTCAAGGGTTAAATGTATTCATATTGATTCCCTCCCATGCGGATGGCTGGGAAAAAACCACGCTCTTTATAAAGGATATATGGAATCATCAGGGGAATTAATTCTGTTTACAGATGCCGATGTGTTATTTAAAAAGGATGCCTTCAGCAAGGCGGTTCATTATTTCAGCAAGAATGACCTTGACCATTTAACGGCGGCACCGAGCTTGACGGGCAGGAGTTTCTGGCTCAATACGTTCATTGCTTTTTTTCTTTTCGGCTTCTCCTATTATAAACGCCCCTGGCTGGCGAACAATCCACGTTCTAAGAGCGGAATTGGCATTGGGGCATTTAACATGGTGTCCAGACGTTCCTATGACGAAATCGGAACACATAGGGCAATAAAAATGCGGCCTGATGATGATTTAATGCTTGGAATGAAAATGAAACAAAATGGATTCAGGCAGAAATTTGCAACGGCGATGGACCTGATTGAAGTTGAATGGTATGAAAGCTTAATAGAAGCCTTCAAAGGATTGGAGAAAAATACTTTTGCAGGCCTGCATTACCGTATTAGCATGGTGCTATTTGCAATTGCCGGCACATTCCTTTCTCAGGTGCTTCCCTTTTTCTCCATTTTTTCAACTGACAAAATTATTTTCAGTTTAAGCCTTGCAAATATTATTTTATTAGCAGGTGTTTATACAATCATTACAAAAAGAATGTCAAAATTTTCTCCGCTTCTGTTTACTGTATTTCCAATTACAGCTCTCCTGTTTATTTATTCCATAATTCGTGCCAGCATTCTAACCTTTGTACGGGGCGGCATAGTCTGGAGAGGTACATTATATAAGTTAAGCGAACTGAGGAATAGACGCTGAAAGCACACACCTTCCTGAATGCATGTTCTTTTTCATTTATCGAACTGCCTGATATACTTAATATTTAGGATAGCGAAATAAGGAGGCAGAAATTATGGAAACAAAACTTTTTTCACCTTTTACGATTAAAGGAGTCACCTTTAAAAACAGAATTGTTATGGCACCGATGTGCATGTATTCAAGCCATAATGAAGACGGAATGGTTGAAAACTGGCACCGGACTCATTATGCGAGCCGGGCTGTCGGGCAGGTGGGATTAATCATCCTGGAAGCAACTGCCGTGACCCCGCAGGGCCGGATTTCTCCTCAGGATCTGGGAATATGGAGTGATGACCATATCGCTGGCCTGAAGGAATTAACCGGGCTAATGAAAGAACACGGTGCTTCACCTGGAATACAGCTTGCGCATGCCGGCAGAAAAGCGGCTGTCGAAGGAGAAATTCTCGCCCCATCTGCTATTGCGTTTAATGAGAAAATGAAAACACCAAAAGAAATGACAAAAGAAGAAGTTTCAGAAACCGTGGATGCATTCAAAAAAGGTGCTGAAAGGGCGAAAAAAGCCGGCTTTGAAGTAATTGAAATTCATGCGGCACACGGCTATCTGATCAATGAGTTTCTTTCACCACTAAGCAATAAACGGAATGATGAGTATGGGGGGACGGCCGAAAACCGATACCGCTTCCTCCGTGAAGTCATTGAAGCCGTTAAAGCCGTTTGGGATGGACCTCTATTTGTCAGAGTATCAGCCCATGATTATCATGATGAAGGGTTAACCGCAGAGGATTATGCAGAAATGGGAAAATGGATGAAGGAGCAGGGTGTGGATCTTATTGACGTAAGCTCCGGAGCAGTAGTGCCGGCCAGAATACATACTTATCCGGGCTACCAGGTCAAATTCTCTGAAACCATTAAAGAAGGTGCGAATATCCAGACTGGTGCAGTCGGGCTGATTACATCCGGCCTGCAGGCTGAAGAAATCCTCCAAAACGGACGGGCTGATTTAATCTTTATTGCCAGAGAATTGCTGAGAGACCCGTATTGGCCGCGGACAGCAGCAAAAGAACTTGGCGCCTCAATCGAACCTCCTAAGCAATATGAACGGGGATGGCTGTAACATTAAGAAGAGGGGTGGCACCTTGCCATCCCTCTTCTTTATTATATAATCTGCAGTGAATCAAGGAATACAATGATAATAACCAGTGGAACCACATAGCGCAGAAGGAAATACCACACGAAAAAAATTCCATTCAGCGATTTTAAACCTTGAATCAATTCATTTCTCAGCAGATCTTTCTTCATTTTGTATGACACAAATATGGAAATCAGCAAAGCTCCAACCGGCATCAAAATGTTGCTGACAAGAAAATCAGCAGCATCAAAGATGATTTTGCCGAAAATTGAAATCTCGGATAAGCTGCCGAAGGATAATGCAGATGGGACCCCGACGATAAAGATTGCCAGTCCTGTCAGCCAGGCTGCACGGGTTCTGCCACTTCCTTTCTTATTTGTCAGAGCAGCCACCACAATTTCAAGCATTGAAAAAGCGGATGTTAAGGTTGCAAATAAAAACAGTGCAAGGAAGAAGAGCAGGAACACCCGCCCAAACAGAATCTGATCAAAAACAGATGGCAGGACAATGAACAATAAGCCAGGACCTGCAGCAGGCTCAAAACCCAATGAGAACACAGCAGGGAAAATAGCCAGGCCAGCCAGAACTGAAATAAATAAGTTCATTCCGACAACAGAAAAAGCAGGCTGCATCAGATTTTCATTTTTAGATAGATAAGAGCTGTACGTTACCATAACCGAAACCCCGACACTTAGAGAGAAAAACGATTGGCCCATCGCATAAAGAACGGTTTCGGACGTTAAATTTGAAAAATCAGGCTTTAAAAAGAATGAGACACCTTCCATTGCATTATCCAGTGTCAGGGATCTTGCAATCAAAATAATAAATAAAAGAAACAAAGCCGGCATCATAATTTTGCTGACCTGCTCGATCCCCTTCTGGATGCCTTTGGCAACAACTAAAACAGTTATGAATAAAAAGACCCCTTGTGCCGCTACAACAGATACAGAGTCTGACACGGCTGCGCCAAATAGCTCCTCATAATTGCCTGCACCATTCATGGACCCGGTAACCCCGTATACAATGTACTTCAGAATCCACCCGCCTATTACACTATAGAAGGATAAAAGCAGAAAACACGTGAATACGCCAAGGTAGCCTATCCAGTGCCATTTAGTTCCCGGAGCAATATTCTTGTATGCCGAGATTGCCTCCTTCCCCGTACTGCGGCCAATAACAAACTCAGCCAGCAAAAGCGGAAAACCAATTAAAAGGGAAAATAACAGAAATAATAATATAAATGCCCCGCCTCCGCTTGTTCCTGTCACATACGGAAGCTTCCAGATAGCTCCAAGCCCGATTGCCGAACCGGCCGATGCTAAAATAAATCCTATCTTCGATGACCATTGCTCATTTTGCTGCATGCCTGTACCTCCAAAATTTTTTTATCGCAGTCTTAAGGGGTTTATAGAAACCGGCCGGATTTCTATTTAAAAAACAAAAAAGCCACATTCTTCAAAAGGGACGTGAATTTAGGTTCACGCGGTACCACCCTTTTTGAAAGCATGTGACTTTCCACTCAAAAATATAACGGATTAACCGTCTTCTCTGCTATATGCAGGAAAGATAAGCTCCAAGATGAAATTCATTTTATCTTTGTGCCAGTTTCCACCATCCACTGGCTCTCTATAAACAGGGAGATAAAACTTAATAGAGTCTCTTCATAGCTTTTTACTATAATGTTTTAAAGTATAAGTGTGATTATAGTATGCATGCAGATAACCGTCAATGCCAAATTAGAAAAATTCAATTTTTCCAGGCATTACTTTTCATTCCAAATCCGCTTCCATTTGGTATCTTCACCATTTACTTTAATTTCGAAAACATCCGGGTTGCTCATCTTCATCAGATGCTCAAAGCCTGCATTTTCATCGAAACAGCGGAGCAACAGCGTTGATAAATTGCCATGGCTGACCAGAATGATGTGATTCTCATTGGACGCGATTAATTCATCCAGCAGGGAAGAGGCTCGTTTCATTCCTGATGAATGAGATTCTCCCCCTTCAAAAACGAGTTCAAAATCAGAAAAGCTTTGCTTAAGCTTGTCCTGCCAATCATCAAAAAGAATAGAGCTCAGCACCCTTTCACCCAAACGGCTTTCCTCAATAATATCCAAATTTCTCGACTGTGCAAGCGGCCAGATTGTTTCAATGGCCCGCACAAAAGGGCTTGAGTATATGCGATTGATTTCCTTGCCTTTAAAGAAATCAATTAATTTTAATGCCTGTTCCCTTCCCCTTTCTGTCAATTCGGCGGAGAAAGGCTGGCCCTCCGCCTTCGCATGGCGCACGATATAGAAAGTCTTCAATTAGTTCGCCTCTCCTTTATCAAGCGGGATATGAATTTCTTTAAAGTCCTCAGCAATAACCGTATTGGGGAAAATGGTCTGTGATTCTTTCACAAGCTGTCCCCACTCCTGGCGTTCATATCGTGAACTGATATGATTCAGGCAAAGTTTCCTTGCATTCGCCTCGAGCGCAACTTGAGCAGCCTGAAGGGTTGTCGAATGAAAATAATCGTATGCAAGTTTCTCTTCCCCCCCTGAGAAGGTTGCCTCATGTATTAAAAGGTCAGCATCAGCAGCTAAATCTATTGCCGCATCGCAGAATCTGGTATCTCCCAGCACCGTGACAATTCTCCCCTTTTGAGCCGGCCCCAGGAAATTTTTTGCTTCGATCATACTTCCATCCTCAAGCTTTATGTTTTCGCCATTCTTTATTTTCTTATATATCGGACCCGGTTTGATTCCCGCTTCAGCAAGTTTGTCCGCAAGCAATGTGCCCGGACGGTCCTTTTCTGTAATCCGGTAGCCGTATGAGGATATTCCGTGCTCAAGCATGCGTGCTTCTACCTTAAAGTCTTCTTCATCAAACACAATACCCTCAGTGATTTCAGCTACCTTTAGGGGATACTTAAGGTATGTGCCGCTGACAGATAGCGAAACTTCAATGAATTCTTTCAAACCTTTTGGCCCATATAGGGTCACCTCTGTATCACCGCCCTGGAAAGAGCGGCTTGAAAGCAGGCCGGGCAGACCATAAATATGGTCACCATGAAGATGTGTGATAAAGATTTTCTCAATTCTTCTCGGTTTAATGCTAGTATGTAAAATTTGATGCTGGGTCGCTTCTCCACAGTCAAAAAGCCATATGCTTCCTCTTTCATCCAGGAGCTTTAAAGCCATCGAAGATACATTCCTCAGCTTAGCGGGAATTCCTGCTCCCGTTCCCAGAAAAAAAATGTCCATATGTAAAATACCTCCCTCCGGCAATTTATGGTTTAGCCTGTCTGGTCTTGTACGAATATAAACAATATACCATAGCAGCTTAGGAATTCATTCAATTAACAATGTTTTTTTGTTTTATTTGAAAGGATAGTTCCCGGCTGTTAGATAGAAACTATGATAAAAAGGACAAACTTAATATTTGCGAAAATAGCTGTAAACAGATACAATTTTATACTTGTACAGACGTTTTTTTGCAATGCAATATACAGCTTCTTCTCAAGCTGAGGACGGACAAAAGTCAGTCCCGCCTTACATACAGAAATTTTGTCGAAAAGAGGTTCTAGAATCGTGAAAACAAACGAAAAACCGGCCGGACTAATAATGATATTTGGAGCAACAGGGGATTTGGCAAAGAGAAAACTGTTTCCCTCACTTTACCGCTTATATAAAAAGGGCAGGCTGTCTGATCGCTTCGCCGTAGTGGGGGTTGCCAGAAGGCCGTTATCACATGATGAATTTCAGACAAGTGTCAAAACCTCTGTTGAGTCCGCTATAAAAGATAACGGAGAACTTGAAGATTTTATTTCTCACTTTTACTATCATTCGCATGATGTGACGGATTCCAGTTCCTATTTGGCATTAAAGAGCATGGCCGAAGAATTGGATACTCATTATTCCCTTGGAGGCAACCGCATTTTTTACCTTGCCATGGCACCTGAGTTTTTCGGAACCATTGCAGAGCATTTAAAAGCAGATGGCCTGACAGATGTAGATGGTTTTAAGCGTCTCGTCATAGAAAAACCATTTGGGCATGATCTTGAATCAGCGAAGCAGCTTAATAAGCAAATCCGAAAAGCTTTTTCAGAGAATGAAATTTACCGGATTGACCACTACCTTGGGAAAGAGATGGTGCAAAACATTGAGGTTATCCGTTTTGCCAATGCCATTTTCGAACCTTTATGGAACAATCGCTACATCTCAAATATCCAGGTTACATCAAGCGAAGTACTTGGTGTAGAAGAACGCGGCCGTTATTATGAAAAAAGCGGCGCCCTTCGTGACATGGTCCAAAACCATATGCTGCAAATGGTTGCCTTATTGGCAATGGAACCGCCAATCCGCCTGACAACAGATGAAATCAGATCTGAAAAAGTAAAAGTTTTAAGAGCCATGCGCCCAATTGAAGGCGATCAGGTGAGAGATTACTTTGTCCGCGGCCAGTACGGAAAAGGCCATTTAAATGGACAGGAAGTACCAGCATATAATCAGGAGCCGATGGTGGATGAACAATCAAACACCGAAACGTATGTAGCAGGCAAGCTGATGATTGACAATTTCCGCTGGGCAGGTGTGCCTATCTACATTCGTACAGGTAAAAGAATGGCTGCTAAATCAACGAAAATTGTTATCCAGTTCAAGGACATTCCGATGAACTTATATTATCAGACTGAGCAAACGCTAAATCCAAACCTGCTGGTTATCCACATTCAGCCCGAAGAAGGTATTACCCTTTATTTAAATGCCCAAAAATCAGGCCAAAACATGGAAGCCACACCGGTAAAATTAAACTTTGCCAACAAAGGCATCGATGACATGAATACACCTGAAGCGTATGAAAGGCTTTTATATGATTGCATGCGCGGTGACGCCACAAACTTTACACACTGGGATGAAGTTGCCCTTTCCTGGAGCTTTGTCGACAAAATTTCCGACGTTTGGGAAAACACAAAAGAAGGAGATTTCCCTAACTACGAATCGGGTTCAATGGGTCCAAAAGAAGCAGACCGGCTGCTTGAAAAAGACGGTTTCTTCTGGTGGCCTGTAACTGACCTTGATGTTGAACAGTGTTAATTGATTCTGAGACCCCCTGCTGATGAAGGGGGTCTTTATTTTTATTAAAGACAAAAAACAGCGCCGCTAGGACGCTGTTTTTTATTATTCCATCCAATTTGTATGAAAAATGCCTTCTTTGTCTGTACGCTGATAGGTGTGTGCTCCAAAGTAGTCACGCTGTGCCTGAAGAAGGTTTGCAGGCAATGTTTCCGTGCGGTAGCTGTCATAATAGGACAGCGCAGCAGCAAAGCATGGTACAGGAATGCCGTTCTTTACAGCCATGCTGATAATTTCACGGGCAGCATCCTGATAGCTTTCTACGATTTCCTTGAAATACGGATCAAGAAGGAGATTCTTCAAGCCTGGCTCACGGTCATATGCTTCCTTGATTTTCTGCAGGAATTGGGCACGGATAATGCAGCCGCCGCGGAAAATCATCGCAATATCACCGTATTTCAGATCCCATCCATATTCTTCGGAAGCTGCTCTCATTTGAGCAAATCCTTGTGCATATGAGCAGATTTTGCTCATGTAAAGAGCTTTGCGGACACTTTCGATAAATGCTTTTTTATCGCCTGTGAAGTCCTGTCCAGCGGGCCCGCGAAGAACTTTGCTTGCATTCACACGTTCTTCTTTCATGGCAGAAATGAATCGGGCAAAAACGGATTCAGTAATGATAGGAAGCGGTACACCGAGGTCAAGCGCACTTTGGCTTGTCCATTTGCCGGTTCCCTTTTGGCCTGCTGTGTCAAGGATGACATCTACCAGCGGCTTTCCGGTTTCCTCGTCTTTTTTCGTGAAAATATCAGCCGTAATTTCAATCAGATAGCTGTCAAGCTCGCCTTTATTCCATTCTGCGAATACTTCATGAAGCTCTTCAGCAGTCAATCCAAGCACGTTTTTCAAAAGAAAATAAGATTCGGAAATCAGCTGCATATCGCCGTATTCAATGCCGTTATGCACCATTTTCACATAATGTCCTGCCCCATCCGGCCCGATGTATGTGGTGCATGCTTCGCCATTAACCTTTGCTGCAATATCTTGAAAAATCGGGGCAACCAGCTCGTAGGCTTCTTTTTGGCCGCCAGGCATAATGGAAGGTCCCTTCAGAGCGCCCTCTTCGCCACCTGAAACTCCCGTACCGATGAAATGAATGCCCAGCTCGCTTAATTCCTTATTGCGGCGCTGCGTATCCACAAAGAAGGTATTCCCTCCATCAATCAAAATATCCCCTTTATCCAGCAATGGCTTTAACTGCTCAATTGTCGCATCTGTCGGACCGCCTGCTTTCACCATAAGCATGATTTTCCGGGGTTTTTCCAGGGAACTCACAAACTCTTCAATTGTATATGTACCTTTAAAATTTTTTCCTTCCACTTCCTTAAGCATCTCATCCGTTTTTTCACGCGACCGGTTAAATACAGATACCGAGTACCCTCTGCTTTCAATATTCATGGCAAGATTTTTGCCCATGACGGCTAAGCCGATAACACCAAACTGTGATTTCGTCATCTTTTATTACTTCCCTTCCAGCCTTTATGCGTTACATACAAAATCCAATCAAATAATCCACTCTACTTTAGCAAGATTCCTATCCTGATTCAACTTTCCTGTCTTAGTTTTGCTTATAGCCTCCTGAAAAACTCATGAATGATCATCTTTTTCTTTTTTATCGCTTCTTCCTGGACTGCCATGTAAAAAGTCTTTATTAAAGCTGGTGTCAGTGCCGATCTTGTGGCTGGCCAATTTCATATCCGAAAGTGCACCCGCATTGTCGATTATTTTAGTGCCGTATTTCTTGCGCAAAAGATCCATTGTCTGAAATAACGGCTCCTTTCTGGCATCTTTTTCAAAACTGAACAGATCCAGCTGTTTAACCGCCTGTTCGGGTTCGACAAGGTCGGTTCCTGTAATGCCAAGAAGCCGTACAGCATTTCCATTCCAATGTTTTATAAAAAGCTCTTTTGCCATTTGGTAAATTTCTTCATTATGCTGAATCGGATTTTTCAGTTTGCGGCTTCTGGTAATCGTTTTCCGGTCCTTATATCTGATAGTAATCCCGAGAGAAAGCGCCATTACCTGTTTCCTTTTCAACCGGGAAGAAACCTGTGCAGCCAGCTTTTCAAATACCTGAAGCAGCTCTCTTTGATTTGAAACATCTCTTGGCAGTGTGGTCGAATTCCCCACACTTTTAAATTCAGACGCCGAGTCCGGATCGACTTTTCTAAGATCCTGGCCATTGGCTTTTTGTTTCAGCCTCGGGCCATTGATGCCCAGTGCTGCTTTTAAAATAATTTCATCCGCTTTTGCCAATTCGCCAATTGTGGTGATGTTGAGATTTCTCAGTTTTTCTCCTGTTTTTCTGCCGACTCCGTGCATTTCCTCCACTTCCATCGGCCAAAGGATATGCGGTACATCTCTTTTTCTGAGAACTGTAATCCCCATCGGCTTTTTCATGTCGGAAGCCATCTTGGCTAAAAATTTATTAGGGGCAACACCTATGCTGCAGGGCAAATCAAGCTGCTGAAAAACCTGCTTTTGTATCGTCGAGGCAATTTCTATTGGGCTCCCAAACTCATAGCTGTCTGTTATGTCCACATATCCTTCATCAATGGATACAGGTTCAACAAGGGAGGAATATTCGCGCAATATATCAAACATTCCCATAGAGGCAGCACGATATCTCTCAAAATTAGGCTTCATGATAATCAGCTGGGGACAAAGCTTTTTAGCCTCCCATAGAGGCATGGTGGTTTTTACACCGAATTTCCTTGCCTCATAACTGCAAGTTACAATAATACCGCGTCTCTCCTCCGGATTCCCTGCGATTGCTAAAGGCTTGCCCTTTAATAAGGGATCATAAGCCATCTCAACCGAAGCATAAAAACTATTCATATCAACATGAAGGATAACTCTCCCATTTTTCGGATACATTTGTTTCATGCCGGCACTTCCCTGTAAATATAATTCAATTCTATTTTAGCAAATATTTTTCATTTCTATTAATCAGAGACTTTTTTGAAAAAGCGAAAACAGGGAATCTCTCTGATCCCCTGTTCCAGAATTCGTCCGCTATGCAGTTGTATGCTGTGTTTTCATATACTCTTTTATTTCTCTTATTCCATCTAGTGATTCCACCAGCTTTAATGGGTCAATTATAGTAATCAGCCTATTATCGATATTAGCCACACCTGTAAAATAATTGGTTTTTTGATAGGCAATCAGACCTGGCTGTTTCAGGCAGCCTTCTGGAATATCAAGAATTTCCTTGGCTTCATTTACAAGAACGGCGAATGATAGCTCGTCTGTCTGCAGCACAATCATTCTTGCGGAGTCACTATCAGCAAGCTTCCGGGTGTAGAGAATTTCTTCAAAATCAACAACAGGAATAAGCTCTCCCCTGACTTTAACAATCCCTCTTACATAGGCGGGCAAATGAGGAATCGGTGTAATACCGTCCATTTTCTCAATGGATATAACAAAAGGAACCGGTGTAGCATATTCCTCATTTCCTGCCCTGAAAACGACAGCTTTATTATTTTCAATCATCGCATTTCCTCCTCGGAAACTCTTATGTATAGTACTAATATACCATAGCCATTATTTTCTAACTAGTGAGGAAATAATAGAATGCTTCAGCAAAAAAGAGAACCACATCGGTTCTCTTTCTTGCTGCTTAAGCTGAAACTTCTTCAATAATGGCAATGACCATTTCAGCCAGTTTATTTAATTCTTCAATAGGCATGCGCTCATTGGTTGTATGAATTTCTTCATAACCGACAGCAAGGTTAACTGTAGGAATGCCAAAGCCGGCGATTACGTTTGCATCGCTTCCGCCGCCGCTGTGAAGAAGCTCGGAGCTGCGGCCGATTTTTGCAGCCGCTCTGCGTGCTACTTCAACGACATGATCACCTTCGCCAAATTTAAAGCCAGGATACATGACCTGAACATCCACTTCAGCTTTGCCGCCCATTTCTTCGGCAGCACTTTCAAATGCTTCCTTCATTTTAGCTACCTGCTGTTCCATTTTTTCAGGAATTAATGAACGTGCTTCTGCTAATACATCAACATGGTCACATACAATATTCGTTTGCTGTCCGCCTTCAAAACGCCCTATATTAGCCGTTGTTTCTTCATCAATGCGGCCCAGCGGCATTCTTGAGATCGCTTTCGATGCCATCGTGATTGCAGAAATGCCTTTCTCAGGAGCAACACCGGCATGAGCTGTTTTTCCTAGAATAGCAGCTTTAACTTTAGCCTGGGTTGGGGCAGCAACGATAATATTCCCGACTTTGCCGTCACTGTCTAATGCATAGCCAAACTTAGCTTTAACAAGTGAAGGATCGAGAACCTTCGCTCCAACCAGTCCGGATTCTTCACCGACTGTGATAATGAACTGAATAGTTCCATGAGCGATATTCTGCTCCTTCAGGACCTTAACAATTTCGAGCATAACGGCAAGTCCTGCCTTGTCGTCTGCACCCAGGATCGTTGTTCCATCGGTTACAACATAGCCGTCCTTGATGGAAGGTTTAATTCCTTTTCCAGGAACAACCGTATCCATATGTGAAGTGAAATAAATTGTATCTATTCCTTCTTTCGTTCCCTGAAGAGTGCAGATGAGGTTGCCTGCACCGTGTCCGGTCTGTGCAGTAGTATCGTCTTCGTACACCTCAACCCCAAGATCCCTGAATTTTTTCTTCAGAACTTTGGCAATTTGAGCTTCATACTTTGTTTCAGAATCAATTTGCACCAGTTCCAGAAATTCGTTTAATAAACGTTCCTCATTAATCATTTATGTACAAACCTCCAAATTTAAGCTTACTAAGCAAGTATAACTCCAAAATTTTGGCACAGCAAATCAGGAATCCATTATAGCGGAATATTTCCATGCTTTTTATGTGGTCTGCTTTCTTTTTTATTGCGCAGCATTTCAAGCGCCTGAATGATCTTGATTCTGGTTTCGCGCGGATCTATGACATCATCTACCATGCCCCGGCTTGCCGCAACATATGGATTTGCGAACTTTTCTCTATACTCTTCGATTTTTTGTGCTCTGGTGGTCTCGGGATCATCACTGTTCTGGATTTCCCTTGCAAAAATAATGTTGGCTGCACCTTGAGGACCCATTACTGCCACTTCCGCATTCGGCCATGCAAAAACAAGATCTGCGCCAATAGATTTACTGTTAAGGGCAACATAAGCTCCTCCGAATGCTTTTCTTAAAATAACAGTAAGCTTTGGCACCGTTGCTTCTGAGTAAGCATAGAGAATCTTTGCACCATGCCGTATGATCCCGCCATGCTCCTGTTTAACACCCGGAAAAAAGCCTGTAACGTCCTCAAATGTAATAAGAGGAATATTAAATGAATCACAGAACCTGATAAACCTTGAAGCCTTATCAGAAGAATCTATATCGAGTCCTCCTGCCATTACCTTCGGCTGATTGCAGACAAGTCCCACCGTCTCACCCTTGATCCGGGCAAGGCCGACTACAATATTTTTAGCGAAATCACGCTGCACCTCCATAAAAGTATCATTATCTACTACCTGTTCAATGACTTTTCGAACGTCGTATGGACGAAGGGCATCAAAAGGAATGGCGTCTGTCAGATCCGGACGGTAATCATCGTCCTCTTCCCATTCCGACATAGGAGGTTTTTCTTCGTTATTCTGCGGAAGGTAGCTTAACAGACTCCGCACCTGCTCAATCACTTGCTCTTCGGACTCCCCTCTAAAGTGTGCGTTTCCACTGATTGTATTGTGCACACGGGCACCGCCCAGATCCTCAGGAGAAATTTTCTCACCCGTCACCGTTTCGATTACTTTTGGTCCGGTTATGAACATCTGGCTCGTCTTTTCCACCATAAAGACAAAATCCGTAATCGCCGGAGAATATACTGCACCACCGGCACAAGGCCCCATGATGACTGAAATCTGCGGAATCACTCCTGAATAAATGGAATTCCGGTAGAAAATATGGCCGTACCCATCAAGGGAAACAACACCTTCCTGAATTCTGGCGCCGCCGGAATCATTCAACCCTACAAATGGAGCACCATTTTCAGCTGCTAAATCCATAACATTGGCAATTTTTTTTGCATGCATTTCCCCGAGAGCGCCCCCAAAAACGGTAAAGTCCTGTGAGAATAAGAAGATAGGACGTCCGTTGACCTTTCCATAGCCAGTTACAACACCATCTCCAGGCCCTTTTTGGTTTTCCAGTCCAAAATCCGTGCTGCGGTGCTCAATAAATGGGTTCAGCTCAACGAAAGTTCCCGGATCTACTAATAAATCGATTCGTTCCCGGGCAGTCAGTTTTCCTTTTTCATGCTGTTTTTGTATACGCTCATCCCCTCCGCCCAGTTCTACTTCCCTGCGCCTGTCGTATAACTCATTTATTTTCTCATAGATGTCTGCCATACTTTATTTCAATCCTTTCTTTTCACAGAATTCATACAAAATACCGCCTGTCGATTTCGGGTGCATAAAGGCTACATGGGCACCGCCTGCACCAACCTTAGGTTCATCCTGCAGCATTCTGATACCCTGTTCCTTCATGTCGTTTATGCGTTCTTGTATGCTGTCAACTCCCAGTGCTACATGATGCAGCCCTTCGCCCCGCTTTTCTATAAACTTGGCAATTGGGCTTTCTTCACTTGTCGGCTCAAGCAGCTCAAGTTTCGTTTCCCCCGCTTTAATAAACGCAACCTTTACTCCCTGGCTATCTACTTTTTCTAATCCCAGAAATTCAAGCTTAAGCATTTCGGTATAAAATGGAAGCGCTTCATCGATAGACCTGACAGCAATTCCAATGTGGTCCACCTTCTTAATCATCTGTTTCCCTCCTCATGGATGCCGAAATTATGAACTTCCTGCAAGCATATTTTGTGTCTTTTATTTAAATATTCGTTAAAAATGTCGAAAATCCTTTTAAAAATTGAGCGGTTGTTCAATTTGATGATTCTTAGTAAAATAAGAGTAAGAATTGGGACGAGGAGGCATAGAATGTCAAATAAGAAACTGGCGAAAGTCATTGTCTATCTAATGATATTTGCAATGCTCGCATCTACCCTCATTATGGGTATGTCGATGTTTTTATAACAAGAAACTCTATTCATTTTTCAGCTGCTCAGGATGGCAATTCCGGGCAGCTTTTTTTCTGGCAGAACAGAATCTGTGCACTTTTTTGTTGATGCTATTAACTTAACCTCACGAGCGTATGAACTTCGAACACAAAAAGCAAAAACCCGAGAGTCAGAGTCCGAAGCTGGCGTTCATCCAGCTCATTAAAAAACTGCATCCATTCAGATGCAGCTGTAAGTTCTTTCAGTTTTCTTTTTTTATGACGCCGTAATCTCTTCCAAGTTCGTCAAAGCTTTTAGCTGAGGTGACAACTAAAATTTTTGTTCCAATCGGCACGGATTCATATAACGACTCGACTGCCTCATTCTGCAATCTGATACATCCATTGGAGACATATCTGCCGATGGAAAGAGGATCATTCGTCCCGTGAATGCCATAGATTCTGCCATCAGTATTTTCTGCGTCAAACCCAATCCACCTTGTGCCGAGCGGATTCCGGGGGTCACCGCCTTTTATGTCTTTTTTTCTGTAGTATGGATCAGCTGCCTTTACAGTCACTGTGAACAGCCCTTCAGGTGTAAGGTCATCCGTTTTCCCGGTTGAAGCTGTGATGACATTCTGCACTCTATGATCCTGTATAAACGCAACTTCATTTATCCGTTTATTGACTATCAGAAATGGATCCCCAGGCAGCGGATTAGGTCCCAATGGCCAGATTGGGGAAAGTGAGAAAAACAGTATGGCCGCTGCAGCAAACTTCAGCATGACAATTCACGCTCCAATTCCTTTTCCTTAGTTTGCTTCTGCAGTCCCGTTTTGATTCATTTCCTTATCCTTTAGCCCTTTAAAAGAGCTCTTTATAATTAAATACTGTTCCATTTCTTTGACAAAGTGAAGCAGGGCAGCACGCGCCTCAAATTCCTCCCTTGTTTTTGGGAGCTCCATATTTTCAAAAGAAACCTTCATACGGTACAATTTCTCCAGAAACAGCAGGGCCGTATTTCCTGGATGAATATGCTCTGATAATTCTTCAATAAAATCAGCGATCATCTCCCCCTGTTCAACAGGAAGTGCAATGGAAGTTACGCTCGGAAGAACCCTTTCAATAATTTCAAATTGTTTTTCCCTCATTTTGAAATAATGATAATATAAATTTTCATCTCTTCGAAAGTGGTTTTCAACATCTCTGAAAGCCAATGCTTTTGCTTCATCAATCAATTCCATTGTTTCAGTAATTTCTCTGCCGTCCCAGCTGCTTTCATGGGTACGCAAATACCTCACGATTTCGTCAAAGATAATCTTAAAGTTTTCTTCTATTTCCAGCCTATATTCCTTAAGCTTCGATTCCAGGCTCGGCATGTAGAGGTTCGCGATTAATGCAACACCGATCCCGACAATAATGATGCCCAATTCATTCAGTAAGAGGTCCTTTGAAACCTCCCCTGCAGAATAAATATGCAAAATAATAACTGAGCTTGTTACAATTCCATCGCTGGCCTTTGCCATGACTGCTGTCGGAATAAAAAACAGCAGCAGCAGTCCGATTACAAGCGGATGGTAAGCAATGCCCTCAAAAAACAAGGATGAAAACGCCATTGCCAGCAGGCAGGCAAAAAATCGGTCCCATGAAGCCCGGAGTGATTTTTTCTTTGTGACTTTTATACATAATATAGTCAGGATGCCTGCAGAAACAAAATTATCAAGCTGCAGCATCTGTGCAATCATGATGCTGATGGAAGTCCCCACTGCAGTCTTGATTGTCCGGTAGCCAATTCTGTACTTCATTTATTCAAACTCCTATATTCAACTGCCCATCAAATATTAAAAAGGCTGTCAGGTATTTAAATGCGAAAGAGAAGATGATCATGTTGACCATCTTCTCCCATAGCATATATCGATTATAGCATTTTTTGCAAGAAATCCCTTGCACGTTCACTCTTAGGATTAGAAAAAAATTCTTCAGGCGAAGAATCCTCTACAAGCACACCGCCATCCAGGAACAGCACCCTGTCTGCCACTTCACGGGCAAAGCCCATTTCATGGGTAACAATCGCCATTGTCATACCTGTATGTGCTAAATCCTTCATAACGTCCAGCACTTCCTTCACCATTTCCGGGTCAAGAGCAGATGTTGGCTCATCAAACAGCATAACTTCAGGCTGCATGGCAAGAGCTCGAGCAATCGCAACCCTTTGTTTCTGTCCACCGGATAACCTATTAGGATACTCGTGTGCTTTAGCAGATAACCCTACTTTCTCCAACAGCTCGAGCCCTGTTTTCTCTGCTTCCGATTTTGAAAATCCCTTAACCTTCATCGGTGCGTAGGTCAGGTTTTGCAGGGCAGTTTTATGGGGGAATAAATGAAAATGCTGAAACACCATCCCTACATTTTGGCGCACTTTCATTATGTTTGTGCTTTTATCCGTAATGTCCTGCCCATTAATCATGATCCTGCCGTCTGTTGGCATTTCCAGAAGATTGATGCAGCGGAGGAACGTTGACTTCCCGGAACCGGACGGACCTATTACAGCCACTACTTCGCCTTCTTGAATATTGGTTGAAATTCCTTTTAGAACTTCAAGTTTACCGAAATGCTTATGCAAATTTTCCACTTTAATCACTGCGTCTCATTCTCCTTTCAATTCCTTTTCCAAGCACAGTCAGGACCATTACCATAATGTAATAAATCAGCCCGGCAATCAGTATCGGTTCGAAGTAGGAAAACTTTTCGCCTCCCACGATGTAAGCCCGGCGCATCACGTCTGTTACCCCAATGACCGTTACGATTGCAGACTCTTTTGTAAGAGTAATAAACTCGTTCATTAATGCAGGCAAAATGTTTTTCATTGCCTGCGGAAGGATGATATCCATCATGGCTGGCCTGTATGGAACGCCAAGTGCCATTGCCGCTTCACTTTGCCCTTTATCCACTGCCAGGATTCCCGCCCTGATAATCTCCGAAATATAGGCCGCTGAATTAAGCCCAAAAGACAGGACCGCAGCTGTGGAAGGATCAATTTTATACCCGATCAGCTGGGGTGACCCATAATAGATGAGCATCAGCTGAAGAACAAGAGGTGTTCCCCTAAAAACGGATGTGTAGGCATCTGCAATCCAGCCAAGAAATTTAAATTTGCTAATTTTAAAGAATGATAGAATAATACCTAATACAAAACCCAGTATGCCTGCCATAGACACAATTTGCAGCGTGACGCCAATGCCTTTAAGTATATATGGAAGGGAGGGAATGAACTGCTGAAAATCCAGATTCACTATCTTTCCATCCTTTCTGTAAGTAATTTATTTTCTGAGAAGAATAAAGCGTCCAAAGGAAGATATGCCTTGGACGCCAATTCCCAGCGAATTATTTGTTATCAAACCATTTTACGATCAATTCTTCCAATTCACCGTTTTCTTTCATCTTCAAAAGCTCTGCATTAAATTCTTCAGTTAATTCACTGCCTTTAGGAAAAGCAATGGCAGAACCTGCCTCTGTTTCATCTTCTTCAATTGTAAAACCCGCCAGGTCTTTATTTTTTTCAAAATATCCTTTTGCAACTGTGTCTTCAATCATGGCAGCATCAAATCGGCCTGCCATGATTTCCTGAATTAACTCAGGGATGCGGTTGCGGTTTTCCACAGTCATATCAACTGTTTCAGCAATTTCTTCTGCCTTATCTGCCTGAATGGAGGCAAGCTGCACACCTATTGTTTTTCCGTCTAAATCTTCCAATGATTCAATTCCGCTGCCTTTTTTAGAAACAATCATGTGGCTCGCTGTATAATATACATCGCTGAAATCAACGTTTTCTTTACGCTCTTCTGTAGGAGTCATTCCTGCTAGAACAAAATCAACCTGGCTTGTTTCCAGTGCAGGAATCAGTCCGTTAAAATCCATATCCTTCACTTGAATTTCATAACCCAATTTTCCAGCGATCGCTTTGGCCAAATCAACATCAAAACCGATGATTTCTTCCCCTTTTGCAGAATCTACATATTCAAATGGCGGGTAATCCGCTGATGTACCCATAGTTAATACTTTTTTATCTGAGTTTTCCCCTGAGCCGCTTCCAGTGCTGGCTTCTTCACTTGTGCCGCATGCAGCTAATAAGCTGACTAAGAGCACGCTTAATGCAATCATGATCACTTTTTTCATTTTTGTTTCCCCCTATAAAATATGAATAATCTCTGTATAACTATTAATAAATATTCACTAAAATGAATTTTAACAGATTTTTATATTTATGCAATAAGATTTTTAATTATTTACTAGAAGTTTAATTTTTCAGATAACTGGATCCAAAAAAAAGTCCCGTAATTCGGGACTTTTCTCTGTTTATAGCTCTTCGCAATATTTCTCAAAGGCATCCTGCAGTTTTTGGACAACTGCCATTGGCTCATGGCCTTCGATTTCGTGGCGCTCGATCATCGTGCATAGCTCTCCATCTTTGAGAAGTGCAAAAGATGGTGATGATGGCGGATAGCCTGTAAAATAAGATCTGGCTTTTTCGGTTGCTTCTTTATCCTGTCCGGCAAATACCGTAACCAAATGGTCAGGGCGCTTGTCATAATGCAGGGAATGCATGGCGGCAGGACGGGCAATTCCGCCTGCACACCCGCAGACAGAGTTCACCATTACAAGTGTGGTTCCCTTTTTATTAAGGGCATCATCCACTTCTTCCGGTGTCGTTAATTCTGTATAGCCGGCATGCACGATTTCCTGCCGAGCCTGCCTGACAACATCATTCATAAATAAATTGAAATCCATATTCAAAGTCATCACTCCTCAGTTAAAAATTCTCTTGACTATATACATAATACCAATACAAGAGTAAATTTTACAATCAAGTCAATTTTTTGAACAAAAAAGTTTAGCTTTTGGGTTATCAGGGAAAGATAAAACTACAGCTAGATCCATACCCCTAAACTCCCTAGATTCGCCAGTGCCCGCAAGGCACTGGCCATTTTTTTGTCTTCAGGAAAAGCCTGCCCGAAACAGAAAGCTCTATCTTTTTGTATAGACATTAAACAATTCTTCAACTGCAGATGTAACCGTCCTGTTGCCTGCGATGACCTCGTTCTCGAATTTTGGAAGAAGCGGTTTTATGTCAGGATGATAAAAAAAGCTGAATTGAAGCTGATCCAGGATCATGGAATGTATCCATTGTTTTGTCTGGAGCCTTCTTCTTTCTTCAAAAACTCCTGATGTCTTTGCCGTATTTTCAAACGTTTTAATCACATTCCAGATCTCAGAGATGCCTTCATTAAAGACAGATGAGCAGGTATAAGCTTTCGTTTGCCATCCTTTAGTAGCTGGCTGAAGAAAGTGAAGAATACGGTTATACTCTGCTCTTGTTTTTTCGGCCAATTTTTTATTGCTTCCATCGGCTTTATTAACAATTACCGCATCAGCCAGTTCCATAATGCCTTTTTTCATTCCCTGCAGTTCATCCCCTGCCCCAGTCAGTGTTAAAAGCATAAAGAAATCCACCATTTCCCTGACAATGACTTCACTTTGTCCCACACCGACGGTTTCAACGAGAATAACATCAAAGCCTGCTGCTTCACACAGCAGCATGGTCTCTCTTGTTTTTCTGTGGACACCTCCCAGTTTCCCGGCTGAAGGAGAAGGCCTTATGAAAGCACGCGGGTTTCTTGATAGCTGCTCCATTCTTGTTTTATCGCCAAGGATGCTGCCGCCGCTCAAGCTTGAGCTCGGATCAACGGCAAGAACAGCTACTTTTAAACCCGCATCACATAGATAGGTCCCAAAAGATTCAATGAACGTGCTTTTTCCTGCCCCCGGCACTCCGGTTATCCCAATCCTGAGCGATCGCCCTGAATGAGGCAGGAGCCTGTGCAGGATTTCCTGTGCATGGCGAAAATGATGCTCGGCGTTACTTTCAATCAAAGTAATTGCTCGTGCAAGAACAGGTCTGCTGCCACTCATGATTCCTTCTTCAAGAACGTCAAGATCCGGCAGAGAGGGAGATTTTTTTTGAAACCTGCCTATGTTCTTGAATTTCTGCTTCGACTCACCCGAATCCACACCACTGCGCACGGTGCTTGTAAAATTTTCTGCCTTTTCTTCATCAAACCATTCCGGTTTTTTATCCTTAGTCATTTACCGGGTCACTTCCTCGTACCCGAGACGGCTGTATATCTCTCTGATGACCTTTTGGGCAGCCGCTGGAATGACGGTCCCCGGGCCAAAAATGGCAGAGGCACCATGCTCATATAAATATTGATAATCCTGTGCCGGAATAACCCCGCCGATGACAACAATAATATCTTCCCTATCCAGTTTCTTCAGTTCAGCAGCAAGCTGCGGCAGAAGGGTCTTATGGCCAGCAGCAAGTGAACTGATGCCAATGACATGAACGTCATTTTCGACCGCCTGAAGAGCTGTTTCTTCCGGAGTCTGGAACAGTGGGCCGATATCAACATCAAAACCAAGATCGGCAAAGGCTGTTGAAATGACTTTTGCTCCCCTGTCATGGCCATCCTGCCCCATCTTGGCAATCAGAATCCGCGGTCTTCTTCCTTCATTTTCAAGGAATTCATCTGTCATTTGTTTTACTTCTGCAATTTCTTCTTCATTGGAAAAAGCAGAACTGTACACGCCGCTGATTGAACGAATAATCGCTTTATGGCGGCTGGCCACTTTTTCAATTGCTTCAGAAATTTCGCCAAGAGTGGCTCTAACCCGTGCTGCATTTACCGCAAGCTCAAGAAGGTTGCCTTCCCCTGAATCAGCAGCTTTTGTAATAGCCTCCAGGGCATCAGCAACTTTCTCATTATCGCGGGATGCCTTTAGCCGCTCCAGCTTTTCAATTTGCTTTAATCGTACAGCTGTGTTGTCGATGTCCAGAATGTCAATCGGCTCTTCTTTTTCCAGCCGGTATTTATTCACACCAATAATGGTTTCTTTTCCGGAATCAATTTGTGCCTGTCTTCTGGCGGCCGCTTCTTCGATTCTCATTTTCGGCAATCCTGTCTCAATTGCCCTGGCCATTCCGCCAAGATTCTCGATTTCTTCAATATGCTCCCAGGCGCGTTTAATTAACTGATCTGTTAAAGCTTCTACATAATAAGAACCGCCCCATGGATCAATTACATTCGTGATCCCTGTCTCCTCCTGAAGGTACAGTTGCGTATTTCTCGCAATGCGGGCTGAAAAATCCGTCGGCAATGCAATGGCTTCATCCAATGCGTTCGTATGAAGGGATTGAGTGTGCCCCATCGCTGCCGCATGCGCTTCAATAAGAGTCCTTGTTACATTATTGAATGGGTCCTGCTCGGTTAAGCTCCATCCTGAGGTTTGAGAATGCGTTCTAAGCGCCATTGATTTCGGATTGCCGGGTTCGAAGGTCTTCATCATTTTTGCCCAAATGTAGCGGGCTGCCCTCATTTTTGCCACTTCCATAAAGTAATTCATGCCGATGGCCCAGAAAAACGAGAGCCTTGGTGCAAAGGAATCAATATCGATTCCGGCTTTAAGTCCGGTTCTTACATATTCGAGTCCATCTGCGAGTGTATAGGCAAGCTCAATATCAGCAGGTGCACCCGCTTCTTGCATATGATAGCCTGAGATGCTGATGCTATTAAACTTCGGCATGTATTTTGATGTATATTCAAATATATCGGCAATGATCTTCATGGACATTTCCGGCGGATATATATAAGTGTTGCGAACCATATATTCTTTTAAAATATCATTCTGGATTGTTCCCGAAAGCTTCTCCTGGCTTACTCCCTGCTCTTCAGCTGTGACGATATAAAAAGCCATAACAGGCAAAACTGCTCCATTCATCGTCATGGATACAGACATTTGATCTAAAGGGATCCCATCAAACAGCGTCTTCATGTCCAGGATGGAATCAATGGCCACGCCAGCTTTCCCTACATCCCCTTCGACTCTTGGATGATCAGAATCATAGCCTCTATGGGTGGCAAGATCAAATGCGACTGATAAACCCTTTTGCCCCATGGCAAGATTGCGGCGGTAAAAAGCATTGCTTTCCTCTGCAGTAGAAAATCCTGCATATTGACGTACAGTCCAAGGCCTGTTCACATACATGGTTGAATAAGGCCCCCTTGTATATGGTGGAAGCCCAGGCTTATCGTTTAGATGCTCCATTTCTTTTAGGTCTTCATTTACGTATAAAGGCTTTATTTTTATCCTCTCATTTGTTTCAAAGAGAAGATTATCGATGGATGAATTGATTTCTTCCTCCGCTTTTCTTTTCCAGTCATCCTTTGCTGATTGTTTTACTTTATGAATATCCAGGCTTTTAAAATCTGGTTTATTGGCCACTGTTTGCCACCTCCATCTCGTTCAGCATAGTTGCGAGAGTTTCATAGCAATCGCTTTTTACATGAATGTATCCACTGATTCCAGCATCTTTAAATTCAGCCCTTTTCGTCTCTTCAGGAAGGCCGGCTAAATAGACTGCAGCTGACGGGAAAGCTTCTTTCAAGTGTCTAATTAAAGGAGCTGCCTGGCTTTCATACTGGCCGTTTGATCCGCAAATAAAATAATGCCTGCAATTTGTTTCTTGGATAAATGCTTTAGCATCTTCCGGGTTCTCTAAAGAACCGCTTCTGACTGCTTCAACCCCTCCGGGTGCCAGGAAGCCTGCAATAAAATCAGCACGGGCTTTATGATTCTTTAATTCTCCCAGACAGATTAGCCCTGCTTGAAGACGAATCCCCTTTTCCTTTAATCTTTCAGATAAACTCCTCAAACCTTCGAAGGACTCTGAAAGCCGAACTTGCGGGATTGGCTTGATAACACTCTTGCTGTTTTCAATGGTTTCCGCTTCTATTTGAAGCGGCTTTTCATCATGGTTAGCATAAATATTTGTCCCGATGATACTGTGTTTTCTCGTATGAACATCTTTTTGCCTTTTTTCAAGCACTTGAGAAAGCTGATTCTGAACCCACCCAGTCTGGAGAGCTTCAGCCATTCCTCCCAGCTCTTCTGTCTCAAGGAAAAGTTCCCAGGCTTTATCAATCAATTCATTTGTCAGATGCTCCACATACCAGGAGCCGCCCGCCGGGTCAGAGACCTTTAGCAGATGCGCCTCTTCCATAAGAATGAGCTGGGTATTTCGGGCGATTCGGTCTGAAAAAGGAGAGTGAGCTCCTTCCGGTTCATTATACGGACTGACATGCAGGTATTGGACTCCTCCCAAAACAGCTGCAAACGCTTCATTCCCCGCTCTCAGCACATTCACATAAGAATCGTAAGCTGACTTAGTAAATGATGACGTTTCTGCTGAAATGACCATTTTTTTACTGTCTCTCTCAGCTCCATATACTTCTGCCACCTTTCCCCATAAAACCCTTGCCGCACGAAGCTTGGCAATCTCCATAAAAAAGTTTGAGCCAACAGCAAATTTAAATATCATTTTTGATAGTATTTCTTCGATTTTTTTGCCATTTCCAAGAAAATATTGCAGGTGATTTACTCCTGCTGCCAGTGCAAAAGCAAGTTCCTGGACGGCATTCGCACCGCCATTATGATAAACAGCAGTATTCACCATGATGGTTTTAAGGTTTGGCATATGTTCTGCTGCCACACTTACCGTTTCATTCAAATTTTCGTAAAGTTCATCGATTGAGCGATCGTTCATTTTGTCTGCAGCACTTATAGCAAGCGGGTCTGCTGCAATATACCCTGTGATTTTTTCACTTTCTGTAAATTTCACAAGTTCTTCTATTAATTGACGGTGATTTTGACCGGCATCCACACTGAAAGGATATTTTTTATAAATTTCTCCAACAGCGATGCTGATCTTCTCTGGATTTGTTAACAGTTCAGGCTGGAAAGCCAGTGCTGTCTGCCCTTTCGATACAGCATCAAGGAGTTTTTCTGCCAGCTCTTCAGAAGCTGAAGCACTAACTTTCTGTGCAACCTTCCATTCTTCTCTAAGATATCCGGCAGCATATGAACCCCTTCTGAAGTCTTCTGCACCCGGATACTGTGATAAGGTACTTTCGGCCAGGTCTTCTCTGGAATAAAGCGGTTTCAATTTTATGTTTTCATATGTATTTCGTGATAATGATTCTAAGGATTTCCCTTTAAGAGCTTTTTCTGCACTTTGTTCCCAGTCTTCATTAGTCTGCTGCGGGAATTTTTCTTCAATCATTTTTTTTAATGACATAATCTGCTGTCCTTGTAGCTGACAGCGTTCCCTCCCCTCATGCGGTAGCGGACCCGTTTCTATTAAGAAACAATGCCGCAAGAAAATTATAATAAAATTCTAAATTCTCCATACACCTATTTTATTATACAAAGAAGAAACAAGCAATGAACAATAAGAAACCGCTGCCCCAAAGCAGGGCAGCGGTATTTTTACTATTAATAAATAGATGTATTTTCTTTAGATGTGTTCTCCAGAATTTCTTTTACGCGCTGCAGGAAGCGTCCGCATACCAGGCCGTCAAGCACACGGTGATCAAGTGACATGCAAAGGTTAACCATATCTCGGACAGCAATCATGCCATTGTTCATGACTACAGGACGTTTCACAATGGATTCAACCTGAAGAATTGCAGCCTGCGGATAATTGATAATGCCCATGGACTGTACGGAACCGAATGATCCGGTATTATTTACAGTGAAAGTTCCACCCTGCATTTCAGCAGAAGTCAGTTTTCCTGTACGTACTTTTAAGGCAAGATCATTTATTTCACGGCCAATACCTTTAATCGTTTTTTCATCAGCAGCTTTGATGACAGGAACGAATAATGCGTCATCTGTTGCAACTGCAATGGAAATATTGATATCCTTCTTCTGGATGATCTTATCTCCTGCCCACATGGAATTAATCTGCGGGAATTCCTTAAGCGCCTGTGCAACTGCTTTTACGAAGAAAGCAAAGAATGTAATATTGAAGCCCTCTTTTTGCTTAAACTCCCCTTTAATGCTGTTGCGGTACTCAACAAGATTTGTAACATCCACTTCCATCATTGTCCATGCATGAGGTGCTTCATGTTTACTGCGGAGCATATTGGCAGCAATCGCCTTACGCACTCCGGTAACAGGGATTTCAACATCACCTGGCTTTACCGGTACATTAGGTGCTGGCGCCGCCTGTTTGGATGCTGCAGGCTGGGAAGGTGCAGGTGCAGCTTCCGGTGCTGGCGCTTCTGTCTTTTCCGGTGCAGCCGCAGCCGCTGCAGCTGTAGGAATATCTCCGGACTCAATGATCTTCATAAGATCTTTACGGGTGATGCGTCCGCCGCCGCCAGTACCTGTCACCTGGTTCAAGTCGATTCCATGCTCTTGAGAAAGCCTTAAGACTGCAGGTGAATAACGGACTCCTTTTGGAGCATCCGCTGCTTTAACCGGTGCAGCTGGTGCAGAAGGCGCTGAGGCTGAAGGTGCAGCCGGAGTCTTATTCTCCGCTTTTGTCTCTGCTGGCGTATCTGGAGCAGTTTCCCCGCCGCCTTCGGTTTCGATTGTCAAAATCACCTGTCCGACTTCATACGTTTCGCCTTCTTCTGCAATCAATTCTTTGATTACACCAGTGAATGAGGACGGTACTTCCGCGTTTACTTTGTCAGTCATTACTTCAGCAAGCGGATCATATTTATTTACTTTATCTCCAACGGAAACCAGCCATTTGCTGATTGTACCTTCTGTAACACTTTCCCCAAGCTGGGGCATTTTTATTTGTTCAATAGCCATCTGATTAACCTCCTTCTAGCTGCCCGCACTTTGCGGGTCATGCAGCAGGTGCAGCTGAACCGGAATGGAATCCGGCCTTAGAGCCGCACCATCTGCGAGCTCTCCATTTTTATTAACTAAGATGCCATTATTAAAATTCAGCCAATTCACGCATTGCTTTTTCTACTTTATCAGGGTTAACCATAAAGTATTTCTCCATAGTTGGAGCGTAAGGCATTGCTGGCACATCAGGACCTGCAAGGCGTTTGATCGGTGCATCCAGCTCAAACAGGCAGTTCTCTGCAATAATCGCAGCAACTTCGCCCATGATACTGCCTTCTTTATTATCCTCAGTTAGAAGAAGCACTTTTCCTGTTTTAGAAGCAGCTTCAATAATTGCTTCTTTATCTAACGGATAAACCGTTCTTAAATCCAGTATGTGCGCTGAAATGCCATCTTTAGCAAGTCTTTCAGCAGCTTGAAGAGCAAAATGGACGCATAGGCCATAAGTGATGACCGTGATATCTTCACCTTCGCGTTTTACATCTGCTTTTCCGATTGGCAGCACATAATCATCATCAGGAACCTCACCTTTAATCAGGCGATATGCGCGCTTATGTTCAAAAAACAGCACCGGATCCTCATCACGGATTGCTGCTTTCAATAAACCCTTAACATCATAAGGGGTAGAAGGCATAACAATCTTAAGTCCCGGCTGATTGGCAAATACAGCTTCGACAGACTGTGAATGATAAAGTGCTCCATGAACACCGCCGCCATATGGTGCACGTACTACAATCGGACAGCTCCAGTCATTATTTGAACGATAGCGGATGCGTGCCGCTTCTGAAATAATCTGGTTAACAGCCGGCATAATGAAGTCGGCAAATTGCATTTCTGCAATTGGACGCATTCCATACATTGCTGCACCGATTCCAACCCCTGCAATCGCTGATTCAGCAAGCGGAGTATCAATTACGCGGTCTTCGCCAAATTTGTCATATAGCCCTTGTGTCGCTTTAAATACGCCACCTTTTTTACCTACGTCTTCACCTAAAACAAATACCTTTGGATCTCTTTCCATTTCCTCGCGGATTGCCATAGTTACCGCATCGATATAAGAAATTACAGCCATATTCTCTCCCCCTTACTGTTCAGCATATACATGCTTTAAAGCAGATTCCGCTTCTGCATATGGAGCGTTTTCAGCATAATCAGTTGCTTCGTTTACCAGATTCATAACCCGGTCATTGATTTCCTTTTCAATCGCATCGTCCATAACGCCATTTTCTTTCAGGTAGGCGCCAAAAGTAATAATCGGATCTTTTGTTTTCGCTTCAGCGACTTCGTCAGGAGCACGGTAGCTCCGGTCATCATCATCAGATGAGTGAGGTGTTAGACGATATGAAACGGTTTCGACTAAAGTCGGCCCTTCTCCACGGCGGCCTCTGTCTGCTGCTTCTTTCACAGCTTTATAAACTTCAAGCGGATCATTTCCGTCAACTGTTATACCTGGCATTCCGTAGCCGATTGCTCTGTCAGATACGTTTTCGCAAGCAAGCTGCTTTTCAATTGGAACAGAGATAGCATATTTATTATTTTCACACATGAAGATTACAGGAAGCTTATGAACACCTGCAAAGTTCGCACCTTCATGGAAATCTCCCTGGTTTGAAGAACCTTCACCAAATGTTACAAAAGTAACCAGGTCCTTCCCTTCAAGCTTTCCGGCGAGAGCTACACCAACAGCATGGGGCACCTGTGTAGTAACAGGAGAAGAACCTGTTACGATACGATTTTTCTTTTGGCCGAAGTGTCCAGGCATTTGGCGGCCGCCTGAGTTTGGATCTTCCGCTTTAGCAAACCCTGACAGCATTAATTCCCTTGCGGTCATGCCAAATGTTAAAACAACACCCATGTCACGATAATATGGAAGAACATAATCTTTCTCGCGATCAAGAGCAAATGCGGCACCTACCTGTGCAGCTTCCTGCCCCTGGCATGAAATAACGAACGGAATTTTCCCCGCACGGTTCAAAAGCCACATGCGCTCATCAAGACGGCGGGCTAATAGCATCGTCTCATACATTTCAATAACTTTCTCATCACTTAAACCTAAATCTTTATGACGGTTTTCAGCCATTTATACAACCTCCTAAGCTAATATGTATCAGCCCGGTCTCCAATTGGAGACCTAGACTTATTTTATTTAATCGGATTTTTATCCGTGGATTGCTTTTCCATCTACAGCAAGGGCAGCTTCACCGATTGCTTCAGATAACGTCGGATGCGGGTGGATAGTATGTGCTACTTCCCATGGAGTTGCATCAAGAACGCGTGCAAGGCCTGCTTCTGAAATCATATCTGTTACGTGAGGGCCGATCATATGGACACCAAGGATATCATCGGTATCTTTATCTGCCACAATTTTTACAAAACCGTCGGATTCGCCAAATACAAGCGCCTTTCCGATTGCCCGGAAAGAGAACTTGCCAGTTTTGACATTATGGCCTTTTTCCTTTGCTTCATCCTCTGTTAATCCTACACTTGCTGCTTCAGGAGAACTGTAAATGCATTTAGAAACCAGGCTGTAGTCAATTGGAGAAGGATTCTGGCCTGCAATGTGCTCCACGGCAACAATGCCCTCATGAGAAGCAACGTGTGCGAGCTGAAGTCCGCCAATAACATCACCAATGGCATAGATATGAGATTCCTTTGTCTGGAAGTATTCATTTGCGGCAATAAATCCCTTTTCAATTTGAATGTCCGTATTTTCAATGCCAATGCCTTCTGTATTAGCCTGACGGCCCACAGATACAAGCAGCTTCTCGGCGGAAAATTCCTTTTGGGAACCTTTCACCTCAGCAGAAATAGTTACTCCTTCACCTTTCTGAAGGGTTTCAGGAAGAACCTTTGCTCCTGTTACAATTTTGACTCCTTTTTTCTTCATAAGACGCTGCATTTCTTTTGAAATTTCTTTGTCTTCTGTAGGAATAATGCGGTCAGCATATTCGATTACTGTTACATCTGCACCAAAGTCTGATAACATGGATGCCCACTCGATGCCGATGACTCCGCCGCCAACAATGATAATGGAGCTTGGCACTTCTTCCAGAGCTAAGGCTTCATCCGAAGTCATGACAAGTTGTCCATCAATGTCCAATCCCGGAAGGGTGCGCGGGCGAGATCCAGTTGCTACAATAACATTTTTAGGGATCAGCATTTCATTTTCGTCCCCATTGTTCATTTCCACAGAAATTGTCCCTGGCATTGGAGAGAAAATAGAAGGTCCAAGAATGCGCCCTGTGCCTTCAAAAACATCAATCTTGCCTTGCTTCATCAAGTGCTGAACACCTTTATGAAGCTGATCAACGATTTTGTTTTTCCGTTCCTGTACCTTACCAAAATTGATTGATACATCACTTGTCATTACGCCAAAATCTTCACTGTGCTTTGCAGTAGCAAACACTTCAGCACTTCTTAATAACGCCTTGCTTGGTATGCAGCCTTTATGCAGGCAAGTCCCTCCAAGTTTTCCTTTTTCAACGATTGCCGTTTTTAAACCAAGCTGTGAAGCACGGATGGCTGCTACATAACCGCCTGTGCCTCCGCCTAAAATCACCAAATCATATTCCTGTGCCAAGTTGCTTCCCCCTTCTATTTCAACGCTGCTTTGCCAGCTGTTTTTCCAGGATATTCTTTTTCAGACTCTTCACCGCGCAGAACGCGAAGTGCACCTTCCGCCAGTGCCTGAAGCTCATTTTCACCAGGCTGGACGATGACATCAGCTATCCAGTTAATCCGTTCACTGATTTCTTTTACAAAGCCCTTGCCATAGGCAAGACCGCCTGTAAGGATAATGGCATCAACCTTTCCCCCCAGCACCGCACTGGCAGATCCGATTTCCTTAGCCACCTGATAAGCCATTGCGGAGTAGACAAGCTTTGCTTTCTCATCTCCACTTTCAATCATCTTTTCAACTTTTACTGCATCATTTGTTCCAAGGTAACCTACAAGACCGCCTTGTCCAACAAGCTTCTTCATCACTTCTTCACGATAAAAGCTGCCGGAGTAGCAAAGTCCCACCAAATCACCGGCAGGTACTGTACCTGCCCGTTCCGGACTGAATGGCCCGTCCCCATGAAGTCCGTTATTAACATCCACTACTCTGCCTTTTTTATGAGCGCCTACAGTTATACCTCCGCCCATATGCGTAACGATCAGGTTAAGCTCCTCGTATTTTTTACCAAGTTCTTTGGCTACTCTCCGGGCAACAGCTTTCTGATTCAAGGCATGGAAAATACTTTTTCTTTCTATCATTGAAAAGCCTGAAATACGGGCAATTGGATCCAATTCATCAACCACAACCGGATCGACAATGAATGAAGGAATATTTAAACCCGAAGCAATCTCATATGCCAGGATTCCGCCAAGGTTAGAAGCATGCTGACCAGCAAAACCGGCACGAAGATCCTCAAGCATTGCATCATTAACTGAATATGTGCCTCCTTCAATCGGTCGCAGCAAACCGCCGCGTCCGCACACTGCACTTAATTTGGAGATGTTGATTCCTTCATGATCAAGTGTTTCCAGAATGGTCTGCTTGCGGAATTCATACTGATCGATAATACTTTCATAAGAGTTAATGACATCTGCATCATGGCGCAATGTCTTCTCCAGGACAGAGATCTCATTATCGAAAACTCCAATCTTAGTTGAAGTGGATCCCGGATTGATGACGAGAATTCGATGTTCTTGTTCTAGCACGTTTAAACCTCCATAAAGAGCAGAAATCTCCCTAGTAAAAGCATAACTCTTACTCAGGTACTTTATCTGCCGCTGCATTTTTTCTACTCTGCTTTTAAAGGCAAAGACGCTGAATTCTTAATTCAGCGCTTTGCATTTCAGGAAAGACAGGCTATATTTACCTTCTTCCTAAAACCTATCTGCGGCTCAGGATATGATGGCCGTTTTGGAGGAATTGTCCGCGTGAATTACGCATTCTTTCAATTCTTTCCTCAACCATGCGGTCAGCCGCCTTATATGTCGGAATTCCATCCCTTTTAGCAATATCAATAACTTTTTCAATATTGTTGTATACAGTTTCAACTTTTTTCATTGCACGTTCACGGTTGTATCCGTACAGCTCATCTGCAACATTGATAACTCCGCCTGCATTAATTACATAGTCAGGTGCATAAACAATGCCCATTTCATGGATTATATCACCATGGCGGGTCTCTTTAAGCTGATTGTTTGCAGCTCCGGCAATTACTTTTGCTTTCAGCTGCGGAATTGTATCATCATTAACCGTCGCACCTAAAGCACATGGTGCATAAATATCACATTCAACTCCATAAATTTCATTTGGTTCAACCGCTTTAGCACCGAACTCTTCAACTGCACGCTGAACTGCATCTTTATTAATATCCGTTACAATTAGCTGTGCACCTTCTTCATGCAGATGACGGCAAAGATTGAACGCAACGTTTCCAACACCCTGAACGGCAATTGTTTTGCCTTCCAGAGAGTCAGTTCCGAATGCAGCCTTTGCTGCTGCCTTCATTCCTCTGTATACGCCGTAAGCCGTAACTGGTGAAGGGTTGCCCGAAGAACCGAAGGCAGGTGAAATACCTGTTACATAATCAGTTTCCTCATGGATCAGATCCATATCAGCTACAGTAGTGCCTACGTCCTCTGCAGTAATGTAACGTCCATTTAACCCTTGGATATAACGGCCGAAAGCACGGAACATCTCTTCGTTTTTGTCTTTTCGCGGATCTCCGATAATAACTGTTTTACCGCCACCAAGGTTTAAGCCTGCTGCTGCATTCTTATAAGTCATTCCGCGTGCAAGGCGCAATGCATCTTCAATAGCTGCCTCTTCAGATTCGTAAGTCCACATGCGTGTACCGCCAAGTGCAGGACCTAAAGTAGTGTCATGAATTGCAATAATAGCTTTTAAGCCTGATTGTTTATCCTGGCAAAACACCACTTGTTCGTAATCGTAAGTTTCTAAGTATTTGAAGATTTCCATGTTATATTTCCTCCCCGGATTATAAGAAATTTATGTTCGTTTTTTGATTAATATTTTTTATATGAAATGCTGATTTCAGCGCTATTACTTTGCTGAGCATATCGCTAATGCCAATGAATAAACCTTGCTTTCAGCCGAATCCGCCCGTGAAGTAAGAACGATTGGCGCTTTGGCACCTGCGATAACGGCTCCTACTTTTGCTTTGGCAAAGTAGACAAGTGATTTATATAAAGCATTCCCAACTTCTATAGTCGGCACCAATAAAATATCTGCCTGTCCGGCAACTTCGCTTTTGATTCCCTTATGCTCAGCAGCTTCAAATGATATGGCATTGTCCAAAGCCAGAGGACCATCGACTATACAATCTTTAATCTGGCCTCTTTTGTTCATAAGAGTTAATGCTGCGGCATCCAAAGTTGCCTGCATAGCAGGGTTAACGGCCTCTACTGCAGCAATCGGAGCTGCGAGAGGATTTTCAACCCCTATGCTTCTTGCAATATGAACTGCATTTTTCAGTATTTGTGCTTTTTGATTAAGATCAGGTGCAATATTCATAGCTGCATCCGTTACGATTGTAAACCGTTCAAAGCCCGGAACCTCAAAAACAGCCACATGTGATAAAACATTTCCTGTTCTTAAACCAAATTCTTTATTTAAGACAGCTTTTAAAATGCCTGCCGTCGGGATATTCCCCTTCATAAGCACATTGGCCTTCTGTTCTTTCACAGCCCTTACTGACAATTCCGCTGCATGCGCAGCCGATTCTGTGTGAACAATTTCAACTTTAGGGCTTTCAGCTGCTTCGCTATGCTTCTGGTTCAGGATTTCGCGGATTTCCCCTTCATCCCCGAACAATAAAAAGCTTGCTAAGTTCAGCTTAATTGCTTCAGCTACAGCTTCCAGAACTTCTTCGTCTTCCGCTGCAGCTACGGCTACTGTTTTCTCACCATATTGGGTTGCTTTCGTTAGAAGCGAATCCAATGTCATCTGTTCAACCCCCTTACATGAAAAGCGCAGGCGCCTTGCCCACCCGGATACCAGTGGATAAGTTTAGGAACTTAAGAATAATCGACGCCTTTTTCTTGATGTTCTTCCATTTATTTTACTTGCAAGAAGTGTGCCAACTTCAAAATACCGTGAAAACGCTTTATTCACCGAACTAAAGTATGCAATTTATTTCATAGTATGAAATTTATTGCATGCTATTTTTTGCAATTTCGTATTTCTCCAATTTATAGTAAAGATTCCTGACTGAGAGTCCAAGCATTTTAGCTGTCTTGGTTTTATTCCCATCCAGATTTCGAAGAGTTTGCCTGATCACCTTTGCCTCATACTGCTCAACCATTTGAGTTAATGATTTATTTTGCGCTTCTTCACTTGCTTCAATACTTGGTGACGGATTATTGGCACCCAGATCCGGAATATGCCGTTCTTCTATTTTCGTTTCGTTATAATTCATAAAAATTATGGCTCTGCCAAGGATATTATCGAGTTCCCTCACATTCCCCGGCCAATTATACGCCATCAGCTTTTTAGCAGCTTGTTCTGTCACACCTTCTACATTCCGCCCATATTCCTGGTTTATCTTTTGAATAAGTCTGCTGCACAGCAAAGGAATATCCTCTTTCCTGCGCCGTAATGAAGGAATATGTATGGGCATTCTATTCAGCCTGTAGTATAAGTCTTCCCTAAAGGTGCCATCCGCAATTCCTTTTTCTAAATTGACATTTGTTGCGGCAATAACCCGAACATCAATTGAAATAGGCTTGGTCCCTCCCACTCTTGTAATTTCATGTTCCTGCAGAACCCTGAGCAGCTTTGCCTGAGTGTTGGCTGTCAGTTCGCCAATTTCATCCAGAAAAATGCTGCCTTTATCAGCTTCCTCAAACAACCCTCTCTTTCCGCCTCTTTTTGCACCCGAGAATGCCCCCTCTTCATAACCGAATAATTCGCTTTCCAAAAGAGATTCTGATAAGGCGGCACAATTAACCCTGATAAACTTGTTATATTTTCGGTCGCTTGCATTGTGTATAGCATGGGCGAAGAGCTCTTTACCTGTTCCGGACTCTCCTCTCAGCAAAACTGTGGCAGGAGTTTTAGCTCCAAGTCTTGCCTGTTCAATTGCAATGGTCATCTCTTCAGATGTTCCAATTATATCCTCGAATGAATACTTCGCTTCCAGTGTGCGGATAATCTGCCTGGCCCGGTTTAATTCACGATTCAGATTTTGAATTTCCGATACGTCGTGAATAACACCAACACTCCCTTTTAACTTTCCATCAACAATAACAGGGGCAACGTTTACAATTACATCCTTTCTCTTCGGTCCGACTCTCATGGCCACACCTCTCATCGCTCTTCGAGTTTGAAGGACCTTCATATGCACACTTTCACCTTCCGAAATATCTGCAGTGGCAGGCTTTCCGATTACTTTTTCCTCCTCCAGACCTGTAAGCCTGGAATATGCCGGATTGATTAAAATCCCTTTCCCATTTTCATCAACAACAGAAATGGCTTCCTCACTTGACTGAATAATTGCCTGAAGCATCGTCTGTATGTCTTTTAAATTCGTAATTTCTTCTGCAAGTGAAACTACTTCTGTTATATCCTTAAAAACGGCAAAGGCACCCATTAATTCATTGTTTTCACCAAGCATAGGTATTCTTGTTGTAATAATTTTCAGGCCATTAGCCAAAGTCATTTCCTGATTCGCTTCGATTCTCCTTGTCGCCATAACTCTTGGCAGCATGCTGTCTGTAATGACTTCATTTATTTTTTTCCCTAAAGCATCTTTCCTCTTTATTCCTGTCATTCTCTCCGCACTGCGATTAAAGACTATTATTTCATTGAGGTTATTAATTACAATCATTCCGTCATCGGTCGAATTAAAAATCAAGTCATGCTTATAGGCTTCATTTCTAAATTTTGAAATCAGCTCTTCCTTTTCCTCAAGTAATTTCGCGATTAAAAAAGCTACACTTCCAGGTATTAGAACTGTATTTTTGCTTCTGGCTTCCCTGATGTCGATAAATACCTGCTCATTTCCGGTAACTTCAATAATGATGTCAATATCCTGATTAATGAACTGGCGCCAATCAGTGCCGATTGGGATTCCGCTTTCTTTGGCAAGCCGAAGTCCTTCTGTATAGGGATCGATATCCACCATGGCTTTTACATCCAGAACTGCCGTTTCTTTAATTATTTTAAGGATGGCGGTACCGCCTTTTCCTGCACCGACAATCATCACTGTTTGCATAGGTTTTCCTGCTTTCATTGAAAATTCTTGCACATTCGATAGAAATTTCTGCAATATCCTTCATGTTTTATTTTAGCACAGCAGAGGCACTTGACAAATTTCTTTAATGATTTATGATTTCGGTAGGCAACTTGATTTGAAGGGAATTTTCTTATGATTAGACTAATTGCTTTATTAATTTTACTCCTGCCGGGCATATTGGCTGTGTATGGGATAAAATTAATGAGAGATATGGTCTTTGGCATCCTGCAAAGCCCATTTCCATATTTATGGATTCAATTTGTATCAGGTTTCCTTTTCTTGATCATAGGGCTTGGCTTTATCGCAGGTTTTATTCTTTATCGTGATCGAAAAAGAAACAAAGTTCAGGATCGTTTTAAAACTAAATAAGTTAGTGGGGGAAAAAAGTGAAGCCGCTGCAGATATCACCGGAAACAGCATTAAAGCTCGCTGAAAAACTTAATCTTCCTCTTGAGCAAATCATGCACATGCCCCAGCATATTCTGATCCAAAAAATGATCGAGCTTGAGAAAGAAGAAAACAAATAAGAAAAGCGCAGGGCGCCCGGAGCTAGACAGTTATCTGCGTTCATAATTTTATACTTTCTTATTTTGTAAAGGAAAGGTTCAGTTTGATGCATTCAAACTGAACCTTTTTATTTCTGCAGCTTTATTTTATGAGGAAAAATAAAAAACGCCCCTATTGGAGCGCAGCAAAATAAGCAAAATTTTATTATAAGTCCTTACCCTTTCAAGAAGCCTTATGCTCGAGACGAAGCTTGTCAGCCACCATTGCAATGAACTCGGAATTAGTCGGCTTTGCTTTAGTCATGCTGACTGTATACCCGAAAAGAGAGGAAATCGAATCTATATTACCACGGCTCCAAGCAACTTCAATCGCATGGCGGATCGCACGTTCAACCCGGCTTGCAGTCGTATTAAACTTTTTAGCAATATCAGGGTACAGCACTTTTGTAATGGAACCGAGAAGTTCAATATCATTGTACACCATTGAAATTGCTTCACGAAGATATAGGTATCCTTTAATATGGGCAGGAACGCCAATTTCATGGATGATGCTGGTGATGCTGGCATCCAGGTTCTTGGGCTTTGCCTCTGCCTGAGGACGGTAAGATGGAGCGGGTTTGCGGAGAAATGAATTGGATTTTCCGCTGACCTGGCGAATATGGCTTGCCAAATTGTCCATATCAAATGGTTTAAGAATAAAGTAGGAAGCTCCCAAATCCACTGCCTTTTTGGTGACATCCTCCTGGCCGAATGCAGTAAGCATAATTACATTAGGGAGTGCATTCAGATTTAATTCTCTCATTTTCTCGAGTACAGCAAGTCCATCCAAGTGAGGCATGATGATATCCAGCACAAGAACGTCAGGCTGTGTCTGCTCTAAAATGTCGAGGCAATCCTGTCCATTATGTGCAACACCCGCAACTTCCATATCCTCCTGGGAAGATATATATTCCTCTAAAAGCCCGACCAGTTCCCTATTATCATCCACAACACAAACTTTTATTTTCTTCACTTACTTTCCTCCTCGGCCCATTATGGTCTCTTTAATGAATGTTCGTTTTGAACACGCTCTTTTTTTAATATCTATTTTCTATTCTAAATGAGAAATTCGACAATGCAACATAAATTCCTCTACTTTTTTGAAATTTTCTTAAAAAACCAGCGAAACCTCATTTTTTCTTTTGTTTTCTTCTGTTTTCGACCAGTTTCGCCATACTCTTTACAATACGTGTATATTTGTCGAAAAATCTTTAATTATCGTCATTTTAACATAAAAAATGAAAAAGACGGGATTTCCCCGCCTTTTTATTTGATCCATTCCCCGTATTAAGATGCTTTTTCTTCTGCTTTCTCATATATATTGATGCCTGCTTCATTTAGCATCCATTCAATATGAACTCCATATCCCGAAGTTGGATCATTTACAAATACATGTGTTACCGCTCCAATAATCCTGCCATTCTGAATGATCGGGCTGCCGCTCATCCCCTGGACAATGCCGCCTGTTTTATCGAGGAGCTTCTGATCCGTCACTTTTATGACCATTCCTTTTGTTGCAGGAAACTTTTGCGGAATCGTGCTGACAATTTCAATATCAAACAATTGTACTTCATCATTGTCGACTACAGTCAGTATTTGAGCAGCGCCCTCTTTTACCTGATGGGATAGTGCTATTGGCATTGGTTTGTCAAAAATCCCATTTTTCATATCCCGGTTTAATTCCCCAAAAATTCCGAAAGGACTATTCCTGACAATATTCCCGATTATTTCTTTGTCTGAGGAAAATCGTGCAAGTTTTTCGCCTGGATTGCCATTGCTTCCTTTTTCAATGGAAGTAACCGTCGATCTGACGATCTGTCCGTCCTCAACCACAATGGGTTTTTTCGTATCCATATCGGAAATAACATGCCCGAGTGCTCCATACTTTTTCGATTCCGGGTGATAGAAAGTCATCGTCCCAATGCCTGCTGCAGAGTCACGTATATATAATCCAAGCTTATATGTTTCTTCCCCGTTTTCTTTAAGAGGAGTGAGCTCCGTTTTCACCTTTCCGCTTTCACGGCTTACAATGATTTGGAGCGGGTTGCCGCTTTTGCCAGCTTCTTGAACAAAAGGGGCAACATCTGACATCTTTTCAATTTTCTTACCATTAATTTCAGTAATGATATCTCCGATTTTTATCCCGGCCGTTTCACCTGGCGATGCTTTTCCTTCAGCCGTATTAACCTGATGGTGCCCCACTACTAACACGCCTACTGTATTTAGTTTAACCCCGATTGATTGGCCTCCTGGAATTACTTTAAAATCTTTTAAGACATTAACATCAACCTTTTTTATCGGAAAACCTGCCAGCTCGAGAAGCATTTCATTTTTCCCATTTTCTTTTGCTGAAAGCGAAATCGAATGGTTATCTTCTTTAAGTGCAACACTTGTATTATCTATGGACAGCCCGGCCGACACTGCTTCTGCCTTTGCAATATCCAGCTGCTGTCCTTCAAAAAGGGTAATATTTGCAGGTATTTGCAAATATTCCTGAACAGGCTTAGATAAACCTAAAGCAATTAATGAAACAAGGAGAATTCCACCAATTATTTTGCGCAAAACATCATATGTCAAATTTTTCACTCTCCTCGCTTCTAGTCCATCCACGTCAAATGGCTACATCTTTAATTTTGCCTGCATCGATGGCATTTATAACTGCCAGTGACATAAAAAAAGCTATCCTGCTTTGGATAGCTTTTCAAGGTATTAGATCTGGCTTTAGCAGCTGATGGGTACAGACCTGATATTGGATCATAATTATTTCAGCTGTTTAGCCATATGCAGCAGCTCTTTTGCATGCTCTTTTGTCAAATCGGTAATTTCCACTCCAGAAATCATACGGCTGATTTCTTTTATCTTTTCTTCTTCATTCAGCGGCTTTACTGTAGTTTTGGTCCGCCCTTCATTCGTGTTTTTAGCAATAAATAAATGAGTATCTGCAATAGCTGCAACCTGTGGCAGGTGAGAGATGCACAGAACCTGTGAATCCACGGAAACATGATGAATCTTTTCCGCGATGGCTTGTGCCACTCTTCCGCTCACGCCTGTGTCCACTTCATCAAAGATAATACTTGTAACACCCTGGTGTTTTGAAAAAATGCTCTTTAATGCAAGCATGATTCGGGACAGCTCCCCTCCCGATGCAATCTTAGACAGAGGCTTGAGCGGTTCTCCCGGATTGGTGGAAATATAGAATTCCGCTCTGTCAATGCCATTTTTCAACAGGACTTCGGGATCAGAAAAGAATCTTACCTCAAAAACTGTTTTTTCCATGTATAATTCCTTAAGCTCTTTATGAATTAACTTCGTAAGCTTTAGGGCAGACTTTCTCCGCAGCTTGCTCAATTCTTCCCCTTCAACCATAAGGTCTTTTTTCAGGGCAGCAACTTCTTTCTGCAGCTTATCAATATGGGTTTCTTTATTTTGCAGGGTTTCAATTTCTTCTTCTATTTTTGCTGCGTATTCCAACACTTCTTCAACCGTTTTTCCATATTTTCTTTTTAGCCCATTTATTTCATTCAGTCTGTTTTCGATCTCATTAAGCCTCTGGGGATCATATTCCATAAAGTCCATTTCATTGCGGAGGGAACTGGCCGCATCTTCAAGCAAATAGAAGCTGTTTGCCACATTTTCCGCTATTTCTTTATATGATGGGTCCAATTCCGCGGCATCATTCATATACCCCATTACCATCCCAATCCAATCGAGCCCTTTTTGCTCTCCTTGAAGAGCATTATAGCCAGACTGAACAGAATCAAAAATCCGTTCAAAATTGGACAGCTTTCTCTTTTCTTCAATAAGATCCTCATCTTCATTCAATTTCAGCTGCGCCGACTGGATTTCATCAAGCTGAAATTGGATCAAATCAAGCCGGTGAGCCATTTGCTGTTCATTCTCACTTAAATTCTTAAGCTTTTTCAAAGTGCTTTCATATAACCTGTAGATATCCTGGTATTCAGAAAGGGAAGCAGAAATTTTTTGTCCTCCAAACTGATCGAGGAGTGGAAGATGCAAGGTTTCATTCATTAATTCCTGATGTTCGTGCTGACCGTGTATATCAATAAGTGAACTTCCGATTTCCCTCAAAACAGAAATAGTAACCAGTTTTCCATTCACTCTGCAGATGCTTTTTCCTGTCTTTGATATATCTCTGCGGAGAACAATCATTCCATCTTCAATCTCTATCCCAAATTCTGCAGATCTTTTATAGCAAGGGTGCTTGGGATCATCCAGGATAAAAAGCCCCTCTAATTCAGCCTTATCTTCACCATGCCTGACAAATTCTGCAGACCCCCTGCCTCCAGCCAGCAAATGAATGGCATCGATAATAATGGACTTCCCTGCCCCTGTTTCACCAGTTAAAACAGTTAAGCCCTTTTCAAATGAAACAGAAAGGGCTTCGATTATAGCAAAATTTCGTATGGTTATTTCATTTAACAAACTTATCACCTCATTAGAAAAAGCAGAAGCGCCTTGCCAGCCGCGACACTTCGAGGGGCGGCAGGCGCGTCTTGAGCTAGAAAAATTATCTACAGCATTTCAAGAAAACGGTTTGAAATAGCTTCTGTGTCTTCAGGGGTTTTGCAAATGATCAGGCATGTGTCATCCCCGCAGATTGTACCCAGAATCTCTTCCCAGTCAAGGTTATCTATAAGTGCGCCTATAGCCATGGCATTGCCTGGAAGAGTCTTCATTACAAGGAGATGTCCTGCAGTATCCACTCTAACAAAGGCATCCATTAAATTTCTTTTAAGCTTTTGCAGCGGATTGAAACGCTGATCCGCCGGAAGACTGTATTTATATCTTCCATCCATTAAAGGAACTTTTACCAGGTGAAGCTCTTTAATATCTCTTGACACTGTCGCCTGGGTAACATTAAACCCCGCGTTTTTCAATTCATCCACCAGGTCATCCTGTGTTTCGATATCGTTATTTGTAATAATTTCACGTATCTTAATATGTCTTTGACCTTTATTCATTTTTTCACCTCTATAATCAGCCGCTTGACAGCAGGCAGAAAAAAATTAATTTATACTGTTTTGTACTATAATGTTAGCTGATTTTCTCAATAAAGTACAATTTTCCCGTATATATTATTATAATTCTTCCTAACTCGACAAATTCCTTTAAAAAAAGGAACAGGCATCAGCCTATTCCTCTTCTTTAACCTGCTTCGTTTTCAATTCGGCATGAGCTTCTTTTACTACCTCAACAGTCTGGGCTTTAAGGAGGTTTTCTCCTTCATCTTTGCTGCCTGACCAATACAGATGGAGGAGAAACTCTATGTTGCCGTCTCCGCCGGTAATGGGTGAATAGGAAACGTCTTTGACATCATAGCCAAGACCCAAAGCAAATCCAATAATTTTATCAAGGACAGCTTCATGTATTTTAGGATCTCTGACAATCCCTTTTTTTCCAACCTGCTCCCGTCCGGCTTCAAATTGCGGTTTCACTAAGGCAACTGTGTCACTGCCAGGAACCAGCAGCGTTTTCAATACTGGCAATATTAACTTTAAAGAGATGAACGAAACATCTATGGAAGCAAAATCAGGCATACCCGCTGAAAGGTCTGCTGGAGTTACATACCGGAAATTGGTCCTTTCCATGACAACAACCCGTTCATCCTGCCTTAATTTCCAGGCAAGCTGATTATATCCGACATCCAATGCATAGGACATTTTGGCTCCATTCTGCAGAGCACAATCAGTGAAGCCGCCGGTTGAGGAGCCAATATCAAGGAGGATCCTGCCTTCGATTTCTAAATCAAAAACTTTTAGAGCTTTCTCAAGCTTCAAGCCTCCGCGGCTGACATAAGGCATAACTTTCCCCTTTAAAGTCAGCGGAATGTCTGCACTGACCTTCTCGCCCGGCTTATCCATCCTGCTTTCATTGCTGAACACCAGGCCAGCCATAACTGCTCTTTTCGCTTTTTCTCTTGTCTCAGCAAGACCTCTTTCAACTAATAAAACGTCTAATCGTTCTTTCTTTGTTTTCATTTTTTAAGCCCTTTTTTGTTTTTTTCTTGCCAGTTTTCCCATTCTCTCCACAGCATTCTCCACGGTCATCCCAATTTCTTCCAATAATTCATTTACACTTCCATGTTCAATAAATGTATCAGGTATGCCCATACGGTCTATTTCGGAATGATGGAAGCCATGCTCGTGTGCATATTCAAGTATTGCACTTCCAAAGCCCCCCTGCAGCACAGCTTCTTCTATTGTGAGAATAGGCATATTTGCTGTGAACAATTCATGCAGCATCTTTTCATCAAATGGCTTAATAAACCTTGCATTAATGACTTTAATGGAGTGTCCCTGTTTTTCCAGGAGCTGCGCTGCCAACAATGCCATTGGAATGGTTGTCCCAAAGGTTAAAATTGCTCCGTCGCTGCCATCGCGCAGAACTTCCCATGTTCCAATTGGAATAGCCTTTAGTTCTGTGTCCATAGGCACCCCGATCCCATTTCCGCGCGGGAACCGCATAGCGATTGGGCCATCGTTATATTCAATGGCTGTTTTCACCATATGCTGGCCTTCATTTTCATCCTTTGGCATCATCAAAACCATATTCGGCAAATGCCTTAAAAATGCGATATCGAATACACCCTGATGCGTTTCCCCATCTGCACCTACAAGTCCTGCCCGATCGATTCCAATAAATACATTCAAGTTCTGGCGTGCAATATCGTGTACGACCTGATCATAAGCACGCTGCAGGAAAGTAGAATAAATCGCAAGGAACGGCTTCATGTTTTGCGTTGCCAGGCCGGCAGCTACTGTTGCTGCATGCTGTTCAGCAATACCCACATCATACATCCGATCCGGAAATTCACTTGCAAAGCCTTCAAGCTTCGAGCCGACAGGCATTGCAGGAGTGATTGCAACGATTCTTTCATCTTCTCTTGCAAGCTTCCTGACGGTTTCTGAGACGAGCTTGCTCCATGCAGGCGGCGTACTTGCAGGTTTCACAAAGTCTCCTGTCTCCATTTTATATGGGCCTGTACCATGCCATGTGCCAATCCGGTCGCTTTCGGCAGGGTGATAGCCTTTTCCTTTTTTCGTTATAACATGGAGAAGCACAGGCCCTTCAGTTTTCTTTGCATAAGCAAGGTTCTCGAATAAGGCTTCATAGTTATGCCCATCGACAGGCCCCAAATAGGTAAAGCCTAATTCCTCGAAAAACATGCCTGACACAAACAGATACTTTAGGCTGTCTTTCAGTCTTTCAGCAGTTGAGGCCAACTTGCCGCCGACTGCCGGAACCTTTTTTAATAAATATTCAAGTTCATCTTTTACCCAATTATATTTGCCTGCGGTCCTTAACCTTCCGAGTACATTGTGCAGGGCACCTACATTAGGAGCAATCGACATTTCATTATCATTCAATATGACGATCATATCTTTTTTTTCATGGCCGATATGATTTAAGGCTTCTAGAGCCATTCCGCCTGTTAAGGCACCATCCCCAATAACGGGAATGACATAATTGCTTTCTTTTTTCAAGTCTCTTGCAATGGCCATTCCCATCGCGGCAGATAAAGAAGTAGAGCTATGACCCGTTTCCCATACATCATGCTCGCTTTCAATCATCTTTGGAAAGCCGCAAAGACCTTTATATTGCCTAAGAGTGTCAAATTGGCACGCTCGGCCTGTAAGGATCTTATGGACGTATGACTGATGACCCACATCCCAGATAATTTTATCCTTCGGACTGTCAAAACATTTATGCAATGCAACAGTCAGCTCAACAACTCCAAGATTAGGGCCAATATGCCCCCCTGTGCCTGATAGCTTTTCAATCAGGAAAGTGCGGATATCCTGACTGAGACTTTCTAATTCTTTATACGAGAGCCCTTTTAAGAAGGAAGGGTCTTTGATTGATAACAGATCCATACTGCGGACCACTCACTTTCGTTTCTTATTCGTCCGTTTTTACGTATATTTTGGCAATCATGTTTATTACTGATCAAATCCAGTTTATTACGGCGTCCAGCCTGCATAAAAGATAATATCTTAAGATTACCTTATTACAGGAGATTTTCCAAATGCTTTTCATTTTAAACAGCCTCTCACTCCGGCCAGTCTTTCTTGGAAAAGACTCCCGGCAGCAATTCCTATCATATCAAAATATACACATTGAAGACCATCATTTTATTAAACAGCAAATGCCGCTGACAAATAGTACAGCGGCAAGACCATCGTTTCCTCATTCATTTTTGTACCCTGATCATTGAGATTATGAGTATGTAAAATAGAAATTAGTGGTCCCTGTTTGCAATTAGATCTGTTATTTCTTCCAGCAGCTCTGTTTGAAGGCCTGTTTCCTTCAGTTTCTCTTTTGCAGATCTGATATGGTATTTGAGCGCCTCTTTCGCGCCATTCATTGTAAGAAGAGCTGGATAGGTACTTTTATTATTTGATTCATCACTGCCAACAGGCTTCCCGATTATCTCTTCTGTCCCCTCAAGGTCAAGAATATCATCCCTGATTTGAAAAGCCAGTCCCAGATGATAGGCAAAATGGGATAGAGCCTGAATCGTCTCTTCATTGGCATTAGCCAAAATAGCGCCTGAAACCACACTGCATTCAAGCAATTTTCCGGTCTTATGCACGTGGATATACTCAAGGTCCTCTAAGTCCAGCTGTTTGCCCTCTCCTTTAATGTCTGCCGCCTGGCCACCAACCATCCCTTCAGCACCGGCAGCTTTTGAAAGCACTTTAATTAAGGAGAGCTTGGTTTCGGCTGAAGCGAAGTCGTCCGGGGTTTCCGCAATGGTCTGGAAGCTGTATGTGAGCAAGGCATCGCCTGCCAGGATGGCAAATGCTTCCCCATATACTTTATGATTAGTCGGTTTACCTCTTCTTAAATCGTCATTATCCATGCTTGGCAAGTCATCGTGAATGAGCGAATAGGTATGGATCATCTCGATAGCCGCCGCAGTCCATAGCCCTTTTGCCGTATCTTCGCCAAAAGCAGCCAATGTGGCAAATAACAGAAGCGGCCTGATCCGCTTTCCTCCGGCTTCAAGGGAATAATTCATCGATTCCTTGATTTCAGGCGGAGCCTTCAATTTATGTACATATTCCTTTAAATGGATTTCAAGGTTTCGCTTATGCAATTCAGAGAAAGAACTTAAGGATTGCTGCTGCAAGATTATTCCTCCTCCGGAATGGCGAAGTTCGTTTTTCGGCCATCTTCCGTCAGTATTTCCGTAAGCTGTGATTCCACATTTTTAAGCTTCTCATGACATAATTTTGAAAGCTCCATGCCCTTTTTGTAAATATTAATAGCCTCTTCAAGAGGGACATCGCCCTCTTCAAGTTTTTCCACAATAATTTCAAGTTCTTCCATCGCTTGCTCAAATGAAAGTTGCTTTTCATCCGCCATGCTATTCACTCCTCAATATCCGTTACCCTGCATTCAATAGTTCCATCAGATACCTTCAATTTTAACATATCATCCACTTTAACCTGAGACACAGTCTTTATTAGAGATTCCTTTTCTGTATAAGCAAGGCTATAGCCTCTATCCATAATTTTTAGAGGACTGAGCGCCTCAAGGGTTGAAATGGCCCTCGCAAAATCTTTTTCTTTTGCAGCCAGGGTATTTGCCATTGTTTTGTTTAGAAGCTTATGGAGCCGATCATGTCTTTCTTTCGCCTGATCCTTCGCTTGACCGGGATGACTCCGAACCAGCCTTTTTTGAAGGATATCAGCCTGTTCCTGCTTTAAATCATGCAGCCTTTTTGATCCCCGCAACAGCTGTTCGGTGACTTTATCGAGCTGTTCCAGTTTTTGTTCATACAATTTTTGCGGGTACCGGAAAGCATAGGATTTCTGTACCCTTAGAAGCCTTTCATTTTGCAGTGCAATTTGTTCCTTCATTGCTCTTATCAGCCTTGATTGCTTGTTAAAAAGCCTTTCTGTCAGATCATCAATATGCGGGACTGCCAATTCAGCAGCTCCCGTTGGGGTGGGAGCCCTTAAATCTGCAACAAAATCCGCTATTGTAAAATCTGTTTCATGGCCGACAGCTGAAATTACAGGTATTTCCGACTTAAATATAGCCCTTGCCACAACTTCCTCATTAAAGGCCCAAAGCTCTTCAATGGATCCTCCGCCCCTGCCGATAATTAAGACATCCGCTTCCCTGGAGGAATTGGCTTCCTTTATCGCTTTCACAATCGATGGAGCTGCCTGGTTCCCCTGGACAAGCGCAGGGTAGATAAGTATGTTCGCAATTGGATAGCGCCTTTTCAGTGTTGTCAAAATATCTCTGATTGCAGCACCAGTTGGGGATGTGATAACAGCAACTGTACGTGGATAACGCGGGATATATTTTTTATGGGCAGACGAAAAGTATCCTTCTTTCTCCAGTTTTTCTTTAAGCTGCTCGTATGCCAGATAAAGTTCACCAACCCCGTCCGGCTGCATTTCCTGTACATACATTTGATATTGCCCGCTGGATTCATAAACGGAAATCGCTCCGCGAACTAATACTTTCATGCCGTTCTCCGGCCTGAATTTCATGGATCTCGCATTTCCTGCAAACATTACGGCTAAAATTCTGGCTTTCTCATCCTTCAAAGTGAAATACATATGGCCGCTTGAGTGCTGTTTAAAGTTTGAGATTTCTCCCTTAACCAAAATATTTTGCAAATGAGGGTCGGCGTCAAATTTTCTTTTTATGTATTTGGTCAGTGCGTGAACTGTCAGATACTGCTGTTCCTTCATAACAATCTCCTTTATGCAGATGCTGCATTAAGCCTCCTGCAAAGCAATAACGCAAGAAAGCGCAAGCGCCTTGCCCACCCCCGACACCTCGAGGGTGCAGGCGCTCCTCCTAAAAGCTAGCGCTTTTAGTCGTGCGATGACATAGCTGTCGAAGCTTTCCTTGTGAAGCTAGACAATTATCAAAGTTCAAAGTTATTCTTTCTTACCTATCAAAAAAAACTGCCCCTCCATTCAGCCTATATGACAGGCTTCCTAAATAAAGGATAATGGGAATGGACAGATTTTGCATCTATGGCGGCCATAAATTTTAGATTTTGCTTATAGAATACTTTGCTGCCTTTAACGTGTTATGCATTAACATGGTAATGGTCATCGGTCCCACTCCGCCCGGAACAGGAGTAATATACCCTGCTTTGTGCTTAACTGTCTCGAATTCAACATCGCCGCAAAGCTTTCCTTCCGCATTTCGATTCATCCCCACATCAATTACGATTGCGCCATTTTTAACATGGTCCTCTGTGATTAAATTGGCTTTTCCTGCTGCAGCCACCAGAATATCTGCCCGTTTGGTATATTCCTTCAGATTAGCTGTTTTCGAGTGACAGCAGGTAACAGTTGCGTCTTTATTAAGAAACAGCTGCCCGGCAGGCTTCCCAACGATGCTGCTTCTGCCAATAACCACTACATGCTTTCCGGAAATGTCTGCCCCGATGCTTTCTAACATTTCAATAATCCCTGCAGGAGTACATGGGATATAGGTATCCTGAGCTGTCATCATCCTGCCAATATTTATGGGATGAAATCCATCTACATCTTTCTCAGGAGATATGGTCTCGATGATGGCTTTTTCATTAATATGGCTTGGGAGCGGCAGCTGGACCAGGATGCCGTGGATTGCATCACTTTTGTTTAACTCATTGATTTTTCTGATAAGCTCTTGTTCGCTGACGCTTTCGGGAAGTTCAATAAGCATAGAATTTATGCCCAGCTTATTGCAGGTTTTCTGCTTGTTGTTCACATACGTTCTGGATGCCTGATTATCCCCCGCTAAAATAACAGCCAAGCCTGGAGTGACTCCTTCTGCTTTCAGCTTTTGAACTTCAGCACCGATACGCTCCTGTTTCTCTCTTGCAATTTCTTTTCCATCTATTAATTCTGCAGCCATTTGTATCCCCCTATCAGAAACTCGAAAGCGCCTTTGATAAGGACTGCCGGCTTTCTTGCATCCAGAAAGCGCCAGCATATCCAGTGTGTTTATTAAATCTTTTCTTTTATCTTTGATAAAACACCATTAATAAACTTGCTTGACTGATCATCGCCGTATAGTTTGGCAATTTCAATTGCTTCATCGAGCACCACATTGGCTGGCACTTCCTCAGTTAAATACAGCAGCTCAAAAACAGATAATCTCAGAAGATTGCGGTCTACAGTGGCAAGTCTCTCAAGCGTCCATTTTTCAAGGAACCCTTTGATTTCACTATCAATTGCTTCTTTATGCTCTAGCACACCTGATACAAGTTTGCTTAGATATTCATCGTTTTTTTCGCCCTCTAAAACGTGTTCGATGGCGGTCTCTGGTTCTGTCCCGCTTACATCAATTTGAAATAAAGCCTGCAATGCTTTTTCTCTGGCTGTTCTTCTCTTCATCTTTATAAAACTCCTTTATGGCTAGCATAGTAATTTTCATTTTTGAGCATTTGCACGTCCAAAAATTGCATAAGAAGATAATAGCATAAGTAAGGAATCTTCGCACTACAACAAGAGCATTATGTTTGGTCAGACGCATATGCAGGATAACTTATAACATTAATTTCCCCTTTACAAACTCCTTTATAACGTTTTAGGGAGTGAATGATGAAGAGAACCATTAGAAAAGCCAAAGACGAGTCTGATGTCTTTGGCTTGATGTGTATGTTACATTTCCTGTTCGTATTCAACTTCATGCTTTTGGTTTTCAAACATGATTCCTACTACGTGAATGTTTACTTCCTGGGCGTCCAGGGCTGTCATATTCAGGAGGGCCTGACGGATGTTGTCCTGGATTTTTTGAGCAACGCTTGGAATGGACACGCCGAATTTCATCAGACAATATACATCGACTTTGATGCCTTCTTCTGTTAATTCAACTTTAACACCTTTGCCATGATTCTTTTTACCAAGCCTTTCAACCACTCCTGTAGCGAAGTTTCCGCGCATTTGCGCAACACCTTCTACTTCTGAAGCAGCAATGCCGGCTATTACCTCAATAACTTCCGGTGCAATCTCCACCTTGCCCAGACCTGAATTTTCAGGGCTCATTTCGAGAATATTATTTTCGTTCATTTTAGCACCTCCACAAGTCTTTAAGAATTCATTACATCATGCAATTCAAGAAATTTCGTATTAAACTGCCCTTCCACAAAACTTTCATGGCTTAAGAGCTTGAGATGGAACGGGATTGTTGTATGAACCCCTTCCACTACAAATTCGCTTAATGCCCTTTTCATTCTGGAAATGGCCTCTTCTCTAGTATTGCCATAAGTGATCACTTTTGCAATCATTGAATCGTAATATGGAGGAATCATATAGCCCGGGTAGGCAGCAGAGTCCACTCTTACACCAAGCCCGCCAGGAGGCAGATACATATTGATCCTTCCTGCTGATGGCATAAAGTTCTTCTCCGGGTTCTCGGCATTAATTCTGCATTCGATTGACCAGCCGTTAAATGTCACATCACTTTGTGTGAAATTAAGCTTTTCTCCTGAAGCAACCTTAATTTGTTCCTTGATTAAATCAACCCCTGTTACCATCTCTGTAACAGGATGCTCCACCTGAATACGCGTGTTCATTTCCATGAAATAGAATTTGCGATTTTTATAATCGTATATAAATTCTATCGTGCCAGCGCCTGTATAATCAACCGCTTTTGCAGCTTTTACAGCTGCATTTCCCATCTCTTCGCGTGTTTCACCGTCAAGAGCAGGTGAAGGTGTTTCCTCAAGCAGCTTTTGCAGACGCCTTTGAATGGAACAATCCCTTTCCCCAAGATGGACGGTGTTCCCGTAATTGTCTGCAAGAACCTGGATCTCCACATGACGGAAGTCCTCGATATATTTTTCAATGTAAACGCCAGGATTCCCGAATGCTGTCATTGCTTCCTGCTGTGTGATCGTAATTCCTTTAATAAGCTCCTGCTCATTGCGCGCTACGCGGATTCCTTTCCCGCCTCCGCCCGCAGTCGCTTTAATAATGACCGGATATTCAATCTTTTCTGCAAGCTGAACAGCGTCTTCTGCATCCTTAATGATTCCATTAGAGCCCGGAACAATTGGAACTCCTGCTTCCTTCATCGTTTCCCTTGCAACATCCTTTGTGCCCATTTTGCTGATGGCTTCTGGTGTAGGGCCGACAAAAATAATATTGCATTCTCTGCACAGTTCGGCAAAGTCAGCATTTTCTGCAAGGAATCCATAACCTGGATGGATGGCGTCACAGCCGGTAAGCTTAGCGACACTTATTATATTTGTAAAATTTAAGTAGCTGTCCTTAGATGCTGTCGGACCAATGCAGTATGCCTCATCCGCCAGCTGGACATGGAGCGCTTCCCTGTCAGCTTCTGAAAAGACAGCAACAGATTCTATCCCCATTTCGCGGGCTGCCCTGATAATGCGGACAGCTATTTCTCCTCTGTTGGCAATCAAGAGTTTTTTAATCATTCTGTAACCGCTCCTTATTCAGGCTTTACTAAAAATAGTGGCTGGCCATATTCTACTAATTGGCCGTCTTTTACAAGCACTTCTACGATTTCACCATTAACTTCTGCTTCAATTTCATTAAATAATTTCATTGCTTCTACAATGCAGACAATGGAATCCTTTGTAACTTTTGAACCGGCTTTTACATAAGCATCAGCATCAGGTGAAGATGATTGATAAAAGGTCCCTACCATTGGTGAGACAATCTTATGTAAATCTTCCGCGGCTTCAGCCTTTGATGCAGGAGCATCTGCCGGAGCTTCAGCTTTTGGCTCTTCCACTTTCACAGCGGCTGGCTGGACCGGCTGTGGAGCAGGCGCTAACACTTGGGCAGCTGCTGGCTGAACTTGCTGTACAACAGCGGCTTCATTGCCTTTTTTCTTCATTTTAATTTTAGAACCTTCATGCTCATATACAAATTCATCGATATTTGACTGATCTACCAATTTAATCAGTTCACGGATTTCTTGTACTTTTAACATTTTGGCACCCCTTGTTTTCTCATTGCATGATAATCCCTTTAATTATCCGTATGCATATATTGCTGAAAGACAAGAAACATACGGCTGGGATGTTATGCATGGTTTGAATTATGACTAGATACTAATATCATACGATAAGATCTTATAAAACTTCAACATTCTATTATGTACTGGATAATAATTTCTCTATCCGTCCTATGTTCCATTTTAATATTTTTCTAAATGTTTGTGAAATGTTTCATTGGATTTTACCGAATTTCATCCAAAACCACTTCACAATCAGGACTTTTGAACTATCTTTTTGTGTAATAGTTACCAAACCCCAAATAAATTATGCTATTTTCGTATATTTTGCTGTTTTTCGTCAATAATATAGTCCGTTGATTTCTGCTCCAGGATGCTCAGCGAACAGCGGGGCAGGCGGTGAGCCTCCACTCCCGCAGGACTTTGAATATGCTTCCTTGAGTAAACACCGCACGAAGAAAATGCGAATCCATTTTAGAGGATCTCGCACCTTCCGCTCCAATCAAAACTCAGTAAATTTATACAAAGTACAACAAACCTTGCAAAAACAGACTAAAATAAAAAGGGAGCCCTAAAATAGTTGCAGGCTCCCGCTACATTTTTATTTTTCAACCTGGAATTCAACAGCCACTGCCTCAAGCTTTCCAATTTCATTTCTTACTTCCTGGATGATGTTGTTTGCAGCTGAAGCTGAATGATCTTTTGCTTTAACAGTAATTTGAACCTTCTTGCCATCCGCACGGACAAGCACATCTTCATAATCCATCGCTCTGATTAATGTTTCAAGCATCGCTTCCTTTTGCGCAATTTCATTTAATTCATCAATTTGATCTTTTGCCTTCATTCTTTCTTCAGCAGGAAGGTCAGTTTGACCAAGAACCTCCTGCAGGTCTTCCTTCATGCGGCTGCGCTCGTCATCAAGCTGAAGGCGGAGATTTTCAAACATTTCATCACTGGCAGTGTTTGTTATGATCGCTTTGCCATCTTCACTCTCAACTGACTCCATTTCGCCCTCTGCCTTTTCTTCCATTCCAGCAAGTTCACTGCCTTTTTGCTCCGGCGATGTTACATAATAAACCGATAATACAACCACCAAACTCAGCATTGTTAATAGCCAGACTGTTTGTTTCTTCAAAAGCATCTATTATTCCCCCTTAGTTTTTTTTAGGCATTACGGATACTCTATGACTTGGAACATCCAGAGCTCTGGTTACTGCCTCAATAATCCACTTTTTCACTTGTATATTTTCAGCCCCTTTTGCCACAACCAGCACTCCTCTTATTTCAGGTTTCTTGGTTTCTATGACAATGGGAACCTCTTTTTCTCCATTTCGGACAATCACAAGCTGTTCCTCCTGTGACTGATCCTCAACCTTCCTTTTGCCGCCTTCCCGATCTGTTTCATCGGTTTTTTGAGTTTGGGTTGTTTTGTTTTTTTCAAGGACTTTCTTCTCTGTGGCATCTACATTCACCACGACAGTGGCATCTTCCACCCCTACGATTGCGTCAAGCGCCTCTTTTATTTGGGCTTCATATGCCTTTTCATAATTGGCAATGGTGTCATTTCCTCCAGATTTCTGCTGGCCGAATACCGGCACCTCTTCCTCCTGCTTCACTTCTTCTCCATTTTTAAAAACGGGCAAATCCCCGGTGGAACTGTCTTCTTGAAACAGCGTATTGCTGATCAGCATGATCGCTGCCCCAAAAAGGAGAACCAGCAGCAAATAATGGAATTTTCCGGGCTTCTTATCAGACTGTCCATCTTTGGAAATCATTTTCTTTATCCATGTGAAAGGACCTTTTTCATTATCCATCCCTGTCCATATTCCCCCCTTCTACCAGAACTTCGATTGAGTTTGCGTCTACATTCCATTTTTGTGCGAGAAGAGAAGCAATTCTTTCTGCATCTTCATATTCGGGCCCGCTGGATGGAAGAGGTTTCCCGGCATTGATATCCACTGTTTTAACCACTTCTACAGCTTCAGCTTCTGCATCTTCTGCTTTGAGTTGGATCATGACCTTTTGCAGGTTATCCGGGAAGGCTTGATCACTGCTTTCATCTACTAAAATATCAATGTTAGCAATTTCCAGACCGTACTGTTCCATCAACTCCTCTTCAGCGTCCTGTTTCATGTGGACAGCCATTTGTTCTAAAATATATGCATCACTTGAGGCTTGTATTTCTTTTTTCTTCATTTCTATTAAATTTTCCATATTTTTTTCTCCAGAAGCCTCAAAAACCGGCACGGAAACAAGAGCTTCTTCAAAATCACTTGATATAATTCTCAAAATCGGTGTAAGGATAATCGCAATCAGCAGCAGCCCTGTCACCATTTTTGTGTATTTCTGAAGCTTGGAACTGGGGAGGAGCATATCTATGACAGTGGCAAGCAGAACAAATAATATGATGTTCGTTACCCATTCTTTTATGAAATCCACTTCATTCCCTCCCTACCTGACCATCATGGTCAAATTACCGGCCGCTATAATAACCGTAATACTAAGGAAAAACATCAGGGAGACGATGGCCAGAGCGGCAAAAACATAGATGATGCTCTTGCTGATTATATCCAGGCAGGATATGATCGGCCCTCCCCCCAGCGGCTGCAAAATGGCTGCCGCGAATTTATATATAAACGCAATCATTAAAATTTTGATTGCAGGAAATGCTGCAATAATAAGAAGAATGGCTACACCTGCTATCCCAACAGTATTTTTCAAAAGCACTGAAGCGCTGATTACGGTATCTGTCGCATCTGTAAACATCCTCCCAATGACCGGAATAAAATTCCCTGTAATAAATTTTGCTGTCCGGATGGTAATACCATCAGTAACCGCGGCAGATGCTCCCTGAACTGATATAACTCCCAGAAAGACCGTCAGGAACATCCCAAGAAGCCCAATGCTCCAATTCCGGAGAAGATTAGCAAGCTGAGTTACTTTATAATGTTCTGACAATGTGCTGACAATGCTTAACAGGGCTGATAAAAATAGAAGCGGGAGAATAACATACTGGATAAATAATCCGCTGACATTCATCAAAAATAGTATCACCGGGTGGAAAAACGCTGCAGATACCAAACCTCCCGAAGAAGCAATCAGTGCAAGCAGCAGCGGTATGAGAGCCATTATGAATGACACCATGGTTGAAATGGTTTCCTCTGTGTAAGTGATCGCGACATGGAAGCTGTTCAGTGCAATAATAATTAACACCATGAAGACGATTGAATACGCGGCTTTACTGACAGTGCTTTTTTCAAATGAATTCTGCAGCGACTGCAGGAACATGCTGAATACCGTCAGCAATATCAGAGTCCCCAGCAATTTTCCATTGACTATAAACTCATGGAACACAAACTTAATCGCGCCGCCAGCCCAATCTTTAAGTGAAAATTCCTTTTCTCCATTTATGAATTCATAGAGACTCCCCTTTTGGCTCTCGGGCAAAAAACCTCCATACTCTGTTGTGATTTCTTCCCAAAATCCTTTTAATTCATTAAGATCTAACTTCTCCACCTGGGTTTCAATTAAATCCTGCGGGGATATCGTCTCTTCTGCTTCGCCGGTCTTTGGTGAGGCTTGTACTATTGGTGCCAGGAAAAAGAATAGAAATAAGCTGAACCCTAAAATTTTCTGCATCCTCTGCTTCATTTTTTCACCTCTTTTAAAAGACCCTATCTAATGCCAGCAATATGAGCTTGTCCAGTCCGGCAGCCTGTAATTTCATCAGGCAGCCGGTTAGCTCGGAATCATGCGAATAATGGTTTCGATTAATACAGTAAGGATCGGAATGGCCATGGCAAGAATAAGAATCTTCCCGCCCATTTCGATCTTTGCTGCAATAGCCCCCTGCCCTGCATCCTTCGTAATTTGGGCAGCAAACTCAGCAATATAGGCTATTCCGATTATCTTTAAAATGGTTTCAACATAGACGATGTTCACCTTTGCATTGACGGCAATCTTTTCAATCATATGGATAATGGCATAAATTTGGTCGACCAGAAAAAGAAAGATGGCACAGCCGACAAAAACAATCAGCAAAAACGCAAAATTCGGCTTTTGCTCCTTAACAACCAGCGCCAGGAACGTGGCTACAAGCGAAAATCCAACTATCTGGAGAATTTCAATGGCTGAGCCCCCCTTTTATCCCTGAAACAAAAAGACTGATTTAATTTTTTGGAAAAGGTTATCTACAATGGAAGCAACCATGAATAAGATATAAATAAATCCGAAAAGCGTTACCCATTGGGCGTATTCCTTTTTGCCCACCTGATCAAGAATCGTATGCAAAAAGGCTACAACGATTCCCACACCTGCAATCTTGAATATGATATCTACCTCTAAGCCCATCTTTTCTCCCCCTAAGCTCTGATCAGCGTCCGGCAAATCAAGCCGGCGTTTCCTACATTAGTAAAATGATTAAGAGCAATCCGGATAAAAACCCTAGACTTTTGACCATTCTCTCGTATTTCACTTGTCTGTCATGTGCATCAGCTTCTTCACGTTCCAGATGGGAAAGGGTCAGCATGATCTGCTTTTGCTGAGAAAGTCGGTCATGTCTTCCAAGTGTTTCGCCAAATTGCTTCATGATCTCGAATTCCCCTTGTTTAAAGGCGGTCATTTTCCATATTTCCTTCAAGCTTTCTTCCCATGCGTCCTTTACTGTCGTCTCGGAATCGGTCAGTTTTTTAGCAAAGGATTCAAAGAACCATGATAATGGCTTGGAAAGCTGGACAGAAAGCCGTCTGGCTGCTTCATGAAGAGGTGTATGGCCATACATTATTTCAGCCTCTAAGGACTGCAGTGCCGATTTAAGCTGACGAAGCTGGCGCGGCCGTTCGGTCAGGTGCCTTGAGGCTTCAAACCCTGCCCATGTTGTTGCAATGATGATCAAAACAGCTCCAATAAGCTTCATCATTTACATCACGCCCGCTTGATGCTGATATCCCGCACCCTCTGAGTTTCGAATGCAAACAATGCTGCCCGGTCCATCTTTTCTGCTCAGTTCAATAAATCGCTGAAAAATACCCATTTCCAGTACGGCCTGTAAAGTGGGTCGCCTCTTAATTTCCTCCAGTGAATTTCCATGTGTAGTCATAATCAGCTTTATTCCGGCATTTACTGCCTCCATTATGGCCTCTGCATCTTCATGCCTGCCGATTTCATCAACAACCAGAACCTCGGGGCTCATAGAACGAATCATCATCATCATGCCCTCAGCTTTGGGACAGGCATCAAGGACATCAATTCTGTTTCCAAAAGTCATCTGCGGAATCCCATTCACACATCCTGCTATTTCGGAGCGTTCATCCACAATCCCAACCTTACTCGCAGGAAGGTCAGTGCCTGGATCACCAGATGAAATGATTCTTGCAATATCGCGCAGCAATGTGGTTTTTCCAGTCTGCGGCGGGCCAATAATCATGGTATGCAGCCAGCCATCCCTGTAAATCCCCGGAATCAGCTTTTGGGCAATGCCAACTTTCTCTCTGGCAATTCTAATGTTAAAAGAGGAAATATCCCTGATCGCCTTAACCTTGCCTTGCTCAAGAATGACCTTTCCTGCAAGCCCAACCCGATGGCCGCCCTCAATCGTGATATAACCTCTTTTGAGCTCTTCCTCGAGTGTGTAAATCGAGAAATGGCTTATTTTATTCAGTAAATGCACGGCATCCTCTGAATCAACTATATAAGGGAGAAAATGCGGTACTCCCCTTGCTGTCAGCTCAATAGGCCTCGAAATGCGGACCCTGATTTCCTCCAGATCCTTTAAGATTTTCGGAGGGATTCTCTGTAATTGTTCGGCAATTTTTTTCGGCAAAAAGGCTATAATCGTTTCCAAGTCTGCTCCTCCATTCACCATCTGATCTCGGACTAGCTTCTCATTATTTAAAATGTATGCCTGATGGAAAACAATATGACTTAGATTTGAAAGCTTCACATTTATTTAGTACAGGCTTTTACCTGAGTAAAAAAATATCTTTCTTCAAAAAATAATTCATAAAGAATTTATAGAAAGGCTGATGCCAATTATGAAAGCAAAATGCATTTACATCATGGCTATTTTTCATCTGATTGTTCTTGGTTTCTTACCTGCGGAAGGAATAGCACATCAGAGAAATACAAACGGACCGCAAAATGTCATTCTGATGATTGGCGACGGAATGGGAATTGGCCAGATTGAGATTGCAAGAAAACTGGAATATGGGAAGGACGGGCGGCTGTTCCTGGAATCTCTGCCTCACACCGCATTGGTGCATACCGAATCTGCCAATAATTTTGTGACAGATTCAGCTGCCGGCGGTACGGCACTTGCAATTGGAAAAAAAACAAATAATGAGATGATCGGAGTTACGCCTGATGGGAAGGAAGCAGACAGTATCCTTGATTTATTCAAGAAAAACGGTAAAAAAGCAGGGGTGATATCCACCAATACAGTTACAGATGCAACACCAGCAGCCTTTACAGCAAGTGTTTCAAACAGATGGTCCGGACAGGAGGAAATTGCACGCCAGCAGCTGGAATCCGGTGTGGACGTGCTGATGGGAGGCGGAAGAGCATACTTCACACCGGAAAAGCAAAGCGGAAGGGATTTAATAAAAGAGGCAAAGCAACAAGGATATGCCTATGCCGGAAGTCGCGACGAATTGCTGAATGCCAAAGCCCCAAAGCTGCTCGGCTTGTTCAATGACGGATATATGAGCTTTAAATTGGACCGGAATTTACTGAACAGCAAAGAACCCAGCTTAAAAGAAATGACTGAAAAAGCGATCGATGTACTCGCAAAAGGAGAACAGGGATTTTTCCTCATGGCGGAAGGAGCAAGAATTGATCATGCTTCGCACGCAGGTGATATTACAAGCATCTGGAAAGAAACCATTGAATTTGATGAAGCTGTCAAATACGCGGTTGAATGGGCAAAAAAGGACAAAGAGACACTGGTTTTGGTTGTCGCAGATCATGAGACTATGGGAATATCAGCATCAGAGCCGCTGGAGATACAGCATTTAAAGGAAATTAAGGCATCTCCGCAGTATATGGTCAGCCAATTGGCAAGAGATGAAGATAGGGCCATTTATCGATCAGAAAGTGTGAAGGGTGTTCTAAAAAAGTATGCGAATATCGATTTAACCCAGCAGGAGATTGAAGCGTTTAATGGAAAGCTTATGAACACAGACAGCAAGGTTTATCCTCAATATTTAGCAGCATGGGAAATAGGAAGCCTGATTGCCGAGAAATATCATGGCGGAATTTTAACGGATACAGTAAGATCTCTCAGCTCTACCGGCGGTCATACAGGCAATATGATCCCTTTATTTGCTTATGGCAATGGGAGTGAAACTTTTACAGGAGTACTGGAGAATACAGATATACCGAAAAAAATTGCCGGACTGATGAATTATAGCTGGCATTAATATTATGCGCATTTTCTCTCTTTCTCCCGCGTAATTCTAGAAAGATACCTTCAGGAAAGCGGGGTGAGAAAGTTATGTATTATTATCAGCCATTCGTCCGCAATACTGTGCAGACTGGAAGGCATTCCAGATCCAATCCAAATACTATAAGGGTTTCAGGTGAAGGAAAGATAGCTGTACAGCCAGATCAGGCTAGTATAAAGCTGGGAGTTTTAACAGAAGACCAGGAGCTTCAGAAGGCACAGGAGCAGAATGCTGAAGCCATTTCAAATGTCAAGAAGGCTCTTAATGCCATTGGAATAAAAGATACAAAAATTCAAACTTCAGATTTCTCCATTTTTCCGCAGTATGATTTTGTGGATGGCAAGCAAATTTTCCGCGGGTACAAGGTTGAGCATATACTGAACATTACGGCCGATGTGATTGAAAATACGGGACTTGTAGTGGACACAGCAGTAGACAGCGGCGCAAATACGGTAAGAGGATTTACGTTTGAAACAGAAAACCAGCAGGAATTGTATCAGCAGGCATTAAGCTTGGCCGTAATGGATGCTTATAGAAAGGCAGAAACAATCGCTGTTTCACTAAGAGTCCAATTAATCAGTACTCCAGTATCCGTTTCAGAAGGAAATTCAGGCATGGTGCAGCCTGTCTCTTTTCAATCCTCCGCTTTAGTTAAAAGTGCCGTCAGCACACCTATCCAGCCGGGAACAATAGAAATCGAAAGTCACATCACGGCAGATTTCATATTCTACAGCTAGGAAATCTTCGGCTTATAATCACAGTGAAGAAGCAAATACTAATAAGGTGGCACTGAGCAATTTTATAGAAAAGAGGTTATTGGATGAATGAAAATTTAGATGAATTTTTAAAAAACCAGAAAAAAGGCGACAGGGCTTATCTGGGTGGAACCCGCGATAACAGAACTGCTCCCACATCTGATCCAGATTATAATAATCGCAATGACACTGACATATCCCCTGGCGCAGAAGGCAGGAAATATAAAGGATAAAAAAAATCCCGATTTCTCGGGATTTTTTTTAAACTATGCACGTGATACGTATGAGCCATCAGTTGTATTGATGATCAGTTTATCCCCTTCGTTAACAAAGAAAGGAACTTGCACAATCAGGCCGGTTTCAACTGTTGCAGGCTTTGTTCCGCCGGATGCAGTATCCCCTTTAATGCCTGGTTCTGTTTCTGTTACTGTAAGCTCAACAGAGTTAGGAAGCTCAATTCCAAGAGACTCTCCCTGATAAAGCATAATAGCAACTTCCATGTTTTCTTTTAAAAACTTTAATTCATACTCAATTGCTGATGCAGGCAGCTCGATTTGCTCATAAGACTCATTGTCCATGAAAACATGCTGATCTCCATTTGCATAAAGGTACTGCATTTTACGGTTGTCGATCTGAGCTTTCCCTACTTTTTCACCTGCGCGGAAGGTTTTTTCCTGAATCGCGCCTGTGCGAAGGTTGCGCAATTTGGAACGTACAAAAGCCGCTCCTTTTCCTGGTTTAACATGCTGGAAATCCATTACACGCCAAATTCCGTTATCAACTTCAATCGTCAATCCCGTACGAAAATCGTTTACTGAAATCATAAGTTTGTCCTCCTAATGTGTACAATTAAAGAATAATCAATTCTTTAGTAGAATGAGTAAGCGTTTCATTATGATCGTTTGTTATGACTGTATCATCCTCAATGCGGACACCGCCAAGGCCCGGTATGTAAATGCCCGGCTCCACCGTTACAATCATTCCGGGTTCAAGGATAACATCAGACTTAAATGACAATGCAGGACCTTCATGCACTTCAAGGCCGATCCCGTGTCCGGTAGAATGGCCAAAATATTCGCCATAGCCTTTACCGGCAATATAATCACGAGTTAAGGCATCTGCTTCTTTGCCGCTCATTCCAGGTTTGATGCCTTCCATTCCCCGCTCCTGGGCTTCCTGCACAATTGTATAGATTTCTTTCAGCTTATCTTCCGGTTCCCCAACAGCAACTGTCCGGGTAATATCTGAAACATACCCCTTATAATAAGCGCCGAAGTCCAGAGTGACAAAATCGCCTTTTTCAATAACCTTATCACTGGCAACACCATGCGGAAGAGCAGAACGGTACCCGGATGCTACGATAATGTCAAACGATGATGAATCTGCACCCGCTTTTCTCATAAAGAATTCTAATTCATTCGAAACTTCCAGTTCCGTAATGCCTGGCCGAATGACATCTAGAATATGTTTAAACGCAGCATCTGCAATGTCTGCCGCCACCTTTATTATCTTAATCTCTGATTCGTCCTTTATCAAGCGTAACTTTTCAATAGTGTCAGAAACAGGGACAAGCTCGGCGTTAACAGCTTTTTCATAGGCTTTATAGGATGAAAAGGTTACATGATTCTCTTCAAAACCAAGCTTTTTGATCCCAAGCTGTTCTGCCTGTTTGGCGACTTCTTCCGGAATTGCACCAGTATGCTTTACAATTTCATACCCTTCACATTGTTTGGCAGCCTGTTCAGTGTAGCGGAAATCGGTTATAAAGAGTGCTTTATCCGCACTGATTAGAACCACGCCCGATGAACCGGTAAAACCAGTCATATAACGGCGATTGTAATTGCTGGTAATTAGCATCCCATCAATCCCTGACTCTGTAAAGCGTGTACGTAATTTTTGTATTTTCTCCATATTATCCTCTCCCCTTGACAAAATCCATTAATGCATAAAATGCCAGTTCATACCCTTTAAAGCCAAGGCCGACTATCTGTCCCAGTGCAGCAGGTGCAATGACAGAAATATGCCTGAATTCTTCCCTGGCATGAACATTTGAAATATGTACTTCGATCACAGGAACCTGTATTCCTGCAACAGCATCCCTTATTGCGTAACTATAATGGGTAAATGCTCCGGGATTGAAAATTATACCCTGTGTGCCATCTTCATTGGCAAGGTGTAGCCTGTCAATGAGTTCACCTTCGTGATTTGATTGAAAACAGTTTACTTCTGTCTCATATGAAGCACCCAATGCTTTCATATTTTGCTCCAGCTGACCCAGTGTTTCTTTTCCATAAACACCTGGTTCCCTTATGCCGAGCAGGTTTAAATTCGGCCCATTTAACAGGAGTATTTTCCCCATATTCAACCCCCTTTATAAAACAATTGCTTATCGGGCTTTTCCTTCTTCTTAACATCCTTCTGACACAACTGGAAAAAGAATGCCCATTAAGAACATTCTATCATAAAGCAAAATTTCATACAGTTCTGATGTATAGCGCTTTTCGCATTATTTTTCATTATTCCCGCGCAAAAATAAAATACGAAGTCTGACTCTAATCCATTAAATTAAATCCCGATCTGTGCGTGCCTTTTTTTCATCTTCGGTTTTTCCTCTGAGTTCTTGAGCTTCATATGAAATGGAATACCCAACGAATACGCCAAATAAAATATAGAAACAAATTGATGTAATAATTGTATTTCGCTCAAGATCCCAGAAGGGGCTGATTCCAGGGAAAATTGGATTGAGTATAAAAAACACTAGTAAAAAAAGGGCAACTCCATAGCCAGCCCCCACGAAAATACTTTGAAATTTCCGCAGCGCAGCATAATAAATCAGGGCAGCTATAATAGATATTCCGCCTATCAGGAAAATGGAGATCAGTGTCCCAAGCCATCCCTCTTTCCAGGCTCCAATTGTCCAGGGCTCGAGAATGACATTAGGGCGAATTTCCGTGAAATTAAACACATAAGCAAGATAGGCAAGTCCGCTCCAGAGAATGCCTCCAACCAGTCCGGTAATGACCACCATTGTCATAAAAGACATTGGTTTTTCCCTTTGATCCTGTTCCAAGCGCTCTTTTTCTTCTGCCACTTTGCGCCACCTCCTTTTCCTATTATGTCCACACACAATTATTCCATTGCATCCAATTTTAAATAAAGTGAAACTTCAATCAGTGGTGGGTCTTATCCCCCGCTGATTGTTAGTTGAACCAATCGGGCCTTTACGGGCAGTTTGACCCTCACTATCCTCCTCGAAACCTCTGAGTATTGAAGTGGGGTCTTACTGCCCGTTAGACTGCGATAAAAGATGCCGGAATAATTCCAGCCGCAAAAACCGTTCATATTTTTTATATATTTTCCTGTTATATAGAGGTTTTATGAGATTTTAAGTCGAATAAAATAATTAAAGATAATGCTCTTTAATTTTGTGCTTATTTCCCGTTATGTGAGTTCCGGGACAGGGGTGCACAGCATAAATTTATGTATAAGCAATATTCGCGATATCTTGGAAAACCTTACTAAAACTTATTAAAAGTTAATGTTCTTCTGTTTAAATTGTAAAGAAATAGGAAAATAAAAAAATGAAGACAACTTTCATTAATTATTTCGATAAACTTTAGCTTATAGAGTTTAAAAGCTTATAAAATTGCTCATCATGCTTTTAGGGAGGTGGCTTTCTTGAAAAAACCATTTACATTTTATATTGTCTCCGGTCTTATAATTCTAGCTGTTATCGGAGTTGCCGTCAGCCTGATCTCAAATCCTGCCGGTTTTTTGCAGAGAATAGCTGTCATTGTCATCATTGGAGCTGTTGTATACTTTCTTTTTCAGCGCTTTAACAGATCTAATCCCTCAAAGCGAGAGCAGCGAGCTTTTATAAAGGCAGCCAAAAAATCAAAAAGACGCTTTACTAATAAAGAATCTGGCACTGCCAACGGAAGAAAGGGATCTGTTGGTTCCATTACTTCCATTAAGAAGTCCAAGAAAAAGGCTTCTCCGCATTTGACAGTCATAGAAGGCAAAAAAGGCAAAAAGAAAAATCGAGCTTCCCTTTAATTCGGGCTCGATTTTTTTTATGTTTATATATTGTTTGACTTGAAGCTCCTGAACTTTCCAATTAGTAGCTCCATGATGTGAAAAACTGCTCCGCACATTGCCTTCCGTGCTCCAGAAGTTCTTTTTTCTTCTGTTCGGTTATATTAAATTCCGCAGTCAGTACACCATCGGTTGGAATGAAAATAATATTTTGTGCATGTTTTCTCGAAATGTATCTTGCATCATGCGCGTCCTTCATCGTTTCAAAAAGCGCCGCATACATTTGTATGGCGTTGTCGATTTTGTTCGGGGGCCGTTCGCTTAAATTATGACTTAACTTTATCCCGAGCACAGGCCTGGTCTTTTTCACATTTTCCTTATCAAAAAGCCACATCGGGAAATTGCTTAAAACCCCGCCATCCACGATTACACTTGTACTGCTGTAGCCATTCAGCTTGACCGGCTCAAAAAAATACGGGAGGCTGCAGCTCATCCTGATAGCTTTTGCTACCGGAAATGAAGCTGGATCAATGCCATAATGCACAAGATCATCCGGCAGTACAACCAGTCTTCCGTTTGTCAGGTCTGACGCTATGACTCTCAGGGATTGAGGCGGCAGATCTGAAAATGTTCTGATCCCCCTGTCGCCCAATTTCTGAGCCATCCAGCTTTCCAGCTCAGATCCTTTATATAATCCCAAACGCCAATACAGATTAAGCCATTTTCCGACTGCAAAGGGGATGAATGTTTTTCTTTCATCAAGAAGCTTTTTGACTTCAAAGTCATCGACGAGCCGATATATTTCCTCACTTGTATAATTAGCAGCTATTAACGCAGCCACAATGGATCCTGCACTTGTACCAGCAACCCGTTTGAAGCGGAATCCCCTTTTATGAACTGCTTCATATGCGCCGATTAAGGCAAATCCTTTGATGCCTCCTCCTGAAAAAACACCATCTATATACATGTAAGCCACTCCTGTCGATGTACTTGCTCATAGAGGAACCTTTACTTATACATCTTTAATCAGGAGCTTTTTAAAATAGTACGGCTGACAAGCAAAATTTCATAATTAAGTAAAATATTGCACTTCTGCTTCGGGAAAATAGGAGTGAATATACTCCCTGATTGTATGTTCCAGATCTTTTGCTTCATCTGTTGGATATACATACTTGCCTATACCATATCTTCCCCACTTATATTTTCGCTTTTCTTCATCCATTTCAAGCTTGGTTTTTGGGTAGCGCTTTTCAATTACTTTTTTGGCCGGTTTCGTAAATCGGTGCTGGATTAATTCAAAAGTTAATCCATTCAGATTGATGCCATCGAGAGAACTGCTTAACCTTTGAAAAAGTTCATGGTAGCCTTCACGCCAATCATCATGCATATAAATGGGTGCTACGATAAAGCCAAGCGGATAGCCGGCATTGGCTACTTTGCGGGCAGCTTCAAGCCGGTCATCAAAAGAGGAAGTACCCGGCTCAAAGTTTTTTATTACATAGCGGGAATTAACACTAAATCGGAAACGTGTTTTCCCATTATGTTTCGCATCCAGCAAATGGTCGACATGATGGTACTTGGTGACAAACCGAAGCTGGCCGTACTCAGTCTGACCGATAAATTCAATCGTTTTTTTCAGTGAATGGGTCAGATGATCAATCCCTACTATATCGGATGTACAAGCGGCTTCAAAGCGTGTCAGCTCTGGGCTGCGCTCTTCCATATACTTTGATGCCTGATCAAAGATTTCTTCAAGGTTTACATAAGTCCGAATATACGGCTTGCTGCCAAGGGTGGTTTGCAAATAGCAATAATGACAGTGACCCATGCAGCCAGTAGCAAGGGGGATGGCGTATTCTGCCGAGGGCTTGGATGTATCAAATTTCAGAGTACGTCTGATCCCTACCACTAAAGTGGATTTAGCATTGCGGTATTTCTGCAATTCGTTATCGCCAGGAATATTCCTCACCTGATTATGTGAAGTTGTTTCCCTGATTTCTATATTCATTTTTTCAAATTTTTCCTTTAGTTCTCTTCCTAATGGATACTCAAGAGCTTGAGGCTCTATATAAACTAGCTGAGGGATAAATGGCTTCATTGGATTAACCTCTCTTTGTCAATTTTTCTGTCAGCATATAATCTCGGCTGAACCCTATGACTGTAGTATGAGCCAAATAATCCAACAGCAAAAAAAGAAGATGGAACAATTATTTCCATCTTCTCTCATTCGTTTCATTTATTTTTATAAACCGCATTTCAGCTGTGCATTACAGTTTGTGCAAGTATTGCAGCCGCCGATTTCTTTGACTTTTCCTTTGCGGCATACCGGACAAGTATTGCCTACTTCTGAACCGATTGTTACATCGGTGGAACGCAGATCGCTGATTGTATCAACCAGCACTACATGCTGCTTTGATTTTTCTTTTTTGACTGTATCAGCACCATCAAAGCTGTTCTCTTCAGCTTTCAGCGTCAATACCTGAGAATCGCGTGATCCGTCAACATATACTGTTCCGCCCTTTGCTCCTCCGCGGTATAAGCGTTCATACACCTTTTCAACCTGTTCAACACTATAGCCTTTCGGTGCGTTGACAGTTTTACTGATCGAGCTGTCGATCCAGCGCTGAATCACACATTGGACATCTGCGTGCGCTTCTGGAGCAAGATCCATCGCTGCGATAAACCATTCAGGCAGATTATCAGGATCTGCACCCGGATTGCGGTCTAAATATTCCTGAACAATATCTGCCTTCACTTCAATGAACTTGCCTAAGCGGCCGCTTCTGAAGTATGAGAAGGAGAAATATGGTTCCAGGCCTGTAGAAACTCCAACCATGGTCCCTGTGGATCCAGTAGGAGCAACGGTTAGAAGATGTGAATTGCGGATTCCGCTTTCTAAAATAGAAGCTCGGATATCCTCAGGCATTTTCTTCATGAAGCCTGTTTCGGTAAAAGCTTTGCGCAGACGATTCGTTTCTTCAGGATTGTCACCTGTTAAGAACGGGAAGCTTCCTTTTTCCTCCGCAAGCTTTACAGAAGCTTTGTATGCTGATGCAGCAATGGTTTCAAAGACTTTATCAATCAGCACGTTGCCTTCTTCAGAGCCATATTCTGTTTCACAATAGATCAGCAGATCATGAAGCCCCATAACGCCAAGACCAACACGGCGCTCGCCTAATGCCTGCTTTTTGTTCTCTTCAAGGAAGTATGGCGTTGCATCTATCACATTATCCTGCATACGCACACCCACTTCGACTGTACGCTTTAGTTTTTCAAAGTTTACTGTTTTGTTTTCCTTATCCGCCATTTCTGCAAGGTTCACTGCTGCAAGGTTGCAGACAGAATATGGCGCGAGAGGCTGTTCCCCACATGGGTTGGTTGCTACAACCTTTTGTCCATATGCCTGTGCATTCGTCATGTCGTTGGCGTTATCAATAAAGAAAATGCCTGGTTCTGCCGAGTATGTTGCACAGATATTGATCAGGTTCCAAAGTTCTTTCGCTTTGATTTTGCGGTAAACACGGACTTTATATCCCTGTTTTCCCCACTCTCTGACATCACCGACTTTATGCCATTCTTCGTTGTATATTTTCATCGTTGCGGGATCATAGGATTCAACATCCGGAAAACGCAGCTCATATTCTGCATCATTTTCAACCGCATCCATAAATTCTTTCGTGAGGCAGACTGAAATGTTTGCTCCTGTAAGGAACTCAGAGTTATGAACACTATAAGTACCGCCAGCCGCCAGCTTCTCCTCAGCATCATTTATGATTTTTTCACTGAAGCCGCCATGGCCTGGAATAGTTTTGTAATTAATAATGCCCTGGTACATGGCAATTTCCTGTTCATTAAATGGAGTAAATTTTAATTTTTCTTTAGCATATTTTTTTATCGTTTCATCATTTGTATTTTCAAGAAGGAAGCGTAAAATTCTCGGGTTTTGCATTTTCGAGATGATGAATTCGATAATGTCCGGATGCCAATCGGATAGCATAATCATCTGAGCACCTCTGCGGGATCCACCCTGCTCCACCAGGTGTGTAAGCTTCGCAATATCATCCAGCCATGAAACCGAACCGGAAGATTTTCCGTTTACCCCTTTAGCCAGTGTATTGCGCGGTCTCAGAGTTGAACCGTTTGTCCCTACTCCGCCGCCGCGGCTCATAATTTCCATTACCTGCTTGCGGTGCTCGGAAATTCCTTCACGGGAATCCTGCACGAAAGGCATTACATAGCAGTTGAAATACGTAACATCTGTGTCAGCACCTGCTCCATACAGCACCCGGCCAGCCGGAATGAAATTCAGGTTTTTCAATTCCTGATAGAATTTTTCAAACCACTCTTTTTTCTTTTCTTCGGTCTTCTCAACCGATGCAAGGCCTGTTGCGTTACGCTTGGCGATTTGCTCATAGTAAATTTCCAAAGGCTTCTCGATTACATCAAGAGACTTTGTAATAATGCCTGTTCTCGATTCTTCCGGATCATCCAGCACTCCTCTGTAATCTTCCTCTACTAAAACCTTTGCTGTCTTGTTTTCCCAGTCAATATCGAGGATATATCCTAAGCCGCGTGCAGGAAATTTCGGATCTTCCTTGATGGTGAGAACAACGAAGTCACCGTTTGTGAGTGTCACTTTCTCGGTGTCTTTGAAGGTATAGCGATCTAGCATAACCAAGCGGGAAACACCTTTGTGGGTCATTTTCATATCTGAGGTTACAGGGTGAACCTGAGGAAAGAGACGGATGTCCTTGTTTAAACGTTCAATGTTCAATTTCATTTTTTGTCCTAGAGCAACAGACATTGTTACAACTCCTTCTAAATCAATTATGGAAGTGGATTCTGACAGATAGAGTAAATCTATCTGTCAGAATAGTACCCTAAAGTTACCATACCTTAAACCACAAAATCAATATATAGTGCCTTTAATATTTTCGACAATACTACATGTTGTATTAAGTTCAACTAATTATCGTTTTGTCAAACTTTAAAAATACTAGAATTTGAAGAAAAACAGAGTTAGGTGCCGGTTTCCAACAAATAACGATAAATTTTAATATATTTTGAAGCTTGCACTTTTTTTTGTTCAGCATTTGGAAAAATATTCATTAAAAAAAGAGAAAAAGCGACTTAGCCGCTTTTATCTCTTATAGTTCCAGTCATCACTTTCATATCTTTCTTTTGCAATTTTTTGGACATATGCCATCTCATCATCTGAAAGCTCGTAAGGTTCGAGTACAATGTCCAGGCCTTCCTCAAACCCCTTCTTGAAAGCTGCCTTAGCCTGTTCAAGCGTAATATTTTCTGCTGTCAGCTCATTTATGGCAACAGCCTTATTTTTAAAAGCCTTTTGCATTCTCTCTTTTACCCGGTCATTAGGGTATTTGAACAAGCTGAACAGCTTGTCTTCATCTAAATCAAGCAAAATAGAGCCATGCTGAAGTATTACACCTTTTTGTCTTGTTTGCGCACTACCTGCTACCTTACGGCCTTCTACAACAAGTTCGTACCAGCTTGGTGCATCAAAACAAACAGCAGATCTTGGATTTTTTAGAGAGTCCCTTTCTTCAGCCGTCCTTGGTACGGCAAAATAAGCTTCCATTCCCAGTGCGTGAAAACCTTTTAGAATTCCTTCAGATATGACTCTGTACGCTTCGGTCACTGTAGTCGGCATTTCCGGGTGGGCTTCAGGAACAATTACACTGTATGTGAGTTCATGTTCGTGCAGCACACCTCTTCCCCCTGTTGGTCTGCGGACAAAGCCCAGGCCATGCTTCTTCACTGCTTCCATATCTATTTCTTTTTCAACCTTTTGGAAGTATCCAATTGAAAGAGTTGCGGGATACCAGCCGTAAAACCGGATTACAGGAGGCATTTTGCCTTCGCTATTCCAGTCAAGCAAAGCCTCATCCAAAGCCATATTAAAAGAAGGCGAACCTTCTCCTGAATCGATAAACCGCCAAACTTCTTTAGTCATATGTAACCCTCATTTTCAAATTCTTTAACTGGTCATTTGCGGTTATTAGTCTAACAAAATTCCGATGAAATTTAAAGCAAGTTGAATTTCCAGAACAAATTTACCTGATTTCCTTTACTCCAATCAGGAAAGACTTATATAATATTAGTTGGCTTACCTATGCGTGAAAGGAGAAAGACATATTGGAAACACTTTATTTCATTCTTATCATTTTGGGTGCAATCATTACCTATTCTGTCATAACATGGTTTTATCAGCGCCGGATTGTTAAAACGCTTACTGAAGACCAGTTTAGAGAAGGCTATAGAAAAGCCCAGTTAATCGATGTTCGCGAACCAAATGAATTTGAAAACGGCCATATTTTAGGTGCACGCAATATACCGCTTTCACAAATGAAGATGCGCATGAAAGAATTGCGTCCGGACAAGCCAGTCTACTTATATTGCCAGAGCGGCATGAGAAGTGCGAGAGCTGCCCAGTTTTTGCACCGTAAAGGCTACAAAGACCTTTCACACCTGCAGGGCGGATTTAAAAAATGGTCCGGAAAAGTGAAGGCGAAAAAATAATAGTGTTATTTGAAAAGGCCCCGTCAGTTTGACGGGGCCTCTTGTTTATTATTGTTTTTGGTAACGAAGAACCGGCTTTCTTGCAGCCATTGTTTCATCCAGACGGCCAATTACTGTTGTATGAGGTGCTTCCTGAACAATCTCAGGGTTTTCCTCAGCTTCTTTTGCAATTTGAATCATGGCGTCGACAAAAGCGTCAAGCGTTTCTTTTGATTCTGTTTCTGTCGGCTCGATCATTATGCACTCTTCCACGTTAAGCGGGAAGTAGATGGTTGGCGGATGGTAGCCAAAATCAAGAAGGCGCTTGGCAATATCCAATGTACGTACGCCAAGCTTCTTCTGGCGCTTTCCGCTTAAAACGAATTCATGCTTGCAATGTCTGTCAAATGGCAGGTCAAAGAATGGCTCAAGCCTTCTCATCATATAATTTGCGTTTAGTACCGCATTTTCCGTGACTGCCTTCAGTCCATCCGGCCCCATTGTACGGATATAAGTATAAGCCCGGACATTGATGCCGAAGTTTCCGTAATACGGCTTCACGCGGCCGATTGAATGCGGGCGGTCATAATCAAATTCATACTGGTCACCATTCTTAACCAAAACAGGCTTCGGAAGGTATGGGATCAGATCCGCTTTTACGCCGACAGGGCCAGATCCCGGTCCGCCGCCGCCATGTGGTCCTGTAAATGTTTTATGAAGATTAAGGTGAACAACGTCAAATCCCATATCTCCAGGGCGTGCTTTTGAAAGTACAGCATTCAGGTTAGCTCCATCATAGTATAGCTTTCCGCCGGCACTGTGAACAATCTCTGCCATTTCAAGAATGTTTTCTTCAAACAAACCTAAAGTATTCGGGTTAGTCAGCATTAGAGCAGCAGTATCCTCGCCAACCACTCTTCTCAGGTCCTCTAAATCGACCAATCCATTTTCATCCGATTTAACAGTTACTGTTTCAAAACCTGCAACTGTTGCGGATGCTGGATTTGTTCCGTGAGCAGAGTCAGGAACGACCACTTTAGTACGTTTGGTATCGCCATTCGCTTCATGATAAGCACGGATCATCATTAATCCGGTCCATTCTCCGTGTGCTCCTGCAGCCGGCTGAAGTGTAACTTCATCCATTCCTGTAATTTCAATCAGATGCTCCTGCAGATCATACATCAATTCCAGTGCACCTTGAACAGAGCTTTCATCCTGCAGCGGGTGCACGTGGGCAAAACCGTTGAAGCGCGCTACATTCTCATTGATTTTAGGGTTATATTTCATTGTGCAGGATCCAAGTGGATAAAATCCGGAATCAACACCATGATTTCGTTTGGAAAGTGCAGTATAATGACGCATGATATCAAGTTCAGACACTTCCGGCAGCTCAGGCTCTTCTTCTCTCAGATAGCCTTTGGGAAGAAGTTCGCTCAAATCAATTTCCGGAATATCCATTTCAGGCAGGCTGTAGCCGATACGGCCTTCTGTGCTTAATTCAAAGATGAGTGGCTGATCTTCCTTATGCATGGTAATCCCCCATTTCTTTAACGAATGCATCGATTTCTTCCTTCGTTCTCAATTCCGTAACAGCAACAAGCATATGATTTTTCAGGTCAGCATAATCTCTGCCCAAATCGTAGCCGCCAATAATGCCCTTTTCAAGAAGCGCTTGATTTGCTTCTTTAACAGGCTTATTCAGCTTGATGACAAATTCATTAAATGAAGGGCCTTCGAATGGAACTTCAAAGCCGGCAGCCTTAAATTTCTGTTTTGCATAATGGGCTTTTTGCATATTGGCAGCAGCCATTTCCTTTACGCCCTTCTTGCCGAGAGCAGTCATCGCTACAGATGCCGCCAGTGCGTTCAGAGCCTGATTGGAACAGATGTTGGATGTTGCCTTATCACGACGTATATGCTGTTCACGCGCCTGAAGGGTAAGCACAAAGCCGCGGCGTCCCTGATCGTCTACCGTTTGTCCGACAAGACGTCCCGGCACTTTTCTCATCAGCTTGGATGTTACGGCGAAATATCCGCAATGAGGGCCTCCAAAAGCAGTAGGAATACCGAAAACCTGAGCATCTCCTGCTACGATATCTGCTCCGAATTTTCCTGGAGGAGTAAGCGCGCCAAGAGCAAGCGGGTTGCTTGAAACAACAAACATGGACTTGTGGGCATGAATAATTTCCTCAAGCTCTTTTAAAGGCTCGACTCTGCCAAAAAAGTTAGGATACTGTACAATCACAGCTGCGATATCATCGCCAATCATTTCATTTAGTGCTTCAAGGTCAGTGGTGCCATCTTTATGAGGGATCTCAATCACTTCAATATACTGGCCCTTTGCGTATGTTTTGACTACTTCCTTAGATTCAGGGTGGACTGCGCTTGAGATTAGTATTTTCTTCCGGCGTGTGCTGCCTGCGCTTAGCATGGCTGCTTCAGCAAGAGCTGTTCCGCCATCATACATGGATGAGTTGGCAACATCCATTCCTGTTAATTCACAGATCATGGTCTGGAATTCGAAAATTGCCTGCAGCTCTCCCTGGGAAATTTCCGGCTGGTAAGGAGTATAGGCAGTATAAAACTCTGATCGGGATAATACATGATCGACAATGACAGGCATGTAATGATCGTAAACTCCCGCACCAAGGAAAGATGTATTTGTGCGAAGATCCGCATTTTTCTGAGCCATTTTAGTCAGCTCTTTCAGTAAAGCTGTCTCTGATTTCGCCGGCTTAATTTTATATTCGCCCTTAAATCTTACACTTTCGGGAATATCACTGAATAATTCTTCTACAGAACTGACGCCGATTTTTTCAAGCATTTCTTTCTGGTCAGACTCTGTCATCGGTAAATAGCGATGTTTCATCATTTTGTCCCCCCGGTTAGTTTTTTTCTCTTTTGTAAAAAGGTGTTGCTGCAATCTTAGCCTTCAATCTTTTGCCGCGGATTTCCACTTCCAATTCAGTTCCAAGCTCCGCATGCTCTTTTTTGATAAGAACAAGGCCAATATTCTTTTTTAACGTCGGAGATTGTGTGCCTGTTGTCACTTCTCCGATCAGTTCTACTCCTTTATATACTGGGTATCCATGGCGCGGAATACCGCGGTCAATCATTTCAATTCCGGCCAGCTTGCGCGGCACCCCGTTTTCTTTTTGATTCTTAAGCACTTCTTTTCCGATAAAATCCGCTTCCTTATTCACCTTGACAGCAAAGCCGATTCCTGCCTCAAGCGGTGTGATATCAGGTGAGAGCTCCTGGCCATATAATGCCAGGTTGGCCTCAAAGCGAAGGGTATCTCTTGCGCCAAGTCCGCATGGGAGAACGCCTTCTTCTTTGCCGGCTTCAAGAATTTCATTCCATAATGCGGCTGCATCCTTGGCATCACAATAGACTTCAAATCCGTCTTCTCCTGTATATCCTGTTCTGGAGACAAGCGCTTTCTTGCCATTCAAATCAACATCCTGCTGGAATTTAAAAAATCCGATATCCGACAGATTCGTGCCGGCAAGCTTTTGGAGCACTTTTTCTGCAAGCGGCCCCTGAATCGCCAGCTGTGCCATATCTTCTGAAAGGTTCTTCAACTCCACATTGCCTTCTGCATGATCCTGCAGCCATTTGTAGTCCTTTTCAATATTGGATGCATTCACGACAAGCAAATAGTGGTCATCTTCTATTTTATAGACAAGTAAATCATCAACAGTTCCGCCATTCTCATAACACATGGCTGTATATTGAGCACCTGAGTTCTTTAATTTGGAAATATCGTTCGTCATCATTTTTTGAAGGTATTTAAGACTGTCCGTCCCCTTCACTTCGATTTCACCCATATGGGATACATCAAAAAGGCCGGCTTTTGTACGGACTGCTTCATGTTCTTCTTTAATGCTTGAGAATTGAACAGGAAGGTCCCAGCCGCCGAAGTCGATGGTTTTTGCTCCGTAATCTTTGTACACCTCGAATAAAGGCGTGCGTTTTAACTGTGACATTTACTCGTCCCCCTTAAATCTTTTTAAATTGTTTTAGGAACATAAAAAAGGACAGAGTATCCCCTCAATTGTGAGAAGATCTCTGTCCTTGCACCTGAAAGTTTACCGAAACCGGCTTTCCCCTTGGGTGGCTTATTAAAAAGCACTCTCCAGAGCTGCGTCAAACAAGAGTTCTTTTGCCTGAGAGATTCACAGATTTTGCTTGCTCCTTCGGCGCTACAAACGTAGTCTCTCCCCTTGTTATCATTCGCATTTATAAAATTTTCCAAGATGGTCATACTTATACCAAACAGAAAAAACAAAGCGGCCATTATTTCGGTTAACTAAATGTAATGTGTTAACTTTCAAAACTTTCAAAGCTATTAACATCGTACCACCTTAATAAGGTTTGGGCAATATCTTTATATAGATAAAAGGAGCTGTTTTTATGACAGTGCAAATTGGCTTTGATTCTGCCTGGCAGGATGAATTCTTAAAAAGAATTGATGACGACGGTCCATGGGGAAACTGGGAGCTTTATAAACTGGCTGTTGAGGTTGAAACCCATACAACTATTCCTGACTTTGAAGGCCTGCAGGCTCCTAAGCATCTGCCGAGCCTTACTCCTCTTCCCCATCAGCTGGAAGTGGCCAAACAGGTAGTCGAAAGCATGAATGGCAAAGCGATTCTGGCTGATGAAGTCGGTCTTGGAAAAACGATTGAAGCTGGTCTGATATTAAAGGAATATATGATCAGGGGACTTGTAAAAAAAGTCCTTATACTCGTTCCAGCTTCCCTCGTTTCACAATGGGCCATGGAGCTGAACAGCAAATTTTTTATACCGGCTGTGGCACAGCGGAAAAGCTATGTATGGGAACAATGCGACGTTGTGGTATCATCCATCGATACAGCCAAGCGCAATCCTCATCGGGACATTATTTACAGCCTTGATTATGACCTGATCATTATAGACGAAGCTCACAAGCTAAAAAATAATAAAACGAAAAACTATGAATTTGTACAAAACCTAAAAAAGAAGTTTTGCCTCCTATTAACAGCAACACCCATTCAGAATCGAATCAGTGAGATTTTCAATCTTGTGTCCCTGCTTAAACCCGGACATCTTGGCAATGAATCAGCTTTTTATGAGAATTATAAAAAGGACTCACGATCTTTGAACGATGATGCACATCTAAAGGAACTCGTAAACAAAGTAATGATCCGCAACCGCAGGGCAGATACCGGGATTGAATGGACCAAAAGACATGTGGAAACCATACCGATTGAATTTTCGCAGGCAGAGCGTGAACTTTATGAAGCCGTAACAGAGCTGCGGAATGAAGAAAATTGGGTCAGTTCCAGCCAGTTTTCAGTGATGACGCTGCAAAGAGAGGCATGCTCAAGCAGAGAAGCTGTCTATTTTACACTTCAGAATATGCTGAAAAGACAGGAACAGCCTTCAATAGCTTTTCAGGAGCAGATACAATACCTTATTAAAAAAGTAGAAGCTGTCCAGCAAAACTCCAAAGCTCAAAAAGCACTGGAATTAATACAGAAAATAAATGACAAGGTCATAATCTTTACTGAATACAGGGCAACGCAGATGTACCTGCAGTGGTTTTTAAAGCAATATGGGATCACATCGGTTCCGTTCAGGGGAGGATTTAAAAGAGGAAAAAAGGACTGGATGAGAGAGCTTTTCCAAAAGAATGCTCAAGTACTGATTGCAACCGAAGCCGGAGGAGAAGGAATAAACCTGCAATTCTGCAATCATATCATTAATTTTGATCTCCCCTGGAATCCAATGCGGCTCGAACAAAGGATTGGACGCATCCATCGTCTCGGCCAGGAAAAGGATGTCATGATTTATAATTTTGCCACGAAAGAAACAGTCGAAGAACACATAATGAAGCTTTTATATGAGAAAATACATCTTTTCGAAAAAGTCATCGGCGATCTGGACGATATTTTAACAAAGCTTGAATTTGGAAGTATTGACGATCACCTTGTTGATATTTTCGGAAGATCGGCTTCAGAAGGTGAAATGAGAATCAAAATGGAGAACTTGACGAGCATGATTCAATTCGCGGAGGATCTGAAAGAAGGTGAACTGAATGCAGCAACAGGAAATTCATAAATTCCTTGAAAGGTATTTTCACGCAAATGGATGTGAAATAACTGATAAAGGTCCTGGGTATATGACCGTACAGCTGACGATTGATTTGGATAAGGAACTGATGAATCGGCCCTTTTATTGGCATTATCTCGAAAAAACAGGCGGAATTCCAAACCCGATGCAGCTGACGCTTATTACAAACCAGCAGCTGGCCCCCCCACATATTAAGGGGGAAGTCATTCATTTTGGCTCCCCGAGGCTTCACCAGATCTTTGATTCTGCCAGGAACCTGGCAGGCTATATACGATTATATGAAAATCACCGGCAGGCACCAGGAAAGCAGGTTCCATTAAGACCATGGCTGGGAATGAACATTCGCGTATCTTATCAATGCGACCGAAAACGGGATGTCTTTAAATCCATCGGCCTCCAATTGATAAATGGCCAGATGGTCGAAAGTTTTCATGACAGATTGCTTGGCATGAGCCTTACGCCCAAAATCCCCGACTACTCGTTCACACTGTCTCCGCTTATTATGCCGGGGAGCGGAGTATTCAGGGTAGCAAATTTTATTAAAGCGGAAATTGAACAAGAAGATCATAAATGGGCTGATGAAGCCCGGAAGCGCTGGCAAAAAGATCTCACCCTTCTTGAACATTTTTATGAAGAGGCAGAAGAAAAGGGAGAAAGTTATGAAAACGAAAAAACAGCCCTTCAGGAGCAATATGAACCAAAGGTAAATATCTCCATCATAAATGGCGGTCTCTTTTATCTGACAGACAACGCAGTCTAAAAATGCAAAAAACCGGCAATTTAGCCGGTCTTTTGCATAAAAGCTATTTATGTTTCTTTTTTCTCATGCCCAAGTAAAACAGATAAGAAAACATTCCAAACCATCTGAATAAAAATGGTTCTTTCATGTCCTTTTTTTCAATACGATGCCGTTTTCGCTCATCTTTTGGCTGATCAATATATTTTACCACTGTCTGTGTAAGATACTTTACATAATCGTTGGATTTCATGTTCATACCTGCCTTTTTCCGCACAGAATTGCAAGAACTGCCTGCTATTTATCATTTACAAGTATGTCCAACGGGTTTTCACTCTAAACAATCTATTATTTCTTGTATAATATCTGCTTTATCTTTATTAGTTGTATCAATGACCACATGAGCGGTTTCTTTATAGAGCGGTATCCTTTTTTCATAAAGGTCACGGATCAGCCTTTTTTTATCGCCTTTCAGCAGCGGTCTGGAATGATCCTTCTCAATCCGTTTGAAGATTTCTTCAGGAGAAGCATAAAGGAAGAAAACAATTCCTGTTTCGCTAAGCCTTTTTCTGTTTTCAGGATTTATTACAATGCCACCGCCAGTGGTTATAACTCCCGCTCTATCATCCATTTCCTGTAAAATAAGTGATTCAAGGTTTCTGAAGTATCCCTCTCCATGCTGCGCGAAAATATCATTAATATTTTTATTCTCGCGCTTCACTATTTCTTCATCTGTATCAATTACTTCCTGATTTAAGCAGGCTCCCAGCTCTTTTCCTATCGTTGTTTTGCCGGAACCCATGAATCCGATTAAGTAAATTGGCTTCATCTTTATCCCCACTCAGTTTTTTTCAATCCATTTTATCATTTTTTGCAGGTCTGTGTCATAGTAAGCATAACCGGAAATTTCCTTATCAGAGCCAATTTTTGTTTTGAAGGTAATCTGAATTAAGCTTGTTGCCACTGGAGAAATCTCATAGGAAACCGATCCTTTTTTAAACGAATATACGCCTGACTCTTCCGGTTCTGCATTTTCACTCAGCATTTTTTCTGTTTTTTTATAGGAACTCAGCAGGTAGTATTCCTGCATCATGACGGTTTCCGCCTGATTAACAATCCTTTTCTCGGAAATATACTGGTCTAATTGAATTGTAAGAAGAAAGAGTGCAGCCAGAATGATTGTTAAAGTAAGAGGATAAGTAAAGCCCTCCTGATTACGGTACATCAATATCCTCCATATCCATTAAGTAATAAAGAGACGCGGAATGCTTCTGATCAAAATTATCAGAAACACTTATTTCAACTCCGCCACTGACAGACGTAAATGCAATGGCATCCAGTTTTTGAAGGACAATCTCATGGCCTTTCATATCCACTCTCCTTCGCATGTTAGATCCATATTTTTCATAAAGCACACTTTTCCCATCTATCGTTAATAAAATTGAACCAGGTGAAATATTTACAGCATCAGCAAGTCTGATTTCTTTTTTGAGCTGATTGATAAATACATGCCATTCTAGCCTTTGTGTCCTTGCTTCCATTTTCCAGTTCTGGAAAATGAAATTTAAGCTGACCGTCAGTAAGGAAACAATCAATAAGAATACTGAAAATGAAAACAGCAATTCAAGCATTGTAAATCCCTTATTACTGAAATACCTCACACTTTTCCTTCGTGCTATCCCGTACACTTTCATACCTTATGCAAACCTCCATGACCCCTTGGTTTTCCTTAGGGAATATTTTATAGACAGTCTGATTTTTCTTCATGGTCTCCCCCTCAGGAAAACTCCCTTCCGAAGCAGCCTCCAGAAGACTTTCATAAAGCAGCTGTGTGCTTTCAAAATCCTGTTTTACCTCTTCAGAATGCTCAAGTGCCTTTATGATTAGGGGAAACATTATTCCCGCTGCAAGCAGCATCCCTGATAAAGACAGCAGGAGCTCAGCCAGAAAAAAGCCTTTATTCTTTCTCCACATTAAATCGTCCTCTTCCGATAAAAAATGTTATTTTGTATTGCTCCTTGTCTGCTTTAATATAGAAGATTCCAAATTTATTTGTAATACCGCCAGGTCCATATTGAAAATACAATGGCATAGTTCCCGGCTTAATCTCAATGATTCCGGGATATTCTCTGCTAATGATAGGATCATCCGCAAGCTTTTCCTGAGCGAAATACCTATTCTCCTCTGGAATAATCTGAATAACTACTTCTGTCTGGTGGGTTATGGCATAGTTTTGGGCATAAAGGAGGTCAGATTTTAATTGGGAAAAGAACATTATCTTTTCAAGATAGAAAAAATGAGGTTTAAGAAACAAGGCTGTAACCGAGGCAATAATAAGGAAAATACTGAGAACGAATAGCGACTCTATCAATGTAAAGCCTGCTTTGTTTTTTATCATGACTCTTCGGATTCAACCTTCCCATCTGCAGAAATCGTAATGGCATCACCATTTGGACAAGTTGTGGTTTCTTCATTGAGATATTCGGCAGCCACTAAGTCCTGTATATCCGAAGGAAGTACTTTTTTATCGATTTCGTATGCCTGAACCTGCGCTTGCACCATTTTAACAAACGCATCGCATCCCTTGCTGTTTATTTTTGAATTGTGTTTTGTTACATTGGGAATGGTGATGATTAAGAGCACTGAAATCACCAATAAAACAATCATCATTTCGATAAGCGTGAACCCTCTGTTATTGTTTAACATGCGCCATTTCATTAAAATCCCTCCAGTAGATGAAACATAGGCAGCAGAACTGCCAAATACATCGAAACTATTAAAAAACCGATAAAAATATATAAAATGGGCTGAATGAACTTAAGAAGTTTTTCTGTGTTTTCCTCCATTTTGTGCAGACAATGCCTGCCGAAAAATGTTAATTCCTGGTCCAGCCTGCCATTTTTTTGACCATGTCTGATAATATTAGACAATTCCCTTTCAAAAAATGGAAAACTCACTAGAATGTCCTCCAGTTTATTCCCTTCACGGAGCTTGATCTTCACTGCTTTACCGAGGGCGCTGTAAAAAGGCTGCTTATCATTTTTCTCAAAAAGACTCAGCGCCTCATGTATGGATAAGCCGCCATTTAAAAGATAACTGAGCTGTACTGCAAAGAAATGAGTATAGTAAAGGCGAAGAAATTGGCCTGCTGCTGGTACTCTTACTATGATCTTTTTTTGCTGTAATGGGGAAAGATTTCTGAATCTGGCAAAATAGTATATAAGCAAAGCGAACAGGCAGAAGAACAGGATCAGAAAGAATAACGGGAGAAAATCACCAAACAAATAAACGGCTTTCGTAAAGAAATTAGGCTGAAGCTGCATTGAAACGAATAAGGAAGAGAAACGGGGCAACAGGACTTTATCAACGAAAATAAATAAGAATGCGGTAATGAGCATCAGGAAAATCGGATAGGCCATCAGTTTTTTCAATTTTTCAATGTCCTTCCCTTTTCGGAGCACCATTTCGCTTCCTTCAAGAAATGCAGAAGCAAGGCCTCCGTGCTGTTCAGCAAAAAAAACATAGCCAATCAGATTTTTATTAAAGTTCATGTTTGCAAGTATTTGATAAAATGGAAACCCTTCTCTCAATTGAGAGAGGCACTGCCTGATTTCATCTTTTCTTTTTAGCGGCAGCTGATGCACCAGTGACTCCAGCGCTTCAGATAAAGGGTAACCTCTGGACAACAGTTCCCCTGTGTTCTTCAGAAACAAGCCCTGTTCTTGAATAGTCCATTTATGTTTCTCCATCGCCATGCACCCACCTGCTGTACTCAGTTTCCTTTATATAGCCAAGAGCAATCCCTTTAGTTATGACTTCTTTCAGTGTTCGATACTTAACCAGGCTGCTTTCGCCTCTAGCCTTCTTTATGGAAGCATTGAGCGCCTTTCCTGCAAGCAGCTCAAACACACTCGCCCTTTTCCACCTGCCATATCCATAACAGAATGGAGAGCAGTCCTCTTCGCAATATGGACAATTCAATTCGACAAGGCGCTGTGCAGTGACCGCCACTAAAGTCTGCTCAATTTCCAGCATGTTCACTCCAAACTCAGCTAAACGATATACAGCCCCCTCGGCATCCCGGGTATGCATGGTGCTTAAAACAAGGTGACCCGTAAGTGCTGCTCTAACTGCAATCTTCGCCGTTTCCGCATCCCGGATTTCACCCACCATAATGATATCGGGGTCATGGCGGAGGATTGCTTTTAAGCCTGCAGAATAAGATACTCCAGCTTTCTCATTCACTTGAACTTGAAGAACTAAGTCATTTTCTTTTTCAATGGGATCTTCCAGGGTGATTACATTGCGATGGAACATATGGGAGGTTTCATTCAGAAGGGAATACAAAGTTGTGGTTTTTCCGCTGCCGGTCGGGCCAGTAAAAATAATTAATCCATGAGCATGCTTCAGCAGTGCAAGCATTTTTCTTGTCATGTCTGGAAAAAGGCTGATCTGGTAAAAAGGAATTTGTTCCTGCTGGGGAAGAATTCTGATAACGAGGCTTTCGCTGTGGCTTGATGGGAGGGTTGAAAAGCGCAGCCCAATCATTTGACCGTCTACTTCCAGTGAATATGCACCGCTCTGCGGCCTCCTCTTTTCACCAATGTCCATTGAAGCTGTAAATTTAAAATGTGAAATTAATCTGTCGCATTCTTCTTTGGGAAGATAAAGCCTTGGGGTCAATTGGCTGCCGAACCTCAGCTGAATGAGTGTGTCTTTTCTGCGGGGAATGATGTGGATGTCGGAAGCATGGCTTCTGACTGCGTCTTTAATAATTCGTTCTGCCATTCTTTCAATTATACTCAACTAATTATGCACCACCTTTTTTAATTGTTCTGGATTATAATTCGACTTATCCAGGGCATTTCCTTCATTTTTCGGCAAAACTTTTTGTCGAATTTGTGAATAAATTTATTTTTTTCTCTCCATAATAAAAGGGTATAAAGCGAATTGATGGGCTATAGCCAAGCGGTAAGGCACCGGACTTTGACTCCGTCATGCGCAGGTTCGAATCCTGCTAGCCCAGTAGTTGTGGAAGGACACCGGATGTCCTTCCTTTTTCATTTCAGCAAAATCTATTTAGCCATATTCTTAAATGCATCCGGATTATAGCCTATGACAATCTTATCTCCGTTTGTCAGAATCGGCCTCCGCAGCAGTTTAGGCTCCTTAATGACCATTTGCACCACTTCTGATAATGATAATTCATCAAGGTTCTGTCCCAGTTCTTTATAAGTCTGGCTGCGGGTAGCGAGAAGCTCATCAAGGCCGCTTGTGGTTAAAGAAAGGATTTTTAATAATTCTCTTGGTGATGGAGTCTCCCTGAAGAGATGCCTTTCTTCAAATTCAATTGAATGGGCTGTCAGCCATTTTTTCGTCTTTCTGCAGGAAGTACAGCTGGGATATGTGAAAAATGTCAATTGGCTCATACCTCTTCACCTCACAAATATATTATTTTATTTATACACATTGTATATTAATTGTACAATATATGTATACACTTTTGTATAAGTAATTAAACTTAATTTGTGAACATTTTCTAAACTTATAGTGATTACAGTGTTAACCCCAATCTGCTGTATTATAATGGAAGCAGGCCAGGAAGGCGCCAGCTAAATCCTCTAAGTGACAGCTGATGACCTCGGGAATAAATAACCCTTTTGAGGTGACAATAAGTGGAGCAGACATTAAAAATAACAAATGTGTTATCCGACCCAACCCGCTATTATATTTATCAATACATTACTAAACGACATAAAGATGTTACCGTACAGGAGATTGCAGATAATTTCAGCATCCATCCCAATGTAGCCAGATTGCATTTATCCAAGCTTGAAGATGTCAATATGCTTGTCTCTGAAACAAAAAAAACTGGCAAAGGCGGAAGACCAAGCCGGCTATATCGGTTATCTGATGATGTAGTTCAGCTGCATTTCCCTTACAGGGATTATCAGCTGCTGGCCAAAATAGCCATGGAAACAATGCTCGACTTAGGGGAAGAAGGAAGAAAAGCACTATATTCGACAGGAAAAAGGTTTGGCAGTGAGCTGATCGGGCAAGAGCTTAAACGGTATGGAAACACAGATAAACTTACTTTTGACCAGAAATTAAACATCTTAAAGCATGCTGCCGATTTGTCAGGTTTTCATCCTGATTTTGATGCAAATGAGGAAAAGAACATCGTCTATTTCCAAATTTTTAATTGCCCCTTTAAAGAGGTTGCAGCCCGGCATGCTGAGCCAGTCTGCAATATGCATTATGAATTTTTGAAGGGTATGTTTGAAAGTCTGTTTGATTCTATTCAGCTGGAGGAAAAGCAGAATATGCTTACTGGCTGTGATTCGTGCGCATACAAAGCAATTGTTGGAAATTAAAGGAATTCGCAGGAAAATGGCGGAAAAAAGACCGTGCTAAGCATTTTTTCCCGCCCTTTTCTGGACTATTTAGAAACCATTATTTACTTTTATTAAGCATTTACTTTATAATATTGTAGTGATGGACTTGTAAGGGTAAAAGGAGGGATACATATGGATCGTATGTACAGAGTATTAGGATTCTGGACGGGAATTTTCGCTGTTATGTTTTACCTTGGCGATATGTATACAACGTCCTTAATTTTCTTCGGCCAAACAGGATTTTTCCTGCTTTTAAGCTACTTAAAGCTTTCCGAACGTATGTATATTTATGTTTTTGGAGCATACTTAACAGTTTTCTTCGTAGGCTTCACTTACTGGTCAACATTTATGATGACACCTGGCGCGGGCGGCCACTAATAGCCGTTAAAAAAGCGATGAATTCATCGCTTTTTTATTTTTGTGCTATTTTCTTTGCCTGAAGGACCAGATGAAACGCTGCACTCATGCCTGAAGGCATTATCAGACTTCTGATAGCCCGGTTTCTTTTGCTGACAGCCGAAAACGGGTTAGGATCATAATGATCTTCAAGCTCCTGTAAAATGCCTGCAGACAGCAGGAATTCATCCTGTCTCATCTTAAAATGAAAATCCAGCCCTTCTTTCTCTCCCATGCGGATCAGGGAATCAAAATGAATATGACTGGTTATATCCATCTCTCCAGGATGCTCTAGCACATTATTAATTAAAGAATGCCTGTAATAACCTCTGAGACTTCCATCCCTTCTCATTGGTTCTTGCCATTCCTCATCTGTATACCCATAATCGGCAGTCAGAACAAACCCTTTATCCAGAGCAGCAGAGATACTCTTGATCATCTGCTCCATTTGCAGAGGGATTTCAATTCTTTGGCCATTGCTAAGTGACAAACCACTTTCTTCAAGGTATAAGGAAATATCTCTATTTGCTAATGGTACAGCTTGTTCTGTAAGCTTTCCGTCTTTTACAGCTACCATAATTTCATGCAATTGATCATTTGCTTTTTCAACCACATGTACAGGCAAGGCATCAAACAGCTCATTTGAAAAAATCATGCCGCAAAATGGGGCGATCTCATTCCAGCTATCTATTTGTCTGATATGTTCGGAAAATACAATCTGCTCCTGCTGCAGCTTCCTGTGATAGGGGCTTGTTTCAAAAATATAGTAATGAATCTTTTCATCAGCATTAAGATTCCACTCATCAAGGAAAGCTTTTGCAAAGCGTCCATTTCCGCCCCCTATTTCACAGACCTGAAAAGGGAGCTTATATTTCCCTGCCATTTGATGAAACCACTTTGATATGGTCCTTCCATATATATCAGAAACATTGCTGGTTGTAATAAAATCTCCCCCTGGCCCAATTTTTTCCGCATCTTTTATATAATAACCATATTCGGAATGATAAAGGGCCTGCTGGATATAGTCAGCATAGCTGATCATTTTTTGAGGAGTATTTTCTATATAATTTATTATAAAATTCAGCATATAAACTCCCTTTTCGAATGAAAAATCTAGATTTTTGGAAACAGCCATTTTTATTGTTTTGGACACTGTTTTCACTATTGACATAGTGTTTTCCCTGTTATATTGTTAATGTAGTAGCTTAACTATATCCCCTCCCATTTTTATATGAATAAAACATCCCCCAGAAAAGCCCTTCTCATTGGAGAAGGGCTTTTCTATTTTCCAATCAGAATCCATTCAGGAATGGATTTGAATCCATTTCCCGACCAATGGTCGTAACCGGTCCGTGTCCTGGAAGCACCTCTGTTTCTTCAGGCAATGACAAAAGCTTATTATGTATACTTTCAAGGAGCTGCTGCTGATTGCCGCCCGGCAGGTCTGTGCGTCCGATGCTTCCGCTGAACAGCGCATCTCCGGCAACCACAAGACCGGCATCTCCAAAATACAGAGAAACGCTCCCTGGAGAATGGCCTGGCGTCTCTAGAATTTTAAAGGTAAATTCACCTATGCTCAACTCTTGTTCAGCTGTTATAATATGGTCGGCAGGCCTTGCTTTTATCAGCTTGCCTATTTTAAATAGGTGAGAACCATTTAAGGCTGGATCCGGAAGCCATGCAGCTTCTTTTTCATGTATTTGTATGTATACAGGGATGGAAAATGCATCTCTTATTCCGTCTACAGCGCCAATATGATCAAAATGGGCATGAGTAAGAATGACAGCCAGAGGTTTCAGTCCATTTTGTTCGATAATACCGCTCAGTTTTCCGCTCTCTTCACCCGGGTCAAAGATTAAACAGTCTTTGTTTTCATTCGAAAGGACATAACAGTTTGTTTGCAATGGTCCAAGAGGGATCTGATTCCATTCCATTGCCTACACCTCCAGTGTTGATTATTTGTCTATTATTTTACACTATATCAGAATGGAATGCCTTATTTCTGCAAAAGGAGTATAAGATGAAAATCCTATATGGCGTTGAAGCCGGCTATATTATTCAAGATGTGCCCGAATTTATGAACTTGATAAAAAATAACACTGAACTTTTCGGTTTTCAGCAGAGCATTTTTCTTTTTGAAAAGAGGGCTCATGCGGAATTTACCAAAAGTGTCCTCGTCGATGCTGAACTTTTTGAAGATTTTTTTAAGCTGTGTTACATAAAATCGGGTGTAAAGGGAGAAACTTTTGAGGACTTTGCGATTGAGACAGAAAGCGGCGTTTGCTTGTTCACTGAGCTCCTTAGCGCCTTCACAATAACCGGGGGCAAAAAAGAAGATATCCGGATGGCTATTTATCAATTTCAGGAGCATTTAGTCTTTACAGCGAAAGAGGAAAAAATGCCCGCAGTTTATTTTTCAGAACTTCATCTAAAGGATTTAATAATCGGCATTGCTGAAGCATATGACATACAAGTGTCATTTTTAGACCTCGACAAATAGAAGAAAAAAATATAAAATAAAGGACGAATGTATATACTTGGGTTTTACATAATGGGTATATAACCTGAAGAATGATTATGATATGGCTTTTTGCCTGCTGATCACCAAATAAAGGGGGCTGTTTTAATGGGACTACCAATCATTTTTGCATTAGTCGCAGTTCTTGCAGCTTTTGGTGCATTTAGTGCACTGAAAAACAAGAACTTCCTTGGCTTGGTTTTTGCTGTAGGAACACTTGCCGTTTTCGGATGGTTCTCTGTAATGACCATAATTAACAGTGGATATCCTGCTGTTCACTAAGAAAAGCGCAGAGTGCCCGCCAATCCGCCGGCGCTTTGAGCTTTTCTTTAAGAAATAAAAGGGCTTCCCTTAGGTGAACTGTACCCCCATTTACGGACAGTTTATAAAAAAGCGCCT
>NZ_APVL01000007.1 GCF_000565285.1 Cytobacillus firmus DS1 | reverse complement strand
CTGCAGACAAGCACGATTTTCATCGAGTTTGTCGACAGTCTGAGAGGGTATCTCCAGAAGATACCCTCTCATTCATTGCCAGGAAAACCTGATTATTGGTCTCCTCCGCCGTTTGCCAATTGACGCTGAGTTAATCTTACAAGCAAATTAACTTCTGCTTTTTCAGTAATCTTGTCAAATCTGCCCCATTTATCAAAATCGCTCAAAATATCCATTTGAGTAACAGAAGCGTTTAGCAGTTTACACTTGATTGGTTCATTCAAGAACTCAAATGTGAAGGAGCCAAAGCTGCATCTGTCTGCACCCATGCCATTTTTTGCAAGCTCTCTGATTTCGTTGGAATTGCTGTTCTTATTGCTGAATTCCCAATCAATTTCAGGAAGGGTGTTCACTAAAGAGTAACACTTAAAAGGAACGTTGACGCCGTAATCTTTCACATAGCCTTCACAATCATCAACATATTGAATGTTTTTGTGAATATACCCTTCTACATAAAGCTTTACTGATGTTGGAGCAGTTTCAGGGAAACCTTCTGGAATAACTGGCACAGCTTTACATTGTGTCAGATATACATTCTTTCGGATTTGTTTAATTTCTGTTGCATATGAAGGAAGATAGATATCTGCTTCAGTTAATGTCTGAATTGGAACATCTCCAAGAATTATTGTCTGCTCTACTCCTCCTGTATTTTCCGGAGTCCCCACGTCACAAAAATGCGTGTGTGATTTAGCCGTGTCACACTTCGGCAATGGAGGACATTTGTCGCTGCTTCCACAGCCATACGAATGGTTTTTCTTCATATTCTACACTCCTACTTGTTGTTTTTAGCCAAAAGAATCCGAAGCTTTCCAAAATAAAAAAGCTTGTTTTCTATGGCTTACTATTTTATATGCGACTAGTCACAACAAGGAGTGGACAAGTAGAGGATGGCATTTATATCATTTTTTATGAAATTTTTAAAACTGTACTAATGCCTATTTTTTACAGATTACACTCCAATTAACCTCAAAAAGAACTCTATCCGCAATAGCATGCTAATTTGATTCTTCACATAATTCAATCGCCTGCTTTAAACTGAAGTGATTAATGATTGTCAGAACTACAAGTTCTGCTGCCGTCATGATTAGGTATTTCTTCATATTTTTCCTTCCCCCGCATTTATTTTCAAATTTATGGCATATTTTCTGATATAATGAAATTAAAATTATGCAAATATTCTAACAGAAATTCATTTTATGGCAGACGAGGCGATTTTTTTGCTGATATTCTTTAAGATTGCTGTGTGGATCATTGTCGCTTGTCTTGGGTTTTATGTTATTTCTGTCTGGCTATGGGAAAAGAAAGTGAAAGAAAAAATGTCCGTGATTCGTAAAACCTGGTATATTCTTTATGTGCTTGGGGCGGTAATTTATTGGACAAATGAGCCTGAATCCATTTTTAACCACTGGCAGAATTACTTGATTGTCGCGATTATATTTGCCCTTGTTGATGCTTTTGTTTTTCTTGGATCTTATTTGAAGAGAGTCGGAAATAATGAACTGGCAACTGACACAAGAGATTTACTTGAAGAAAACAGCGACCTATTAAATTCACATATGAATAAGTTGAAATCGTTTCAATATTTATTGAAAAATGAACCCATTGACATTTATTATGGAAATGAAGAGGCTTATCTTGCCGGAATTGAAAAGCTTTTAGCTGACTTTGCGGATAAAGTCGATATGAGGACATCATTATGCAAATATACAACACAGGAAGAGAAAGACCACCTGCTTGAGCACTACACCGATAAAGCTTTGATTCATAGCCGGCTGGACCGCAGGGAAGTTTATTATGATGCGGAAGAAAAGCTGGCGCTAATCCCTTTTTCCATTTTCGAAGAAGATTATGTCATTAAAGTAACCTCCGACCAATTTGTAACCGAATTCGACTATTTGCTATTCACTTCACTCATATCAATATACGATCTAATGCTCCCTGCCGAATTGGAGGACGAAGACCATGAAGGAACCAGCGGATAAGAAAAAGAATTTACCGCAGATAAATTCCAGCAGCACCATGAAAACCCTTAAGAAAAAATCCCGGATCAGCCTGCCGGGCTTTGAAGTCAGCCCTCACACCGAAAGAATATTAAAAGAGAATAAAAGATTAATAAGCGTTTATACCAAAACGAAGACTTGAGCATACTATATGGCGTGGAAGGAATTTTCTTCCGCGCCATACTCATGTTCATGGAGCGGGGACATATACTATAGTTAAAAAGGGCTGATTTTATTGAAAAAACTGACCAAGAAAGTCAAAAATATAAACTTCCCCACCTTCTCAGTTTCCCCATACACTAAAAATCTTTCAAAAAAAACCGAAGCTGCCATACAGAATTTAAATAAGGATGTCAAGCCTCCGAAAAACAATGCTTAAGAGCTGCGAAGAAGACGGTTATTTTATAAAAAACTTCACCTTTTTTAAAGCATCCTTTGTCGTCGGATACCGGAATGGCAGATCAAATCTGGTTGTTTGCTTCAGTATGCTTTTTTCATGGGAAAACACATCAAAGCTTCCCTTTCCGTGATAAGCGCCAATCCCGCTCTCCCCTACCCCTCCGAAAGGAAGATATGGTGAGCTCAAATGATAAACAGTATCATTAATGCATCCCCCTCCAAAGGAAATGCTGCTGAGAATCTGGTTTTGAACACCCTCACTTTCTGTAAAGATATATAGGGCCAGAGGCTTCGGGCGTGCTGTAACTTCTACAATCATTTTGGACAAGTCGTCATATGCAAGCACGGGGAGAATCGGTCCGAATATTTCATTCTGCATAACCTCATCATTCCAGGTAATATTGCCGAGAACGGTTGGCTCGATGCTTAGAGAGCTTAAATCATGCCTGCCCCCGTGAATAGTCGTTCCATTGGTCAAAAAATTGGTGAGGCGGCTGAAGTGTTTTTCGCTGACGATTCTGGTGAAATGGCCGGATTCAATCGGATTTTCCCCATAAAGCTCATATATGGCCTGCTTTAGTTCTTTAAGGAATTCTTCTTTTACTCTGCTGTGAACATAAAGATAATCAGGAGCTACACATGTCTGGCCGGCATTAATATACTTTCCCCAGGCTATTCTCTTTGCAGCAAGCTTCAGGTTGGCATCTTCATGTACGATGCACGGACTTTTCCCGCCCAGTTCCAGCGTAACAGGTGTAAGATTTTTCGAAGCGGCTTCCATAATGATTTTTCCAACAGGGACACTGCCTGTGAAGAAAATATAATCGACCTTTTCATTTAAAAGCGCTGTGCTTGTTTCTGCGTCGCCTTCAACTACTGAAATATATTCTTCAGGAAAATGGCTGCTGATCATTTTTGACAGCAAAGCAGAAGTTTGCGGCGTTAATTCGGATGGCTTCAGGATCGCGCAATTCCCTGCCGCTATCGCTCCGATCAGCGGTGCAATCGCGAGCTGGAAAGGATAATTCCATGGCGCTATGATAAGGGCAACTCCATATGGCTCCGGATAGATATAGCTTTTCGAACCGATCTGAGCAATGGTGGACTTTACCTTCCTTGGTTTTGACCACTTTTTTAAATGTTTCATTGTAAAGCGGATTTCCTCGAGCAGGATTCCGATTTCTGTCAGGTATGCGTCAAACTCACTTTTATTGAGATCGGCTTTTAGAGCCTCCATTAATTCCTGCTCATGCTGCTTTATGACTGTACGCAGCTTGCCGAGGGCTTCCATTCGAAATGTGATATCTTTTGTTTTACCCTGGGTGAAGAAATTTCTTTGTTTTTGAATGAGATTCGCGTAGTTTTCCAAAGGAATACCTCCAGTTGGGACTAGTTTTAAGGATATATTATCACCTTGGCTGGCGGAAATACAAAAATAGGTATACTCCCAATGAAAAAATGCCGGCCAAAAGGACCGGCATTTGATATATTATCTCGGCAGCTTAAAGAATTCGCTGCTTTCACTATAGTTTCCTGCCAGCCTTCCCAGGGGCTGGAGTTTTTCTAAGTTCACTTTATAATTACCGAGGTAGTATTCATCATCAATATGATAATGGACCATTCTCCCGATAATCAAATGATCGCTTCCCAGTTTAATAATCTGTTCCAGCTTGCATTCCATATGGATTGGTGCTTCTTTTACCCTCTTAGGGGCGACTAGATGACTTTCAGCAGCGGAAAGCCCTGCTGCTTCAAACTCATCAGCATTACTCGGGAGATTCTCTGCACTTTTTTGCATTTGGTTTCCCAATGGTGCAGGAACCACATTGATGACAAACTCTTTTGTCGCCCGGATGTTGACCAATGTATCTTTTTCTGTTCCTTCCCTGTCCCCTACGCCAGGACCAATAGAAATACAGAGCATCGGAGGATTTCTTGAGGCAACACTGAAAAAACTGAAGGGCGCGAGATTCTGGCCCCCTTCCTGTGATACAGTGGAAACCCAGGCAATCGGTCTTGGGACGACAGATCCGGTTAATAATTTGTACACTTCTTTTTCTCCAAGGTCCGAAGGGTTAAATTCCAAACGGATCACTCCTTCCACTTTTAAATAACAAAGTTATTCTTTTTATTCATAATTGATAATGTTGTCAGTAAAGTAAAAACAATAAACATCATACCTGTGATTAAAAACCACCCGGAAGAGAATTGCCCCGTCTGATCCACGATTAAGCCAAATAATGGCGGAATGATAATGGCCCCGGCTGAACCGAGTGTGATACTGATACCGCTTGAGATGCCAGCTTGTTCTCTCGGCACCAATTCACTTGCAAGATTCATCCAGATTCCATTAAAACCTGATGCTGCAAATCCAAACAGAGCTGTAATGGGAGCCATTACCCAAAAAGGGGCTGAAGTTATGACAGCAGCTGAAGTACTGGCCAATGCGATAATGATGGTAATAATCATAAGGATCACTACACGTTTTCCTTCAAACAGCCTATCGCTAATGACTCCCCAGGCAACCCTGCCAATGGTTCCGGATACTTCAGATATAACCAGAAGAATACCTGATAAAAAGATTGATATCTTCAGCTGTTCATAGGCGAATAAAACTATATACGTATTTAAGCACATTTGTGTTCCATTCAGGCCCAGAGCACTGAAGCTGATAAGCATTAAGGCTTTATTTTTTAACATTTTAAACATTGATTTGTAAAATTGGAGCAAACTCATGCTGCTGCCCTTCGCTTGTTCCAGTTCAGGCGGATCCCGGTAAAAATGATAGGAAACGAATCCGCCCGCCAATAAAAGAAGGCAGGCCGTAAGAAGTACAAATCTCCAGCCAAAAGTGACACTAAGCGGAAGCAGGATCAAACTGGCCAGAGCCGATCCGGCCGTGATGCCGGTTTGTTTTATTCCCATTGCTGTTCCCCGCTGTTTGAGAGGGAACCAATAAATGATGCCTCTATTGGTGATCGGGTGCATGGACCCATACCCAATTCCGCCGATAACAATTAATAACAGGACAAGCCAGAAATCATGAAGCAATGTCATGAACAGAAATCCTAACCCCATTAAAGCCGAAGCCAGGACCAATAATTTACGGGATCCTGCAAGGTCAGTCAGAAAACCGGCAGGAACCGAAATGATCGCCTGACCCAAAAAGAGAGCCGCCGGGAGCATGCCAATTTGCGACTTGGTCAAGGAAAGATCCTCCCCGATTAAGACTCCCAGCGGTCCGATGCTTCTGCCGACAAATGCTACCATCAGCTGTGCCAGCAGAAGGAATAATAGCATTTTCCATGGATTTTCATTGATGGCAAATTGCTTTTCTGCTAGTGAATTACTCATATTTTAATCATCTCTTTTTTGGCTATTATGCCTTTAAATTGATTGCAGTCAAATCTTCCTCCAGTACTTTACTCTTTGATACAGCTGGAGATAAAAGGGAGCCTGCAATACAGATAAAGAAGTTCAGTCCTAACCCGATGACGCCGCCGTGGATTCCATAGATGGTTTTATAGCCTGTAAGCGTTAGCAATCCTGCTAATATGGCGCCTGCAAGCATTCCCCAGAAGACGGCTTTTCCTGATAAGCGCTTCCAATATAAGCCCAGGACAAAGGCCGGGAACACCTGAACAAGCAATTCGAATTTTAAGACGAAAATTTCATAAAGCGTTCCCGGAGGATTCCAGGCAATCCACAGAAGAAAGATGATCGCAATGATTCCGCATACTTTCCCGACCATGACCTTCTTATGTTCAGATGCCTTAGGATTGATGAATTTTCCATATACGTCATTCGAAAGCATAGATGAAAAGCTGAGCAGAACTGAGTCGGCTGTCGAAATAATGGCAGCTACAATCCCGCCAAAGAAGATGATCATAATCCAGTAATAAAATGGATTAATGGCGGCAATCTCATTGGCCATCAGACCTACGAGCTGTTCAGAACCCGTCTTATCCAGTCCTGGAAAAAGCATAATTCCAATAATACCTACCATAAATACAAGCCCTGTTGTAATTGGCGGCATCCATGCCATGCGGGCAAAGGATTTTTTCAGAGTTTTCTCGCTTTGCGCAGAATAGATTCTTTGAACAGCGTGCGGATAAATACTTGCTCCCAGTCCAACAAGCAGGAGCATACTCAGCCAATTGATATTCACTTCCATTGGAGGGACTGCCGTTTTTGCTGGCTCCATTTCTGCTACATACCTTGTAACATCAGAGAAATTTCCTCCGACAAGGTACAAGCCTCCGATGAGAAAGACGATGATGCCGATCATAAGGACAATGCCTTGCATAACATCTGTGAATGCAACCGCCTTCATTCCGCCCATCCATTCATAGGCAAGCATGACAGCAACGAAGACAATAACAGCAATCTGGTATGGAATGGTTCCGCCCGTCATTCCGGATACAGCCTGTCCGATTGCTACCAGCTGTTCTAATAGATAGTTTCCAAGCCCCCAAAGCATGAGAAAGATACTAAGCAATGTGACTGCCTTTGATTTAAAGCGGTGATCGATCCAGTCAGTAGGTGTTACAAAATTTCTTTTCTTTGCAATGACATAAAGCCTTGGTGCAAACAGCAAATAGATTCCGATAATAATGGTCATAAATGAGATGGACTGTATCCATGAGAAACCTGTCCGATAGGCTGTCGGTGCATAGCCGACAATAGTATTTCCGCTATATTGCGTCGCATATAGGGTGAAAAAGAGTGCAATGAAACCGAGATTCCTTCCGGCAAGGTAATACCCTGAAAGACTGTGATGAAGGTTCTTCTCGCCTCTGCCGGACAGGTAACCAATTAGCAGCATGATTATCGCAAAGGCAGATAAAATAATGATCCCATCTGTGCCTGCAAATGCTAAATCATTCATGATTTATCCCCCTTTGCTCTTTCGGCTTCTTCCTGTTCCGCCACGATATTCCACTCATTAACACATAGCCAGCTTAAATACCCGCACATGATAATGGAAAAAGCTGTAGAGATAAATGCCCATAACGGAAACCCGAGAATATAAGGCTCTGCTGCAGCATCTGGAAAGTACCAGGGTACTACGCCAAGTGTTATGATGGCGAGGACTACCCAAATCCATTTTTTGCGAATAGGTTCTTTTATCGTTCTGTTTTCCATTCGACTGCCTCCCTATTAATAAATTTTGACACCCAGCTTGTAGTAAATCTTATGTGCTGATTCAAAGGAGTCTATAATTTGAGATGATTGAAGAGTCGCTCCAATTTCATCCAATCCTTGTAACAGCTGATCTTTTTGATAGGAGCCTATCTGGAATTCAGACATGTATCCAAAAGAATCTTCTATTCTCTGATTCTCTAAATCGACTCTAATCTGATAGCCGGGTATTTCTCTGGTTTTCCGAAAAAGAACTTCTATATCCTGATCGGGCAAAACTACTGGAAGGATTCCATTTTTGAAACAATTATTATAGAAAATATCTGCGAATGATGGTGCCAGGATTACTTTTATTCCATATTCTGCAATCGCCCAGGGTGCATGCTCCCTGGATGAACCGCAGCCAAAGTTTTTCCTTGCCAGCAGAATTGGTGCATTCCGGTAAGGTTCACGATTTAGAATGAAATCCGGTTTTTCTCTCTCATTTTCATATCGCCATTCATAGAAAAGAAATTTTCCAAACCCTGTTCTTTCAATGCTTTTTAGAAATTGCTTCGGAATAATAGCATCTGTGTCAACATTTGCCGCATCTAGCGGAGCAACGATGCCTGTAAATTTCGTAAAAGATTTCATTGTAAACTGACCTCCTTTCTTTCCTTAACTGGCCATTCCCTCACATCTGTAAACCGTCCGGCAATCGCTGCGGCTGCAGCCATTTCCGGGCTGACCAAATGGGTCCTGGCATTCCTTCCCTGCCTGCCTTCAAAGTTCCGGTTTGAGGTGGACGCGCAGCGCTCTTCCGGAAGAACCAAATCCTCATTCATCCCCAGGCACATGCTGCAGCCCGCTTCTCTCCATTGAAAACCGGCCTTTATAAAAATCTGGTCAAGCCCTTCAGCCTCTGCCTGTTTTTTTACTAGCTGTGAACCGGGAACCACTAAGGCTTCCACATGATCCGCAACTTTATAACCGTTTGCGATTTTAGCAGCCTTGCGGAGATCTTCAATTCGGCTGTTTGTACAGGAACCGATAAAGACCTTGTCAATCGCGATTTCGGTGATCGGTGTTCCCGGCTCAAGCCCCATATACTGCAGTGCCTTTTTTGCCGGCCGTATTTGGTCTTCAGCCAAATCTTCAAATAGCGTTGTAGTTTCTGTAATTCCGGCAACCTGGCCAGGATTCGTCCCCCAGGTAACCATCGGGATGACTTCAGCAGCATTAAAATCAGCGGTCAGATCAAATTTTGCATTCTCATCTGTATAATATTGCTTCCACTCTTCAAGAGCTTCTTCCCATAGCTCTCCTTCCGGAACCGCCTGTTTTCCTTTCAAAAACGCAAAGGTTTTGCTGTCAGGCTCAATTAGTCCAGCCCTCGCTCCCATTTCGATGCTCATATTACAGACGGTCATGCGCTCTTCCATCGTTAGATTCCGGATGGCTTCACCGCGATATTCAACCACATGTCCTGTTGCAAAATCATGGCCATATTTTCCAATGATGGAAAGAATCAAATCCTTGGCAGTAGTCCCCTGCGGCAAATGTCCATGTATATTCATTGCCAATGTTTTTGATTTAAATTGCTTTAATGTCTGGGCGGCAAGTACATGTTCAACTTCACTTGTACCTATGCCAAAGGCAAGTGCTCCGAACGCTCCATGTGTAGAGGTATGACTGTCGCCGCATACAATAGTCATCCCTGGCTGGGTTAATCCAAGTTCAGGAGCAATGACGTGTACGATTCCCTGATTACTGCTGTTCAGGTCAAAAAGCTGTATGCCGAAATCCCTGCAGTTTTTTTCTAATGCATCGACTTGCTTCTTTGCAATTTCATCCCTGAAGGGCAATGTGCGATCTGTTGTAGGGATGCTATGGTCCATGGTGGCAATCGTCAGCTCAGGCTTTCTTACACTGCGATTATGGATTCTTAGACCTTCAAAAGCCTGCGGGGATGTAACTTCATGAATTAAATGAAGATCAATGTACAAAAGGGAAGGCTGATTCTGCTGCTCAAGCACTACATGTTTATCCCAAATTTTTTCATATAGAGTCCGCCCCATATTGAAGACCTCCTAAATGATATTTTTTTTCTTCAATTCTTTTAATCTGTCTTCATCGAAACCAAGGAGGCCTGAATAGATTTCATCGTTATGCTTCCCCATCGCTTCAGGACCGGCATGCTTCACTTCTCCTGGTGTCCTGCTTAATTTTGGAACAATGCCAGGCATTGGGAATTCTCCCAGCTGCGGATGATCAACTTTGATGATCATGTCTCGTTCTTTATAATGGGGATCTTCCAGAATATCTTTAGCTGAATAGATGAGCCCTGATGGAACTCCTTTATCTTCAAGAATTTTTAGCGCTTCTTTAGCCGGGAGAGTCTTAGTCCATTCTTCGATCATGGAATCAAGCAGCTTCATGTTCTCTCCTCTTGCATGGTGTGTTGAAAATCTTGGGTCCTTCGCCAATTCCGGCTGCTCCATCGCTTCGCATAATCTGCTGAACACTCCATCTGCATTAGCGCCGATCACGATATAGGTTTTATCCTGTGTAAAATAAATATTGGATGGCGCCACACCTGGCAGGATATTGCCCATTCTTTCCCTTATGTATCCTGCCAGAAGATAATCCGGAATAATGCTTTCCATCACAGAGAACACAGATTCATAGAGGGCTGTATCGACTACCTGTCCCTTTCCTGAACGCTCCCTCTCATGTAAAGCAACCAGGCAGCCGATTGTGGCAAAAAGTGCTGCCAGTGTATCGCCAATGGATACACCTATTCGTGATGGCGGCCTGTCAGGGAAACCGGTTACATTTCTTAGCCCCCCCATTGCTTCGCCGACACTGCCGAAGCCGGCTCGATGCTTATAGGGCCCTGTCTGTCCATAGCCGGAAGTCCGGACCATAATTAACCTGGGGTTTATCTCCGACAATGTTTCGTAGGAAAGATTCCATTTTTCCATTGTGCCCGGGCGGAAATTCTCGATGACCACATCGGCTTCTTTAACAAGTTCTCTTAAAACCTGCTGCCCTTCTTCTTCCCGCAGGTTTAATGTGATTGATTTTTTATTTCGCGATTGAATCGGCCACCATAGCCCAACTCCATCCTTTGACTTTCCCCAGTTTCTCATGGGATCTGATTTTCCCGGAGGTTCAACCTTGATGATTTCAGCACCAAAGTCCCCAAGAAGACGCCCAGAAAATGGTCCAGCTAATAGTGTGCCAAGCTCAAGAACTCTTATATCTTGCAGTGGAAGCTGTTTTTCTGACATGTAATTTCCTCCTGTTTTTCTTGAATGCGTTTTAATTTTTAAATTTTCTTAATCTTGTATACAAATTTAATTGTTTGTATACAATAAGTCAATGGGAATTTTATAATTTTTCTGAAATTAATTGTTAAACCCTTATTCAATGCTGTTTATTATAAAATTTTCAGAATATTTATTGTAATTATTCTTCCGTTTGTATACAATAAAGCCGAGGTGTTGATATGGATGCATACGAATTTATCAGAGATGCCATTATCGAAGGGAAATTTATCCCTGGTATGCGGCTTGCTGAAGAATCACTGGCTAAAGAAATGAATCTTAGCCGCACTCCAATTAGAGAAGCAATTAGACAGCTTGAAGCTGAAGGTCTTGTCATTCCCCTCAAGCGCGGGGTCAGTGTAAGACATTTTACAAATGATGATATAAGGCAAATCTATGATCTGCGCACTCTGCTCGAAGGGTACGCTGCCAGTCAGGCGGCCATACACCGGACAGAAAGTGACCTGCTGGAAATGGAAAGAGCCAATATTTTATATGAAGAAGCAATTAGCGGCTATGTGGAATCCGATATGAAAAGCCTGAAAGATATTGTTCAGGTAAACCAGAAATTTCATGAAGCGATCGTCGCAGCTTCTAAAAATGAGCATATTCATTTCCATATATCCAAGGTTGTTGTCGTTCCAATCGTGTTCCGGTCCTTCTATTGGTATAACAGCTTTCAGCTAAAGCAATCACTTGAGGTTCATAAAATCATCCTGGAAGCGATCAAAAATCGCGAACCCGAACGTGCCCGCATTGCAATGCACGAACATATTTACCAGGGCCGTGATCATGTTTTGAAGCATCTGGAGCAAATCAAAAATATTCATCTTCTGAAGGAGGAAGGAAAATGATTGAAATTTGTGAAGTTGGCCCGCGTGATGGCTTGCAGAATGAGTGCAAAATGGTCTCAACTGAATCAAAAGTAGAATTGATAACAAGATTACTAGATTCCGGCATCCGCAATATAGAAGCCGTCTCTTTCGTCAATCCAAAGGTTGTTCCTCAGATGGCCGATGCAGAAGAAGTCCTGAAATCACTGCCTAAAAGAAATGGGGTCCGCTATGGAGGCCTGGTTTTAAGCCGTTCCGGGCTTGAACGCGCCCTTACGACAGATGTGGATTTTCTTCATGTAGTAACCACGACAAGCGATTCGTTCAATTTGCGAAATGCGAGAAGGACTGTTGAGCAGGCTGTTGAAGAACTTAGTCTGGTAATAAAAGAAGGTGCAGCTTCAGGCATTGGTGTGGCTGGAGTATTGGGGACCTCATTTGGCTGTCCGTTTGAAGGGGATGTTCCGTTAGAGAACGTGCTAAAAGCGGCAGAAAGATTTTTAGAAGCAGGCTGTACAGAAATCACACTGGCTGATACAACAGGTATGGCCAATCCTATTCAGGTGCAAAAAGTGGCAGAATCATTCTTTGATATCTTTGGTAAGGATCTTTCGCTTGGCCTTCACTTCCATAATACGCGCGGTTTGGGACTGGCAAATGTATTGGCGGGATATCACGCGGGTGTCCGCCGCTTTGATTCATCCATCGCAGGATTAGGAGGTTGTCCTTTCGCACCAAAAGCAGTCGGGAATGTTTGTACAGAGGATATGATCAATATGTTCCACGGTATGGGTGTGAATACTGGGACAGATCTTCCATCTGTCCTGGAAACAGCCAAGTGGATGGAAAAAGTGATGGAACGGACGCTCGATGGGATGTTAATGAAAGCGGGAATAGCTTAATTTTAAGGGAAAGCCATCTGTGGGATGGCTTTTCTTGTGTATAAAATGACTGCTGGAGCTTTTGTTTGCAGGTTTTACTGATTTGTTTGCTAGTTTGGTTTATTTCTTTGCATATTTTTAGATTTAATTGCAAAGTTCACAATTAAAAAATCTCATATCAAGTTTTTATATAATACCTATCCATTTATTTATAAAAAAAGAGTCTAGGGTTTCCAGACCTAAACTCTATAACTTAAACCTGCTGATCAACCCTTTCAAATCCTCTGCCATGACTGTAAGGTTGTCAGCGGAAAGAGATATTTCCTCCATTGATGCTGCCTGTTCTTCAGTAGATGCCAGTACACTTTGTGTGGCCATGGCGGATTCATTTGCCACATGGGTAATCTCATCCATCGACTGGACCATTTGCCGGGATCCGGCAGACATTTGCTGAATGGCTGAAGCGACTTCCTGCATTTGATTTGTCACCATGCTGACAGACTGCCGGATTTGTTTGAAGGAATCCCCTGCCCCCTTCATGACTTCCATGCCTTCTGTTACTTCATGATTGACGGTATCCATGGTTTGGACGACCTGATGGGTTTCTTCCTGGATTTTTGAGATTAGCTGGCTGATTTGCAGAGTGGATTCCGCTGATTTTTCAGCGAGATTTCTGACCTCGTTCGCCACAACTGCAAAGCCTTTTCCCTGTTCTCCTGCACGGGCCGCTTCGATGGCGGCATTTAATGCCAGAAGGTTCGTTTGAGCGGCAATGCCTGTGATCACTTCGATAATTTTTCCAATCTCCTGTGAACGCTGGCCAAGACCTTTTACCACCTTGGATAAGTCCTGAACATTCACATGAATGGAATTCATTTGGCAGCCTGCTGTTGAAATGGATGCGTCGCCCTGATTTGCTTTTTCCAGTGAATCATTGATCTGCTCTGTCACCTGTTCTGAGTTTTCCGCCACCTGTGTCAGTGTTTCAGACATCTGCATAATGACATTGGAAGCCGTTCCGACTCCGTGGACCTGGTTGTCTGCTCCTGCAGCAATCTCTTCAATCACCTCAGCAATGTGGCTTGTTGCCATATTGGTCTGCTGGGCACCGGATGATAGCTGCTGGGCATATTGTGTGATTTCATCGGAAGCCAGAACCACTTTATTCAGCACCTCCTGCCAGGCGGAGGAGGTGTGATTCAGAGCTGAAGCAATGGAACCAAGCTGGCCCACTGATTTTTCGTCCAGTCTTGTGGACATGTTTCCATCTGCCAGTTCATCAATAAATCGATTAATTTTGCTGATGGGTGCAATAAACTTGCGGTAGTTCATGAATGCGGATAACATTCCCGCCAGTGTGCCAAGGATGACAGTAAACCCGATCGTCATCCAAAACGCACTGCCTTCAAGCCCATTACCAACACATACTGCAATGCTGATGATCAATACAGTAGGTATAATTATGATTAAAGTACGGAGAATATAGCTAAGCTGGCTCATGAAACAGACTCCTTTATTATTATTTCAATAAAACGAATTCCAAATTCCCCCTATATTATCATGTTCTGCCAAGTGACAATTTGATTATAGTGGATAAAAGGAAGATATATCAATATATTTTGAGGAATTATTTTTAAATAATTGAAATAGTTTGTCATTTTTCACTGAAAAAATGCCGGCCTCCATAGAAGCCGGCATCAATTAATCTGCTGCAGCAGTCCTTCTTTCTTTTTTCGCCATGGAAAGAGCTGCCGTGCCAAGAGCAATAATAATAAAAATACTTCCGGCAGCTGCATTATATTCAACGGAGGTTGTCTCAATCATGAGTCCGCCGATCATGCTGCCAAATGCCATTCCCATGTGGACTGCAGAATTGTTCAATGTCTGCTGGATATCCGAGGTTTCCGGAGTTACTTCAATTAAGTAGCTGTGTATGGCCGGTGTGACCGCCCAGCTTAGCATACTCCAAATAACAACTGTAAAAAGGAAAACCGGAAGGGAAACAGCGGCAAAAGGCAATGCGAAAAGGGTAATTCCAAACATGGCAACAAGTGTTAAGATAACCGATTTTGCACCAAAACGGTCAGCCAGATGACCGCCAAGTCCTCCTCCGATTACCGCCGCAATCCCGAAAATCAGATACACGATGCTGACCCAGTTTCCATCAAGCCCCATATTCATTTTCAGAAAAGGTGTCAGGTATCCGTAAAAAGCTAAATGACCGGTCATTAATAAAAAGGATGTTATCTGGATCAGTGCTATTTTCCTGCTTTTCAGCGTTTTAAGCTGTACGCCAATCGGCACAGCGGGCTTTGGAGCAACCTTTCCCAGAAAGAAGTACACCCCCGCCATAGATAAGAGTGTAAGTGCTGATATCAGCACAAATGGAGCTCGCCAGCCAAAAGCATTTCCAAGCATTAATCCAATGGGAATCCCAAGCACAAGGGATGCACTGATTCCCATAAACACGATGCCGATCGCACGTGCACGAAATTCTTCTGAAACGATGTACGACGCCATTGTCATACATAAGGCAATAAGTAGTGAGCCGCTTACTGCCGCCAGAATTCGGCCGACTAATAAAACACTGTAAAACGGACTGAAAACAGCCACAATATTCCCGGCCAAAAATACAGCCAATGATATCATCATTAATCTGCTGCGTTCCATTTTAACCGTCATCGTGAGCAGGACAGGCGCTGCGATGGCAAAGGCAAGCGAAAATACAGTAATTAACAGACCCGCCTGCCCCAAGCTTACTCCCAGATCTGAAGCGACAAGATCCAGCAGCCCTCCAATAATCAATTCTACCATTCCAACAACAAATGAAATGATTGCCAATAAATAGATGCGTTTATCCAAGCTGAACTTCCTCTCTAGTATCCAAGCGATTATCATAATTTCAATAAAATATCATCTTAACATACCTGACCGTGGAAGCTCAAAGGATAGAATAATCTAAATATAATAAAAGACTATTTATAAATAAAAATAATTTTTTGGTGAAAAATAATAATACCTCCCTAAGACAACTTCCAGAATTTACTTGTTTGAATATAACAGTAAAATAGGAATATTATTAACAAATACTGTAAAGGAGTTGATTCATTTGTTGGACAATCAAGCAAAGAAAGGGCTTAATTTATCCCCGCAGACACCACCTGTGATTGAAGAAATACAGCCTGCCGGTACAACTCCTATTGACACAAATGCCATCAAAAGCATGGAACCTGAATTCAATCTGACTGGAACCGTTTTAAATGACTATAACTAAGTGATAATCCCTGCGGGTCTCCAGCAGGGGTTTTTTATCGCAGTCTAACGGGCAGTAAGACCCCCACTTCAAGATTCAGAGGAATCAATGGATGATAAGTGGGGATCCAACTGCCCGTAATGGCCCGATTGGTTCAACTAACAATCAGCGGGGAGAAAAGCACTCCCCACTGATTGAAGTTTCACTTTATGGCAAGTTTGTCCGGGAGTATGCATATGCATGTAATATTCCTTGTGATTAAGCTGGGAAAATAACCAAATGGAGCAGGATTTATGATTTATATGTTAGTGGTTATTTTCATTATTGTTCTTGTCATGCCTTTTCTTTCTGAGTTTGTGGAAAAAAATCTGGAGATGTTTTTATTTGTAATGGGGCTTGCAGCAGCAATCGCAAGCGGAGTTCTGAACAGCGGTCTTTTTGTACAAGCGGCACAGGAGCCTGTAAAAATTACACTTGCTGTCTTTATTGCGGGCCTCTTGTTTAAATGGTTTCAGGCAAATCTGGAAAAAAGCATCCTTTCAGCAAGCCGGCGTATGCCGTTTCGATTATTTGCAGCTTTGATTGTCGTTTTCCTTGGATTAATTTCAAGTGTCATAACCGCTATTATCGCTGCGCTGGTTCTTGTGTTAATTGTCAGTGCTCTAAGGCTGGATAGAAGCTCAGAAGTCAGGCTGACCGTACTCGCCTGCTTTTCGATTGGCCTTGGTGCTGCATTGACGCCGATCGGAGAACCGCTTTCCACCATTGCAATCAGTAAAATGAAAGAAGACTTTTTCTTTTTGGTTGAATTAGTTGGACCGCATATCATGATTGCCCTTGTATTTTTCGGTGTAATGGCAGCGATAGCTGTGAAACCGCCTAATTCTGGAAAGGCATCCTTTACCAAAAAGCCTGTCAGTGAAAGCTATGAAGAAATTTTTGTCAGAGCACTGAAGATTTATTTTTTTGTCATGGGCCTGACGATGCTTGGGGCCGGTTTTGAACCGTTGATCAATCATTTTTTAATCGGTTTAAACCCCCTTCTGTTATATTGGATCAATATGATTTCTGCTGTCCTGGACAATGCCACCCTTGCAGCGGCTGAAATCAGCCCATCCATGGATCATTTTACCGTTCAATCGATTCTCCTTGGACTGCTGATCAGCGGCGGGATGCTGATTCCCGGGAATATTCCCAATATTATTGCTGCCGGGAAACTGCAGATTACGAGTAAAGAGTGGGCCTTGTTCGGGGTTCCTTTCGGGCTGGTCACTATGATTGGATACTTTGTGCTTATTTTAGTCATCGGGAATTGAAAGGGCTGCACGCAGTCCTTTTTTTGTTTTTTTTATTAGTTTACATAACATTGTTACTGTCTATTAAAAAAAGAAGCTGAATTTCACAGCTTCTCATTATTCATTTTCATAATAGCACCTATGTTCCTCGCTGTTCTTTCCATATAAATGGCTGCTTTCTCAAAGGCATCCGGAAGAGCTATCACGCCAGGAACAATGCTGAATAGCGCATCAATACCATGTTCATGCACGATATAGCTGTCGTCCGATAAGGAACCTGCAAGACCGATGACGGGTATTCCGTACTTCTTCGCCGCTTTTGCCACCCCAATCGGTGTTTTTCCATGAATCGTCTGGCTGTCAATCCTGCCTTCGCCTGTAATGACAAGGTCAGCACCTTTTACTTCTTCCTCAAAGTTAACCGCGTCAAGAACGATTTCAATCCCTCTTTTTAAGTCAGCATTTAAGAAGGCAAGCAGACTTCCGCCGATCCCTCCAGCCGCTCCTGCCCCCTCTATATCGCGGAACGGTTTGCCGAGTGCATCTTCAACAACATCTGCAAAATGGCCCAGATTCCGATCCAGCAGCTCTATCATCTCAGGGGTTGCCCCTTTTTGCGGGCCAAAGACAGCGGATGCACCGCTTGGACCAGTTAATGGGTTATCCACGTCACAGGCTACTTCAATATGGACTTCCCGAAGCCGTGAATCGAGGTTTGACATGTCAATGGCTGTAAGCTCAGCAAGCGATCCTCCGCCCTGGCCGATTTCTCTGCCGGTTTTATCGAGAAGTTTCCCGCCTAATGCTTGTATCATTCCTGCCCCGGCATCATTTGTGGCACTTCCGCCAATTCCAATTATGATGTGCTTCACTCCTGTGTCCATTGCTGCAGCGATTAATTCACCTGTTCCCCTCGTTGACGTCAGCAAGGGGTTCCGTTTTTCTGTAGGAACCAGATGCAAGCCAGAGGCAGCGGCCATCTCAATGACAGCTGTCTTTCCATCGCCCATCAGGCCAAAGAAAGCCTTAACAGGTTGCCCGAGAGGTCCGGTAACTGATCGCTCTATGATCGTTCCTCCCGTTGCATCAGCCAGCGATTGCACCGTTCCCTCTCCGCCGTCGGCCATCGGCATTTTTTTGTATTGGGCATTTGGAAAAATCGATTTAAACCCTTGCTCAATGGCATTCGCTGCCTCAAGTGCCGATAAACTCTCTTTAAATGAATCTGGAGCAATGACGATTTTCATAACTAATTTCCCCTTTCTTTAGCCAAAAAGCTTAAAGACTCCAAATATCAGCGTTGAAATAACGGCAAGTGTTAAACCGATAAGCGATTCATATGGCATCAGCTTTAAGCGTTCTTTCATATCCATATTGACACTTCCTGCGGTTGCATGGAAAAAGCTTCCGTGCGGCAAATGGTCCAATACGGTAGCCCCAGCATGAATCATGGCTGCTCCTGCTAAAGCTGAGATTCCCAATCCTAAAATCGTGCTGCCAAAGACTCCGCTGGCAACCGCGGTCCCTGCTGTTGTGGATGCCGTTGCAGCAGACATGAAAATACCTGACACAGGGGCCAGCAGATAAGCTGGAAGGCCTGATGATGTTAATGCATGAATGATCACATCTTTTAAACTTGAGTTTGCGATGATTCCAGCCAGGGTCCCCGTCCCAAGAAGCATAATGGCAACCCCTGACATTTTGTTTAAACCGGATATAGCGTACTCATTGATTTTTCTTGTCTTTTTCATCGCAATGGCCCCGATGATCCCTCCTGCGGGAAGTGCCACCATCGGATCGATATTGATATCAAATAGCGGGCGAAGCGCCAATAGTATAATAGTAACAAGAGGCGCAATCATCGCCGTAAAAAATAATGGCAGCTTGGTATCGCTGTTTACTTCAACTTCGCCTTCTGAGATCGCAGACCCCTTATTTACTAGTTTTTTAGCAATAAGATACGTGACAGCCAGTCCAAATATAGCAGGGATGATCCCTGCCGCCATAACCGATGTAAGGGGTACGCCAAATGCATCTGAAGCAGCAATAGCATTCGGATTTGGGGACATGATGTTACCCGCTTTTCCTCCGCCAATCATCGCAAGCAAAATGGCTGTTTTAGACAGTTTCGCTCTTTTCGCGATTGCCAGGGCGATTGGTGATACGGTTATGACTGCCACATCAACAAATACTCCGACAGTTGTCAGGATCATCGTTGCCACTGCTAAGGCAAGGAGCGCCCGGGTTTCTCCAAACTTTTTTACAATGGTTTCGGCAATAGAGGAAGCGGCGCCAGACTCAATGAGGACACCAGCTAATATGCCGGCAGCAAGGATTCTGAGCACCGCCGGTATAATGTCCTTAGCCCCTTCCATCATTAAATTTACGGTGTTTGTGATATCCGCTCCGCCGACTAAGCCTCCTATTAAAGCACCTGCGACCATTCCATAAGCAGGCGGAACTTTTTTCAAGATTAATAGTATGGCAATGACTAAGGCCGTTACAGCACCTAAAGCGCTTACAGTTACATCCAATATGAGCCCTCCCGTGATGATTTGCTTATGTATCAATTGTAAGCGTTTCCTCGTTTTGATTCATTGTGTATGCTGATGAAAATAAACGGTCAGAATTTTAACATGATTGTGCATATGCACAATCATTGATGCGTTTTGATTAATTTCGCTGCATACAGTTCAAGCATCATCTTCACATTCCGCGGGTCTCTTCCAGTTAATTCGGTTATCTTATCCAGGCGATATCTCAGGGTATTGCGGTGGATAAACAAGCGGTCTGCTATTTTGCCGAGATCCCCTCCTTCTTTCATAAAAACATCAAGTGTATGAGCCAGCTCCCCTTTTTTATCCTGCATCTGGAGCCGGTCATAGAAAGAGAGTGTGTCTGCATCCTGCAGGCCAAGCATGGATAACTCCACCTCGAGCCAATAATTTTCATAGCTGTAATAGTCAGCATCAGACTGAAGCCTTGGACCAAGAACAGCAAGCTGTAGTGCCTTCCGAAAGGAGGACTTCAAACCGCTTATGTTCTCGGATGTCTTTCCCATTGCAACTGTCGCTTTCTTCCTTGAAAGGCCGGCAATCCTTTTTAAAGCAGCTTTTTGTTCTGAATGGTGCCCTGCTTTTAAAATGACAATTTCATTATTGAACGTAACCCCGATCAGATCCTGTTTTCCCAATTCAAACTGGAGGTCATTAATCAGTTTTTGATTCATGGTTCCAAGTTCTTCGTACAGCTTGAGAACAATCACGGTTCTTGGGATGTTCAGGTCATATCCCTGAAAGCCGGCCCTCTCTTCTAACCACGCTTCATTTAATGGTTCTTCAGAAATGAGGAGGTTCACAATTTCACTTTGAAGCCTCTGCTTCCACTGAACTCTTTCCAGCAGAAAAGACTGCTCGAGTACGAGTTCCGCTGCCATTTTAACAAGCTCGGCATAATTTCTAATTTGCGCGGGCTCACCCGTAATGCCGACTACACCAATAATTTCATTATGAAAACGGATAGGCAGATTGATTCCAGGCTTGGCACCTTTAAGCCCCGCTGCACTTCTTTCATCAATTTCCACACTTTCGCACTTTTTTAGGACCATCAGAGCGCCGTCATGAACCTGATTGATCCTTTCCTTTTCACCTGATCCGATAATAATGCCGTCTTCATTCATAACATTTATGTTTTTATTAAGGATTTTCATCGTGCGCTCCACTATTTCCTGAGCGAGTTCATAGGATAAAAAATGCACCTTACACGCCGCCTTCCTGATTCATTACTAACAATGTACCATAGTGAATTTGCACAATAAACAAAATAAAAAACCGTGTGCCAGGACACGGTTGAGGATATGTTTATTCTAATGACTGCAGATATGCCCATTTGCGTTCCCTCTCATCCTCTGAAAGTCGATAACGGTCATCCAGGAGTTCGGCAAGCATTTCATTTTTTTCCGAAGAAGGGATAGAAAGCTTTTTAATATAATCACGGCATTTTCCCAGAAATTCTGAATATCCTGTCCAGCTTTCATCAAATTGTTCATCCAGCTGTTTTTTTAACTTCCGGGTCAGCTTTGGGCTTGCACCATTGGAGGTGACAGCGATTTGAAGAGGACCGCGCCTTACAGCTGCCGGGAAAATTACATTTCCTTCTCCTGCTTCATCGACAACGCAGACCAGCTGACCTGAATCCAGCGAATTAGCCAATGCATGGTTAGCTTCACGGTCATTTGTGGCCAGAATGGATAATAAAGCATCTTTAAAATCAGCAGCCTGTGCTTCCCGCTGAATGAGTTTATATCCTCTTTGACGGGCAAGAAGAATGATATCATCTGAAAAATCAGGAGCAACAAACGTGGTATGGGCTCGTTCAGCTTCAAGTGTTTTCGCTTTTCGAAAGGCAACTCTTCCACCGCCGGCAATAACGATTTTCTTGCTGGTTAAATCAATGAATAACGGCTGCATTTATATTCACCTCTCCATTCGCTTTTTCAGCGACCAGATTCTGGATAACCGCATGTTTTCCCAGTGTATCAGTAAGGGTTACGGTGCAGCCTGCCTTTACTTTCTTATTTACCTCTCTTACAACCTCATTTAGCAAAAGCCCCGAGAATAATAGATAAGGAATGACGATCACATTGCCACTTGCCTTTTGGCATATGGAATCAAGACCATCCTGGAAGGACGGGGCAGCCGCCGCCAAATAGCAGACCTGCACATTTTTCACACGAAGACGCTGGCTGATTCCGCTTTTGATAGAGTCAAAAGCTCTAAGAATGGAAGGGTCACTGCTGCCTCTTCCAACAATTAAAACAGAATCATCAGCACTGATTGGCTCCGCTTCTGCAGCAGCAAGCTCTGAAATGGCATCAAGAATACTGTCCTGGACTCCAAATGGATCAGCCATACTTACATTAATGCCGGAATATTTTTCTATTAATGGGGCAAGTTCTTCAGGAATATCCTGCTTGATATGTCCGGCTGCAAGCAAAAATAGAGGCACAATGACAATTTCTGTGGCTCCTTCCCTGACACAGTGTTCAAACCCTTCCTTAATGTAAGGCTCAGTTAATTCCAGAAAACAAAGCTTTTGAATGGGAGCATCGACTTTTTTCATAACACTTTCGATAAAAAGGTTTGCTTCAGCAGCTCCTTTTTTGGAACGTGTGCCATGGCCGATGTATAGGACAGCTTTCATTAGTTAGGCTCCCTCCTTTTTAAAACCGCTGTTTATCCTTGCACAGCAGGTAGATTAGGTACAATTTCTTCTTCAAACCAATTAATTTTATGGTGCATGGCGACTACATTCCCAATGACGATCATGCTTGGATTTGTGATGTTGGATTCTTTCACTTTGTTCTCAATAGTAGCAAGCGTGCCAGCAACGGTCCGCTGCTCTGAAAGGGTTCCCCAATGAACGAGAGCAATCGGTGTTTGAGGTGATTTCCCATTTTGAATAAGGCTTTTCACAATATTAGGCAAGTGGGACACACCCATATACACACAAATCGTGTCAACTGCATGTGCCAGGTGGGCCCACTGGTGCTCAGCTTCTTCATTTCCTGCCTGGTGTCCGGTGACAAATGCGAAACTTTTGCTTAAGGTCCGGTGGGTGACAGGAATCCCCGCATAAGCAGATGCTGCAATTCCTGCAGTAACTCCTGGCACAATTTCAAATGGCACATCATGATTGGCACACTCTTCTGCCTCTTCCCCGCCCCTGCCGAATACAAATGGATCTCCGCCTTTCAGCCGGCAGACCTGAAGACCTTTTTTCGCATATTTAACGAGCAGATGATTAATGGTTTCCTGTTTCATCACATGGTGATTGGGGAGCTTGCCGCAATACACCAGCTGTGCATCTTTTTTCGCATAATTTAATAGTTCACGGTTAACGAGACGATCATACAGAACTACATCTGCCTCCTGCAGGCAGCGCATACCCTTAACAGTCATCAGGTCAGGGTCACCCGGTCCGGCACCTACTAAATAAACTTTTCCTGTCATACTCATGCCCGCCCTTTCTGTATTGTCTTATAATATATGCACTTTAACGCTTTTCCTAGGCTGATAATCTGATTGTTTTCTATAATACCATTTTTCGGGGTGAAATAGTAGGGATTATTATTTTTTTAAAAAAGGAGCCTCCTATTTGAAAGAGGCTCCCGGTTTTTTATCGCAGTCTAACGGGCAGTAAGACCCCTACTTCAAGACTCAGAGGAATCAATGGAGGATAGGTGGGGGTCCAACTGCCCGTAAAGGCCCGATTGGTTCAACTAACAATCAGCGGGAAAAACCCCCACTGATTGAAGTTTCACTTTATAGAATATTCTTTTCACGCAAATGTGCTAATATCTGCCCGACTGCTTCTTCTACTGTGTACTGGTCAGATCGGACCGTAATTTCAGGGCTTTCAGGTGCCTCGTACGGGGAATCGATTCCTGTAAAGTCCTTAATTTCCCCGCGTCTGGCTTTTGCGTATAATTGCTTTGGATCCCGCCGTTCGCATTCTTCGAGCGGACAGTCGATGAAGACTTCAATAAATTCTCCTTCTTCAAACAGCGCCCTGACTGTTTCCCTGTCCGACCGGAAAGGAGAAATGAACGCTGTTGTGACGATCTTGCCGCTGTCCACAAACAGCTTCGCGACTTCTCCAATGCGCCTTATATTTTCATTTCTGTCGGCCTCTGAAAAGCCAAGGTCTTTATTTAAGCCGTGTCTGACATTATCGCCGTCGAGGACATATTCATTGATGCCCTGGCGGAATAGCTCGTGGGATACAGCATTTGCAATCGTGGATTTGCCTGAGCCTGATAAGCCGGTAAACCAGAGGACCACACTTCCGTGGCCGTTCTGTGCCCGTCTGTCTTCCTTCGTAATCGCCGCATCATGCCAGGTGATGTTTGTTGCCTTTGTCATGTTAACCTCCCCTTATACCGTTTCTTTTTCTCTCATGCCTTCTATTAACACTTCTACAACCTCTTTGCGGCTGAAAGTGGATGGCGGCAGCTCTCCGTTCCGGAGCATTTCCCTTACCTTTGTGCCGGACAGAATGACGCGGTCTTCTTTGCTGTGCGGGCAGGTTTTATCAGATGCCATGCCTTCACACTTATTGCAGTAGAAGCTGTGTTCAAAGAACAGCGGTTTGATGCCAAGCTCTTCTTCTGTAAAATGGCTGAAAATATGCTGGGCATCATATGTGCCGTAATAATTGCCGACTCCGGCATGGTCTCTTCCGACGATGAAGTGTGTGCAGCCGAAGTTTTTTCTTGCAATTGCATGGAAGATTGCTTCTCGCGGCCCCGCATATCTCATCGCTGCTGGATAAACAGCCAGCTGTGTGCGCTCTTTTGGATAGTAATTTTCCAGTAGAACCCGGTAGCTCTTAAGACGGACATCTGCAGGGATATCATCTGATTTTGTTTCACCTACAAGAGGATTCAAAAATAGCCCATCCACCGTTTCCAAAGCAGCTTTTTGGATGTATTCGTGTGCCCGGTGCACAGGGTTCCTTGTCTGGAAGCCAACCACTGTTTTCCAGCCTTTTTCTTCAAACAGTGCCCTTGTATCTTTAGGCTCGAACCATACATCCTCTGCTACACCTTTACCGGGTTTTTTAATTAGCGTAACCTCACCGGCAGCATAAACTGGTCCGCGTTCAAAAAGCCTTTTTACACCGGGATGTGCCAGTTCCTCTGTTTTGTAGACTTCACGCGCCTCTTTGCTCAGGTCCGGCTCATACCATTCTGATATCGTGATGACTCCGTATACTTCACCTTCGTGAATCAGCTTAAACGTTTCACCAGCTGCAAGCTCTTTGGCTTTTTCCGCTGAAACCGGCAGTGTAACCGGAATGGACCAAATGGTTCCATCTGCCAGTCTCATTTTTTCAACAACAGATTCATAGTCTGCTTTAGCCAGGAAACCTGTAAGAGGACTGAATAAGCCAACACCTATAAGCTCGAGATCACTCAGTGCGATGGCATCTATTAAAATTTCTTTTGAAATTCCTGTCAGGTCATAATTGGGATTATAGCTTTGAATTAATTTTCCTCCATGAGGTTTTGGCAGAGCCATTTTTCATCAACCTTTCTTTTTCGGATTTACTTTTTTTCAGTTATCGGGCTTGCAGCAGCTGGTGCCTGATTCATTAAGAATTTCACTCCGAATACGGAGATTAGCACACCGGCCATCGCTATCACCGGATATACATTTTGTTCAATGAGCAGCTGGATGAGCGTATAGGATAGGACCATCGATAATACTGGTGAGACGACCCATACGACTAATAGCTGCACGACTATGTCCTTCTTGAAGACTGACCGTCCCTGCTTTACAAATCCGATTCCAATGATGGAGGAAGTAGTGATTTGCGTTAAAGGGACTGGGATTCCAAAAACGGAAGCGATTGTAACAATACCTGCTCCTGTTCCTGAAATGACACAGCCTTCTTCAAGACGGATTTTGGTAATCTTTTTGCCATTCGTCTCGAGGACTTTTTTTCCCAGCAGAACGGCTCCAACAGCAACAAACATCCCGCCCCAGAAGATTCCGCTGCCTGTGCTCATAATACCGGCACCAACCAGAGGCCCGACTGCATTGGCAACATTGTTCATGCCTGCTGAGAATGCTTCAAACACGCCCATGAAAACGACGAGTATGGCTAAAATCGGAGTTGCCTTAGGCTTTTTAATCAGGTTCTGAACGTAGCTTCTCTTTAAAAATGCGGCTGCCGCTATGGCAATTAAAAAAGCGGCAAATGGAGTAAGGAGCCAGAATGTCACGATCCAGGCAAGCTTTCCGGCAAATACGGATTGGTAGACGATTCCGGCACCAACAACAGAACCTACCGTCACCTCACTGGTTGACAGCGGGATGCCGAATACATTGGCCAGAAACAGCGATAATGCTGCAGATGCAATCACAATCAGCGCAATGGCAACCGTGAAGGTCTCTTTAGGAACAATACCGCTTCCCATTGTCTTTACCACTTCTCCTCCGCCAAGCCATGCTCCGAAGAAAACGGCCAACCCGCAAAGAATAAGAGCTAACATGCGGTTTTTCAGGACACCTGAACCATACGCGATCCCCATGGAAGCTGCTGCTCCGCTTGCCCCGATATTCATGGCGAAAAATAAACCGAGTGTGACCGCTATGATCGTAAGCATGGTATCACCCTCCTTTTAGCTCGTATGAAGGCCGCATTCAGTTTTGCCTGTGCCAGACCATCGGCCCGCACGGGAATCGCCATTTTCATCGACTGCCTGTGTACAGGGAAAGCAGCCGATGCTTGGATAGCCATGGTCATGCAATGTGTTGTAGGGCAGGTCTTTTTCCCTGATGTAGGCCCAGACTTCATCCCATGTCCAGTGAATCAGCGGGCAGATCTTGATATTCTTGAATTTTTCATCCTTGTTTAGGAATTGAGTATGCGCTCTTGTTGGCGACTGCTCCCTGCGAAGGCCGGAGATCCAGGCCTGCTTTGGTGTTAACGCTTCTCTTAAAGGAATCACTTTGCGGATCTGGCAGCATGAATTCGGCTCCCTCTTCCAAAGGGCTGAACCGAATTCTGCAGCCTGCTGGTCCAGTGTCAGCTTGGGCTCTTTCCGCTCTATCCTGAGGCTTGGAAAGCGGGCTTCGATTTTATCAATCACTTCATACGTTTCCGGAAAATGAAGCCCGGTGTCCAGAAATACAATATGGGCATCTGGCTTCATTTCCTGAATGAGGTCAATCAGCACGATGGCTTCCGCCCCAAAGCTCGATGCATAGACAATTTTATCTTCAGGATATTGTTCATAAGCCCATTTCAAAACAGTGCCTGCGCCTTTTAATTTGTCATCAATTGGGAAGGAATCTGAGATTTGATTCCAATTTTCATATGTTACTGCAGTGCTCATCTTGCAGTACTCCTTTCATATTCCAAAAATCTTTTAAAATCAAAAAGGCAGTCTTCCCGCCTGAAAAAAAAGCATCAGTTGGAAAAACCGCCTCTAGTTTGTCTAGTCAGCGCGCTTATTTGGTTGAAGACGAACCTTTTCGTTCTTCTCTAGTTGTATGACCTTGCCATCCTGGACGACCAGCGTGATCGATCCGAATTTAATGCTCTGAAGCATCTGCTTCAAATGAGCAGATAACTCTTCCCAGTCTGCCTGTTTCAGTGAGGCTCGCCTCCTTTTTTTTGTTGAGGAAAGGATACGTTTTTTAGTTTGTTTTTTGTGATGTTGAGATTAATCCTACCATACCCATAGGAATTGTCAACAACTTATTTAAAGAAAATTATAAAAATCTGATAAATGGGCTTTTCTTCACTGAAAATCGTTTAATTAATGCAGTGTTTTTGGCATAAAAAAGCACCCCCGGCAACAACCGGAGGTGCATCTCTTTTATTCGTCAGCTTCTTCGCTTTGCCTTGTTGTCTGCTCAGGCAGCGTATCCCAGAAGCTGGTGTCAGCAGAATTGATTGAACCGTCTGCTATTGCTCTTACTGCTGCATCAAGTGTCGTGATTGTCTGCTTGATGAGATAGCCGTTGCTCTTTTGTCCAAGGGCGTATGGCTCATAGTTGTGGTCAGACATTCCGCGCATTTCAAATAGAAGGGTGGAAATGTCGTAGCGGACAGCAGCGCCGTTTCGGCCAATGTTTTCACCTGTGCCGCCTACATATTTTCCAATATGGCCCCAGCCTGTATGGTGAAGCGAGTTAAACACAACTGACCCAAGCTTTTTGGATTTTTCAAGAACCTCTGGTTTTACATTGCTGTTTGTCGGATACAGAATGCTTCCGGACACAAGCTGTCCTTCAGTTTCACTTAATGTGCCCTGATGATGCAGATCAATCATGTAATCGATATTATATTTCTTGAACACGTTTTCATGGAGGGCACGCGCTTCCGGCTCCATTTCGCTTGTTTCCTTAGCATGTTCCCGATTTAAATCCACATGATTTGCATTATAGCGGGTTAGATGACGGTCGCCATCGGCAAGATAATCGTCAAGTGAGAAGTTCACATCCCCCATTGCTCCGTCTGCGTTAAGCATTGGGATGACGAGAATATTGACATCTTTAAGAACTCCGCTTGTTTTGCCGGTGCCAAGATGCTTGATAAACTCCAAGGCTCCTTCAGTTGTCAGCTGCTCATTCCCGTGCTGCTGTGTCAGAAATAGAACCGTTGGATTGTCAGGGTTGGATATGTATTTTGCCATGTGAATATCACGGCCTTTTACCGTCTGGCCGATGACTTCAAGCTGCATGGCTTCCTGCTTGGCATCCTGTGTTTTCAAATAATCTGTTAAACTGGCGTATGTATGCAAAATGGAAGTCTGGATGGACCCATTTCCTGTGCCAGGCCCGTTTCCTACGGCACCTGCAGGCATACCAACTGCCGTAACTGCACCCAAAGCCATTAAACCAGATAGCGATACAGAAAGAACTTTTTTCTTCAAAGTCATAAATTCATACCCCCAAATTAATAGTGATCTTTCACTATTAATTCTAGTGAACTAATTGAAGAGTGATAATAGAGTATGATGCCTATTCTTTTGACAAATTTCGCATACCGAAATAAGTATAAAAAGAGTAGTTTAATAACGAAATAATGTGTAAAATTAATCCAATATTACCAGTCTGGTAACGATATCCAAAAAAATCCCTTTTGTTTGATATGTAAAAAGAACTAAAAAAAACCGAACAATAGAATGTCCGGTCCTTCCCTTTAATTTCGATCTGCCGGGTAAACAACACCAATTTGCCTTCGGGCTTCTTCGATTATCTCCATCGTTATCATGGAGTTTGCAAAGGAGTTGATATCGGATTCAGTCTTTCCAGCCTGAACCAAACGGATAAATTCTTTGGCTTCGTAATACATAGAATCACTTAATTGGTCCTGAGTGAGATCCTCTTTCTCTCCGTTCCGATAATGCAATTCAACCTTTTCAGGTGTACTTATTTTATCTATAACAATATTACCCTCTTCACCTTGAATTTCAGCAGGCAGACTTGAATTGGTTATTTTGCTGTACATAATTACTGCATCCATGTCCGGATATTTCAGGACAATGCTGCCTTCCCCATCAACACCGGATTCCAGCTTATAGCCTGCAGCTTTAATCTCTTCTGGTTTACCGAATAACGCTACCATTGGATATATGCAATAAATCCCGATATCCATTATTGAACCATTCGAAAATTCGGGATTGAATGCATTCAGCACAGTCCCCTGCCTGTAGGCATCATAACGGGAAGAATATTGGCAATAACTTGCAAAATACCTGCGTACCTGTCCGATTTTATGGAGATTTTCTTTTACCGCCAGAAAGTTAGGCATTAAGGTAGACTTTAGGGCTTCCATGAGAAGAACGTTGTTGTCCCTTGCTGCAGTGATCATCGTCTGTAATTCCTTTGCATTCGAGGCGATCGGCTTTTCGCATAAAACATGAACTTTGTTTTCCATAAATATGACCGCCTGCTCAGCATGCAGGGAGTTTGGGCTCGCTATATAAACAGCGTCGATTTCCCCGCTTTCAGCCATTGTATGTAAATCAGTAAAAGTCCTCTCCACACCATATTTGCCTGCAAATTCTTTTGCTTTTTCCTCAGTGCGGGAATAAACAGCTGTCAGCTGAAAATCTTCAGCCTGCAGTGCCGCTTTTAAAAATCTTTCTGTAATCCAGTTAGTCCCTACTATTCCGAAACGAACCAATTTCATTCCTCCATTTTGTATGTATAAGATATCTTCATATATTGAAGGACAATTTGAAAAAAATCAATCATTTGCCATTATGAAAGGCTCTGCCAGGCTGGAAGAAGGTTTTACCCGCACCCAGGGACGGCCGTTTTCCCATTCTACCGAGATTGGTACACGAAATGTTTCTTCAAGCAGCTGATCGGTCAAGGTATGACGCTTACTCCCTTGTGCGATGACCTTTCCATCCTTCAGCAGCATGGTGTGGGAGATAGACGGAACAATTTCCTCGATATGATGGGTAACGTAAAGAATCGTGGGACCATCGGGCTGTGCAGCCATTTTTTCAATGGAGGCAAGCAATTCTTCCTTCGAATAGATATCCAGCCCATTGCATGGTTCATCGAGAATGAGCAGCTTAGGTGAAGCCATTAGCGCTCTTGCAATCATCGCTTTTCGTTTCTCCCCCTGTGAGAGGGATGTGAGAGTCTGATTCTGGACATGGCCAATATTGAACTGATGCATTAAGTCTTTTGCTTTATCCAGGTCCTGCTGCGTTATCTCCTGATAAAGACCGATTGACGCAAATTTTCCGCTCAGAACAATTTCAAGGGCGGAATCGGATGGCCGAAATTGAAACTTATCGTCAAGCGAGGTGCTCACCCACCCGATGGATTTTCGAAGCTCCGGGATATTGGTCTTCCCATAAAGATTTCCTAAAACGGACACCTGGCCGCCATTAGGCCACAGGTAGCCGGTAATCATTTGCAGAATTGTGGTTTTCCCTGATCCATTCAAGCCTAAAAGGGCCCAATGCTCTCCTTCCCATACCTTCCATGAAACATTGTCCAGTATCTGCTTCCCGTTTCTTTTCCAGCTGACATTATCCAGTGATAGGATATTTTTTGTTTCCCCATGGCTCATTTTAGTACACTCCTTCTATCATTGAATTAAAATAGAGCTAGAGACAATATAGACTTCCCCGGAAGCTGCCGGAAATCCTTTGTCTTTAGCTCATTCTTTTTTCTGGACATCTAGGTTTTAGGCTTATGCTGTTCAGAGGATACCGGCACGGCGGAACTTTAAAGCATTCTTCCGATAAAATTCCGCACCTCCAAGGATACGCTCCTGAAGCTCTTCTTGTACCGGCTTTAACGTTCTTGCTGGAACGCCCGCTGCAAGCATATTACCTTCAATTACTTTATTCTCACCGACGACTGCTCCAGCCGCAATCACGGCCCCTGCCTTTATTTGAGCACCATTCAGGATGATAGCACCCATGCCGATCAGGGCACCGTCTTCAATGGTGCAGCCGTGAATCACACAATTATGGCCAATTGTGACATTCTGTCCAATGGTAACCGGGTAGCCTTCATCCACATGAATCATCGTTCCTTCCTGTACATTGGTGCCTGTACCGATTTTAATGGAATCATTGTCACCGCGCAGTACAGAATTGAACCAGATCGATACATCCGCCTCCAGTTTTACATTGCCAATGATATAAGTATTTGGTGCCAAATAGACAGATTCATGCACATCCGGCTTCTGCCCTTCAAAATTATATATCATCTCCACAACACCTCAGCCTCTTAGGAAGCCACGGTCTGATCCGTGCCGCCCCCCTGGTTTCTGCGTTTTTTAATCCACTTATTAATGAAAGGATACAAAATACTGATGATGGACAGGATGATGAAGGCTAAAGCAATCGGCCTTGTGAAGAAGATGGAGATATCATTGTTGGACATCTGCATGGCTCTTCTGAACTGGTCTTCAGCAATGGGACCGAGCACAACGCCAAGCACAATGGGTGCGAGCGGAAATTTAGCGTTCTCCAGGTAATAGCCGATGATTCCGAATACCAGCATCATAGCCACATCAAATATGGAGTTGCGGACAGCGAATGTACCCACAATACAAAAGAGAATAATAAGTGGTCCAATAACAGTGTATGGTACCAGCAAAATCTTAGAGAAGATCGAAATAAACGGTTTGGCAATAAGCAATATCATCAAATTGGCAACCAGAAGTCCCATCAGGATGGTATAAATTAAAGAACCCTGTGTGGAAAACATCAAAGGGCCCGGCTGGATCCCATGCAGAATAAAGGCACCGAGCAAAATGGCAGTTGTTGCACTGCCCGGGATTCCCAGGGAAAGCAGTGGAACCATGGCACCCATCGCCGCTGCGTTATTGGCGGATTCCGGCGCAGCCACTCCTTCAGGTATTCCAGTTCCAAATTCTTTTGATCTTTTTGACCACCTGGCAGCTTCACTGTAGCTGAGCATGGCTGCAGTAGTTGCTCCTATCCCGGGAAGGATTCCAATAAAAACACCTAACAAGGAAGAACGTCCAATGACGCCGGAAATACGTTTCATAACATTCCAGTTTGGAAGTTCGGAACTCACTTTTTGCTTGGTGTTTACTTTGTGAACCTGCTGGACACGGCGCAGCACCTCTGAAATCGCGAATAATCCAATCAGAACAGGGATGAAGTCAATACCCGACATTAACTGGCCTGATCCGAATGTAAATCTTGGCACACCCGTCATTGTATCGATGCCTATCGTGGCGATAAACAAACCGAAGGAAACACCAATAAATCCTTTAACCAAATTGCCTGCGCTCAAGGAAGCTACTACCGTCAGTCCCATTAGAGCCAACGCAAAATACTCCGGGGACGAAAAACTTAGAGCAAAAGAGGCGAGCAGAGGCGTCAGAAAGATTAATACCAGCGTTCCAAAAACACCGCCTGTTGCGGAACTGAAGATGGAAATGCCGAGGGCTTTTCCCCCTTCACCCTTCTTGGCCATGGGATACCCATCGAAAACGGTTGCCACCGCTTCCGGAGTACCTGGGGTTCTAAATAGAATAGCGCTTATGGATCCTGAAAAAACAGATGTGGCATAAATGGAGGTCAGCAGCAAAAATGCTGCAGCCGGATCCATTGCATAACTGACAGGAAGAAGAATAATGACCAGCATAGTTCCGCTTATACCGGGGATCCCTCCTCCAATGAAACCAAGCAGGACGCCGACCATAAGAATGAAAAAATTAAAAGGCTCAAAAAGATTGCCAAAACCGCCTAAAAGTCCTTCTATCATTCCGTTCACCTCTTTTATTAAAGTTGGCTATTAATAAAACAGCAAGCTAAGTGTATAAAAAATCCCGGTTCCCCGCGGGAAAGGCAAATTTAATAAAATGGGAAACAGCACAATAGATCCTGCAGTTGCCAGAATACCTGTCAGCAATGCCCGAATATAGCTTTTTATTCCAAACAGAAGCGCCATAACAAAAATCCCCAGAATCGTTGCGGCAATAAAACCAACATAACCAAGAATTAAGGTATAGATTGCAAGAACCGCAAACAAGAGGAAGAACTTTTTCGGATGAACAAGCTGGTCTTCGTTATCTGCGTCTGCTGAGTCATCGGGATCCCCCTTGATATTCTGAACATCCTTCGCCTTCAGAGCCCTCATCAGCAGGATAACCGATAAAACCAGCATCAGGATCATTAAAGCTGCCGGCCATGTTCCTGCTGAAATGATATTCCCTGTCCTATTTTCTACCTGGAGTGACATGACCAGAAAAAAAGACGAAAAGACGATCATGATTATCGAAAGATTTCGTTCCAGCTGCATCTCTCATTCCCCCTGAAATTTTTATAGAGGAGGCTATGAGCCTCCCGGAGATTATCATTAAGAGTACTTAAAAATAGGTTTGCGCTTTTCCAAAAATGAATGAACTCCTTCTCTATAATCCTCTGAAATAAATGAGTCAATCACCATCTTGGCCGTTTCAGGGGAATCCTCCACTGCCCCGGCAAGCACTTCGTGAATGATTTTTTTGGAACCGCGGACTGACAGCTGGGCATTTCGGCAAATTAACTCTGCATATTTAAGGGTTTCCTCATTTATGGACTTTGTTGGATATATCCGGTCAACGAGACCGATTCTGTATGCCTCGTCCGCATCCATCAGCCTTCCGGTATAAAGAATATCCTTGGCCTTTGCCGGCCCGACCAAATCTACCAGATTTTTGGTCCCTGGTGTATTGTATACTAACCCAAGTTTGGCTGGAGTTATGCCGAACCTGCCATTGTCATCTGAGAACCTGAAGTCACAGGCAACGGCAATCTCACATCCGCCGCCCACGCAATATCCCTTTATCATAGCGATCGTTGGCTTTGATGCATCCATAATTGCTTTTTCCGCTATCATGGTAGCCTCGTTATACTTTTCAGCACCTTCTGCTGTATATCTTAGGGATTTAAATTCGCTGATATCCGCTCCTGCCGAGAAGGCAGCTGTACCAGTCCCTTTAAAAATAATCACTTTTACATTAGCATCCTGTTCGCATTCTTCCACAAGCTGTGGAATTCTTAACCAAATGTCATAACTGAGTGCATTCCTTTTTTCCGGCCGGTTGAAGCAGATATAGGCAATATCTCCTTCAACCTTCAGATAAACCGGCTCACTGCACGTTTTTTCCCCGCTGTATGCTTCGAGATTTTTAGACATATCACGCCGACCTTTCTGCTATTTTTTATTCAGGATAGGATCATTATGCAATGTTCTGACTGCTCCGGCTTTTGTTAGCTCCCGGATGGATTTTTCGTCATACCCGAGGCCGGTTAATACATTAATCGTGTCCTGTCCGAACAGTGGTGAAGGTGTTTTCACCTCACCAGGAGTTTCAGAAAATTTTGTGGGAATGCCTATCATTTTCATTTTTCCGATGACAGGATGTTCAACTTCCTGGATCATGCCTCTCGCTTCATAGTGCGGATCCTGAACAGCCTCTGCGAAGTTATTGATTGGTCCCGCAGGCACTCCCGCTTTTTCGCAGCGGTCTATCCAATATTTCGTATCCTGCTGCATAAGTACTTCTTCAATATCTTCTTCCAGGTCATTCACATGCTGGTTTCTCAATAAATTCGTTTTATAGCGTGGATCGTTTATCCAATCTGGCCTTTCGGCAACATCTGTGCAAAACCTTTCCCAGGTCCTCTGATTGGCACACCCCAGCATCATATAACCCGATTTGGTCTTAACAGCCTGATAAGGGGCAGACACCCGGTGGCGCCAGCCGGTAGCTTCAGGTATGGTTCCTTCTGCAAAATAGGCTCCTGCCTCCCACGTAAACCATGGAAGACCGATTTCTGCGAGGGCAATATCCACGTGCTGGCCTTCCCCCGACTTCATTTTATGGATATAAGCAGCCAGAATCGAATAGGCTGCAGTTATGCCTGCACCAATGTCATAAACGGCAATGCCGGATTTCATCGGCCGCATTCCTTTTTCCCCGGTCATGCTCATAAGGCCTGTCATCCCCTGGGCTACCAGGTCAAATCCGCCTTTATGGGAATAAGGGCCGGTCTGCCCATAGCCTGATATCGAACAATATACCAGACCGGGATTAATCTGTTTCAGTCTTTCATAATCTATGCCAAGTGATTTGGTCACACCCGGTCGATAATTCTCCACCACCACATCTGCTTCCTTAGCCAGCTTGTAAAAAACATCTTTTCCTTCTTGAGTTTTAAGGTTTAAAGCGATGCTTTTTTTATTTCGGTTAATTTGGAAAAAGCAAGTGGATTCCCCATTCACATAAGGCCCCATTTGGCGGGAATCGTCTCCGCCGTTCACTTTCTCCACTTTCATGACCTCCGCACCAAGATCAGCAAGGACCATGGTACAGTATGGGCCCGCCATGATTTGCGATGCATCAAGGACTTTCATTCCTTGTAATGGTCCCATCCAGAACACCCCATTTGAATATTTGTGTCGGAAGTGAGCCCGAAGTGACCGGCAGCTGTTCATTTCTATACATTCCTAATTTGTGCATGTTATAATAAAATCGATTTTTTATGACGGGAGAGCATTTCTATTTTGGCGAGTGGAGATGCTCCCCTTTTTTATTCGCGGATCATATTTGTCCCGCGCTCCAGATCATTGCGCAGATGGTTTTCTGCAGATTGATAGACAGCTATGTCGTCCCGGGCTTTAAGAGCATGAAGGATTTGGCGATGTTCCTTAAGAATTTCTCTATTATGCTCGTTGTTTTTTAATATATTGGCCCGGTAAAGCAATAGAAATGAACGTACTTGCTGCAGCAAGTGTACTGCCCGCTTGTTTGGGCTTGCTTCCAAGAGCCGATCATGAAACTTTGCATTCAATTCAAGTAAATGAAGATGGTTTCCTGCCGTAAAGGCATCTTCTGCTCTTTCAAGGATTTTGTGGAGGACATCAAGCTTCTCATCTGTAATCGTTTTCAAAACAAGTACTATTATTTGAGGCTCAAGCATGATGCGAGTTTCGTATAGATCCTTAAAATCGGCTTCATCCAGTCTTACAATAGTCAGCCCCAGCTGATCCTGAACCAGCAGTCCTTCTATTTGCAGCTGGCGGAGAGCCTCCCGTAACGGCGTCCGGCTGATATTGTATTTTTTCGCCAGGTGAGAAACATTGATCTTCTCACCTGGCATCAATTCACCTGACAAAATGGAACTTTTTATAATGTCATAGATTTGCTGATAAAGCGGCTGCGTAAATTTCAGGGCTTGCACCATTTTTGCCTATCCTCCTTCTTTATAATTCAGAAGAAATGAATTTCCTGCTGTTGTATACTGTGTGCTGTATTCTGGATACAGCTTCCAGTGCGATCATATCTGCCATTTGGAACGGCAGTCAATAACCTGAACAAAAGTTCTCATGTTTAGATAAAACCTGTTTTCCTTCGACAAAATCTTCAGCAGCCTATCGAGCAAATCTATGAAAATCCATCATTTAACCGGCAGAGAGGCAAAAGGCAGGTATCCTGCCTTTTGGCTTGATGTTATTTCATATCGTTTAATAGAGAACCGTAGGTGTCTATAAGCTTCTCAAATTCTGCATTATACTCTTCTGAGTTCAGCCAGCCATCCCTAAGATGCAGGTAATTGGCTTTTTCATACTCTTTATAGTCCGGACGATCCTTCGCTTCTTCAAGGGCTTTTTCAAGCGCAGAAATGATTTCCGGCGGTGTATCTGAGTGGACCATAAAGCCTCTTCCCTGCCCGTCTGTTACATCTATCCCCATTTCAGTTGAAGTCGGGACGTCCTCAAAGCCTTCCATTTTCTCTTCAGTAAAGGCAATCAGCATTTTAATATCTCCGCTTTCCAGCTGGGCAATCGATGGGCCAGGCTCCTCTGCTATGACATCGATATGTCCCCCGAGCAGTGCTGCTGTCATCTCTCCTGAACCTTCAAATGAGATATAATTAAACTTTGTTCCTGTGGCTTTTTCAAACTGTTTGACTACCAGTTCATCAAACCCTGCTGAACCTGTACCGCCAATTGTGATCTCGCCGGGTTTTTCCTTGGCCTGTGCGATAAGATCATCAATATCTTTGAACTTGCCATCGCTTTTTACTTGAAGGGTCATGGTATCATTTTGGACTCTTCCGACAGAAGTTAATTTGCTCAAATCATTCTTTTCCACACCTGCTGCAATATTTACGGGATGATTGGATGTTGCAGACCAGATGGTATAGCCGTCAGCAGGCTGCCTGGCCACATGGTCAGCGGAATTGATCCCAGCCGCACCAGGCATATTCACAACATTTATGTTTACACCAAGAATATCTTTCAGTTCTTTTGCAATGGCCCTTGCAAAATTGTCACTCCCGCCGCCCGCACCAAAGCCAACAATAATTTCAATCTGCCGCTCGGGATAATTGCCGCCGCTTTTCTTTTCCTCCGAGCTGGCACCTTGAGGTGAAGAATTACATGCCTGCAAAAAGAATACCAATGCAATGGCAAGAGACAAAAACGAAATCCTCTTTAATTTCATGTTATTTTCCCCCCATATAAAGAAAATTTTAAAATTTCTGTAAATTAGATGCGTAAGTGTTCCCTTAAAAACATTAGATTTCTTTCTCTGGTATGGACTTATTCCCCGGTCAGTATAGTCACCTCCATTTTTATGTAATGCTTCATTAATCTTCAATGCAATTTTCGTGCCGAAAAGCCCAAAAACCTGATTAATTTTTTTGCCGTGAACTGAAATAGTAAGCGTTTTCAAATGCAATAGGACATTCAGACTTTTACTGAATTTCATTTCTGAGTTCCTTCTAATACGACTTATTGGTGGTGATCGTTCTCATTTGAAACAAACTGCCCGTTCTTCTGTTTCAATTTGAAACTTTTATTGTTTACCGGCAGATTCTGCCCTTTCAATCGACTCCATCAGATAGTCGGCAACATGCTTTGTTTCAATCTGATCTTCCATTCCTTCACGATAAACCCCCAGTTTCATTTGTAGGAAACACCCCGGATTGGCTGTAATCAGAACAGCAGATTCTGTTTCTTTTACCCGGGACATTTTCTTATCCAATATTTCATTCGCAAGCTTCGGCTGCAATAAATTATAAATTCCTGCAGACCCGCAGCAATATTTCTTTTCAGGGAGGTCCACATACTCTGAGTTTGAAATCTGCTTCACCAATTTAGCTGGAGCATCTTTTACCTTCATTACATATTGGAGATGGCATGAAGGCTGATAGGTAACCCGTTCCCCCCTGCCGGCAGCTGCAGGCATTTCGCCTTTTTCATAAATGATTTCACTGATATCCCTGATTTTGGCAGAGAATGCTTTTGCCCGTTCCAGCCAATGTAGATCATCCCGGAACAAGTCTGCATATTCCGCGAGTGCGGAACCGCACCCACCGGCATTGGTAATGATATAATCCACATTTTCTTCTTCAAAAGCCTGTATATTCGCTTTGGCCAATTCAATAGCCTTGTCTTTTTTTCCGCTGTGGTGGTGCAGTGCCCCACAGCATACCTGTGCATTCGGTGTAACTACATCAAAGCCAGTTTTAGACAAGAGCTTAATAGAATTATCATTCGTTTCTCTGAACATTACATCCATAATACAGCCATGGAAAAAGGCTGCCCGGCCCCTTGGTTCCTTTTCTTCATATGCACTCGGCGTAAACTCAGGATGGTGTTTCCGCCTTGAAGGCGGCAAAATGGCAGGCGTTATTCTTTCCATTTGCCTCATCTGCTCCGGGAAGAATTTTAGGATGCCCAGTCCTCTGGTTACGGTCTGAAGTCCGCTTTTTTGATAAAACCATAGAAGATTGCCAACCGTATTGAGCCTTTTTTGATTGGCAAGAACATGATCAAAAAAGTAGTCTTTAAAAGTGCGTTCCGGATATGCAGGCTTTTTAATATCCGTTTTAGCAGCTGTTTCAGTCTCTGCTGCTATCCGTTCCTTGGCAAGCATGACGATATCCGGCACCTGAACATCAATAGGGCAGGCATCCACACAGGCTGAGCACAGGAGGCATCGGTCGAGCTGTTCTTTGATTTCCTGATTTACGGGAATATTGCCCTCAATCAGACTTCTGGCCATTAATACCCTTCCTCTGGGGCCATCAGCTTCCCTGCCTGTAATGTTTAAAGTTGGGCACACATTGCGGCATGCACCGCAGCGTACACAGGTTTTCATAGATTCTTCCGCCGTCAGCAATTTCAATCCTCATTCACCTCCACCCTAATTAGGCAGTGCCATTTTGCCCGGATTTAAAATGTTATTCGGATCAAGAGTCTTCTTAATAGCCCGCATCACTTCCATGGCTGCTCCATGCTCAACATCCATATATTTGGCACGGACAATTCCCACTCCATGTTCAGCCGTTGTGGTTCCTTCCATCCTGATTGCGAGCTCATGAATATCATCGATCATTTTCTGCACATTTTCCATTTCCAGCTGGTTATTCATATTCACCACAGGACCAGTATGCATATTCCCATCGCCAACATGACCGTATATCCCGCAGATGATGCCATATCTGTCTGCGATATTATGAATCTCCCGCAGTGTTTCAGGGAGTTTTGAAATTGGCACGCAGATGTCTTCGCCGCCATACACCCGGAAACCGCCCGGCTTCAAAAGCCCAACAGCTGCACCAACAAGCTTCCTTGCCTGCCAGAGCTTTTCACACTCTTCCGGCTCATCGCTGAACTTTATATAATTCGTAAATTTTTCGACCACAGCTTTGAGCCGGTTCACTTGCGAAGTAACTTCCTCCCTGGCTCCATCCACTTCAAAAACCAATATTGCTTCATTGTTCAGCGGAAGACTCAGCTCCGGCTTCATCATATTCACAGCCTTTGTACAATTGAAGTCCATGATTTCGATGGCTGATGGCTGCAGGCCTGAAGAAAATACAGCGTTAACAGCCTCGCCTGCTTCTTCCAATCTCTCAAAAGAGCACAGGACGATTCCTCTCGTGACAGGGAGCGGCAATAGTTTGAGTCGCAGTCGCGTCACAATTCCAAGCGTGCCTTCCGAACCGATCATTAAGTGGGCGAGGTCATAGCCGGAGACCGATTTAAGCGCCTTCGATTTAGCTCCGCCGGTCACGATGATGTCACCAGTGGGCAGCACGACTTCCATTCCCAGCACATAATGGCGGGTGACACCATATTTGACTGCCCTCAGTCCGCTTGAATTGTTAGAAACCATGCCGCCCACTGTGCACATATTGGCGCTTCCCGGGTCTGGTGGAAACCTTAGCCCATAAGGCTTTAATGCTTCATTTAAATCATTTTGGATGACTCCCGGCTCAATCACTGCCTGCATATTCCGGTGATCGATTTCCAGTATCCTGTTCATTTTCGATAAATCCAGCATAATGCCGCCTTTAACTGGAACGGCTCCGCCTGTTTGCCCTGTTGCTGCTCCCCTCGGGTATACAGGAATTTTAAATTCGTTGGCCAGCTTAACACATTCACTGACTTCTTCAGTTGAAAGCGCAATAACGGCCGCCTGGGGATTTTTTGGACGGAGCTGTGTTTCAAAGGATGCATCATAGGAGTAAGTCATCATGTCAGTGCTATTGGTTAAAAGCCGGTCTTCGCCGAAAATACTTCTTAATCTGGATAGGACATTTTCATTCAGCGGAGGCGGTGCCATTGTTTCATTCATTTTTCTCCTCCTCACAAACTATTTATTTTTCGCCAGAGGGTCGTCCTGCCGATCCCCAGAATCTTTGCCGCTTCTGTCTTATTGCCGTTTACCTGCTTCAGCACGTTCAGAATATACTCTTTCTCAAAGTTCTGAAGTTTCGTCTCTGAATCAAATTCTTCATCTTTGCTGTGTTGTTTAAACTCATGCAGTTTGGTAAAGTCTTTCCCGCCTGCTGCTATAACTGTTTCTGCATCTATCATACTTTCAGGGGAAAGAATCATTGCCCGTTCAACAATGTTCCTTAGCTGGCGTATATTCCCCGGCCAATCATAGCTTTGCAGGATTTTCATAGCTTCAGCAGTGAAACCCTTACTATTTCTCCGGATGCCCGGTTCCAATTCATTCAAGAAGAAATCGCATAATAAAGGAATATCAGGAATCCGCTCACGCAATGAAGGAATCGGGATATCAAGGATATTAAGGCGATAATACAAATCAGCCCTAAAGCTTCCTTCTTCAACCATTTTTTCAAAGTTCCGGTTCGATGCAGCGACCACCCGAATATTAATGGGGATGACCCTTTCATCTCCAAGCCGCATCACTTCCCCTTCCTGCAGAACCCTGAGCAGCTGGGCCTGAAGGGATTCAGCAAGTTCGCCGATTTCATCGAGGAAAATGGTTCCCTGATGAGCCAATTCAAATAATCCAGTTTTTCCGCTTTTTTTCGCTCCCGTAAAGGCTCCTTCGACATAGCCAAATAACTCGCTTTCGAGGAGGTTTTCTGGAATAGCCGCACAGTTCACTGCAACGAATGGCCCTTCCGACCGCTTGCTGAAACTATGGATCAGATGGGCAAACACTTCTTTTCCTACGCCCGTTTCACCCGTCAGGAGAATTGTAGAATCCACTTGTGAATATTTCTTCACTTTTTGAATCGCTTTTTGATACATCTCACTTTCCCCGACTATATTATTAAGACTGTATTTCGTAACATGGCCGCGGTGAAGAAGCTTTTTACGGATTTCCTGCTCCTGCTGCTGAAGTTTGTGTACCGCCTGAAACGTACAGACAGCCCCAAACACCTTTTGCTCGTGCCTTATGGGTATTCGATTGGCAACCACCTTCACACCATTTGCATCCTGGATGCGGTTCAGCTCTTCCTTCCCGGTCGAAAGAACCTTTTTCATTTGTGAATTTACGAGAATATCATCAATCTGCTTACCGATAACCGAATCATAAGGGAGGTTCAAGATGCTGTAGACGGAAGGATTGCATACTGTAATAATCCCTTTTTCATCCACAGCAATTACACCATCCGCAATAAAATCAAGAATTGCCTGAAGTTCCTTTGTTCGTTTTAGTTCTGTGCGCCTTACATCAATCAGGCTTCTTGCTTCATGAATCGCCTGGATGACCGATTCCACTCCAGACGTTAATATCACCGTTTTAATCGAATCCTTTTTCACTTTGTTTATAAAAATACTTTTGCCGATCAGTACATCTATTTCTTTTTTTCTGAGAGCCTCTACCGCTGCCTCTGCTTCCTCTGGTGAGACAACACTATGCTTTTCAATCGAAATGCCCAGCACAGATTCAATCGTTTCGATTCCCTGCAGAACATCCCGGGAGTCAGCTATTCCAATTCTCTGTCCTAATTTTTGTGCTTCTTTAATCGTACGGAGCAGATCATACCCGGTTATGGGAATCTGCACAACCGGTATGCTAAGGTCGGACTCAATCAGCTTTAAGCCCATTGTTCCTCTGCTGATAATGACTTCTGTGCCGGATTTTTCAAATTCCTTTGCAGCTGCAATAGCATTTTGGAAGCTCACTTTTCTTACAGCGACATCTTCTCCTGTCTTTTTCGCAGCTTCCCTCGAGACTTGTATCAGTGCATCAAGGGGGGTCAGAATGGCAATTTCAGACATCACTACACCTCATTCTCCTTTTTCTCTTGGACAAGTTTAATTATTATATTAATTTTATCTTACCAGATGCCAAGGAAAATTTCGGTAAGTTTTCATAATAGTCGGACTATTTTTAATTCATAGCGTCTGACTTTATTTTAATCACGCTTTCAACCTGGCCAAACGGCCCCCCGGGTGAACAAATCCCCACTGCCGTGCCGGAAAGCTGAAAAAAATAGGATAGCTCCTTAAGATCGTCTGTATTCAATTGTTCAAGAACCTTTCCTCCCAAAATCACTGCATTTCCTATTAAGCTGTCCTCAAAAATATTCAACAGATAGCTGCAAAGCATTTTACCGTTTACTTTTCCGCTTAATGCTCCATTTATTTCAATATAAACAGATTCAGGTATGAACATAGTAAATGATCCAGCTGCCAGGCAAGCTGCCATTGAATCCGGCGAGATGACGATGGGAATGGCCCCTCTTCCTCCCAGGCACTTCATATCCTCATCTATCACTGCAATGACCATTCCATGCATCAGCTTATTTTCTGCCCGAAAATGCTCGGGCAGATCACAATCTATAACTCTTATTCCTTTCTCTTTACAGAATTGGCGGATATCTTTATCTTCTGTCTTTCCAAGAGAAAAGAGAATCCTGGCTGAATTTTTTACGTTTTTGAAGCCCAGCCTGTTAAATGCCTTAATGACATTACGGGAACTTTGGCCGCTGACAAATACACAATCAGGTGTCAAATGGATCTGATCCCCAGGAGTAACTGAAGGCAGGTTTGCCAGGTCGGCGAGTCGTTTTTCAAGTATGTTCACCGGGATCACATCTCCTTAGGATCAGGAATTTAACAATATGGATTTTCAAGCCAATGCCGCTGAGCTGCGGAAACTCCTGCACCCAACTCCACTTCGTGTCCGCTTTTCTTTAAAGCAAGCTCCATCGCAGCAAACATCTTCAGCATGTCTGCAGCATCTGTATAACCCATATGTCCCAGGCGCAGAATCTGATTCTTCACCTTTCCAAGACCGCCTCCCAATGCGATATGGAATTCTTCCCGAATCATCTTTCGGAATTCATCGGCATTATTTAATTTTACGGCAGTCAGGGTTGGACTGGCAGCAGAGTCATCCACCAGCAGTTCTAGGCCTAATGCCCTCACCCCTGCCCTTGTCATGTTCCGAAGTGCAGCATGCCTTTTATATTCAGCTTCTATTCCTCCGCTTTTTTCAATCATATTGCATGCTTCAAGCAGTCCGCACACAAGTGATATATTAGGCGTATAAGGTGTTCCAGTTCCAGATTCCAGGCTTTTTTTATAAAGTTTTAGGTCAAAATAAAAGGATGGGCATTGATGACTATTTACAGTATTCCACGCTTTTTCACTCAAAGTAATCAAGGCAAGTCCGGGGGGCAGCATTAATGCTTTCTGTCCTCCGGTTGCCACTATATCAATATCCCATTCGTCCATATAAAGAGGAGTTCCTACAATCGAGCTGACCGCATCAACGAGGAATATTGCTTCTGATTCTTTTACAACTGCTGCAATCTCTTGAATGTTATTGATTGCAGAGGTGGATGTTTCACAGTGTGTCGCAAAAACCGCCTTTGCCTCAGGATTTTCCTTCAATGCTTTTCTCACATCTTCAGGATCGACAATATTTCCCCATTCCGCATCGACCCGGACGGTTTTGCAGCCGATATGGTCTGTAATTCCCTGGAGGTACTCGCCAAAATAGCCGACTACGCAAAGAATGATCGTATCATTAGGGCCAACCGTGTTAATGATCGCTGTTTCAAGAGCAGAAGCTCCGCTCGAGGTAAGCGGGATCACCAGGTTTTCAGTCTGGAATATCATTTTGGACTTTTCAGTTGTTTCCTGCAGCACATCCTGGAAGGCCGGATTCCGGTAATCCATCATGGGATGATCGAAACTTCTCAGCATGGCACGCTGTATTTCTTTCGGAACCTGAACTGGCCCCGGCAATCTTAAATCCAATTTCTCTTCAAACATAGCTTCCTCCCCTTTGCACTTTTTATATTCATTTTTGCTTAGTTATTTTTATTGCAATTATTGTGCCAATGCGGAATGCCCTTTGTACTAAGGATTGATGTGTTTGGGGACAGTTTCAGTGTTTCGTTTTGGAACGATTTGGAACAGTTTGGTGGAACAGGCTTTGGTGGGACAGCGGGAGGATGCTTTGTTGTGGGAAGTTGGGTATGATGACCGTTTTCCTTAGCTGCTTCAGATTTTGGACGTCATGGAGCGGTGATGACGACCTGTTTCCTCGCCTGCTCCAGGTTTTGGGCGTCATAGAGCGGGTATGACGACCATTTTCCTACCCTGCTTCAGATTTTTGGCGTCATGGAGCCGTTATGACGACCTTTTTCTTTGCTCTACTTCTATTTTCGTCGCTATTTCATCTGATTAACTACCATTTTCTCTGCTCTACTCTCATCTTAGTCTCTATTCAATCCGATTAACTGCCACTCCTTCTGTTCTGCTCCGATCATCGTCATTAATCCGGCAGATTAACCACCATTTTTCTCAGTTCCTCTATATTTTGGGAGCTATTACACCGCATAATATCTAGGCTTTAAAACAACAAAAGACAGCCCCGTTCTTTCGAACCGGCTGCCTTTTTAACATTAGTATTATTTGCTTTGTTTAAGAGATTTTCTTTAATTCATCAGTAAGGCGCATGAATTCTTCTTGGTTTCGGCTAGTGAGAGCTTCATCAATTTTTTCGCGAAGCTTTTCAATTCGATATTCCTTAAGAGCTTGATTTAGGACTTGTTCTGCTAACAATGACACGTTTTCCTCAGACTGTTGCGGCGAGTTAAGTAGACGTTTTTCCATTAAAATCAACCCCTTGACCTTTTTTCTATTATAACAGAAGTTTTCAGATAATTCAAATCATATTTTTTTGGAAATTTTTTTAGCAGCTGCTAAGCTTGTTAATTACAATGTACCCGCTCAAGAGAACTTTTAAACAATTAATGGGAAAACATCCCCTCCACTACTCTTCCATTCCGCCCTTTTGTGGTCCTTGCCTGTGACAGCGAATTAAGAATCGCTTCCTCCGCCGCCTCGGCTGCAGCTTGAAATAGCTGATTCATTATAGGGTGATCATCTCTGATAAATTGGGCAGTTTCGATCATACTGCTGCTTCCATGAAGTATTTTGTTAGCGGTGGAGAAAGCTATAACAATGTCACCGCTGCCGTTACTAAAATGGCTTCCTGTCCGCCCGAGGCCTATCCCGCACCTCTTCGCGAACCTTTTCAGCTGCCTGTCACTGACAGGTGCGTCTGTAGCCAGGATGATCATGATTGAGCCATCCGGCGTGTCCTTTGTTTTCGGCGGAATTTCTGAGAGTCCATATTTATTGAACGGAAATTCGTCTCTATTGCCGAAGTTGGTGACCACCAGACATCCGATTTTGTATTCATTTGTGCTTTGTTCCTCAGTGATTACCCGTGAAGAAGCACCCACGCCGCCTTTATAGCCAAAACACACCATGCCTTTACCCGCTCCGACCGCACCTTCTTCCACTTTTTCCGGCTTGGCATTTTGAATGGCTGCTATTGCATGTTCCGGTTTTACAGGGAGTGCCCGGATGGAATTCAAATATCCGTCATTGCATTCTCCCGCGACGATGTTCACGGTTCCGGTTGTGTCCCCAATTTCCGGAGTGGTTCGCAGTATGTATTCCAGAGTTCCCTGTGTGACTGCCGGCACCCCAAATGTATTGGTCAGCATAATTGGAGATTCAATCACACCCAGTTCTTCCACCTGCACCAGACCTGTCGTTTTTCCAAAGCCATTGATGACATAGGAGGCTGCCGGGACTTTTTCTCGAAAAAGATTTCCTCCATGGGGCAAAACGGCGGTTACGCCAGTACAGACATATTGGTCATCATCCAGAGGATATTCCAGAGTGATGTGGCCTACCATGACCCCTTCTACATCTGTAATGCAATTTTTTTCGCCAGTCTGGAGTTTCCCAATTGTTACTCCTCTTTCTCTAATCTTCATCTTTCCGCTCCTTAAAATAGAATTTCCATTTGTTTTCCTTTATAATAGAAAAATATTTAGTTTACCTAATCATTTTACAGCAATGCGGGAGGAATTATATGGCTGATACTTTAACAGGAGAAGCAAAAAAACAGACTGCAGGTTCCGAAAAGATATGGTCCAGGGATTTTGTTCTAATCTTGATGTCCAACTTTTTTATTTTTCTCGGATTTCAAATGACTTTGCCCACTATCCCTCTTTTTGTGGAAAAATTGGGCGGGAATGACCAGCTGATCGGGATAGTTGTCGGGATCTTTACCTTTTCTGCTCTGCTATTGCGTCCTTATGCAGGGCATACCCTGGAGACGAGGGGCAGGCGCTTTGTCTATTTAACAGGTCTTGCAATTTTCGTGCTCTCAGTAGGTTCATTCGGTTTTATTAATAGTTTAATCTTCTTATTTGTGTTAAGGATTATCCAGGGATTTGGCTGGGGTTTCTCAACTACAGCCTCGGGAACCATTGCCACTGATTTAATACCTGCCAAGCGGCGCGGGGAAGGAATGGGATACTTCGGGCTTTCCGGGAACATTGCCCTGGCATTCGGCCCCACCCTCGGATTGGCGCTCGCCGGAGTTATCTCTTTCAAACTCTTATTTTTAATTTGTGCCCTGCTGGGTTTAGCCGCACTGGTATTGTCATCGAGGATCAGCTACAAGCAGGCTGAAAAACAAACTGTTCCTTTGAAGCGGTGGGATATCTATGAAAAAAGTGCTTTAAGACCTTCTTTTCTTTTATTTTTCATCACCGTCACCTTCGGGGGCATCGCATCATTTCTTCCTATTTACTCAGCCCAAAAAGGGATAGGCGGCATCCACTGGTACTTCCTGCTGTTTGCCATAGCATTAATGATTTCCCGGACTTTTGCCGGCAGATTATATGATCAAAGAGGCCACCAGGCTGTATTTTTACCAGGAGCGGTGCTGATTTTGGCAGCCATGTTCCTGCTGGCATGGCTTCCGAGCAGCATGATTATGTATATAGCTGCGATTTTTTATGGTCTCGGATTCGGATCAGTCCAGCCTGCCCTTCAGGCATGGTCTGTAAAAGAAGCGCCTGTCAATCGGCGCGGGATGGCCAATGCAACATTCTTCTCCTTTTTTGACCTTGGGGTTGGAATTGGCGCCATCGTGTTTGGGCAGATCGCTCATTTGTTTGGGTACAACACGATTTATTTGGCAGCAGCCGGATCGGTAGTGATTTCAATTCTTCTGTATATCTGGATTCTAATTACAAAACGGGATTAATGAGAAAGACGATTTTCCGGGGAGGTGATGCGGAAAATCGTCTTTTTTGCTGAGTTTTTCAGGAGGTGCGCTGGGTTTGTGCTTTGATTCTGGATTTACGGGCTCTTTGTCCGAAGTTGAGCTGGGTACACACTAGGGTTTCCGTCTAGTGTGTCCGAAGTTTGCCCAGGTTCTGACTCAGACTCCAGGTTTTACGTCCTCTCTGTCTGAAGTTGCATTGGGTTTTGGACTCAGATCCACGTTTTCCTGCTTTCTGTGTCCGAAGTTGAGCCAGGTTCCGACTCGAAATCTAGGTTTTCCACTTTCTCTGTCCGAAGTTTGGCCAGGTTCGGACTCAGACTCTAGGTTTTCCTACTTCTCTGTCGATTTGAACTTGACAAGCAAACTACCCCATTAGCCCCCTCCTATAAAGCTTTCACCATCCCGCCATCGACTAAAATTGAGCTTCCGGTCACGTAGCTGCTGGCATCAGATGCAAGGAAAGTGACGACGTTCGCAAATTCTTCCGGCGTACCGTACCTGCGCAGCGGAATGCTGCTTTTAGCCCTTTCCACCACTTCTTCTTTGGTGATATTCTGCCGGTCGGCATTATGCTGATCCAGATAATCAACGCGGTCGGTCGCAATTCTTCCCGGAGCTACTGTATTGATTAAAATATTATAAGCTGCCAATTCCTCTGAGAGTGTTTTGGTCAGTCCGACAATCCCAAGCCGGAATGTATTGGATAGCAGAAGGCCCGGTATCGGCTGCTTAATGCTTGATGATGCTATATTAATGATCCTGCCGCCGTTTTTCTTTAATTCAGGAAGTGCTTCACGGATCAGCCGGACATGGCTTAATAGATTTAGCTGAAACGCTTTTTCCCAGTCTTCATCTGTTAAGGTTTCAAACGTTCCCCCGGGAGGCCCTCCGGCATTGTTGATTAAAATATCAATTCCCCCAAGGGTTTCTGCTGTATGCTTAATCAGGCTTTTAATATCCTCAGGGTTCGTTACATCTGCGCGGTAATACTCAACATCGGCATTGAATTGTTCACGGAATTCCTTTTGAACGCTCTTAAGTTTGGCTTCGTCCCTGCTTGTTATCATTACCTTAGTGCCTTCTTTTGCAAGCTGTGCCGCAATTGCTTTTCCGAGGCCCTGGCTTGATGCCACGACAAGCGCAATTTTATTTTTCAGGTTTAAATCCATGATCGTTTCCTCCTATTGTTTTATGCAAAGTGCCATCCATTCATCCACTTTAAAGGATTGGACCTTGCCTTCATGAAGTTCAATTTGAAAATAATCCGCAGCAGCCTGATCAGCCTGCAGAATATACTCTTCGACTGCCCTGATCTGTTCATCACTTTCAGCCGTCCGCCTCACCCAGGAAGGGAATTCGAAGGTTTTCTTCCTGCTTTTCGTGTTCGTTTCATTTAGTCCCGAAGCAGCAAACAGCTTTCTCCACTCTGCCTTAGACAAACACCGGCAATGACTGTCATCCCGCAATTTTTCAACAGTGTTCATATAGTCTGCGAGCTCTTTTTCATCGGGTGATACATTATCGACTAACAAAAAGCTTCCCCCTGGCTTTAATACCCTGCCAGCTTCAGCAATGAACTTCTCCGGATGGGGAAAATGGTGTGGCGCAATCCGGCAGGTGACAGCATCAAAGGACTCATCCAGAAATGGCAGAGCTTCCGCATCTGCAACGATATACCAGATATTTTTATAGCTTTCCAGGTGGCGTGCGGTATTCACCAGCATTTCTTTTGTCAAATCAGCTGCGAAGACCTGGGAAACAAATGGCGCCAGACTTTTGGCCACATGCCCGCCGCCTGTCGCGATATCCAGCACCACCCAATCCTCCTGCGGATTCAGAGTTTGAACGAGCTGATGTAATTCAGCGGCATCTCCATGAATTTTGCTTGTAACATATTTTTCTGCGTTTTTACCGAATGTATTTTGTACCTTTTTCTTGATCTCTTCCTTTTCCATATGTAAACACCACCATCAAAAATTCGCCTATACTACTTATTTTCTATACAAATCCCTATTATCCTGTCAGTTTAATAGAAAAAGAGCCTGCCACTTGATTAATGGCAGGCTTCCGATTATCTTGCAGGTACAAGAATAAGCTTTCCTTTTGTTTGCCGCGACTGCATCCGCTCATGCACTTTGGCAGCATCTTCTAGAGGGTGAACTTCTCCAATGGTCAGCTTCAGCTTTCCCTTGGCTGTGTAAGATAATAATTCCTGCATGCTCGGCTGCAGCAACTCCGGTTTCCTCATAATCTGCGGCAGGAAAAATCCGATGACCGATTGGTTCCGCCCCATTAAGGAAGAAGGATAAAACCGGCTCTGCTCCCCGCTTGCCACACCATAAATGACCAGGCGGCCAAAGGTGGCAAGGCATTTCAGGGTTTTATTAAAAATTTCCCCGCCTGCCATTTCGAGTGCTACATTCACACCTTTTCCGCCAGTTGCTTCGAGTACTTCATTTTCCCAGCCTTCATTTGTATAGTTGACGAGGACATCGGCTCCCATTGCTTTTGCAAGCTGCAGTTTTTCATCAGTGCTGGCTGTAGCAATGACATTCCCGGCCCCGAATAATTTTGCAAGCTGAACGGCAAGTGTTCCCACTCCTCCCGCGGCTGCATGGATAAGGACACTTTCACCCGCTTCAAGCCGGCCCATCGTTTTCAAAATATGATAGGCACTCAGTCCTTGCAGGGGCAGTGCCGCAGCAAGATTGAAATCCAGTCCTTCCGGCAGCGGAATCAGACCCCTTTCATCGGCTGTAACATATTCCGAGTAGCCGCCTGATTCAATTAGCGTCACAACCCTGGTGCCGACGGGAATACTCGCCTCTTCACCTGCTGCTGCGACCACACCTGCCACCTCTGCACCTGGAATGAACGGCAGAGGAGTCGGTACCACATACTGCCCTTCTCTTCTTGCGGTATCGGCATAGTTCACTCCAATGGCATGCACTTCGATTAAAACATCCCGGCCGGCCGGCTTCGGCCGGTCCATTTCGATTACGTTAAGAACTTCAGGTCCCCCATATTCTTTGAATTGAATGGCTTTCATTTTCAAACACTCCTTCTCTATATTTCTAGCAGCAATATTCGCCCTTTTCATAAACAAGCTCAGCTATTCTCCGGTTCCTGGCACTTTCTTTCCCAAAGGAGCTGAACCTGCTGCATTCCCGGATGACTACTCCGATCAGCGCATCCCTTTTATCATCTGAAGCCAATTCTGACACCAGCTGGCGGGATAGCCTTTCTGCTTCCCAAATTGCCCCTTCCAGAAAAGTCCTGGACAGCTGAATTTTCAATTCTTCTTTTTCTTCGCCATTTTTCAGAATGACTTTGAAAGTCCGATAAACAGCTGATTCTGCTGCATACAGGGCAATGGCGAGATCCGCAAGCTTCATTAGGGCTTCCTGTTCATGAACAAGGGTATCGCCAAATGCTTCATAAGCGAGTCCTGCATTCAGCAGGAACAGGTTTCTTATTGTATCAACCGCTGCTCTTTCTTTCTCAAAAATCGCCGGCCTGATTGGAGCAGGTTTGCTCAACTGAACAACAGCCTCCTCAACTCTTGCGGCTAAATCAATTTCACCCTTTAGTGCTTTACGGAAAAGGTGTGTAGGAATCAGCAGTCTATTAATCTCATTTGTTCCCTCAAAAATACGATTAATGCGGGAATCCCGATACATTTGTTCCACACCGTATTCCTTGATGAATCCCGCTCCGCCATGAAGCTGCAGTGCTTCATCTGCCGTAAAATCCAGTGTTTCCGAGCCAAACACCTTACAGATCGCACATTCTGTGGCATATACGCTCATTCTTTTTCCAATAAGCTTTAAATCAGTTGAATAATATAAGTCTCCCAGCGATTCTTCCAGCAGGCTTGCGGTGCGGTATTGCAGTGATTCAGCAGCATAAATTCTGGCTGCCATCTTCGCCGTTTTTTCTTTCGTAGCCGGGAAATCTGCAATCGATTTTCCAAATTGTTTTCTTTCACCTGTGAATTGGAGGGCTTTCTTCAATCCTGATTTTGCTGCCCCCATGCAGGCAGAACCTAAATTGTAACGGCCCAAATTCAAGACGTTCAAAGCAATGATGTGGCCCTTGCCTACTTCCCCAAGCAAATTTTCTGCAGGCACAGGACAATCTTCAAAAATGACCGACCTGGTTGAAGATCCTTTGATGCCCATCTTATTTTCTTCCGGGCCAAGGGATAGCCCCGGAGTGTTCCGTTCGACGATAAATGCGGTAAAATGCCGGCTGTCCACTTTGGCATAAACAATGAATGTGTCAGAAAAGACAGCGTTCGTAATATAAATTTTGGTGCCATTTAAAATATAATGGGTTCCTTCTTCATTCAGAACGGCCGTAGTCTGTGAGGAAAGAGCATCAGATCCTGCGTTCGGTTCTGTCAGGCAGTAAGCGCCAATGTACTCCCCAGAGGCAAGCTTCGGCAAATACCTTTCTTTTTGCTCAGTCGTTCCGAAGTAAGTAATCGGCAGGGTCGCAATGCAGGTATGGTTGGAGTGGGCTACCCCGTAACCGCCTGATGAGGCAATGTTTTCACCGACGATTCCCTTGCTGATTTTATCCAGGCCCAGACCGCCGTATCTTTCGGGAATGCTATGGGCAAGCAGACCAAGTCCGCCCGCCTTCCTCAGTAAATCCGTAACCAGCTCAAAATCCTGGTTTTCGATCCGTTCCTTTTCAGGCTGAACCACTTTTTCAGCAAATTGTTTAGCCGTTTTTCCGATTAAGATATGCTCATCTGTAAAATCCTCGGGTGTGAAAAGTGTTTCAGGATTAAGCTTTGCGAACAAAAAACTCGCACCGCGATTGGCTGTGTTTACTTTTTCCATATACGGATTCACTCTCCTTAGCATCTATTCATTTCAAATTTTCTCATCTGCAGCCTGTACAGCATGTTTCAGGAGTACTTTAACGAATCGATTGAATTGTGAAAATCGAGGATCAGATGTTTGGCCATTCTTGTAGCGATAATAGATTTGCTGGCAAATGACGGCCAGCTTGAAGTAAGCAAAAGTTAAATAAAAATTCATGCTGCCGAGATCACGCCCAGTCTTTTTCGCATATGCCTCCATAAATTCTCTGCGGGAGTAAAAACCGCTAAGAACGGTTACCGGGGGTTTTCCTAAACCAAACTTGAGCAGATCGGGATCGTCTCCCTGTATCCAATAGCTCATCGCTGCACCAAGGTCTGCAAGCGGATCGCCTGCCGTGGCCATCTCCCAATCGAAAAGGCCTGTCATTTCTGTAAAATCCTCATTGAACATTGCATTGTTCAGCTTATAATCATAATGGATGATGGCGGGATCGGGACTTACCGGGATATGGCGGTTCAGCCACTTTTTAAGCATATCCGCTTCAGAAACTTCATCCGTTTTTGCCCGATCATACCGGCCAATCCAGCCATGCACCTGCCTATCCATAAATCCATCAGGATTGCTGATTTCGGCTAATCCGGTTTTCTTATAGTCAATGGAATGAAGTTCGGCAAGTTTATCAACCATAATTTCGGACAGCCTGCCGCATATTCCCTCGTCCGGTTCCATTCCTTCAGGGAAGGAGGTATCTAAAACAACTCCATGCCGCCTTTCCATAATGAAAAACGGTGCCCCTGTGATTTCACTATTCTGCGTAAATAGGAGCGGCTTTGGGGCTTCCTTGAAGAAAGGGTGGATTTCAGAAATCACTCTGAATTCCCTCTCCATGTCATGAGCTTTCGGAGCGACCGGCCCAAGCGGCGGCCGGCGGAGTACGGCTTCCCAATCTCCTATTTTCAGCTGATATGTCAGATTGGAGTGACCTGCAGAGAACTGCAGAATATCGAGAGGTTCATTTGGAAGATTCCCGATTTCAGTCCGCAGGAATTTTTCCAATTCAACGGTATTCAATTGCTCTCCTTTTCTAACGGGAATGGTATCCTTGCTCATTTGCTTCGGCATGTGGTCCTCCTCTTTATCGCAGTCTAACGGGCAGTAAGACCCCCACTTCAAGACTCAGAGGAATCGAAGGAGGATAAGTGGAGAGTCAAACTGCCCGTAAGGCCCGATTAGTTCACCTAACAATCAGTGGGGGATAAGGAAAACCCTCACTGATTGAAGTTTCACTTTATAGGAAAATGAATTTATGTTTCTATTAAATTTTGGTTTAAACCTTCCCTAAGAAAATCAGGTATAACAGCACTTTCCTGGTTGGCGAAATCAAAAAAGACGATTACGGCGCTCCCTCTGGCAATAAGGTTGCCTGTCTGGGTGCAGACAATTTCATGATCCAGCTGAAAGCTTTTGCTGCCAATCCTTGATACCCAGGTTTTTACCGTAAGGATTTGGTTGAAATATCCCTGGCTTAGAAAGTCGCACTTGGTGGAGGCCAGGATAAAACACCATTTTTTCACATCCATGGTGTAGCCAAGTGTCTCAAAATATTTCACCCGTGCTTCTTCAAGGTAAATAAAATAACTTGTATTGTTGATATGGCCAAGTGCATCGGTCTCACAAAACCTTACTGTTACCTGCATTTCATGCATGATGACACCCCTTAACTCTTCACCTTATTGGGAGAATATTCATACCATCCATTACCTGTTTTTCTGCCCAATTCTCCCTTAGCCACTTTTTCGGCAACACAGTCAAATGGTTTATCTGCAGGATCTCCTGTCTCGCGATAACGTTGATCCATTACATAATAGGCGACATCCAGTCCGGATAAATCCATGAGCTCAAAAGGGCCGATTGGGTGATTCAAGGCTTTCCGGCAGATGATATCGATATCTTTATAATCTGCAATCCCTTGTTCATACAAAGCCACTGCCTCTTTTTGCAGCGCACCTAGAATGCGGTTTGCGACGAAGCCGGAAATTTCTTTTTTCAGCAGGACGGCAGTTCTATTAATCTTTTTACAGACTTCCATCGCTATTTGTGCCGTTTCTTCAGATGTCTGTTCACTCATGACTACTTCCACACAGTCCATCACGAGAGGAGGGAAAAAGAAATGCATATTGACGGCTTTTTCCGGCCGCTCCGTTTCACCAGCTATTAAACTATTCACGATGGTTGAACTATTGGTCGCAAAAATGGCATGTGGAGGAGCATGATGCTCCAGTTTCCTGAAGACCTCTTTTTTTACATCAAGCTTTTCGGTTACTGCTTCAATGATCAAGTCGGAGTTCCTTACACTTTCTTCAAGGCTGGCGGAAAAGCGCAGCCTATTAAATGCAGAGGCTTTAGCATCTTCAGCTAGTTTGCCCTTGGAGACCCATTTAGACATAATGGTTTGAAGCTTTGCTTCAGCATCCTGCAATGCGTTTTCGTTCAGATCCTGGATAATCGTTTCATAACCTCCCAGCGCACACAGCATTCCGATCTGGTGGCCCATCTGCCCGGCACCGATAACGGTAATTTGCTTAACATCATTTGCATTCATCTTTTCTCCTCCTTATACTGACCAGTTGGTATGTCTTAAAAATTATGTTTTAATAGATTGTTATACCTTATTTATACTGCCCGTTGATTTCCGCTGCAGTCACTTGCTTTCCGCGGGGAGGAACGGGAGCCTCCTCGGCTTCGCCTGTGGGGTCTCCCGCTCCCTCTCCTCCCGCAGGAGTCAAGTGTCTTCCGCTACAATCAACTCAGTATCTTAAAATATAGTTCCCGTCCTATGCTGTCACCTACTAAATAATAGAGACAAAGAAGAATCTTTATTTTCCCTACTTTAAAAGAATTTCGATTTACATCTCAATCCCCTTTAAGATCATTTCCGTAAATATCTCCGCCACTTCCCGGTCAGATATAGATCCATCCGGATTGAACCACTGATAGCTCCAGTTGGTGACGCCCAGGATGCCAAAGGCAATAATCGGAGAGTTGAGATTTTCACGGAACTCTCCGTTCTGTTTGCCTTCTTCGATTAACTTTTCGATATTCAGCCTGAACTGATCTCTTTTCGGAATGATTTCCGATAAGCTAGCGTCACTGAGGTTGCGCATTTCCCTAAAAAAGACTTTCGCGCTGGCTCCCTGTGTTTTAATATTGCTGATCAGCATTTGAACAATCGCAAAGAGTTTGTCTTTGCTGGATTTTGAATCATCCCCGAGAATTTCGTGCTGAAAGGCCAGCATGTCATCAATGTAGCGAAGATGGATGTCCATCAGAAGCTCTTCTTTGCTGGAAAAATAGTAATAAAACGTCCCTTTCGTCACACCGAGGCTGTCGACTATATCCTGAATCGATGTCTCGCTGAATCCTTTCTGATCAAATAGCCGGATGCTCTTTTCAGTAATTTTTTCTTTCAATGTTAGTCCCCGCTTCTGTTAGTAAATATCGACAGAATTATAACATATAAATCAGTGGTTCCGAACCTCATCCCGCAAAGCCCGCCGAAGGATTTTCCCGACATTTGTCTTTGGGAGCTCCTGGCGGAATTCAACGGCCGATGGGATTTTATAGGCAGCCAGGTTCTGCTTGCAGTATGAAATGATATCTTCTTCGGTCGAAGTTTTGCCAGCTTTCAGGACGACGAAAGCTTTTACTGTTTCACCCCGGTAGGCATCCGGGACGCCAATGACTACGGCCTCCTGGACAGCCGGATGCTCATAAAGCACTTCCTCAATGTCACGAGGATAAATATTATACCCTCCTGCAATGATCAAGTCTTTCTTGCGGTCGACAATATATAGGAATCCATCTTCGTCCATTCTCGCAATATCACCGGTGTAGAGCCAGCCATCCCGTAAGGTAACCGCTGTCTCCTCAGGCATATTCCAATAGCCTTTCATAATTTGCGGGCCCTTGATTATAACCTCACCCAATTCTCCATTCGGGACCTCTTCAGTACCTGTGGCCAGATCGACTATTTTATAATCGGTTGAAGGAAAGCCGATTCCGACACTTCCAGGCTTTCGTTCTGAAAAAGGCGGATTGCAGTGAGTTACTGGGGAAGCTTCGGATAAACCATAGCCTTCAAGTATTTTTGCCCCTGTCTTTCTTTCAAAATCGCGCAGCAGTTCGACAGGCATTGGCGCGCTTCCGCTATTGCACGTTTCAATGCTGTCAATGCCATATTCCTCTGCACGCGGATGATTGGTGATGGCCACATACATGGTTGGAACACCTGGAAATACAGATGGCTGCTCATTTTTAATCGTATTCAGCACTTCCTCCAAATCAAAGCGAGGCAATAAAATCGATTCATTGGCCGTATAAATGGCAAAGTTCATGCATGCTGTCATGCCGAATACATGGAAAAGAGGTATGACGGTTAAGAATTTTTCCCCGCCTATTTCCGTTCTATCTTTAAAAAATTCATAAGACTGTACCACATTTGCGAGAACATTGTAATGGGTCAGCATGGCTCCTTTTGACCGTCCGGTTGTTCCGCCCGTATATTGAAGAACGGCAATATCCTGCTGTGGCTCAACGTTGACCGGGGTGTATTGTCCATTGCCTTCCTGTAAAAAACCTTCGAATGTTTTGTCAGGTGAAAAATCTGCTTTTGTTGGCTGCAGACTGACAATGACTATATTTCTAACCTTCGTTCTGCCTTGAACACCCTTAACACGAGGATACAGGGCATCAAACACGACAAGGGTTTCAGCACCTGAGTCATTCATGATATGCTCGATCTCGCGTTCAACCAGCATCGGGTTTACTTGAGTAACAATCGCTCCTGCTGCAAGTATTCCATAATAAGCAATCACATAGTGAGGACAATTGGGCAGCATGATGGCAACACGGTCGCCTTTTTGAAGGCCATTTTTTTGCAGAGATGCAGCAAATCCATAGACGGCTTTTTGAAGTTCCGCGTAATTCATCTTTTGGCCATAAAAAGATAGTGCAATATTTTGCGGATACATCGCTGTCACTTCCTGAAGCATCTCAGGCATCGATTTAACCGGAATCGTTACCTCGGCTGCAATTGATTCAGGATATCGGGCATGCCAGGTTTTCTTCTCGCTCATAATAATCCCCTCCAAAATTTGCTCATTTTACATGGCGTGTGTTCCGCCATCCACAATTAATACGTCTCCTGTTACATAATTTGAAGCATTGGAAGCCAGAAACAAAGCGGCCCCTTTCAGATCATCCTCAGAACCGAAGCGTCGGAGAGGTGTTGCCTCCAGAATGGGGTTTCTTCCCTGCTCCATAATCGCTGATGACATTTTAGTAGGAAAAAAGCCTGGCGCGATGGCATTCACATTAATATTGTATCTGCCCCATTTTACTGCCAGATCCTTTGTCATCGTGATGACGGCCCCTTTGCTGGTGTTATAGCCGATTGTATCCATCACCCGGGGGTCAGTGCCCCCAAGTCCGGCAACAGAGGCAATATTAATGATTTTTCCTGCCCCTTGCCCGATCATGACCTTGCCTGCAGCCTGGCTCATTAGAAACGTCCCTGTCACATTTACATTGATGACTTTTTGCCAGGCTTCAAGCGGCATCTCCTCGGCGGGGGCTCCCCAAGTGGCCCCGCTGTTGTTGACAAGAATATCGATAGCTCCAAATTCCTTAACCGTTTCTTCAACCACTTTCCGGACATCTTCCTGTTTGCTGATGTCACAGGGAAGCGCTAATGTTTTCACACCAAGTGCTGCAAGGCGGTCAGCGGTTTCCTGACATGCCTCCACCTTTCTTGAACAAAGTACGACATTTGCCCCTGCCTCGGCTAAGCCTTCAGCAATCTGGGCACCCAGCCCACGCCCGCCTCCGGTAATCAGTGCAGTCTTCCCGGTCAGGTCAAATAGTTCCATCACATTCATGAATTTTTCAGCTCCTATTGGTATTTTTTCAATTCAAGCTTAGCAACCTGTGCCCGGTGTACTTCATCAGGCCCATCTGCCAATCTCAGCGTTCTGGCATTTGCCCACAATGCGGCAAGCGGAACATCCTCACTCACTCCTGCTGCTCCAAACGCCTGGATTGCCCGGTCAATCACCTTAAGGGCCATGGATGGCGCCACAACCTTAATCATAGCAATCTCGGTTTTTGCCGCTTTGTTGCCGGCTGTATCCATCATATGGGCCGCTTTAAGCGTTAATAGTCTTGCCTGTTCAATTTCAATCCGGGAATCGGCTATCCATTCACGGATGACTCCCTGGCTTGCGAGCGGTTTTCTAAAGGCAACGCGATTTTGTACACGCTTACATAATTCTTCAAGAGCACGCTCTGCCGCCCCGATCAGCCTCATGCAATGATGGATGCGCCCCGGACCAAGCCTGCCCTGTGCAATGGCAAACCCTTTTCCATCTCCCCAAATGATATTTTCAGCCGGAACTCTGACATTCTCGTATGTAATTTCAGCATGACCATGGGGAGCGTGATCATAGCCAAACACCGGCAGCATCCTCTCTATTTTCACTCCAGGGGTATCCATAGGAACGAGAATCATCGATTGCTGTTCATGACGGCTGGCGTCCGGATCGGTTTTTCCCATAACGATCGCTATCCGGCACCTCGGATCTCCCGCACCGGAAGACCACCACTTCCGACCATTGATGACATACTCCGCACCTTGTTTTTCAATTCGCGCTTCAATATTTGTGGCATCAGAGGAAGCCACATCCGGCTCTGTCATCGAAAAGCAGGATCGGATTTCCCCTTCTAAAAGCGGCTTCAGCCACTCATTCTTCTGCTGCTCCGTGCCGTATCTTGCGAGCACTTCCATGTTTCCGGTATCAGGTGCATTGCAATTAAAGATTTCCGGTGCGATTATTGAACGCCCCATTATTTCGCAAAGCGGCGCATATTCAACATTTGTAAGGCCTGCACCATAGTCGCTATCCGGTAAAAACAGATTCCATAATCCAGCTTCTTTTGCTTTGTTTTTCAGCTCTTCCATAATCGGCGGAATAGCACTCCAGCGGTTTTCCTGTTCATTCAATTGCTGTTCATATAAAGCTTCGTTCGGATAAACGCTTTCTTCCATAAACAAATGTAATTTCCTTATGAGCTGCCGCACTTTTGGTGTGTATGAGAAATCCAAATTTCTGTCCCTCCTCCACTAACTGACCGGTCGGTATGTTACAAGTTTAGTATAAACAATCTCAGAAATTAATCAATCTATTTTCAGAAAATTTATTTTTTTGCATTCCCGGCTGTTTTTGAATAAAAGAATAAGGAGGCTGACGCAATTGTCAGCCTCCTTGCTAATTTGCAGCCCGAGCGCGTTCTTTTTCCTTTATTAACCCAGCTCCCATGAGTCCTATCAGTGAAAAGATGACCGGAATAATAAATCCGTACTGGTAGCCTGCTTCAAATGTATCTAATACTTTTCCGAATATAAATGGCAGCAGAACTGCGCTCAGAAAGCCTCCGGTGTTGGCAAATCCTGAAACGACACCTACATCCCGAATGTCAAATGATTTTCTGACAATCGCGAACGTCAGCGTACTTGCTCCATTTCCATAGCCCATGATCAGGAAAAGAACAATCAGGAGCGGGTATGGAGGCTTACCCTGAAATAATAGAAAAGCTGCCCATCCAAGGACTGCGATTGAGTGGGCAAAAAGATAAGGACGTTTGATGCTGCCCATCCGGCCAGATATAAAGCTCATTAAGGGAGCACCAATAATGGCACCAAATAATCCGATCATAACAAGCTGGCTGGAATCCGAACGGCTCAGGCCATATATGTCCATGCCATACGGAACAGCCCACGATCCGATGAAACCAACATAAGTGCCGACCAGGCCAAAATGACAGAAGAACGTGGCCCAAGCCTGACGATCAGAAAAAATTCTCTTTAATATGCTTGCTGTTTTTTCTTTTGGCTCTTTCTTATCTTTGGTTTTTTTAGGCTCCATACCCATTCGTGAAGGCTGCCAGATTAAAATGATATATAGCAATACGGCAAGGATGGTCAAAATAATTCCGACTGCCAAAAACGGAATGCGCCACCCCCATATGGAAATCCAATTGGAAAATGGCACAGTCGCGAGCAAAAATCCAAAGCTTCCGGACATGCCTGCAAAGCCAAGCAGCTTCACAAATTCATTTACCTTAAACCATCTGCCTAAAATGATGACAACATTAATCCAAATCGTCGCATCACCTATTCCGACCAGCATCCTGGCTGCGAAAAGGATGTATTCATTCGCGGCAAAACTGAATAATAACGTCCCTATTCCGTTTAGAAGAGTTCCGGCAATTAAAAATACATTAGGGCCAAAACGGTCGGATAATATTCCAATGGGGACCTGCAGGCTCGCATAGGCAAAAAATTGGATGCTCGTCAGAAGCCCAATGGCCGCAGCTGTCACGCCGAACTCCTTCATTAATTGATCAGTAATTAGACCAGGTGCTGTCCTTTGGCTCACAATCAAAAAGTATGTAAATAAAACCGCGCCAAAGACGAGCCACCTGTATTTGCTGTTATGTTTCTCCACTGCCCTCTGCTCCTACTTTTATAATGAATAACCTCCATTATACCCTAAAAAAAGGCACCTGTCCCCCACCGCGTTAAAGCAGTGGACTGACAGGTGCCTTTGGCATGGTTATTCTTTTACAAAATCCTTTGTGCTTCTTACTGTATCGATCGGACGGACATAGCTTTCGATTTGGTCCCTTTTCGGCTCAAGGAAAGGCGGCAGTGACAGCTTTTCCCCAAGTGTTTCATAAGGCTCGTCACCCATGAATCCAGGTCCATCCGTTGCGAATTCAAATAAAATCTGCGGAGCAACCCGGGAGTATAAAGAACCGAAGAAGAAGCGGTCGACAAACCCTGAAGTCTGGAAACCAAAGCCTCTCAAATGCTGATCCCATTCCTCGAGAACAGATTTATCTTCCACGCGGAATGCAGCGTGATGAACGGTTCCGTAGCCCTGGCGCGCTTGAGGAAGAGATGGGTTATATTCCACTACCACCTGTGCCCCATTACCGCCTTCACCCACTTCGAATAAATGGAAATCTCCTTCTTGAGCTATTTCCTTAAAGTGCAGCACTTTTTCCATCATTTCCTTAAAGTAATCAAATTGAGCAACCCTTACAAATAGCGGTCCCAGACCGGTGATCGCATATTCGAGCGGGATTGGCCCTTTCTGCCATGGTATTCCGGATGGAACTCCTTTATTGGCTTCATCCGAAATCAATTGGTATTTTTGATCATCGAAATCTGTGAATGACAGAGTTTTCTTGCCAAACTGCTCCTGAATGCCTGAATGAGGGACCTCTAAGCGGTCAAACCGCTTTACCCAATATTCGAGCGCTTCATCTGTCGGAACCCGGAAGGAGGTTTTCGAAATTTCGTCTGTTCCGTGAGAGCCCTTCGGAATCCCTGGAAAATCAAAAAATGTCATATCCGTTCCCGGACTTCCTGTATCATCTGCAAAAAATAAGTGATACGTTTGAATATCATCCTGATTGACGGTCTTCTTTACTAAACGCATTCCTAATGTATATGTGAAAAACTCATAATTTTTTTCTGCACTGCTTGTGATGGCTGTAACATGATGAATGCCTTTTAATTGATTCAAGTGGACTTCCTCCCCTTTGTTAACTATCTTAAAATAAAATATCTTTAATTCGAGATAATTTTACTTTATCACGGTATATTGCTGTTGTCAATATTACCTGGGGCCTTAGAAAAAGGATTTAATAATGTCTTCCTCATGATTGCATTCCTTACAGATGTATTCGATTTCCAGTGCATCTTCCCTGGCGATGTGGACCGTTTCTTTTCCGCAGACTTCGCAATATCTTTTTTCCGTAACTTCCTTCATTATTCCATCTCCTGTTCATGTGCCGTTTATCGCAGTTTAACTGGCAGTAAGACCCCCACTGATTGAAGTTTCACTTTATCTTGGTTTAACCAGAATTTTGATTTCTAAACGCAAAAAAACCAGCTCCCATTGGGAACTGGTTTAATTACAGTATGTACAGCCGCCATTGCCGTAAATAATGATAAGAAAGTTTTAAACCACCACTCCTCAAAGTGGGTGTTCGCAGAAACATTCCTGCCTGTCCTCCTTGTCATATAGACGGAGGCCTGTCATTCCCGTTTCAATGTAAAACTCCCTGTTACAGCTTAAAGGTTAAAACTTTATTATGATTACGAACAATGCAGCTTGTATTTATATATTAACGGATGCCGGCGGATTTTTCAATGGGCATGCTCAGTCTTAGAATATAATCATTATATTATTTTTAAGTGTTCTTTTAAGTGCTCCATGGCGACCGTTTTCTCCTCACTCTTCAAAAGTGGGCTCATATGTATTTCCCCCTGCCAATTTAGCCCATTTTGTAATACATTTCCCACTTTTAACAAATACTTTTTAAATAGAACGAATGAATAGGCGGTGGTGCAGTATGGACGGTGGAAAATTTACTTTTTACCTGGATGAGAAAGAGATCGAGGCAAAACCGGGTCAGTCGATTTTTGAGGCGGCGCGGGATCATAATCACTTTCTCCCGGGGATCTGTTCTTCCCAGCCGGATTTAGGGGTTGGCGTCATCCAGACTTGTGATACGTGTTATGTAGAAATTGATGGGGAACTGAAAAGGTCCTGTGCGACTATGGCCGAGCCAAATCTAACAGTAAGTTCGGTGTCGGAGCTGGCCAAGGAAGCTCAGCTTGAGGGAATGTCCCGCATTTTGAAAAATCATGAGCTTTATTGCACGGTTTGCGATAACAATAACGGAAATTGTGTAGTGCATAATACAGCTGAGCATTTTAAGATTGAGCATCAGAAGTATGAATTTAAGCCAAAGCCCTACCCTCAGGACACATCAAATCCCTTTTACCGGTATGAGCCGGATCAGTGCATCCTTTGCGGCCTCTGTGTGGAGGCATGCCAGGATCTGCAGGTGAGCGAGGTGCTGAGCATCTCCTGGGACCGGGAGCAGCCGCGTGTGATTTGGGATAATGATGTGCCGATCAATGAATCCTCCTGCGTATCCTGCGGGCATTGTGTGACAGTGTGCCCCTGCAATGCATTAATGGAGAAATCGATGCTCGGCAAAGCCGGCTATCTCACGAATATTCCAAAGCCTCTTCTTGAGCCGATGATTGATTTAACGAAAGAAGTTGAGCCTGGCTATAAAGAGATTTTTGCTATATCCAATGTAGAGGCAGCGATGCGGGAAGCCCGTATTAAGCGGACCAAAACGGTCTGCACATATTGCGGAGTCGGCTGCAGCTTTGAGGTTTGGACGAAAGACCGGGAAATTCTCAAAATCCAGCCGTCGCCTGAAGCCCCTGTTAATGGGATTTCAACTTGTGTAAAAGGAAAATTCGGCTGGAGCTTTGTAAACAGCAAAGAGCGCCTCAACAAGCCCCTAATCAGAAAAGGCGAAAAATTCTATGAAGCGACATGGGATGAAGCTCTCTCTTTGATTGCAGAGAAATTCACTGGCATAAAAGAAGAATATGGGCCGGATGCGCTCGGCTTTATCGCATCTTCCAAGTGTTCCAACGAAGAAAACTATCTGTTCCAGAAGCTTGCCAGGGCTATTTTTAAAACGAACAATATTGATAATTGTTCCCGATACTGTCAGACACCTGCCTCCATGGGGCTCATCCGCACTGTGGGCATTGGCGGGGACTCCGGTACGATGAAGGATATTGCAAGCTCTCAATTAATCATTGTTGTCGGAGCGAACCCTGCAGAATCACATCCTGTTCTCGCAACACGAATTAAACGGGCACATAAATTGGCAGACCAGAAGCTGATTGTTGCCGACCTTCGGAAAAATGATCTGGCGGACCGGGCTGATTTGCATATCCATCCGAAACCGGGCACGGATCTTGTATGGCTTTCGGCTGTAACGAAATACTTTTTTGACCAGGGCTGGGAAGACCGTGAATTCCTTAACACGCGTGTGAATCAAGTGGATGAATACAAAAAGTCCCTTGAAAAATTCACGCTGGAATATGCGGAAGAAAAAACCGGAATCGCAAAAGAAACATTGATCAAAATGGCTGAGATGATTCATGTTGCAGAAGGCACATGCATTTTATGGGCCATGGGTGTAACCCAGCACTTAGGCGGCACAGATACAAGCACCGCGATTTGCAACCTGCTTTTAGTAACAGGCAATTTTGGCAAGCCGGGTGCGGGCGCCTACCCTCTGCGCGGTCACAATAACGTGCAGGGTGCGAGTGATTTTGGGACAATGCCTACCTGGCTTCCGGGATATCAGCCAATTGAAAATGACGAAATACGCACCCGCTTTGAACAAGCCTGGGGCACAGAACTTCCAATAAACCCTGGTCTCAACAACCATCAGATTGTAGAAGCCATCCAGGCTGGCAAAGTAAAGGGGATGTATCTTTTTGGCGAAGAAATGGGACTTGTGGATTCGAATATCAATTATGTTCACGAAGCCTTTGAAAAACTGGATTTCTTTGTGGTGCAGGATATTTTCTTTTCCAAGACGGCCCAATTTGCGGATGTGATTCTGCCGGCAGCGCCAAGCCTTGAAAAAGACGGAACCTTCACAAATACGGAGCGGCGTATCCAAAGATTCAACAAAGTTTTCGAGCCTCTTGGGGATAGCAAACCGGATTGGCTCATCTTTCAGGAGCTTGCCAACAAGCTTGGCGCAAACTGGCATTATAAAGACCCAGGTGAAATCATGGATGAAGCTGCTAAGCTTTCGCCTGTTTTTGCCGGCGTCAGCTACAAGCGGCTTGAAAACTGGGAAAGCCTTGTTTGGCCTGTCGCTCCTGATGGTACTGATACGCCATTGCTTTACAAGGAAAAGTTTCATTTTCCGGATGGAAAAGCCCGCTTAATTACTGTGGATTGGACTCCGCCTTTTGAAGCCGGAGAGGAATATGACCTTCATTTGAATAATGGAAGAATTCTGGAGCACTTTCATGAAGGCAATATGACCTATCAATCCGAAGGCATTTCCTATAAGGTGCCGGAGCTATGGCTGGAGGTTTCTCCTGAGCTGGCAGACGAACGGAATATCAAAACCGGCAGTCTTGTGCGTCTCACCTCCCCTTACGGCCAAGTCAAAGTAAAAGTGTGGGTGACAGATCAGGTTAAGGGAAAAGAACTGTATTTGCCGATGCATACAACAGAAGGAATGGGAGCAGTCAACAAGCTGACCAGCAGCTATCATGACAAAATTACGCATACGCCGAACTACAAGGAAATGCAGGTGAAAATGGAAGTGCTGGAACGGGACGGCGATTCACCGCTTCCTCATCACAACTTCAGGTTTGGCAACCCGCAGCCGCATATTGGCGTCGAAACAGAGAAAAAATGGAGCCGGGACGACTTCATCTCCATTCCGGAAATGCTGAAAAAGGAGGGTATCTACGATGGCGAAAGCGATCAAGCAAATTGAACTGGTTCAGCCTTCGGCCCAGGAAGAACAAGCGCAGGATATAGCAGGTCTAATAACGCAGCTTAGCCAGAACAGGGAGGCCATCTCAAGTGCCATCGATATTATCGGACAGCTTCAAAAGTCTGGAATACTTGATATTATTCAAGGATTTCTGCATTCGAAGGAAAAAGTGGCTGCGATTGCGATTGACCAGGTTAACCAGCCGAACATGCACAATATCATCCGCAACGGTTTTAATACGGTCGATTTTCTGGGCTCCCTCGATCCCCAGCAGATGAATATCATGATGAGTGCTGTCACGAAAGGCCTTGATGAGTCGGCAGAAGTGATGAAAAGGAATGAAAAGACCGGTGTGCTTGGGCTTATGAAAGCCTTGCGCGATCCTGATATAAATCTGGCCATCAATTCTATGCTCGGCTTTCTAAAAGGAATGGGCAGGGAAATGGGCAAAGAGCACAGTCATTATAAAACAGGAGAGTGATTTTAATGATTACTCGAACAGTCTCTATAGAAAACATGGATCAGACGGATGAAGAAAAATTAAGCAAAGCTCTGTATGATATCTGGGGTGTCCGGAAGATTAAGGTGAATTCCATGAGTGGCGAAGCAGTCATTTCATTTGATGAAGATGCTGCCTCCTTCATGGATTTTGAACAGGCTATTAAAGACTGCGGATATAACATCCTATCAAGTGATGAATAAGGGGGTGTTACTTTGGCAAGGGTCTGTGAAATCTGCGGGCATAGGGAGGAAACGGAAGAAGAGGTGAACAGTATTGACATGCTGGTTATCTGCCCGGATTGCTCCAATGACCGCGTTCATCCATTTTCATTCGAAAAATAAAAATAACTCCTGCCAGCTGGCCCGGCAGGAGCTTTACTCTTTATTCAGTCACAAGCTGCCCGCTTGTTCTTTTTTCTTTCTTAGCCGTTCTGATTTTCTTGATATCGCGCTTCATCAGCAGGGAAACGATGAAGCCTATGGCAAGCATGGTGCCAAATACATAGAAGGTAATCGTATAGCTTTGCGTATTTTCATATATGCTCGAGACGAGCATAGGTCCGACCACTCCGGCGATCGACCACGATGTAAGCAGATAGCCATGAATCGCGCCAAGCTGTTTGGTTCCAAACAGGTCCCCGATAAAGGCCGGAAGCGATGCAAATCCGCCCCCATAGCAGGAAACAATGATATAAAGGAAAACAGAAAAGATAAACGAGTTTGTGATGAATGGAAGAATGAAGAAAGCAGCAACCTGGATCAGGAAGAAGGTCATATATGTATTTCCTCTTCCAAGATAATCGGATGCAGACGCCCAGCCAATTCTTCCGCCTCCATTAAAGAGGCCCATAATGCCGACGATGCTAGCTGCGGTGATGGCGCTGGCTCCAGTGATTTCCTGTGCCATTGGTGCGGCAACGGAGAGAATCATGATGCCTGCAGAAATATTGATGAACATCATAAACCAAAGCAGCCAGAATCGCTTCGTCTTAATTGCTTCATTGGCAGTCATCTGTGCCAGGTCCGCTTTTACCGGCCGCTCTTCCCTGCTCTCTTCCATTCCTTCAGGTGCCCATCCTGCAGGCGGCTTAGCGATATAAAGCGCACCCAAAATCATCAGAATAAAATAACTGATTCCCAGGACATAGAAGGTTGTCGGAATTGAAGTTGCGATCATTAATCTGCTGGCAATAGGGCTTGTAATGAGGGCCCCTGCTCCAAATCCCATAACCGCCATCCCGGTGGCTAGTCCCCTTCTGTCAGGAAACCATTTTACCAGCGTGGAGACAGGTGCAATATAGCCGAATCCGAGACCCAGTCCCCCAATGACACCGAAGAAAATCAGGAATAGGATATAGTTTTCCAATTGAATGGCAAAGCCGGATCCAATAATCCCAATTCCAAAGAAGACTGCGGCAATCATGGCTGAAACTCTCGGTCCCCGCTTTTCCACAAACCGGCCAAAAAAAGCTGCCGCAATCCCAAGAATAAAAATGGCAATGGTAAAAGCAAGTGAAACATCTGTTTTTTCCCAGCCGAGCGCTTCTTTCAAGGGATTTTGATAAACACTGTACGCATATACTGAACCGATTGATAAATGAATGGCGACGGCTGAAAGGGCAATCAGCCATCTATTCTTGTTCGCCATAAAGAACCCCTTTCCTGAATATTGTTTTATTTTTTCCCCTAATGGGAAATAAGCTTCATGCTATTTTTTACCTTCCCAAAAAAGCCTGTCTCTAATCCTTTTAGAGACAGGCTTTCAAAAAATCATATAGACGCGAACCCTTTTTTCAGTAAATAGATTTCTGTACTGTAATTATGGACAGCCTCGTCGAATGGCAGCTCCCCTGCAAATTTTTTAACGATATTATGAAACGTGACAGAAGAAATAATCTGCATCATATGAAAAAGCTCCTGCTCGTCCTGCATATTCAACCGTTCCTTATTAATCAGATTGCTGATTTTCCTGAAATTCTCATTCAGATCATTTTCCCCGAAGCTTCTTGCCATAACATTTTCGATCCGGTGCGTCATATTAAGAAACAAATTCCTCAAAAACTGCAGATTTTCCCGTTCTTCTGTAATGATGGCTGTATAAAAATCAATCATCGCATCAAAAATATCACCATTATTTTTTTGGAGCGTTTCAAGAAAGTACATCTTATAAGCAGACACATGGCTATTCAATAAGTAGAAAAACGCATCTTCTTTGTCATCAAAATACTGATAAAAGCTGCCGCGCGGAATTTTGGCATCTTTGATGATATTGGATATGGATGCCTGGTAAAGCGGCACGCGGGCAAATTCCTTTTTGGCCGCATGGACTAGGTTTTCCCGTTTGTCTTCAGGCAAATTGAAAAAAGTAATTTTCGGCAAATTTTGTTCCTCCTTATTGCCAGTCTCTTTTTTCCTCCTTTAAGAATTGGATAAAATAAGGGACTGCCTTTCTGGGGTTCTCATTGATCAATGCTTGATATCTCGTTTTAATATGATCAGAAGCCCATTGACTTTTAGAAATCCGTTCTTTCATGTACTGTAAGCTCAGTTTTTGAATTTCCAGCTGCTGATGCTTCCCTTCTTTGGAAAGTGCGAAACCGAGCGCACCAATAATAGCGTAAATCAGGATGGCTGCCGGAGATGTTTTCTCATCCTGAACGGTGAAAAACAATGTCATGAGATTGATTAGTGACAGAATAATCAAGGGTGTTGACCAAAAAATATATCTGGAAGCTTTTTTCATGATGGGAGATACTATTTCTTCAAGCTGCTCCAACTCTCTTTTTACGAAATTCGGCATATTTGTCCACACTTGCATTTATTTCGTCTCCTTTAGGTTTTAATCCCTTTATGGCCCAGCAGTAATTGCAGGCTTTCGGGCGAAAAATTCATGTCTTCATCATCATCCAGCTGTTTTAAAGCAATCATTTCATCATGGAGATTCTCCATTTTCCGATCGAGGCGTGAAGCGGTATCAGCTGCCTCTTTCAGTTCATTCACTATTCTTTGCGGAATTTCTTTATTGTACTTGTAGTAAATCTTGTGCTCAAGGCTCGCCCAGAAGTCCATGGCAATCGTCCGGATTTGAATCTCCACAGGAACCGGCTCTTCCCTGTCAGACATAAAAATGGGTATCTGGACAATCAGGTGCAGGCTCTGGTAGCCATTTGGCTTGGGATGCTGAATATAATCCTTGCATTCGAGCACGGTTATATCTTTCTGGTTTTCAATCATTGCTTTGATTTTATAAATATCAGATACAAAGGAACATGTAATGCGGACGCCCGCAATATCTCTAATATTCTGCTTAATGGATTCCAAAGAAATCTCCAATTTTTTTCTTTGCAGCTTTTTAAAAATACTTTCCGGAGATTTAATTCGTGATTTTACATGCTCGATCGGATTATAGTCATGCACATACTGAAATTCTTCTTTCAGGATATTTAATTTCGTGTTTATTTCTTCCAATGCGAACTTGTAGGACATCATAAAACGCACTAGATCTGTTCTTAGTTCTTTAAGTGACATTTGCTCAGGCATATTGGTGACCATATGGGCTCCTTTGAATTTTCGCCTTGTTTTTGAGAGGCTTAATATTGGATGGCTTTTTGCAGATTGCTGCATTTACTCCCTGTTTCTGCAATTCAGCAATAAGCAATTGAATTTTGGACAATGCTTTCACCTCGATGTGACACTGTGTCATCCTTACAATTGAATTGTATATGACATCGTGTCACACGTCAATTGGATATGATACAATGTCACAAATTTGCCTACTTTTGTTTGGAGGGATAGCTGTTTTAGAACAAGTGCCTTAGCCTATTTACATGTCCCCAGCCAGAGCTGTATAATACATAATTAGTTACTGTAGATAACTATTACTCAGAGTAACCATTTGGGAGGTTTTTAAGATCGAAACATTTCAGCGGTTTTTTCATCAGCTTGTGCTATTGTATCGCCCATTTGAGAATAGGCTGAACAATGAATTAAGCAGGCATCATTTATACAGGGCTCAATGGTCCATCATGTATTACTTGAATAATGATGGCTCTGGCACACTGGTGGAGCTTTCACATTATCTTGGCGTTGAAAAACCAACGGTGACAAGGACGATTGCAAAATTGGAGGAAATGGGCTATTTAGAACCTGTTCCGACTAAAGACAAACGGGAAAAAAGAATGCAGCTGACCGATACTGGCAGGAAGGTTTATCAGGAGGTCCGCGTTACAATTGATGAATTCGAACAGGACATTCTAAAAGGAATTTCAGAGGAGGAACAGCTGGAAGGGATTCGTTTGATGAGCCTGATCCGCAAAAATTTAATGCAGGGAGAGTTATAAATTGAATCAGCCTAATCCGAAGCTTTGGACAAAGGATTTTATTATTGTTTCATCCGTTAATTTTTTCTTAACATTGATTTTCTATTTACTGATGGTGAGCATTGCTGTCTTTGCAGTGGATTACTATAGTGCCACAACCAGCCAGGCCGGGCTTGTTACGGGCATCTTTATTATTGGAACGCTCATTGGCAGGCTTTATATCGGGCGGGCCATTAATAATATCGGACGCAAGAAAACACTTTTTATCGGTTTGATCTTTTTTACGCTGACGACCCTTTTGTATTTCGTGAACATTGGAATTGCTTTCCTGCTGATTACCAGGTTTATACACGGCATTGCTTTAGGAGTGGCAAGCACAGCAACTGGAACCATCGCGGCACAAATTATTCCTGCGGCACGCAAGGGAGAAGGAATTGGCTACTTCAGCATGAGCACAACGCTGGCGACAGCTGTTGGGCCATTTATTGGCTTATTGATGATGCAAAAGGTTTCTTTCCAACTGATTTTTGCCTTCTGTCTGGCCATCGGCATCATTGCCCTGATTACATCCTTCTTTTTATATGTTCCTGCAATAGAAACCTCTGGTGTGAAAAAGCAGGGCTTCCAAATTTCCAGCTTTATCGAGCCAAAAGCAGTCCCGATTGCATTCATCACACTGGCAATCGCATTCGGTTATTCCGGGGTCCTCTCTTTTATCAACTTTTATGCGATAGAAGTCGATTTAGTGAAGGCTGCGAGCTTTTTCTTTCTCATCTACTCGGCAGCTGTCCTGGTTTCACGTCCATTTACCGGACGGCTGATGGATCTTAAAGGAGCAAATTATGTAATGTACCCCGCTTTTATCTTATTTGCAGCAGGCATGTTTGTCCTTAGCACAGCAAACAGCAGTTTCACGCTGCTTTTGGCAGGTGCGCTAATTGGGCTGGGCTTTGGGAACATGCAGTCCTGCACCCAGGCAGTGGCCGTCAAGCTGACACCCGCTCATCGGATGGGATTGGCGACGTCAACGTTCTTTATCTTTCTTGATGCAGGCTTGGGATTTGGCCCCTATTTGCTGGGATTCATTATTCCGATTACAGGCTATGGCAGACTATATGGAATGATGGCCATGTTTGTATTATTGGCAGCGATTTTATATTATTTCCTGCATGGGAAGAAAGAAACAATGCAAAAACGTTTCCTGAAAGAAACAGCTTAATGTAAAAATCCCGCCAAATTCTCTGCGGCGGGATTTTGTTTGTAGCTATATTTTCCTCAAAACTGAAATGCTGCCTGAAATCACTATTAATACATGGGATAAGAAAAAGGTATAAACATTAAAGAATAGACTATTTGTGTATTGATTGAACCAGCCAAAACGGTAAATTTTTGATTCCGGGTTATCAGGTGTTCCTCCAAGAGCAGTGATCAGCTCACTGGTGTAATCATTAATTAGAATCAGCAGCAAAACACATCCGGCAAGTGCAAAAAGCAGAATTCCGATTGTGGTTTTACCCTCTTTCACCATCTTTACTTTTGCCAGCTTAAAAGTATAGATCCAGCTGGAAATAAAGACAGGAGTAAAAAGAAAAATTACGAGGATGCCTAAATTTCCATTGCCTGAAACTACATGCGGCTTTACCGTAAAAAGATGCTCTATCAGGTAAAATCCAAAGAATGAAAACAGGAAGCTTAAGCTCCAATAGATCTGTTTTTTTCTCAAGACGGACACCCATTTCGTGATTTTCTAGTGAAGTTTTTCAGTCATTCAATCAGCAGGTAAATCCCTGTGAAAATTAAAATAATATATGTAAAAACCTTGAAAAAGCGCTGATTGATTTTAATAAATAAAATTTGTCCCAAGTATAGACCCAGCAGCACCAGCGGCAAAGCATACAAACTTGAAAGCCAAATCGTCTTATTGGTCCCTGCAAAGATGATCTGAAATACCAGACTGGCCGAGTAGATAAACAAGTAAAAAGCTAAAGTGGTTCCCCTAAGCCGCTCTTTTTTGGTATCCGTTCCTGAAAAATACAACAAAAGCGGCGGGCCGGGCATGCCAATGCTGGTTGTCATTATTCCTGATAACCCGCCCACTGAATAATCCCTGCGGCTTGTTTCTTTCACACGGACATTCGCCATCAAAAGGAGCGTTAAAATCAAAATAATGAAACTGACCGCTAACTTCAGCCGGGAAATGTCCAAAAATAAAAAAATGGCAATACCGGCAGGCAGCCCTATTGCACTGCCAATTGCGAACCTTTTCAGAACTCCAAAGTCTGTATCCTTCTTGATTTTTGAAAATAAAGCAGCAGAAATGATTAAAGATAAAATCAAATTAATTTGAATGGCTTCCCTAGGTTCAAATAGAAGCAGCAAGAACGGTGTGGCCAGGATCGAGAAACCAAATCCCGTACTTGTCTGCAGTATGGATGCAATTAAAATAATAAGAATAAAGAGAAAAATTTCCATGTACAATACCTGCTTTTTACCCTATTTTACCATAGACCGGAAACAATCTGGCACACCTTGAGCTTTTCCTATACAATAATGGAAGGAATATGCAAAAGTGTGGTGAGCTGATTGTTTAAAGTGCTTTTAATTGAGGATGATGCCTCCCTTTTTACTGAAATCAAAGACCGTCTCTCCCAGTGGTCTTACGAAGTCCATGGAGTTCAGGACTTCAGTGGAGTCATGAAGGAGTTTGCCGGCATCCAGCCTGATTTGGTCATTATCGATATCCAGCTTCCGAAGTTCGACGGGTTTCATTGGTGCCGGATGATTCGATCACATTCGAATGTGCCGATTATTTTCCTGTCATCCCGGGATCACCCAACCGATATGGTCATGTCCATGCAGCTTGGCGCTGATGATTTTGTCCAAAAGCCCTTCCACTTCGAAGTCCTGATTGCCAAAATACAGGCAATACTCAGACGTGTCTATAACTATAGTGCCGTTCAGAATAACCTCAGGACCTGGTGCGGTGCAGCGATTGATTTTGAGAAGAATACCGTTACAAATGAGAGCGGCTGCATAGAATTAACCAAAAATGAAATTTACATATTAAAGCTTTTGATAGAAAGAAAAAATCAAATTGTCAGCAGGGATGATATCATTAACAGCCTATGGGATGACAAACGATTCATTAGTGACAATACTCTTACGGTCAATATTAATAGACTCAGGAAGAAGCTTGATGAAATCGGGCTTGGCGCCGGGATCGAAACAAAGGTCGGCCAGGGATACATGGCAATTGAAGAGGATGCCCCGCATGTTTAGGAAATATATCAGGGAAAGGGTAAGCTGGATACTGCTTTTCGGTTTCCTTCAGCTGCTTGCTGCCTTTGTAGTATATATGGACTCGGCCATATCCCTAAAGCCCTTCCTATATTACACCTTTTTATCTGCCATCATTTTCACTGGGTTCATCTTTCTCCGTTATCAAAAGGAAACACGATTTTACAGAGAAGTAGCCGAACGGGAAGATAATTTAGATCTGTCTAGCATACCGGAGTCTGAAAGCCCGTTTGAAAAAATAGTGGAGTCGGGCCTGGTCAGCCAAACCGAACGGTTTAAACAGGAGTTTACCCGGAACTGGACACTTCTCGAGCAGGAAAAAGATGAACTGCTGTCCTGGATTCATGAAGTAAAAACACCCTTGACTGCCATGCATCTCATGATTGACCGGATTGGGGATCAGGATCTTAAATCGTCCCTGACGTATGAATGGCTTCGCATCCACCTTCTTCTTGATCAGCAGCTGCATCAAAAGCGGATTCCTTCTATGGAAAATGACTTGTATATTGAGATGATTCATCTCGAAGACATTCTATTCAGTGAAATCAAATCTCTGCAGTCCTGGTGCATGCAAAAAGGCATTGGCTTTGAAATGGAATTGGAAGAAACAGAAGCTCTGAGCGACGCGAAATGGCTCAGTTTTATCATTCGCCAGCTTTTAACCAACGCTGTAAAGTATAGTGAAAAATCAGACATTTCGATTTCGAGTTCCCAGCATGACGGTAAAATATCCTTGAGGATTCAGGATTTTGGCAGAGGCATTGATCAGAGAGATTTGCCGCGAATCTTTGAGAAGGGGTTCACATCCACTGCAAATCACCATGAAAACGCAGCAACAGGCATGGGGTTATATTTAGCCAAAAAAGCCGCAGACCAGCTGAAAATAAACATCCATGTGGAGTCTGTTTTAGGCAAAGGCACCATCATGACACTTATCTTCCCTACCCGGAATGATTTCGTCAGCATAACAGGCATGTGACAAAAATGTCACATGCTTTTGCTGTTTGTTCGTACAATCGAAGGAATTACATAGACGTACCCTTTTATAATAAGGCTATAAAAGAAAGGATGGTTACCCATGTTTGTACTTGAAGCCAAAAAAATTCATAAAAGCTACGGCAATAAATTTAATAGGCAGGAAGTATTAAAAGGAATTGATTTGAAAATTGAAACGGGTGAATTTGTAAGCATTATGGGCTCTTCCGGTTCAGGAAAGACCACGCTCCTCAATGTACTCTCGTCTATTGACAGTGTTAGCGGCGGAGAAATCAAGATTGAAGAAAAGGAAATGACGAGACTGAAGGAAAAGCAGCTCGCCCAGTTCCGCAAGAAGCATCTCGGATTTATTTTTCAGGAATATAATCTCCTGGATACATTGACAGTGAAGGAAAATATCCTTCTCCCCCTTTCCGTCAGCAAAACACCAAAAAAAGAAGCAGATGAAAAGTTTGCAGCGGTTGCGAGTGAGCTCGGAATTTTCGAGTTAAAGGATAAATACCCTAATGAAATTTCCGGCGGGCAAAAGCAGCGGACTTCCGCAGCTCGTGCTTTCATTCATGAACCAAGCATCATTTTCGCGGATGAGCCGACAGGTGCGCTGGATTCGAAATCAGCATCAGACTTACTGAATAAGTTAAGTGATTTAAATCAGAAAAGGAAAGCAACGATTATCATGGTCACCCATGATCCTGTGGCGGCAAGCTTCTGCAGCCGGGTTATTTTCATCAAGGATGGCCAGATTTATACTCAGCTGAATAAGGGTGATCAATCAAGACAGGCTTTTTTCAAGGATATTATGAAAACACAAGGCGTATTGGGCGGTGTGCAGCATGAGCATTAATACGATCATCCTTCGTAATCTGAAAAAGAATCTGAAAAATTATTATCTCTATGTGTTTGCACTCATTTTCAGTGTCGCACTCTATTTCGCATTTGTCACCCTTCAATATGACCCATCGATGTCCGAAGCAAAAGGCTCGATTAAAGGTGCAGCAGCAATCAAAACAGCCTCTATTCTGCTCGTGGCGATCGTTTCCATCTTTCTTCTGTACGCCAACACTATTTTTATCAAAAGGCGCAGCAAAGAAATCGGGCTTTTTCAGCTGATCGGAATGACAAAAAATGAAATTTTCAGGCTGCTTAGCCTGGAAAATCTCCTGCTGTATTTTGGTTCCTTGATCATTGGAATCTTTATCGGTTTTTCGGTTTCGAAATTAATACTGATGGTCCTTTTTAAATTGACAGGTGTTGAAGGAATTGCATCATTGCACTTTTCAAGTGAGGCGCTTTTGCAGACTGTCATCGTCTTTACGGTTATTTATATTTTCATCATGCTGATGAACTTTGTTTTTATCAAAAGGCAAACCATTCTATCTTTATTCAGGGTGGTTTCGATTGCAGAAGGTAAAGTCAAAAAGCTGTCCATTTTGGAAATGATATTGGGCGTACTTGGTTTAGCCCTGATCATAACCGGCTATTATATCTCTTCCCTTTTATTTGGCGGGGATTTCACATCCATGAACGAACTGTTCCTCGCGATGGTTGTCATTCTTGCTTCCGTTATTATTGGAACCTACCTTTTCTATAAAGGATCGGTAAGCTTTATCGCCAGCCTGATCCGCAAAAGGAAAGATGGATACCTGAATGTTAACGAAGTGCTTTCATTGTCCTCCATCATGTTCCGCATGAAATCGAGTGCACTGCTTTTAACGATTATTACAACTGTGTCCGCCCTTGCGATCGGGCTGCTGTCATTAAGCTATATTTCTTACTACTCAGCGGAAAAATCTGCCCGGGATAGCCTCCCCTCCCACTTTTCATTCACTGACAACGAAGATGCAGGGAAGTTTACCGGTAGCCTTCAAAAAGAGGGATTAGAATATAAGGAAAAAAATATTGAGTTACTTCATGTGGATGCTAATATGGAGGACATTCTTGATGTCAATCTGGAAGAAATGAATTTTGATTCACCAAATATGATCCTGCCGGTTGTAAGCGAAACTTCCATAGCTGGCATTAAGCTTTCTCCAAAGGAAACCGTACTTACAGGATATAATGATGCACTGCAGAAGTTCATGACGCTCAAAGACTCAGGAGAACTTGAGTTCATGGGAAAAACAAACACGATTAAACAAAACTATTTAGGATTAAAAAAAGATTTTGTTCTTCCGTTTTATTTTACATCAGGCGGGCTGCCGGTTGCTATTGTGGATGAGAAGGTATATGCAGAGCTGAAAGCTGACCTTAATCCAGAAATCCAGGATGAAAATTCGATTTTCATCGGGGTGGATATGAAGAGTGACAGCGATATTGAAAAAGCCAATTCACTCTTCAAAGAGATGGAATTCAGCGGCAGAGCCGATTCCCAGCAAGAGATGAGCACAAGGCAAAAAATGAACATGGGACTGATCATGTTTATTGTCGGTTTTCTCGGCTTAACCTTCCTGGTCACTTCAGGCTGCATTCTATATTTCAAACAAATGGATCAGAGTGAGGATGAAAAACCAAACTATACGATCCTGCGGAAACTCGGCTTTACACAGGGAGACCTGCTGCGCGGGATTCGTTCCAAAATGGCATTCAACTTTGGAATTCCGCTTATCGTCGGCCTTTTGCACAGCTATTTTGCCGTACAATCCGGCTGGTTCTTCTTCGGAAGCGAGCTTTGGATGCCGATGATCCTGGTTATGGCGCTTTACACGGTGCTTTATTCGATTTTCGGAATTTTGTCTGTGATCTATTCAAAAAAAGTGATAAAAGATGCACTATAAAATGCAATAACCGCTCAGGTGTGCTGGCCTGAGCGGTTTTTATATGGTGGGATTTGGCTTCGTTACAGATTGGCAGAGCTTGTTTGCGGGTTTTCTATGTCTATTTGCAAGTTTTCCAAGTTTAGTTTCAATTACCGGATTTATTTGCACAATGGTCAGTGTTTGTTTTTCGAACTTCTCTTTATTTGCGGGTCTTCCCACTCTATTTGTAAGTTTTCCATTTTATTTGCAGGTTTGCCCGGGCTATTTGCAAATTATCTTATTTATTTGCAATTTCTTCATATCTATTTGCAAATAACCTCAAAAGGGTCCAATTTTTTAGCCTCTCGTTTCAATCGCTGTGATTCAACAATTAACTTATCCAGTTCCTGGCTTAATTTCAAGGTCTCTACATCTATAAGCCCCTTAGAATAAATGCTTTGAATCATTGCCTGCCTGGTCAGTTCAATCGCCTTTTTTAATCTCATTAGGTTATCCTTCCAGAAGCGGAATTCGGGATTTATATCTTTTCACCAGCTCGCGGTTATGCTGTTCTGCTCCATCTACATTTCCGCTTTTGAAAATTGGCGGTTCGAACCCGTTTTCAATCATCACTTCGACTGCTTCTGCCATCAGGCTGTTTACAATCGCAAAGCCGATAATAGATGATGCGGAGCCAAACCGGATTCCCAATGCAGGATGCTCCATTAAGGCATCCCCAGGTTCAATATGATTATCAATGACCAGATCCACAGATGAAAATAGGTATTTTCCGTTTTTGTGCCGGGAGGATTGTGTATTCGCATAACGAGGGGATGTAATCCCAATGACGAATGCTCCACTCTCTTTCGAAATTTCTGCTACATCGACCGGAACTGGGTTCCGTCCTGATGTGGATGCTACAATGACAACATCACCAGGCTGGATATCAGCATTCTCCATGAAGCTTTCCGCAAGATCATTTTGTTTTTCCATAAAAGAAGAACGGACTGCGCCTTTATGCAGCATTAAATCCTCAACAAAAAGGGGTTTAATGGGGGCAAGTCCGCCTGCACGGTAAAACAGCTCTTCCCCGAGCATATGAGAATGTCCGCAGCCAAACACATGAATAATTCCATGGTTTTGGATACATTCAGCCACTGCACGGGCAGCGTTCTTCATTTTTTGACTCTCTTCTTTTTCCAAAATGGTCAATAATTCTTTTATTTCATTCAGATATTTCGCAATCATTGCTCCTACCCCATTTATACCGAGACTTTTGATGCACATAAAGCCGCTTCGTCAGCAATCACTTTCACGTTCGGATGATTTCTTAAGATGGATGCCGGGAATTGTTCATGAACACCATTTCCAAGAAGCTTTTGAATGGCATCGGCTTTTGCTTCACCTGAAGCAAGAAGAAGGATCTCCCTGCTTTGCATGATTGTAGCGATTCCCATTGTAATGGCTTGGGTCGGCACCTCTTTGATCGTATTAAAAAACCTGGCATTGGCTTTAATAGTGGAATCTGCTAGATCAACAACATGAGTTTTGGATGAAAAAGACGTGCCAGGCTCATTGAAGCCAATATGTCCATTATTGCCGATGCCTAAAATTTGCAGATCAATGCCGCCATGGGTTTTAAGTTTACTTTCATAATTTCGGCATTCTGCTCTTAAATCCCCGGCTGTACCGCTTGGAACAAACGTATTTTCCTTACGAATATCGATATGGTTAAACAATTGAGAATCCATAAAATATCGGTAACTTTGCGGATTTTCTCCTGAAAGGCCGATATATTCATCCAAATTAAAGGTTGTCACCTTATTATATGATGTTCCATTATCCCGGTGATCTTCAATCAACCGTTTATATGTTCCCACTGGTGTACTCCCGGTTGCCAATCCGAATGTTGCTTCAGGAAATTGGCGTACCTTCCTGATGATGTAATCTGCTGCGGTTGTACTCATTTCTTCATAGTTGTTTACTTTAATGATCTCCATCATGAGTTTCCTCCCTGCAATAAGCTCAATAAGTATATATTTGCACGCTTAAATGCAAAATATAGTAATTAAATAAACCCATTTATTAAGTATCGTATCACCTCTAAGTATAGTTGTCTATACCAATTTCATTGTTAGAAAAGTCTTAATATAAGATTGAAAATCCTCCTCATTAGATTTTTTTCTTTTAAAATGGTATAGACAACTATATTTATATTTTGGTATGATTACGACAGTTTAGTAAAACGCTTTCTTATTCATTATTTTTTATTAAGGAGAGATCAATATGTTAGGATTCTTACAAAGAATTGGCAAAGCATTAATGCTTCCGATTGCCGTCCTCCCTGCCGCCGGTCTTCTGCTCCGCTTTGGACAAGATGATTTATTGGGCATTCCGTTTATCGCAAATGCCGGCAATGCCATATTCGCCAACCTGGCACTTATTTTTGCCATCGGGGTTGCGATGGGATTCGCGAAGGACAATAATGGAGCAGCTGCCCTTTCAGGCGCCATCGGTTTTCTTGTATTAACCGAAGGGGCAATTGCCATCGATGAAAATATAAATATGGGAGTACTTGGCGGGATTATTGCCGGTATTATTGCTGGATTATTATATAACCGCTTCCATGATATTAAACTGCCGGATTGGCTCGGATTCTTCAGCGGCCGCCGCTTCGTTCCTATTATTACTTCCGTAACGATGATTCTTCTGGCTGCCATCGCAGGTTTTGCCTGGCCACCAATCCAGGGTGCAATCGATTCACTGGGCAACTGGATTATTGGTCTCGGCGCTTTGGGATCAGGTCTATTTGGATTCTTAAACCGCCTGCTTATTCCATTGGGTCTTCATCACGTATTGAACAGTTTATTCTGGTTCCAGTTCGGCGAATTTGAAGGAGTAAATGGAGATATTGCCCGCTTCTTCGCCGGAGACCCGTCAGCAGGCGCTTACATGACTGGATTCTTCCCTGTCATGATGTTCGGTCTTCCAGCTGCTGCATTTGCAATCATTGCAACTGCTAAGCCTGAAAAAAGAAAAGCGGTCTCAGGAATGTTCATCGGTCTTGCGCTGACTTCATTCCTGACTGGTATTACTGAGCCGATCGAGTTCTCATTTATGTTTATTGCACCGCTTCTATATGGAGTGCACGCCATCTTAACCGGGGTTTCCATGTGGGTTACCTCTCTATTGGGGATCCGCGATGGTTTCACATTCTCAGCAGGCGCACTCGATTTTGCCCTGAACTTTAATATCGCTGAAAAGCCGCTGCTGCTTTTGGGAATTGGTGTCATCTACGCTATTCTGTACTTCGTTATCTTCTATGCTCTAATTAAAGCATTAGACCTGAAAACGCCTGGCCGTGAAGAGGAAGAAGATATCGTGGAAGATGAAGATGAACCTGTATCATCCGGCAGCAGCAAGTATGAAGTCATGGCCAGCCATTTTATTAAAGATATTGGCGGTGCTGACAACATCACTAGCATTGATAACTGTGCCACACGCCTGCGCTTAAACATTGCTGATATGGAAAAAGTGAAGGAAAGCGCACTGAAGGCACATGGTGCTAAAGGAATCATGAAATTAAGCAAGACAAATCTGCAGATCATTGTTGGAACAGACGTTGAGTTTGTTGCAGATGAGATGAAAAAAATAAAGAAGTAATTGACTGAAAACCGGTGTCCCGAGGCGGACACTGGTTTTTTATTACATAAGTGGCGGTTTTTCGGGCTGAAGATGTGGCGGGTTCTGACTCTGGTGGTGTGTTTTCTCAATTCTGTGTCTTAAGTTGAACCGGGTTCGGACTCTATGAGCGCCTTTTCCCATTTCTGTGTCCGAAGATGACCTGGGTTCGGACTCTATGAACGCCATCTCTCATTTCTGTGTCTGAAGATTTTATTGAATTGCCTGGACTGAATGCCTTTTCTTGCACCACTCCACCGCCTTCATCTCAATTTCCTGCACAAGTGCTTCCTTCCCTTTTATATAAGAATCAATGTTAAAGGGAAACTGTTTCGCTAACTTCATTTTTAAGGCTCCATATTGTTTGGCATCTTCCTCGTTTTCCCTTAGATAATCACGGAAAGCAAGATGGCGCGTGATTTCAGGACTCCCTTTTTCGTATATATGGACATGGTGTGTCCGCTGATTGCCTCCTTTCTGAAAATACCGCCGGCCAGGCAGGCCGTTTTCTCCGCGGGGCTCATACCCAAGTGAAATCATTTCCGTATTGAAGCGATCAACCATCTTAATATCTATTACGACAGGCATTATATCAATGACCGGCTTTGCTGCCAGACCTGGAATCGAAGTGCTCCCAATATGGTGAATGGCCCGAATTTCTTTTTTAAAAATGGTCTTGATTAGCTCTGCCTCACTTTGAAATTTAAATTCCCAATCAGAATCATATACGGTAACTTCTACTTTCCTCCTCATGATGTCCCCCTATAAAATCTACCTTACTTGCATCAGGCAGCTCCATAAAAAATCTTCGCCAAATAGATCGCTGGGCTCCTGAATTTTTTTCATCGTTCTAAATTCCAGAAAATAAAAATCATCTTGAAAGATCGCTTTCAAACGTTCTTCTGTATACCCGATGCCCCCCTTTAAGCTGCCGGTGCGATACACTTCCCAGTCCGGCGTGGGAAGCGCGCCATCCGGATTAAAGCACACCAGCCCAAACTTTCCTCCAGGCTTGAGTGCGGCTTTAACTATTTCCAGATATGTAAGCCTTCTGTGAGGCGGAAGATGATGAAACATGCCGCTGTCATAAATAAAATCATAGCTGTCAGGTTCAAAATCTAAGTCAAATAGAGATACACATTCAAAATTAATTTTCACCTGTGCTTCATTTGCTCTTTCAATTGCCCATTTGACCGCCTTTTCGGAAAAATCGATGGCATCCACTTGTGCCCCATTCTTCGCCAAAAAAATGGCATTCCTTCCTGGGCCGCATCCAATTTCGAGTACCTTTCCAGGCTGCAGGCCATGTTGAATGTACTCAGACAGGTTTTCATCAGGCCCGTTCACTTTAAAAAATGGAATCTCTTTGTCCCGGTCTTCGTAGAAAGTTTCCCAGAATAATTTTGGTTCTCTTAACAATCCATCCAGCATTTCCAATAAGTCATGATGATGTAAAATAGCTTTCTCCATAGCAATCCTCCCCCTTACTTTTATTTTACTTAAACCCTTAATGGAAAGGATTACAGCTGCGTTAAAAATAGATTATTTAAACAAAAGCGCATTGCTGATTTTGCATTATTCTTCCATCTGGAAACCCTGCAAGGGGGTATTTTAAAGTTTGATAGGCTAAGAAATAATTAAGTCTTTAAACAAAGAAAAATACTTGTAAGCGCATTCTATGGACTTTTAAAAAACATTAATTCACTGTTGCTTGTAATCTTTGTAACACTTATGAAACATTTACTTTTGAAAACTTGTCCTTCATTTCGGTCAGCTCTCATATAATGACGACAAGAAGGTTTAGGAGGTACATAATGTTTCTTTTTCTTGATAAAGCGATTCTCGGTATGGCCATACTGCGGCTTATTTCCGGAAGCATTGAAATTTATGTTGCACTATTAATCTTAAAAATGAATGATATCGAAAAAGCATTGATTGTGAATAGTTCACTGGCCCTTATAGGACCGCCTGTGCTTCTCTTGACAACAGTCATTGGATTGACAGGAATGGCTGATAAAGTTTCACTAAGCAAGATCTTATGGGTGCTTTGCGGGGTTGGCTGCATTTTGTATGGTGTAAAAGGGAGATAGAGCTGCATAGACAGCTCTATCTTTGATGTTTCATTTAATTTATGTATAAAAAAACCAGCCCCCGATTGGAAACTGGTTTGATAACATAAGTATGCAGCCGCTTTTGCCGTAACTGGTATAAGAAAGTTTTAAACCACCACTCCTCAAAGTGGGTGTTCGCAGAAACATTCCTGCCTGTCCTCCTTGTCTTATAGACAGAGGCTTGTCATTCCTGTTCCGATGTGAAACTCCCTATTTCAGCTTAAAGGTTAAAACTTTAGTATGATTACGTACAATGCAGCTTGTTTTATTATAATAATATAATTTACACAAGGATTCAATAGAAGTTTTTTCCTGTCTAGATCTATTAACTCTTTTGACTTAGCTTCAATGCGGTTTCAGTAATTTTCATATCCGTTTCCAGCTGTTTTTTCAAATTATGCGGATAATAGGTTCCCCTGCTGATCATGTAATTTGTTATTTTTTCATGAGTTTCTACCGCAATCTTTAACTGCTCCCTTAGAAGTTCCCTTACTTCAGGTGAACCGCTCTCAGTAAGGGCGAATGCAATATTCCGGATGCCCGCTTTCGCGGAAATTAAAAAATCCGTTGCAATCACCTGATCAGACATTCCGCCCATTCCCATTAAATTCTTCAAAAAATTATTCATTTATTCCGTGCCTCCTTTTCAGAATGCTTTGCATCTCCTGTATGAATTTAACATCCCCCGCCTCACTGTCCTGCAATATCGTTTTTAAAGTCGGATCCTGAACAAGCCCGCCCATAGCCACCGATTTAGTGACACAGGTTTTTAAAAACCAGAAGCTCATGAAGCTCCAATGTTTCATGCAATCCCATTTCATTCATCATAAATAATCCTCCCATACATTTATATTCTCATTTTGCTCATTTCCCACTTTAGAAACCTGTGGTATTTATTTCTTCTGCCAGTCACTGTGAATTACGTATAAAGCAGTTGAAAGAAGAAACATTAACAGTTAAAAGGAGGGCGTAATTATGGACGAGTTAGGCCTTGGCTACCATGAAACAATGGAAACACATGAAATGCTGAATTTTAAAACAGATTGCCTGCTTAAGTCTAAGATGGTTATAGGCATCTGCTTTGATAACGATTTAAAAAAATTGCTTGAAAAGGATGTGGAACAGTCGATTCAAGCAATTCAGGAATTAAAGGAACTATACAAGAAAGCGATTTTTCCGGTGTGGCAAAAGTGCCAAGCCGGTCAGTATTCGCTGGAAACAGCTCCATATTTCCAATAGTAATGGCCATATCAGCGGATTTTATATCCAGCTCTATTTGTTTTCCGATATCACGCGGATAAATCCAGCCTTTTTTTAACATCAGTTCTGTAACTTCGCCGCTGAAGCCAAATTCGATCCAAGCGACATCGTCACCCATGTTTTGCCGCTGGATGAGGCAAAGCATGGCTACGAAGCATTTGATACGAAAACGGAGGACTGCATTAAAGTCTTACTAAAGCCTTAACCTGATTTTTTAGTTACACCAGGTTACAAAGGAGAAATTGCAATTGGGAAGAAAGTTTGAACGAAATCTGCTGCGCAGCCTGTTTATTTTCGGAATCGGGGCTTTCTTCCATTTGGTCAGAAAGCCCCCTATAAAAGACTGGCTTATCGTGTTCTTTTTGAAAAGCTATATTGCCACCTTCTTAGATAATCTCTTAGTGCGAAAAGGCTATCTCAAGTACCCGGTTAATCTGTTTAAGACGTTCGATGTCAGTGTACTATTCAGCTATATCATTTTTCCCATCACATGTGTTTATTTTAATCAGCAGACCCGAAATAGCGGCCTAAAAGGGATCCTGCTGAAGTCCCTGATATTTAGTGTTCCATCGGCAATTGCAGAACATTTTCTTGAAAAACACACACAGTTGATCAAATATAAGAAATCATGGAATTCTTATTATAGCTTTATATCTATATTGGCGACCTTCCTGCTGACACGCGGAATAATGGGTATGATAAGTAAATCTTCAGAAAAGCAAAAAACTCCAGCTCCAAAACAATAATTGGAGCTGGTTTTTTTATGAAGACTTCTTATCTTTCTCAAATTTTGGCGGTCCAGCCTTCCTTCCTGGCAAGAACACCTCCATCATAAAACTTGCCGTATTTTCTTAAGATATCTCTCACCTCAGGAACGGTGGGGATTGTCTCATTTGCAGAATATGTAAGATAGTAGTTTTTAGTGTTTTTCCGATGGATGATCCAAGTAAAAAATTTCATCGCAAAATCATGTGTATTGTGATTACGGAATTTCTGCATCTGCTTTCCGTCCCATACGGTCATGGTCTGCCCGTTTCCCTTCCATTTCTTTAGTTCTCCATTTAGTTCAGCATAGATTAGACCCGGTGTTTTTTTCATCTGATTCATTACCAATAATGTCAGCACCTGATTAATAAACAATTGAATGAGATTTAATCCTTCCCCTCTTGTCAGTGAGATAAATGCCTGTTCAGGCAGCATTTCCGGCTTATCACCCCAAACAAGCGTATTTGATCCGTCCATTTCCTTTATCGGTGTCCATTTTCTTTGTTCCATAACTTCCCCTCCTGATTTGGTAAATAATACCCAGATAAATAGGTATTCTTCAAAAGGAAGAATATTCCTTCAAAAAAAAGAACGGAGGCTCAGGAGGCCTCCAAATAGAATTATCGATAAGTGAGATCGGTTATTTCCAGAAACTGGACAGTGGTTTGATCCCTGTCAATCCGGACTTTGAGTTCGATATCATCAAGCTGGTAGGTTAACTCTTCACACTTGGCTGATTCGTAGCAAGTTACCGTTTTTGTCTTGTTAGCACCGCCATACATTTTAACTGCTTCAGCTTTAGTAAAGGGAAGAGCCGGAAACAGACGCGGGCTTAAATATTCCGGATATACAGCAAGGCTGCGAATTGTACCATCCTTCATATTTATGGTTGCCCTTACACCGGCACCATCACCCTGGTAGTAAAGGCTTTTAATATTGAGCTGAGTGTCAGTCTTTTTTGGCTTGCCCATTCTCGATATGATGTCATCATAGGCATCTCCCGGCTTTATGCCAAAAATATGAAGCTCACCGCTGGAAAGAATAAAGGCATCTTTAATTCCTGCTTTTTTGACTGCCTCCAGCCCATTCACAGCATTCCTCCTGTCCTTAAAAGCACCTGCCTGCACACGGTAATATGTTTTGCCATCTATGACAGCCGTGCTAAATGCGGCAGGGATTTCTTTTTTCTTCAGCAATGCTGCCCGCTTTTCCGCATTCTCTTTTTTACTGAAAGAACCGGCAATAATTTTATGGTATCCAGCTTCTTCCCCGGATAAAATGAGACGCTGACCAGGATAGATGGTCGTACCAGTTAAATCATTCAGCTCCTTAATCTGCGTCACACTCAGATGATGCTTCTTTGCCAGAGAATATAGAGTATCCCCTTTTTTCACCATAGCTATTTCTCTATCACCGCTGTGGTCCGCTAAAACAGATCCCCCTGAAAAAATAACTGCCATAGAAATGACTCCTGCTGCAAATGCCTGTTTTATTTTCTTCATTATTTTCACCTCACTGAATATGACGAAGGGAAATAATGGATGTTGCAGGAGGACGAGCCTATTTTGAAAATTGGGCAGCAGCAGTTGCTATATTTTTTCTATTCCATTTCCAAACAAAAGAGAGATGGCCCAAAAAGCCATCTCCCTCCTTTTACGCTGGTGCATCAATTTCATCTTCAGCGATGTGTTTTTCGTTATATTCCACGTCTTTGCGTGCATTGTAGCGGTCCGCTTTTTCGAGGGTGACTGTGATGTTGTAGTCAGGGATACCCGCGAATTTTTCGTAGCGGCCTCTTGGCAACAGGAAGTTTCCTTCAGGGAAGTGGACTTCGACGTTGCCGCGGGCGATGTCAACGAATTTGGCTCTTCCCTGGAAGACACCGAATCCGTTGTAAAGGACGATCCCTTCACCTTCTGCAATGCTTAAGTCTTTTCCATCTTCAGCGTTCATTAATACATCGTATCGTCCGGCACCGTTCAGCGGATCCACTTCTTTGTAGACCATGGAATTGAACTGCTTGCCGCGGCGGGATGTGACGATGAACTGGCCTTCTTTTTTGCCAAGGTCAGGTATATCGACTGTAATAAGTGTTCCTTTTCCATCCGGTGTCGGACAGATTCCGTCCTCGCATAGCCATGCTCCGCCCCATTGGAAGACATCCCCTGCTTTTTTCAAGTGCTGGATGCCATCATAATTAGGATTCGCCACTGCAATTTCATCCCGGATTTCCTGTGCATCTTTAAAATCGACAAGATGGGCAGTTTCAGGCTTTACGCGTTTTGCCAGATCGATATAAATTTTCCACTCTTCGCGCGCCTCTGCAATTTTATTTTTATTTCCTTCAATTTCAGGACTGAAGTACACCATTCTCTCCGTTGAAGTGGAGGTACCGCCGCCCTCCTGCTCGTACCTTGTTTTAGCAGGCAGCACGATTACCGCTTCTTTTGCATCTACCAGGGTAGACGTATTTAAAATAATATCCTGGTGAACGCGGATATCCAGTTCAGAAAGAGCTTTTTCGATAAAATCAGGATCCGGCATTGTCTCTAGGAAGTTACCGCCTGATAGATAGTAAAGCTTGATTTTTCGCTCATGGTCTTCTGGGAGAAGGATATTCTCCAGTGTCACCCCGACAATATCACCCTGCCATTTCTCAAGCTCGAAGCCCCAAAGATTTTGAATGCGGGTAAAATTGTCTCCGTAAAAGTCACCGCCAGGCAATACGAATGGATCGGCACCCATTTCACCGCTTCCCTGTACAGATGAATGGCCGCGGAATGGCATCAAGCCATTATGCTTTCGGCCCAGATGGCCGCGAAGCAGCGCAAGATTCGCAACCTGTGAGATATTATCTGTCGCAAAGGAATGCATGGTCAGGCCAAGAGCCCAGGCATAGACAGCGTTTTTGCTGTTCGCAAGCAGTTCCGCAAGCTCAATGATACGCTCTTTCGTTACACCGGAGGATTTAATAATGTCTTCCCATGACTGCTCTTTCACTTTCTTTTTCAAGTCTTCGTAGCCATTTACATGCTCATTCACAAATTTATGGTTGATGGCAGAACCCCGCTCCGCTTTCTCCATATCAAACCAGTGCTTCATGATGCCATGCATAAAGGCAATGTCTCCTCCGATGTTGACCTGATAAAAGTCATCTGCGATTTTTGTGCCGAATAAAGCAGATTCAGGATTTGACGGAATCCAATATTTGTCCATCGCCGGCTCTTTATATGGATTGACAACGATAATTTTTGTGCCGTTCTTCTTCGCTTCAAGCATATACTTGGATGATACTGGCGAGCTGTTGGATGCCACGCTTCCCCAGAATAACAGGACATCCGTTCCGATCCAGTCAAGGTAGTTGGCTGTGGAAGCCCCAACTCCAATAGAACGCTTTAACGCGGTTTTAGAAGGCGAATGGCAAATGCGGCTCGCATTATCGATGTGATTCGTTCCCAGGAAGCGGGCAACTTTTGCGGCCACATAATAGGATTCATTCGTAATTCCGCGGCTCGTCAGGTAGAATGCATACTGCTTCGGATCGAGCACCTTCATTTTTTCAGCAATCATGTTCATCGCATCATCCCAAGTGATCCGGGAGAATTTGCGCTCCCCTTTTCTGCGGATCATCGGATAAGGGATGCGGCCGAGCTTGCGAAGCTCCGTGCTGTCATATTTGCGCAACTCATCAATATCAGCATGCAAAATGTCCGGTTTAATCGCACCGGCTGTGTTTAAACGAAGAACATTTAAACGTGTTGTACAAACATGCGGTCCTTTAAGCGTCTGGTCATAAAGTCCGGAAACGCCAAGCGCACAGCCGTCGCAGACACCTTTTGTTAAAATATTTGTGGCATACCCAATATTATCTTTGTTTTCCCACAGGATTTTTGCTGTATCCCTCATATGTTTAGGCTTTATTTTACCAAGCCCGAACGGAATCGGACTCACCCAATGCTTTGGATCCGGCATGGCTTTTTTATTCTGAGGTCCTGGATGTTTTGTTTTTCCCATCTGAAACACTCCTTTATCTTTTTCTATTTGATAGAGATCCTGAATCTCTTAATTCTCAATGGTTAAGTTGCTTATTATTCTATATGGGCAAATGTTATAAACTTGCCTTTTTTCATGAAAAACCGCCGCAAAAAGCCTCTAAATTCTAGATGCTGATTTCTGCGGCGGTTAGTCTTTAGCAGGATCGCTGCCAAGTGCCATACCAATAGAAAAACGGAAGCGGGGCTGAATGCTTTTCCATGCTGTTTTTCTTAAAATTTAGCTTGCCATACGCTCATTTGCTTCATTTTGCCTGCGCAATTTTTTCATATCAAAACGGATTAAGATGGACACAATAAGTGCCACCACAAAAAGTCCGGCAAAGCTTGTCAGACTTGAAGCATAGCTTCCTGTTGAATCCTTCATCCATGCTGCAAACATCGGGCCTGCAAGCCCGGCTGCTGCCCATGCTGTAAGGATGTAGCCGTGAATGGCGCCAAGCTGCTTTGTTCCAAAAACGTCGCCGATAAATGCCGGGATGGATGAGAATCCTCCGCCATACATGGTGTACACAATAGCCAGCATAATCTGGAAAAGAATCGCTTCTTTTGTGATGGGCAGCAATAGGAATAGGGCGATCTGTGATACGAAGAAAATCGTATACGTGTTCGGGCGGCCAATATAATCAGAAATGGATGCCCATGCCAGACGGCCCAGTCCATTAAAGATGCCAAGCACTCCGACAAGGGTTGCTGCTTCTGCCGTTGTCAGGCCTATGCTTTCCTGTGCCAGCGGCTTTGCAGCTGACAAAATCGCAATTCCGCACGTTACATTAATGAACAGCATGAACCATAAATAATAGAATCGGGTTGTCTTTACAGCTTCATTCGCCGTTAACTGTGCCAAATCCTGTTTGATTTTGATTTTTCCGGCTGCAGCCTTTTCCTTCATGCCTTCAGGTGCCCAGCCTTCTGGCGGCTTTTCTAGGTATAAAGATGATAATGTCATAATAATCAAGTATGCTGCACCTAAAATAAAGAACGTGTTAGCAGTACCCGCAGATTTAATCAGTCCATCCATGACAGGGCTCGCTACCGCTGCAGCAAAGCCGAATCCCATGATGGCCAGGCCTGTTGCAAATCCGCGGCGGTCAGGGAACCATTTTACCAATGTGGATACAGGTGCAATATAGCCTACCCCTAAACCAATTCCCCCAAGAACGCCATAGGTTATGTACAAAAATGGCAAGGAACCCATATTAACTGCCAATCCGGCTCCAAGCATGCCGGCTCCAAAGAATCCTGCTGCCAGAAGACCAGCCTTTTTTGGTCCATGCTTCTCAACAAAGTGGCCAAGAAATGCTGCTGACAATCCCAGAAATAGAATCGCCAAACTGAAGGTCAGCTGTACTTCCTTTGATGACCAGCCAAACTGCTCAATCAATGGATTGGTAAAATTGCTCCAGGCGTAAACCGAACCGATGGAGATATGAATCCCTACGGCCGAGGCGGCAATCAGCCACCGGTTTTTTGTCTTTTTCACTATCTTTCCCCCTCATAATGCTCGTACCCTGCTTATTAAAGCGGTTACAGGATTGTTCCTTGAAATAAAAAAACCGCCAATCTCTCCCGCATGCCCAAACTTGGGTATGCCGAAGCAGGATTGACGGTTAGTATCAAGCAGGATTCGCTGCTTAAAGGACCAACTGTTAATCTTCATAGAATCTGATGACATTTTAACCGACGACAGGTTCGCTATCTCAAATCAAAATGTGACAGATTTTTGAACTATTAAAAATCATATCACTTTGAAATAACATGTTCAAGCCCTTTTTAGCAATTTTTCACTATGGCAGTGTTGGTTTAAATAGAAAAAGAACTCCGGAAATGATTCCAGGAGTTCTTCTAATTATTGCCCTTTTTTCACATCATGAAGCAAATCCGGATGGTTTGTGAACATGCCGGTTACTCCCCAATTAATCAGCTGCTTCATTCTTTCCTTGTCATTGACAGTATATGGATGCAGTTCAAGTCCGCTGTTCACAACCTTTTGTACATATTCCTCATTTAAATACGTATGATTAGGACCAATGCCCATCGCGTACTGCTTTATTTCCATAATCTCTGCATCAGTGATTTCTGCGTTCGCTTTATATGAAATTAATTGTACAAGTTTAATAGAGGGGTCCAATTCATTCATCACTTTAAGACTTTGAGGGCTGAATGATTGTACCAGCAGTTTATTTTTATTAATATTATACTTTTCAACCAGACGAAGCAGTTCTTTTTCCATGCCAGGATAAACATCCGGTGATTTTGTTTCAATGTAGTAGCTGCTGTTTTTTCCAAATTTCTTGAAAACCTCTTCAAGTGTTGGCACCTTTAATCCTTCGTATTCCGCTTTTGCTGCATAAGGGTACTTTTCGTTAAACCAGCTGCCAGCATCAAGCTGCTTAATTTCTTTTAAAGTATAATCCTTTACGGATCCTGTTCCATCTGTCGTCCGGTCAAGCGTCACATCATGCATCGCAATAAGGTGCCCATCCTCTGTCATCTGCAAATCCACTTCAATATAATCCCCATGCATTTTCTCGCCCATGTCATATGCAGCAATTGTATGCTCAGGTGCATAACCAGAAGCCCCGCGATGTGACACATTTACAATGTCCTTATGCATGTCTTTTGCCAGCGCCGCACCTCCTCCAAACGCATTTAGCCCAATAACTGCCGCACCAATAACCGAAATCATTTTCTTCTTCAATGTTTCCATCCCCTATCTATAATGGTTTACACATTAAGAATAGTGACGAAATATTAACCCTGTTATATTTTTATGTAAAACCTGGAAGAATAATAGATTACAGAAATATTAATACAAGCCTTTCTGAATGGGACTCATTTACCATTGTAGAAACTTGTAATCTTTTTATAAGTTTTGTCGAATCTGTTTATTTGCCGTTTAATTTGTCGATAATAGAATATATTATTTATTATTTAATCCCGAATAGGAGCCGAATCAATGACTGCACCTTCGACTGCTATAAAAAAACTTCATCACGACATCGATATCTTGCGCAAAAAGATGATTTCTGTTGGAAAAAACAAGGGATTGTCACACCCTGAAACGCTCATGTACTCAGAGGAGCTCGATAAGCTCATCTATAAAGTGCAGCGAAGCAAGCTCATCCATTAGAACAACCCTCAATATTTCATAAAACGCACACTCTTGTAAAAAGGAGTGTGTTTTTTTAGATTTAAGCGCTCAATCGTGCATTTTAATTGAGAAAAACGAAAAAGTCCTCCATAATGATAAGATAATAACTTCAAGGAAATGGAGATCATATGAAGAAAAAGTTCATGTTTTTATTAGCAATCGTTCTTCTTGTTCTGACAGCCTGCGGTAAAGATCAGGCACAGGAAGCAATCACCTTAAAGGACCAAACCGGCAATGATATTACCTTCCCGCAGGACAAGCCAAGTGTCTTCTTCTTTATCACAACATACACCTGAGGACTCTGTCAGCAGCAGCTGGTCGAGCTGCATCAGAATATGGATAAATTTGAGGATTTGGATGCCAATATGTACATCGTCAGCAATGATCAGCCTGAGCAGCAGCTTGAGCTTTATCAGGCTTTGGAAGAAAAGATGGGGCACAGCCTCCCGTTTGTCTCAGACCCTGAAATGGAGCTCATTGAAAGGGCCGATATGAAAAATGGCGAATCAGCCTATAGAGGCTATGCTTTAATGAATGAAAAAGGCAATATTGTGTTCAACAAGGTTAATGACCATTGGGGAGAAGAAATCGATAAAACCGCAGAAGATATTAAGAAAGAATACGAGGGGCTTTCCAAATAAAGACGAAAAAAACACGCTTGAGAGCGTGTTCATGAATTCCTGTCTCTATCTGTGAACTGGAGCATGGCGATAACAAACATACCGAAACTGATCATCAAAGACAACACTTCAAAGGTACCCATTTATACATCGCCTCCTTACCTTCAGCCTTCCCGGAAGCAAACTTGTCCTATACTCAGGATAAGTGCCTAATTGAAAATCCGTTCAAAAGGCCTAAAAAGAGCCGGCCGCATTGCAGAATTGCATGCGGCTGGCTCTTTTCCGTCTCCGGGATTATACTTATTTTCGCATAACCTGAATTTACTTTTGTATCGACCTATTTACTTTCGTATAGCCCTATTTATTTATGTGCGTTTGCACTTAGGCCGAACTTTCCTTTCTGAATCCGGCAGGAATCCGGACATGCCTCCTTCTTAATGCATCAGCACTTAAATATATTTCAACGACAAGTAACAATAAAATGATCCAGATGCCTGTATTCAGGATAACAGCCTGCAAAGGGCTTTCTATGAAAAAGGTAAACGTAAAGAACATCGCAAAAGTGAAGATTCGGCTCCACTGTGTCACATCGTAGGTGAAGATGCCTTCTTTTAAGCCATAAATACGAATGCGACCTGCAAGTCTTATGATTTCAATAGACTCTACGATCATGAAGATCAGGAAAACAGCCAGCCAAAACCACAAAACAATCGGACCTGCAGCGATACCGGATTTGAACATGGCAAGCCCGCTGATCGATAACGCGCCGTGAAAAATACAATTGGTATTATTCCAGTCTTTCGCTAAATTCCAGTCGCGCGAAGCATAACGCTTCAGAATAAACCAGGCACTGATAAAATAAAGGAGCAATCCAGTAATAATAAGAACGGCATTCAATAAGACAGGAACCTCTTTAAAAACAGTATTAAAAAGGAGCACAAGTGACTGTGTGCTGACCGTGGTCAGCAGCAGAACTCCATGTGCCTGCCGGCCAAAAGGTGCAGCTCCCAGCTCCTTGAAACCTTTAAAGCTAATCCAAATATAAATAACCCATAATCCTGCATTCAGGATCGCCAGCGCCTGGGCTTCCGCACCTGCTCCAAATTGCCTGGAGAACAAAGTGCCGCAAATCGAAGTGCCGGCCACCCAGGTTCCGATGCCAAAACGATTAATGGGATTAGCATAATGCAGCCTCCTGAACTCTCCTTTAAGAATGGTCATTCCAATGGATACGAGGAATGCCAGCCATAAAGCTAAATCAGCTATGCTGAGAATCTTGCCGAAGCTTCCCAAAAAGAAAGGCATCCCGAAAAAATTGAGCAAAACGCCCTGTGTCACGATGCCAAATGCCATCACAGCCGCCATGGCAGCCGTATTGATATTAATTTTTTTAAGTATGATAAATAAAACAGCCCCAATAAAAAGAAAGCCGAGCAAAAGGAAATATAACACTATAATCACCGTATTTAATTTATTTACTATTATTATAGCATTCTATGCAAGTGACACTTTTGCTGCGGAAAAAAAGACAGCGCATTTTACATGCACTGCCAGCTCTCTAGATCAGACCGTTTTTTCTATTTTCTTTGCCTTCTAAATTAGCACCCTCAAATGGAAGTTCAATTTCCATCTTCGGGCCTTCCCCCACTTTGCTTTCGATGGTTAAGCGGCCATTATGGTTTTCGATAATTTTATAGCAAATCATCAGACCCAGCCCGGTTCCTTTTTCCTTTGTTGTATAAAAGGTTCCCCCAGGCTTGAAATCCGATCTTCCAAAATGCCAACCCCTTGATCGATGAATTGAACGGAAACGGTATTGCCGGTCTTTTTCATGACTTTAATCGTTAATTGGCCGCCGTCTGGCATGGCTTCAAGCGATTCTTAATGATATTCAGGAATACCTGTTTCAATTGATTTTTTTCACAATGAATCATGGGGGCATGAAGATTATTCGACTGCCTAAATGACCATAAATCCCGCTTACTTCTTCACCTGCCCATTCCCTTTCACAATAAATTTCGTCGATGTCAGAGCCGGCAGCCCCATCGGACCCCGGGCATGGAGCTTTTGGGTGCTGATGCCGATTTCAGCGCCGAAGCCAAACTCGAAGCCATCTGTGAAACGGGTGGATGCATTATGGTAAACTGCAGCTGCATCGACTTCATTCAGGAATTTTTCCACACTTTTTATGTTTGAAGAAATAATCGCTTCTGAATGTTTTGTGCCAAAGCGGTTGATATGAGTAATAGCCTCGTCCACGCTTTTCGTCACTTTCAATGCGACTTCCAGCCCTAAATATTCAGCGGCCCAATCCTCTTCCACGGCCGGGATGATTCCTTCCCCGCCGACACCTTCACCGCCATGAATCACAACCCCTTTTTCATTTAATGCATTCACCAGATCGTCCAGCCCCTCCCACTCTCTGTGAACAAGGATCGTTTCGCAGGCATTGCAAACGGACGGACGCTGTGTTTTGGCATTAACCGCTATGCTAATCGCCATTTCCTTATCAGCACTTTCATCAATATAGATATGGCAATTGCCGGCACCTGTCTCAAGTACCGGAACTGTGGAATGTTCAACTACTGTCTTAATTAGCTTTGCCCCTCCACGCGGAATCAGGACATCCAGGTAATCGTTCAGTTTGAACATAGCTGAAGCAGTTTCGCGGCTCGTATCCTCAATAAGCTGCACAGCATCAGACGGCAAGTCGCTCTTTTCCAGGGCATGATGAATGACCTTCACAATGGCTTTATTTGAATGAATGGCAGTTGAACTTCCGCGCAGGATAACAGCATTACCTGTCTTCAAACATAAGCTGGATGCATCGACCGTGACGTTTGGACGAGCTTCATAGATCATGCCGACAACTCCAAGCGGGACCCTTACTTGTGTAATGGCGAGACCGTTCGGACGTTCCCATGAGGATAAAACCTCCCCAACCGGATCGTCCAGATGAGTAAGTTGGAGTAGTGCGTCCGCCATATCCTGAAGCCGGGCTTCATTTAAACGCAGACGGTCTAATAAAGCATCACTCATTCCATTTTTCTTTCCTGCGTCCAGGTCTTTCCCATTTTCTTCTAAAATAAAATTCTTCTCCTGCATCAGCTGCCCTGAGATCAGTTCAAGCGCATGATTCTTTTGCATTGTCGTTTTTTTCGCCAGCTCTGCAGCTGCCTTTTTCGCTTTTTTGCCTTTATGAATTAACTCCATGAACTTTTCTCCTTTCTTTTTTGGGTTACCCAGTGATCCCGGTGAATGACAACCCGGCTGTCACTCCCGGCCAGCTGCATGGCTTCCGCACTGGATAGCCCTTTAATAGCCCGCAGCTCATCGGATGAAAAATTAACCTGCCCCTTGCCGATCAAATCCCCTTTTGGACCTATCACTTCTACGACATCCTGAATTTGAAAATGGCCTATTATGCTGGTCACTCCTGCAGGCAGAAGGCTTTTTCCCTGAGTTAATATGGCATGTGCAGCTCCGTGATCCACTTCAATTTTCCCATTCGGAACAGAGTGCAGCGCAAGCCACTGCTTGGAGGTTTTGACACTCGGCTGTGACCCCGTGCCGATATAAGTCCCATCCCCTTTGCCTTCAAGAATCTCAATCAGCTTTTCCGCGCCATGCCCCTCGCCTATGAAAACCTGCACACCCAGAGCCAAAGCTGTCCTTGCCGCCGCAAGCTTTGTCACCATTCCGCCGGTTCCCACCTTTGAGCCTGAGCCCGCGGCAGCATTCAGCAAGTCTTCAGTTATTTCTGTTATAAAATTGAACTTTTTTGCTTCTGAATGAGTGCGGGGATTGGCATCATAAATTCCATTCACATCTGTCAGGATGATCAGGCGGTGTGCCTGTACCAGCCCGCAGACAAGTGCTGACAGCATATCGTTATCACCAAAGGCCAGCTCCTCAATCGATACAGAATCATTTTCGTTAATGATCGGGAGCACATTCCGCTTCAATAGTTCAGACAATGTGGCATATGCATTTTGATATTGCTCCTTGTGCAGGAAGTTTTGTCTGGTCAGCAGCAATTGCGCCGCTACGATTCCATGCTTTTTAAATTCTTCGGTATATCCCTGCATTAACAGCCCTTGACCGACAGCTGCGGCGGCCTGTTTTCCGGCGATCGTCACCGGGCGTGAAGGATAGCCAAGATCCGCAAACCCTGCGGCGACGGCCCCGGATGATATTAATATCACTTCATGCCCCTTCTCTTTCAGCAGGGAAAGGGCAGCTGCGTGTTCCTCCAGCTTTTCAATACAAAGTCCGCCATTCATATTTGTCAGCGAGCTGCTTCCGATCTTGACGACAATCCGTTCCCTTTTCACATTTACCACCACCTTTATAAATAAAAAAAGCCCTCCCATCCCTAAAAAAAGGACGGAAGAGCTTTGTCTTTCGCGGTACCACCTTTATTGGCACTTCACACAGCAAGTGCCCGCTTTGGAAATCCTTTAACGCAGGAAATTCGGCCAGGTTTGCCTGGCAGCTCAAGGGCTAGGTTCAATAGCTTTGCAGGCTGCAGGATCTTTCAGCCGGTGAATCCCGCTCTCTTCTTGCCTGAGTTCTATTTACTGATTCCCTGTCAATGCTGTTAATGTTTTCATAATATTAGAATTATTATGCATGTTTCTGTATTTTATGTCAATGATTAATTTGCTGATTTAAAGGGGTAAATGAAAGCGCAATGCGCCTGGAGCTGGACAGTTTACTAACTTTAGAAGTTTATACTCTGTTACGCCATAATCCTTTCTTCCTTAATATCATATAAAGCATTGCGCACTTTTCCAAATTCAGAGGCATGCGGCCGGTCTTCCCCATCACCGTAGCCATAGTCAACCATGCGGTTCCGGTTCAAGCAGAGTTTGGTCAGCTCCGGCTTGAAGAAATCAAACAACTTGAACCGTTCTTCAAGCTGCGGGAACTTTGCCTGATAATCCTGAATAGCTTCTGCCAGATAGGACCAGAATGTATTTTCCTCCATCAAGTTATGATTGATCAGCACGTTTGATAAATAGCGGAGGTGGCAGATAAACAGGCCGGTAAAAATAAATTGTGTAAGACCCTCAGGCGGTTCACTGCGCAGCACAGCTTTCAGGTTCTCATCCAGCCCGGAAAGCTCCTGAAATGGCTGGTCTGATATATTAACGTCATCTACATAATCTTTAACTGCCAATCTCACGGGCTGTGAATCTTTTAAGATAAGAATGGTGTTTTGCCCATGTGGGGAGAAGACGGTTCCATACTGATAAAGGAAATGCAGCAGGGGCGGCATGACGACATTGAAAAACTGCTTCATCCACTCATTCGCGCTGATTCCTGACTTCTCTATCAGACTATGAACAAACGGTTTTCCATAGGCATCTTCGTGATGCAGAGCTGCAAGGGTAATCGGTTTTTCCCCTTCCTTCAAATACGCATAGATGCTTTCCCGCCAAATGGCGCCGAGCATTTCATTGTACTGATAAGGTGCTCCATTTAAAGAATTGTAATAAGGGTGATCGACATTGATGCTAGCGATTTCCCCCGGCAGCACAACCTCACACTCTTCCTTTAAGAAGCTGTCATTCTCAAAAATTCCTTTAATAAAGGCCGTAACCTGCGGGGCAATTACCGTCCGTTCGGAAGGAAGCCCGCGGTAGACCAGTGTATTTAAAATGCTCATCGGAAGCTTCACATGGTGTTTCCTCTTATCACTCATATTCACAAATGTCCGTATGGACTGCTGGGGCAGATAATGGTCTGTCCCTTCTTCAAGAGGGATCATTTTTTTATTTGCCAAATCTTCCGGGAAGTTTTGGATCAGAATGTTTTTCCATTGCCATTCATGCACCGGCATAAAAAAGTATTCTGAGGGATTCAAACCATATTTTCTGACGATGTCTGAAAAATTTCTGGTCATTTCATCACCAAGTTCATTCTGAATCAGTTTCTCATAGTTTAGCCCAGTGACAGACTGGAATTGGGCACGCCCCCGGTGGATCGCTATCCAGAACAGCTTTGTTTCATTGTGATTTTCCGGAGCGAAGTTTAAGTAATCATCCATGCCAAAACCGATGCGTCCTTTGTTATAGGTAATCCAAGGGTGGCCGGTCATTTCGCCTTCCAATTCCGCATAATCAAGTTCCGTTAATTCATCAGCTTCTTTTCTGTGATGTACCATTAAATTTGCATCGGCAATCAGGGTATGATTCAATTCCCTGATCAAGTGCCCCGCTGTTTCGGATGACATGCCAATACTCTCCTTGATATCAGTGAGAAATTGAATCGCATTGACAGCCGGCTGCCATGCGTCCTTTTTAAAGGCTTCAACGGAATCCGCTTTTATGTCAAAACTGTCAAATAACCGTTTTTGTGCCTTAAAGCGGTACCTGCGGCCTGTGGCTGTCTGTAAATAGTAAACATTGTCTTCTAATTCTGGCTGAATCATGTCTTCATACATAAATTCTGAAAGCATTTTGGCCAGCAGATTTTGATTTACCTTTTCCCAGACTTCCTTCTGCAAAATTTCTTCAGTTTCATTGATAAATAACATACTGTTCCTCCTTTATCTGACTGCGGCTGTCTTCCAGGATTCATCCGCTTCAAATGATTGAAATACATTCTTTTTGTTCACCTGATAGATTTCCCTGCCGTAGACCTGGTTGATGATGACAGCGTTCCGGTATGCCCCTAGCCCAAGGTCAGGTGCACCGATGCCATGTGTATGAAGTTCCCCGTTTTGGATGAAAATCTTATTTTTTTTCGTGGTTCTAGTCTCCAAAGTATAATCGCGCATCACCTTGAAGCGATTATGATCATCCCAAACGATTTCGTCCTGCATCTGGAGAAGAAAATGCGGCATGGACGGTGCATAACCAGTCCCTAAAATGACGAAATCTGACTCCAGCTGAAATAATTCTTCAGAAACACAATGTTTTAATGTCAGCAAATGAGTGCCATTCCTTCGTTCGATTCCTTCCAGTTCTATCATGGCGAGCAAATGAATCGGCGGCCTATCCCCGCAAGCTGTTTTATCATACAAAAGGTCATAAATATCAGCGATCGTATTCATGCTGATTCCCTTGTAAAGAAGATCCTGCTTAGAGAGCAGAGCCTCCTTCTTTTCCTCAGGAAGCTGGAAAAAGAAATCGATGTAATCCGGCGAAAAATACTCCAGGCCCAATTTGCTGTATTCCATCGGAAAGAACCCTTTTGACCTTGTGAACCAATTTAATTCATAGGCACCTTCCTCCTGCTCCTGCAGCAAATCATAGAAAATCTCGGCTGCGCTCTGGCCTGAGCCGATTACAGTGATCGAACCTGCCTGCTCAAGCTCATTTTTACGCTCCATATACTGAGAAGAATGCATGACATGTGGACTCAGATGCTCTTCCAGATGTGAAGGAACTGAGGGGCTAGTTCCAATTCCGACTGCGACATGTTTTGTCAGGTAAAATTCAGCTTCACCTGTTTGCACATTTCTGACAACAACTTCATACAGTTCATTTATTGGGCTGATTTTTTCGACCCGGAAGCCAAATCTGCAGGATGGCAGCTGGCCGGCTACCCAGCGGCAATAGTCATTGTATTCTTTTCGCGGAATGTGAAATTTCTCCAGAAAATAAAAATGGTAAAGCCTGTTATGGGTTTGAAGATAATTTAAATATGTAAATCTGCTTTGCACATCGGCCATACTGATTAAGTCAGCGAAAAATGGCACTTGAAGGGTTGTTCCCTCGATCAGCATCCCTTTATGCCAATTGAATTCCGACCTTTGTTCAAAAAACTGGACATCCTTTCCTCCTGTTTCTTCCATCATGGCGGCAAGGCCGAGATTGAATGGGCCGATGCCGACACCTATTAGGTCATACACTTTCTGCTGCTGTAAAGACATCCTTCCATCTCCTTTCAAACTGTTCTCTTTCACAGAACATCAGCATGCCCGTCTTATCCGGCAGCTCAATGGGCTTTATTTTTTCAAATCCGCATCTCTCAAAAATATGAATCATTTTCTTATTGCGGATGTCCGGCTCTGCGATTACTTTTTCTGTCCCCTGATGTAAAAATTGAAAATGGACCATTGCACGCAGGAGCGGAAGAGCATACCCTTTTCCCAAATAATCTGATTCACCAATCAGCAGATGGATTCCCCGGTCTTCAGGATGAGGATCATAGCAGCTTTCAACCACATCCCCATTAACCCAATACGCTTCCCAATAGCTCATTGGAACTCCATCCATCAGGCCTAAAAAAAGTGTCTGATGTGTATCAGCCAAAAAGCCTTCCAAATGAGTCCAATATTTTTCATAAGGGATGTTCAGATTCCAGAATGGACTGACATGACGCTCCTGGTGCCATTTATGAAGGGTCCCCGCATCCCTTTCCAGCTCGACTTTTACAAAGGATATGGCCTGATACACTTCCCGATCATAAAAACTAAACTCCGGCTTCATCAGCAATCAGCACCTTTTGCAGCGGATTTGGGATTTTCGTATAAACAGATTGGGTTTCCAGTGAACCGACCAGTTCATCCATATCATAAAAACGTGTGAGCAGGTTGGCTTTGCAAGGAAGCTCCTTCAAATGGAGCAAGCTTCTAAGCAAGGCGCATCTCCCCCCGGTCTTTTGATCATGGTTTAAGAGTTTTTTCTTCAAAATGGACAGGAGTGCTTCCTCATCAGCGAGTCCCGCTGTCCCAAAACCATTTATGAGCCCAAACAGATGGTTCATAAAAAAGTAATAGCGGAAGCGCTCGATTGCGACATCATCACTGCAGAGTGTAGAACTTTTCCGGCTCACATCCGGAATGATTTCGGAAAGCAGCTCAGCTTTTGATTCACTAAAATAATATCCCTGATTATCCCGGTAATAGAATGTGGACGGGTAGCCGTTGTCCAGCTGGACAATTGAATTTTGCTGATGAGCTTCCAGCGCTACCCCATAAGTTTCATACAGCCAAATCAAAGGATCGAGTGTAATGGATAGGTATTTTTCAAACCAATCCCGGCTGACTTCCGCCGTCATCCGATTTTCTTTTTCTGCTATTTCATGGATAATTGATTCCAGGCGGGTGCGCCCGCCATAACCATGATTCTGAACAAGGCCTGCTATTAAACTTATATTGCTGTCATTCTCATAAAAGGGATTTTCACGGATGACCACTTCAAATCCGGAGATTTCTTTATCCAACGGAATATTCAGGAAAGCAGGATCCTGAATGATATGGAAAGCTGGATACAGTTCCTGGAGCTTATTGCCCAACTGGGATTGCATCAGCCTCGTCACTTCTACTCCCCTGTAAAGTTCCTTTTCGAGATTCACCCTCAGTGAATTTGTAATTTTCACCGGAACTGAAAACTTAAACATATGGGGAAAATCCGGATTATAAACGGTCCTCATGGAAGACGTCGCCTCGAATGGCATTCCGTAAGGGCCAATATAGACCAGTTGACCTGAATGAATCAAATCCTGCACTTGCCTGTCTTTTAACAGAACAGGCACCTGGAGCGGATGAACAGGGATGAAGACAGATTTAGGGTCCAGGCCAAACTTTTCTTTAAATCCTTCATCACTCTGCAGCAGCTCCATTATAATCTCTGCGGCACTGGCCAGATCAGCTGAGTCCTGAGAGACAATCGCCCGGTCCGCCTTAAAAAAGTGAAGCTGGAAGCTGCCCTTTAGTTCCGGAGAATAGGAAGACTCCGCTTCAAAGGACATTCCCTGTTTGCTTTTTGGCGTAGGATGGAGCAGGTGGCCAAATAACAGCGACTGCTCTGCTTCAATAAAGGTAAAGTCAGTTTTCTGAAGACTTTCTGAATCCCCTTCACGCTCCTGCAAATAGCGCTGAATATTGCGGCAGCTGAGAATCGCCCGCAGCATCAGCTCATCTTCCGCTCCTTCTCTTTCTGCAGATGACAGTAATTCCTTGCTGATCAGGGAGACCAGTGTGACATAATCAAGAGGAACACTCTTCCCATTGACTTCCATAAAGAGCGGAAATTGAAAGGTATGGCTTCCGGTCAGAGACCAGTGCCTGACCGCAGCATAAATAACAATATCCAATTGGGCCAGTTTGATTTCCAGCCAAATAGAAGGTGTTTTTCCTTCCCATTCAGGCTTCCAATTTTCAGACACCCGAAACTGCTGTGTTTCTCTTAAATAGCAGTTTAAAAAACTCTGCATGCTTGCCTGCTGTGCTATTACAGTATGATCTGTCAAAGGGCTTCCTCCTTCTGTTTGAACTCTTTTGCAAATTGCATGAGAGATTCAAAAGCTAATTTCACTTCAGCCATTGTTGTCTGCGGATTTAATAGTGTGAATTTCAGAAACTGCAAGCCATCTACTCTTGTTTTAGCGATCAGTCCTTCTCCGCTATGCAGAAGTTTTTTATAAATGTACATGTTAAGCCCATCAGCATCCTTTTCATCGGATAACCGGAAGACAATGGCATTTAATTCAGGTTCAGGATTTACCACGTCAATCCCTGGTGTTTCCCTTAGCCATAGGGCGGTTTGTTTTGCCAGCTCAATCGTATGGTCAATCATGCTGGAAAAGGTTCTTTCTCCAACCATCCTTAGTGACATATAGAGCTTTAGAGCATCAAACCGCCGTGTAGTCTGGACCGATTTATTCACCAGATGAACTAGTTCATCTTCTTCGGGATTTAAATAATCTGCGTGGCAGGACAAATACCTGAAGATTGATTTATTTTTAACAAAGAAGGCTCCGCAGCTGATAGGCTGATAAAACATTTTGTGAAAGTCGATGGCCACCGAGTCTGCCAGATTGATTCCAGCCAATTTGCCGTGATGTTTTTCACTCATAACCAGTGCTCCGCCGTATGCAGCATCTGCATGCAGCCACATTCCGTTTCGACTTGCGATATCCCCCAATTCCACGAGAGGGTCCATGCTTCCAAAATCAGTCGTTCCACACGTGGCAGCGATGCACATAGGGTGATAACCGCCAGATTTCAGGCGCTTGATTTCTTCTTCTAAAGAAGTAATGCACATTCTCATTCCTGCATCGGTTTTGATCTTCACCACAGCCTGTTCACCGAGCCCGAGCTGGGAAGCTGATTTACTTACAGTAAAATGGGCTTTTTCTGAACAAAGAATCCGCAGCTTATGAGCTTCAGCAGGCAACCCCAGTTTTTTTACATCCCAATTCCACTGTGTCTGGCAATAATGATCCCGTGCCAGCAGCAATCCCATGTAATTTGATTGTGTACCTCCGCTTGTGAAGGTGCCGTCTGCACTATCGGCTAACGAAAGCTTTTCTGACATCCATTTCATCATTTTTTCTTCCAGATAAGTAGCGGCTGTGCTCTGATCCCATGAGTCCATCGACTGATTGAGAACAGCGATAATCAATTCAGCGGCGATGGCTGGGATCAGCGGGGGACAATGCAGATGCGCCATGCTGCCAGGGTGAGTTACATGGATACTGTTGCTTACGACTTTGTCCATTATCTCCTCAATTACCTTAGACGGAGACTCGCCATTTTGTGAACTGTTTGCTAATAGGACAATTTCCTTTTCAATTTCCTCTGCCTTTTTGCCGTTGAACACGTTCGGCTGCAGCCGGTAAAATTCACCAAGTAAATTCTGGACCTCAGAAAGGGTCCGCTGAAAGCTATTCTGGCTTTCAGCGTGGTGAGATAAGAAATACTGCTTAAAATGATTCATTTGACTGCTGCCTTTACAGCATCTGTAAAGATGCTTATGACCTCATCCAGCTGTGCATCTGTAATGATAAGCGGAGGAAGGAAACGGACAACGCTGCCATGTCTGCCGCCGACTTCAAGGATTAAGCCTCGATTAAAGCATTCTCTCTGGATACGGCTTGCAAGGGCCTGATCTGCTTTGAATTCCCCTTTTCGGCCGGTTGGTGCAGATGGATCAACAATCTCTGCTCCAACCATTAGCCCCCTGCCGCGAACATCGCCAATTTCAGGATATTCCTCCTGCAGAACCTTTAGCGCCACCATCAGCTTTTCACCTAATACGCCAGCTTTTTCAGCCAATTTATTGTCTTTTATATAGCGAAGAGTGGCTGTTCCAGCGGCCATCGCCATCTGGTTTCCTCTGAATGTTCCAATGTGTGCACCCGGAGACCACTGATCAAGCATCTGGTTATAAATGACGACGGATAATGGCAGGCTTCCGCCAATTGCCTTTGAGAGAACAACAACATCAGGGATAATGCCTGCATGTTCAAAAGCGAAAAGCTTACCAGTTCTTCCAATGCCTGTCTGTACTTCATCGATTATGAGCGGGATATCCCTTTCTTTTGTAATTCGGCGAATTTCCTTTAGCCACTCGACCGGTGCCGGGATTGAACCTCCTTCGCCCTGAACCACTTCCAGAATGATGGCAGCAGGCGGCAGTATACCGCTTTCGGGATCATCGAGAAGGTTTTCAATATAGCGGCTGCTGATTTTATGTGTCTCTTCCCCGCCAACCCCGAAAGGACAGCGGTACTCATATGGATATGGCATAAAGTGGACATCAGGCATCAATCCCTGGACTTTTTCCTTTGGTGAAAGATTTCCCGACAGCGCCATCGTTCCATGTGTAGCCCCGTGATATCCTCCCTGGAAAGACAGGATGCTCCTTCGGCCTGTTGCCGTTTTAACGAGTTTGATAGCTGCTTCGATCGCATCTCCTCCGGTTGGGCCGCAAAATTGAATCTTCGCCCCTTCGGCAAGTTCTTGTGGCAGGCTTTTAAACACTTCACTTACAAATTCTTCTTTTACAGGTGTTGTTAAATCCAGTGTATGTAAGGGCCGCTTATCATGAAGGACCTTCTCGATAGCCTCCGTAACGACCGGGTGATTATGGCCAAGGGCCAGGGTTCCGGCACCTGCAAGGCAGTCGATATACCTTTTTCCGTCTGCATCCTTCACATAGACACCTTCGGCTTCCTCAATCGCAATCGGAATCCGCCGTGGATAGCTTCGTGCGTTCGATTCGCGCCTTTCCTGCTGTTTTAAATAAAATTCATTGGTTTTCTCTATTTGCAAAATGCTCATAAATTTATTTTTCCTCCTTCATTCTTGTTGAAAATGATTATCATTACTGATTACATGATCACTTTAAATGATAATGATTATCATCGTCAATAGGAGTTCTTCCCTAATTTACTTTCTTGTTTGAATTATTTCTATTTTTTTTAAGTCTTCCGTTGGATAGTGATGCAGTAAAATTCGAGAACAATTTCAGTATTGGAACTCATTTGAAGCGGTAAAGATTGTCACTAGGCTTATTAAGTCTTTTGTCACCGATTCGGCACTATTTTTTTCTCCCTGTTCTACATTTCAGACATCCAAATGGGAATGCTAAGAAAAATCTTAAAGTGGGAGGATTTGCATATGGAGTCAAACGGTAAGCAGTTATCCATATTTTCTCTGGGCGGCATCAATGAAATTGGGAAAAACATGTATGTCATCCAATATCATAATGATATTGTCGTGATTGATGCTGGAGGGAAATTCCCCGACGAGACATTGTTGGGGATCGATTTGATCATTCCGGACATCACATACCTTGAGGAAAACCGGGAGAAAATTCGCGGGTTGATTGTCACTCATGGACATGAGGATCATATTGGCGGGGTTGCCTATCTCCTGAAAAAAATTAATATGCCTGTTTATGCCACCCGATTTACACTTGGGCTTATTGAATTAAAACTAACGGAGCACCGCCTGCTTGGTGACTCCGAGCTGATCACCATTGATTCTGATACCCGCCTTGATTTTGGTGAGTTAGGCGTCAGCTTTTTCAAAGTGAATCACAGCATCCCGGACTGTCTGGGTATCGTGTTTAAAACACCCGAGGGAAATGTCGTTCATACCGGTGATTTTAAATTTGATTTGACCCCTGTAAATCAAGAGCATGCTGATATTCACAGAATGGCTGAAATCGGGCGGGAAGGAGTTCTCGCATTACTTTCAGAAAGCACTAATGCTGAGCGGACTGGCTTTTCGCCAACTGAGCATATTGTCGGGGAAAATATTGAGGAAGCATTTATGAAGGCTCCGCGCAAGATTATCATCTCAACTTTCGCTTCCAATGTGAGCCGTGTTCAGCAGGTGGTCGCTGCAGCCATTAAGGCAAACCGGAAGCTTGTCCTGCTTGGCCGAAGCATGGTGAATGTGGTGGATGTGGCCATTGAACGCGGGTATCTGGCCGTTCCGGAGGGAATGATCATCAACCCAAAAGAGGCAATGAATCTCGCTCCTGAAAAGGTATGCATACTATGTACCGGCAGCCAGGGTGAGCCGATGGCTGCCCTCTCACGCCTTTCTTCCGGAAATTACCGTGACGCTGAAATTCATCCTGAAGATACCGTGATTCTGGCTGCCTCCCCAATCCCAGGCAACGAACGCGATGTTTCAAAAATTATTGACAACCTGTTTAAATTGGGAGCGCGCGTAATTTACGGTTCAGGCAGCTCAACAGGAATGCATGTGTCCGGTCACGGCTATCAGGAGGATTTAAAGCTTATGCTCACATTGATGAAGCCGAAATATTTTATTCCCATTCACGGTGAATACAGAATGCTTCATCATCATAAATTGCTTGCTGAATCGATTGGTGTTGAAAAAGGGAATACTTTTATCATTAAAAATGGAGATGTCGTTGATATTGAAAACGGAGAAGCACGCCAGACAAGGCGGGTGCCTGCAGGAGATACGTATGTGGATGGAGTGGGTGTGGGTGACATTGGCAGCATCGTGCTCCGCGACAGGAAGCAGCTTTCCGAGGATGGCATGCTTGTGATCGTACTGACCATGAGCAAGAGTGAACGCAAAATGATATCAAGGCCGGATACCATCTCCCGGGGTTTTATTTATGCACGGGAATCCGAAGACCTGCTGAGAGACATAAACCGGATTGCCGAAAAGACCGTCAACGATCTTCCTGAACAGGATAAAAGCCAGTGGAATGTCATCAAGCAGAGCATCAAAAAATCACTTGGACAGTTTTTATTTGAAAAAACAAAGCGTAAACCAATGATCCTGCCGATCATAATTGAAATATAAACGAAAAGAGGCAAGCCTTAAACGGCTTGCCTTTATCACAGGATAACGAACAATCAGTCAGGAAACTTCCTTGCTGATTGAAGTTTCCCATTATCTAAAGGGCTGCTTATCCGCGGCGTCCGCCTCGGCCGCCCCGCTTTCCTTCAGTATTGCGCTTCAATGAAGAAATATTTTCTTCACTCGATTTTAAGAATTTTGCCATTTTGTCTTCAAAGCTTTCCTTTGGCTTAAAGTTTCCTTTTGAACGGAAATCTCTGGAACCACCGCCGCGGCGATCATCTCTTCCCTGGCGCGGTGGGCGCTGTGAATAAGAGGATTGGCCTTCCGGTCTGTCCACTGCTTTTTTGATGGACAAGGCAATTTTGCCTTCCTTCTCACTAAGCACTTTAACAGTTACTTCATCGCCAACTTTTAAATGATCATTGACATCTTTAACATAGCTGTCAGCTACCTCACTGATGTGAACTAGACCAGTCGTGCCGCCTGGCAGCTCGACAAAAGCTCCGAAATTTGTAATCCCTGTTACTTTTCCTTGTACCTTGCTTCCAATTTCGATTGACAAAAAAACTTCCCCCTCGGTAGTGTTAACAACGTCTTATTATAACTTTTTTTAAAGATAATTTCAATGCCGGCGATATCCCCCGATATTCTACCCGGAATTAAGGGGGTTAAAACCTGTTTTCGGGTGAAAATTATGTATTTCATTGCGTATTGGACCATTAAGTGAATTTTTTAAATGAAATTAGTGACCATATTCATATCTTGCCATGCGGATGCCGCTCTTTTATATTGAAAAAAATTTTTTATGTGCGCATAACGCTTCTTTATGTGCGGAAAGTTGATTTAGCCAATTATTCTTATACAAATTGAAATTCTTGATTAAGTTACTAATTTTCAAACTAAAAAAGCTCCTGAAACAGGAGCTAAATTGTTACACACTATGACCATCCTGCAGAACCTTCCTGCTGAAATGACGCTTCATAATGAGTCCATACAGGGATGCCAATACCTGCTGAAAGAGCATGCCGATGACTACAGGAACCGCAACAGGTGCAGGAAAATAAGTGACTGCCAGGACAGAGCCAACACTTATATTCCTCATGCCTCCATTAAATGTAACAGCCACCGTCGTGCCCTGATCGTATTTCAGTACATTTGCGATGATGAAGGAGATCAGATAGCCCATAAATGCCACACAAAATACAGTGATCCCGATGAGGATCAATTTAAGATTGACCTCCTTCAAATACGGGGCAACAACTGCTCCATTTAGCATAACCACAATGGCCATGCCAAGCTTTGAAAAAGGAGATAGCCGGCTGCTTAAGGCTGCAGCGCTTTTTCCTGCAAATTGATTGAAAAGCATGCCAAGAAAAGAAGGCAGAACAATCATGCCAAATAACCCGGTCATCATCGGCACGGCATCGATCTGTACAGATTTCTGGAAAAATACAGACAAAGTCAGCGGTACAATAAAGGGTGACAGAAAGGTATCTACCAGAATAATAGACAAAGTCAGCGGGATATTTCCGCGATATATCGAAACCCATATAAAGCTTGATATGCCAGTCGGAATGGCCATAGCCAATACCAGCCCGGTAATAGTTAAAGAATCATCCCCGAACGCAAGTGTGCCGGTGCTCCATGCAAAGAGAGGCATCAAAATATGAAGCAAAAACAAAATGAGAAAAAGCGGCTTTGGATGGTGAATGATTTCCTTTAAACTGCTAAAACTCGAGTTCAGACTGCCTGAAAACGTCATAAGTGCAAAAACCCAAGGAATGATAAAGGCAAAATCCTTTATATAACCTGCGAGCATAACACCAAGAACCACGCTTATTGGAGTAATCAATGGCATCATTTTCTCCAGCTGTTTATTGATTTGAATCAGCACACTGAGTACTCTCCTTTTCCGAATAATTGTTTACCTAACAAAATATTTTATCATAATCCGGCAGTTTATAGTTCAAAAGTGAAAAAGAGCCAAAATCGGCTCTTTTGATTATCGCCGTTTTTCCGGCATATATTTCAGCCATTTCCCCAGTCTCCAGCTGTTCACTCCATACCCTAAAAGCGCAATGCCTGCTATGCCTGCGGATAACTGCATGATCAGTGTTTCTTCTGCATAAACGCCAAAGCCTGACCCAGTTAAACCCAGCATGAATAGCTGAAAAAGCTGCTTTTTCCGATTTTCATAGATCGTAAATTGAAACTCTCTTCTTTGACCGGCCTCTTTCATTTTTTCCAATTTACGAGGTGTTTCCAGGAACTCCGCTGCGGAATGAAAAATTTTAAAGAACGGCTGGGATTGGATAATGTTCCAAATAAATGACCATTTATTCCCCTGTGAGCTTAACCATTCTGTAAAAACAGGTTTCCCTAGCTCAAGAAGATCTTCATCTGGTGCCAGATGGCGAACAATCCCTTCGATTGTCATAAATGATCTGCCAAGAAAAACAAAACGTGTTGGCACCTGGATCGGAAGAGCAGCAATCAGATCATTTAGTTCAAGCTTAAGAGCCACTAAATCCATGTCCTTTACCTGAGAGAGATCAAATGCCATCCATTCTGACAGCATTTTCTCCATTGTTGCCGCATTAGCTTCCGGCAGAAGAAATCCCAGCTGTGACAGACATTCGACTGCTGTACTGTAGTTTTTAGCGAGAATGGATTCAATTAGACTCTGAAAAGAAACTGCATCTTTTTTTGAAATCTCACCGGCCATACCGAAATCGAGAAGAATGATCCTTCCCTCCCTTGTGAACTGTACATTTCCTGGATGGGGATCGGCATGAAACATACCAGGTTCCAGCCATTGAGGCAGGAAGATCTTCATCAAACGGCGGGCCAGATCCTGGCGGGGCATTTCAAGTTTTTCAACTGCTTCTGAATCATTAAGCCTTTTTCCCTCCACCCATTCCATCACAAGCACTTTCGAGGTGCAAAGCTCCTGATGCACATCAGGAATTTTCACCATTTCACTGTCTTTAAAGCGTTCCTTAAAATAAAGCAGGGTATCCTTTTCCTTTGTAAAGTCAAGCTCCCGCTCAATAACCTGCTTAAGCTCCTGAAAAAGGACTTTTAAATTAATGAATCCCTTTGGAATAGGGACAAACCGATCTGCGAACCAGACAAGAATACTCAGGGTCCGGAAGTCGGTATGTACGATAGATTGAATATTTGGTCGCTGCACTTTAATGGCGACAATTGATCCATTCTGCAGAGCGCCTTTATATACCTCTCCAATCGAAGCAGATGCTATGGCTTCTTTTTCAATCGCCACCACCTTTTTAGAGAGCTCGCTTCCCCACTCTTCGTTTAAAATTTTTTGGATTTCACCCCATTCTGACGCAGGCACCTTATCAGTCAGGTCTTGAAGTTCCTGGATGAAAGCTTTTGGTAGCAAATCAGAACGAATGCTGATGAACTGACCAATCTTAATCAGCAGCCCTTCTAATTCAAAAAGTGTTGTCCGGAAGCTTTTCCCGATGGCAGACCATAATTTTTCCCACTCAGCTTCTGATTTGCGGGTCCATTTATACCAGTAAATCTGTAATATAATGTGAAGTGCCAAAGAAAACACTTTATACATGCGGAGCCATTTACTTCTCGCCTTCATTTCCATCATCTTCTTCCCTATGTAGATGTACTGTATTATTCTGTAATACAGGCTAAATACCCTTTTCTTTTATACGACAGCATGTTTAAAAAGTTTCATAACGTAAAAAAACAGCCCGTCCTTACACAAAGGACAAGCTGTTTGCCTGATTCTCCTGGATATACTGATGAGTTATGCTGACAATCTTTTCTTTATCATGGTCCATGGATGCCACATGATAGGAGTTATAGAGCGATATAGCTTTCTTTTTCTTGGAGCCAATCTTTTGAAAAATAAAATCTGTACACTCTGCAGGCACTACATGATCTTCTATCGACTTGAAGCCTAACACAGGTGTATTAATGGAAGATAATAGGTCTGGTGTTCTTTCCATGACTTTCTGCAATTCGATGATGGAGGGGACCGGAACTTTCCCGTACGTAATTTCCTCTACATCCTCTTTTTTAATATCAGGTGCACCTTCATCAATGTACCTGGGGTTTGATTTTCCGATTAAATTTTCATAACATGGAACCCGGAGAGCGGCATTTATTAACACAATACCTGCAATTTCCGGATATTTATTAGCAAGCCAAAGTGTCAAGGCACCACCCATCGATTGACCTGCAGCATAGACAAATGTGCATCTTTCTTTTAAAAATTGATAACCCTTTTCTGCTTCAGCAAACCAATCCTCATGAGAGGTATTTTCAATATCTTTATAATGTGTGCCGTGGCCTTTAAGCCTTGGTGCAAAGACAGTATAGCCAAGCCTGGCAAATGATTCCCCCAAAAACCGGACACTCTGGGGAGTTCCAAGAAAACCATGAGTGATCAGGATCCCAATCTCATTGCCTTCATAGTAAAATGATTCTGCACCGTCCAAAACAGGATAACGTTCATTCATAATCTGTTCCTCCCTCAGAATTAATTATTCACATTATATAACCAACTATTCCGACCTGTCAACTTGTATTTAAGCAGAGAAAAGGCCCTCCAAAACATATATGGAGCGGTTAAACTAATGATAGTATGAATACACAGATAAGGATCGCGTAATATGCACCAAAGATAATAGCCCTTACATTAGAGCTTCGTGTATACCATGTGAAGTCTGCAGGTGATTGAGCACCATCCACCTTTCTGGTGTGAATGACCATGCTGATATTGATCATGACTAGAATGCCGATAGTCAGAAAAAATAAAAACATCGGTTCAATATTCAGAAATTCCCCGGAATCAGAATGGAAGTAAGCATTGAAAAATAGGATGCTGCTGACAAGCAGAGTCCAAATACTCCCCACAGTCCGCTGCTTACTCCATTCATTGCCCATTTTTTCTTTTTCATAGATGGCAATTTGTTCGATTACAGGAAGAATAGATTTGGCGGAATTACGCTTTACCCATCCCACTATGGATTGAATCAGAGTTGCCATGCCAAGGAGTATAAACATTTGTGAATAAGTAATATCTATTAATATTTGTAAAATGTAAGAAGCTGTTAAGAAAAATAGGAGTGTGGCATTTAAGAGCAGGAGCTGTCTGATTCTCAGTTTCTTAATTTCAGAAATAGTCACGATCCCGCCTCCCTATGTCTCATTAAATAAATAATGGGGCTCACGGTTCCCAGGAAGACAATCACAAGGAACATCCAAAATCCACTTCCTCCTCCCATCCCCAGCTCATCGGCAAGAATGGCTTCGAAAAATATAACCTGGCCAGATATAATGATTGAAATGAGGGCCACCGCCATAACCGTAAATATGTTCATAAAACCCTGCAAGGCTTTAGGAAGCCAAACAAGAACGAATAGAATCACGGTTATTAAAAGGAAACTGGAAATAACCGGCCTTAATAATGTAAACGTTCCATCTGTTACAAAAGATTCATAAGTGTACATAAATCGCCCTAATTATTTCAAGATTGGTATTATTTTACAATTAAACAGGTATGTATGCCACCTTAAAAAACGGCTGCACAATTATGTGCAGCCGTTCGGCCATTCTTTAAAATCTCTCAAGTAATTCAATAATCACTTTAAATGTTGAGGTTGTATCCATATAGGCGTATTTGCCTTTCCCATTAAAAAAATTGCCAGTTTGTATGACAGGATATCCCATTCCTTCCAGCAATCTGATTTTTTCATCCAGGTTATCGACAAGAAACGAAATATGATGGACACCTTCCCCGTATTTCTCCAGATGTTCCTGCCAAGTACTTGGTGAATCACCTGGTTCAATTAATTCAATTTGAATGAAGGGTGTATTGATGAACATATATCTAGATTTACCTTCTGTTGGCTGACCTCTGAAAATAACCTGTGTCTCTTCACTTGGGCCTGATTGTATAATGGGTGGCTTATCGGCACCGAGAAGCTTACAATAAGCTTCTGCAGCTAACTCCAGATCTTTTACCACGATTGCCAGCTGCTCGACTTTATTTGTTCCAAGCAAAGAGCTTTGTAATTCTGGGGCAGCTGCAGTATTTCTTGCCTCAGAGCTTTCCAGGAGTTCAACCAATATCTTGCAGTCCTTCAAGGTATCTGCATAAACATATTTGCCTTCACTGGCTGTAAACTCTCCACTTTGCAGTGATGAGTATCCGCTCTCCTCGAAAAAAGGCATCCGCTCTATGATGGATTCCACATCAAAGGCAATATGGTGTATGCCTTCTCCGGCTCTATCCATAAACTCCCGCATCGTGCCCGGTTCCTCATTCGGTTCAATAAGTTCAAATTGAACAGTTGGCGTATTTAGAAAAGCTAATTTGCTTCTTGATGCAGTAGGCTTTCCACGGAAAATGACCTTTGATACTTCCTGATCACCAGTTAAAAACCATTCAGGTTTCGGAACACCCAGTAAACTTGAAAAAGCTTCACTTGCCTCTTCAATATCCCGAACTACAAAAGCCAGCTGGTTAATGGACTGATTTCCTGCCAATGGCGCTTTAGCGGTTTTGCTTTCTGCCATAAGACACTCCTCCTAAATAACGCTTCTCCTCAGGATAAACCCCGTACAGCAAGACCTCCATCACTGGAAATCACTTCTCCTGTAATGGCACGGGATTGATCAGAAGCAAGCAATAGATACGCTCCAACATGGTCCTCACTGGTCATGGCTATGCGAAGTGGATTTCGGGATTTAATGCTTTTCGCTTTAGCTTCCGGATCGACTGATTTCACAAACGGCTTAAGCGGATGAATGACATTGAGTGCCGTCAATGTGCCGCCGGGGGCGACTGCATTTATCCTGATATCCGGGGCTAATTCAAAGGCAAGCTGGCGCATTAAGCCGATTTGCGCGTGCTTGCTTGCTGTATACCAGACTCCGCCCCCGTCCGGGTAAAAGCCGGCTCCGGAAACCGTGAAAATCATATTTCCATTTGTTTTTTTTAATTCATCCGCTGAAGCTTTTGCACCATTAAAATACCCTTTGACATTAATATTGAATAACATGTCATAGGCATCTGACATGGCCTCCGGTGTTACTTCACTAAAATTGGCAAACCCGTCGAATACGCCGGCGTTAGCAACGAATACATCCAGTTTCCCAGCCGCTTCCACAGCCGCTTCAACGGCGTGAATGTGATCCCCGTATTCAGTGACGTCCCCTTCCACGCATAGAACACGATCACCGAATTCCTTTTTCAATTGCTCGAGGCCAGCTGCTGACTTATCCAGGACAGTTACAAAGGCTCCTTCCTGTATAAAACTCTCTGTAACAGCCCTTCCAATGCCAGAGGCGCCTCCGGTCAAATAGACTGATTTTCCGCTAAGCAGTGCCATACTGGATGCTCCTCCTTATACAAAAATAGCAAGATTTCTGGTATTGAGTGTCGTCTGATCGACAATGAAAACCCTCTTGGACAATTTCCAGACTCCATCCTCATATATAAATTCATCACGCCGTTCTCCTGAAATCAGGTCATGATGGATGTCTGTACTGCGACTGCGATAGATTAGAAGATAACTATTTACAGATGCTTTTTCATTCGGGACATAGTCGGAAAGCTTCACATTGCTTACATAGCGGCGAGTGCGGGAAGGCGGAATTTCCGCCCAGGCATAATCCGTTTTTAACCGTTCGACTCTCAGGCTCAGCAACTCTATATCATCATTAAACGAAAACATATCTTCCGCATAATCCGGCCTTTCAGTGCCTTCTTTATTGACGCGTACAGGCATTTGATAAATCAGGGATGAATGCATAAGGCTGAACCAGCCATCAAAATCGATATGATCAAGCCGCTCAGCTTCTCTGTATAGCCATTGTTCAAATTCATAGGTTGCGAGCATTTTCTCTAAACTCATTCTGTATTCCCCCATTTCCAGGCATCGTTCCAGTTTACTTAAGCGTTCATGAGATCAAGCCAGTAGCGATAGAAGTTCCTTTGATTCGCTTCAGAAAACTTATCATCGTAGACAACACCAGGACCGTTGAAACCACTGACCGGTTCACGGTGCATCCCCATCGTATAATTGTAGACAAGTTCTTTCATAACAGGCATTGGACCTGATGCGGCAGCGGTTATGTCAGTAAATACTTCTGTATCATCCTGCTCGAAAATGCCTGAAGGGCTGAACGTTAAAATGAATGAATCCCTTGAACGTTTCTTCCAGTCCTCTGCAGCATTTTTCTCTACGAGGAACCAGGCGATTACTTCCATTTTATCGGGCCCAATTGGCCTCCACATCCGAACGGTTGTATTCGAAATCAGCTGCCCTTTCACTTTTGTATGCGAAATGAGGAAGCTCAGGTTGGGAAAGATGTTACCGATCATATTTTTCAAATTGGCCAGCACATCATATTGTTCATCTGTTAAATTGGATTTATATTCCGATTTCAGCTCTTCAGGGAATGCGAAATCAGGATTAGGAGTGCCCAGATTTAAACCATGCCCGTTCATTGTGTGGATCTGGTATCCCTTTTTGGAATATGTTGCACTGGGCACCATGCCCAATTTTGCAATGGATCCATGAGTGACCATTGTGTGGTAGGAATCGCCGACAAAGTTATCTGCTCCTACCTTCCAGTTCGAATGGATGATGAATCTTTGCGGAGGGCCGACGACCTCCATTTCAGCACGCCCGGCTAAAATGTCCAAATACCATTTGAAATCGCCCAAAAAATCTGAAAGAGACTCTGCTTCTTCATTCCAGGTTCCAAAAATAAGGCCTTTATACGATTCAATCCTTATTTTGTGGAGTCCCAGCTTGGACTTATCCAGGTCAGTTCCATAAATATCCTTCTGCAGAGGCACTCCAATCAGATCTCCATTGTTTTTAAAATTGAATCCATGATAAGGACATACAAATGAGGATTTATTTCCTTTGTCAGCACGGCATAATTTCATCCCCCGGTGTGTGCACATATTGTAAAAGCCGCTTATTTCATTCTCTGAATCTCTTGTAATGATAATAGAGTAGCCTGCTAAATCTCTTAGCATATAATCATTTTTATTTGGGATTTCTGATTCATGGCCAATAAAAAGCCAGGTTTTCATAAACACCTTTTTATGCTCAATATCGTAAATCTTAGGATCTGCGAGGATAAAAGCAGGAATGGATCCAGCCTCAGGCTGGACTGTTTCGTTCAAGTAGCCGATCGTTTCTTTTTGGGTCATTTCTTCTAAATTCTTAGTTGTCGTTTTAATCATATGTAAATTCCCCCTTCGTCTTAAAATAAGCTTCTCCAAGGAGCGAGGAAAAGAATGAAATATTCTCTTCCTGCTGTTGCACCAGTTTACATCTATCCAACCCGGATCATCTCATCCCTATTCTTCAATGAAGCCAGGATGCTTAGAGCTGCCAGGTAGCTTGTCTTTGGATTATTAGGCATCGGGTCATTTTCGACTTGAAGCGACAGCTTTCCGAAAGAACCTGCTGCCTCAATCGTATGGCTATTTTTCCTTGCTGCTGGATCGGATATGATTTTAACTCCGGTATTCTCGGCACCTAATCCCGCGAGAGACAAGATAATGGAAACATTGATATTCTTTGGGAATAATCTAATGGCTTCGGCGGCAGAACCCTCAAAAAGCACCTTTTCCCCATTAAGCGGGGCACCAGGAAGTGCCTGAGGAGGCTTCCTGGTGATAATGGAGACAGAATCCAGCTCACCAATCGATTTGGCAGCTTTTAAAATATCCAGTCCGCCGATTGCCCCTGATGGCAAGTGGATTTTCGTATTATTTAAGATGCAGATTTCTTCAAGGCACTTATAAAATTCCCGGTCTGCCAATGCCCCAACACTGCTGACAACCAGATCTTTGCCTGAAAGCAAAATGGAAGCAGCATACTCTTCTACAGCTTCAACAGTTGCTGCTTCAATAACCAGGTCGGCATCGGATTTTAAAAGGGATTCCACGTCTTCAAAGATTTCCGCTTCAAATTCACGTGATAGTTCCTTTGCCTGTTCCTGGCAGCGAGTATGAAGGCCAATAATTTTCGCATTCGGTATTAAGCAGTCTATATTAATGCTTTGAAGCAGGAACCTGCCTATATTCCCGCCTCCTATTAAGGCTAATTTCATATCGGTATCCCCCTAATTGGCAAAACCATAGGAATCTGCAAAAAACTCCAGGCCGCAATGCCGCGTTTCACGTGAAAGTCCGCTTTCCTTTAGGCCCGGGAAGTCCAGACGGAGATCCTGAAAAACGGTATGATTATTATGGAAAACGGCGCCGGCCTCTAACCGGTCTGCAAATTCAAGTGCTTTGGATTCATCTTCTGTCCAAACAGAAGCCCTTAAACCAAATTCACTGTCATTTGCCAGGCTGATGACTTCCTCATCCTCTTTAAATGGAAGGATTGGTATGACAGGTCCAAACTGTTCGGCACGAACAATTTCACTTTTCTGATCCACTCCGGTGATGATTGCAGGCAGTATGTAATAGCCTTTATCCCAGGACTCTGGATCAAGCTGAATCCCTCCTGTGATGACGGTGGCTCCGGATTTTCTGGCGCGTTCGATCAGGCCATTCACATATTCGTACTGGGCCTTATTGTTCAAAGGCCCCATCTCGGCATCAGGCTGAATGCCATTTCCAACCTTAATATGCTGAAATTCTTTTCTAAGCTTTTCTACCAGCTCCCCGTATCGGGATTCATGGACATAGATCCTTTTGATGGCTGAGCACACCTGGCCTGCTGCCCTAAGAACTCCGAAACGCAGTCGCTTAATAGCGCTTTCATCCAGATTGGCATCTTCGAGAATAATAGCCGCATCATTTCCGCCAAGCTCCATGTAGACATTTTTCACCGTGCCTGAAGCAGCTCGCATGATTTCTTTCCCGGTCTCGGTACTGCCGACAAATGCAATGGTTCGGATTCGCGGATCTGAGCAAAGCTTATTGCCGATCAGCCCTCCTGAACCAGTTACAACATTAATGACTCCATCAGGGAAATAAGAAGCCACTGTCTTGAGGAATGACATGATTGTTAGCGGACAGCTTGTCGCCGGCTTTACAACGACTGTGTTTCCGGCAAGAACAGCTGGGATCACCCGCTTAAACGTAAGGATCATTGGTGAGTTCCATGGAGAGATCACTGCCGTTACCCCACGGGGACGCTTTCGGATTTGGACCTTCTGGGAACCGGGAATGGATTCAGGCTTCCACCATTCCAAAAGCTCTTCGGCAGTTTCCTTCATAATATCGACACAGCGCAGAAGGTCTTTTTTCGCTTCCACCAGCACTTTTCCATTTTCTCGGATCAGCAAAGTGACGTTCTCTTCGACACTTGCTTTAATCTCGTCGGCAGCGAGCTTCATCCGGTTTGCCCGGTCCTCAATCTCACTTTTCGACCAGGTTTCAAAAGCCTTTGCTGCAGCAGAAATGGCCAATTCAACCTGTTCTTCTGTACACAAGGCAACTTCGCCCACAACTTCCTGATGATCAGCCGGATTAAGAACATGGGCTGTATTTTCTGTCTGGATCCACTCTCCAGCTATTAAATATTTTCCTGAAACAAATGGATACGTCGAAATCATCCCAAATCACTCCCTTACAACTTTTTCGGTTTGAACGCTTCCGCCGCGCCAGGAGGCCCACCAAATGGTTTCGCCATTGGCCCGACTGCTTCCATATCCACTACAATCATGGATGGTTTTCTCCTGTCCATTGCCTTCTCCAGCTCGGATGCGAATTCTTCCGGAGAACCGATTTTTGCAGATGCAAATCCCAAGGACTGAGCCAGCAAAACGAAATCGGGGCTAACTAAATCGACCGCAACCTGCCGTCCATAGGCGGCATCCTGAATATTTCGGAGAACACCATATCCTGCATCATCAAACAGGATGACGATTATCGGAAGGCTTTCCTGTATTGCAGTTGCCATTTCACCGACATTGACCATGAAGCCGCCATCTCCAGCTAATAAAACAACTTGTCTATCCTTACATCCCATTTGTGCTCCGATTGCAGTCGGCAAGCCTTGCCCAATTCCTCCGCCTGAAGCATGTATGGATGTACGCGGCTGATATATTTCAAATAATCGGCTGCCCCAGACATTTGCCTGTACCGTAACGTCACGCACCAATACAGTATCCCGCGGGAGCAATTTACGCATAGCATCAGCAATTTTTTCATATGGTCCAAGTGTTGCTCTCAACTGAAGACGCAGTTCTTTCCTTACTGATAGCACTTCTTCCAAATAATCTTTGGAAGGTGATAATGATTCCTTAGCCAATTCTTCATTTACTTTTCTCAATATAAGCTTAGCATCACCTGCCAGCCCAATGGCCGCGGCATAATTTCTGTTCATTGCCTGGAGATCAGCATCAATGCTGATATGATTTTCTGGAACTTCTATTTTCCAGTTGGAGGTTTCATTCCCTCTAAATCTGACTCCAATGCTGATCAGGAGATCCGATTTTTTCACTAAATCTTTTGTTAATTCAAATGATGCAAAGTGGCCAATACATTGAGGATGATCCTCCGGAATGCTGCCCTTTCCTGATTGGCTCGTAATAACGGCTGCCCCGATCCTTTCCGCAAGCTCCTGCAATTCTTTGGAAGCCCCGGAGCTAATGACGCCCCCACCTGCCCAAATGACCGGGCGGCGGGCCTGGCTGACTTTGGTTATCGCCTCTTTTGGAAGATACGATATTGAGCTGTTTTCCTGTACTGAAACATTCACTTCTTCCAATGAATAATCCGGTATAATTGCAGATTGGAAATCGATTGGAATTTCTACTGAAACAGGTCCTGAAGGTACAGCAGCAGCTTCCTTAATGGCTTGCCTGATAACCGCAGCTGCCTGTTCAGGCCTTCTTAGCCGCATAGCTTTTTTGCATGAACCCTCCATAATAGACAGCTGGTCTTTACACTCGTGAATATAGCCTCTTCCAGTTCCCAAATAGGGGGATGCAACCTCACCTGTTAAATGCAGGAGCGGAACCCCCGCTGCCCATGACTCAATCAGTGAACCAGCAGCGTTTCCTGCACCAGTTCCCGTACTCGTGATGACCACTCCCAATTTTCCTGTCGCACGGGCATAACCATCTGCCATATTTGCCGCACCGCTCTCCCCGCGGGAGCATACCAGATGAATTCTTCCATCACGGAGGATGGCATCATAAATCGGCATATTATGAATGCTTACAATCCCAAATGCCACCTCAACACCAGCACGGACGAGTTCCTTCACAACTGCATCTGCTGCAGTAAATTCCATTTGCTCACTTGCTTTTACCGGTGCAATTACCAATTGTTCCTGTTGGCTCATCCTAATCATTCCTGCCTTTGCTTAATATTAAAGCGCTTTCCCCAGCGCTCCAGCTGTCTCAATGGTTGATCCTGAAACATAACTTGCCTGCTTTGAGGCTAAAAAGAGAATGACACTGGCTACTTCTTCTGCTTCTCCAACCCTGCCCAGCGGAATCTCCCGCTTTGCTGCAAGATCTTTGTAATATTCCTCGGCATCCATATCAGGTGCATTTTTTAATCGTCTGCGTTCCCACTGGTCTGTACGGATTAATCCAAGACTTACGGAGTTGACCAGGATATTGTCTGATGCAAGCTCTTGGGAAAGCGTTTTACTTAAGTTCAGAAGACCTGCCCTTGTAGCAGCTGTAGCAACCATATGTCTTTCAGGTTCCTTTGCGAGCGTCGCATTAATATTAATGATCCTTCCGCCTCCGCTCTTCACCAAATATGGATGAACAGCACGTACTGCATGGATAATGGCAAAATATTTTAACTGAATCTGCTCCTGCCATTGCTCATCTGTAATATCGAAGAAATGGCCCATAACACTTTGTCCGGCTGCATTAACCAAAATATCAATTCCCTGAAATCGGGCTGCTGCCGAATCGACAAAACGGGTAACATCCTCTTTATTTGTTACATCACAAGTGGCAGCAAGAATCGACTCACGGGATCCGAAATGCAATAAATGGTCAAAGGCATTATCCTTCCTCTCTGCATTCCTGCCGCATACTGCCACATTGGCACCTTCCTGAAGGAACATTTCTGCTGTCTTGAGGCCTACTCCAGAAGTCCCGCCCATAATGACTGCTGTTTTTCCTTTTAAACCAAAGTCCATCACGATACCCCTTTCAAATATCTTTAGGTTAATGCTTTCACGCTGATCCAGCCCGGATCTGGCTTTCCGCCCATCGCCGCACGTGCTTCAGGTTTTGGAGGTCCGGCTATTCCCCATTGATCCATCAGGTGTGGAACCCTTTTCCATACTCGAGCCACCCATTCTTCCTCGTCTTCAATGGTTTCGAGGTAACAAGTGTATTCCATGACAAATTTGGCAGGATCCTGGAAGTAACAGAAGATGTTATTTCCCGGTCCATGGCGTCCAGGACCCCAAAGCTCCTGATAGCCTGCCTTTCGGACGTTCGAAATCCCCCGCATAACTTCGTCCACTGTGTCCACCTCATAGGCAATATGATTGACAGATGCATGCTGGTCCTGGTTGAAGGCAATTGAGTGATGCTTCCTGTTGCAGCGGAGGAAGGACATTTGGTGTTCGCTCCAATCAGTAACCTTAAATCCTAAAATATTTGTATAAAAGTCTGTAATCATATCCAGGTCTGCCGTATTCATGACAACATGATTCAGCTTCACCGGATCAACATTCTTCTTATTCCAGATTGTCGTGTGCATTTCCACCCATGCTGAAAGTTCAATGCAGCGGTTTTCCGGATCAGCAAAGCGTAGCCCGTACCCTTTACCTTCTTCATCTAAATAGCCCGGCGGTGAAATAATCGGGATCCCCTTGGAAGCCAGAATCTCCGCAGCCCTGTCAACGGCGTTCTTATCAACCATTCCAAATGCAATATGATGAAGCCCCGCTTTTTCTCCCCGCTTCAAATGTAAAATATGATTCTCTGAACCAGCACCTCTGAAATAGACAGAATCCCCATCTTCGGATACCTTATCAAGACCCCAAATCTTCTCGTAAAATTCAGCCTGCTCCTCAAGAACTGGAGTAATGAGACTAATGTGCCTCAAGTGAGTAATGCCTAACATCCCATGCACCTCCAAAGTAATAAGTCTTTCATTCAATCAGTTGCATGCAGCCATGTGTATCAGGAAACCTTTTTTGTTAAAGGAACCGGGATGACCCGGCAAATTTAAGTGTTAGCGGTCCATCCCGGTAATATTTATTAGATTGCCAGTTTGCTTGAAAACGATTACTTTCCGTTGATAATGGCTTCTCTTTCTTTCGCACGCTGAATGCGAAGCTCCTCAAGAGCACTCCCCTTCGGATATGTAGGAAGATTTGGTTTTACGGCACCAAGCATAACCAGCATTAACGCTTCTTCATCGCCATCATTATGAATGCCGCGGTACACTCCTGGTGGAGAACTGATGCAATCGCGTTCATTCAGACGAATTTCATGAACTTCTTCCTTCCCTACTTCCTGGATAAGAGCCTTTACACTCCCCTTAAGAATAAAGAACACTTCTTCCACATCATCGTGAAGATGAAGAGGTCCAACACATCCAGCTGGAAGGACCATCGTACTGAGTGTGAAATGTTCCGCTGCAATTACATTTGAATCATTATTCGCTGTTGCTCCGCGGCCAATATATCTCATTTGCGCCCTTTTATACTTTGGATCAATTTCTTCCTGAAATTTAAGAACATTCCAGTCCAGTGATCGGTCTTCCAGCCTTGCTACATATTTTTTTTCAAAAGCCTGCACATCAAATTTTTCAGCTGACATTTAATATCACTCCTAAACCATTATTATGTTTTATATACAAAACAATGTTTTACTTACAGGTTAATAATAAATCCCAATATTTAATATGTCAATTAAAAATATTGAGAAAAATTAAAATATTGAAACTTGGTTTTAAATATAAAACTATTATACGATTACTTTTCTATTTGGAGGAATCTGTTCTATCCGAAGCTCCGCTGCCTCTTTTTTGATTGTGAATATATAAGCGATGAAGCCCAGACTCGCTGCAATAATAAGCATAACGATAGATGGGCCAAAATCCCCGCCTGCAAGGTCTCTCATCCATCCCATGATATAGCTTGAAAAACCGCCTAATATATTTGTGAATCCCATAAGACCGGCAGCACGCCCTGCTGTTTCCGGGGTCGAAAATTTCACGATAAATAAATTGCTTAAATGGAAGACTCCGCCTTGAGTTCCCATTGCGAGTCCCATACAAATACCTGCCAGAACCGGATGCGGTGCAAAAATAGCTGCTGTTAAGAATACTGCCGTTAAACTGAACAGAATCGTGGCCAGCAAGCTTGGACGTCTTGTTTTGTCTGCCAAAAATCCGCAGGATAATACAAACCCTAGAGCAAAAAGCCAGGATAATGAGGTAATCCCTGTCATTGCTTCTCTTGAGAAACTTTTCGCCTCAACGAGATAAGTAGGCAGCCAGATGCTTATTCCGAAAAACAAAAACGATGACATTAACATGCCAAACCAAACGATCCAGTAGCGGTAGTCCTGGGCAAAGCTTTTCTTTGGTTTTTCAGTGCCATCAGACTTGCGGATATACGCAAGCTCTTCCTTATCAATTGCATAATGCTCTTCAGGAGTATCCCGGCTAAGGAACCAAAACATTGGAATAACAATAAATAGATTAAAAGCAGCCAGGAAGAAAAACGCAGCTTCCCAATGGAAAGTGGCAAGCACTAAAGTCAATATAACGGCACCACAGGCAGGTCCGAAATAATTGCCCGCGAGCCAGGTAGATTGTGCCCGGCCAAGTTCCCGCTGGTTAAACCAATTCGAAATGAATTTTCCGCAAACCGGAATCATCATCCCTTCACCGAATCCAAGAATAACCCTGCTGACTAAAAACATCTCATAGGAAGTTGACAAACCGCCTGCAATCATGGTCACAGTCCAAATTACCAGCCCGAATACAGCGGTTTTCCGCGGGCCTGCTTTATCAATAACAAAGCCCCAGAAAATGTTTGAAACGGCGTAAGAGATTGTAAAGATAAATGTTATTAAGCCAATTTTGGCGTTTTTGTCTGCCCCTGTTAGCCCCAGATCACTAAGGAAGCCAGGATCCGTTTGAATAACCGAGATTCCCAGTTTATCAATTTGTCCAAAAAACCAGAAAAAGAATATAGGCACAGCAATATAGAGCCATCTTTTGTTCCCCTTCAGCATTTGTGATCCCCTTTCAAGAAACATATTCATTTTTTGTAACCGCTTTCAATTACCTTCGATTCTCAAATATTATACTTCATAAGAAAAAATTTTTTGGTGGTATTTTTTGCCCTCCTTTCAGCCATTCTTCGTTTTATATATAAAACAATGTTTACCACTTATTAATAGTGTAAAGTTTTTCGAAAATTGAGTCAATAAAAAATTTCAATTTGTTTCATTTGCTAAATTATGTTTTATATACAAAACAAAAAAGCTTGCAGTGCTGCAAGCTTTTAACCATTTCTTTTTATTCCTATAGATGATATCCCATATAGCCAGATAACTTTTTTGAAATCTCAAGCACTTTAGGCAGCGCTACTTGTTCAATAAACTCATCATGGAATGTTGCCTCTGTTGCTACAACATTAATAGCAGCCATAATGCTGCCGGATTTATCAAATATCGGTGCCGCTACCGATTGAATCCCATGGTGAAGCTCTCCTTTTGTAATGGAGTATCCATTTCCCCTGATTATTTCAATTTCATTTTGAAAATCAGCCAGGGACGTTTTGGTCCTATCCGTATACGGCTTCAATTCGGACCCATAAAAAAGCTGTTTCAGCTTTTCCTGCGGCTGGTAGGCCAGCAGCAATTTTCCATTTGCGGTTGCATGAGCCGGAAGCCTCAGTCCGATATTGACATTAATAGCAGATACCCCTCTGACAGGCGCACTGCCAACATACACCACTTCGTTCCCATCCAGAATGGATAAATGGCAGGAAGCCCCTGTTTCATCTCTTAATGTTTCCAAATAAGGCTGGGCAATTTCCGGAAGTTTTAACGTACTTAAATAGGAAAAGCCCAATTCCAATACCTGGGGCGTTAAACTATATCTCTTTGAGTTTTCATCCTGGTCAAGATAACCAAGCGATTGGAGGGTATACAATAATCGATACGGGACTGTTCGGCTAACATTCAATTCTTTTGCAATTTCAACCAATGACAGAGTTGGACGCTCTTCATTAAAGAGCTTTAAGATTTCCAGTCCCCGTACCAGTGCATTGGCATTATACCGCTCTTTTTCCTCTTTTGCCATGCAAGTCACCCCCTGTGTTTACATTTTTACTAACATATTAACAAAACCAGGATAGAAATAGGAAGTATTTCTCTATGGTTACCTTTCTGCTAATTCTTCTTTTTTGTATGCTCCCTGCAGGAAATTCAAAATAAGGGCATTAAAATAGTCCGGATTCTCCTGATAGCATAAATGCCCTGTTTTCGGAATGGTTTTCAGAATTGAATTTGGGATGTACTGATGGAAAATTTCAGATTCGCTTACAGGAGTAACCTTATCCAATGCCCCGCAAATAACAAGGACAGGAACAGGAATGGAAGGCAGAATATCCATTTGATTTAAATTTGAAAGTGAAAAAGCCACAGAGCGATAGCCCATCGGCCTCACTTGGGACATGATGCGTTCTGCTTCCTTCTTTACTGCTGGATCCGGGTTTGGCGCAAGAAGCTCTTTTACTCTTAATTGAGCCAATTCCTTTGGATCCAATGTATCAATATTATGTAAGCGGTTCTTCAGCTTTCTTTCGTTTTCTTCATGACTCTGCCCAGCGGCACCGCGAGTGGCATCTGCAATAATCAGCCTGGTCACCATATCGGGATAACGGCTGCAGAAATCAAGCGCGATGGCTGAGCCCATTGAATGGCCTAATAGATTAACAGATTGATAATGCAGCCCTTCAATAAAGCCCTTCAAAACATCAGCAAATTGGCTGAACTGTGTAAATTCCTCCCAAGGATCAGAACTCTTGCCATAGCCGGGCGCATCCCAGGCAATAACAGTAAATTCCTTACTCAGCCCTTCCAGCTGCTTTTTCCAGGATTGTGAATTGTTTCCCAGTCCATGAAGAATAACAAGCGGCTCACCATTTCCTTCTACTTCATAATGAATAGTTAAATCATTGACATCAATAAATGGCATTTTATTAACCTCCACACATGTTTGTTTTGTAAGTAAAACATCGTTTCGGTTAACCTAATCATAAATCATATTCTGGAATAGTCAACTGAATAATCAAAATATATTATATCCATTAACTCATTGCCTATTAAGATTTAGTTAACACGTTTTCAGTCCTTCCTAAAAACAAGTGTAAACTGCATTATATATCAGGTTGACAAATTTTTATGTAAACCATAAAATAAAACCAGTTAACCTATTAATATGAATTGGAGAGGTATTATGAAAGTTAAAGAGATGACATTTGTAGCACTTTTTGCGGCTGTTATGGGAGCACTCGGTCTTGTTCCTCCTATCATGCTATCTTTTACACCCGTTCCGATTACCTTGCAGACTCTTGGAGTCCTTTTGGCCGGCGGTATTCTAGGTGCAAGGCTTGGTGGAATCAGCATGGCATTGTTTTTACTCTTGGTTGCTGCCGGTGCACCATTATTATCGGGTGGCCGCGGCGGCATTGGGGTTTTCTTCGGTCCCAGCGCCGGCTATTTAATTTCTTACCCGGTAACAGCATTTTTTATCGGCTATTTACTTTCACACTTCAAAACTTTAAAATTAATGAATATCCTTCTCATAAATCTGACTGTCGGAATATTCCTAATCTATCTGTTTGGCATTCCGGTACAGGCCTTTATGATGAATATTCCTCTGGCAGAAGCAATTAAATTAAGCCTGGTTTATATCCCGGGAGATGTATTGAAGGCGACTCTTGCCTCATTCCTGGTATACAGACTGCTTAAGCATCCGATTATTAATAAGCAATTCTCTAAATCTCTGGAGACACTTTAAGGTGTCTCCTTTTCCATAAGGAGAGGAACAGCCCAATGACGAATATTACAGCAAATATCAAAAAATTCGCCGAAGAATCTCCGAATAAAGCAGCAATTATTACCCAAAACCAAATACTAACCTATAAAGAGTGGATAAATCTGCTGGGTCAAACGGCTAACTGGTTTGACACCATTCCTTTGACCAATAAAACTGTCGGTTTCCTGCTGCCAAACGGGATTCAATTTCTCCAATTATTCACAGCTGCCGCCATGGCTGGATGGACAGCTGTTCCTTACGACATAAAATGGAAAGCTGAGGAACTTAATGAGCGGATCAGGATATCCAGCCCTTCTATTGTGGTAACAGTTAGAGAAAATTATGACAAAGTTTCCAGCATGCACCCTTCCGTCCTGTTATGGGAGGATGCCTTAATGGAAATTGGCGGACAAATTCCTGTCTTTCATATCGATTCAGAAAGCAACAAACCTTTTTATATGGGTTTTACTTCAGGTACTACCGGCAGCCCAAAAGCATTTATCCGTTCCCATAATTCCTGGGCGGCCAGCTTCAAGGTGAACCATTATGATTTTAAAATGAATGAGAAAGAACACGTCCTGATACCGGGGGCACTTATCCATTCTCATTTTTTGTATGGTGCGGTAAGTACGCTGTGTACGGGAGGAACGGTTCACCTGCTCGAAAAATTCAGTGCAGCCAAGGTTCTCTCATGTATCGAGGAGCAGCCCATCAGCACACTTTATACAGTTCCTACGATGGTTTCAGCTATTTTAAGAGAAAAGAGAATCGTAGAGAAACCGATAAAAATCTGTTCCTCAGGTGCGAAATGGGATGAAACTTCGAAGCTGGAAATCAGCAACATATTCCCCCAGCTCTCCATGATCGAATTTTATGGAGCCAGTGAATTGAGCTATGTAACATTTCTTGCGGATGAGGATAAAGCAGGATCAGTCGGAAAGCCTTGCCATGGTGTTGAAATCGAAATTAGAGGTACAGATGGAAGGAAGCTTGCTCCTTATGAAATTGGCAAAATATTTGTACGAAGTGAACTTATTTTCGATGGATACCTTTCAAATGAAACAATCCATTCCATACAGGATCAGGATGGATGGGCAACTGTTGATGATATGGGCTATGTTGATGAAGAAGGATATTTATACATCAGCGGGCGGGAAAAGAACATCATTTTATATGGAGCCATAAATATCTTCCCTGAAGAAATCGAAAAGGTGATCAGGCTCCATCCCGCTGTCGAGGAGGCTGCTGTGATCGGGATGGATGATCCATATTGGGGCCAAATAGCAGTGGCGATTATTAAAGGCAACACGGATGCCCTTTCGTTAAAACGCTTATGCAAAAAACATCTTGCCTCCTATAAAATACCGCGCAAATGGATCTTTACTGAAGAAATGCCCTACACAGCAGGCGGGAAAATCGCCAGAGCCCAGCTGAAGGATTCCATCGAAAGAAAGGTGATCAGCCATTAAGAGAGCAGTGATTGTAAAAGCCAAAAGAACGCCAATTGGAAAAGTAAATGGGATGCTCAAAGACTATGAACCTCATGAACTCGCTGCCCCGCTTCTGAATTATCTTGCTGCAGGTATAGAAGAAAAAATTGATGACGTCATTTTGGGCAATGTCGTTGGACCTGGCGGCAATGTAGCCCGCTTGTCTGCATTGGAAGCAGGTATCCCTCTGTCCGTTCCGGGTTTAACCCTGGACAGGCAATGCAGTGCAGGTCTCGAGGCCATTCGGCTGGCGTGCTATCTTATCCAGGGAGGTGCGGGTACTTGTTATTTAGCAGGTGGTACGGAAAGTGCCAGTACCTCGCCATTTTCCAAAAGGGCCCGATTCTCCCCCGACAAAATTGGAGACCCTGATATGGGTGCCGCAGCGGAAAATGTTGCGGAAAAGTACAGCATATCAAGAGAAGCTCAGGATACATATGCACGATTAAGCTATGAACGGAGCTGGAGAGCTTTTGAAAATGGAATCCTGGCAGACGAACTGATTCCCTTTGGAAGCCATTCACATGATGAGGAGTTTTTCAAAAAAAGAAAAATGGATACCCTTTTAAAACGAGCCAAGCCAATATTTAAAAAGGATGGAACTGTTACCGCAGCCAATAGCTGCGGCATTCATGACGGGGCATCTGCTGTGCTGGTGATGGAGGAAGAAACAGCAATTAAAAATGGCTACAAACCCATTTTGCGTTTTGCTGATAGTGCCGTTGCTGGTGTACACCCCAACTATCCGGGATTTGCGCCTGTTCCAGCCATACAGACAATACTGGAAAGAAATTATTTAACCATTGACGATATTGATTTAATAGAAATTAATGAAGCATTCGCCTCAAAAATTACAGCATGTGCCAATGAGCTTTCCATTCCATATGAAAAACTGAACGTTAATGGAGGGGCTTTAACAATTGGCCACCCCTATGGAGCGTCAGGTGCTGTGTTGGTTACAAAATTATTTTATGATGTGCAGCGAAGACGTTCTTGCAAATATGTATTAGCTGCCATTGGAAGCGGAGGCGGAGTTGGTGTTGCTATTTTGTTTGAAGCAGTTTGTTGAAAGCTTGAAGGATGGCCTGGAGAAGTGTGATTCCAGGTTATTTTTCGGCTTGAAATCTGGCAGAATCCGACGTATTAGCACAATTTTATCAACTGCTAGCAGATTGATAGTCGACAAATATCACCTGATATCACAATGATAACCATGCTTTTTCTCTTTTTTTGCAAAATATGCAGCTTATTCACCTGCCTGAATGATCACATATGCGCCAAGAACTGCACCAATGAATTCAAGCCATCCTCCTGCAGCCAGCAGGACTCTTTTTTGAATGCTCTTTTCATCTTCTATAAGAATTCCTATAGCGTCGAGGATAGCAGATACCGAAATCAATGAGTAACCCAGAGTTTCTAGATTGCTGAGCAGATTGTTTTCATCGTTTTCAACTCCTGCAGCTTCCAATGCTGCACCCATGGATTGAATGGTACTGCCTAGTGAATTAAAGCCTGACACAGAAACTGATGGATTTTGAATTTCAATATTATTTGCAGCCGTGTTGATGGAATTCCCGCCTGCCTGCGTAAAGCTCCCAATAATTCCATATAAATTAGCTGTTTCACTTTCTTCAGCCAGGCTTATCCTTCCGAATCCCTGCAGGCTATTGCCAACTGCCTGAACACCGTTTCCGTCCCGTATCAATTTTTTGTTCACATTGTTTACATCCGGCTTCATGGTTTCTCCAATCGCAGAAATAAATGTACCTGCAACCAAAAAATAAGCTCCGACAGTTAATAAATCATCTTCTTCCAGATTCATGTTTACCCCTCTCTAATTAACTTCTTCATTCGCCAAAGAAGATTTTCAGTTCGGCTCATCGCTTTCATCACTGCTTCCAGAAGAAGTCTCCTGATTCTCCTCTTGAATCTGGCCAATTAGTGATAAAACAGAACCAACTGCCTGTATCCAGCTTCCTGCTGCAATAATATTGTTTGCGCTATCTCCCGATTCTCCCCTCTCTTTTTCCCTGAGATTTATAGTCCCCCCGATTGCCTGCAGGGAATTGCCAATCGCCTGAAGCAGGTTGCCGTATATATTAAAAAGCTGACCTGCTGCAGTGGGATCTTCAAATTCGTCTCCAAGTGCAGCGGCCCCGCCAAGTGCCTGAATCCAATTCCCTGCAATCACTAATTTATCTTCATTTTCTCCCTCTAAATCTAAAGTTAATCCAGCAATGACTGTAATGTTTCCAATAGACTGTATCTCATTGCCTGCCTTTTCGAGAGATGGTTCACCCTGTCCGTCTGCTTCGAGGGCATTTCCTGTTGCCTGGAGGCTATTCCCCACGATATCAAAGCCATCAAATAGTTTTTCCATTTTCTTTGTCTTTGCGGGTATGGTTGAGACAGCTGAAATGACCGTACCAATGGCAGCTAAAGCGGCTCCGATGATCTCTTTTAGTTGATTGTCCATAACATACTCCTTAGCTGACGTATGTTTAATTATATTCAATAACGTAAATAATGGGTACGATGTTATGGGTTGACGAGAGGAAGTTCCGGTGTCGGAGTATAAAGAAGTCAACTCTAAACTGGATTCTTATACAAGCAGTGAAGCATAGAGTTTTGGCGACTACGCCGTGTTGTATGCATTAACTCCTTCATATGTTCAATTCTTCCTTTTGAGTTTAATCACTAATCCTTCCCATTAAGAAGGTATTGTAGTAGTTTCCATCCGACAGCTGCTTATCCATTTTTAATACCCCTTCAATTTCAAAGCCATTTTGCTCGTATAGCTTAATCGCTTTCTCATTTGTCTCAAGGACATTTAAGGTAATCTTCTTAATATGATTAAAGTCCGCCCATTGAATAGACTGAGCTAAAAGGTTTTTTCCAATCGCAAAGCCCCAGAATTCCTTGAGCACACATACACCAAATTCCACTTTATGTCTGCTTCGTTTCAGTTCGCTGCCTTCACATCTGGAGAAGCCGGCAATTCTGCCATTCACCTCAGCAACCAGGAATATATTCCGGTCACTAATGGAATCTTTATTCACTAATTCTTTGAAACCTTTTTCATCAATGTATGCTTCACCAGCTTCCCTGTCCATGTTCTCCGTTTCGCCATCAATCTGCACCCTTACTTCAGATAGTTCCTTTGCATCTTCCTCGACAGCCGATCTGATCATATAGTTCAGATTTTTGATTAGGTATTCTTTTGATTTTATAATCACAACAATCCCTCACTCTAGTGAATCATTTCGAAATTCATGATAAAGAGCCAATTCTCTCCTAAAAAAGAATGGCTCTTTCATGCAATTAATTAATGCTCGCCCTCTGTATAGATTTGAAAATGCACTCCGAATTTGTCGATTACACTGCCATATGCCGGACTGAAAAAAGTTTCCTGAAGAGGCATGGTCACTTGCCCGCCCTGCTGTAGTGAATCATAAAATTTCTTCGATTTTTCAGGATCTGATGTTGAAAGACAAATGGTCACCTGATTGCCTAATTGATGATTCTGGCCCGGGAATGTATCGCTAAACATAAGTTCATTCTCCCCAACCTTTACAGTTGCGTGCATAATTCGGTTCTTTGCTTCTTCAGGGAGCGGATATTCAGGGTTATCGGGACCTTCCCCAAATGTTTGCTTATACAAAACCTCGGCTTCCAGCGCTTCTCTGTAAAATTCAATTGCTTCATTCGCATTTCCGTCCATCACCAAATAAGGAATCACTCTTACTGTCATTTAAATCAGCTCCCAAATATTTTCATTTTTCTTAACATTCGTTGCAAGCTTATTATACTATCGGGAACAAATGTTCGCAATGTTTTTTTTGAAAAACCGGTCTATTTTTATCCCTAAGTCTATATTTTATAGAAATGGTGCAGGAACTTGTACCACAATCCATAGACAAAGGTGAGATGAAAATGTTTACGGTGTATTATCTTGATGGGAAAAATGTATTATTAAATCAGCTTCGCAAAAGTGTTCCAAATGAAGGAGCAGAGGTCAAAATCAAGGGACGCAAAGGCATAGTAACCAGTGTAACATCATTAGAGAAAAATAAAATTCATGTACAGGTAGAGCTGGAAAGTGTAAACAAAGCGAAGCTTGCAGCAGACGATGAGAAAAAGAAAAAGAAGAAGCGATGAGAAAAACCCGCACCTTGTCTGCGGGTTTTTCCTATTAATGAAAGGTTGCTCTGATCTCCTGCATTTTTTTCCTGACCAGAGGATAAAAGTTATTCTTAGCATTTGCAGTTGAATTCCCGCCAAAAAATTCAGTGCCGGGGCAGGTTTTTACGGCATGCCCATGGCTGTTATCCAGCACCCTCTCACCTGAGTTTATATCCCACCAATGGTGATAGGTAATGCTGTCAATGGATGGCGCCAGGCCATATTTCAGCATCAGGAGAGCTGTGACAGTCACGATCGTTTCTTTTTGTTCGGCAGTCATTTGATTGGAGTCAAAATCACCGAGATTCTCGATCGCTATCGCATCCGCTTCGATCTTGTGCATCGCTTTTTTATTCTGCAGGCCGAATGATCCTTCAGGGGCCACATCGAACGGCCTTCCCACTGCCACTTTTCCATCCGGGAAAGTGGTCAGCTGCTGGCTGATCATTCTCCATTTCATGCCGCTTACATGATACTCCTCCATCCCCTTCATGATCGCAAAATGATTTGTGCCGTTGAACTGTTTGTATGATGGCTGATAAGTGTGATGCTGCTGAACTTTTGCCACTTTCCTCGTAAATTTCTGATTGAAAATCCAATCCCGGAATTCCTCTCTTGTCATGAGGACAAACTTTCCATCCATGGCTAATTCCTTTGGAATAATTTTTATTTTTTGCCCAGCATTTATAGTATTGGAGGATAGTCCATTTGCTGTCATAATTATCGGTACACTTGAATCAAATTTTTCCGCCAGCTTCCAGAGAGTATCTCCGGGTGCCACTTTGTACATGATCGGGACACGAAGCTTTTGCCCGACAAAAAGCCTGTCTGACTGCAGGCCGTTAAACAGTTTTAAGTCCGCGGCTGTTGATCCATATTTTTTTGCAATCAATGTCAGGGTATCCCCCTGCTTTACATCATAAATATTGCGGGGATTGTTTTCGGCATGTGCACTGCTCCAATTCAATTGCCAGAACACTGCGAAACTGAGGAAAAGAAAAATGCATTTTTTCATACTCAAAGTCCTTTCCATTCGATTTTTATTATTTTTGTATAACTAAAGAAAATTATCCTCATTTTTTGGCATGATAAAGAAATCTGCAGGGTATTTTCTATAGCAGAATAAAAGAAATGTAAGGTGTGGATCAGCATGAAAAGTCAATACTTCTCAGAAATCTGTGTACCGATTCAAACTCCATATGGATTTAATCCAGCAGAAAAAGAACAATTTGATTTTACCTTCGACCGCAAAGACCGCTTTATTGATTACCGGATTGAAAAAGATGGGAAGAATTATAATATCAGCCTTGATGACAATGGGCAGTGGTATTTTTTCACTTCATTCGTATGTAATTCACTTGATGAGCTTAAGCTTTCCAGACAGATTTACAGGCCGCCCTATTTGGAAAATGAGGAATTGCGTTTAGTGGATTTAATGGAGAATGCTGATATCCGGCCTCTATATGAAGGTCATGACAAAGCATACGGTCATGCACTTGCACTTACTGATAATCTGTCATCTGTCCCCGTATTCCGGCAGGCAAGGCTTGCTAATTATGATGGCTCTGATGACCCAACAATAATAAAAAAGATCCATTACATTCAAAATGAATACAAAGGAGAGGTCACCCGGTTTATTTCCGGATTTGAAACCCGTTCTTTTGCAACCTATACAGAAAATGAATACTATGCAAGGGAAATTCATCTGCCGAATAATGCAAGAACATATCTGAAGCTGTTTGTTTACTTTTCCAGATATGGCACTCTTCCGTCACAGCAGATGATGCCGCGGTTCCTGGCGAATCTGTGGGCGTCTGCACAGAGCCTTAATACGGCAGCCAATCCCGCACTCTACAAACAGGAAACCATAGATTAGTGCAGGAATTTTCATTTTTCGCCATTAAAAGCCATCATACGACCGCCGGATGCAAGAAAAGTCTAATCCTGCGCTTTCCCGAGAAATATGAAAAGCGGGGAATAATTTCCCCGCTCATTTGCCGTCTGTAATTTCTTTCAATAGTTCATAGGAACGTTTTTGTTTTACTTCATCATAAATATAAGAAACCGCCATGATTTCGTCCACATTGTACATGCTCTGGAACTGCTCCAGCTGCCCTTTGACTGTTTCTTTGCTGCCCATCAGGGTGACGCTTGACATCCCCTCTGCCGCTTCCTTCTCCATTGGGTTCCAGATAGAGTCCAGGTCCTCGACCGGAGGGCTCAATTTCATGGAAGTCCCTCTGACCACATTCAGGAAAAACTGTTTCATCGTAGTTGACAGGAATTCAGCTTCCTCGTCCGTTTCTGCAGCAATAACATTTAGGCAGATCATCATATATGGTTTATCCAGATACTGCGAAGGCTTAAAGTTGGCACGGTAGATCCGGATGGCGTCCTCCATCCACCTTGGAGCAAAGTGTGAAGCAAACACATATGGAAGCCCCAGCTCAGCAGCCAAATACGCTGAATCTGTCGAAGAACCAAGAATATAAATGGGAATGTTCGTTTCAACCCCCGGGTGCGCTTTTACATAGCTCTGCTCCTCTAAAGGACCAAAGTATGTCAGCAGCTGCTTCACATCCTCAGGAAATGTATAAACAGAATCATTTTTTGAACGGCGAAGCGCATTAGCGGTCATCATATCTGTTCCAGGTGCCCTTCCAAGGCCCAAATCCACCCGATCCGGATAAATGGTCGCCATCGTGCCGAATTGCTCGGCAACCACTAATGGTGCATGGTTCGGCAGCATTATTCCGCCGGAGCCTATGCGGATCGTTTTAGTATGTTCCAATGCATGTTTTATTAAAATAGCCGTGGCAGAACTGACGAGTGTCGGGGTATTATGATGCTCCGCTATCCAATAGCGTTTGTAGCCCATCTCCTCTGTTGCCTGAGCCAGATCAACAAGATCCTCGATAGCCTGCCTGCTGTCTTTCCCCTCCCGTATCGGAGCAAGGTTTAAAACAGAAACAGGAATTTGTATATTGGTCATTTTATAATCTCCTTCATGAAGAATTGATTTTATTTTAACAACCGAAATAAATTTAGGAAAATATAATGCTTAGTGTGAGCAAAATTAATAAGAAAAAAACAGCCCCCGCGAAAGGGACTGGCTCTCAGCTTACTCTTAATGGTTCTTCATTTTCAGCAGAAACACTGGTTTTTTCCGGTTTTTTCTTATTCAAGGCCAGCAGCAGAATCATGCCAAAGATACAGGCAGTACCCGCCCACTGGAACATGCCGAATGGTTCGTTCAGCCAGATAACCGTAGTAAATACGGCGGCAAGCGGCTCGAGGCTGCTTAAAAGACTGGTTTCTGTTGGAGACAGCGTTTGGAGACTTTCAATATAGAACCAGAATGCAAGCATTGTTCCAAAAATAATAACAAAGACCAAATAAAGGTAAGCTTCAGCCGTTAAGCTGCCAAACTCCATTTTCCATGGGGGATGGACGAAACTCAATGCAGATCCGCCAATGACCATTGCCCATCCAACCACGACAAGTGAATCATACTCCTTCAGCAGCGGAATGGCATACAAAGTATAAAAAGCGAGTGCCACACCAGATAGAACTCCCCACACAATTGCAGGTGCCGGTACGGATAACTGAGAAATGGAACCGTTAGTCAATAGAAAGAAGCACCCTGCTAATGCAAGGGATACTGTTACAAAATCCTGTCTGGAAAACACCGTTTGTCTCCGTAAAACCAGGTAAATAATTATCATAGCCGGTGCCAGATATTGAAGCAGTGTGGCAACAGCCGCATTGCCATGATGGATCGATGCCATATAGGTGTACTGCACGGCTAGCATTCCAGCGAGGCCAAAGATCAAGAGCATGATGGCTGCCCTGTTATTCTTCCAGACCCCAAATACCTGTGAGCGATCTTTCAGCAAAAACTGAACAGCCAAAAGAAGAACACCCGCGATCAGAAGCCGGGCTGTGACAAGCCAATCAACAGAGATTCCAAATTCCTGAAAAAGCTTTTGGGCAACTGTTCCGCCAACTCCCCAGAATGATGCTCCAAAAATTACGAGCAATAAACCCGTACTCCTTGAACGTCCTTTCATGTTCGATTCCACCTTAAATATAATAATAGTGTTATAATAAACCAAATTCTGTGATAAAAATAGCTGGATAAAATAAAAAAGTATAACAATATTGAGGTGGCTTTTTTGCAGATTAAAGATTTTAAAGTGGATGAAAGCCTGAAGGAATTGACGAGCCACAGGACGGTGGTGATGCCTGTCGCCTGCTACGAAACGAAGATTGCAGATAATATCCAAGGCAAAATCCCTTTGCATTGGCATGAAGAAATTCAATTTATCCTGACACTTAAAGGCGAAGCCATGGTTCAAGTAAATGAGGAGAAATTTGCGATGAAAGAAGGAGACTGCCTTTTCATCAATAGCGGGTGCCTTCATTCAGCCGAAGATATCAGCGGAGATTGCGTTTACATATGCTTAAATGTCTCCCCTCATTTTCTGCTTCCCCAGGAACTATACAGCAGCTATATTTCTCCGTATATTTCAGCAACAAATCTTCCATACATCATTTTGGACGTACGTGAGGAATGGGGGAAAAATATTTCAGACAGCATCCTGGATGTCAGGAAATTAATTCATGAGAATTCACCATTTTATGAGATTGATATAGCCCGTCTGCTCACATTCATTTGGCAGCAGTTAATCAGGAACGGATTCCAGCTGGAATACAGCCAGACTGAGGTTGAAAAACACATGCGGATGAAAGAAATGCTGAATTGGATCCATGAGCATTATGCTGAAAAAGTCACCCTAAAATGTATTGCCAAAGCCGGCAGACTGAGCAATTCTGAATGCTGCCGATACTTTAAAAAGATTCTAAGAACCACACCCATTAATTACCTGATTCAGCACCGCCTGCAAAAAAGCCTTCCCCTGCTTCAGGAGCCGGGCTCGAATGTAACTGAGGTTGCGTATAAAGTTGGCTTCAACAGCAGCAGTTATTTTATTGAAAAATTCCGCAAAGCGATGAATATGACACCATTAGCTTATAAAAAGAATCGGAATTGACTGCAGCACATTAGGAAATTGCCATTGATTGTCCACACTGTTCCTGGTCATGAGATGAAATAAATGTGTTCATTTCTATATTCCGGCTGTCTATATTCTGAAAATAATCTTTCAGGTTACCCTGAAAATCAACATGGAAATCTTCCATTTCCAGAAACTCATGCGGTATAACCAGCGCGGGAGGTTTAGTAAAATGGACAATCTGGCACTTCTGTAAGACAGTAGCTACAAATTGAGAGCAGAAAAAAGCATTGTCTCTTGAAAGTGGTTTATTAAACATAATCGCAAATAGCCCAAGCAGATTATAGCCGTAATGTTGTTTTTCTGATTCTATCTTATTTATGAAAGCTTTAAGCTTGTTGTGCTGTTCTTCTGTAACAGAACAGCTAATGACTGTACATCTTGAGCTGCTAAAATGTTCTCCTCGGATATTTTCTTGAACAAAACCGCCGATAAATGGGTTTTTCGCCGTTTTTCTGCCAAAACTGTAAACTTCTTTTAACTCAGGATCAAGGGAGATAGAAGCATGATTATACGGCTTTTTTGTGTAAAGTTTAATAAGCCGGGTAAATAATGTTCCGGTATCCGTAAGGAGTATATAGATTTTTTGATTAGACATAACGTATCTCCTTATCAAAAATATGATTATATTTTTATAATAAAGAAGCACGGTCTTTAGATTAAGAAGCCTGCGCTGTATATGCTTATAGGACTTGAGACTTAAGGTTAATAATTTTCATTCATGGCTCTTTTAGATAATAATAAATATAGATGTAGGAAAATGAAGTGAATCCCTAGAAGTTTATCCAATGAGTATGATTATGGAGGGTGAGAATTTTGGAACAGAAAATTTTTGATCATATGGAGACAGTGCGGGGCATTACTGAAAAATCGATTCAACGGATTCCTGAAGATATGGCTGATATCATACCGGAAGGGTTTAACAATAGTATCCGCTGGAACTTCGGGCATATTGCATTTGTTCAGGAAAAGCTTGTCTTTGGAATATCGGGTGAAACAATGAACGTCCCGATGAACTATGAAAGGTTATTTGGCGCTGGAACTAAGCCTGCCGATTGGAATGAGCCACCGCCTTCCTTCAAAGAAATTGCATTTGTCCTAACCGAACAAAAGCCCAGAATAAAGACTTTTCTTCATGGGCGTATGGATCAAAAACTTCCAAGTCCCTTCACAAACCGCGGTGGCATAACCTTCTATACAGCCGGGGAGGCTTTTTTATTCGGCTTTTATCATGAAGCGCTGCACATGGAAACGATTAAACAGATTTATCGTTCTATTTTAAATAAAGGCTGAATTGTTCAAAAAAGTACAGCCTTTCATACTCCTGTCTGTTGTTTACAAAAGCTTCCAGTTCGGACTGTGTCTGTCTATTTCCCGGCTTTCTGTGTCCGAAGTTACTCCGGATACTGACTCAAATTAACGGTTCCCCGCTTGCTGTGTCGTATGTTGACCCGGGTTCTGACTCAGGACACGGGAATCTCGCCTTTTGTGTCCGAAGTTGCTCCGGGTTCTGACTCAGAACTCGGGATTTCCGCTTTCTGTGTCCGATGTTGCACCGGGTTCTGACTCAAATCAACGGTTCTCAGCTTGCTGTGTCCGAAGTTGACCCCTGTTCTGACTCAAATCAACGATTCCCCGCTTGCTGTGTCCGAAGTTGCACCGGGTTCTGACTCAAACGATTCCCCGCTTGCTGTGTCCGATGTTCCCCCGGTTCAGACTCTGACTTGCTCTTTCCGCTTTCTATGTTTGGCCAAAGACCAAATTGCTACTAGAAAAAGATAAAAGGCATGCCCTACAGGACATACCTCAATCTCATTCCGGCATATTCAATCTCGGAAAAAAGTTATAAACCATAAAAACACCGAATAAACCAAAGAATAATGCACCGAAAATTGACCCCTCCACCAGGGCTGCAATTCCGAATGCGGTAGCAATCAAACCAACCCAAGCGGCAAATGAGGAAATGGCGTAATGATAAATTCCGCCGATAAATGCCAGCGTCCTGCCCAGGAACTGTCCTTCGCTGCCTGCTCTCTTAACTTCGATAAGCGTTAAAATAAAGCTCCAAAGCAGCAGCAAAGGTATCCCCCATAAGAATATAAACCCGAATACTTCCATGCTTCTCCTCCAAATTTTACTCCATAAACCGCATTAAATCCCCATGTACAATATCATCAGAGAACCCAAGCTCTTTTCTGGAGATATCCATTAAAGGTTCACAGCCAGTAATATCCGCTTCTTCTTCCGATTTACTATTGAAGCATTTACCGGATTTGTACAAATAGTCTTTCGCTATGAAACTTCCATCACGGAAGGTAACGGGGTGATGGGGATCCCTTGTAAACAGGTTCTGCCCAAAGCTGAAATTATCATCAGCACTTATGCCGAGCAAATGAAGAATGGTTGCCCTGATATCGATTTCCCCGCCAAGGTTCGAGAACGTTTTGCCCTCCACCCCCGGCACATGGATAATCAGCGGCACACTCTGCAGCTGCATGCGGTTCACAATCGTATCTTCCTGGCCCAGCAGCTCAAGCACGCCATGCTCATATTTGTCCGAGATGCCATAATGGTCGCCGTACAATACGAACATCGTATTTTCATAGAGTCCGCTCTTTTTTAAGTCCTGGAAGAAGGTTTTTATGGCTTCATCCTGGTATCTGACGGTTGTGACATAGCGATTGACCACCATTTCACTCGTTTTGGCCTCAGGGATAAACTGATCTTCCTCCTCCAGCAAAAACGGGAAATGGTTTGTTAATGTGATAAACCTTGCATAGAATGGCTTTTGCAATTCTTCCAGATGCTGAATGGATTGCTTGAAAAATGGGATATCCTTAATCCCGTAGTTCACAGAATTCTCATCCGTAACCAGATAATCAGCTTTTGAAAAATACCGATTATACCCTAAAGAATCATACATGGCCTCCCGATTCCAGAAAGAGGCGTCATTCCCATGGAAAACGGCTGCGTAATAGTCCTTCTCAGCTAATATATGCGGCAGGCTCCGATAAGCGTTTTCCGTTTTTCGGACAAATGCCGAGCCGCTGGACAACGGATAAAGGCCTGTATCAACCATGAATTCAGAGTCCGATGTTTTGCCCTGTGCGGTCTGATCATAGACCCGGCTGAAATAAAAGCTGTTTTCAATCAGTGAATTCAGGAAAGGCGTTATTTCCTGGCCGTTCACCTTCTGGTTGATCACAAAATTCTGTGTGGACTCCATACTGATCAGAACGACATTCATTCCTTTTGCGGCACCAAAATAATCCGATGGCTTATCTTCATGGGATTGGACATACTCAGCAGAAGCCTCAGCATCAGTTGCACTGGCAAAAGCGCGGTTGAGCGGGTTTGCTGCAGCGATGCCAATATCATAAAGATGATACTGATACAAGCCGATATGCTTTACAAGCTGCTGTCGATTATAAGATTCCGAAAATAAATGAGGCACCTTCACCATGCCGAGGGTGATGGTTATCAGAACAAACATCAGACTGATAGCACCATAGATTCTTTTTGATTTATTTGTAACGTGCTCACCTGCTGATTTCCTTTTTAAATAGAAAATCCAGAAAATAACCAGATCAGCCAATAACAGAAGATCCCACGGACTGATCAATTCAAAAGTACTCGGTCCAATCCCTCCGACATTTTTAAACTGAAAAAGGATCGGAACGGTAACAAAATCGGTATAGAAACGATAATAAAGAAGGTCCCCAAAAAGAATGCCGGTCAGTACTGCCATCACTGCAAAAATAGCTCCCGGTTTGGCCTTTCGCTTAAAATAATAAGGAATTCCGAGAATGACCATAATGGCCCCAATCGGGCTTAATAGCATAAATAAAATATCAGTCCAGTTCTCCGGGTGCAAATTGAATCCGATAAAGGATACAGCAGCCGTCTTGATCCAGAAAAGTATGACAGCAGCCCAAATAGGTGGAAGCTTATTAAATAACTTCATAATCATACCGCTTTTCATATTGTTTTTCGAAAATACGTGCCATCATTTCGATAGAAAGCATGACCTTCTTTTCTTCCTGCGCACCCATCAGAGCCACCTGAACCCAATTTCTATCAAGCAGATACCCGCTTTCATAGCTTAGAAGAATTCCTTTCTGTTTGCATAAGTCGCCAAATTCCCTGCTCGAAATGCCCTCCGGCAAATTGACAGTAAGGATGCCCGGCGAATAACCTTCCCCGCCCAGAACGAAAAAACCCTTTTCCGCAAGCATTCCCCTTACTTTTAAGGACAATCGTTTTATTTTCTCAAAATCTATCAGCTTTATACTCTCTTTTAAGGCGTTGACCAAATTGGAAGAATGGGTGTATGGGATGCTTTCATTGTCCTCATACATCTTTAAATCCAGATATCTTGGAACACTGCTGTTACCTTTAATTCTGTCTCTATGAAACACGATCGCAAGACCCGGGTACGAGCCAAATCCTTTTCCGCTCACGGACGATGCCATATGAATATTCTTAAGGTTTAGCGGAACGATCCCTGCTGTACTGCATGCATCAACGCAAAGCTCTGCACCATGATTTGCACACAGCTCCTGAATTGCGCTGATATCAAATAAATACCCGGTTGAGGTTTCACAATGGACAGTCCATACCCATTTTATAGAAGGATTTTCTGCCAGCATGTATGCTATTTCCTCATGCAGGATCGGTTCATTCCAGGGTTTTTCAATCGTCTGAAAAGATAACTGAAATCTTCTGGCATGATCAATGAGACGATAGCCAAATTCACCATTGGCCAGGATCAGCCCATTCCCCTCCATGCTTTTCAGCTGGGCAGCCACAAGGTCGTTGGAAAGGGTTCCCGTCCCGACAATAACTTGCGCATAGGAGGCACCTGTCATCCTGCATAATTGAGAACGCAGCTCTTTCAAGCCGTTGATAAAATCATCATTGCGATGAGATACGGCTTCTATGGCAAAAGCGTTTTTCACATTCTCATGAATAGGGACTGGCCCCGGCAAAAAAGAATGCTGCCCGGCGGGTGCTGAATTTCTGGCCATTAAGCGTTCAAAGGCTTTCGTTGAGCGTTCGAAATTCTTTTTTGTCAGATACATGGGCTGAAACTGGGCTCCTTCCTCTCCTGTCAGAGGACCAAAAGGCAGAAACCCCATCCTCTTATACAATTTCAGCTGTCTGACCGTACCAGATATCAGCGCCATCGTGTAATTTTTTTCGAGGCAATGCTCTACAAGCTTTTCACAAAGCTGATAAAAAACACGGGTGCTGCGATACTCTTTTTTGACTGACAGCAAGCGAATTTCACAAAATTTACCCTTATCAGGCAAATAGTCTTCGAGATTAGGAAGTTTGTAATCAAGCGAAAATGGCCTTTTCGCACGAATGGCTATCATTCCAGCTACTTCCCCGCCAGCCTTGGCAATAACATATGTATTTTCTTCATGAAATCTATCAATTAAATGCTGATCTTCATTTTGTTTATGCTGAGGAATTTCTTCCACAAATGTCTGATAGTTCAGCTGATGAATTTGGTCAAATTCATCAGGTTCGGCTGCGATTTTACAGATAATATTCATAGTTTACCTCCTATGTTTAGGCATGATGAAGTTTGTGTGGGAAATTAGGACGATGATAAGCATCAGCAGCAGGCCAGGCGCAATAATGAATGAATCCCCAATCACAGAGGCTGTTATGGGAATTGAAGCCATCGAGATAAAACCCGATAATGTATACTTCCGAAAAGATGCAAACATGATTCCCATTGTTATGGCCATGATTGCTATCGTTAGGGGCTCCAGATACAAGGCAGAAGCCAGATAGACAACCACTCCTTTTCCGCCATGTAACCCCAGTTGAATTGGAAAAAGATGGCCTAAGAGCACGCAAACAGCGCTAAGAATAAATACACCATCACCTTCAAACAAGAGTCCAGCTGCATATAAAGCTCCCCATGTCTTTCCCGCATCAACTGCTATGGTCAGAAAAAAACCAGTCTTCCCGAATGCTCTTCCGGCATTGGTAGCCCCTGCATTCCCGCTCCCTATATACCTTATATCCTCTTTAGCCAAATATTTAACCACATAATAAGCTCCAGTTATGCTGCCCAATGCGTAAGAAAAGGCCATAACGATCAGAGCGGACCAGACATCTTCGATCATAAAACCTATCCCGCCTTCTACTAATTAAACGATCAAAAAGGGTAAAAAGTTTCATATATTTACAAATTTACAATCTAATTTTTCCGTTACTCACCTAATTTTACCATTAAACAAGTTGAATGCCAGAGCCTTATATCATAATTCAGCTATTTTAATGCCAACAATAAACTTTCAGTAAAAATAATTTTTTTGTGTTGACATTGTTTATCATTCGCATATAATTTGCATTAAGGCAAAACTTTTTAATAAGTCCATTAATCTTGTCCACGTGAATTTAAATTGTATAAAAACAATTAATTTGAATCCATTTAAACTTGGAAAATAAAGGAGGATAAAAAATGAAGGATCCAGCTATCTCCATACAGGATTTGCATGTCTCCTATTTTGGAAATGAAGCGGTCACGGGGGTCAGCCTATCGGTGAATACCGGGAATCTGGTGGGCATTATCGGCCCGAATGGCGCAGGCAAATCAACCTTCCTAAAAGCCATGCTGAATCTCATACCAAAGGATAAAGGTGCAGTAAAGGTGCTGGGAAAACCCATCACTGAAGTGCGCAAAAGCATAGCCTATGTCCCGCAGCGGAATGACATAGACTGGGATTTTCCAATCACGGTGCTTGATGCGGTTCTTATCGGGACCTACCCTCATTTAAAACTGTTCCGCCGTCCAAAGAAGAAGGATAAAGAATGGGCCATGGAATGCCTTCAGCGAGTCGGCATGCAGGAATTCAGCAAAAGACAGATTGGTGAACTGTCAGGCGGCCAGCAGCAGAGAGTTTTTCTGGCGAGAGCCCTTGCCCAGAAAGCGGATCTGTTTTTCCTGGATGAACCGTTTGTCGGGGTTGATGTATCGAGTGAGGAAACGATTGTGAACATTCTGAAGGAGCTGTGCAGACAGGGAAAAACGGTGATTGTCGTACATCATGACTTAAGTAAGGCCAACGATTATTTCAATCAGTTAATCCTGTTAAATAAGGAATTGATCAGCTTCGGAACTGTTGAAGAAGTGTTTAAACCGGAAGTAATCTCCAAAGCCTACCAGGGGCAATTTGCTTTTATGAATGAGATTGGGGTGTCATTATAATGGCTTTTATTGAAGCGGTCATGCAATATGGTTTTCTGCAAAAAGCGTTATTAACCTCGGTTATGGTAGGAATTATCTGCGGAGTCATTGGGTGCTTTATCATCCTGAGAGGAATGGCTCTTATGGGAGATGCCATTTCACATGCAGTACTTCCCGGTATCGCCATTTCGTATATGCTGGGTGTTAATTTCTTCTTTGGGGCCGTGATCAGCGGTGTAATCACGGCGATTGCTATCGGCTTTGTATCGCAAAACAGCCGGATTAAGCATGATACCTCAATTGGCATTATGTTTACAGCTGCATTTGCTTCAGGAATCATTATTATTACGATGCTAAAAAGCAGTACTGATTTGTACCATATTCTATTTGGAAATGTTCTTGCAGTAAGATCATCCGATATGTGGATCACATTGGGCATCAGCCTGATTGTATTAGCGGCTGTATACCTCTTTTACAAAGAATTATTGGTCACCTCTTTTGATCCGACCATGGGAGCAGCTTACGGACTGCCAGTTCGTTTCATTCATTATTTCCTAATGACTCTCTTGACGATGGTAACCGTTGCATCCCTCCAGACAGTAGGAATTGTGCTCGTGGTGGCCATGCTGATCACCCCTGCAGCGGCAGCTTATCTCTTAACCGAGCGGCTGTGGATGATGATTTTCCTTGCCTCTGGCATTGGGGTGATTTCATCCATCGTTGGACTTTACTTCAGCTTCACCTACAACTTAGCTTCAGGAGCAACGATCGTCATTTCATCCACCGCTATTTTCATTCTCGTTTTCTTATTCTCCCCTAAGCATGGGCTGATATGGAAAACGCTGAAAGTAAAGAAAAAGAGAGCTTCATTAGTGTGATAAAGTGAAACTTCAATCAGTGGGGTTATCCTTATCCCCCACTGATTGTTAGTCGCGTTCTAGTGTCGCTAAGATCTCCGCTAGCGCTTCGATCAATCGACACTACGAACCCGATTGGTTCAACTAAGCCTCTGCCTGCGCGTCGGCAAGTTTCACTGTATCTCACCAATTGGCAGTTTGACCACCGCTTATCCTCCTTTAATTCCTCTGAGTCTTGAAGTGGGGGTCTTACTGCCCGTTAGACTGCGATAAAAAAATCTGAGGAGGTTTTCCCAATGTTAAAAAAAGGCTTTCTTTTATTAGCTGCATCCCTTCTTTCTGTGTTATTCCTGTCAGCCTGCAGCAGCGGAAAGAGCACTTCATCTGATAATGACGGAAAAATCCAGGTTGTCACTACGTATTCGATTGTTTATGACATTGTGAAAAATGTAGGCGGGGATTTGGTTCAGATTCATAGCCTGGCACCCATCGGCTCCAATCCCCACGAATATGACCCCCTCCCTGAGGATGTGCAAAAAACAACGGATGCAGACGCTGTATTTTATAACGGCCTGAATCTCGAAGCCGGCAACTCATGGTTCAACAAGCTGATGGAAACGGCCGGAAAAGACGGTGAAGATGCGCCGGTCTTCCTGATGAGCAAAGGCGTTGAGGCCATGCACTTAACCACAAAGGGTAAAGAAAGTGAAGAAGATCCCCATGCATGGCTCGACATTCGAAACGGGATCAAATACGCGGAAAATGCCAGAGATGGACTCATCAAAGCTGATCCAGACAACAAAGAGGTTTACGAAAAAAACGCGGAAGAATATATTACAAAGCTTCAAAAGCTGCATGATGAAGCTGTGGCACGATTTAACGAAATCCCGGAATCTGAACGGGTTCTCGTAACAAGTGAAGGTGCTTTTAAATATTTCAGCGAAGCCTACGGATTCCAGGCAGAATACATCTGGGAAATCAACCAGGAAAACCAGGGAACACCAGAACAAATTACAAGAATTGTAGATATCATTAATGAAAAAGGCATTACAGGACTATTCCTCGAAACCAGCATAGACGCAAGAAGCATGGAAGCTGTATCGGATGAAACCAATGTCCCGATCATGGGAAAAGTGTTTACAGACTCTCTGGCAAAGCCGGGTGAAGACGGCGATACGTACATCTCGATGATGGAATGGAATATAAAAACCATTAAAGAAGGCTTGACGAAGCAATAAATCACACGATTCCAGCAAGCAGGTGAAACATGTGATCCCCATTCGTATAAAGAGATATATTCTGGAAATTTATATCTTACAGGAAGCACATGGCTATGCAGCCATTTCCGGCATCGCCAAGGCAGTGAAGGTCACCGCCTCGGCTGCCTCTAAAATGGCCGGAAAACTTAAAGAGGACGGTTACATTTACTTTCAGCCCTATGGAACCATTACTCTGACAAAACATGGAGCAGAAATGGGCAAAAAGCTATTCTAGGATCATCAGTTCTTAATGGAGTTCTATCAAATAATTGGGGTTGAAGAGAAACAGATCCCGCAGAAAGTTAGAGATGTGGAAATGTATCTTGGATCTGAAGTTATTTTTAAAATTAAGAGCTTTATAGCAGAAAATAAGAAAAACGCTTGAGGTGTTTATTGAACACATTCAAGCGTTTTTTTGTCCTGATTGGGAGTACAATCCATCAGGCTGTTTTTTTCCATATGTTCTCCATGTTCTCAAGGGTCTTCCCTTTCGTTTTCAGGCACGAACTTCCAAACAAAAATGGCTGAAAGAACACTCATCAGTCCATAGAAGCCGTAAGTTAAGCCGCCGCTGAATTCCATCATCATCGGTTAAGTCGATGAAATAAAATAGTTTGCGGCCCATTGCGCTGCTACAGCTACCGCAACTGCCTGTCCGCGGATTTTGTTCGGGTAAATTTCCGAGATCAATCCCCAGCAGATCGGCCCCCATGACATCATGAAAGACGATGTGTAAACGATAATAAAAATTAATGTACCCATGCCAATTATATGGAAAAAGCCATTCCAGCAACACCAAACATCCCAATCGCCATGCCAATGGAACCTGTGATTTTAATGAAAAGGTAATTCCTTCAATGACCAATCGTACAAAGTCGTTTCGATTATGTGAAGAGTCCATGCCGATAAAGCTTCCCAGAATCTGCGAATCTGAATGTGGCGTTCGCTCACCAGCTAGATAGGGCGTAAACAAAAGACCGGTCGATCCAATCGGAACCTCACTTATTTCAGCCAGCAGGGAGTCAAATGATTCCTTTTCTGCAAACGTATTTTTAAACCACCTCAAACTATGTCCTGCTGCCAGGGTTACAACCATTGTGTAATGGGCATTCTCTTCACCATGATTAATTTGTTCTTCATAGGATAAAGAATTACTGGATTCGATTATGGAAGTTGCCGAGAAACGTTCCTTAAGATTTAACCAGCAAAACCTAAATATTACATTTGCAGATTTATCGATCTAATCCACAGCACTTGGAGCTTCAGCTTATGCAACAGAGAACTTTCTGAACTCGGATCTGCAGGGAAACTTGAATAAATAGACTGCCTGATCGGCCTTTATTGCAGATTAACGAAAAAGAAAAAGAATGTCCCGGATGTGTTCGGAACATTTTTATGGCCTATATCCATAAGCAAACGAAAATAAAATCAGAAAAAACATAAACAGCAATGCAGATGGAATCAAACTAATAAGAATAAGAATTTTAGCCTTCCTGCTCTGTGTTTTGGTAAACCACTTAACATAAATGAAAACCAGGATCGCTGCAAGCGGAAGGAACAGATAATTTGTGATTGTGTCAACCCATCCTGAGTTCTGGTCCCAATAAGCATCAGGCACTGGGGATATTCCTTCGAATTCCTTATCAATCCTGTTTTTTACCGTAATAAAATAATAGGAAACCACAATATAGTAAGCTACAATGACACATTTTACCCACCAGACAATATACTTGCTGGAAACGACAATGATAATGATAAGCAGCAGTGTAATGAAAAAGCCCGTGTATTGTTCCATTTTGAAAAACCCCCTCAAAAACGTTCTTTCTATTTACAACTTCTCTATTTTTAACACCTTGACTTGTGCCGGGAAGGATCCTGTTTTCATAAATCATTCTTGATTATCCCGAAAAAGTATACACTAAGGAAATAACAGAATTGCTATCCTGTGTACATCCATTCGCTTCCATTATTTTTCTCATTGCAGCATTATCAGCGCGGGTTGCCCCAAGATATTTTTCAGCTTTAAAATCATACTGCAACCTATGAAGCCCTATTAAATGCAGGTTCTTACCATACCCTTTACCCTTAAAATCAGGGTGGATGCCGATCCAAAACATCCTTCCTTCCCGGTCACGGTCAGGTTCCAAATGAGGAAAAACGGCTCCAGCCGGTTCAGAATTAACAGTATAAACGGTAAACATTTTATCAGCCTGTTCTGGGAGTTCTGCCTCAATGCTCTTTAAAAAGTTTGCAGTTTGCTCATTACTAAAATTCATAACTTCAGATAAAAAAGCAATGGAACTTTTGTTAAGAAGCGGCCAAACTTCATAAGGATGGACTTTTTCATTTTCATATTCTGCAAACGACTTTTTAAAAATAACTCTCTCACCAATCACTTTCATTTTTCCTCGGGTGAGCATTAATTTATCCAGGATTCCTTGAGAGCACTGAAGCTTCACTTTTTCAATTCTGCTTTCATCCAGGGTAAGAAGCCTATTTATTAAATAATCTGCTTTATTGGGACTTATTTGTTCCTCCTGAAAGATTTCCAATATTATCTCCGAATCACCTTTTATACTGTGAACACCTTCCGCTTTTAGTTCTTTTATTAGTTCATCCATAGTAATCACCTCCATTTAACCGATAAAGAAAATGGCCATTGAAAAATTCCATGGCCATTTGATCTTCATTCATTTACAGGTGCTGTGCAGTAACTGAACGCTCACATTCCAATATTCCTGCCGGCGGTCCTTCATACAGGATTTCTCCGCCTCCAGCGCCTCCATCCGGACCTAAATCCACGATCCAATCACTTTTCCGGATGACATCCAGATTATGTTCTATGACTATAACGGTATTGCCCTTTTCCACCAATTTATGAATGATGTCCAGAATATTGGCGACATCCGACATATGCAATCCCGTCGTTGGTTCATCAAGTATATAAATGTTTCCTTTCGTATTCAGTTCCTTTGCAAGCTTAAGTCTTTGACATTCGCCTCCTGACAAGGTGGTCAGCGGCTGTCCCAATGACAAATAGCCAAGACCGACAGTCTCCAGGGCTTTGAGCTTTTTCTGAATGTCTTTTGCATCAAAATACTCCACAGCGTCCGCTATAGACATCTCCGTGATTTCAACAATATTTTTGCCCTTATATAAGTATTGAAGCACGTCTTGCCTAAAACGGCTTCCATGACATTCACTGCATTCGACTTCCATTGTATCCATAAAAGATAAATTGATCTCAACCGTCCCGGTGCCTCCGCATGTCGGACATCCCCCGGTCGAATTATAGCTGAATAATCCGCTCTCCACTCCATTGGCATCTGAGAATGACTTGCGGATCGAATTCATAATACCCGTAAAAGTTGCCGGATTGGACCGTATGTTGGCATGAACCGGGCTTTGGTCAATCCGGATGGCCTCCGGAAAATCTTTAGCAAACACTTCATTCACAAGAGTGCTTTTCCCGGAACCCGCTACTCCTGTAATAACCGTAAAAACCCCTTTAGGAACTGAAAGACTAACATTCTTCAAATTGTGAAGAGTGCTTTTCCTGCTTTCCATAAACTCGGAAACCGGTCTCGGATTGGCGTTGATTTCTGCACTGCGGTTCAAATAATTGGCAGTCAATGTATCAGAAGATAAGAAACCCTGATAACTGCCGGTATACATGATCTCTCCCCCATTTGTTCCCGCACGCGGCCCCACATCAACGATATGGTCAGCTATTTGAATGACATCAGAATCATGCTCCACAACTAAAACGGTATTGCCTCTGTCACGCAGCCGAACCAGCAATTCATTTAACCGGTAGACATCCCTCGGATGCAGGCCGGTGCTGGGTTCATCAAATATGTACATCAAGCCTGTTAAGTTACTGGATAAATATTTGACCATTTTCACCCTTTGGGATTCACCGCCCGATAGAGTTGGCGTTTCCCTTGTCAGATCCATATAGCCAAGTCCAATATCACAAAGATTTCTCAACCGTTCCATGATCCCGTCAAGAATTGGCTTAGCTTCAGGTGAAGTAATCTGTGGAAGAGTTTTGATTAGCTGGTCCAATTGCATGGATGTCAGGTCATAGATGGTATAGCCTTTGATTGTGGATGAAAGCACCTTTTCATTGTACCGTTTTCCTCCGCAGGAAGGACATTTCGTCATGGTGCTGAAGTTCTTCAGGAGCTTCTCGCCAGTTTTTGAAGTCTCTTTGTCCCTCTTCACATGCTGCCTCATAAATTTGACTGCCAGGCCCTCATAGGTTGCATTCATATCATTATTCATATAACTGACTGTTACTTTTTGCGGTTCTGCATTGACGAGCTTATTAAACTCCTCTTCAGTATAATCATTAATTTTCTTATCATTATCGAAGAATCCGGATTCCGCATACGCTTTCCATTGCCATGTTCCAGGTCCAAAACCCGGAAGCAGAATAGCACCTTCATTTAAGCTTTTTTCCTTATCAAGAGCAGCATCAAGGTTCAGTGTAATAATTCTTCCAATCCCTTCACATTTCGGGCACATGCCGCTGGGATCATTAAACGAATATGCGTTGCTGTACCCTATATGAGGATCTGCAAATCGGGAGAATAACAGGCGAAGAAGAGGATTAATATCTGTAGCAGTTCCAAGTGTAGATCGGGCATTTCCGCCGAGCCGTTTTTGATCGACTACAACGGCTGTAGATAGATTGTTGATTTCATCTGCTTCCGGACGGCTATACTTCGGAAGAAACAGCCGCTGAAAACTGCTGTACGTCTCATTTAACTGCCGGCCTGCCTCCTGGGCAATCGTATCAAACACGATGGATGATTTGCCTGAACCGGAGACGCCTGTAAAGATCGTAATCTTTCCTTTTGGAATCTGCAGATTAATATTCTTCAGGTTGTTTACTCTTGCATTGAAAATTTCGATGAATTCCTGCTTCACACAATCAGCTCCTTTTGAAATACTTTTCTTATGTAAGAAATTTGCGCGGAGAATTATCATACCAATAGTGGAAAACAAATTGCAATAATATTCTTTAATTCTTTTAAAAATACTCAAGCATCTTACCTTAAAAATGAATTCTCTTAAAATGCGTGAATTCCTTCCAAATGTTAACAATTAATGAAATTCAAAAGGAAAATGTAAGAACTTAACGAAGTAAACTGGATAAGGAGGTGAGAAATAGCGATGACTCTCCTTTTTTACAAAGCGATGGAGGCGTTTAAGAAGGATGCAGAGCGTCTGGAAAAAGAAAAGCTTCAAAAGGAAAAGTCGAATGAGAAAAAATCAAAATAGTGAGCTACTCTTTCATTCCCCAACAGGGGTTTTTTTTTGAAATGTTGAGGAGCAGTTTTCCCAACGTAGAATAAAGGGCTGCACTACCGGTTTCTTTTATTCTCAGGGGATTCCTGACAACTGTTCCTCCCTGTTCTTCTATAGTTCTCTGAAGCTGATCAAAAGCGCCGCAAAATTTAGTGATGGAGGTATCTCCAATTTAAAACTTGTGTCAATATGGCTGACAATTATAATGTAGTAAAGCAATTTTCCCATGACATTGCTGCAAACCAGTAACTGGAGACTCTACAATCGAAAAAAAGCCAAAAAAAGCTAACGCTCTCACGCCAGCTTTATGTTTTTATTCAGGTTAAATTGCCTTGGCTATGTAATATTCCAATTCCTTTTTCAGGCTGCAGGTTTCGCTAAGCTTTCTGCTATTCTCAGCAAATGAATCTTTGTCCCCCGCTTCAAGATCCTGATCAATTTTATACTGCAGATAATTGATTTTCAAATCTATGTCTAACTGTGATGATATGCATTCACCCATGAAATATCTTTCTATATCCTCAATAGCCATGTAACATGCCTGCTGTCCATTAATCACCACAAGCGCATACCATCCCAAAAATGTGTATTTACGGTCAGGAGTAACCTCAATTAAATCTCCCTTTTGAAAGTGCAGTATATTCACATGATCTGAATCTGGACAAAAGCAATCGATTTGATGTTCAAATTGCTCTATTGCGATATAAAGTTCACTCATTCTTCAACTCTCCCACATGTCAAATTCAGCTGCTCCGATAAGATCCAAACCGCAGCAAGGGCAGCTGTCATCGTTACATTCATCAGCTTCCATATCCGCTAGATACCCACACCAGCCGCAAATATATTGTTCAATCGACTTAGCTCCCTCCTTCATAGTGGATCTATTATGTATATTATCTCTATTGATAATGATTATCATTGTTAAAACCCATTTTAAGTGAAAATGATTATCAAGGTCAAGTGGATAGGATACGTTACATGAGACTAATTACAGTCATGGAACTTCTATGGCGACCGTTTTTACCTGAGCCTCCCCTTTTTCGTCCTCATAAACCTCTCATGGCTACCATTTTTACTGGCGCCTCTTCTTTTTCTCCTCCATAAATGGATCACTGCTCTTAACAAACCCCATGTTCACAAAACTGTCACACCCTTCCTAAAACCACCCTGTCCAAATCCCTTCTTGATTTGTATATAGAAGGTGAAAGGGTGGTGCAATTTTATGAATTTGAAATCAGGCAGAGTCGAGCAGTTTGAACAGTTTTCTCAGTTTAAAGATCTTCAGGAGTTTAATGCCCATTTGGAGAAATGGCTATCGGTACATAAAGACAAGTTTTCAAAGGGAGAGCTGGCTGGTTTAAAAAGGCTGGTTCGTTTTGCTGCGAAAATCCCGGGGGTATCCAATGCCAAGATTGGCACTGTTTTAAAAGCCATTCACGAAGAATATAACGGCAATGGCATTTCCCGCTCCACGTTTAAAAGAATGATTGCCAAAGCGGCAGAAATCGGTATTTTTACTGTTCATGAAACAGAGAGAAAAAACGGCTCACAATCCAGTAACTAATATGTTTTTAATCGTTTTCCCAAGAGTGAACCACCTGAGAAGGATAAATTGGACCACCCTAATAAAACTATCAATCTTTCTAAAACTAATAAAAATCTAAAGATTACTAAACGTAATGAAACCGTCCTCGATCACACTTTTACAAGTGACCGTGTACCAAAATCATTTATCAGCACAGTAAAGTACTTTTTTTCGGAAGCCAGGCAGATTGAAGAGTTTTGGAGAATGGCATCACTCGCAGCATATAAAAGCAATTGTGAACAAGATTCGATCACTATTTTAGATACAGCCATCCATTCCTTTAAGCAGCTGATCCGAAAAATGAAAACCAGCACCATTGCTAAGCCCATCGCTTATTTCTATGGAATTCTGAATAAGAAATTTGAAGAAAATTACTTTGAAGAATTGCTTGAAATGGGGTTTCCGGCTGAAGACAATGCCTTTTCGCTAAATTTTTTTTACAAAAAGTAGCTAAATGCCCCTTTGCTGGGAGTTAGACCCCCTAACTTCAGACTTAGACCCCTTAACTCCGGACCCAGAGGGAGTTAAAGGCCGATATACGACATTTACCCGATTCGTAAAAAATTGGCTGTCAGGCTATGTTTGAACTACCCGGGAATCACAGAGAGCGCGCTTTCCTTGAAGGGACATTTTCATGGAGAGTTTTGAACAAATAGCAGCACAATATGAACCTATGATTCATGACATCATGCATAAATTGAACATCTATAAAAACACTGAGGAATTCCAGCAGCTGGGTTTAATCACACTTTGGCAGGCGTGGAAAAATCATGACGATGAAAAAGGAAACTTCTTTTCCTATGCTTACGGAATGGTAAAAGGAAAAATGATGAACGAATTAACGAGGCAAACAAGCCAAATTGACCGGTATATCTATCCAGAGGCAGACTTCTGGGAATTTATCGAAGATACCTCACCAGCCCCCAGCTCAGAGCTCACACAAGATCTTTTTGGAAAATGCGGAATGTTATCTGAAAACCAAATGAAATGGCTCCAATATACTTTATGTGATGGGCTATCAGTCAGGGAAATTGCTGATAAAGAGCAGCTCTCATTGTCTGCAGTCAAAAACTGGCGGCACGGTGCCCGTGAGAAGCTGAAGAAAATTTTGCAGCTTAATTAAAATTCACCCTGTCCTTTTCGCCCTCCAAACTGTATATAAAAGGTGAAAGGAGGTGACCCAAGATGGCACAAGCAGTAATCACTGATTCCAAACTTCGCCTGGTATTTGAAACAGGCCTTAATGAGCAGGGTAAGCCGGTTCACAAATCAAAAACCTACAGCGGCGTAAAGCAATCGGCCACAGCAGACCAGCTTTTCACAGTTGGACAGGCAATCGCCGGACTTAGCAGCTATCCTTTAGCTGAAATCAACAGAAATGACAGCTTCGATATTATAGGCTAAACAAACTATTAAAAAACCAAAACATAAGGAGGGAATATTAAATGGCTAAATCATTAGAAATGACTTTCATCTCTGAACTGGGCAAGCCAACGAAACTATCTGTTGATAACCCGATTGAACCGATTGATCCTGCTTCTGTAAAAGCAGCCATGGAGCAAATCATTGCTGCCAATGCATTTGATGGAAATGGCGGAGATTTGGTTATAGCGGAAAGTGCCAGATTAGTTGAACGGAATGTAACTGAATACGAATTAGTATAATCATCAGTGGCCGGATTCCTTGGAACCCGGCCATTTTTACACTACTCTCCAGAAAGGAGCAGCTGCCATAAATTAGTATGGCAGCTTTTTCTAGAGAATAGTTCACTTTATTCCTGCTTCCAAGCCTGTTCTTAATGGATCATAGGGTGACAGATCCAGTTCCATCTCCCTGTTCAAAGCAAGATCTGCAGCCAGGGTGCCCACGTAAGGTCCCATCGTAAGCCCTGATGCCCCTAATCCTGTTGCGATTACCAGCCCCTCTGCAGGAGGAACCGTACCCAGCAGCGGCAAAATATCAGGTCCAGCCGGACGGAAGCCAATTCTTACCTCTTTTAGTGTGCTTTCAGCTAATCCTGGTGCCACTGTTAAAGCTTCATCCAGCACTTCTTTCACACCTGCCGCCGTTAGTCTATAATCAAACCCGGCTCCCGTTTCCCTGGTAGCTCCAGCCACCACTTTCGAATGGTCGAAAGCTACTAAGTAATGAGTGCTTTGCGGAAGGACAACAGGCCAGCTGGAAGTGTCCACACTGTTCATTTCCAGATGAGCAATTTGCCCGCGCTGAGGCTCAATTTTAAGATCAATTCCCAACGGTGCAAGTAAGTCCTTAGCCCATGCACCTGCAGTAACGATAACTGCATCCGCAGTAATGACATCCCCGTTCACTTTTACTCCTGTAACCTTATTATTATGAAGTACAAGGTCACCTTCACCTTCAAGTAATACAGCACCATGTTTTTTTGCACCATTTATCATGGCGTCCCTTAACAGCCTGCCATCCAATCTGGCTGCACCCGTAACATGGACAGCCTGCAGATTCTCACGGAGCGGAGGATAAAGTTCCCTGGCTTCCGCTGCTGTTAATCTCGTAATCTGCCCAACCTCAGGGGTTTCAGCCTTTTTTTGCCGGACACTTTGTTCAATCGCATCCAGCTCATCCGAACTGCTGCTGACTGCCAGGGCTCCTACCATTCCATATCCAAAATTCTCTTCACCATCTTGTTTAAGGTTTGCTATTAAAGATGGATAGTAAAGAGCTCCTCGTTTTGCAATGGTGTACCAGTCTTTATGATCTGCTCTGGAAATCCACGGGCAAATGATTCCTGCGCCTGCTGCAGTTGCCTGTCCCTGATGTGCCTTATCAATAATGACTGCCTCTGCACCTTCCCTTGAGAGGTAATAGGCTGCACTTGCACCGACAATTCCTGAGCCTATGACTGCTATTTTCATGGTTGAACTCCCCCCCTTTTAATCCGCAAAACTCTTCCCATTCAAATAATAATCAGCCTCTAAAAATGCAGTAAATGCCACCTCAACCTCCGGCACTCCAAGCGACCGAACATGATTCGAAACAATCCCGGCAAATTGATTTTGAACTCCTTTGCCCCTGTCAAACCACTTTACTTCTATAAATGGATATGCTGGAACTTCTTTTTTATCAAACACAAAAGTTGAATGCAAAACTTCCAATGTAAAGTTATCTTCTCCGCATTCACATAGCCGAGCCAGGTCTTTCACCAGCTGGGTACTGATTTCCTTTGTCTGATCCACTGAAATTCCTCTAATAAACAAATGCGGCATCCTGTTTCCTCCAAGCTAATTTACATAATATTTTTCCTGACAACTGGAATAAAAAAGTTATAATATTATAACTTAATAACATTCACTCTAACCAAATCTGCTTAAAGAATACCTGTCGATTGGTATGGATGTTTCTCCATCCATGATTAATTCTGTTATTAACGTTCCTATTAAGGGAGAAAGTGTAACTCCGCTATGGGTCGCTGCTACATAAAGGTTTTCATGACCGGGTACTTTACCGAGAATCGGAAAGCCGTCCTCAGGCATAGCCCGGATTCCGGAAAAAGCGCGGACAATTTTGGCTTTTCTTAATCCGGGTACATATTGGACTGCCATATTGGCTGTTTCCTGAATCACATCAAGCGTTGTTGCCCGATTAAAGCCTGCTTCTTCCATTGAATAGCCCATCAGAACTTCCCCATTGTTTGCCTGCCTTAATCCGCTGATTGTAAAATTCAAGAAAGGCTTTAATGGTTCAGACACCAGGATTTGCCCTCTTAATTGATTAACAGGAATTTTAACTCCAAGCATGTCACCTATTTCTCTCGACCAGGTTCCGCCAGCCAGAATAAGGTTTTTACATTCAAACGCACCCTTATCTGATACAACTGAATATTTACCATCCTGCTTTTTTATCTCAGTTACCTTATTATAAGTAGAATACCGGACGCCATTTCTTTTAGCTGCTCGCATGTACATATCAATCAAGCGGAATGGATTGACATTGCCATCAATGGAGCTGTAAGTAGCCCCTGCTACTTCCGGATTCATATAGGGCTCTTTTTCGAGAACTTCTTCCCTGGATAATACTTTAATTTTGATGCCGATTTTCCGATATGATTCCGCGAGCTTCTGTGCCTTTTCACGGTCACTTTCATTGAAAAAAGGCGATAGCCCTCCTGTCCGCTTGTATTCAACGTCCCCGATCTTTTTAGACAGATAAGGATAGAGTTCGGCACTGTACATATTAAATTCCGCATACCAGGAAGGTGTTTTATTATGTACCCATACCCAGGCCTGGGTGGATCCGGATGTTCCTGACATGGGGTATTTTTTATCAAGCACAAGCACGCCTTCTTTGTACCGCTCAGAAAGGTGGTAAGCAATTCCGCTGCCCACTACACCCCCTCCGATAACAATTGTTTCATAATTGGTTTCCAATTACCTCACCTTCCCTTCTTCCAATTCCACCTCATCAAGAACAGACTTGACGGTACTAAAGGATGTACTGTTCGTTGCCAGTGTTTCAAGCTTAATAGGGGATAACGGCATCCGCATTCTCGGCAGCGGAATCTCTGAAGGTGATAGCCCAGTCTGCTGGTGAATAATTTCTGCCACCATGCTGGTGCAGATTTTAGCCTGGCAAGGACCCATTCCGCAGCGGGTAATCCTCTTCACATCATCAAAGGTCCTTCCACCATTGCTGATAACCTCTTCCACTTCTTCACAGCTGATTTCTTCACATCTGCAGATGATCGTCGTTTTATCCAACTTATTCACCTTCTTCTCTCTTTTCCTATCTAGGAGATAAATTGATCTTTAAGTACCGGGCTTGCGAAGTTCTCGAGATGCTTGACTCTTCCGCTGTACACTTCTCTGTACTCCAATAATCCGAGTTCCTTCCAAAGTGCCTCTCTCATCTCATTGGCCTCTGCCGGGCTGATTGCCTGCAGTTCTTCACTTGCACTGATGCCGGCAATCATTCCTGTTAAAAGCAACGGACCCTGGGTGGTAATGCCAGCCGCATTCCCGGCTATGAATACATCTTCCCTATCGGTTTGGAATCTATTATTATATTGCGGAACCCATCCGCCCAGCTCCTCTTGAAATCCAAAGGAACAGCCCAGCTGATAAAAAACATCCAGTATGGGTGCCCTGCCTCCGTCCATACAAACGAGGTCCACATTCAGGGTAATGACTTCATCCGGCAGCGCAACATCAATCTGTTCCACCTGCCCATTTCCTCTTGCTTCTTTTATAAAACTATTAAAATAAAATGGAATTCCGCTCCGTGACAGTTCACTCACTTTTTCCTGCTCTTTTGCCAAAGCTCCACTTTGTTTTTCTATAATTGCTTTGACCCGGATACCCACATCCATCAGTTGTATAGCCGTTTCCATGGCAAAATCACTGGAGCCCACAATCACAGCTTCTCTCCCAGGCATCACAAAATCACGATTGATCAATGTCTGTGCAGCACCGATTGTCATAATCCCCGGCATGGTCCATTTTGGAAACGCCACAGCCTTTTCAGCCGCTCCGGAAGCCACAATAATCTTTTTTGCTTTTACAGGGAATACATTTTCTTCATCGGTAATTCCGACACTTCCATCTGCGTAAAATCCAACCACACGGTGATTCAGGAGCTGTCTTACATTACAATCTTTAATTAGCTCAATTAGTTTATTGGCCAATTCAAAGCCACGCATGGGTTCATATACAGAAGGAAGCTGACGCATCACTTGAGTCTGCTGGTTTAGCTGCCCGCCAAGCTGGGAAGCTTCGTCAACAATAGTTACATCCAGTCCCCTTGATGCTGTCTCAATTGCTGCTGATAGACCTGCAGGACCGCCTCCAATGATCAGTACATCAGTCTTCATCAATCTCTCTCCTTACCTCGGGATCATCCATATTCGGGTATATTCGCATGCCATCTTCAACTTCTGTCATACAGCTCCGTACATGGTCCTCTCCATCAATGGTCATATAGCAGCTGCAGCATCTCCCGCGCGAACAGAATAATCCTCTGGATTGGACCAGCTTTCGGCTGACACCCAATTTCTTAATTCCATTTGCCATTAACGCGGCAGCGACAGATTGCTGCGTATAGGCCTGATATGGCTGGTCATTGAAATAAATGGTTACAGGCGTGTGGAGCTTCCTGCCGAGAACCGGATGTTTCTCAATGTGCATAAAGACCTCTCCTATCTAATTTTTAGAGGAAAACACTTTCCCAACACCTAACACTCTTTCAATTATGAGCATTAATACGACAGTGAAAAGAATCATGATGCTTGATACGGATGTAATAATCGGATCATATTGATATTGCATGTATGTGTAAATCCGTACTGGCAGTGTCACAACGTCGGTGCTGACAATGAATAAGGCAACTGTTAAATCATCAAATGAAGTAATAAAGGCAAAAATGGCGCCGGCTATCACGCCTGATTTAATGATCGGCAGTGTGATGTGAAAGAAAACTTTCATCGGTCCTGCACCAAGGTTCAAGGCAGCTTGTTCGATAGAACGGTCAAAACCTACTAAACTGGCAACAACCAGGCGCATCACAAAAGGAACCGTTAAGATGATGTGACCCAAAATCAATGCAAGGGGGCTCGCAGCCAAACCAATCCATGAGTAAAACTGCAAGAGAGCCACACCAAAAACAACAGATGGAATCAAGAGAGGCGAACCCACTAATTGAACAATCGCTGTCTTCCCTTTAAATTGACGCCGGACAACTGCAAGTGAAGCCAATGTGCCAATGGCAGTGGCAATAATGGCAGTTCCGAACGCCACAATAATGCTCAGTGTAAACGACTGCATAAATTCCGGATGTTCAATTAACTCTGTGTACCATCTGAGAGTCAGGCCTTCTGGCGGGAATACAATGTATTCGGTAGTTGTTAAAGAGGAAAGCAATACAACCACGATTGGCGCCAGCAGGAATATATAAACCAGTAAACAAACAAAGTTAAAGAAATACTTGGGAAGCTTCCTGCTCATTGTATGGCCACCCCTTTCTCAGACCTGGCAAGGATTTTGCTGTATGCGATGATGGTAATGGTGGCAATCAGGATCAGCAGGAAGCCAATAGCGCCTCCATACGGCCAGTTCAGCATCACAGCTACCTGTTCATACGTTAAATAGGACATAACCTTCACCTGCGGGCCGCCAAGAATGGCCGGTGTAACAAATGAGCTGACGCTTAAGCTGAATACCATAACCGATCCGGCAAAAACACCAGGCAAGGTTAACGGGAGCAAAATGGAAAAGAAAGTTCTGAAGGAGCCGGCCCCAAGGTTCTGCGAGGCTCTGATGACAGAAGGGTCTATTTTTTCGAGTGAGCCCATGATGCTCAGCACCATGTATGGGAAAAGAACATGCACCATACCGATGACCACACTCAATTCGGTGTATAAGAGGGTTAAAGGCTGGTCAATCCAGCCCAGCTTTAATAGTGTATTATTGACTACACCATTGTTGGATAATAGAATCACCCAGCCGTAGCAGCGTATAACCATGCTGATCAGAAGCGGAGAAAGCACCAGAAGGGTTAAATAATTTCTGGCTCTTCCTTTTGATCTTGAAATCTGAAAAGCTACCGGGTAAGAGATAATGATCGTAATCAATGTTGTTAAAAGAGCGATTTTCACCGTGCGCCAGACTACTCCAAGGTAAAAAGGATCTGACATGAACTTGATGTAGTTCTGGAGCGTCCATTCATTTCCCACTCCTGTACTGGCATCAAAATTTTTAAAGCTTGTAATAAATAAGAAAAACAATGGCAGCAAAAAGAAGAAAATGAAGATTCCCAGCGTCGGAAGCAAAAGCAGCCACGTATCAAGCCGTTTTTTATTCACATTCTTTTTCTTTTGCTGAAGCAATAAGTCATGTTCCGTTCCGATTCCGGCTTGCATGTGAGTCACCTCGCCATTCTCGAAGGCAGCAGGTCTTCAGGGTTCCAATATGTGTAGACACTGTTTCCTTCTTTAATTTCGGTAGGATTTAATACGGTATTGGAAATATCTGCAATCAGATGCCGGTCATGTACCTTCAAAATGTATCTTGTCTTGGCTCCGAGAAACATTTTACGTTCCACCCTGGTTTGAAAAGCCTCATTTCTTTCATTTGATCCGGCTAAAGCGATTTGGATTTTTTCCGGCCGGATGAAAAAGTGAACTTCGGAATTTTTTACAGATGGGACTGAAACAATCTGTTCATTCCCAAAAAAGTGCAATTTGCATTTCTTATTTTCATAAGTTTCCAGGACTTTCCCCTGGATGTGGTTAACTTCCCCTATGAACTGGGACACAAAGTCAGTCTTTGGATGGTTGTAGATGGATGCCGGATCATCAACCTGTTCAATCCGGCCCTCATACATGACCGCAATACGGTCCGATATGGCCAATGCTTCCTCCTGGTCATGTGTGACAAATATCGTTGTGATCCCCACCTGCTTTTGGATATCAACAATTTCTTCACGCATTTCCTGGCGAAGCTTGGCATCAAGATTGCTCAATGGCTCATCCAGTAGAAGCACCTTCGGCTTAATGACCAGGGCCCTCGCCAATGAAACACGCTGCTGCTGCCCTCCGGAAAGTTCCTTTGGATAACGTTTTTCATAGCCAGCCAGACGAACCATCTCCAATGCTTCAAACACCCTTTTGCTGATTTCACTTTTTGGCACTTTACGGAGCTTAAGCCCATAGGCGACATTATCAAAAACCGTCATGTGCGGAAACAAAGCATAGTTTTGGAACACCATGCCCATTTCTCTTTTATTGGGAGGAAGCAGGTGAACGGGTTTGCCGTCCACCTCAATCTTCCCGCCATCCACTTCCAAAAATCCGGCGATCATATTCAGTGTTGTCGTTTTTCCGCAGCCCGAAGGCCCCAAAAAGGAGACCAGTTCCCCTTTTTGGATGTCAAGGCTGAGCTTTTTAACGACTTCTGTTTTATTAAATGTCTTAACCACGTTTTCCAGGCTTAAGTAACTCATTCGTTTCCCCTCTCTTTCAATGGGCTACTTCGATTTCTTTATTGGCCCGTTCTGTCCACTCAGCCCGTTTTGCATTAACAGTTTCCCAGTCGACTTTGATCAATTTGGCAATCTCCTCTTCCCCATAAGCCACTTTATCGACGATGTCTCCATCAAGCTTCACATTCTTATTAACCGGACCGTCAAACAAGGAGTTGGCAAATAGAAGCTGTGCTTCTTCATCCAGAACAAAATTGACAAATTCCTGAGCAAGATCCCCATTTGGAGCATCCTTCACCACACTGACGGTGGCCATCAGGGCCGGAGCCCCTTCTTCCGGAATGACATACTCAATCGGGAATCCGCTATCCTGAAGGGTAAACACCCGGCTGCTTCCCCATGCACTTGCAACTGTCTGCCCTTGCAGGAAGTAGTTGGATACGTCAGCCGTTTTATCAAAAGTAATCGCGTTTTTGGCAATTTCCTTCATTTTTTCAAAGCCTGGTTCAATGTTTTCTTCATCTCCGCCATTGGCAATCGCAGTCATGAGCAGAAAATGAACTCCATACGTATTGGCAATGGAAGGCAGTACGAGTTTTCCTTTATACTTCGGATCGGCCAAATCATTCCAGGATGTCGGCGGTTCCCAGCCATTCTGTTCGAAGACATCCTTGTTATAAGCCAAGCCGGTTGAAATGATTCCAAATCCTACACCCACATTATCTTTGTCTTTTGCAATATCATAGACATCTGCCAGATTCGTAACAACACTCTCATCCATTGGCGCCAGCAATCCAAACGCCTTTGCCTGAGCTTGAGGTCCATCATCAAGGAAAGCTACATCAATTTGAGGATTATCCTTTTGGGCCTGAAGCTTGGATAACGTATCAACAGAGCTTCCCGTAATATATTTCACCTTTACGCCATGCTCTTTCTCAAACTTAGGGATCAAGTCCTCCTTCATCTTTTGCTCATAGCTTCCTCCATATGCCGCTAAGACAAGTGTCTTTTCATCACTTTTTCCTGATCCTTCATCTGCAGAACTTCCTGTTTGGCCGCTGCATCCTGCAGCCGTGACAAGCAATAAACAAAGCAATACAATTAAATAAGCTTTCTTTTTCCCCCTCGTTTATTTTTGCTTTTCGCATAAGGAGCAGTTCTAGGATGAAGACCTGATAAAAGCATACCCCCTTTTTAATTTAGATCAATCTATAGAAAGAGATTGATTTCTATATAAAATATAAAGATATAATATTATAACTTTATATCTTTTATATATATAAATTGTCCTATGGGATTTCAGCAATTTTTTTACAATTGAACCTCTGTATAATAAACCTCTTTATCACTGCGGATATAGAATTTAGAGAACTCAATAATGTCTTCTTGCTTTGTGTATGTAGTACGCTCCCACTCAAATACCGGGGTCCCGGGTTCCACATGAAGCAGCTTTGCCTGGTGACTGGGAAGAATATAAGGCCGGATAAATACCTTAGCCCGGTTTAGCGCTATATGGAATCTATTTTTTAAGATGTTAAAAATTAAGTCGTTATTGATCATCTCAGGTGTAAGCCCCTGACATTTATCCGCCGGAAGATAGGTATATTCCAGCGCGAGAGGATCATTGTTTTCCACTTTTAATCTCTCAATTTTGATCACCTCATCCTCTGGATCAATCCTTAACTTCTGCGCAATTTCAGAACCTGCAGCTTCATATTTAAAGCTGATCATTTCATGAGGATGTTCCTGTTCCGAACCGGTGGAAAGCGAAATGATGGAATTAAGGTCCTGCTCTTTTGCAGCTCCGGATACAAAAGTCCCCTTTCCTCGCTGTCTGAATAGATAACCTTTATTCACAAGCTCAATCACCGCTCTTTTAACCGTAATTGTGCTGACATCGAATCGATCGGACAGCTCCTGCTCAGTCGGCAGCTGGCTCCCTACCTCCCATTGTCCGGATATGATTTTCTCTTCCAGAATCTGTTCTACTTGTCTATATAGGGGTATATGTAAACTTTTATCTATCTGCATTTATGTATCTCCCTTGAAAGAATATAATGTTATAACTTTATATTATTTTATAATTTATCTGTTTTTAGATTAGTTGTCAATATTTTTTGAAAATTTAATCATTATTAAATTAATAATCTGCTTTCTTGGTCGTTATTCCTCCTGGTTAACTACCATTTCATTCCCCTTACTCTCCACTCTTTTTCGTCCCTAGTCATCTCCCCACACTTCTAATCCAGGAAAAACTCCATCACACCAGCAATTCGATCCTTAAATGCAGTATAATTATGCCCCGCCCCCTCAACGATCCGAAGCTCAACCTCACATCCGCTGCTTTTTAACCTTTCATAAACAGCTTTGTTAGACTCCAAAAATAATTCACTGATCTTTCTATTTTCCCCCGCCTCTGCAGTGCCGCAATCGAGATATATTTTCCCTAATGGAGGTGTGCTGTCCGCCAGTTTTTCTATATCTTCTTGATTCCGGTAAAAAGCAGATGACATCCCTGCGACTTTTTTAAAAACATCAGGATATTTGCAGCCGGCATAAACAGAGAGGAGTCCGCCCAAAGAGATGCCAGCCATATAGTTTTCATCAGTCATAGTTTTATATTTTCCATCTATTATTGGCTTCAGTTCATCCACGATAAAGTCAGCATAATCACTCCCCTTACCGCCTGAGCCGCTATTATAGCCTAACAGCTGCTCGCTGAAATCTCCATGTTTCCATGGGCAATATTCATGAATCCGTTCTTCGCCTTCTGTATTTTGGTCAATCGCCGCCACGATTAAATCTGATTTGGATTGATCCAGATGGTTATGCAGATCCAGTGACACTCCGCCAATTGCTTCCTCAGCACCAAAAACATTTTGCCCGTCATGCATGTATAGAACTGGATAACGTTTATTGCTGCAGTAATAATTCTCCGGCAGGTAAATTCGAATCTTTCTTTCCTGATTAAAAATGGACACAGTTAACACTTCAAGCATGGCTGCCACCTCATTCTCACTGTTCTAATAATGCGTTCAAAACAAAATTCTCTCTTCTTATCCATCTATTGGCTCCATTCAGTTTAGCTGCTGCCTCATTCCTTGCGATCGCTTCCTCAATAGCCACCCATTCCGGTGAAAATTCCTGTGTGATCTCATAGCCTTCAAGCTGCTGGTCTAGTTGCTGATGATCGATTAATTCACAAAGATAATAATGAGAATTCATTTGAAACAGCACGGTATCATCAAACTCATCGATTTTCCGTTCAATAACGGTACCCAGTTTGTTTTTTACGGCTGCATGTATGTAACCCGTTTCTTCTGCCACTTCGCGTAATAGCGCATCATGCCAATCTTCATTTCCTTTAACACCACCTCCAGGGAATTTATAATCACTGCGATTCGAGCGCACCAGCAAAATTCCATTTTCACCCAAAATCACGGCCCTGACAGCTTCCCTCGTTTTCAAAGAATGATACTTCAGACCTTCTTCTTCAAACACTATAGTAAATATCATATCTACATCACCTCACTTGTAAAATATTTTACAGCGCTACACCGAAAAAAGCTCCAAAAAAATAAGACTGCAGATCATTCTCAGCAGTCTTCATTCCATTTATCGCAGTCTAACGGGCAGTAAGAAGGACAAAGACTAAGGACGCCACGTCCTGTGGCAACGTCTTTGTGACCCACTTCCTGTGGGCCTCAACTAACAATCAGTGGGGGATAACGAGCCCCCCACTGATTGAAGTTTCACTTTATTTTCTCAATGTTTCATATTGATTCAGTATTTCTCCTGCGAGCTCGCTTGATTCTTCAAGTCCGCATACTTCTTTCAGTACGTATGCCACTCCGTTTTCCTGGATCATGTCCTGCAGCTTAACCGCTTCTTCATCTTCCCTGTTATCAAACAATAGGGCTGCAGCAATGGCTTTTGCCAGGTTTGTGAAGGATAAGCCTGCCTTCTGGGCCTGCAGTGCCGGGCGGACCAGTCTGTCTTCAGGGCCGAGCTTCCTTATTGGTGAACGGCCGACTCGTGTGACACCGTCATTCAGGCGGGCATTCTCAAAACGGCCGATAATTTTATCGATATATTTCTGATGTTCGGCGGGATTCAGATCATAGCGATCGATTAAATAAGCACCTGTTTCGCCAAGTGTTGCCTGCACCTGCTTATAAATGTCCCCGTCAGCCAGTGTCTGATCGATGGTTTCTTTCCCTGCCAGGTAGCCAAAGTACGCAATAACTGCATGCCCTGTGTTAACTGTGAACAGCTTTCTTTCGATAAACGGCGCAAGCTCCGGAACGATTTTCATTCCTTCGATATGCGGAATGTCTTCAGTTGTTTCGACAACCCATTCATGGTACGGTTCAACCAGAACATCGAGTGATCCCTGATTGTTTTGAATAGGGACAATCCGGTCAACAGCGGAGTTTAAGAAAAATACATTCTCAAGATTAATACCGCTCTCCAGATTCTCCAAAATATAACCCTTTAATAAGTCAGTTGCCGAGATCTGATTTTCACATGCGATGACATAAAGCTTTTCCGTGATCCCTGCTTCTGCTCTGGCAGCCAAGCCTTTCGCCATTAACGGCGCAATCCGCGGAAGGATGTTAGGCCCAATGGCTGTTGTTAAGAAATCAGCCTGTTTAATGGCCTCAATCACTTCAGCCTCCTGCTTCAGATTATTCAATCCTGACACGTTTTCAATGGTCAGGCTTTCCTGTTCATCTGCAGCCAGTATCACTTTATATTGTTTTTCTTCGTTTAATTGATTAATAATCCCTTCAGCAATATCAACAAACGTCACATGGTAGCCTGACTGTGAAAATAGTGCTCCGATAAATCCTCTTCCTATGTTCCCTGCTCCAAAATGCACTGCCTGTTTCATCGAATCATTCCTTTACCGGTTTATTTTAAAATGAGACTGGAGATATTCTGTAAAAATCGATTCAAGCTTCTTGAAGATCATCTCTTCGTTTGCGGAAGAAAATAGTAATATCGCTTCCTCTGTATCAATGATATTCGTGCTGATTAAGCTTACTATTTCCTGCTCTCTTCTGCTTAGCTCGTCTGGGGCCAGCATCAGCAGCAGGTTTTTCATTGCCACTTCTTTTCCGTCCATTCCCTTTACCAGGCATGGCTTTGGCAGATGGGCAATTTGAAAAATAAGCTTACGGACGTTATTACTGCGGGTGTGAAAGAGAGCCATATTCGTTTCAGGGATGCCAAGACCGCCTTTTTGTTCCCGCTTCCGTAAAGATTGCAGAACATCTTCTGGATTCGCCAGCAGATGATCTTCTTCTGCATTCACCAGCATTTTTGTGAGAATCTGCTCCTGGGTTGCTTTCTCATCCATCCGGTAAAACCGGAAGTTATGAATTAGAGACTGGATGCTCTCCTGAATATCTCTTATCTCCTCCAGCATGGAGTCTAAAGAGACATTGCTCTGCTCAGTCTGCCGTTGCCCATGCTCCGCCAATTCCTGATACTGCTTCCCTTTTGTGAGGCTTTCAATGTTATTCTTCAGGTAGTTTTTTATCGTGAGAATATTTTCTTCACTTAAGAGGGGGTTCACCAATATATACTCTGCATTCATAAAAGGAAGTCTGACAGTAGAAAGGATTAAATCATATTCCTTTATCTCGGCACCCACTGACATTTCCTTAAGCGATTTGATTTCGATGACATCAATTTCAGCCACCTCTTTTTTCAGCCTGCTTTTCAGCATTTTGGATGTGCCAATGCCTGTCGGACAAATAAGAAGGGCCTTTATGTAAAGATTCTCTTCCTGCATGACAAGAGCCGATCCGAAATGAAGGACGATAAACGCAATTTCGTCATCTGAAAATTGATCAATATCTGTAAACTCCTCTTCAAGACTATTTTTCACAGCCATGAACAGAACCGGATATTTACGCTTGATTTCCTCTCTAAGCGGGTTATAGGATTCCATATTCTGCTTGATCCGGTATAAGGATGGCTCCATATGTGCGAGCAGCCCCTGAAATAAGGAAAAATCCTTGTTCAGATTTACATGAAGCTGTTCCGAAACAGATTTAATCACGTTCCTGATCATTTGGGCGAGTACAATGCTGTCGTACGGAAAAGCCTCAGCCCCGCTCCATTTGGTGCCTTTAAGTATACGCGCCAGGTAAAGGATATCCCCCTCTGAAAACTCGCAGTCAAATGTCTGCCCGAGTCTGCTTGTGACCTCCTGGATCAATCTGTATTCAACCGTAACCTCTGCCTCCGGAAGATCCTTCCATTCCACAGGAAAGCCGCTGAGTGCCCTCTTTAGTGTTATGCAGGTATGCAGCACAATCTCCAGATATCCGCTATCCGCAAACCGGGAAGGTGCGCCAGTAAACACAGTCTGAACGATGCTGTTCACATGGCGGATATCATCCGCTTCAAAATAGTGCAGAATCCTGTCTTCACCGAGCTTTCCTTTTTCCAGCAAAAATAATATCTCAATTAATTCTTCATGAAAGTATTGAATGAGAAAATGGGCAAGCGCCATTCGTTTATTTGCTTCTGTTCCGTGAATCTCTACACCGACTCCCCGCTTTCTCGTCAAGCCCACCCGGAAAAGGGATAGCCATTCAGCAAGCTCGTCGAGATATGCTGTCAAAGTTGCCGTGCTGATGCCGAGGTACCCGGCAAGCACCTGAGTCTTATATACCTCTTCTTCAAGAATAGCCAAAAGAAGGCGCAGCTTCTTTTCCTGAGGGAGCTCATCGATCGGTTCACTGCTGGCCAAATGCTGGATCAGCCTGAAAATCTGCTCGTTTTTCCCTTCAATGACAAGTCCCTGATTTACATTTCGGGTTAAGGTCAGTCCGAACTCACTGACAATTTTCTCAACTGCCTTTAAGTCCCTCTGAATCGTTCTTGAGCTGACATTTAATGAAGAAGCAATCGACAAGGCCGTATGCTTCCCAGAAGTTTTAATAATGAATTCAATAATGGCTTTTTCCCTCGATGTAATATACATGAGATCAGCTCATTTCTACAATTAGTTGCATAAAGTGAAACTTCAATCAGTGGTCCCCCACTGATTGTTAGTTGAGGCCCACAGGAAGTGGGTCACAAAGACGTTGCCACGGGACGTGGCGTCCTTTGTCTTTGTCCTTCTTTCGGGCCTTTACGGGCAGTTTGACCCCCACTTATCCTCCTTTGGTTCCTCTAAGTATTGAAGCAGGGGTCTTACTGCCCGTTAGACTGCGATAAACACTGAATAGAAAAGCGCATTGAGACGCTTTTCTATTCGTAAAAATTATTTCTTGCCTATAATATCCATGATAGTCTGTACGGATTCGGCTGAAGCCAGTTTCTCGATATTATCCATGTCAGAACATGTTACCGCGATGCCTGATAAGATTTCAAGATGTGTGCCGTCTTTTCCTGCAATTCCGAAGATCAGACGGACCTTTTGGCCATCAAAATCTACGCCATTTGGCACCTGGATAACAGTAAAGCCTGATTTGATGACAGCCTTTTTTGCCTCTTCTGTTCCATGAGGGATTGCTACATCATTCCCCATATAAGTGGATGTGATGTTATCACGTTCAATCATCGCTTCAATATAGCTCTCTTCAACATAGCCTGCATCCACAAGCACTCTTCCGGCAAAGCGGATTGCTTCATCCTTATCAGCAAACTCTTTGTTCAGAAAAATATTTTCCGGACGCAATAAGTCGTCTTCATGAGCCATTTCCTCATCCTTCGTATCAGGAACATTTTCTTCAGCTTTTTCAACGATTTCGTGCAGTTCCGAGTTAGCCGGGAACTGCAGTGCGTCAATCAGCTTGTCATACTCCGGACTTGACAGGAAATTATCAACCGATACATGGAATGCATTCGGCACTTTCTGGCGTGCCCTTGGTGTCAGTTCTTCCTGAGTAATGACAATTTGGGCATCTGCAGGAAGATTGGAGATCGCTGTATTTGTAACTGCAACGTCCATGCCTGCTTCCTTCACCTTTTTGCGCAGCAGTGACGCACCCATGGCACTAGAGCCCATTCCCGCATCACAGGCAAAAAAGATTTTAGATACGTTATCAGGCATGGCAGCTTTTCCGCCTTCTAATACGTTTGAAACAGAGCTTTTCTTGCCTTTCATTTCCTGCATCTTTTTCGCAGCTTCTTCAATATCTTCTTCACCCTGCTTGCCTGTTTTCATAATGAATGCAGAGACAATGAATGAAACAGCAGCAGCCACAAGCACACCTGCAAAGTTTGCAATATACGCACTTGCATGATGAGGTGTTACAGCGGTAATTGCGATGATACTTCCCGGTGATGAAGGAGCGAACAATCCGCCGCCTAAAAGAACCAGTGTGAACACACCGCTCATTCCGCCAAGGATAACCGCAATAATGAGCATAGGACGCATTAAAATGTACGGGAAGTAAATTTCATGAATCCCGCCGAAGAAGTGAATAATTCCGGCACCTGGAGCAGATTTCTTTGCATTGCCTTTTCCAAAGAACATGTAAGCAAGCAAAACACCAATACCAGGTCCAGGGTTCGCTTCAAGCAGGAACAGGATGGATTGTCCTGTTTCTTTTACCTGTTCAACTCCGATTGGTGAAAGTACACCGTGGTTGATGGCATTGTTCAGGAATAATACCTTTGCCGGTTCAATCAGGATACTTGTCAGAGGAAGCAGCCCTGTGCCTATCAGCCAGTCAACACCGGCTACAAGCCACCCTGTGAAGACATCAACTGCCGGACCAACCCCCTTGAACGCCAGGATTGCGATAAACGCACCAAGAATTCCCGCAGAGAAATTGTTCACGAGCATTTCAAAGCCTGCACGCACTCTGCCTTCGATTAACTTGTCAAAGCCCTTAATCACATAAGCAGCCAAAGGACCGATTATCATGGCGCCGAGGAACATCGGAACTTCCGCTCCTGCGATAACCCCCATTGTCGCGATGGCACCAACAACGGCACCGCGCTGATCATGTACAAGCTTACCTCCGGTGTATCCGATTAACAGCGGAAGCAAGTATGTCACCATTGGCCCTACCATTTTGGCAAGGCTTTCATTTGGAATGAAACCAGTAGGTATAAATAAAGCTGTAATAAGACCCCAAGCTATAAATGCTGAGATATTCGGCATTACCATGGAGCTCAGGAAGTTACCGAACTTTTGTACAGCAACTTTTAGATTAGATTGAGCCATTTACACTCATCCTTTCAAAATAAGTACTTTATTAATAATGGTAAAGTACATAACCGCCGGACTCAACAAAGGAGAAACCTAACTTTGTCGCATGACTGATGACAAAACTATAGTTTCTCCTATTCCTGATCGAGTTCCCCGCTCTTTCCCTGCTTATTCACTTCAATGAACCTGGTTGCCTTCACGGGTTTTCCGCCGGCCATTAAGGCCCCGTGATTGTTGGAATTAAGGGTTATGGTAATTTCATTTCTGCCTTCCTTCAGGTTGCCTAAATGATAATACTCTCCGTATAAGCGGCTGATTTTTTTGCCATTTATGTATAAGTGCGCATGGCCCTCGTTATAGCTTGGCTGCTTCTCGCCCGCCTTCTCAGGCGCAAATGTAAAATGATGCAGATCCAGCTTTAAAAGCCATGTATCCGGACCATCCTGGGATACGGTAAAGTTTACAGCCGGAATCTCATTCTCTTTTGGAATTTCCACATATCCATGTGCCATGTGACCCGCTGCACCGGTCTGATAATGAGGATTTTGGCTGGTGTAAAAATAAAAAAAGCCTAAAAATATAATGATAAAACTGATCAAGCTTCTTACCTTTTTCATCATGCTTCCTTCTCCATCCTCTTAATCATAAACCCAATGATAACAAGCAATAATCCAATTGCCAGAAAGGCAAGATCATAGAATAAAGGATTTTCTGCCAATGGCCTGACACGGTGCACCTGGAGGATATGATGGTCGACAATTCCTTCGGCAAGATTAAAGGCCCCTCCCCCTATGAATATACCGCCAGTGAAGATCTTCCAGCTGGTGCCCAATTCATTTTTCCGTGCATCCTGAAATATCTTCATCCCGCCCCAAAGCAGCTTCGCCGAAAATAAAGCCGTGAATAAGCCATCTGTAAAAATTTCGAGTTTGATATTCGGGCTCAGAATCATATGATGCCATTGCAGCAGCTGATGAAATACGATGCCATCAATCGCCCCTACAAGCCCTAAACCGAGTATTAAGCCGGCTATAAAGAGATTTTTATTTTCTTTTCTCACCTTAAGCACCATCCTGAAAAAATAGTAATACTTTGATTAGTGCCCAAAATGGAGAGGAATTATTCTTATCAATCAAATTTACCCCCAAAAAAAGGAAGAGACACAGCCTCTTCCCAGCTTCATTGATTATATTTATAGCTGTTGAAGTTAAAAATCTGAACTTTTACCTCTATATCAGTGAGAGAGTCATCTTCCAAATAGAAATGGCCAGTTTTTTGTAACTCTGCAAATTTCTCAGGATGCATCCGAAACCATTTCTCTCCGGCATTTAGATAATCAATTTTATTTTCCACTCCATTCAAATATAGTGTTCTAAGTTTCGCTTTTATTTCCTCTTCAACCAGACTGGTTAATCGGTTCATGGAAATGTCCTGTACCTTTTCCAGTAAATCAGCGCGAATGGACAAATTAATTGAAAATTTCGGGCTGGAAGAATCTTCATCATATTTGATTTTCAGTTTCGGGCTTTCCAGCTTTACTGCTGCAGCCAACTTATCCTCTATATCCACTCTTCGGTCTATAGCAATATACTTTTCCATCAGCCAATTGAGAAATAAGGAATCCTCAAAAGCCAGTTCCTTCTTATAGGTCCTGTTTTGAAAAACGGTATAGCCATCAAAATATAATACCGGATAATCCTTTTCCGCCTTCCAGCTTGTTTTATCAATTTTAACGGCAGGCAGTTTCGCTGCATTCATTGGCTCATAATATTCCCGCAGGAATTTCATTAATGTTACTGGTCTAATTTCATTTTGTGCAATCTCATAAGTATCCTTTTTAAATAAAACAGTATATACAGCTGGATAATTAAAAAGAGCATTAATATTAAAAACCTCTTCAATTTCTTCATCCGTTGTGACGACATGAAGTGTAGGACGAATGGAACGGTTCTTCCCGACTTCCTCCACAACTTCCTTGAACTTGTGCTGAACGATCCGATCGGTAATGACAAGGGTTTTTATATGCCCGAAATATAGAGGAGGTTCGGACATTTTATAGAGCTTCCTTACAGCTAAATTTAACGTTTCTCCTTTTGCTGAAGCCACAAAAATAGGGACTGGCTCTGCTGATTTTCCCCCTTCCTGCTTGGCGACATTTAAAAAGTTCAGACCCTGGAGATAGACTGTATACTCACCTTTTTCATCGTCATAATCCATGCCGATTGACACTATATAGGTTAAATCCTGTATATTCTTGATGCCCGAACAGCCTGAAAGCATTGGAACGCATAAGGCAATCATCAGAATCACACTTCTGGCCATTATTTCTCCCCTCTCATGGGATCTTCAGGGCTGGTGGTAGTGGAGCGGGATTTATAAAATTGTACAGGGAGCAACAGAAAGGCCTTAATGCTTTCTCTCCAGCTGATTGGAGCTACAGCTGAGAGGTAAGGTACTCCAAAGGATGAAAGCGTTGAAAAGTATAAAACAGTGATAATATAGCATAAGATGACCCCAAACAAGCCTAAAAAAGTACTCATGATGATGACCACAAATCTAATAATGGTAATGGCAGAACTAAGGGACTGACTTACAAGGGTAAAGGATGAAATATACGTTATCGCAGCAACAACCAGCATAGTTGGCGAAGTTAAGCCTGCTCTTATAGCGGCATCCCCAACAATCAAACCTCCCAGTACGGCCACTGTCTGCCCAATGGCTCTCGGCAGCCTGATTCCTGCTTCATTAAAAAGCTCAAACAACAGGAGGATGATGAACATTTCAATTGGCGCACTCAACGGCAGCCCAAAACGCGACACTGAAATAGTGGCTACCAGCAAATATGGAATCTGTTCAATATTAAAAGCGGAAAAAGCAATCCATACCCCTGGAAGGAAACCTGATACGGTTATCCCGATCATTCTAATAAATCTTTCCATACTCACAAACGCATAATTCATGTAATAATCTTCAGGTGATTTGGTCTGCAGTAATAAATTGACCGGGGCATAAGTAACGGTTGGATTTCCATCCACCAATATGGCGAACCGTCCCTGATTCAGTGCCTGAACGATAAAATCCGGACGGCCGGTATAATCAAGGCTGGGGAATATCGAATAAGGACGATCCCTGATTAAAGAGTCGAGTTCATGGATACTCGTCAAAATATCGAGCTCAACTTTGCCAAGCCTTTTGTGAATTTCTTCCAGCACACGCTTATCAATAATATCATCCATATACATAAGGGCTACTTTTGTTTTGCTTCTTTTTCCAATTGTATATTTTTCAACACATAACGTGCTGGTATTGAGCCTTCTGCGTATTAAAGATATATTGGTCTGCAGATCTTCAACAAATCCATCCTTTGGGCCTCTGATGGAAGTCTCCAGCGCAGATTCTTCAGGCTGCCTTTTTGGAAGGTTGGCCGCCCTAATACTTAACAGGTCCCTGTCAGCCTGGAAAATAAAGTTTCCTTCAAAAAGCATTTGAGACAAGTCATCAATTGACTTATCCGTTACAAGGTCCGCTTGAAATAAAGTCATGAGCTTATCTTTTGCCAAACTCTCCTTCTCAGCAGCAACCATCGGCAGAATATATTGATCCAAATATTGAGTATCGACCAAGGTATCGAAATATAAAATTTCAAACTGATCTTTCTCTGTGATGTGGGATTTCTTCACAAAATCACTGCTTTTGCAAAATAGCTGTTTTAATTCTTCTGCCTTCGCGCAGCCATTCTCTTTAGGTTGTGGATTCGACTTGAGAATTTTTGTTCTTGCCATGTTTTTCATCCCTTTTCTTCAGAACTAATACAATCAGGGCAGACAAAAGGATATAGAACAGAAAAAAAACCATACTGACTGGAAGATAATACTTATAGATAAATTGATAAAAAGTATGGGTTTCAATCTTTATGCTCATCAATCCAAACAAACCAACGTATAAAGTAAGGACCAATTTGGGATTCAATCGATAATGTTTCTTTTTGACTTGAAAAAATCCACCTACTAAATACATAAATAAGCCAATTCTGATCAATGCACCGCTCAGCCATTGGTATAAAGCGAGAAAGTCCAAATGGGAGATATACTCTCCAATGCTTAAGACCCTCCATTGCTCATGGGCAGGGTAAAGAAATTTCGTGGCTTCTACAGGACCAAATTCCATGATCGAGGCTGTAAGCGGCCCCAAAGTTAATCCTGTCAGAAGCGTCAAAAGGAAAAGTAAATGCTTGAATTTAAAGGGTTTTTGTGAGTATGGCTGCAGTAAGAGGATGATATAAATCTCAAGCAGCCCCGAAAGAGTATAAACAATTCCGCTCATGAAAGGTTCTAACCCCCCTGCAAATAAGGGAAACAACAGGCCGGGGTCCTTCAATCTGGTGTTTGTAATGGAAATAAATACTCCGAAAAGCATCACTAAGGGCAGCAGTACACCGCTTGATATAGCCATATATTTCACACCGGCCAGAGTCATGATGGAACAAACAATAATTAAAATGATGTTAATCATTAATACAGAGGCATCTGCCAGGAAAAACGCATTTAACCAAATCATTAGGTCTCTGAATGTTATATAGGAACTGATGATTAGAAAAGCAATAACCGGAACCGATAAGAGAACGGAAATCGTCCTTCCGAGACGCCTTCTCAGCATTGAGAAGAAACCTTCATCTGTAGAATTTTTAAGTATGTAGTAAATAAGCCACATAAAAAATAGTGAGATTGGATAAGCTGCAATCACACTCAGCCAACTGTCTCTGCCGGCAGCTGTCAATAAATTAGGGATCAATATTACATGGTTAAGCAAGCCTGTAGACAGGATGAGCAATAACAATAGTTGTCTGGGTATCAGTACTTTAACTAAATTTTGCATAAATATCTCCAGCTAATTGTTTTAATTAATATACTTACCATACAAGAGCAATTTATGTAATGAGATAGTAAAGAGGGATGAAACGAAAGCTGATTGCTTTCATTTCATCCCTTTTCTTTTAATTTCCCTGCTGATGCTCTTCCTCCGCAGCCATCGCATCAGCTTTCGTCTGGTGCACCGTTCCAAAAGGATGCTGCGGCGGCGCATAAATGGAATAAAGCTTAAGTGGTTTATTGCCTGTATTGATGAGATTATGATATTTGCCTGCAGGAATGATAATCGCAAAATCATCCGCTACTTTCCGCTGGAAATCCAGACGGTCAGGACTGTCCCCCATATAAACCATTCCTTCACCATCTTCCAGTCTTAGGAATTGATCGAGCTCCGGGTGAACCTCAAGGCCAATATCCTCGCCAACATTGATGCTCATTAATGTCAGCTGCAAATGCTCTCCAGTCCATAGGGCTGTCCGGAAGTTGTTATTTTTCTTCGTTGCTTCCTCAATATCCACAACAAAAGGCTGCGGACCGAAATCAGTCACCCGGTTATTCAGTGAGACTAATCGAGCAGCATTTTCCTGTTCTCCGCTCATTGCCCATAAGAACACATTTTGAACCTGTGGAAGCTGAGTAAGCACAGAACCCCTTTGGTTCTCCTCGAAACCTTCCATTTCGATTTGATAAGCCCTGTGCAATCCATCACGATAATGATCAATGGCAACATGGCCGACCTGAAACTCGGGCTGTTTTCCTGTTAAATTGTAATAAAGGTTGCAAAAATGGTTTAAATAGATTTTCTTTCCTTCAATTGCCTGAATAATGTTCTGCTTGTGCTCTTCATTTGGGGCATGCTCTGCCAGCTGAGTGTAAAGCTCAAGTGCAGATGCCTCCCTTTTGACTCCTTCAAGAACCGTTTCACAAAGCTGCTGAAAATGATCCTGATTGCTTCGTAACATTTCGTCCGTATGATATACAGGTGAATGAGGCTGCGGATAGTAAGGATAGGAATACGCATTAGGATGATACAATACTAGTCATTCCCTTCACAGAATTATCATCACATCATATGCCTATAAAAAAAGAAGGTACGTTGTTTTAATAAGTTGGGCTTATGTACGTAAAAGAACCAGTCTTGTTTGACTGGTTCTTTAAACAAATTATTTTTTGGGAATTTCACAGCCGTCATCATCACAGATCATACTGTCGCTGTCATTTAGAACAGTAATCTCGTCCTCTGCAATAATCTTCTGCAGCGCTTGAACGATCATGTCTGTTGGCTGTGCTCCGCTCAGTGCGTACTTCTTATTAATTAGAAAGAACGGTACCCCTGTAATGCGGTACTGCTGTGCCAATTGCTCGTCTGCACGGACTTCATCTGCAAACGCATTGCCTGCAAGCATTTGTTCAGCTTCTTCCCGGTTCAGGCCAACTTCTTCTGCTAACTGGGCTAACGTCGCAGGATCTCCGATATGTATGGAATCAGTAAAATAAGCACGCAGCAGACGTTCTGTCATTTCTTTCATTAACCCTTTTGTTTTGGCAAACATCGTGAGACGGTGAGCGTCAAACGTATTAGTGAGAACGATGGTATCTATGTTGAATTCCAGCCCGGCGTTTCTCGCCATCTGCACCATGTTTTGCGTGTTGGCTTTCGCCTGCTCAATCGTCATCCCATATTTCTTCGCCAATTTTTCATACATGTTATCCTGAATATCCCGCTCTGCCGTCGGGTCCAGCTCAAAGCACCGATAAGTCACGTCAATTGGATGATTAATCTGTTTAATGGCATCCTCCAGATGCCTTTTGCCAATATAGCAAAACGGTCAAGCGAAGTCAGTCCACATTTCAATATGCATACCTGATTCCTCCCATACAGTATTTTCTTCTTAAGTATAGTTGGGGGAAATTTATTTTACACGGAAAAAGCTCAGAGCTGGAGTCAGCAGACTTAGGATTAGACTTCCACCCGATTAACTACTATTTCATTTGTCTCAGGCTACCCTCTTTTTCCACGTAATTCCTCTCATCTATTCGCCAGTTCATCATGGTCCGCTGGATGCGGCGGCTCCTCGAACCAGCCGTTTTTGATAAGTATGTTTGCACCATCTTCAGCAAAACCAGCGATTTCAGCAGACAAGCGGATGAAATTAACTGATATATCTTTTCGTGCGCACGAAGCTGCACTTGTTGCATAAATTCCTGCACTCAGTGCGATGAGGGATGTGGTCATAAACATCATTAACTTATCTGAAAATGGCGGTTCAGTGGAGTCTGTTACTTCCATATCCCAAGACATACAAACAGGCAAATAACTTTCTTCGAGCATCCCGGCAAATACTTTTGTATGCTTCGCAGCTATGTCCCTTCCCCTTACCATGAATTGGCCAACTTCCTTCGATTGGGCGACTTGGCTAAATCCCACCATGGTCGTTTTTCCCATGGCATTACTTTTCAAATTCATATAGATATTTGTAATTTCTATAACATTTGGAGGCCTTTTATCTCCTAACAAGCCACCCATGAATTTTTTGCTTTCAACAAAGCTGGTTTCTTTCACTGGAATGACATGAGGGGATCTCATATACAAGCCTCTGATTACCAGCATTTTTTTTAGCTTTGTTTCATATTCATTAATTTCCATCAAGCAATTGTTAAAGTATTCCTGGATATCGGACCGGACGGAAAGTGTTTTGGACAGCGCATAAAAATTCACCGCAAACATGGCAATATTGTAGAAGAAATGCAGTGAAAAATTCTCCGAAAACAGCTGTGGAGCGTTTTCTCTTACATCCTCTTCAGGTTTAAATCCATGGGGCACGGATAACCCTTCGTTTTCAAAAAAGCCCTTCAGTTTCTTTAAATGTGTTTCTGTCAGTTGAATACTATCCTGAAGCATTGACTTCAGTTCCCGGTCTTCAATAACATTAAAAAAGTATATGAAAATACAATTACACATGCTGCTGTTCAAATAAGCCGACCATAATTGTGCTATTTCAGCTGCAGTTAATGCAGTTCTCTGACTATCATCCATGACTGCACGTCCCTCCTTTTTCTATTAGCATTTCCAAAAGCTGAAAGAAAAACAATGGGATTTACTAAATGGCTAAATATTGCACATCCTAACAATGGGAGGTGTTTGTTTTGATCGTTTATTACGGGTCCATCAAGAAATTGGATTACTTTCAAAAAGAGCCGGCAGGTCAAAAAACTATGAAGGAACTTGATACACTTGGGATCTGGTGTACAACGGATTTTGAGTCTGCTAAGTCATTTGCCATCGGGACAGAAACAGTCTGCGAAAAATCGGATACGGAGTTCTGGGAGGATGGAACACCGAAAGTGGTTCAATACGATAAGCCAATCCGCGGATTTGTCTATAAAGTGTATATGGATGAGCCAAGCTTAAAGGAGTATGATTCCTATGAACTTTTCATGAATGAAAGGGATCCCTATTGTGACTACGCAAGTGCAAAAAAAAGACACCTTACCTGGAAAGATAAGGCGATCTTATTGAATAAAGATGAAGCCAACACCCTATTTCGCAAAAGCCTTACGAAGCAAGGCTGCGATGGTATCATCATTCCGAAAATGCCAATTGAAACCGGCCCGGAAGATATGTATTGCATTTTTTCAGGTGATATTATGCAGATTGCTGATGTCTTTTCATTGGATTAGCGGGTGCCTAAATCACTTCTTTAAGCCAGGAAACCACCTGATCAAGCTCTTCCTTTGTCGTATATTTCCCCAGACTGAATCTGACAGCGCCCATTCCAATATGTTCAGGAACCCCCATTTCCCTTAATACAGGAGATAATTCCACTTTGCCTGCATGGCAGGCGGATCCTGTAGAGGCTGCAAGCTGAGGAATGGCTGTTAAAATGTCCTGGCCAATCCGATTAATAAAACTGACATTCAGGGTATTCGGCAGCCGTTTTTCTTCATGTCCATTAAGGACAACTTCAGCTCCAAAGGCCTCCTTCAATTCACCCCAAAAATAATTCGTTAAGTCAGCAAGCCTGCCGTCCGTCACATGCTTCCCTGCTAACTCACATGCTTTGCCGAGCCCTGCTGCAAGCAATGTGTTCTCTGTTCCTGCCCGCATTCCAAACTCATGCCCTGCCCCATGAATAAGCGGTTCAAGCTCTATGCCTTTTCTGATATATAAGGCGCCAATCCCTTTAGGCGCGTACAATTTATGCCCGGCAATGGTGAGCATATCCACGTTCAGCCTATTAACATCAACTGGCACCTTTCCGGCGGATTGGGAAGCATCGGTATGAAAAGCGATCTTATGCCTCCTTGCGATTTCTCCTATTTCTTCTATTGGCTGAAGAGTCCCCACTTCATTGTTTGAATGCATAACAGTGATCAGGATCGTATCTTCCCGAATGGCCTTTTCAATATCATCAGTGGAAACCATACCATATTCATCCACATTTATCATCGTGATTTCAGCACCTAATCGCTCCAGAAATTTTAAAGGCCCGATTATGGCAGGATGCTCTATTTTTGAGGTAATGATGTGCTTGCCTTTTGACAGATGCTTGAAAAAATAGCCCTTTAATGCCAGGTTATTTGCTTCACTTCCTCCGCTCGTAAAAATAATCTCTTCAGGTGAGCATGACAGCAAGTCAGATACCTGTTCCCTCGCACGATTCATTTTTTCTTTAACCGGCTGCCCTGCCCAGTGCACTGCAGAAGGATTTCCGTAAAAGTCTGTCAGAAAAGGATACATATCATGTACAACCTCTGGTGCCAAAGGAGTGCTTGCATTGTAATCGAGATATACTTTGTTCATTTCCCTTCCCCCTTTCTATAAGAATATCAAAATCATGAAAATAGAGGAACTGGAGCTTTAATCAAATTTAAAAGGGATGTCCCCTCATCCCTCCAAAAAACCATTTAACAATAAATTTACAGACCTTTTATCCTGCTTTAATAAAGCAGGCTTAAAATAAAAATATACCAACTAATGAGAGGAGCTGGCGCTATGCTTGAGAAACTTTTTAGATTAGCTGTCCTGACTATTGTTTGTACACTTTTCCCGTAAACTTTTAACCTAAGAACTCAGTTTTTAGTTTTTCTTTTATCTCCCATTGGAAACCCGGCATCAAAATGTGAGCTGACAAGTATTATGTAATGTACAAACAACTGCAGCTATCCGGCTTTGATTCAAACTTCTCACTTTCTCTCCATCACTGCAAAGTAATTTTCTTCTCTTGTTTAATCCTGTTCTTACACTCCTTTCATCATTATATATATTAAGAAAAGGGCAAGCGCCTTGCCCACGAATGAACGCAGACTAAGAGCGCCACGTCCTGTGGCAACGTCTGCATGACCCGCATCCTCCCAAAAGCTGTCGCTTTTGGTCGTGCGATGATTATGCTGACGAAGCCTTCCTTGTCCTGCGGGCCTCAGGCATAAGACGGTTCCTGTAAGAAGGTGTTTTTCCTTCTGAAAGGAAACGGCTTATGACCCCGAGTCCCTAAGAGCCGCAACTAGACAGGTTTGTGACCTCGAGGGGGTAGGCTGCTTGCGCTAGACAGTTATCGACGTTCAAAAATTATATACTTTCTTATCTTTTAAAAAAGAGCCCTGCCCTAGGACAAAGCTCTCTTCCCTTAATAATAGTAATATGGCGGATACGGATATGGCGGGTATGGATAGTAAGGATATCCAAAGCCTGGTCCTGGTGTCAGCAATGCTCCTGTTGCAAGCCCGCCTAAAAACCCAAGCCCCAGACCAAAGCCTGGTCCTCCAAACCCGAATCCCGGCCGGCCAAAACCAAATCCGGGTCTTCTTCCAATTCCAAAGCCGGGACGAACTCGATGGTCAGTGAAATACATGTTATTGTGTGGAACAAACTCCTGTGTCACCGGCATGTGCTGGTATTGATAATCCAATCGGAACTCCTCCTCTGTATTTGTCTACAGTAAAGGATATGCGTCAGTTGCCTATGGGGTATGGGCCCCTGCCCTTAATCTGAAAACAATCTTCATTTAATAGATAAGTAACCACACCTCTATTATGATTCTGCCATATCTTAAAATAAATTGATTTTAAAAAGAGGGATACTAGTGACTGGAAGAAAACAGATTCCTTGCCTTTTCCCGGGCTACAAATGGTGCGGTCCCGGCTGCAGCGGGCCAGGCGCCCCAATCAATGAAGTGGATGATTGCTGCAGAGCACACGATAAATGCTGGGCAAGCGGAAGATCCAAATGCAGCTGTGACCGGGAGTTTCTCAGATGTCTGAAGCCTAAGACAAACAGGCACGGCGAAGAAGGAACCATTGCGGCAATCATTTATATTTACATGAAGATTCAAACTGATTTTACCTGCAGCCGGTTTCGGAGGAGAAGACTTTAATAAAAAGCGGCGCCAGTCGCTTTTTTTAAATGTCTTTACCTAATAGAGCAGAACAACTGGACCAATCGGCAATGCTGTTAACGTTCATTTCCCCGCTTAAAATTCCCGGTTATCTTCGCCATGATTAATTGCCTGCTCTTTTCACCTTCAGCATCATTCATTTTTTTTAGAAACTTCTCTGCCTCTTTTCCTTTGAGGATTTTCACTTGTTTTCCACAATAATCAAGGAACACTGTGCTATTTTTATTTACACGAAAACCAAATGGTTCTTCATCCAGGCGATTTCTTTTATCAATATAATCCATTTCCTGCCTCCTTGTTTAACCAAAATATAATATAGAATACTTAACAAGATAAAAATCACTAAATAAATCATAGAATATTCTGTATGCATTTCAGCAAAATTAAATGTATATAATCATCCCATTGAATGGAGATCATGTCTATGAGCATCATTTTAGCTCTGCTTGCCGCAGTATTTGCATCCTTCACAGCCATACTCGCAAAAATTGGCATTGAAAAAGTTGATTCCAATCTGGCTACCGCAGTACGGACGATTGTGGTGGTCATCATGGCTTTTTTAATGGTCTTAATTACTGGTGAAACAGAAAGCATCTTGACTATTTCAGTGAAATCTTACATATTTCTGATCCTATCGGGCCTGACAACCGGCTTATCATGGATCTGCTTTTTTAAAGCCATCCAGATCGGAGATGTATCAAAAGTAGTTCCCATCGATAAGTCGAGCGTCGTCTTAACGATCCTGCTATCATTTATTATTCTCAGGGAGCCCGCCACAGCTTTAGTCGTTTCAGGGGGAGTCATTATCTCCATTGGAACCTTTGTATTAATCGGCAAAGACCGGAAAAAGAGCCGCAAGAAGAAAGTATTCAATACAAAATCGTATATTTTTCTTGCAGTCCTTTCAGCTGTATTTGCGGCAGCCACCAATATTTTAGCGAAAATCGGAATTGAAGACGTCGACTCCAATGTGGCAACTTTTATCAGGACTGTAGTTATCATTCTTTTCGCCTGGGGAATAGTGCTTTTTCAGGGGACCTTTAAGGATCTAAAAAATATCACAAAAAAGGCCTACCTGTTTCTTTTCCTTTCCGGAGCCGCAACCGGGTTATCCTGGCTGTGCTATTTCGGCGCTCTCGCCATCGGCAAGGTTAGTATCGTGAACCCTATTGATAAGTTCAGTGTGGTGCTGACAATGATTTTAAGTTTTATCTTTTTAAAAGAGAAGCCGGCAATGAACACAATTGGAGGCGCCATTATGATTACGATCGGAACGGCATTGCTGATCATCTAGGCGGAAATTTGAGTTTAACACATGAAAAAACGGCTTTAATCCTGAGATTAAGTCGTTTTTCTATGATTTTGCATGGAAATTGGACTTCCTGCAGCCGTTTTTCAGAGCTATATAATCATTATTGACGTGCTAGTGAAATTTACTTGCGGATAAAATATTTTATTAGCACATAGCCCAATTTTACTTGCGGATAAAACTATTTATTTGCTTATAGACAATTTCAACATTCCCCTATCCAAAAGCCTGCGAAGCAATAGCATATAAGGAATTGTTTCTCTTCGGCATAGCTGCTGAATTTTTCATCATGACTGGAGGAGTATTTGTTTTAACAAAACCCGCTCGCTCCAGGTAGGACATGAAATCCGCTCTTCCTTCCGGAACATCAATTCGCAGCTTCCCTTTATGATGTAAAGCCAATTTTTCTACGATTAAGGCAGCTGTATCTGAATCAGCTGCTGTAATGGGTCCAAGTATTAAATTGACTGGCCCCTGTATGGATAATCCATATCCAATGATTTCACCATTATTATTTTTAACAACAAGACATTGTTGGGACTGGCTGATTCGATTGCGGAGAAAAACGCTTCGCTTATCCCCAAAGGCAGCCCCGTCCAAATCAAGAAGTTGGGCTAAATCAGACTGATTGAAGTCTTCTATGAAAACTCCATCATGATCGTGTAAATGTGCAGGGACAAATTGATCACAGAGAAATTTGCTTATATAATCCACTGTTTTGAAGCCCATTTTTTCATAAAGGGGCTTTCCTTCCTTCGTTGCAATGAGCATTAGCGACATATCCCCATTAATACTTTCAGCACACTTCCGGACTGCTTCCATTGCCAGCCCTAATCCCCTGAATTCTTCATGGACAATAACCATGCCAATTGACGCCAGTTTTGTGTCATAGGGGATTATGGCTGAACTGGATACAATTCTCCCTGCAGCATTCTTATGACCGAAAACTCTTCCGGATTCCAAAAGTGTTCTTACTTCATATTCATCATAATCCCAACCAACCGATGCCGATAAATCTATTAGGCCGGGAATATCATATTGATTTAATTCTGCTAATTCCGCTATCATTCGCTTCTCCCTCTTAGTCTTTTGTTTTTTCACCCTAATAAGTATTAAATATCCTTTATACAAAATCCTTCTTACTTTACACATCCCTTCAATGTACCTTGTAAAATTGCCGGTCCCAGACGATTGGTCCTGGAATTGGACAGCCTTATGCTTACGATCGTCTCAGCAGATAGCGCTGCTGAGATTTCATCAAATTTCCCCACCCAAGGCGAACCGCCAAACCAGCTTGGCTGATCTTCCTTTACTAAATTCATGTGGAATCTCCAGCTGATCTCACCGGGTATTTGGGCAAATCCTTCATATTGATCATAATCGCCAAAGGCAGAAGGCATAGGCATCCAATCAGCGTATACCCCGACACCAGTTCGTTCTCTTGCTGAACTTCCCGGCTGGTCTGTATACGGTTTCTTTATTTTTGCAATTAAAGCGGTGCCGCTGCTATTGGGGATTTCATTTACCGGCTCCAATACAATGCTGCACGGATAAGAAAGGAACCCTGCATGTGCTGTATTTATTTGAAGTGCAAAAAACACAATAAACACCGGTAAAATTAAGAATCTTTTTTTCATCTGAATTACCTCCATTTCAAAGACTAATTTCCCCCTGCACACGCTCAAAAATTCGGATGAACCTTTGACTTTTTTAATAGAGGAATTTATAATAATCATTGAATCTAATTATCTAGGAGGATTATTAAAAAATGACACACGCGATGAGACTTCGATTCCCAACTTTGAACCAGTAATTTAATACGTTCAAAGGCTCTGTTTGTGTTAACAGAGTAAACGGGATTAGTCTGTCCTTTTTTAATAATCTTCATTTCATATTGAAATAGCCGCTATTGGTGTTGTTTCTTAGAATTGCCAGTAAATCTATGGCAATTTTGATATGAATGGAAAGGCAGATTTTTCTGCCTTTCTTTTTTTATGTCTATACGCCTTCCCATAGACAAGCAAAAGGAAGGTTTATTTGCTGACGGCTCCTGATCAGCCCCTAACCGAATTAGGATGGGTCCTCTTCCCTTTACTCTGAATCACAGGCAGATGCCTGTGATTTTTTTATTGAAAGGAAAAGAAAAATGGAGAATCATGCAAAATATAAAAATTTCGGAAATGCACTTAGATGCCCGCTTTGTGAGGAATCACTTCAGGTTGTTCAATCGAAAAGCCTGATTTGCCCGAACAGGCATACCTTTGATATTTCACACCATGGCTATGTGAACACGCTCAGCCATTCACCGAAAAGCCGTTACAATAAAGCCTTTTTTGAAGCGAGGAAGAAAATCATTATGGAGAGTGAACTTTTTAAAAGGCTCCATGAGAAAATATCAGCCATAATTGACACCTATTCCGCCGATTCTGACAAGCCTGCCTTTATCCTTGATGCAGGATGCGGTGAAGGATCACATCTGGAAAAGATTTTGGACAATTCCAGAAACGAAACAGTGACAGGTATTGGCCTGGATTTATCCAAAGACGGTATTGCTCAGGCTGCAAAAAATTATAAACATTCAATTTGGCTTGTCGGGGATCTGGCAAAATCTCCTCTGGCAGATCACTCTATGAACTTGATTTTAAATATCTTTTCTCCTTCTAATTACAAGGAGTTTAAAAGGATCTTGGCTCCAGATGGGCTCATCATTAAGGTGGTTCCGCGAGCTGACCATTTAAAAGAGCTGCGGGATGCCATTCATGGAATCGAAGAGAATAATCTTTATAAGAATGATGAAACCATTTCTCTTTTTAAAAAGCATTTTACACTCACTGACATCATCACTGTGACGGATGCAAGAGAGTTGGATAAAAGCGAACGGACACATTTAGTGCAGATGTCTCCGCTTGCCTGGGATTCAAATGAGAAAGCTTTGGATGCATTTATCACCAGGAGCAGCCAAATCACCATCGATGCAGATATTTTAATCGGATTAAACCAAAAAGAAACGAGGCTATAAGCATGGAAAATGTACTTTTTGAATTAGAAAATATACAAGTGTCCTATTTAGATAGATTAGTATTAAACATTCCCCGGCTGGCCGTGCACCAGTTTGACCGGATTGGCATTGTCGGTAAGAACGGTGCTGGTAAAAGCACCCTGCTGAAGCTGATGGCTGGACAGTTAAAGCCTGAAAAAGGAATGGTTAAAGGTTTTGCTGATTTTGCCTATTTCGATCAGCTGTCAGCGCCAGAATCGGGCGAAATAGACTATAAACTGGCTGGTCAGCTATCGATTCCTCAAACCGCAATAGAAAATTTAAGCGGCGGGGAAAGAACCAGGAGGAAATTGGCACAAATGTTTTCCAGCTATTATGAAGGCTTATTAATTGATGAGCCAACCACCCACCTCGATAAGGAAGGCATACAATTCTTTATTGAAGAGCTGACCTATTATTATGGTGCCCTTGTGCTGGTCAGCCATGACCGGTATGTGCTTGACAAGCTGGTCACAAAAATTTGGGAAATTGAAGAGGGTTCTGTGACAGAATATACCGGGAACTACTCTGATTACACGGAACAAAAAGAACTGCAGCGAAAACAGCAGCTCGAGCAGCATGAAAAATTTGTGAAAGAGAAGTCGCGCCTATTAAAAGCGGCTGAGGAAAAAATGAAAAAGGCGGAGAAGATTACACAGGCTAATGGGCATATCTCCAAAAAGGAAACAAAGGCGAAAGCCAATAAAATGTTTATGACAAAATCCAAGGATACAAGCCAAAAAGCTGTCCAGCGCGCTGCCAAAGCAATTGAACAGCGGGTACAGATGCTGGAGAATGTGGATGCGCCAAAGGAAGAAATGACGATACGCTTTCATCAGCATCCGGCACTGGAAATGCACAATAAATTTCCCATCATGGGCGATCGGTTAACGTTAAAAGGCGGAGAAAGAACACTCCTGAAAGAAGCAAGCTTTCAATTCCCCCTTGGCCATACCATTGCAATTACAGGAAAAAATGGATCTGGAAAAACAACTCTGCTCAACCACATCCTGAATCGCGGCGAGGGCATAACCATCTCTCCTAAAGCGGTAATAGGCGCCTATCAACAGATGGATTATCAGTTCGATAAAAGCAAAACCGTGCTGGAATATATGAAAGAAAAAAGCGTTTATGAAGATAGTAAAATTCGTTCTGTCCTCCATTCCATGAGTTTTACAGGGAATGATCTGAAAAAGAACGTCCGCAGCTTAAGCGGCGGGGAAGCCATCCGCCTAGTGCTGTGTCAGCTGTTCCTTGGCAGATATAATGTACTGATTTTAGATGAGCCGACGAATTTCCTGGATATTTTCTGTATTGAAGCTCTGGAGACATTTATTAAAGCATATGAGGGAACCATCCTGCTGGTTTCGCATGATAAAGTATTTGTGGAACGGGTGGCGGATTGCGTGTATGTAATAGAAGAACAAGTGCTGGTTCTAAAGAAGAACTAAACGAATACTGGATCCGACTGCTTGCAGTCGGGTCCAGTTTTTTATTCAGACGGCTATTTTGTGTTTTGGGGTAAAGCAGCAACCGCTTCTATCTCAACTAACTGGCCGCTATAACCTAAAACAGTGACACCGGACAGTGTACTTGGAACATCATGTGAACCGAATTCTTCTCTGACTGCCTGCCATACAGCCACCAAATCTGAATGGTCAGAGGATGCAACAAGGACTCTTGAATAAGCCACATCCTTTAATTCAGCGCCACATTCCTGTAAGGCTGCTTTCAGGTTATCCACGCAAAGCTTGGCCTGTTCTTCATACCTTATTCCCACAGGCACTCTTCCCTCTTGATCAAGCGGACACGCCCCTGCCATAAAATATAGTTCCATTCCTGCAGGAACATGGGAGGCGTAAGCATAGTCAACGGCAGGTAAAACTGGAGAATGTATTAATGAGATTTTCTTCATTTCTTAAATTCCTTTCCTTTGGCCTTTACTATTTTAATTCCACCTATATTTAAGATTTCCTTTTTCAGTTAAACTGTTTTTAATATCTTAAAAGGGGGATGGCAAGATGCGGGGTATAAAGTTAGTAAGAATGATAGGAATTCTTACTGCCAGCCTGCTGCTTGGATGTACAGATAAATCGGTGGATCAAGCTGAATTTCCTCCAGAGAAGACGGCAGCTGTTGAAGTGAACGGCTCAAAATATCCAATGGAAAAAGGAAGCTATCAGTGGGTCAGAAAAAATGGCCTTGAAACAGAAACAGTGACTACAGATCACGCATCACCGAATCAGATGGCAGAAGATCTTAAACCTATTTCTGTAAAGCCAGGACAGAAAGTTAAAGTTAAGATAGAAGATGACCCAATTATTAATGTGTTTTTATGGAATGAAACAGGAAAAGAAAAAGAAATCAAGCTGGAGGATGACCAAATAACTGTGCCTGCACATAAAGGTACGTATATTTATGAAGTCTTAGCTGAATGGAAAAACGGTGAAATTTCTTATACATTTGTGGTGGAAGTTCAGTAATAGGGAAATCAAAAGGATGGTTTACCTTGCTGGGTCAGTTATCTTACTATTTTATGATTTTTATACCATTTAGAACTTTCTCTTCGATATTCTTTGCCAGCGCGTGGTCCATCAATGTTCTCCGCAAAGACCGTAAAAAAAGCTGATCCTTCCTTAACGGGGACCAGCTATTTTACCATTTTTACGATTCAATGCCAATCCCGCTTCCAATCCTCCCAACAGCCTTCCTCTTCCCCTTAAACCATGCAAACACAATAGCCGCAATCAAAGTAAATCCTAAATACCCCATTAAAGGATAAACCGTTCCGACCAAAGTGATAAAACCGATGAAACTTGCTCCAAAAGCTGCAGCTCCAAATAATACAACAAAAACATTAAATTTAGGATTCTCTCTTTTCACGATCCTTGCGGTGAATGCATACAGCATACCAACAGCGGTGTTGTAGATCATGCCCAGCAGGACTGTGAACATGAACAGTCCAAATACCGGTGAGATTTCATTGGCTAGAGCAAGGATCGGCATCGGGGATCCTTCAACAACATCCATTTTGACCAGCATGGCTATATTTATAAGTAAAATCAGGACACCCAGTCCAACACCGCCCAGTATGCCGCCCATCCCTGCCTGCTTTTCATCCTTTGTTGTGCCCCCCATGACAGCAAGCATGGCAGCACCAGCAGCGATATTATAAGAAACATATAATAATCCGCCCATAAACCAGTTGGATGCAGCTGGCGTTTGACTGTCCGCCAATTTCTGAACTTCCGAGATATCCAGCCCCATCGTGCTTAGGGCATAGACGCTAATGATAACCACCATGAGCAGCAGAAATGGAGTCACCAGGCTGATAATTGAAATGACTTTTTGGATGTTCAGACATACGGTCAGTATCGTTAACACAGCCATAATGATATTCCCTGCCATGCTTGGGATGCCGAACTGCTCTTCGAAGATCGATCCCGATCCGGCAAGCATGACGACGGCCACCCCGAAAAGGAAGAATGTAATGATAAAATCAACAGCCATCCCAAGATACTTTCCGCAGATATGGTAAATCACATCTTTATGGGAATCTGTCTGCAGACGGCTCCCCAGCTGCGTTAAATTCATGCCAAGAAACGCAAATAAAAAAGTCGCCAGCACGGCTCCGGCTATCCCCATCCAGCCAAAGCCCGAAAAAAACTGCAAAATCTCCTGCCCCGAAGCAAAGCCTGCTCCGACAATGACCCCAATAAAGGCCCCGGCAATCTGAATACTCTTTTTCACACTGATTCCCCCTATTGATATTTGAATTTTTCGACAACTTTACTTAAAAGAGAAAGAGAGAATCCTCTCTCTGAGTGCCATTCATGCTTGATTATGTGACTTGAGTGGCACTATTCTAACCGTTGAGGGCCACTCACGCTTGTTTACTCATCTCCTCCAACGCAAATCTCTTTTCAAAAACAGTAAACTCCCTGATAGTTTCATAATTCGGTTCATAACCGAGTCCGGATTTTTCTGGAACTTTGATCATTCCATCTGCAACTGTTACTTCAGGGGCAATCAGATCCTTTTCCCAATAGCGGGATGATGCTGCTGTGTCCCCTGGCATAATAAAGTTTGATAGAGTGGTTAAGGCAATATTGTGTGCCCTGCCGATGCCCGATTCCAGCATGCCGCCGCACCACACGGGGATGCCGCGTTCCTGGCAGAGGTCATGAATTTTTTTGGATTCTGTCAAGCCCCCGACGCGGCCGATTTTGATATTAATAATTTTGCAGCTTCCAAGCTCAATCGCCTTGCGCGCATCCTCATAGGAATGGATGCTTTCATCAAGGCAGACCGGTGTTTTAAGTTCTCTCTGAAGGACAGCATGGTCAATAATATCATCGGAGGCCAGCGGCTGCTCGATCATCATTAAATCAAATTCATCCAGCTGTTTTAACAGTTCAATATCATCAAGTGTGTAGGCTGAGTTTGCATCCGCCATAAGCGCTATATCCGGGAAATGCTTTCTCACTTCTCTCATGACTTCAACATCCCAGCCCGGCTTGATTTTTACTTTAATTCGTTTGTAGCCATCCTCTACATATTCACCAATAAGGTTCAGCAAGTCCTCAACACGATCCTGAATCCCGATGCTGATTCCAACTTCAATCTCGTTCGCTGTTCCGCCAAGCGCCTTCGCAAGCGAAATTCCCTTCTGCTTGGCATATATGTCCCAAACGGCCCCTTCAAAAGCCGATTTCGCCATATTGTTTTTCCGTATGTAGGAGAGGGTTTCCGATACTTCATCAGGGTGTTCCATTTCTTTGTGTAATAGATTCGGAATGATGAAATCTTCAAGCATATGCCAGTTCGTTTTCAGTGTTTCTTCGTTATACCATGGTGAATGAAAGGCAACTGATTCCCCCCAGCCGCTCACACCGTTCTCATCCTTAGCTTCCAGCAAGAGAAATTCTTTATCCTGAAACGTGCCAAAGCTTGTGGTAAATGGCGCTTTCATTCTCATTTTCATATGCCTCAACACGACTTCTGTCACTTTCATATTCATTCCCGCCTTTTCCTGTTAGTTGAGTTTAAGTTCGTTTCTTTGAACTAATACATAGTAGTGTACCGGTCCAACTGTACTTTTTTGAAAACCCGCCATTGCGTACCCTCTTGAAAATAACGCCTGAAAAATTTCTCTAGTTTTGAAGCGCCAGTCCATTGCAAGCTCGAAATTTTGATTTTTTACAGCCTGGAAGTTTGCCGGAATCGGCACAAGCACAGGGACTCCAGAACCATCCCATTCCGTATTTAATAAAACTGGAAAGTTGTCCTCTGATACTCCCCAGTCAAACGGGTTCTCTGCAGAAGCTGTTTCTATACGCAATGGCTCCTCCACATGTGAACTGGCAATCCACCATTCTGCTTTTAAACGGTCTGTCGGCAGTCCATGATTCAGAGTATCATCCATATCTCCATAGCAATTCTCCACATAAGTGGAACAAACCGCATTCAGCTTGGACAGGTTCAAGTATGCATTCCGGCTTTCAAGCGGATCAAACGTCCAGGTGATCAGATCATATCCCATCTCAGCGGCCAGTTCCTTTTGCTTCTGTTTTAATAATGCGCCAAGCCCCTTATCCTGGTGGTCGGGGTGAATGCCGAGCATATGAGAGCACAGATACCCTTTTCCCTTGCTGAAACCGGGAAATCCATAGCTGAACCCCACCAGTTCTTCTTCTATAAATGCCCCGAGGAGAAGCCCGCCGTTCTGGGCAGCTGTAATGGTTTGATGAACCGGCAGGGGTGCCATGCTCCAGATTGTCTCCTCCAGTTTTTGAATAAGATTCATATCGGACGCTGTCTTTAATATCCGCAAATCGATTGTCACAGCTGCCATCTTCACTCCTCCTTTACCAAAGTGGCCATTACCGCCCTGGCCAGTATTTCTACTCCTGAGTAAATGGCTTCCCGATTAAACGTCATGTCCGGATGATGAAGCCCAGGCTGCAAATCACAGCCCAATCCTAGCATCGTGGCTTTAATATTCGGCTTTTTGAGGGTATAAAAATGGAAGTCTTCCCCGCCCGAAGTCACAATTGGCTCCCGTAATTGGCCGGCTCCCAGTACATCAATTATGGCCTTCTCAAGAAAATGCTGGGCTTCATCATCTACTTCAGCTGCTGCCACATTCGCTTTCGTCTCCAGTGTAATTTTGACTCCGTAGAGCTTGGATAAATACTCCGTGATCGTTTCAATTTTTTCAGACAATGCGTTTATCACTTCATTTGTTTGAGCTCTCAGGTCTAAACTGAAGGATGCTTTTCCTGGTATGATATTGCCTGAGTCACTGCCTGCATGGAACCTGGTCATCTTAGCCGTATGCGGAACCATAGGGTCCAAATGAATATTTTTGATTTCATGAATAAAAGAAGCGCCAATCTCAATGGCATTCTGGCCAAGATGCGGGCGGGCGCCATGGGCGTCTTCCCCGATAATTTCCCCGGTCAGAAATCTTGCAGCACCATGATAAATGGCTGCAGATGCTTCCCCGTCTCTTATTTCCTGGATGGGTCTAAGATGTACACCATACAGGTAATTCACATTATCCAGCACGCCATGCTCAATCATTTTCAGAGCTCCGGTGCCCTTTTCTTCAGCCGGCTGGAAGATGAATTTCAGCTTGCCTTTCTTGGGAAATCCCGCCTTTTGAAGCAGCAGCATCGCCCCGACCCCGATTGTCATATGGGCATCATGGCCGCAGGAATGATTCGCCTGAAATTTGCCGTCCACTTCCTGCCAAAGTGCGTCCATATCCGCTCTCAGCGCGACACACGGACTCCCTTCCCCCACTTCAACAACCAGGCCGGTGCAATCCCCAAACAGCTGAACCTGAAACCCCCGGCATTCCAGGAATTTCTGCAGGAACTCGGTTGTCTTATATTCCCTCCAGCTCACTTCCGGATTTTCGTGCAAATGAGTAAATACCATCTCTAATGCGGGTTTTAGCTCTTCAATCATGTCCTTCAATCCTACTTCCCTCCCGGCTGAATAAAAAAATGTTCACTTTCCAGCTTTTCATATTGTTCTTTTCTTGTTTGAAATCGTTCCTGATCTTGTATGGACACCCCCGCAATCACCGCATTCAGAAAGGAAAATAGGGCGGGTGCCGCATCAATCGTCGATTTTTCGGAAGAATGAATTTGAAAAAGCAAATCGGCATGCTCCTTAATTGGCGCGATCGCTGAATCGGTTATGCCAATTACAAAAGCTCCCTGCTTCTTCGCCAGTTCCGCCATTTTAATCGTATCTTTCATGTAGCGGTCGAATGAAATGGCAATAAATGTTGCATCTTTATCCATTTCGGTGACCGTCAAGAGCAGATCATCCGTATCCGGCCGGATCAGCTTCGCATTGCCCCTTACAACACCAAGAGTAAAAGAAAGCCAGCTTGCTGCCGCAAAGGAAGACCGCAAACCTGTCACATATATTTTTCTCGTTTTGATCAAACGCTCTACTAAAACATCAAAATCGTCCTGACTTATATTCTGAATCGTTTCCCTGATATGGAGACAATCCTTTTCCATAACACTCGCAAGGAACTCCGGCTTTTTGGCCAGTTCCACCTTGCTGGTAAAATATTGACCAAGTGTGCTATTTGCCTTCAATAGCTGTTCTCTTACCGTCTTCTGAAGCTCCGAATAGCCGGAAAGCTGAATGGAATAACAAAATCGAATAACTGTCGTTTCACTGATCCCAATCTTCTTGCCAATCTCACCCGCTGACTTTACGGCAAAATCCTTAGGATGGTCGAGCAAATACTTCGCAGCCTTTTGCTGGCCTTTGGACAGGTTAGAAAACTCTTTTTCTATTGTTTCTTTTAATATCATTTAGGATCACCTTACACATATGAAGTTTGAGCTGTATTAAATAGATTTTTGAAGTATTAACTTCGTTTTTATTAAACTACCACATCACTCTTCGGAAAACAATAATAATTCTGAAAATTTTATAATAAAAAATGACACCCTTAACGGATGCCAAGTTACATATCATTTACAGGATTACTCTATTATCCCTGATTGAACAGCATTCACATCTGCTTCAATCTTAATTTCCATTTGACTATACTGCTCTTTCCATTCCTTCCGATTAAAATCGGAGCGCTGCCTGGCCTTTTCACCGATGCGGAGGGGATCTGTGTTCAATTCCTGAAACCTCTTGACCATTTTCTCTGCTCTCTCAGTTATTTCTCTTTCCACTGCTTTTTCAATTCTCTCAATCGTTTTCTTGTCTGTAAGATCTAAATCAACTCCTTCCATCGCTCTGCCGCTAACTTTTACCTTAAAGGCGGCTGTATATTTCCCATTTCTCTTGTCCACCATTATTTTAGGTTTTGATGACAGGTTTTCAAGACTTACATCTTCTCCGCCGCTAAGCTCCACTTCAAATTGTCCCCGCCGGAATTTTTCATAAAGTATCTTAAAGATATAGGCGTCACCAAAGCTGATTGTATCAACAAGCTTATTGTCTTTAAAAATTCCCAGGCCGCTTACTTTCAAGTGCTTCCCCTGTTTCTCTATTAAAGGTAAAAAAGGGTCGGCATCTTTGCTGTAATAGTGGACAAGAAAGCGGTGTAAATTTACCTTAGGAATAGTCTGCTCAAGGTTCTGTTCAACCACATCAATTAAATACTGTGATACAGAATCACTCTGCGAGTAATTAGAATCAATGATGTCTTTCGCCTTCTCCTTTGATACAACCAGCAGCAATTTCCTGCCAATGCTGGGGTTTCTCTGCAGGCTGTCTATTTGAATTTCAATGCCGTTCTCAGCGAGTTCCTGGTTGAAAATGACCAGTCCCACCCTTCCGACAACTATAGGCCTTGCGGATTCCGCCTGAATCTTTTGCCTGATCCGCTTACTTGTCTTCCCTGTTGCGGTAAAGACCTCGTTTACCGGCAGTGACTGTTCACCTGGTGGTATATTGGAGGAGCCTGCTGTTCCTTCAAATTCCTCACCATTGACATAATCATAGCCAATGGTCTGCACTAATTGAATATCCTCCAGAACCTTAGGACTTGGAGTACAGCCTGCCAGGAGGATTGGAATCAAGGAACAGCATAGATAGTTTTTAACATTCATGCTTTTTTCACCTTCATGATGATATATTGCAGGACCAGTAAGCATGGTAAGTAAAAATAGATGGTATATAACCCAATTTGGGAGACAGCTTTCTGCAGCAAATCAATTTGCTGTCTATTTGTTAATAGAACGCTGATGAAAAACAGCAATAGGCAAAAGATCCTTAATGCACTTCTTTGAGAGACGGGAAACAGACGGTTCATCCCCCGGCTGGCACACCAGAGGCCGATGCAAATATTCGGCAGAATGGCAAAGAACCATACGGAAATTCCGATGTATTCAAACCTTTCCACTATGATTAAGTCCACGATTTTCCATAGTGTGAGTGTAGCCCAAATGGTGCCTTTCAACTGTTCCTGGTTGAAGTAGACAAACGTAACAAAAGCAGTGAGCAAATATATAAATATACTGAACAGCACCCCAAAATATGCCCACTTTTCCGACTTAGGCCCGTCTTTTATAAATGGATAAAACATAAAAAGCGTCTCGAACCCGAGAAAATTAAGAGTCATTTCTTTTGAAGCTTTAAACAATTCTGCGGGAGAAGCATTCAGGATTGGAAGCAAATTTCCATAATCTGCATACTGTAAAGGGTAAAATTTCACCAACAATAGCGGCAAGCCGTATAAAATCCCTAAATAGCTTACCCCTGTTACAACCCGAAAACCTCCTGTGACATAGGAATAAGCTAAAAAAATAATAATGAGTACGAATATCCATTCTGAGACTTCGGGAAATACCCAAACCTGGAGTACTTCCACATATGATCTAAGAACAACCAATGCAAAAGCAAAAAAGTATAACAAGAATAGAAAGCTGAAAAAACCGCCAATCCATTTCCCCATAATTTCAGCATGGATGGCAACGATATCATTGTTCCCCTTATTCAGAATTCGATAGGAAACCCAGATCAATCCGATAATGGAGGCGCCGGAAGTTAAGATTGCAATCCAGGCGCTATAGCCGGCCGTCTGGACAATTATTCTTTCGAAACCCAGAATCCCTACGCCTATTTGCATCGCATGTATTAAATAAAATACAAAATAGGGAGATACCTTTTTATCCTCTTTAGGCAATGGAAACATCAGCTAGCCTCCTTTATCGGAACATATTTACTCCAATTAATCTTCTATGTCTCTTTTCGATTTCTCGTGCTTTTTGGGCTGAAAACGAGTTCGTACAGGAGATCTGACCTGCAAAGGCCGCTTCGTTTGCATGAAAAACGGAAGTCGGAAGAGGGAATCCCTTAAATCATCCAGCCGCAATGGATAGACAGGTGCCAGATATGGGCGTCCCAGAGAAGTCATTTTAAGCAAATGGCTCAAGATGTATGAGAAACAAAACGTAACTCCAAGAAGCCCCCATAACTGGGCAGTGATTAAAAAAGGAAAACGGATTAAGCGGATCGTATTGCCCATTTGATAGACAGGTGTTGTAAAAGATGCCAGGGCCGCAAGCGCCACGATGATCAGCAGCACATTACTGGTCAGCCCGGCCTGTACTGCTGCAGTCCCGATAACAATACCGCCTACGATACCAATCGTCTGACCGATTTTGGTCGGCAGCCTTGCTCCAGCCTCCCGCAATAATTCAATGGTCAATTCCAGAATAATCGCTTCCAGTATAGGGGGGAACGGAATCCCGCTCCTTGAAGCAATTAACGGGTTAAGCAGGTTTTCCGGAATCATTTCGTAATGATATGTGAGCACGGCGACATAAAGAGAAGTCGACAAAACGGAAAAGAATACGGCAAACAAGCGGACAAGCCGAAAAATAGAGGCAATATGCCATGATAAAAAGTAATCCTCAAAAGCTGAAAAAAACTCTACGAGAGTTGTAGGGCCTGTCAGGGCATGAGGTGAGCCATCTACAATGATCGTTATTTTCCCTTCCGAGAGCACACTCGCTACCCTATCAGGCCTTTCCGTGTCAATTAAATGAGGGAAGGGAGAATTGTGGTTATCGGAAATGATCTGATTTATAAAAGAGCTGTCCACGATTTGATCAAATTGAATCTCATTCAGCCGCTGCAGAATGGTATTCACGTTTTCTTTGTCCGTAATTCCTTCAATATAAATAACAGCCACCCTTGTTTTCGTCAGACTGCCTATCTTTACTTCTTCCACGATAAGATCTGGAATAGGCAGCCTCTTCCTGACCAGATTGATGTTAGCATCAATCGATTCGACGAAAGCTTCCTTTGGCCCCACAACACTGTACTCGACTTCCGGCATACTGACGGGCCTCTTCTCAAGCGAAACAGCAGAAATGACCAGAGCCTCCTGCAGCGAACCTTTTACTTCTATGACAACACAGCCTGTCAGCAGCTTATCCCTTATTTCATGAACATTATCTATAATTTCAGTATTATCGATGGGAATAGCCTGCTGAAGATCAAACAGAGTTTTACTCTCATTTTCTTTGATATAAGGCAAGACATATTGATGCAGGATGTTAATGTCTACAATAGTCTGGTAATAATGGATATAAAATGGGCTGGATTCTGAATATCTGTAGGAAACAAAATCCGCAGATTCTTTACAGCGATGAAGGAGTTCATCAATTCTTAATTCATGCTCACTATTTCCATTCCTCTTTTGTTTATTGTCCCTATTAAACCTTTTTAATTTAGATTTAAAAAAACCCACCGGACACTCCTCCAAAACTTAACAAATCGTAGTTTTAGTATGTGCCGGTGGGTTTTAATTATTCTATTGCAAAATGTTAGATCAATATCTGCTTTTGATGTTGCGAAAAACAATCATGCCATTTAATATACTTTAATCATTTTCAGGCCATTATTCAAAGGTACCCTTCACAACAGCCTTACCGTCTTCAACCATTTTTCTTCCCATGGAAAAAACGGTTTCAATTGCCAGTGTTTCTTTATTTAAAAGCACAACGTCTGCATCTTTCCCTTCCTCGATCCTGCCTTTTTGGTGAAGCTTGAGGATAGAAGCTGGATTTTTAGTTATTACAGAAATTGCATGTTCGATAGAGACCCCTTCTTGAAGGATGGCATCCCGCACTTCGGAAAAAAGTGTGGAAACTTTGCCGATTTGCAGACCAATTAGTTCTCCCTGCTCATTGAAATCAGGCAGGCTGGCCTGGCCGTCAGACGTAAACGTAATTTGGCCAGCAGGAACCCCTTCGTCCAGCATGATTCTGAGAGCCTTGCTGCACTTAACTTCCCCCTCTTCGAAAAACTTTGGAATCGAGCTTGTCGTGAAGTCTACATAGCCTCCTTTTTTGGCATAACGTATGCCAGCTTCAAACAAATGCGGATTACGGTTTATATGTGTCGGGTAGAATTGTTTGATTGGTATATCCGTGTTCTCCGCAATGTCTTCCAGGAGCTTTAAATGATCATAACTATCACCCACATGGACATTTACGATTCCCGCTTTACCTGAAAGCATGCCGCCAACACGTGCAGCTGAAGCAATTTTGGCCATCTCTTCAACCGTCGGCTGGGAAGAACGGTGGTCTGCGATCGCAATCTCTCCGACACCGATAATCTTGTCAATCAGAATGAGATCATCTTCAATTTTTCCAGTCAGCGTTTTTACCGGGACCTGATAAGAACCCGTCTGGACATAACAGGTAATTCCTTCTTCCTCAAGTGCCCGGGCTTTTGCAATAAGACTAGCCATGTTCCGTGTTGTTCCGTCTGTACCAATGACACCCACCAGCGTAGTGATGCCAGACAGTGTAGCATCTGTCAGCTGGATTTCCGGTGTCCGGGTTTTATAGCTCCCCTCACCGCCGCCGCCGATGATATGTACGTGCGAATCAATAAAACCCGGAACGGCCATTTTCCCTTCGGCATCAATGACTTCAATATCCGCAAATGAAAGCTCAGGCAGTTCAATGGAATCGCGGATGTAGCCTATTTTATTATGAACGAGTAATAAATCCTTTTTCCCAAGATAATGCGGAGAATAAATTTCTGCGTTTTTTATAAGAGTTAACAAGGATAAACCCCTTTCTGTCTAACTTATGATGTCAGGTTAAAAACCGATTAAGACTGCGCCAATGACGAATAATGAAGAAACCCCCATGAGGAGCAGCAAAAATCTGATGATGAATTTTGCCCATGTTCCCCAGTCGAGCCTCGCAGCTCCAAGAGCCCCCAGAAGAGCTGCAGAGGTAGGAACAAAAATATTTGTCAAGCCATCGCCAAGCTGGAAAGCAAGCACCGCAACCTGCCTGGATACACCGGCTATATCAGCCAGCGGAGCCATCAGCGGCATCGTAAGAGCTGCCTGGCCTGAACCGGAAACAACAAAGAAATTAAAGACGGATTGGAAAAGATACATAAACCATGCCGACAGGGCTGAAGGGAAATCTCCTATAAGCTGGCCTGCTCCAAAGAGCATTGTATTCAGTACAGACGGCGCATCCGGGCTGTCACCGCCTAATATGATGACAATTCCTTTTGCCATTCCTACAACCAATGCTGCCGGCAGAAGATCTTTTGCCCCTTCAATGAATCCTTCAGCAATATCATCTACCTTCATATTATTAAGCTTAAAGAAGACGGCAATGAGGCCCGCTGCCAATCCGATCGTAAAAAATTGCGAGGCAATCTCCGGGATATAGTATGCATGTTCCACAACACCCCATACAATCCAGGCAATTCCGGCTGCTATGGTTAATAGAACAAGACCATGTCCAAGAGTAAATCGGACCTTCAGCTCCCCCGTTTTCATTTCTTTCCTGAAATAGCTGTCTGATTCATAGCTTACTGATTTTAATGGATCCTTTTTTATTCCAGCTGCATATCTCCATGTATAGATAATGCCTATTAATGTAAAAACAGCCCACATGCCTATGCGAAACGGTGCGCCAGACATAACAGGAACTCCCGAAACACCCTGTGCAATGGTCACACTGAAAGGGTTCATCCAGGAGGTGGCAAAGCCAATTTGTGTTGCCACATAGGTGATCATCACTCCTGTAATCGCATCATAGCCAAGTGCAACCATAAGAGGAACAAGGATCATCGCAAACGCAATGGCCTCCTCTCCCATGCCAAAAACGGCTCCGCCAAGCGAAAACAGGAAAAACATAATCGGAATGATTAAGATTTCTCTGCCTTTTGTCTTATCAATCACGCTTAAAATGCCTTCTTCAATTGCACGGGTTTTCATTATAATTCCAAATGCTCCGCCAATGATCAATATGAATGCTACTACGCCCACAGCGGATCCCCATTTATCTCCTGATACGAGTCCTTCAAAAACATAATTTAAAAACCCGGCTTCTCCCCCGGATTCAAAAAGGCTTGTACCCTGGCGGACAGGATTTCCTTCTTCATCTTTCACTATTTCGAAGCTGTCGGGAATCAATACGGTCTTTGTTGACTCTTCCCCATTTTGCGTATAAGTTACTTCTTCCGTCTGAAATTGACCAACGGGAACCAAATATGTAACAATGGCTGCCAGAAGGACCACAAAGAAAACGATGACAAACGTGTGCGGCACTTTCCAGACTCTGTTCTTTTCTTTCATTCTATTTCCCCCTTCATTTCTAGATGTAAATACCTAATGCAATTTGTGTGCCAAGTTGAAAATTCTGAATAAATGGATAAAAGAATAGAAACTGGTTTATTAATGGGTGATTTAATTGGTATAATATTAACCATTAATCAACCATTAAAGGAGTTTACCATGAAAAATGAATTAGTGCTGCTTGCCGGAACAAGAGAGACATGCAAAGCTCTCACAGAACAGCTAAAAGGAATGCTCGGACAGTATATCCGAATAAAAAGCTTTGCTTCGGAGGAATATCTCCCCCCATTAATAGAGAATGCCTTAATCGTGTATTCTTCCTACCTGATTCATGATGAAGTAAAGCATGTTATTGCTCCTTCCTGTGAAGTGATCACAGCACACAGAACCGTAAATTATCAATATATCGATTACCTATTTGAAATACCAAATGACACAAATGTCCTTTTTGTAAATGACTTTCCCCAGAGCACCATAGACTCTATTGAAACCCTGAACAGACTCGGAATCAGCCATCTCCGATATATTCCTTATTCACCAGGCGGAGAAATTCCAGATTCAATTGAGATTGCCGTTACTCCTGGAGAAATGGATCTAATTCCTTCTTCTATCCCGAAGAAACTTAATCTCGGTGTACGGCTTATTGATATCCACACGATTATGGCTATAATAGATTATTTTGAACTGCCGGAAGCCCTCAGAATAAATATCACCGATAGGTACACCGGAAAAATAATAGAACTGAGCAAGAAACTCTCATCGTTGAAACAGGAAGCCGATAAACTCAATCAATATTTAAAAAGGGTTGTGGATGGAGTAAATGATGGGATTTTGGCATTTGACAGATCCGGTTCGATTTCAGTCTTCAACAAAGAGCTTGAGAGAATGATAGGAATATCACCTGAATATGCGGTTAAGAAGAAACTCGGCCAGGTTTTCAGAAACAGTGAACTGCTGGAATTTTTATTAAATGATGAATCCGGCAATCAGGAAGCTTTTACGGTAAGACAAACAAACTTGCTGGTGCACCGCTTTCCAATGAAGAATGATGACACGATTGTTGCCACATTCAAAAATATGGATGAAACCATCGAAATGGAAAGAAGGGTTAAACTGGAGCTTCAAAAAAAGGGTTTTGTATCCAAATATACTTTCCAGAGCATTTTAGGTGAGAGCCCTGCTCTTCAGGAAACCATTCGGATTGCCGGGAAACTTTCATTATCCGACCTTCCTATCTTGATTCAGGGGGAAAGCGGCACGGGAAAAGAACTGTTCGCCGGTGCCATCCATTCGGAATCCAGCAGGAGAAATGCACCTTTTTTAGGGATTAATTGCAACGCTCTTCCAGAAGAATTGCTTGAAAGTGAATTATTCGGATATGAGGATGGGGCATTTACCGGGGCACGAAAAGGCGGAAAAAAGGGACTGTTTGAGCAGGCTGACCAAGGGACTTTATTTTTGGATGAGATTGGAGATATCAGTATGAAACTGCAGGCCAGGCTCTTACGCGTTCTTGAAGAATGGGAGATCCGCAGAATAGGAGGAAACAAGATTGTTCCTATAAATGTCAGAATCATTGCGGCGACGAACCGGAATTTAAAGAGTATGATCGAAGAAGGAAGATTTCGCGAAGATCTATATCATCGTTTAAAAGTTCTGTCCCTGTCCCTTCCTTCTTTAAGACAGAGACAAACAGATATACCAATTTTAATAAAATCCTTCATAAGACAGAGCCACAAACCTGCTGCTGACATAACTGAGGAAACTTTAGAACTTTTGTCCGGGATGGAATGGAAGGGTAATATAAGAGAATTGAAGAATGTGGTACAGTACATGCTTGCCGTTTCAGATAATAATGTTCTGAAAGCTTCTGATTTGCCGGCAGACCTTGTTCCGGCAAAAGTGCCATCAATGCCAAAGACTCTATCAAACTTAAAAGCTGAACACAAGATCCTGCTTGCATTTATTGCCGAGTTAAATGAGAAAGGAATACCAGCAAGCCGAAAAAAATTGTCAGCTCTTACCCGGAATACACTCTTCCCTCTTACGGAACAGCAGGTAAGGTTACGACTTAAGGAATTGGAACATTTGGGATATGTTATGATCCCACAGGGAAGGAGCGGTACCCTTATTACAGAGATGGGGCTGGATGTACTGTCTTGAAATAAAATCAGAAAATAACTTATTCAATCGAAAAATGAAAGAAATCAGCACGATACTAGAGATCGTGCTGATCATTCCAGATTATTTCTATTAAAGGTACGTTCTATTATTATTCAATATCCCGTCTATGGAATCCGATAAATCCTGCAGCAGCCAGCACCCCGGCAGCCAAACACAATAACAGCAGCGGGATAATCGAAAATTCCTCAATCGGTGCCTGCGGAACATGGCCAAAAGGAGAAAGGCTGCCGATCCAGTCAGAGAATTGGAATAACCCCCCTAAATACAGCACAATAAAAGAATATAATACATAAAGCCAAATGAAACCTGTGAATTTTGGCAGGAATCCAATCAGAAAGACGGCCATGCTGATCATGACCAGCATGGCTGGATAATAGGACAGTGCTGCCCCAAAAATCATTCCAAAGGATAAACCGCCTTCAACCACTGCATCTCCGGCAGACCATAGCCCAAGTGCTGCCAGCGAGAGCATGAGAAATCCATTAATGACAGAAATAACAAAATAGCTGCCTAACAGTTTGCTCCGAGAAACCGCTCTGCTTAAAAGATAAACAATTCGTTCCTTCTTCTCTTCTCCCCGAAGTTTATTCATGGCCATCACCGGAGGGATTGTTGCCATCAGTGAAATGACAATCATCAGCATGGGAATGAATTGTTCCACCAATGTTACCCCTTCTGTTGGCTTAAGGAGCTGCTTCATGGCTTCATTATCGGAGAAAAATGATTCCAGATCCCCTAATACTGAACCGTAGGAAGCCCCGAGAACAAACATGCCGATTGCCCATGAAATGATTCCGGTCCGCTGTAATCTTAACGCAAGGCCGATTGGACTCTGCAAAAAGCGGGATGCATATTGTTTTCCCGGCCTGGAGGGCAGAAATCCGCGATCCAGATCCCGAATAGCGTTCAAATAATTCGCAGCAGCAAATAGAACCATGGCTGCAGCAATCATCAATACAATAGGCCACCAATTATTAGAATCATAGACTTCTGCTTTGGTTACCCATGCTAGCGGCGAAAGCCAGGACAATGATTCATTGCTGATGTCTGTGATGGCTCTAAAAAGATAGGAAATAAGAAGAACGGCTATCGAATACCCAATTGTCCCCCGTGAACTATCTGAAGCCTGAGCAAATACAGCTGTTACACCAGCGAAAAATAAACCTGATGCCCCTAATGCCGCACCATAAAGCAATGATCCTTCGAGATCCATGCTTTCAATTCCAAGGGCGTAAAGGCCGAATCCATTAATCAGTGCCAAGCCGATGCAAGCTGCTGACACTGTAAACAATGATGCATTTAAATAGGATAATCGCCCTACAGGCAGCGAACGAAGCAATTCCAGGCGTCCATCCTCTTCATCAGCCCTTGTATGCCGCGTTACCAGCAGGATGCTCATTAAACCGGTTACAGCAGCTGTCATTAAAAGCATTTGATGGGCTGTCATGACACCGATTGTATAGTTGCTTAAATCCGCGGGACCAGTCATGGCAGTCATCGCCGGGTTGGCCATCGTTTGTGCCATAGCGTCTCTTTCCTGCTGAGAACTGTATAATCCCTTGAAGGAACTTGGAACGATTATCGTAAAAAAGGTCAGTGACAGCACCCATAATGGGATCCGCAAACGGTCCAGCCGGAAAATAAATTTTGAAAGGAAAGCGGTTTTTGCCAAGTGATTGCCTGCCATCAGCGGACACCTCCTGTATCCTTTTCCCCTTCATAATGGCGCATAAATAAATCCTCTAATGTTGGCGGGGCACTTTCCAGCCTGATGATGCCAAATGAAGAAATATGCTTAATCACATCATCCATTTGCGTCGTATCCACCTGAAACGTCATCCCATGTTTACTTTCCTGAATGTCATGGATGCCTTTCAGTTCATTTAATCCTGTAATAGGCAGCTTCGTGTCAACGAGCATTTGAGTCCGGGTTAAATGGCGAAGCTCACTTAAAGTTCCCGACTCAATAATCTTGCCTTGACGAATTATGCTTACCCGGTCGCACAGCTTTTCTACCTCCGATAAGATGTGACTGGACAGGAGAACGCTCTTTCCTTGTTTTTTAACATCCATTACACATTCCTGAAAAACCTTTTCCATCAATGGATCAAGTCCTGATGTCGGCTCATCCAGAATGAACAGGTCAGCATCAGAGGAAAAGGCCGCAACCAGAGCAACCTTTTGCCTGTTGCCTTTGGAATAGGTTCGGCACTTCTTGGATGGATCCAAATCAAACTTATCGATTAACTCCTCACGTTTTGCCTTATTCGCAGCACCATTTAATTTTATAAATAAATCAATGACCTCTCCCCCGGTTAAGTTTGGCCATAGATTCACGTCACCAGGCACATAGGCAACCCTTTTATGAATGTCGACAGCATCCTGCCAGGCGTCCTTGCTAAAAATTTTTACTTCTCCATCTGTTGCCTTTAAGATTCCCAATAACACTCGGATCGTGGTTGACTTGCCCGCGCCATTGGGTCCGATGAAGCCCAGTACTTCACCTGCGTTTAACTCAAGATTTACCCCATCCAATGCCGTAAACTTGCCGAATTTTTTTGTTAGATTGGTTACTTTTAAAAGGCTCATGCTCATTCCTCCCCGTTTTTATAAAGTGAAACTTCAATCAGTGGGGGTTTTCTTTATCCCCCACTGATTGTTAGTTGAGGCCCACAGGAAGTGGGTCACAAAGACGTTGCCACAGGACGTGGCGTCCTTAGTCTTTGTCCTTCTTTCGGGCCTTTACGGGCAGTTTGACCCCCACTTATCATCCTTTGATTCCTCTGAGTCTTGAAGTGGGGTCTTACTGCCCGTTAGACTGCGATAAAAACAGCTCTTTAAAATTTCTTTATAGCTGTCCCATTCGTTAAACACCTCGGTACCGATATCCTCAAATGACTTGATTTTGGCGATTTGCAGTTCCGCAAAACCAGTCATGGTCCAATTCAGGATATTCATCGCCTTTTCAGGTTCAATATCCTTCCGAAGCTTTGACCAGTCGATGTTTTCGTAAATTCTTTTGAAGCCATCTTTTTGAATGGTTGCCAGCAGTTGATTTATTTCAGATTTCACATCCTGCGCATCTTCTTCAAGCAGCGATTTCAAGAAATCAAATACAAGGGGATACTTTTTTTGAATGTTTAGCTTAATGAACCCTACCTGACTGATCCTTTCAAAAATGTCCCTTTCATTCATGTCTATTTCAACATAGATTTGTTCAATGATGTTTACGGCATTCTTAATCAAAAAGAAGTACAAATCCTTTTTATTGGTGAAATAGTTAAACAATGAGCCTTTACTTATTTGTGCATCCTTTACCATTTCATTTGTAGATGCCTTTTCAAAGCCGCTCTTTACAAATTCCTTCATGGCCGCATTGATAATCCGTTCCTGTTTTTCGGGTTTCAAACTGTAAAAAGTAGTATTAATTATATTGCACTCCTTTCGCAATAATGACCAATATGGTCAATTCAAGAGTAGCAAAGATGACCACATTGGTCAATATATTTCCGTCCAGTATTCTGACAAATTTTATCATTTTTTTTGATCAACAAGTCTCCCATCCAGAACAGGGATAAACTTGACTATCCGAAAAAGTTACTGATATCCTTATTCCGTTGCAAAGGTCTTGTATTTTTATACTCCTGGAGGTTTATTTTGAATAACATCCCTATTAAAAAGTTCTATTTTTATATCATATTGGCAATAGGCATAGCTGCCTCCGTACTGTTTGTCCAGAACAATGATTCTTTCTATGAACGGACAATAGCTGAAGTAAAGGAAGTCCAGCTTGTTCACTCTGAAGAAGTAACGGATGTTTATGATAATAAAGATCGCATATATGAACAGCGGATTATAGCTGAGATTACGAATGGAAAAGCAAAAGGACAGCATATTCACTTAACAAATCAGTATTCGAAAGCCAAAGCATATGACTATAAAATTCAAAGCGGCCAAAAATTATTTGTGTCCATAAAGGAGAAAAAAGGGGGTACTGCAGAATTAAGCGGAGATATCCTTGATCTGAAGCGGGATCATTACATACTGCTAACAGGATGGATCTTTATCCTGATACTGCTCTTTGTCGGTAAAAAGCAAGGCCTCTTTTCCATCATCAGCCTGGCAGTTAATGCCGTGCTGCTTTCCTATGCATTAGATGTATATTTGAAAAATCCGGAAATAAGTCTGCTGCTGATATGCAGTGCGGCAGTCATCCTATTTACCGTTACCTCCCTTCTGCTCGTAAACGGGTTTAACGAAAAAACGTATGCAGCCATTATCGCAACGCTTGCGGCAACATTCTTGTCATTATTGATCACTTATCTGGTCATATGGCTGACTGGCGGGAAGGGGCTGAGATACGAAGAGCTCCAGTTTATAACCAGGCCCTATCAGATGGTGTTCTTAGCCGGGTTATTTATCGGCTCGTTAGGAGCGGTTATGGATGTCGCCATTACCATGTCATCTTCCCTGTTCAGCTTATATGAAAAAAATAACAGCATTCCAGTGCAGGATCTTAAACGCTCTGGAATGGAAGTGGGCAAAGATATTATGGGCACCATGACGAATATCTTGTTTTTCGCCTATATCAGCGGCTCCATTCCGATGCTTATTTTGTATATAAAAAATGACTCACCGCTCGGATTCAGCCTATCCATGAACCTTTCACTTGAATTAGCCCGGGCACTTGCCGGAGGAATCGGAATCGTGATCACCATTCCGATTGGCTTGTATACTGCCATATATTTCATTAATAGAAAGAGGGCACGAAAATGAATGCAATTCTAGTGCTGGCTGCCATATTATTTATTCTGATGATCCTTATAGGCGGAAAAAAAGGGGCCAGATCATTTTTTGCGATCTTCCTCAACTTCGGAGTAATTATTTTCGTCCTTTTCTTTATGAACGATCCAAACATCAATCCCATTATCGTTACATTAATTGCCTGTGCCTTCATTGGCTGCATCAATCTATTTTTTATAAATGAAGTGAACATTAAGACGATAACCGCATTTCTGGCTTCGATCATTACTACGGTCGTTCTCATTGTGTTCATTGTCATTATTGCAGAAAAGGCCATGATCCAGGGATTTGGTGAAGAGGAAATAGAAGAGTTGAGCATATTTTCGCTTTATATTGGGGTTGATTTCGTTAAAGTGGCTGCGTCTGTCATCATCATGAGTACAATTGGAGCCATCACGGATGCTGCTATGGCCATTTCTTCCCCAATGAGGGAAATCCATTATCATCACCCGGACATTAGCCGAAAGGAATTGTTCCAGGCTGGCATCAGCATCGGCAAGGATATCCTGGGAACAAGCACCAATACGTTATTTTTTGCCTTCTTCGGGGGATATTTAGCACTCCTGATCTGGTTTAAAGACCTATCCTATTCACCAGGAGAAATTATTAATTCAAAGATTTTCAGCGGCGAGATGATTACAATTTTCTGTGCAGGAATTGGGGTAACAATGGTCATTCCTGTTACTTCCTGGATTACTGCACTGTATTTAGTGAAAAGAGGAAATTCTGCTGAATAGCTCGATTGCATATGGATAATTACACAATATTACAAGGATGAATGACCTATTTTTTACAGATAATGGTATTTGATGATGGAAATCGTCCATACTAAGTAACAGTAAAATGAGGTGAACCTATGCACTACATCCTTGTATTATTGGTTAGCATTCTTTCTTATATAAGAGGCGACTGGAAAAACTGGGAAAGATATTATCCTACCCTGCTGTATATTTCCGTGGCATCTTTCATTTATGAATTTATTTCCCACAGCCATTTTCACCTATGGGAGCTTGAAAAAGGGCTTTTGAATTTGATGGGCGTCCATCTCTTGCATAACATCGTTATTAATCCTTTACTTGGCTTTGTGTTTTTATCTAATTATCCCAGCAATCTTAAAAGTAAAATCTTTTATTATGCAAGATGGATGGTTTTGTTTTGGGCGGCTGAATGGCTGGCATCCCGTCTTAGTCTCATAACCTACCATAACGGATGGAATATCTGGTGGTCTTTTCAATTTGTGGCCATTATGTTTCCTATGATCCGTTTACACCATGCACATAAACTGCGGGCATTGATTCTTTCTGTTCCTATAGCTGCCCTATATTTGTTCTTGTTTGATTTTCTATAACGTGCGGATTGATGCCAGCCCAATAAATTCAATTATTATTGACCGAAAGCTTCTTAAGCGCAAGTCTTCCCTTTAACCTGCTTAAGGGTCGCCACTATAAGAAAGCTCACAATCACTAACAGAAGCCATGAACTCACCTTCCCCAGATGAACGAGACTCCATGCATCGGCCTGATTGGGATACTCCCAGGCCCCAAAGAATGTTGCGATATTTTCCGCTATCCATATGAAGAATCCGATAAGAACAAAAGATAGTGCAAGCGGCATACGGTACTGGATTCCGCCTACCTCGTAACTGACCCAGGATCTCCAAAAAATGACCAGAACCATTCCGGAGAGCCACCAGCGGATATCGATCCAATAATGGTGAGTGAAAAAATTCAGATAAATCGCAGCGGCAAGAGGCACTACTGCCAGGAAAGGCGGCCACTTGACCAGGTCAACCTTCAGCCTCCTCCATGCCTGGCACAGATAACTTGCTACACTGGCATACATGAAGCCGCTGTACAAAGGAACTCCAAACACCTTGGAATAGCCCTCCTCCGGATAAGCCCATGAGCCCATATGCACCTTAAAAAGTTCAAGTGCAAGCCCAATAATGTGGAACAAAGTGATAACCTTCAATTCATCCTTTGTTTCAAGCCCCGATTTCACCATTACCCACTGCATCAGAAGACATATGATCAAAAGCCAGTCATACCGCGGCAGAATGGGCAACGGCAGGAATTTGGTTAAAGCTAAAGAAGCAAAAATGACAACAGGAAACAAGCAGGACAAAGCCTGCTCCCAGCCGAAACGAAAGAGCTGCTTTAGGGCTCTCACCGGCTGAGATTCCAATTTACGAATAGTCAAATGCATTTGAAATACTCCTTTCTCTGGGACAAAGGGACAGGTTCATTGTCCCAATTGGGACGATGAACCTATCCCCCTGTCCCATTTATTCATCACTGCGGTATTCCAGGATATCGCCAGGCTGGCAGTCCAATGCTTTGCAGATGGCCTCCAAAGTTGAAAACCGGATCGCTTTTGCTTTTCCATTTTTTAAGATAGAGAGATTGGCCATGGTGATTCCTACCCTTTCTGAGAGTTCCGTTACACTCATTTTTCTTTTTGCCAGCATCACATCAACATTGATTATAATTGTCATGTTCTCACCTCAGACCGTTAAATCATTTTCTGATTTGATATCAATTGCTTCTTTCAGCAGCTTCTGGAGAACAGCCGCAAAAACGGCGATAACCATTGAAGCAAAAGGAACGACCAACCCGACGAAGATAACACCAGGGGCATCGTCTAACTCTGCAAAAACATAGAATAGCGGCAGGACCAGCACATGCAGACAGGCGATGGTGATGGCACAATATTTGATTTTCTTTAATGCGATGACAGATAAATCAGAGAACGCTTTATTTTTGTCAATATAGCGTAAAAGTTTGAAAGCCTGGTACAGCGCAAAGTAAAAGGGGATCGTCGATCCATAAAATACGATGTAAACCCAATATTTAAAAAAAGCAAACTTCGGCAGCAATTCACCTGCGACATTCCCCAGTTCAGGCACCAAAAAAATGCACAAAACTAAAATTGGGACTCCTAATAGAATAACGGCTATTTTTAAAAACAGCGTTGTTACCTTTTCCATAAAAAGCACCTCATTTCTTATTTTCAATTTGATTTTAATCTATTATTTATCGTTTTTCAATAAATATTTAATGTTTTTGATTATTTTATTATCGAATAGACAAAGAGCATCCCTGAATTTTCAGGGATGCTACTTTGCACAACTTTCACTTCATCATCTGAAGATGTGATTAATCCTAGTCCTTCCTCCTGCTTCAATATCGGGCAAGGGAGAATCAGGTTTATATATTTGTATTAACAGACGGAATTATGTGCATATTAAAAATTGCTTCTAACGACGAATGAAAGCCCTGGAAGCTAAACTAGAAAGAATGGGTGATTGGGCATGACGTTTGATAAAGGACTGGCCAAGTCTGAACAGGCATACGAACAATTTACGGATATAAGCTCTGTATTCGCGGATATAGTCAAGAATGATTTTATTAATACGTGGCAATGGTGGGCCGGACTTGCTTTGTTTATCATTCCCTGGCTGATATGGTTTAAGTTTAGAAAGAAAGACAGCACCGGGCGTCTTCTCCTGGCTGGATTAGCAGTCATCATTTTATCCCTGACAATAGATCTGGCAGCATTATCTTTGGGATTATGGTCCTACCCTATGATTATTATCCCCCTGGCACCTTTTTTATTTTTGCCGTATCACTTTTCATTGGCTCCAACATGGATAATGTTAGCTCTTCAAATTAAACCTGAAATGAATACATTGGTAAAGGGAATCATATTTTCTGCTATTGCAGCATTCGGAGGGATGAATTTATTTGACGCCATTGATTTCTACAATCCCAAAGGCTGGTCTACTTTATATGATTTTGTCATTTTTCTCACACTATATTACAGCGGGTACTGGGTAACGAGAATGGAGAGTTTTCAGAGTCTTGAAAAAGGAACAGGAAAAAAATAAAAGACTTTCCCGGATATTTCAGAAAGTCTTTTTTTCGATTGGTTTAAAAAGCATGGCTGGAAACGGCACAGCAATGAATCCATCCCCAGGCATGCAAAAAAACATGCCAGTAACGATTAAACGAAATGCAGGCGCAGGGTTAAAGGGAGTCTTCGCAATGCAAAAAAATAATGAGTCCATAGGAATCTTCCTGTTTAATCCACTTTTTCTCTTCATATTCTCTATAACCGGAAATATTCCTTCCGCAAAGAACATCAGACCCCTTTATAAATGTGTTTAGTTTTCAAAAGAGACAATTCATTTCATATTAGTTCTCACATTTGTATAATTAATGTATAATAATTGTACAAATAATAAAGAGGAGAAACCGATGACCTTTGACAATGTCTTATTTCATTTTTTTATATTTTGGTATATTTGCGGAGTGATTCTGCTCAGCTTTGATCTGCTGCCCCCCTGGCTTGAATGGGCGAACGCTGTTTTTCTGATTTTAAGCGGCCTCCTGGCAATTGTTTATTTTACCAAAGTCTTTGGACGAACAGGTTATCTGATCAGCATGGGTATTTTCATAGTTTCCTATCTTGCAGAATTCATAGGATCGTATTATGGCATTTTATTTGGCGAGTATTATTACACAGATCGGTTTGCACCCAATTTATTCGGCGTTCCGATAGCCATTGGGTTTGCATGGCTGATGGTGATGGGATCCTCCCATGCATTGGCCGCAGCCATAACAGGCAAAAAACTTCTTCAGCCTGTGATCGGTGCCTGTATTGCTGTGATCATCGATTTAATCATTGATCCGGTCGCCTTTAAGCTTAAAAAATATTGGATTTGGGAAGAAGCCGGTGTCTACTATGACATTCCGTTCAGCAATTTTTTAGGATGGTTCCTTGTGGCATTCGTTCTGCATCTGTTCATCCTAATCTTTCCTCCAAACACGAATGTATTATGGGAAATGCGGATGTTCCTGCTGTTTGCCCTGACCATTGCCATGTTTGTCCTGCTTGCCATCACCGGCGGACTTTGGCCGGCAGGCATCCTGACAGCGTCACTGGCAGGACTGATACTATATACGGCTTTAAAAAGGAAACCAGCATGATTGAAGCTAAAAAAGACGTTATATTTGATAAACTGTTTTCTATTTTCCATAAGAGGCTGATGTCCTTTTCCTTTGACAAAGTGTATTGGCAGAACACCGGAATCCAGCCTGCTTCCCCTGCCATTTTTGTCTGCAACCACTCATCCTGGTGGGATGGGCTCATCTACTACCAGCTCACGAAAAGCGTTATTCAGCAGGATTTGCATATCATGATGCATGAGCAGGGGCTGAAGCAGTTTCCTTATTTCAAAAAACTTGGAGCCTTCTCAATCAACAGCTCAAGTCCAAAGGAAACCTTAAAAACAATGAAGTATGCTGAGAAGCTGCTGAAAAACGGGAGCAGTATATGGATCTTTCCACAGGGCGATGAATTTCACCTGGAAAAACGGCCGCTGCATTTTCAGCAGGGACCTTTATACCTGCAGGAGAAGCTTCCGGAAATCCCATTGATCCCTGTCGCTTTCTATTATTCTTTCTCACATAAACGAAAGCCTGAAGTATGGATAAGCGCAGGAAGCCCGTTGTACAGTAAGGACCTGCCGGGAAGTTCCAGGCGCGAAAAAACAGCATCACTGGAAAAGACATGCACGAACCTCCTGGATGTTTTGAAAACCGAAGTGATCAGTGAAAATACGAAGAATTTCATTAACTTACTTTAAGGGGGGATGAAAGGATGCTCCTATTTTTAATCATAAGTCTCACCCTTTTTCTGCTGTGGACACTCTGGAATATGAGCGGACTGCCAAGCCTGCCTGCTCCAGATTTGACAGAATCCTCCCATCCGCCTGTTACCATCCTTGTGCCCTTAAGGAACGAAGAGAGAAACGTAAGCGGACTGATCAGCAGTCTAAAATCCATATCGTATCCAAATGTGGAAATCATTCTGTTGGATGATGGCTCGAGAGACCGGACACTGTCATTACTGAGGGACCATACCGCCGGAGACAGCCGCTTTAAGATAGTAATAGGAACAGAACTACCTTCAGGGTGGGCTGGCAAGGTGTATGCCTGTCATCAGCTCCAGCGGGAAGCAAAAGGAGATTACTTCCTATTCCTTGATGCAGATGTCCGGTTATCCCCTGACTTAATTGAAAAGGCGCTTGCTCTCTTAAAGAAAACAGGCAGCAAACTGCTAACCGGGTTCCCTTCCTTTGAAGTTCCGGGAATTCTGAGCAAGCTGCTGATTCCCATGATGCATTTTGTTGTCCTGTTCCACCTTCCTATCCGCATCGCAAACAAGGGGAAGATGATATCCGCAACGGCTGCCAATGGGGCATTCATGCTTTTTGAAAGAAAAGCCTACCAGGAAATGGGCGGGCATTATTCCGTACAATCTTCTATCGTCGAGGATGTTCAGCTGGCCAAAAACATGAAAACATCTGGCTTCAGCGTCTGTCTTGCTGATATAAGTGATGACATTTCGTGCCGGATGTATGAACGAAATAGCGAGGTATGGGAAGGGTTTGTCAAAAATATTTTTTCAGGCCTTGGCCGTTCAGTCCCGATGGTCATTCTCCTGAGCCTGTTTTATGCATGTTTTTATGTACTGCCAGGACTGCTGCTGTTGTATGGACTATGGACGCTGCAGCCGGTTTATGCACTCCCCTGTTTCCTGACTGTCCTGCAGCGCATGGCCGTGGATTGGAAAGCCAATCAGCGTCTGTCACTATCTTTTTTCATGCCGCTATCGGCGGTCTCACTGATTATCATCATGAATGCTTCTATGTGGAGATGGATCAGGAAAAAGCCTTATAGCTGGAAAGGAAGGCACTATACATGAAGAAAAAAGTAATCATCATCGGCGGCGGGCTGGCAGGACTTTCAGCAGCTGTAACACTTGCCAGCAATGGATTTCAAGTAGAGTTGTTCGAGAAGAACAAGCATTTTGGCGGAAAATTAATGCCTGTGACATTGGGGGATTATAGATTTGATTTCGGGCCGAATACAATCACCATGCCGGAAGTATTCCGGAAAGTGATTGAACAGACAGGCGAAAAAGCAGAAAACTATTTTCATATGATTAAGCTTGAGAATCATACAAGAAATGTCTTTTCTGATGGCAGCATCTTTGACTTTTCAAGCAGCAGAGAATATATGATAGAGCAGCTGAATCGGATGGATCCTGCGCATAGATATGATGATTTCTTAAAAGAAATTACAAAATTATATAAGTTATCAGAGGCGCACTTCCTCCCGAAAACATTCAGCTCCTTTAAGGACTATTTATCACCGTCTCTTGGGGCAGCACTTTTGCGGGTGAGGCCGGCACAAAGCCTGGACAGCTTTTTCCGGAAATATTTTTCCCGCTCTCATGTGATTAAGGCTTTTAATCGCTATTCCACATACATCGGTTCATCTCCCTATAAGACCCCTGCCACTTTTGCCATGATTGCTTACCTTGAAATGATTGGCGGAGTTTATTATGTGCAAGGCGGAAACGCTAAAATTGCCGAGGCCAATGTATCGTTAGCCAGAAAACTCGGTGCCGGGCTTCACAGTGAAACACCTGTAAAGAAAATCTGCGTCAAAAACAAGAAAGCCATTGGGATTGAGCTTGAGGATGGCGAGAAGATACACGGGGATTATGTCATCATGAATGCTGATTTGCTGAAAGCCTATCCTGAAATGGCAGATGAAAGGGACCGCCCCTCCTTTCCGGATTCAAAAGCAGAAAGAATGGAGCCTTCCACTTCCGCTTTTGTCGTGCTTGCAGGAGTCAATAAGCAATTTCCCCAGCTCAGGCACCATAACGTCTTTTTTTCGGATGACTATGAGCAGGAATTCACAGACTTATTCAAACACAAACAGTACAGCAAAGAGCCCACCATTTATATCAGCAGCTCTTCCTTTACCGATCCCGCCCAGTCGCCTGGAGGGAGCAATCTGTTTATCCTTGCAAATGCACCTGCACTGCCTGCTGACGCACTGCTGCAGACAGATCCGGAAGAGTATAAAGAGCTTATCTATCGCAGGCTTGCTTCATTCGGGCTTACATTAAAGCCGCATATCGCAGAGGAAAAAGTCTATACACCGGCGGACATCGCATCCCAATTTGGCGCTTTCCGCGGGGCGCTGTATGGACCGTCCTCCAATCGGAAGAGAGATGCTTTTCTGCGTCCTCGGAACGCAAGCATTGATATCGCCAATCTTTATTTCGCCGGGGGCAGCACCCATCCCGGCGGCGGGTCGCCGATCGTGACATTGAGCGGCATGAATACGGCCAATTTAATTATCAAGGCAGAAAGATAGCCTATAAGAAAAGCGCAAGCGCCTTGCCCACGAATGAACGCAGACTAAGAACGCCACGTCCTGTGGCAACGTCTGCATGACCCGCATCCTCCCAAAAGCTGTCGCTTTTGGTCGTGCGATGATTATGCTGACGAAGCCTTCCTTGTCCTGCGGGCCTCAGGCATAAGACGGTTCCTGTAAGAAGGCGTTTTTCCTTCTGAAAGGATACGGCTTATGCCCCCGAGTCCCTAGGAGCCGCAACTAGACAAGCTTGTGACCTCGAGGGGGTAGGCGCTGGAGCTAGACAGTTATCGACCTTCAAAGTTTTATACTTTCTTATCTTTTAAAAAAAGGCAAGAGAAGCAAATGTGCTCCTCTTGCCCTTTTTAATTTGTTAAGTACTAGTCAGAATCGCCTGCTTGGCTTCCTCTTTTACATAATGCTTTTCATGGAAAACCTTGTATTGCTTTGCCCGGATTGTCGGCAATATTTCACGATATAGTAAAGCTGCTCCTTTAACGGCAAACCTGGATTGATTCGGGTATTCATCGATCGTCTGGAATGTTTTCTGATAGAATTCCTCCGCGAAGTCTGCCAGCTGCTCCCAAGTATTCCTGAATGCATCCGATGTACTCTCTCCAATAAGAAGCATTCCCTCTGTTAACCCATTTCTCTTCATGATGTCCTCCGGGAGATAAATGCGGTCTCTCTCAAGATCTTCACCAATATCCCTGAGTATATTCGTCAATTGCATTCCAAGCCCAAGAGCGATGGCGCCTTCCCTCAGGATATTGACTTTCTTCGGCGCAAGAATAGGCAAGAGCATCAATCCCACTGTGCTGGCAACCCGGTAGCAATATTCCAAAAGATCATGAAGCGATTTATACCGATTAATAGAAAGGTCCATTTCCTGCCCTTTCAGCAAATCACGGAACGCCATTTCATCCATCGGATAGCGGCTGAAAACATCATTCAATGCCGTCCACATCGGATTTTCAGGATTATATTCCCCTCTTAAAAACAGTTCGAATTCCTGATTAAAAAGAGTCAGTTCTGCTTCAGGATTCTTACCTTCATCCACTATATCATCCGCTGTACGGCAAAACGCATAAATAGCCCAAACGGCTTTGAAATCGTCCTCCTCAAGCATGGAGAATGCTTTGTAAAAGGTTTTGGAATGATGGGCAATAATCTTTTCACAATGATTGTAAGCCTCTTCTACACTAAGCATGGACATTCACTCCTTTTCCGATTCGGTCTTGAAGCAGCTGCTCTGCCATCAGCCTGGCTCCCTGCATCACGATCGGAATGCCGCCTCCCGGATGAATCGAAGCGCCGACCGCATAAAGGTTTTCTAAAGGATATGGCTTTACCTGGGGACGAAACACACCTGACTGGAATAAAGAAGGGGCTATGCCAAAGCTGCCTCCCTTAAATAAACCGAACGTTTCGGCATCCTCCGGTGACCTGATTTCCATCCATTCAATCGCTTCCCGGAGGCCGGGGAAAGCATCCCGTTCCAATCGGCGGATTATTTGGTCTATCCAGTCCCTTTGGTTTTTCCAGTCTATTGATGTATCAGAAGGTACAGGAATTAACGTGTATAGAACACCTTTTCCCGCAGGTGCCAGGCTGTCATCTATGAGTGAAGGATGGAACGCATAGATGGCAGGGTCTGCCGGTACCTGCTTCCGTTCAAAAACATCCTTCATGTGGCCGGCGAAATTTCCGCCCATCAGAAATTGGTGGACATTCGCCTCTTTGTATACACGATTCAATCCAAAATAAAGCAGGACACAGCCTGATGAAGGAACAAAGGAACGCTTGGCTGGCTGCTGCAGGATATTGGTTAAGTGCGGAAAATCCCCATTAAAAATAACCGCATCATAGTGCTGTTCACCTTCTGACGTTTCCAGCCCTGTCACCCTCTGCCCTGTTTTTGTGATTCTCGCAACGTTTGAGTTTAATATAATACTGATCCCCCTCCGTTCAAGCTCGCGTTCCAGGACTTTAACCAGACTCGCATACCCGCCCTTTAAATAGAACACACCATGCTCATGTTCACTGAAAGGGACCAGTGAATACATGGCCGGGGCATGAAAAGGATCTCCTCCGATATAAAGGGTCTGCAGCGAATAAGCGGCCTGGAGCCTTTCATCCTGAAAATAGAATGACATCAGCTTTTGGACAGATTGGTAAGGCTTCAGTTTTAATAGTTTCTTTACGTTATTGCGGGTCCAAAACGCTCTTGGATTGGAAAATTCCTGTTCCAGAAAAGCCTGTTTTCCGATTTCAAAGCGCACCTTCCCTTCTTTTATAAAAAGCTGAAAACCCTCTGTTTCATTGGGAAACACACGCTGAATTTCTTCCATTTGCCTATTTAAATCTGGATATTTCGTATACGTTAAACCATCCCGATAGTGTATGGAATAAAGAGGATCACATGTAATCAGCTCATAATCATGCCTGCAGATTCCCGCTTCATCAAGCATCTGCTGCAGCATTTCCGGAAGCAGCACGATTGTCGGACCCTCATCTATTCTGAACCCTTCTCTCTCAATAAATGAAAGTCGTCCGCCAAGACGGTTCTCTTTTTCATAAATCGTGACATCTATACCCTGCCTGGAGAGAAACAGCGCACCCATCATGCCGCCAATGCCTCCCCCGATTATGGCTGCTTTCATCGGAATCCCTCCACAGCCGGCAATGGAGCAACACTTACCGTTTGCTGCCCGTTCTGCTCGAGAATGCCATTTACCGTAATCCTCGCTGATTCCAGAATCGTCGGAAGCCCGCTTCCCGGATGGGTTCCCCCGCCAACAAGCCAGCAGTGATCCAGCTCTTCAAATTGGTTGTGCGGCCTGAAAACCATCATTTGGGAAAGCTGATGGCCCAGGTTGAAGGTGGCGCCTTTATAAACCAAAATATCTTTCTCCCATTGCGCAGGCGTGATGATTCTTTCTTCCTCAATATAGTCCTCGAGATTTTTGAACCCTGTTTTTTCTTCCAGTGTTTTCAAAATAAGCTTTCTCACCCGCTTCTTTTCCTTCTCCCAATTGATCCTGCTAAAGTTATTAGGCACCGGCGCGAGGATATACAAAGCTGATTTGCCTTCAGGTGCAAGTGTAGGGTCTGTAACACTTGCATTCTGGATATAAATAGAAGGGTCTTCTGAAATCAGTTGTGTCTTCGTTATTTCTTCAACATTTTTCTTATAATCTTTTGCAAACACGATTGTATGATGAGGTAAATCAAACTGTTTGCTTACTCCGAGATAGATCATAAACGTAGAACATGAATATTTCTTGCGTTCAAGCTTTGCCTGTGAGTATTTTTTCAGCGTTCCTTTTTCAACCAAATTAGTCATGACGTGGGCAAAATCCCCATTAATAATGACCTCATCGGCTTCCTTGCGCTCACCATTTTCCAAAAGAACTCCCTTAACGGCTTTTCCTTCTAACCAGAGTCTTTTCACTCCGCTGCCTGTGTGAATGCTCCCTCCGTATTCTTTAATTACCTTTGCCATTGCCTCTGATAACTGATTCACTCCTCCAATGGGATGGAATACCCCGTAAGCGTGTTCCATATAGGAGAGAATCGAAAAGGCGCCCGGACATTCCCACGGTGACATCCCGAGATACTTGGACTGGAATGTGAATGCCAGCTTCAGTTCTTCTTCTGTAAAATAGCGTGAGAGCACATCATAGAGACTGCTGGCCACTTCAAGCTGGGGCAGCGCTCTGATCACCTTCGGCTGAAACAGGTGCCTGAAACGGTCCATCCTGGATTGAAGAATCGGTGTTAAAGCTTCCATCTTTTTGGCCGTTTCCCTCATAAAACGTTCATAGCCTTCCCCATTTCCGGGATAGTGCTCTTCTATTTGCGCCTTCATTTTTTGCGCATCTCGTGTCATCAGCAGTTTTTTATTTTCAAATATAAGCTCATACATGGGATCGAGTTCAACAGCCTGTATATAGTCGTGCATGTTTCGGCCTGATGCCTGGAATAGCTCCTCTGCAATATGGAGCATACTCAAAAAAGTCGGCCCCATATCAAACTTGTAATCTCCCAGCCGGATTTGTGAATTGCGGCCTCCGATATAGGTCTGCTTCTCATAAATCTCCACTTCAAAACCATTGCCGGCAAGCATCATACCTGCAGCCAGCCCTCCAGGCCCTGCTCCGATCACTATCATTTTTTTCGGCAACTTCATGAGCCTCCTTGTACATTAACTTTATACAAATTATGTACAATTATTATACAATCTTTATATGCTCATTGCTACATTTTTACTTGATTGAATGTGTTCCCTTGTATTGACAAAAGCGCAAGCGCCTTGCCCACCCCCGACAAGCACAAGACGAGCCTCCCGGAAAGGCGTTCTTTGCCTTTTTGGGAGGCTCGGCTTGTGACCTCGAGGGGGTAGGCGCTGGAGCTGGACAGTTATCGACGTTCAAAATTTTATACTTTCTTACCTTTAAATAAAAAACCGCTTCGTTAAGCGGTCTTAGACTGAATATAAACCATTTTATCTTCCTGTTGCCCTGCAATACTCACTAATTGTCTTGGCTGATCTTCGCTTTCAGCCAGATTTTGATAAGCAAAAGTTCCATTCCTGATGTATTACTATCTGAACAAAACAATTACTCTATTTTTGCTACTCCTAATGCTAAGTATTCCCACAGCACCTTTTCAACTTTCTCAGCCAATTCCTTCTGACATTCTAAGACTAAAACCACTTCAGACTTTTTTCCTTTTACCACCCTATTTCTTTTATGTACAACTTTAAAAATAATGTAGTCGATAATAAAGCCGAGTATAAAGCCAGTTGCCGCACCAATTAGTCCCCAATAAATGGGACCCCATTCTAAAATAAACCCTACGCTTGCTCCAATAACAGAAAACGCCGTTGCAATCGCTGCTCCTTTATCAAAAAGGCTAATGCCGTCTGCCCGATGAAGTGTATCAAATAATCTCCTTTCCTCAACTCTGTTAATAAGGGGGACAGCAAGAATACTATCTTTCTTTACACCCTCTTTTTCCAAAGCTGTGATTGCTAATTCCAGATAGGAGGAATGCTCAAAGGTTGAGATTATCTGCATTCATTTCACCTCATTCACTGAAACGGGAATTTTCACTCGATACTGCTGGTAATTTTCCTTTAGATATTTTCGTTGTTCACTTTCAAATAGTTTATTATTTTCAACTGTATTAACGTATGAATCATATATAGAAAACCCGTAATGAGAAGGAATAAAAAGAAACCATTGCGGATTAATGACTTGTGTTGCCTGACTAATCTCTCCTATGAAAAGAAAATGAATGGCCACAAGAAACTTTGAAAAATAGACAAATGCAATCATAAAAATCATTGTAAAAATCGCAGTCAACACTCTATGGATATATAATTGGCCTAATCCAGGGGTTAAAATAGACCACACTATTGCGTTGAGTGGTCTCCTCTTATCCAAATAATTTATCTCTAAGGCACTAATGACATATGAATTGAAAGCTGCATTTTCCTGTTCAGCTAATAGAAATACTCTATTCAAATCTACGGTTGTCCGATAAATGTCCCAAATCGCAAAAATGTATACAGGAATATACATGAGGGTCCACCTTGGGTCAAGAACATCTTTTGCCATTTCAATATTCCCAGTAAAAGATAAAACCATCGCATGGTTTATGTGGGCCATATTATTTACAAAAATCTCCCAAATAAACAAGGCATAACCTCTAAGATATTTTGACAAAAGAAGATGACCGAATCCAGGAAATGCCGCCGACCACCATGCAATAATATAAGGGTTTCGCAGATGAAGCTGTGAACTACTACCTCCGTTCCATTGAATTTAATGATCTTACTGAATATAAATGCCTTACCTTCACACCTTAAATTTTTATTGCCATCCATTCATAAGTTTTCCAAAACCGGCAACAATAAGCGTAATGCCGAAAATAATCAAATGTGCGCTTTGGGCTTACTTAGCCACTTTAATTGATGAAAATTTGATTCCGGATGGTATTATCTCCTAATCTTCCGGAAGAGAAATTCGGAAATTGCGGACATTAAAGCTTGTACCTGATGTGCAGGTTTGTGATGAGCCTATAAGGATATTGATGAATAACGAGGGAGAGGAAAACGCAGTTTTTACCGCAGCCAGTTACCATATCATGTAACGGGGGTGAACCAGATACAGGAGCAGCCAATACCAGACAGACTGAAGATATCCCCATTTCTAGTATTTTATTTAATTATGTCCATGCAAATTGGCATTGGGGTTCTTGTCTATCAGAGAGACATCGCAAAGTATGCAGGCTATGATGCTTGGATTTCCATCCTGTTTGCCGGGGGATGCATACATGTCATCCTTTGGATGATTTATAAAATTGCCGAAACGGTTGATGGAGATTTTGTGACAGCCCATAAGTACCTTCTAGGCAATTTAATCGGCAAAGCAATCAGTTCCATTTTCATAGGTTACTTTTTTTTATATGTCTTAGCTATAGCACGAACATTTATCGAAATTATTCAAGTGTGGATGTTTCCGGATCTGAGCACTTTCTGGTTCTCCTTTGGTTTCATGATTCTCTGTACATATATCATTTTTGGAGGGTTCAGAACGGTAGTCGGTATAGCCTTTTTTGGTCTTATATTGCCATCTTATCTTCTTCTCACATTTGGCTGGGCCATTAAATTCTCAAATTTCTATAATCTTCTCCCAGTTTGGGATCATTCCGTTAAGGAACTTCTCATGAGTTCCTACAATATGTCGCTTACCTTCATCGGTTTTGAGATTATTCTGTTCCTTTATCCTTTTATAAAAGAACCAAAGAAATCCAAAAAGTGGGCCCACCTTGCTGTTTTCACCACTACCTTGATTTATACGATTTTAGCAGTCATTACGTTTGCCTATTATTCGGAAGATCTGCTTGCTAAACAGGTCTGGCCCACTTTGACAATGTGGAAAATTGTTGAAATGCCTTTTGTGGAACGTTTCGAATATATTGGAATTGCAAACTGGAACTTAATAATGCTTCCGAATGTGTGTATTGCTATTTGGATTTGTTCGAGACTTATCAAGAGAATCTTTAATATTAGACAAAAGATCGGAGTGTTTTTTATTGTCAGTGCTTTATTAATATTAATTAACTTTATTAATTCGCGCGAAAGAATTAGTATGCTTAATGACTTTTTTGGAAAAATGGGGTTTGGCTTTACATTCATTTATATTCCCTTGTTCTTTGCCGCCATCATGATTGCCAAGAGAGTAAAAAAAAGGCGATAAAGGCTTATCTTAATGTGTTCTGCTGCTTGCCGGATGTATTTTCTTTTGGTTTTAACCGGCAAGCATAATAAATTGCTGAATAAGGTGAATCGCTTAAGTACTTTACTTCTGCAACTAAACCGGCAAAAAGTATTCTTAACAAAGTGAACATCTCAGTAAAAGCGCCCGCTTAGTACGAAGGACCTTAAAAGTCTCTAATGAAATGTTAGTTGCTGAATAGTCGGATTAAAAAACCATCTTCTTCAACATGAGGCATAAAATAGGTGATTCCATAACTTGAAGCTACAGCCATAACGACTGTCCATAGGAATAAACTGGTCAACATCCAGCCGGTTACCCTTTTTCTTGTCGAACCAAAGCTCATTCCCATAAACGCGGAGATATGAGACCCAACGAAAAAAGGACCAATAATCGCCAAGCCAGGTAACCCATACTTATCAAAAAGCGCCCGTGCGCGTTTGCCTTTTTTCGACTCTTCCATGCCTGCAGCTTCAGCTTCAGTCGCCGCAACTTCTTCCACATGGATAATATCTTGCATACGTTTTTTTTTGTTTTCGCTTTCTCATCCATTTCTTCACTTGATCCACAAAAACAATTAATAGAACCACTGTCAGAGCATTCCCCAAAAAAGCAAGTATCGCTGTCAAAACTGGAGATAGACCTCCGATGATAGCCAATGGAATCACAGCAACAAGTTCAAATAACGGAATTGCTGCCAGAAGAAATACAAATAGATACGATAAAAGCATATCCTTCATCCTCCCCTTTATTCATATAGTTTTTTTACTTCCGACCAAAAAATAAAATACTGCCCAATGCCAAGTACAGTCAAAGCGATGACAGGGAGCAACTCGACTTCTTTAAACAGTGCAACTGCAACAATGGCTGCCGGAATTGCAAAATAGTAGTAAATATATACTTTTCGGCAAGCACGATACGTAATATATTGATGCCCTTCATCTTCTTCTTTCAGCTCATAAGGGATGAAGGTAAGAATACGAATCTTCCGGTCTGGGAATTTAAGGTTAAAATAAACCATTGTTCCGAAATAGCTGATGACAAAAATAGCATAAGCAATAAAAATAGTCGTCGTCATGTAATTCCGCTGCTCCAATACGATGCTCAGCGAATAAATGATCGCAAGCCCAATCAGAAACACACTCATTGTAAAAGGTGAACGCTAAAACCGTTCCATGTTCACTCATCCTCCCCCTCTATCCAAAACAGTTCCTCTAAATCGACCCGTAATGCTTTAGCAATTTTCAATGCTAACAGCACAGACGGAGCATAGTCACCTTTTTCAATCATGCCAATGGTTTGGCGGGTAGCCCCAACCAATTTACCTAAATCAGACTGAGTATAATTATGCCTCGCTCTTAATTCCTTCACTTTATTTCTCAGCATATTTAACATCCCCTATTACCATTTCCTGCTTTTTCATTGTAAAGAATACTTAACATTAGGTCAAGAATATTTGTCATTTTGTTAAGAATTAATTCCATTTAAATTCAAAGCCTGAGACTTCAACTATAAAACAATAAATTAACGATCCCTTTCTTAGGCTTTTTGTTTGTTTGAAAATAGTCATGACGATTATTCCACTTCCCTGATGTTCATAACGTTAATTATGATATTAAAAAAATGCCTAACCCCTTATTTACCAAGGGATTAGACACTTTTAAAACAGGTTTATAAAAGCGATAATTAGCATGATATAATCATTTGTCTTTCTCGTTCTGAATCATGACTCGTCATCGATTGATCATGCATCTTCAAATAATTTTTCTCCCCGGTGGAGGCGCATGGCAATTTGTGCTGTATGCGGCATTTCTCTCGCAGTTGGGGCATGGCCTGCCAGATAACGTGTGACTGCTAAGATCAATGTTTCCTGTGCATATTTAGCAAGCTCGGAATCCTCCGTTTCCCAATGATCATGTTCGATCATTGCTGCTTCATACATTTGAAATGAATGAAACTCTGCATCTTCTCTTAGTAAAGCGTGCCCGAGCGTATTGAAGAGTTCACTTTTATCACCGCCGCGTGTCAGGTGATTTACTACCCATCTTGCAGATTCTGCAACCTGCTGCTGTTGATTCATCATCTCCAATAATTCTGAAGGATTCTGCGGTTCAGTTTCCACATCCTTTGGTTCCGGCCTTCTGGCAGACGGTGTATTGAGAAAACGATCAAGATACACACTCATTGCTCCATGGAAAACAGCCCGGGTCAATTCAGGTGTAGCAGAGCGGCGTAACGATTCGTGTACCGCATGTGCGTGAGTAAATGTATGAAGTACAGTAATCCAATCCCTGAAATCATTTTGTACATGGAAGCGGGAAATCCGATCAGCAGCTGCTAAAGTTACGAGCTGGGCCAACCGGGAAGGAGTGACGCCGTTTTTTAGTGCATCCATCATCATATTTACCGTTTTAATAGGTTCATCTGATAAAATTTGTTCAACCAGGGCTGTTTCATCTATACCTGCGTCCCCTCGTGATGCGTCATCAGCAAGAATATCAGGTAATTCCCGGAACGCCTCCATTAAGGGTATGACCAGGTTCACAGGTGATTGCCAGCTATGGGATTCTTCACTGCGGGTTACATCACTGATACCAGACAGCAGGGATGACAATACATAGGGCCGGTGCTCAATACCAATCTGATTTATAATCTCGAATGCCTTATTATGAAAATCAAGAGTATGACCTGTATTTACATAAAAATGATCCGTGACCGCTGTGGTCATCATATCAGCAAGCTGCTCGTCCGAGAATCCCAATTCTATCGCGGTCAACAGCACACGCTCAGCTCCCTGAGAATCCCGCACCTCCACACAATGACGATACCATTCTGATAATTGTTCGAATGATTGGGTATTCTTTTCATTTGATACAGGAAGGGATCCAAGCAAAAAGCGTGTTCCCATGCCGGAACTTTCCCGTGCAACATGAACCAGGCCTTGAAACAGCGCTAAAACCTGCCCAGTTTTATCTAATTTGGGCAATACATTTGTCATGGCTGTTAAAATCGTTAATCCCGATCCCCATCCACTCCTCCGATGTGTTGTTCCGAATTCGACGCCGATTTTTGCAATCTCAGTCGCTGGAAAACCCGCTTCCATCAATCCGACAACTGATTTAGCGATGACAAGACTAATATTTTGCTCAAGGCCGTCACGTAATCGCTGCCTCAATTTTTCGATTGTCACCTTATTAAAAGGAACCCGGTGAACCCAAACCCCATCTTCCTTAATCTCAACAGGATAAGTAGGAACATCATCTGCCCATGGATCCAAGGTTCCACCGCTTTTTATATCAAAGCGGGCATGATGCCAATGACACGTCAGAATCCCATCACATAGGCTTCCTGTATGGAGGGGAAATCCCATATGAGGACATCGGTTATCCACCGCATAGACTTGTTTTTCGTAAACAAATACGGCAATTGCATGACTTCCACCTTTAATTACCTTTGCACCTTCATCTTCAAGCGTCTTTAATGAACCGGCATAAATCAATTCTGACAATGGTATCACTCCCAAAAATGAAATTTAAATGGACCCTCCAGATAAGGATAGAGGGCATACAAAAAAATGGTTATCTACTACTTTATATTATTGATGGAATACAGTAATCCTTCATAAGTGTGGACTTTTCTCATCCAAAAGGCTGATAGATAAACCCTAAAATTTTCTAGCTTATCAACCAGAAGACCGGATGGAGTCCCATAACGACTTTGACTGATAACCTATTAACATAATCATTAAAAATCCAATTATGAATTCTCCCACAGAGATATAGGGCTCAGGTGAAACCAAACAAGGCGTTAATCCTTCTAGGATCAACGCCTTGTTAATTTATAAATTTGCAGCAAAACTTGCCTTCTATATGTTCAATTTCGTTATTTGATCTCGTTCAAATGCTCTTCCAGACGATTCCAGGTATCTGTAATACCCTGCAGCATACCCATTTCCATCACGGACTGGAGCGCTTCTGCAGATACATATTCTCCCCGGTTAATTAATTTCGTTTTGCCGTCCACATCCACAAATTCCAGAGTCACTTCTGTAGATGGCATTTCCTCATTAATAGTCCCTTCAGCATCGGAAAAGTAGTCCGTATAGCTGATGCTCTCCGGCTCGCTAATTTCCTTATATATCCCCTTGCCCCAAGATTCCATGCCATAGAATTGGCCCTGATTCCGATCAACACACTTCATGCAATAATGCCATACTCCACCAGGTCTGAAGTCAACGCTGCAAACCGGGAGCTCCCAGCCTCTCGGACCCCACCAATGTTTCAGGTGTTCCGGCTCTTTAAACATTTTAAAGACAAGCTCACGCGGTGCATCGAATACTCGCTCCAATACCAGCACTCGTTCATCTTCAACTCTTGAAAGCATTGCATTATTTGACATTGTTACTCCTCCATTAGAAGCTGTATTTGTAAAACCGTTTGTAACTGAAGAGACAAATTTTATTGAGCTTACTCCATTTTAATACCATCAATTCAAAGGTTTTTTGCCCTGCAATACGTTAAGGTAATCATCCAGCCTATCCATTCGGCCTTCCCATAATCGGCGGTAGGAATCAAGCCACCTATCCAGTTCCTGAAAAGGTTCAGGCCTGATTTTATAAATCCGGCGGTTGGCGATCGGCTGAACCTCAACGAGGCCAGCGTCGCAAAGAACGCGAAGATGCTTGGAGGTTTGAGGCTGGTTCAAATCTAGCTTTTTGGCAATATCCCCCACCGGAAGTGCTCCCTCCAGCAGCAGGTCAATGATATCCAGGCGGTTGGGCTCAGCCAGTGCACTGAAAATTTGCCCGTTCATGTTGAATCATCTCCCAGTGTGATTGTGTTCACTTTTCCCATTTCAATTGTAGATCCCACCCCCGCTCCTTATTGTAACTTTCCTTAAGAACAATATACACTACTAGGAATATTCCTGTAAAGGAATATTTTAAACAATTTTAAAAATGGCCAATATCGACCCACTAAGGGCATTTTCATCAGAAAAGAAGGATTATTAATCTTGAATATTTCCTACCGGATTAGAATTAAAAGAGATAATGTAGTCATAAGCCCGGGGATCGATACAGCCCTTATTACAAAGAGGACGATTGCAGACGGAAGAGCAGATGGATATAATATGGCACTGGGTAAACAGCATTAAAACATTGGGATTCAGCCAATGTTTTTTTCTTTGTTGTTTTTTTCACCTTTGTACTGTATGATACATAGTATAAACCATATAGTGTATGACATATAGTATATCAAGCGAGGTGATTGAATGAGCACGCTGCTGAATTCGTTAACAACCGAACTGCGCAGAGGGACATTGACGCTGGCAGTGCTGAGCCAGCTTCGGACACCGCAATACGGTTATTCACTGGTTCAGTTATTGGAGGACTCCGGTATCAATATTGATCAGAGCACGTTATATCCATTGCTGAGGCGTCTGGAAAAACAGGAGCTTGTCACGAGCAGCTGGGATCATACGGAGAGCCGGCCGCGCAAGTATTATGTTTTAAGCAAACTTGGTCTGGAGACATTTCTGCAACTGAGAGAAGAATGGATTAAGAATTCCAAACAGCTTTACGGGCTGTTAAAGGGGGATGAGGAAGATGAATTTAATTGAGGTTTATATACAGGAAGTGACCCGGAGGCTGCCTGAAAAGAGCCGTGCGGATATCGCACTCGAGCTCCAGTCAACGATCGGCGATATGCTTCCGGATGATTACAACGAGGAAGCTGTTAAAGATGTCCTCAGCAAATTGGGCAGTCCCGCAGCCCTGGCGGCAGGATACCGGGATCAGCCGATGCATCTTATCGGGCCGCGCTATTTTGATGTATATGTATCACTGTTAAAAATGATCCTGCCGATTGCCGCAGCGATTTCATTGATTTCGATTGCTGCCGAGTTTATATTTAATTTTAACCGTGAGGAAACGATCATCAATGCCATACTCGAATTAATGGGCTACGGAATTTGGAGACTCATTGAAGTGGCCGTCCAGGTATTTTTCTGGCTGACGATAGTGTTCGCGGTTATTGAGAGGTTGGATAAAGGTAAAGAGCAGCATCCGTTGTCACCAAGCTTAAAACCGTGGACTCCGGACGATTTGAAAAGCATCACATATATTCCGAAGAAAAAAGCCATTTCCAAGTTCGAGGTGTTCGGAAGCTTAATGTGGACTGCCATTTGGGCTACCCTTTACTTTTATGCCGACAGGCTGATGGGTGTCTACAGGAGCGGAGGTGACGGACTGGAGTTTAAGATTCCTGCGGTCAACCAGGATGTGCTGCTCGGATACTGGCCGGTCGTTGTGATCATAATTGCGCTCGAAGCGGGACTCGCTCTTTACAAACTAATCATTGGGCAATGGACGAAAAAAATGGCGATCTTCAATACCATCCTTGAACTGTTTGCAACCATAGTGTTCATCTTCATCCTGCTGAACCCGGGTTTGCTACAGGCGGAATTTATAGCATACATGACCGATTTATTTTCAATCTCAGCTGCCCAATTGAAGAGCTGGCTGCTAAGCAGCATCATTATCATTTTCATCATCTATGCAGGAATCAGTATTTATGACGGAATCCGCAAATCAAGAATAACCTCTTAAACAGTAATAGACACACTGATTGTCCAGTGTGTCTGTTTTTTTACAAATTAAAAATAATCCCCATAATCGAGTAAATGATAACCGTCGAGAACAGTACTGTCATATGAACAAGCGAAAAGATAAACAGTGATTTTGCCCACTTTTCCGGGTCCATCCGTTTATACCCATAGACACTTATGCCCAGCCAAATGATTCCCAAAAGAAGGGCAACCAGCATAAGGCCAAGGCTTAAAGAACCTAACAGAAAGCTGATCCCGATCAGAATAACTAAGTAAACATTCGTCTGGATATACGTCCTTCTGACACCTTTAACAACAGGCAGCATCGGCACATTTGCCGCTTTATATTCATCATGCTTCCGGATCGCAATCGCATAAAAATGCGGCATTTGCCAGATGATGGTGATGATAAACAGGCCAAGAATCGCAGGATGCGTGATATCCGGATGGATGGCAGCCCAGCCGATAAGCGGCGGCGTCGCACCGGAAATGCTTCCGATCTCCGTGTTATAAATGGTTCTTCTCTTGCTCCACATCGTGTATGGGACCACATAAAAAAACAGCCCTAAAAATCCAAGCAGCCCCGCTAACGGAGTCGTGAAGGCAAGAGCGAGGATTCCAAACACAGACATGAAGGATGCAAGCCACAACACCTGCTTTGGCTTGATTTCCCCTGTGACAGTTGGTCTGCTTTGGGTCCGCTTCATGATCGAATCGATATCACGGTCATATAAATTATTAAAAGCTCCGGCTGCCCCCATTACAAGGCTTGAGCCAATAAAGGCCAGCAGAATCTCGGGCAGTTTCTCCAGAAGGCCGAAGTCATACGTATATAAGGCCAGTGTTAATCCTGCAAACATCGGGATCAGGTTAGATTTAATAATCCCTGTCTTGACTGTAAGTGCGAGGATCTTTGATAAAGGCCGTCCCTGCATTTTCAGGGTTGCTTCCTCTTTCATGATCGTTTCTTCCCCTTTTAATTATTCTCTCTTTCTCTATACGCCAATACTTATTATACACCTATTATAACAGGAGTTGATGCTCAATGATTTCTGAAAAATCCCAATGCTGGTAAACTCCCCGGAAAAAGAAAAGAGAACCTTGCCTTCCGCTTAGTCCTCCCTGTTGATTCTAACATTATTTGCATGGTAATGGGGCTTATAATCGTGACATCTTTGTTTCATTTCAATCAGAAAATGATTCCCCCTGGGCCTGACCCAATTTCTTCACGTTCAACCTTCTGAATATAGGATTCTTTTTCAAAGGTATGGATATACCGGTTTAATTTGTAATAGCCGATATCATTAATCGTATAAAAAATGATTACCGGTTTTCCATTTTTATAGAAGAAATGAGGATTTAGGATATCCGGAATTTCCTTCAGTTCATCCCACGGGTGAATAAAATTCAAGTAATCTTCTATTGTGGGAACATGATCGTCTATGTCTGAAAGCATCTCTTCTCTGTAATCATCCGTATACGGCAAAATCCGATCCTGTCCCCAGGAACAGCCGTGCCACATCGCCCCAAATTCATGAAGCTCATGCAAAGCAATCGCTGCCTGCAGATAAGATAAAGGTGACCTGTCCCCATCAATCGCACCCATAAAGTCATCCAATGCGAACTGAGGCTTAGGAGGACTGAGGAAAAAGTCATCCAATCGGTCGCAAAGGTCAGGTTCAGGAAGCTCCATTGCAGCTGGAATCGCCCAGACCATTCCATTGCCGTTTCCTCCGCTGAAGTATTGATAGCCTCTTAGCTTGAATTCTTTTTTGATCTTTAATTGAGAGAAGCCATGGATGATATCTTCAGGATTCTCGGCTGAGATGCTCCAGCCGGCTGGAGGTTCCATTCGGTCTGAATCATCAGCAGGATTCACAATGATATTTGGCTTAACAGCTGAGGCGGTGAATATGGTCAGGTTTTTCATGTATGATTATCTCCCTTTGAGTTATGTCATCATCTTTCCCCATTAATTGTACGACGCTGACCTGTTAAATTTTCAGATAGGTGGATCAGAAAAATGAAAACACCTGTCCTCTAAGTCCAATCCATGAGGTCAGGTGCCTGATTTGGAACAAATAAAGTGCCTATCCCCATGCTGTTATGCGGACAGGCACTCTTAAGCCCGAAATGACGCTAACTGTTTCTACTCTTTCTTCCTGTCAATGAGATAATTTCGCTTTCCTTTTTTAACCGAGTAAGTGTCGGTGGTTCTTTCCATAATAAAGCTGAAGGTGTTTACCTTGCGCTTGGATATTCTTGATTCCAGCTTCTCTGCCCGGTCATATCTCATAGAAACCTCTTTTTCAGCAGCATTCAGTTTAAAACAATGCCCGCCACTCACATAAACGTTTGAGGTATTATGGCCCTCAGGCATGATGGCATCCACATGATGCAGCGCAAACCACACACATTCATCGTGTCCAGGCGAAGTATGAGGAAACCAGTACATATCCATTCCGCCTGGAATTCGTACGGGTGCAGCTCTGCAGGGTCCAAGTATGGTTTTTGAACCGCTAGATGCACCATTCAAATCAAAGCCATAATAATTGATGCTTTCGTCTATAATTTCAATCGGTTTCATCTTTACCATAAACGTATAATTCCCTTCCAAAACCAAACTGCAGCATTCACCTATTTCGGAAAAATAGGCCCTGATTGATTTCGTTTCAGGAATGATGATGTACTTCTTGATTAGTAATGCATTCATTGTATTGAATACCCTCCCTTAAACTTCACTATTTAAAAAATGCAAATTAAGGAGTATACTAACTTATGAGCTGGTATACTCCATCTCACCGAGACTCTCAGGCTATCGTCCACCAAGACCCGCCTGAGGGTTTTTTTTATGCTGCTACATCCTGCTCACCTCCTTTGCGACTCCAGCCAATTGGCGATCTCCTCTATATTTCTCTTGCTTTTATCAGGGTAAAAGAATTCTCCTCTTCCCATTCCGTCAAATCTTCGCCACTGCGGGTTCTTGCTGCTCCAATCTACACCCTTTATGCTATCCATTCGCACAATCAGACTTCGTTTTTTGGCAGACAGGGATTGATTTTCCCAGTCTTTAATTGCGTATAACGAAACAGCTTGAATGAGCGGAAAGCTCGCCAGCATGGTTTCGTGATAGTTTCCGATTCTTTTAGGAGAATCAAAGGTGAAGAGTTTATCGAACCAGCAATTTACGATATCCATATAGGCTTCATCCTCTCCCCCGGCATTCTCCTTCCATTCATCTGCTCTGCTTAACAGCTTGCCTGCCAGAAAAGTGGCCACAAGCAAACGCAGCTGGGAAAGTGAGAGAAACTTTTTATTAGCTGGCCGAATAATGGCTCTTTTTTCGGTTTCCACACCTGCTTCGATCAGCTTTGCATTCGATTGAAGAATCCGGTTGGTAATCCCGTTTAAACGGTCTCTGGAATCATAGGCGATTCGCTTGGACAATGCCACCTGTTTCCCTTTTGTATTTAAATCAATAAAAAGCTGGTTCTCCTCATCATTGGAAAGGCCTTCAAGGACCTGAATGGCAATCTCTGTCTTTTCCAGCAGATATTGAAGATGATAAGCATTCCGGATCTCTTCGTCCTTCTCACTTTTCATGCTCATGAAAATTTGATCCTCGAGCTGAAGCAGGGCTTTCATCCGGTGTGATCCATCTACGATTTTTAATTTGCCTGGAGTTTGTCCCCCTAACATCCCCTCTTCTGCTGCGGCAACCAGCGGCGGCAGATATATTTCTCCCCCTGCAGCATTAGAGAAGATATACTTTTTAATCCTTCTGACCTGAAGCTGATTCGTGTCTCTCAGAATAAGCCCTTCTTCTTTATGCATATGGACCAGTTGGGAAACAGACAGCGCTATAAAGGTCTGCCGCTTTGTAAAAATGTCATGAACAATCACGGCTTCAGCCCTCCCTGTTCGATTTTCTTTTTAAATTCCAATGAGGTCTGCTGGATTTTTCTCGTGGCAGAATGGCCTTTAATTTTGGAAGACATAGGGTCAAACAAATGCCGGAACATCGGATCATCATGCTTCCAGCTGCACTCTCGTTTTAAGTGTTTGAGTTCGTGTATAGCTTCTTTGCAGGATAAGTTATGAGTCCTGGCCAGCTGGTTGGCGCAATAAGCAAGAGCTATTTGCACACCGGAGTAACCGCTTACAAATTTAAATCTGTCAGCGCTTCTCTTCGGGAAAATCTGCTGCCATACTTGAAAGAATCCAAGTGCAATCTCTTCTGCTTCCGTCGGATTGCATCTGTAATATGGGGGTCCTTTTTTTACAGTCAAAATACCTTCAAACAAGGCAATGATGCATCTCTTCATGGTGGCTAATGATGTAAGTGCGGAGTTGTGAATGGAAATTCTGGAAAGGCTTTGTTCTATTTCAAAGATTGGCTGAAGCTTCGCTGCAACAGTTCTTGTCAGCTCAGTATATGGGTCACGCTGATCATAAAGCATGATCTGCCCGATGTGAGCCTCTCTTCTTTCAGTATTTATGTCTGTGAAAAGCTGTTTCTCCTCAGAGGTTGTCAAATCCAGGAATACCTGCAAGGCAACAGGATATTCTTTCAATCTTTCAATATAGGTCTGCAGTTTGCTTGCTTCATCCAGCCTGCCTGTTTCTTCCGCTGATTCTTTTCTGGATTTAAGATGGCTTATGGCAGATGAAAAACTCGCGCTTCTGTGCTGTCCATCAATGATGTAAAGCTTGCTTCCGGGAGTCAGTTCCCATCCATCCTCCGTTTGGCGAATCGCGCCTCTGGCCGAAAAAACAAATGGAGAAAAATAAAAGTCCCTGCCTCCTTCCAGCGATTGAATGATAAACTCTCTGATCTCCACCCGCCTTTTAGGATCCAGCTTTCTCTGAACTTCCTCATCCACTTCAAAAACAGCTTCCAAAGTCGCATACCTCAGCTGAGTAGCCAGTACTTTTTTACCAAACTGATTGTATGCTGATCCCATAATTCTGGTTAATACACCAATATCTGTCATAATTCTCACCCCGAGGTTTATTATAGGCATGTTATCTGATTATTGTAAAATCTTTTTTCAGCTTCACACCGGCTACCTTCTTTCTTAGTCTTGATTTTAATAAGTTAGCCTGTTTTCTTACTATTGACAGAAGCGGGAAGACAACATATAATATGCTTCTCAATTTTAGAACGAAGCGTAGGACTTATATTTGTGATGTGTGTCACAAATACCTCATTTAAACACTCTTTTCAGCTGCTTTCACAATAATCATGAGTATAATAAACAAATTTTCCTCCAAATTTCGAACATTTTGTGACAGGCTAATCTCACCAGGATCATTCTTGAATAACTAATAACGTAAATATGGCAAAAAAGACATAAAGAAAGACTGAAAACCCCAGGGAATTTCAGTCTCTTCTCAGAACTATTTCGGCAATAATACCCGATCAATGACATGGATTACACCATTGGATGCTGCAATGTCAGGTGTTACTACAGTTGCATCATTGACTTTTACAGGGTTAAGGGAGATTGTCACTTCTTTCTCTGCGAGTGTTTTTGCCTTCATTCCATCTTTCAAATCAGCAGACATGACTTTACCCGGAACCACGTGATAAAGCAAAATATCCTTCAGATCCTTTCTTGCCAATAACTGTTCTGCCGTAATGTTTAAATCCGTCAGAAGCTGGTTGAAAGCCGCATCTGTTGGAGCAAATACAGTGAATGGACCTTCACCTTTAAGCGTCCCAGCCAGCCCCGCTTTCTCCAAAGCAGCTGCCAGGATCTTAAAATCTCCTGCTTGTACAGCAGTATCAACGATGTCTTTCTTGCTGCCGGTGTTATCTGCAGCTGATGCCAGTCCAGAGAAGGACAGCAGCATCATAAAAACCAGTGAAAAAGCAAAAATCTTCTTCATTAGAAATGCCTCCTTTTTATTTAATGGTGCACACTATGTAAACACCAGGTTTTATTGTTTGCATTTCTGTAAATTTTATCCTGATTGCACTCGAGTACCTAATCGGCAGCATGAATGGATGTTTCCCTTCTGCTCAGAAATGATTTATCTTTCATAAAAAAAAGCATAATCTCCTCATACGGAAATTATGCTTCATTGCATCTTCTTTGAAAGTTAAACATGGCATGCCGTCTTTAGCTTTTTTACTGTTCTTTTATAAGAGCCAGCACTTTTTCCTTAACAGGCAGTGCTGAAATAGCCCCCTTGCCTGCTGCGGTTAACGCCCCGCTTGCATTGGCAAACAGCAAAATGTCTGCATGCTTTTCTCTTAGTATGCTTAACACATTTTCAGGATTTGCTTTAGCTTCCAGAAGCTTAAATAAAAATCCGCCGATAAAAGCATCACCAGCACCTGTAGTATCCTGGACATCTACTGTAAATCCCGAAGACTCCCATTTATCAGCTTGTGTATACAGCTCTGCTCCATCAGCGCCCTTAGTAAAGACCACAGCCTGGACATCGCCCGTAAACAGCGAAGCAATCGCTTCATCCACTTCCCTGATTCCGGTAATGAATTCAAGTTCCTCATCAGATACCTTAACAATATGTGCATGGGGCAAAAATTCCAAAATGGCAGCCCGGCATTCCTCAGGACTCTCCCATAATGGCAATCTGACATTCGGATCAAAGCTGATAAGACCGCCATTTTCCTTCACTAACTCCACAGCTCTCTTATGGGCTTCTTTCATCGGGCTATCCACAAGATCAACCGAGCAGAAGTGCAGAATATCCCCTTGTCCAAACCATTCTGCCTGAAGCTCTGACTCCTCAAAAAGCAAATCTGCAGACGGTTTCCGGTAAAAAGAAAAATCCCGCTCACCGTTTTCTTTCAGAGAAACAAACGCAAGTCCTGTATTCGCTTCACTGGTGCGGAGAATTTTGTCTGTTTTCACCCCGGCACTTTGCAGCTGCTCAATCAGGAAATCGCCAAACGCATCATTCCCCAGCTTGGTAATCATGGAAGCTTCGTGGCCGAACTTCGCCACTGCTGCAGCAACATTAGCCGGCGCACCGCCCGGGGCCCGCTCGAAAGCTGCGACATCCTTCAGGGCCTCCCCCTTCTTTAACGGGATAAAATCAATCAACACTTCACCAATCGAGTATAGTTTCGTCATGTCCTCACCCTTACCGTGTAATCCCTTGCTTTAACTCATGCTTCACATAACTGCATGTCATTTTTTGATCAGTGAACAGTTTGACTCCGTTTGATCCGTTTTCAGGAAACACTCTTGCCGTGAACACAGCTTCCCCGTCATTAACAAAAATTTCTGCAATGCTGTGATCTACAAACACTTGAACTTTTACAGAAGTGCCGATTTTTAGCCCGGAGCTCCTTACAAAGCCGTATTCCCCTCCAAATGCCCATTCAAATTTTTCCCGGTTAAGCCTCACAGCTTGTGAGCTGCAGTCAAACTCAAGCACTAAGCCTTCTTTTTCAGAAGCAAACAGCTCAATCCCAAAAACATCAGCATTTTCTGTGTCAAAATTAAATTCGAGCTCGTGCTGCCCGATTCCTTCATCGATCATCACGCTTCCTGCTTCGATAGTCACACTGTTCGTTTCCGACTTTGCACGAAGCTGCTTCAGCATAACCGAAGGCTTTTGAACAAGCTTGCCATCCACAAGACCCAGCTCACGCGGAATGGACAGGCAATGCGCCCAGTCTTCCTTATCACTCGGATAATCGATTTCACCCATTCCGGCCCATGAAAATAACAGGCGCTCATTGTGTTTGCCGGCAAAAGTTTGCGGTGCGTAAAAATCAAATCCTTTTTCAAGCTCCTGGAAATGCTCTGGCACAAATGAAAGAGCTTCCACATCCAAATGGCCCACCGCATACATCACATTATAAAGGTTATGGTAATCATGCCCTTCCGCCTTTAACCCTTGCGGAGAGAAAATCAGGACATCCTTGCCATCCAGCTCAAAATAATCCGGACACTCCAGCATATAAACTGATTCAGGAAAATCAATCTGCAGATTCAGCTCACCCTTAAAAGACCAGTCAATGGCATTATCAGATTCATAGACAATGATGGCACCCGTCATATTTTCCCGCTGTGCACCAAGCAGCATATAATAGCGTCCGTTCTTTTCAAACACCTTCGGATCGCGGACATGCCCTGTATATCCCTGCGGAACCCCTTCAATAATCGGGTTGTTTTTATACTTTTGAATCTTCCCTTCCTGATCCATGATTGCCAGGCACTGATTCGCGGATCTTTCCTCTGCGCTGTACTTGATATTGCCTGTGTAATACAAATAGAGTTTTCCGTCCACCTCAAGGGAAGCCCCGGAATAGGCACCATGGGACTCATAATCCTCCACCGGAACCAGTGCAGCCGGAAGGCGCTCCCAGTTTACAAGGTCTGCTGATTTCACATGGGCCCAATGCTTCATGCCGTGGATGGCCCCGAATGGGTACCACTGATAAAACACCTGAAATTCTCCGTTGAAGTATGCAAGACCATTAGGGTCATTCATTAAGCCATACTGCGGGTGAATATGGTATGCCGGCTTCCATGGGGATTCAGCGGATTTTCCCCGAAGCCTCTCCAGTTCATTCTCGTTTGCTTCATGCAGCGTTCGATACTTTGCTTCTGTATATCTCTCCATACTAAGTCCTCTCCTGTAAAAAATAGAGAAGAGAGGAATTTCTCCCTCCCCTTCTATTAATCTAAGTTTGGTTTTTTTACTTTAAAGTACACAACTGTCAGAACCGCACCAACTGCTAAGGCAAGTACATTGGCGATAATGTAGTTGATATGTCCGTTTCCCTGTGCCGCGACTATTGCGAATCCAGGCAGTGCAGTCGCACCAAACCCTAATGCCTTGACTCCAGTCATGTATACATACGCTCCGCCGATGGCACCGCCCAAACAGCCCATAACGAGCGGAAATCTATATTTCACGTTAACCCCAAACAGTGCAGGTTCAGAGATTCCAAACATTGTCGAACCAAACGCTGAAATGCCAATCTGTTTGGCTTTATCATTTTTCCAAAGAACCAAAGTGTACCCAAGCACTGCTCCGCCCTGTCCCATTAAAGCAACCGACATCAGCGGCATAATGAAGTTCGATCCTGTGTCAGCAATCAGCTGTGCTTCAACCGCCCCAATCACATGATGCAGGCCGGTAATAACGATCACCTGCTGGATCCCTGCAAATAGCATAAACCCGACAATCCCTAAGTTATCGACACTCCACATCAGACCAGCGGTAATTCCATCTGATAACAATCGGCCAAATGGGCCAATAGCCGAGAATAATAGAAAACCAGAAACGACAATTGTTAGAAATGGCGCAAGGAAAAGCTTGATAATATCCGGAACTTTCCTGCTGAAAAATTGGTCGAGCTTTGCCACAACAAGCCCCATTAATAAAGCAATGATGATGCCGCCCTGGAACGCAACAAGTGAAATCTTTAAGCCAAATAAGCTGATGACTTCCGGTTCGACCGTTCCGTTTCCAACTAAATAAGCGTTTGCAAGATCCGGGTGAAGCATAATCGCACCAAGCACTAACCCGAGAACCGGGTTGCCGCCAAAACGCTTTGTCGCCGAATATACAACGAGCAATGGAAGAATCGTAAAGATCCCGGTTGACATGATGCTGATAAAACGATTAAAACCAGCTATGGCCGGATACATCTCAACCACCGACTGTTCACCGAAAATTCCTTCCTGGCTGAGAAGTCCTGTTACCCCCATCAAAAGCGCAGCGGCCAATAAGCCTGGAATGATTTCAACAAACACATCTGATAAAGCCTTGATTCCTTTTTGGAAAGCATTCTGCTTCTGGGCAGATTGCTCTTTTACGTCGCCAAGCGACATCCCTGTAATGCCCGCTTCTTCTGTGAAGACAGCGTACACATCATTAACCGTACCCGCCCCAAAGATAATCTGCAGCTGATCTCCTGCTACAAACGATCCTTTTACATGGTCAAGCTCACCGATTGCCTTTGTGTCTGCCAGGGAATTATCCTTCAGAACGAGCCGCAGCCTTGTGGCACAGTGGGCTGCACCCTGAAGATTTTCCTTCCCTCCAATTAATTTTAGCAACTCTTGGACTGTAGGCAGGTATTTGGATTTTATGTTTGCCATTTGTCTATTTCCTCCCCTTTATTCAGTAACGGAACCGGTTCCATTTCTGGATAAAAAAATAGTCATGTATGTTGTTTTGGTTTTTGGAACCGGTTCCTTTTCCGTTCAAAAAATGACCCGCTTCTTACCCTTACATGGGTTCGTTGTGCGGGAACCGGTTCCATTGATGTGATTATAGTATAATTTTCAAATTTCAACAACCCTTTTTTGAAAACGTTATCAGCTTTTTACACTTTTCACGCTCTCACCTTCAATAAAGTCAAACCCGGAAACCTGTAATGGCGTGACTTCTTCCCCGTTCGTCAATTTAATAATCGTCTCGGCAGCCATTACACCTGTCTCTTCATTTTTAAAGCGAATGGTCGTTAGGGAAGGATGAATGACTTCTGAAATATTGTATCCCCCAAAACCTGCGATTGAAAAATCCTCCGGCACTTTTTTCCCCAGTTTCGAGATTGTTTTCATCGCCCCAAACGCGATTGTGTCAGTCGCACAAATGATGGCTGTCGGCGAGCAGTCCTCGAGCGCTTCCTGTGTAACTCTGGCTGCATCCTGCAAATCAAACTGGGATTCAAAGGTTTTAACATCAGAGACTCCGGCAGTCTTTAACCCCTCCATGATTCCCTGCTTTCGGCGCTGCCCTACGGCTATATCACTTTCCGTTACCCCAATATATGCTACTGCGCGATGTCCTCTTTCTGCAACATACTGGCCCATTTTAAAACCTGCCAGATAATCATCATTAATAATGCAGGTGCATTGATCAACTTCCTGGGCAACGATTAAGACTGGTATTTGAATGGAATTAATCGTCTCGATGTGTTTTTCCGTTACCCCTGTTGCAATCAGAATAATGCCGTCCACTTTTTGGCGGGACAAGCTGATCAGGCTTTCGATTTCCCGGTCCACATGCTTGCTTGTGCTAATGATCAACGTGGTATAATCACGCTTTCTCAGTTGTTCATCAATGGCCATCAGCACCGTCGATGTTACATAAGAATCAAGTGTAGGAGCAATTACCCCAATAAAGTTCGTTTTCTTTGCCTTCAGGCTTTGCGCAAACGAATTAGGCTCATACTTCGTTTCCTCAATTACTTTTCTGATCCTGGCTTTCGTCTGTTCACTTACATTGCCGCCATTCAAATACCTGGAAACAGTACTCTTCGCCACACCGGCAAGCTTCGCTATATCTTTGATCGTTGTATTCATGAATTGTTCACCTATTTTTGTAATTAGAATTGCTTTTATTATATATGAATAGAGGAAGTAATTATAGGGAGTTGCGTGTTGGAACCATCGTCCTCCAGGTAAAATTCAATTAATACCGCTAACTGAATGTTAAGTCATAAAGTATATCCAACCACGACCAGTACCTGTGCTATTATGTATACCTGAGCGCAAAACACGCTCATGGTCTAATTAAGCTGGTTATTCTCCATAGCAGACTTTAACACAAACATAGCCGATACAATAATACTCGCAGTTGTCGTCTGAAGTGTCTCCCGGATTACTTCTAGGCACAATTTCTATTTGTGGAAATAATGATTTAACTCTTCTTCCTGAAGAACAGCTTGACTGATTATCTTTCGAATCCCCTAACATTACAGTTCACCTCCTTCATGATAGATTATTCAAAAGGAGGGACAGGTGATTAGTTGTTAATCATGTGTTAAGAGATAGATTCTATTTTCCTAAGCTGTTATACGTTCTAAAAAATGCCTGCCTTTATTAATAGGCAGGCATTTTGGTTTAAAAGGAAATCCTATTGCTTTTTTACAAGCCTTAGTGAAAAGTTTGTGCAATTCTGTTAATCATTTTTTCTGACATTTTACTATTGTAAATGTAAATGGAGGTTTCGTTTCATTGTCCTTATGCGGCTCCACTATTTCCGAGATTTCGATCAGTCCATATTGTCCAAATTCCTGTTTAATTGAGTCGGAATCATAGAAAAACATTTTTACTCCGTCCATGATCTCAAAATAGTCTTTACCCAATTGTTTACCCTTTCCATACATTGGGGCTTCTTTTGAAATCGCAGTAAAAATCATATATCCGTTTGGCTTTAACTGATTATAGCAGGAGTGAATGAACTTCTCTCTTTCACGCTTATTCAATAAGTGTATAAGCGCATAACTAAATATCCCATCATAAAGCTTGTCATCAAAAGGCATATCGGTTACGGAACCATGAAAAATAGGCATTGTAAGCCCATTATCTCTTGCCAATTCAATCGCTGTTTTTGAAATCTCAATACCTGTTACATCTATTCCATTGTCAATAAAAACCTTCGCATTTCTCCCATATCCAAAACCGGGAATTAAAATATCCTTCACTTTCTGTTCAAGGAAAAAATCCTTAGTCAAAATGCTTGAGTCTGAAGGTTCAAATCCCCACATCGTCTGCTTTTCTATAAAACTTGATTCCCAGAATTCTGTCATCCTTCAATCTCCTTCTGTTTGGCTCTCTTTCTTAAGACAAGGCTGTTATCTATACCTTCGCTCTATTTTGAAATTTACCTTATTCGCAAACAAATCGTAATTGTTACGATTTATAATTCATTAAATCACATATTTATCATTCATGCAACAACTATGGAAACATAGAGACGGTTCCTACGCATCAGAGTGAGTCGCCAGAAACCGCCCCTATATTTATTACCTATGTTTATTTATTATATTATGATTCGTCCCCTGCCTCTTCCAACGCATCCGGATATATGACCTCATTAAATATCTCGCCTGTCGCAGTATCCTTCACCAGGATTTTCACTTCATAGTCCTCAGGATCAACACCGTTGAATAGTTGATAAAACATTCCGGAAAGTCCCAGTCCAAACACCGCAAATCCATCAAAGCTATTTTCATAGGCTTCTCTGTCGACTTCCAATGTAAACTCTGAAAAATCCTTGTTATTCGTAACTTCTTTTACGGATGGGTAATCTTCTCCATTCTTCGTATCGGCAATGGTTTTCTGCAGCTCTGTTTCCATTTCTTTCATCATTTCTTTATGCTTAGCTTTAGACATTTTATACGTGACTGAGCCATCGTCATTCCTGGTGACTTTTATGCCTTCCTTTTCTGCTTCTGCAATTGAGCTATCTGCATCCTCTCCTTCAAACATGGAAGCCGGCAAGGTTACCTCAACATTTAGCAGGCCTTTATCAACTTCAACAGCTTCACTTTCCTCCGTTGTTTTTTCAGTAACAGTCTCTTTTTCACCTGCTGTCTTTTCACTTTCTGAACATGCACTCAACAAAACCATCATAACTGACATAAATACAATAACCTTTTTCATCGTTTGAACTCCCCTTTTAGATAAATTATTTAATACCCAGTTCCAATACTGATATCCAGTCCCTTTGCCAATTCCCCTTGCCCATCTTCATATAAGGATGAGGGAATAATTCCGGTAATGGTTACGTACTCTTCAGTTTGCTTCAGTGTTTCAAATAGATCAGCAAATTCTTCCCTGTCAAAGTACACGGTCCATTTTCCTCCTGTTGACTCATCCCATACCCCTACGGCAAAATGAGTTTTTTCAAGAGCATTAAAACCATAGTTATAATACGTATCCAGACTGGCGGTACCTGAGATTAAAAACTCTTTATCCAAATGATTTTTCATATCATACAAAACATCCTGTGCCACCAGATTCAAACCTTTTTGGGTTTTATATTCTTCAGCTGCCTGGACAACTGAACCTGCTTCATTTGGAGCAGCAGATTCTCCTCCCATTAACTCAAATTCAACACCCAGCGCCAATTCATCCTGGCCATCTTCATATTGTGCTTTTGGGATTGTGGCCGCTGCTGCTAAATAGGTGTCACCTTTTTTCAGTGTTTCATACAAATTAGAAAACTTTACTCGGTCAAAGTACAAAACCCAGCGGTCAGCATACCCTGCACCTTCGTCCTCTATACTGACAGCAAAATGGGATTGTTCCAGATTGCTAAATCCATAGTTGTAATACGTATCAAGACTCGCATTTCCCATTATGGCAAACTGCTGATCTAAATTATTTTGCATATCAAACTGTATATCTCTTGCTTTTAATTGAATGTTTTTTTCAGCCATAAAACGAGAGAACATTTCACCAGGGTCCACTGCTTCTTCAACCTCTTCTTGTGACTCCATTTCTTCAGCAGCTTCTTCTTTCTCTTCAACAGCTGCTACATCAGTTGAATCTGCTTCTGCTGATTTCACTGATGTTTCAGGATCCTCCTCACTTCCGCAACCGGTCATGGCAAATAAAATTGATGGAACAAGCATTAGCCCCATTAACACTTTTGTTCTCATAAATACAACTCCCCTTCCATTTCTTTACCAATTATCTGGTACACATCAATCATAACAAGGAAGGTGCACAAAAAATCGGGTGGGTAGAAAAAGAAAAACAGCATACTTTTTTGCATACTGCAGAAAGGCTAAATTATTTTTATTAAGGCGGTTTTCCAAGGGATTGCTATCTTAACAGATCAGTTCTCAACAAAAAGAGGATTCGTGAGTAATAGCTATCATAAATAATCGATGGAGACATAGTAGATATTTTTTCCTTCTCGAGCATAAACATCAGTATTGAGCAGCAGGAAAGAGGGATAGCCATGTCCTTTATCGGATTTGAACTAATAGCCAAAAGAGCATGGACGATTTTGCCTGGCTACACTTTTTCGATGTCCATTTTATGGAACAAAAAAAAGATCCCTTCCTCCATCGGAAGAGATATCTATCATGAATCTGGACTGATTCTCCCTGATAAAAGAATTGCAGCCACCGGGAGGATTCATCATTTGTCTGATCATACAATAAATCACTATGAACCCATACAAACAACACCTTGTAGGCTTATTTGCCGGCCTGCCTTTCCCCTGAATGATCTAAAAATTGAACTTATTGCGCCGATGAGAGGGATTATGGAACCCATTCATCAAACAGCCGTTCTTTTCTTATGGAGCAAGGAAAACAATCTTTTAAGAAAAACAGAGCTCCACCTGGATCCCCAATCATTTGAAAGGATCCCTCCAGATCAATTTTTTATCGATCTTTCTTTTTTACTGGGTAAAATTTAATCTCCGAGCATTAAACCAATATCGGCGTTAAGAAATAAACAATCAAAAAGGCTGTGAATATACGCATGACGATTCCTAGTACAGCCGCTCCCATTGCTTCCTTTTCACTAAGATCAGAATTAGCTGCCCATATAACCGGAATTTGACCAAAGATTGTAGACAATGGCAAGCCGGATGAAGCTAATACGAAGGATCCGATGACCAAACGCGGATCCAAAGAACCAGCAACTTCCGATAACTGGGCCATGGCCAGCGCCGGGCTTGCTAATATGGAGAGAATTCCGGTCTCAGGATGAATATTTAGAGCTAACAAAACGGCTGATAGGCCGGATTCAAATTTTGACCATATGCCGATATAATCGAGAACGCCAATAGCAGCAAACACGACGGCGGCAGCCGGTATAATGAGAAGGAATAAAAGCTCTGCTCCCTCCCTGGCTCCATTAAACAAAGTGGGTAAAAAGCCAGTCTTCGGCGTAAATTGAGGCAGCTTTGCAATTTGGACAGCTTTCGTATCCCGGTAAATGGTTTTAGAAAGCAGGAACGGGACAACAATGACAGGCATGAAAACAGCCAGCACGACCACGACAAAGGCATTGGCCCCTACAGCCGTTAATGCAACCATACCTAACATAAAAGTAGCAAAAGACTGCTGCGATTGAACCATGGTGGCAACGGCTATTTTCTGCTCTGCTTTTGTTGCTCCCGAACGGATTAAGATCGGTCCAGCAATTTTCCCGGCAGCATTAATATCACCAAGAATATTATATATACTTGGAATGATAACAGCTGAATTCACTTTCATCAGCTTTGTAACAGGAATGAATATCCGAATTAACGCATCCGTAAATCCCAGTCTTTCCAGTACCCGGCCTATAATAACACTGACAATAATGGAAACCCCTACAGTACCGGTTAAAAATATCTCTACGATGACCGGGAAAACCTGGTCGACAATGGAAGTAAATAACCCGGCTAATGTACCTGGCGTGATTAACAATACCAGCAGTGAGATGATGACTAAACCAAGACCGACTGCTTCAATTCGTGTCCATTTTCTCGTTAAAGGAATCGGGACACTATTCTCTTCTATTTCTAGATTTTCTTGTACTAAAGATTTAACCTCGCTCATCTACCTGCACTCCTTTTTTATACTGATTGGACAGCCGTTTTTTTCAATAGATAACCCTCAGCCATTTCTTCTGCATATTTCTTTAACTGAGGAGATCCCATTTCATTTAGGGATATGCTAGTCACACGTTCCCGAAAAACTACAACTTCAACATCAGGCAGCAATCTGTCTAAGGCGTAAGCTAAAGGTAAACCATTTTCAAGTATTTCTAACACATGGCAATTTCCGATAATAAAATTAAGTCCTAACTCCTTAGCTGTTTCAATAAGCGGATGTCCATCATAAACCCGGCTAATGCTAGCGAGAACTGTGTCAGCCTCCGGGTGTTCCTGGATCGCTTGACGCAAATGTTCAGGAGAAAATCCCGTATGCGGGAAAATGTGCACAATATTGTTCACGGGGCTGGTCTCTTCTCCATGAACGATTCTCCCGCGTGTCACTATACTAGTTTCAGACAGAGATGAACTATTGCGTATTTCCTTTTCAGTATGTAACAGTTCCTCTTCATCTCTCAGACCCATAAAATTGTCCAGCCGTGTTAAAATATCCCCCAGCGTTTTCACCTCAGGGAGCACTTTCCCTGCATATAAAATATTTCCGTGTAGTCCTCCATAAGAAACCTCTGTCCGGTATACCTGATGGCCGTGCAAAAATGGGATGCCAGGATGTAATCCATGGAAGGCTTCATGCAATTCAAATGCAGCTACATTATACAAATCCAGATAGTTTTTCAAGATGACTCCACCCGAATTAGCCGCTTCAGCTATCGGATGATGAGCAACAATGGCATCGACACCAGTGGCGCCGGCAAGTTCGATACATCCTTCTGTCATTGTCATGGCAACTGCTACTTTTTTTACTTCTTTTTTCATATCGCCATAGACAAGACCTGGCGTTTCAATGATCTCTTTCCCGGGAATGTTGGAAGATTTCATGATGACAAAGGGATGCTCACCTCTCGTAATATCGTTTAGAGATTTAATCACTCTTCCTCCTGTCAGCTCATCCAGCGCAATCAATACATCTTCTACTGTTTTCATAATGTTGCTGCCTCCTCTATTTTTTTTATAAAAAAAACCGTCAGCACAAAACAAACAGACGCTAGTCTGAAAGCTTGTACTGACGGTTTTTATGCACTCTTAAGAGTTCAATGGACCAGTCACCATTATTTAATTACCTGGAAATATAGGCACTTGTATCCCGATCCAGGGTAATGATCGTTCCTGAGAGTTCAGTAACGGGATCATAGTCTTTTAATATAGAAAGTACCTTCATCCCATACTTTTCTTCCAGGACATTCCTTAAATGTTCCTTATAACTATCTATGATGGCAATGTCAGTCATTCGGGTTACAAAGCGATTAATCTCGTCCAAATGTTTAAGAGATGGAATTCTCTTATGATTGGCGAAAATTAATATCTTATCCCCCAAAAACTCGACTCTTTGACTTTTGACGCCAATGTTAAACAAAAGAAGATTGATATTGTTATAATCCTTGATAAGTTCCTGTTTAAATGGGCCAGCAGTCCAACTCATTTACTTACACCATCTTTTTGAAATTTCAGAATCATTTGATAAATAGAATTTAACATAGTTAATACTATCTGTAAAGTGTTTATATTAAAATTATATTTTACTAGATAAAATCCACCTTCAGACACTAGTCACCTGGACACTGCTTATTTCGCCTGCTTATCAAGGTTCTTATTGATATGCTTCATAAGCAGCTTCTCCCCTGATTACAACCATCTTTATACTTTCTAAATTACTCAGGCACTCCAATGGGTTTTCTTTAAGCAAAATCAGATTTGCCCTGTATCCCTCTTTAATTTGCCCAACGTCACGTCCTAAGATTTTCCCTGCATTTACTGTAGCTGTTTTAAGGACTTTTTTCGCATCAGGAACAATACCATTCATGGTATACAATTCATCCAGCAGCGCACGGTGAGAAGTGCATGGTGAACCCGCATCTGAACCGGCCCCAATTATAAAATTCCGGTTAAAATAGGTCTCAAATGCATTCCGGTGAATGCTGACGATTTCCTCTGCTTTATTTCGTGCATAAGATGGAATTCCTTCCTGTGTGGCAATTTGCTTGTAGACAAACAATGTTGGAATCCAGGCGGTATTCCGCTCCTCCATTAAGACAGCCAGTTCATCATCCAGAAAATGACCATGCTCAATTGTATCCACACCAGCAAGAATCGAATTAAGTATTCCATCACGGCCAATCGCATGTGACGCCACTTTGAGTCCAAAGCGATGTGCCTCATTACAGATGACTTCCTGCTCTTCAAGGCTAAGCTCTGCATTGCCGACCTGTTCCCCTTCTATTCTGCCATAGACCCCGCCAGTTGCACTTACTTTAATTACTTCAGCACCCTTAAAAATTTGTTCGCGTACACCCTTTAAAGCCTCATCCTTCCCATCGACAAATCTTGCCCAGAACGGATCATGTCCTCCTGTCATGGTTAAGGTTTTTCCGCTGGCTATCACATCAGGACCTGGAATAAGCCCCCTTTTGATTCCTTTTGCCACATGCAGAGCAATGTCATCGATGGAGCCAATGTCCCTGACAGTCGTTATTCCGTGCTGAAGATAGGTTTGACAATTGGCAACGGCCCTTATAAGCATCTGCTCATATCCTTCTGTTTCAGAGGTTTGAACTGGATTTAATGAGCCGTCCCACATCATATGAATATGTAAATCTATTAAGCCTGGAGCGAGAAATCCTCCATTTCCATCGATGACCTTTACGCCGGCTGGCAGTTTGGATTCAGGGATCATTTCCTTGATCAAACCATCTTTTATCCAAAGTGCTAACCCCTTCTTACAATCCAATTCTTCCCCATACAATAGCTGTACATTCGTTATCACAAACTCCATCACATGTTCCTCCTATCATTTTAAAAGGAAGAAGTGTGATACTTCTCCCTTTCAAGTTTGATATTTAAGTTAATAAAGCAGTGACTCCATATCACGCGGGTATTCTGTGATTAATCGGCATCCATCAGATGTAATAAGAACAGTATCAGAGTGTCTGAAACCGCCAACCTCAGGTATATAAATCCCAGGTTCGATTGAGAATGCCATTCCTTCCTCTACCACATCATGATGGTCATAACGCAAAAATGGCTGCTCATGTGCTGATACACCTATTCCATGTCCGGTGCGGTGAATCGCATATTTTTCAAGTCCCGCCCTTTCAAACACTTCACGGGCAACACCATCTACCTCTGAAAATTTCACACCTGGCTTAATAAAATCAATCGCACGCTGCTGCGCTTCAATAGCAGCCTGAAATGCCTTTTCCTGCTGGGGTGTCGGCTTTCCGACAATGACGGTTCTCTCTAATTCTGCACGATATCCATTTAGCCCAACCTGTCTGCTGTGGATAATGACATCTCCCGCTTCAATTTTTCTTGTGTTGGAGAAGACGTGCGGCATAATGCTTCGTTTTAACCCGGAAGGCGACATAACCACTACATCAATAACTGAATCCGGATATTCTGCAGCAGTTGCTTCAAACAGCGCCGCATTTCCCGCTGCATCTATTTCCATTTCTGTTATGCCCGCCTGAATTTGCGCTAATGACTTGCCTACTGCCAGATTCACTAATTGTCCTGCCTGCTCCAGCATGTGGATTTCTTCTTCATCTTTGATAAATCGCATTTGATAAATGAATTGCCCGATGTCAACCACCTGATAGCCTGATTGCTGAAGATAGAGAAGTGCATCACCCGGAATAAACGCTAAATCCACACCAATTTTTGATGAGTCAGGACTTTGTTTTACCAATGCACGTATATGCTCTATATGCGAAGTCTCATCCCTGCCGGCTACAGGATGCTCATAATAGACCAGGACATCATCTGCATGTGAATGCTCCAGTGCATGGGTTTCTTCAAGGCCAGGAACAATCATGGCTGTCTTTTCCTGTAAATGAAAGATGATGGGCCGTGAATAAATTAAAGCTTTAAAATTCGTTAAATAAAATTGATGGTCAGGATTAAAGACAAATACGGCAGAAATTCCTTGTTCTTTCATATACTCTTTTAATCGATTGATTCGTTTCATTGAATCCACGCTTTCCAACTCCTTTAAAAATCATTTTAGATTGTATGATCAGTAGTCAGATCTGTTGTGACGTTTTTATTTTTCGTTGCCAAACTGACAATAATGAGTGTTAAAACGGATAATGGCAAAGCAAACAGGACACTATTCCAATCTAAAGGACGGTCAAGAGCGATTTCCCATATCATAGTGGCAGAACCACCCACAAGCATGGAGCTGATCACGCCTGCTTTTGTCGCATTCTTCCATAATACGGTTGCAAGAATGGCAGGAGTTAAGGACGCGCCATACATCGTATACGAATACATTTGGATGGCCAGGACGCTTGGGAAGAATTGACCTAACACATAAGCAAGGATTCCTAATATCACAACAATCACGCGGTTGTACCATAGAAGTTTACTTTCTGACAGCTTGCTCTTACTTGAGCGCTGGATTAGGTCACTGACAATATTTCCTGATGCTGATAGAAGATAAGATGTTGCTGTTGTGATAATAAAGGCAACGGCTGAACAGAGAATAAGCAATCCGATTACTAAAGGTACACCATCAATCGCGAGCGATAGTATAGCTGTATCAGGCTTGATTTCTGGGAAAAGTACAATGGAGGTAGTTGCTAGGATGATGGTTAAACTAATGACAAATACACTGCCAACAAAAAAGCCGATAGTGGATTTCCGGGCTACGTTCGGATCTTTCGCAGCAGAGAATCGCTGATACATGTTTTGATCACCCAGAACGAGTAAAAACAATGGCAGGAAGAAGCCGAGAAGCTGAGGAAATGATAAGCCGCCATTCCAGGTCTTATTCATTTCAGGCAAAGAAAGAGATAATCCTTCAAATCCCCCAACAGCATTCAATGCAAAGGGAACTCCGAATAGAAAGCCTATGATAATGAGAATGGCACTAAGCGCATCCGTATATGCAACTGAAAATAGCCCGCCGCTTACCGTTAAGAAGATAACCAGTGCACACATAATGATGGCTCCTATTTCCAGTGGAATACCTGTGGTTAATTGCAGCACATAGGCACCGCCTGTAAACTGGTAGGCTGTGATTCCGACAAAGGCAAAGATGATAATAACGGATGATATATAAAGAGCTGCTTTTCCAAAGCGCCGTTCCAAAAGATCTGGTACTGTATAGATTTCAATCTGGCGGATTTTAGAAGCAATAAAATACAAAATGATAGCTCCAACAATTCCGCCTGACAGATTAAAAATAGCGGCAAACGGTCCGTATTGGTAAATAAAGCTTGCCCCGCCGACAACAGTTCCAGATCCAACAAACGTTGCAAGTAGAGTACCCATGACGACGAATAGCGGCAGGCTTCGTCCTGCAACCATGAAATCATCACTGTTTTTCACCGATTTTTTTGCGAAATACACACCAATTAACGCCATGAAAACCAGATAAATCACAACTGCAACTAAATAAATGTTCAATAAGCTCACTCCTTTTACTATTTTTATATAAGGCTGTGTGGAAGCTTAATGCAGATTTAATCTTGGAACAGTGATCCATGTATCCTATTAAATTTTCTTTGGAATTTATCCAAGGGAGACCCCGCACTTGCAGAGCCCCATTGCAGTTTCCGTTTCAGCTTACAGAAGACTTCAGCTGACCAAAACCCCATTTTTCATCACAAGCTTGTCTCCCCGCAAACTATTTAAATCATTTAGTGGATTGCTGTCCGCAATCAGCAAATCTGCGAACTTTCCTGGAGAAATGCTGCCGCGCTGATCTTCAATCCCGAGACATTCAGCTGCAACACTCGTTGATGCTTTAATGACTTCCATTTCCGACATTCCCGCTTCATGCATGATCGCTAATTCATCGTAATAATAGCGGGGCGGGGTTAATGGAGAGCCACAGTCAGTTCCAGTCGCAATCTTCACTCCGATTTGAACAGCTTCCTGCAGCATCGAGAAATGCGGTCCCACAACTTGCTTCGCTTTTTCGAGAGCATATGCCGGAATGTCCGGGCTGCTTATAAGCTGTCTCATGACGGCCATTGTCGGCACTAAAAAGGTACCCTGATTTTTCATGATTTCAAGAGCCTGACGATCTGCATATATTCCATGCTCAATTGTGTCAATCCCGACCTCTAAACAATTCATGATCCCTTCAATTCCATCTGCATGAGCAGATACCTTCTTATTTTTCTTTAGTGCCTCTTCTTTTGCCGCACTCAGTTCCTCTATTGTTAATTGAACGGAACCGGGCTCTTCCCCTTTGGTATAAATACCGCCGGTTGCCATCACTTTCACCAGGTCCGCCCCTTCTTTGAGCACCCTTCTTGTATTCTTGCGAACTTCGTCCGGCCCATCAGATTCATAGCCTAAATAATAGACATGTCCGCCTGTCATACAAATAGGTGCGCCAGCAGCAATAATGGTAGGCCCTGAAAGCAAGCCGGAATCAATGACATTTCTTACATGCAATACGGTTCGATCCGGTGAACCCAGATCTCTGACCGTAGTGACGCCTAATTTCAGTGTATCCAATGCATGCTTGTAGGCTTCCAAAGCGATTCTGTCATTCTCTTCATTTTTTATGACCGATTGCGGGTCTGCACTGCCATTCCAAACGAGATGCACATGGCAGTCAATCAGACCGGGAAGTATATATTTTCCGGCACAATCAATGACTTCAAATCCTTCTGTATCACCTGGCTCCCCTTCTTTGACCTCAGTTATTCTTCCGTTTTCAACCTTGATGTACGAATTCTCCAGCACCTCATCATTAAGTCCGTCAATAATGCTGCCGCCTTTTAATATCCATTTCGTGTCTGCTGGCATTTTGAAGCCCTCCTATTGTTTGATTATTCAAAATCATAACAATAAAAAGATTATTTATCATTGTATACTACAAACAAAAAAGAGACAGTAATTTGTCCCTTTTAAACAATTCTATTGAAATTGATCTGCTTTTTGTTTAAATCTGTATATGGAAAAGGCCAGCATCAGCATTGAATAATGGGATGGATTTTGAATATCCACCTGCATTAATTCAGTTATTTTCTGCAATCGGTATTTTACCGTGTTAGGATGCACAAATAATTCACTGCTCGACTTTTGAAGATTAAAAAAGTGTTTCAAGTATGTATATAGCGTTTCGGTCAAGGAAGCATTCTTTTCCAGATCATAGGCAATCAATGGACCCAGTAATTCTTCATCAAAGTTTTGAAACAAATGATGGGATTGTAAATTGTAGGCGATTTTTTCAATCCCCATCTGATCCCAAAACACCAATTGTGCATCATGAATGTGGCCATGCAGCAGCCCAATTGATGATTGGTCATACATAACTTTAATTTTACTGCAATGGTTCACTTCATCTATCGCACTTACGCCGATACGGATTCCAGAGTAGTTTGTCAGAATGGTCGCTACCCTCTCTCTGTCTAATATCGAATCGATCACCCCGACAATTTTTCTGTTATAAATCCATAATCGCGAATTTGTTTCATTTTCTATTAAACTCTCTGAAAGCATTTGAAGCTTTGACTGAAGTGTTTCCGGAGTGGAGGACTGCACCTGGAAAATGCATCTTACCTTCTTAAGGTCCATATAAAAGTCAGATAGATTTTTATCATCGGACTCACCTTGAAAAATACCTTCAAGCATTTCTATATCTTTGCTCTTTTGATAATGAAGCAATGTATTTTTATTATAGGCAGCTAAACTTAAAGCACGTATTCCGTTCTTAATGACCTCTTCTGAAAACTTATCCGCTGCTCCATTTTGACAAATGATCAGATAGCCAAGAAAATTCATCTTAGAAAACAGCGGGGCTACCTTGAAATTCTGGTCAGAAAGAGAATCCATTTTCACAGCTATATTCGTCTCACGATTGGTGAAGCGCACTTTTAACACGTTCTCTTTATGCTGGTTTATGATTAAATTAATCAGGTGCTTAATCTCATCTCTGGTTTGCTCTTTCGTTTTCCAATACGCCATCAAATCAAAATACGGATCTAGCACGCACACAACATTGTTAATATATTCTCCTATTACTTTTACAATTGAGTTCAAATCCTTTTCCAGGAGAACAATTTCCATCAGTTTTTCATTTAATCTATGTATTTTCGAAGCCTGTTCATTTTCCTTCTTATTTACCAGCTGATTATATTTCTCGTGGATGCTATAGTACGGGACCTCTTGGGGGATTTCAAAAAGCGGGAAAGAATGGGTATTGGAGTAGTCGATAACTTCTTTCGGAATCGTTTTCAATGCTGCTGTATGAAAACCAATAGCACTGATTCCGATCTCCTGCATCCATTCTAAATGGCTAATGATTTGATTCACATCTTTAAAAGCGTGAAATGTGGTCATAACAAAGCCTTTTTCTTTCATGCGGGATGTTTTTTCGGTCAGTTCCATGCTTGTTAGGTAGGCGATTTCTTTATTTATATTTTGCCTGCCGCCGCTCACCAGCAAAATATTATCCCTTTCTAATACATCAGCAAACTCTTTGACTGTAATCATAAGATCCCCCTTTGAAAGTGCCTATGTAACATGGTTTTTGGACAGCTTCATTGATTCAATCTGCCATTCGACATTTGTCTATCATACCTGTGCGAGGTCCCCAATTTTTAGTATGAATCTCTTATCCACTTAATCAATACACTTATGATTATTCTTAGCTTGTTTATATTATAAAGGCAGCTTCTGCTAAATAATATCGAAAAAAGCCTTATTATTATTATGAAGGCTGTTTTCTGCTTTAAATATTTACCTAAATAAAACATTTCACTTTTTGGTATTTTTGGTATAATTTAGTAATAAAATTCAAAGGTGGTTAATATGAACTATTTTTTTAGTTTTGAGTAGCTGTATCTCTTACTTAATTGTCTTATTTTTTCGGCAGTATCATTACTAAGAATGCTATTTCTGTTTTAGCAGCATTCATAATTGGCACTTCAATAGTATCATTAGGATCTATTACTAGGGTACGAAGTGGTTGATAAAAGAGAAAAAGGCGGAGCACTATGGCTAATCGGCGATCAAGAGCTAACTGACTTGATAAAAGAGCTGAGAAAACAAAAAATAACCTTCACCTTTGCTTACAATGGGAGTAAATCAACAAATAAAAGGCCTGCCTGGTTTACTAGTTACCAGGGGTAAAAGAAAGAACCGATCAATCATGGTCGGTTCTTTCATATTTTTATATTTTATACATCTTAATTTATTGAATAATCAGTGCCTTCCTCATAATAATGTAAAGCTGGGAGCTGTGAATGGGTTAGCATCATAATGAAATCATAGTAAAAGACAAACAAACGACCATGTTCTGGTTAACTTAATAATACGAAACCACCTATTGGTTATTGTTCACCACTAACAAAAACGATAATGCAGCAAATAATCTGCAGATTTTGGCTCTCAAGTCTTCCTTTACTCATCAAAATGATACTCCCTGCTTACACTTTTCTATACACATTGTATTGACTTTCTGCAATTCTGCTGCTTTAATTTTCGGATTAATTGGTAAAAGTAAGTGTTTTTTCTGTTTTTAAACTTTTATTTAATATTAAAAGTTTGTTCACCTAATTTATCGCCACCAATACCTTGTGTTAAAGCCGATGTTAAAATCCTCAATATAGCCGGAATAAA
>NZ_APVL01000006.1 GCF_000565285.1 Cytobacillus firmus DS1 | reverse complement strand
GTTGGGGGCTGTCCCCCTGTGAGAGTAGGACGCTGCCGGGCAAATGAAAGAGCACCTGATGGGTGCTCTTTTTTGTGTATTAAGATGATTTTCCAATTGGAAAAACATTGTTGGGGCTCTATCCGAGGAATTATAAATATATGCGCCACTCCATATTTCTTCCTCTGCTATATAAACGAAATATGTTCGCTGCAAAGAAATGAACTGCAGCGCAGCTTTAGGGATACTCTACTCAATAAAATCCTTATCTGTTTTTCTTTATTTGACCGAATGGAAAGAATATGTATTTAAAACAAAAGTTTATAAGCCTGCAATCCAAAATAAATCCCAAACCCAATCAAGGATATTCCAGATAATATTGAAATTAGAGCAAGGATTTTTCCGGTTAAAAATCTTCTAAAGCTGCTGGCTACAGCTGCCATTGTTATATCCCAGAGAAGAAGACCAGTAAAAATAGCTCCGCTATATAAAATAACATGGGCCTTGTCATACTCTGCTGCTGTTTTTGCCAGAATGGAACCATAGATGCCGAGCCAAAACAGTATAGTTAAAGGGTTGGACAATGACATAAGAAAGCCGGACATAAAGGATTTAACTTTAGATTCATTTTTCGTCCTGACGCTTGATACTACTTTGCCGGCACTTATTATGGTTTCCACACCTGTATATACCAGGACAAAAAATCCAAAGCACCATAAAAAAGCTTTCATAAATGGAATCTCAAGAAAATGTACTACACCCATATAAACAGCCGCCATATAAACTGCATCTGCTGTCATAGCCCCTAGCCCCACAAGCCAGGCATGGAAAAAACCATTTCTTATCCCTTTATCCAATTGTGCAGCATTGATTGGACCAATTGGCGCTGCAAGCGATAGACCCAAGAAAACATAGCCTAGAAATATGCTCATATGTATACAGCTCCTAACTGCCAAAACCTGTTTGTACAATGTGTATTCAGAGTATTGAAAGGATAGGACAACTATTTATCCTGAGCAAGCAGCAGTTTTTGCAATCAGAAAGTATTGTCTAATAAAATCAAAAAATGACTGCTTCACACTTTTTGACAAAGTAAGCATAAATTTCTCAGATTTGCAAAAAATAAACTGAAAAAAGAAGAGGAGAGTGTGTCTTATGGATGCAAAACGAGTGAAGCAAATTCTTTCATCATCAGCAGATATCGAAGTAAAATACAATGGTGCTTCCGTGTGGATCGACAAGCTGAATGAGGATGGAAGAACAGCTACGGTACATTTGCGCGGCCCGCTTGAAGAAAGGTCTGAAGTGGAAATTGGAGAACTGACTGAATTGTAATATGACCTTAAGCCGCCAGCACTGGCGGCTAACATTTATACTTCCTGGTTTGATTCTATCTCTGTCCGTTCATTTAAATACTTATTCTCAGCAGAAGCAAAGTTTACAGACTGCAGACTAATCTCTTTTTCAATTCCATACAGATCCTTCCCCGTGTCTTCTGAATTTTCATGCCTTTTATCCACATCACTACCTCCTTTTTAAAGTGTTTCCGTTAGTATAAACAAAGATTTTCTATAACATGAAAGGGAATTTATACATAAAAAGCCGGAATTTATACCATTTTAAATTAAAACTTTACATAGGGTACCGGGGTATAATATAATTAGTTCAAAGGAGGCTGATCAAATGGCTTTTGATTTGGAAAATGAGGATTTATCTGCTGACAGCTGCTGTTCGATTGAATCGGAGCGAAAAAGTCATCATTCAGAAAAAGTTAAGAAGAATTTGACGACCCGGTTAAATCGAATTGAAGGGCAAATACGAGGGATAAAAGGACTTATTGACAGAGACGTGTATTGCGACGATATAATAACACAAATTTCTGCAACTCAGTCAGCTTTGAATAGCGTAGCAAAGCTATTGCTTGAAGGCCATTTGAAAAGCTGTGTGGTTGAAAGAATCCACGAAGGCGATGAAGAAGTGCTTGATGAATTTTTAGTCACAATCCAAAAGTTAATGAAAAAATAATGGGAGGTTACTTTATTATGGAGAACGTAACTCTGAAAGTAAGCGGAATGTCATGCGGTCATTGTGTAAAAGCAGTTGAGGGCAGTGTCGGCAAATTAAATGGTGTGGATAAGGTAGCAGTGGACCTTGATAATGGCCAGGTGCAGGTTCAATTTGACTCATCAGCCGTTTCACTTGAACAAATCAAAGAAACAATTGACGATCAAGGCTATGACGTAGAGTAATCTAATTGGGAAGGAACGTGTGAATAAAATGCACGTTCTCTTTTTTTATAAATTAAGAAATTTGTCTAATTAAATTTGATTGACATATAGGGTAGAGGGGTATAGTATATAAGTGTAAGATACTTCGTTTAATAAAGGAGTGGTAGTTATGGGTGATGCAGCCCTGAAAGAGGTCCACCTTCCGATATCAGGAATGACATGTGCAGCCTGCTCGTCTCGAATTGAGAAGGGGCTTAATAAGCTGGATGGTGTGCAGGAAGCAAGTGTGAATCTTGCATTGGAAAAAGCAGCAATAAAATATAATCCAGGAGTAACTTCTGTTGAAGCTTTTGAGAAAAAAATTGAGGATCTCGGTTATGCAGTAGTATCGGAGAAAGCAGAGTTCGAATTGCTGGGGATGACATGCGCAGCCTGCTCCGGAAGGATTGAAAAGGGACTTAATAAACTTCCTGGCGTAAAACATGCTGTGGTCAATTTGGCTCTTGAAACTGGCACTGTTGAATATAATCCTGAGCAAGTCTCAGTCCAGGATATGATAAAGAAAGTAGAGAATTTAGGGTATCAGGCAAAAGTAAAAACGGATAGTGACCAAGAGATCGAAGGTTATAGGGAAAAGGAAATCGAGAAGCAAAAAGGCAAATTTATCTTCTCATTAATTCTTTCCATCCCTTTGTTCTGGTCAATGGTGGGACATTTCGAGTTTACATCATTTATTTATGTTCCCGAAATGTTTATGAATCCGTGGGTGCAGCTGGCGCTTGCAGCTCCCGTGCAATTTTTCATAGGTAAACAATTTTATATCGGGGCGTATAAGGCATTAAAAAATAAAAGCGCCAATATGGATGTGCTGGTTGCGCTGGGGACATCTGCCGCTTTTTTCTATAGCTTATATCAATCACTATTATCAATTGGCAGCAATGGACATATGGTGGAGCTCTATTATGAAACAAGCGCCATCCTTATAACATTAATCATTTTAGGCAAGCTGTTTGAAGCGAGGGCTAAGGGGCGTTCCTCTGAAGCAATCAAAAAGCTTATGGGTCTTCAGGCAAAAACAGCAACTGTCTTAAGGGAAGGGGAAGAAATTGAAATTCCCCTTGAAGAAGTTATTGCAGGAGATATCATATATGTAAAACCGGGTGAAAAAATTCCGGTCGATGGTGAAATTATTGAGGGACAGTCAGCATTGGATGAATCCATGCTGACAGGGGAAAGCGTACCTGTTGATAAAACAGCAGGCGACACAGTAATTGGATCTACCCTTAATAAAAATGGCTTCCTGAAAATTGAAGCCACTAAAGTCGGCAAAGATACAGCACTGTCACAGATTATTAAAGTAGTTGAAGAAGCGCAGGGTTCAAAAGCGCCCATACAGCGAATGGCAGACAAAATCTCCGGGATATTCGTTCCTATTGTTGTGAGCATAGCAGTGGTTACATTCCTGGTATGGTATATATGGGTAAGTCCCGGTAATTTTGCAGAAGCACTCGAAAAATTGATTGCCGTCCTGGTGATTGCATGTCCATGTGCCCTGGGTCTGGCTACACCAACTTCTATAATGGCAGGTTCTGGCCGGGCAGCGGAATATGGGGTTCTCTTTAAAGGCGGGGAGCACCTGGAGCTTACACATGAAATCACTGCAGTTGTTCTTGATAAAACCGGAACCGTAACACATGGCAAACCGGTTTTAACGGATGTGGTTACGGAAGGACACGTTGAAGAAAGAACATTTCTCCAGCTTGTAGGGTCTGCTGAGAAACAGTCTGAGCATCCATTGGCCGAAGCGATTGTAAAGGGAATAAAAGATAAAGGAATCACTCTATTTAATCCGCAGGAATTTGAGGCTATTCCCGGATATGGGATTAAAGCAAAAGTGGAAGGAAAAAACATTCTAATCGGTACAAGAAGATTAATGGAAAAATACGATATAAGTGTCCAATCAGCCAAACTGGAAATGGAGACACTTGAGGAAAATGGAAAAACGGCAATGCTTGTTGCGGTCGATGGCAAATATGCAGGTATCGCTGCAGTTGCGGATACAATAAAAGAAACTTCCAGAAATGCAATCAATCGCTTAAAACAACTGGGGATTGAAGTCATTATGATTACGGGAGATAACAAACGTACAGCACAGGCAATAGCTGAGGAAGTGGGGATAGACTTTGCAATTGCGGAGGTTCTGCCTGAAGGCAAGGCAGAAGAAGTAAAAAAACTTCAGAACCAGGGAAAAAAAGTCGCCATGGTCGGCGATGGCATAAACGATGCCCCTGCACTTGCTGTTGCTGATATAGGAATGGCGATTGGAACTGGTACAGACGTTGCGATGGAAGCAGCAGATATTACTCTAATGAGAGGGGATCTAAATAGTATCGCAGACGCCATCCTGATGAGTAAAAAAACCATAAGGAATATAAAACAAAATCTTTTCTGGGCATTTGCATACAATACACTTGGCATCCCAGTAGCTGCATTAGGGTTCCTTGCTCCCTGGCTTGCCGGCGCAGCAATGGCTTTCAGCTCCGTATCTGTCGTTTTAAACGCACTTAGATTACAAAGAGTAAAAGTAAGTGAAAAAAACGTTTAATTGGAAGGGGCAGATTTAAATGAAGAAATGGGCAGGTATAGCGATTGCTTACCTGGTGCTTGTAATGGCTGGTTATGCGGCATATGATTCTTTTTGGGCTAAACCAGAGCAGGTACCTCATGATATTGAAATCGAAAATCATGAATAACAAATGATCAGGCAGAGGGAACTCCCCCTCTGCCCGTTTTTCGCACATTAATAATTGTAATTTATTTCTCTATATGATAGAATCGTCTACAATATATAGTATGGACTTTCAAAATGAAAACTAAATATAGATCGTGATTGGTGTCCTATATGGACTTAATAGGGAATTCGGTGAAAAACCGAAGCTGTCCCCGCAACTGTAAGTGCAGACGAAAAAAGCATACCACTGTACAAAACGCTTTATGGCGCTAGTATGGGAAGGGCTTTTAGTAGGGTGAAGCGCAAGCCAGGAGACCTGCCAGGGCGATCGAAAGTTTCTTATCTTCGGGGATTGAGATGATGAAACGATCGCGTAATGGCCGTTTGTTCATCTGCTACCTGCTATTATACTATCGTTTGATCCGCTCATTTTCCGGGCGGATTTTTATTTTGCCTTTAGGAGGAAATAAAATGGTCCAAACCATACAACCGATAAAAATTTTAGAAGAACTTAAGACGGAATTTCCACAGCTCGGCATTGAGCAGCTGTTAAAAAGGTATGAAGAAATGAGTCAGCTAACAGCTGAGGCCATGTATGACCAGCTAATACTTGATTGTTTATCATTTATCAGCATTGAAGAACCTGATTGGACGTTTGCCGCTTCACGTCTGCTTCTTAAAAAGCTCTATATCGAGTCAGGAAAAAACAGAGAATGCGAGCCGGATGATTGCTACATACATTTTTATTCACTAATTGAACGTCTGACTGCATTGGGAATTTATGAACAGGATTTATTAGATGTGTATTCAAAGGATGAGATAAATGAACTTGCTCATTTTATAAAGAAAGAAAATGACCGCTTATTTACATATTTGGGGCTGAAAATGCTGGCTGACCGATACCTTGCCCGGGACAAACAGAAAAATTTATATGAGCTTCCACAGGAGCGGTTCATGATCATCAGCATGGTGCTGATGAAAAAGGAGCTGAAGAGTAAACGGCTTGAGCTTGTTAAAGAAGCGTACTGGGCAATGAGTGGTTTGTATATGACTGTTGCCACTCCAACGCTCGCTAATGCAGGGAAAAACTGGGGACAGCTTTCAAGCTGTTTCATTGAAACAGTTGATGACAGTCTTGATTCCATTTATGACAGCAATACCGATATTGCATCACTGTCTAAAAATGGCGGCGGAATCGGAGTATATTTGGGGAAAATCCGCAGCAGAGGCAGTGATATTAAAGGATTTAAGGGGGCATCTTCAGGTGTGATTCCCTGGATGAAGCAGCTGAATAACACAGCCGTCAGTGTCGACCAGCTTGGACAAAGGCAGGGTGCTATAAGCGTCTATCTGGATGTCTGGCATAAAGATATCTTCTCATTTCTTGATGCAAAGCTTAACAATGGAGATGAAAGGCAGCGAACACATGATTTATTCACAGGTGTCTGCATTCCGGATTTGTTTATGGAAAAAGTGGAAAGCCGGGGATATTGGTATTTATTTGATCCCCATGAAGTCCGCAAGGTAATGGGCTTTTCACTGGAGGATTTTTACGACGAAGGTGAAGGCGAAGGTTTATTCCGCCAGAAATATAAAGAGTGCATAGATAACCCGAATCTATCAAGGGAAAAAGTTCCTGCCATCGATATTATGAAATCCATCATGAGAAGCCAGCTTGAAACAGGAACACCATTTATGTTTTACCGGGATGAAGTAAACCGGAAAAATGCCAATTCACATTGCGGAATGATTTATTGTACAAACCTGTGCACGGAAATCGTACAAAACCAAAGTGTTACAAAGCGGGTTGAGGAATATACAAGGGATGGGAGAATTATTATCGAAAAACAGCCGGGAGACTTCGTTGTCTGCAATCTTTCATCCATCAATCTTGCACGTGCCTTAAGTGAAGGAGTCCTTGAAAGGCTTGTGCCCATTCAAGTGCGAATGCTTGATAATGTTATTGATATAAATAGTATTCCGGTTCTTCAGGGGCAGATCACAAATCAAAAGTACCGTGCGATTGGACTGGGGACTTTTGGCTGGCATCACCTTCTTGCACTGAAAAAAATCACATGGGAAAGCGAAGAAGCAGAAGAATTTGCTGACACTCTATATGAACAAATTGCTTTTTTAGCGATAAAAAGCTCTATGAATCTGGCAAAAGAAAAAGGAAGCTATTCAGTTTTTAAAGGATCTGATTGGGAAACGGGTGCCTACTTTGAAAAGCGGGGATATCTGGAGGCGAAGACAGAAATGGACTGGACAGGATTGAGCAGGGATGTAAAGGAATTCGGCATCCGAAACGCCTATCTGTTGGCGGTAGCCCCTAATGCGTCAACTGCATTAATTGCAGGAAGCACACCCAGTATTGATCCTATATTTAACAAGCAGTATTCCGAAGAGAAAAAGGATTATCGAATCCCTGTCACTGCACCTGATATTAATAGTGAGACCATCTGGTACTACAAATCTGCCTACCATATTAACCAGGAGTGGAGCAACAGGCAGAATGCAAACAGACAAAAACACATAGATCAGGCTATTTCATTTAATTTCTATATACCTAACCATATTAAAGCTATCGATCTATTAAATCTGCATCTTTCAGCATGGAAGAATAAATTAAAAACAACTTACTACATCCGTTCAACTTCATCTGAGGTTGAAGATTGCGAATCTTGCTCAAGCTAAGGAGGACCTTATGAATACTCTTAAAAAACGGCCAATTATTAATCAATCGGCACCTAATAAATCAACTTCAATCATCAACGGTGAGTGCTCCAATATTCTTAATTGGGATGATGTCCGCTTCTCCTGGGCCTATCCAAAGTATAAAAAAATGCTCGCTAACTTTTGGACGCCTTTTGAAATAAACATGTCACAGGATATTAAGCAATTTCCGGAGTTAACGAAAAGTGAACAAGAGGCATTTTTGAAAATTATTGGGCTGCTTGCATTGCTCGACAGCATCCAGACGGATTATGCCGGAAAAGTTGCCGATTATATTACCGACTCTAGTCTGTCAGCACTCATGATCATACTTGCACAGCAGGAGGTGATTCATAATCATTCCTATTCATATGTTCTATCAAGCCTTGTTCCCAAACAAAAACAGGATGAGGTTTTTGAATTCTGGCGTACAGAACCTATATTAGCTGAAAGAAATGAATTTGTTGTGAACGGATATAAAGATTTTGCAGAGAATCCAGGCGCGGAGAACCTGCTGAAATCGATTGTATTTGATGTCGTTCTGGAGGGGCTTTTCTTTTATTCAGGTTTTGCATTCTTTTATCACCTGGCAAGAAATCAGAAAATGGTTGCCACTTCAACAATGATTAATTACATCAACCGGGATGAACAAATCCATGTAGATTTGTTTGTTAAAATTTTCAAAGAAATTCTTAAGGAAAATCCGGAGCTTAATACGAATGATTTAAGTGAATTTGTTCGGGAGACTTTTAAAAGAGCGGCTGAACTGGAAATTGAATGGGCCCGCGAGGTGATCGGCAGTAAAACAGAAGGGATCCTGCTGTCTGATGTTGAAGCCTATATCAAATTTTATGCCAACGTCCGCTGTAATCAGCTGGGATATGAACGGCCATTTGAAGGCTATAGGACTAATCCTCTCCGCTGGATAGTCGCTTATGAGGAGGTTGACCATGGGAAGTCTGATTTCTTTGAACAAAAATCGAGGCAATATACAAAAGTTCAAATAGATAATGGCTTTGACGAATTATAGACAAGATATATTAAAAAAGATTCTGCTTTGGCGCAGAATCTTTTTTTTATCAGGATAATACTGGCTCCCCGGCTGCATAATCAATTTCAAAACCCAGATCCTTCAGCATTTGGTGGTCTGCGGTGCTTTCCTGACCGGCGGTGGTTAAGTAATCTCCTACGAAAATGGAATTGGCCGGATATAATCCAAGCGGCTGAAGGCTCCTGAGATTCACTTCTCTGCCCCCTGATATTCTGATTTCCTTTGATGGATTGATAAAACGCATGAGACAAAGCACTTTCAGGCAATAGCGGGGATTCAGCTCATCGGTCCCTTCTAATGGCGTCCCATCAATGGCATGAAGAAAATTAACCGGAATTGAGTCGGCATCAAGGACTTTTAAGCTTCGGGCCATCGCTATGACATCTGCTTTTGTTTCCTTCATGCCTATTATTACACCTGAGCATGGTGAGATGCCTGCCTCCTTTATTAATTGGACAGTATTGACTCTGTCACGATATGTATGGGATGTAGTAATGCTCTCATGATGATTTTCTGAGGTGTTAATATTGTGATTGTAGCGGTCCACTCCAGCTTCCTTGAGCTGCTCAGCCTGTTCAGGTTTTAGGAGCCCGAGACAGGCACAGACCTTCATATTATAGTTATCCTTTATTTCTTTAACCGCTGAAACTACTTGATTTAGCTCCCTATTGCTCGGGCCTCTTCCGCTTGCAACGATGCAATAGGTTCCAACATTAAGCTGATGCGCCTGTTTAGCTCCCTGTATGATAGAGTCCTTATCCATCATCCGGTATTTTTCAATAGGTGCAGTTGAGATGCTGGATTGTGAACAATAGCCGCAGTTCTCAGGGCATAATCCGGATTTTGTATTGATAATCATGTTCAATTTAACTCTATTCCCGTAATGATGATGGCGGATTTTATAGGCACTGTGCAATAAATCCAGAAGCTTGTCATCAGGGCAATTTAATATGGACATTGCCTCCGAGTCTGTCAATTCATGTCCTTCCAATACGTCAAAAGCCAGCTTTTGAAAATTCATAAGTATCCTCCTTAGTAAAATGGATTATGCTGCACGGTTTATTTTTCTGAATTGACTGCGGGCAAATATTCTATGCTCCAGTCGATATGCCATTAACCCGGCAAAAACAGAGAGAATAATGTCCTTTGGAAGAGGGACCGCCATCCACAGCCATGCCATTTGATAGGTAAAACCTTCAGGTGCTGTAAACCAGAGTTTATAAGCCAGGTACATCCAATTTGTCCCGAATACATAATTGATCGCCATTCCGGTTAGAGCAGCAGTAACATACACCGGAACTGATTTTTTCTTTTCAATAATTTTCCCTGTGACATATGCAGTTAGAATAAACGAAAGGATAAAACCGAAAGTCGGGTTTAGTAATGAAGCAAAACCGCCGCCGAATTTTGAAAAGACCGGGGCGCCCGCAAGCCCGGCGAAAGCATAGACAGCCATTGTAATAGCCCCCAATCGGCTCCCTAATATAGCTCCTGCCAAAATGGCAAAAAAGGTCTGTAAAGTTATGGGCACTCCTCCGATAACCAAAAATGGCACAAATGAAGTGATGTTTGCCCCAACCGCCATCAGTGCAACAAACATACCAGCCAATGTTAGATCAATTGTCCTCAAACCTGTCTTCATAAAAGCCTCCTGATAGATTTATATTTATACAATTTAGAATAATAGCAGAAGATACCTTATGTCAACTAAATATAAAAAATGGTTTACATTTGTTTTTTTGAATAAAGTTTCTATCCGGGGATTAAGGGTAAAGTGATACTGCTCATCAAATAGATGATGTCCACACAATTTAAGGAGGTATAAACATGGCAAATAATAAAAACATTCAAAGTGAAGAACAGAAACAATATTTTAAGGACCGGGCAGGAACAGATGATGCGAGATTCCATGTAGTACCGCACGATGAAGAAGGATGGGCAGTCAAAAAAGAAGGTGAGGAAGAGCCTGAGTACACTGCAGGTTCACAGTCAGATGCAGTTGAGGAAGCGAAGCGCATGGCTGAAGAAGCAGGCACAATGGCCATACTGCATAATGAGGATGGAAAAATTGAAGATCTGTTAAATTATGAAGATAAATAATCTTTGAGGAAGGGCATTACCATAGAGTAGTGCTCTTTTTTTTGAATGGAGCAAATGAGATTTTTTTCCTAAAACAAAAAAATTCCGCTTCCTATAAGAAAGCGGTTTAAAAAAGAGACCTTGGAACGAGTAAATTCTTAAATTAAAACAATATATAGTAGCGTGTTTTGTTAGAAGAAACTATATATTGTTATTTTAGATTCTAGCATAATAAATCATAGAGAGCAAACTATTATTTTAATATATTTAAAATATTCTAAGTTAAAGAATAAATATATTATAAACAATCAAAAACGATCAATATTTGAGTGATTTTGATTTATTTTGAGTGAAAATGATTGATTTTTGCAATCGTTTTCAGTATGATGTAGTCAAGAAGAACAACACACCCAGGGAGGTGATGTTTTGTTAACACCAGAGCGCCATAAATTGATACTGCAGCTTTTAAAAGAAAAAGGTGTAGTGAAAATTCAGGATCTCGTTGACTTGACAGAAACATCGGAATCAACAATCAGAAGGGACCTTACCCAGCTTGAGGAAGGAAAGTACCTAAAAAGAATTCATGGGGGTGCAGCCAGGCTTAAGGGAAAGCTTCAGGAGCCCAGCATGTCTGAAAAATCATCCAAAAACCTTCAGCAAAAGCGCCAAATTGCCCACTACGCAGCAAACCTTGTTGAAGAGGGGGATTCCATCTATTTGGATGCAGGCTCGACAGTAACTGAAATGATTCCCTTTTTACCTGCAAAAGAAATTGTGGTTGTGACGAATGGATTAATGCATATTCAAGCATTGCTGGAACGGAATATAAAAACATTTTTAATCGGCGGATTTGCCAAGGAACAGACAAAAGCGATCATCGGAAGGGGGGCATTGGCCAGCCTGGAAAATTATCGATTTGATAAATGCTTTATGGGGGTTAACGGCATCCATCCTCAATTCGGCTTCACCACACCGGATCAGGATGAGGCTATGATTAAGCAAATGGCCATTTCGCTTTCAAGGGAGGCATTCGTGCTTGCCGATGATACGAAGTTTTCAGAAATCGCGTTTGCGAAGATTGCTGAGCTGCACACAGCAGCAATTATTACAAATGAGCTGAATGAGGATCAGAGAGAGTCTTATAGCAGCAAAACTACAATAAAGGTCGTGACAGCATGATACACACATTGACGCTAAATCCGTCAGTGGACTACATCGTAGAATTGGATGAAATGATAGTTGGCGGTCTTAACCGCATGAAGCATGATACAAAGTTCCCTGGAGGAAAAGGGATCAATGTTTCGAGAGTGCTGAAAAGAATGGATGTTGAAAGCAAAGCCCTTGGCTTTGCAGGCGGTTTTACAGGAGATTATATTGTTGATTCCTTGAACAAGGAGAATATTCAAACTGACTTTGTGCAAGTTGCTGGTGACACAAGAATCAATGTAAAGATCAAGACAGAGACGGAAACAGAAGTCAATGCCAAAGGGCCGGGCATTTCAGGAAGGAATTTAGAGGATCTTAAAAATAAGATCCGCATCCTATCAGAAGAAGATTTGCTTGTCCTCGCAGGCAGTATTCCATCAACCTTGCCGGAAACAACTTATGAAGAGCTGGTAAAGATCTGTTCAGAAAATGGAGCGGCTTTTGTGGTGGATGCAGAGGGAGAATTATTGAAAAAGGTCCTTCCTTACAAACCGTTTTTAATAAAGCCCAATCACCATGAATTGGGTGAAATATTCAGCAGAGAATTCACTTCCGCTGAAGAAGTCATTCCATTTGGACAGAAACTTGTTGAAATGGGCGCCCAAAATGTAATTGTTTCATTAGCAGACAAGGGGGCAGTCTTGATATCTGCTGATGCTGCATATATTTCAAGCGTTCCAAAAGGAAAAGTAAAAAGTTCAGTTGGTGCGGGAGATTCCATGGTAGCCGGTTTTCTTGCAGCTTTTGAAAAACACAAAAATATAGAAAAGGCTTTTCAATACAGTGTTGCTTCCGGAAGTGCTACAGCTTTTTCGCTAGGTCTTTGCACCAAGGAAAAAGCGGAGGAATTGCTTTCTCAGGTTTCGATTGAAAAGGTCAGCCTAAAAGGGGAGATTTAGGATGAGAATAACAGAATTACTGACAAGAGATACGATTCTGCTTTCATTGAGCGGAACAGGCAAAATGGATGCCATAAATGGGTTGGTAGACAAGCTTGATACAGCTGGTAAGCTTCTAGACCGGGCAGCCTTCAAGACTGCAATTTTAAAAAGGGAAGAACAAAGCACAACAGGCATAGGTGATGGAATTGCCATTCCTCATGCAAAAACTGGTGCGGTAAAGGAGCCTGCTATTGCATTCGGCAAATCAGAAGCAGGAGTGGATTATGAATCACTTGACGGTCAGCCGGCACATCTATTCTTTATGATTGCAGCCCCGGAAGGAGCAAACAATACACATCTGGCAGCCCTATCCAGACTTTCATCGATATTAATGAACGAGGAAGCACGAAAAAAACTTCAGAATGCAGCTTCTGCGGACGAAGTTATTGAAATTATTGACAGCTATGACGAGACAGAAGAAGAGGAAGTCCAAAATATAGCAGACAGCAAACGATTTATTGTGGCTGTAACAGCTTGCCCAACAGGAATTGCCCATACTTATATGGCAGCTGATTCACTAAAAGCCAAGGCAGCTGAAATGGATGTTGATATTAAAGTTGAAACAAATGGCTCAAGCGGTGCTAAAAACGTTCTCACACCAGAGGAAATCGCAAATGCAGCAGCAGTTATTGTTGCAGCAGATACCAAGGTTGAAATGGAGCGATTCAACGGGAAGCATGTCCTTGAAACAGCAGTTGCTGATGGCATCCGGAAACCTCAGGAGCTTATTGAGAAAGCACTAAAGCAGGATGCTCCTGTATACAAGGGCGGAAGTGCGGACAGCAGCAGATCCGCTGGAAATCAAAAAGAACAAAAAGCCGGAATTTATAAGCATTTAATGAATGGCGTATCCAATATGCTTCCATTTGTTGTGGGCGGCGGAATTCTGATTGCCATTTCCTTTATGTTCGGATATAAAGCAGCAGATCCTAATGATCCTTCATACCATCCTATCGCTGAAGCACTAATGACCATTGGCGGGGGGAATGCATTTGGATTAATCGTTCCAATCCTTGCAGCATTCATTGCCATGAGTATTGCGGACCGTCCCGGCTTTGCTGCAGGTGCAGTCGGGGGAATGATGGCAGCATCTGGAGGCGCAGGATTCCTTGGCGGCATCATTGCCGGCTTCCTTGCAGGATATGTAGTAGTTGGTTTGAAAAAGGTCTTTGCTGGCCTGCCTTCATCACTTGAAGGAATTAAAACGATTTTGCTCTATCCGCTCTTTGGAATTGCTATCACGGGATTACTGATGCTTTATGTTGTCAACAAACCAGTTGGCGCATTAAATACTGCTATCACCGAGTGGCTTTCAGGTCTTGGTACTGGAAATGCTGTCATGCTTGGAGTAGTGCTTGGGCTGATGATGGCATTTGATATGGGCGGCCCGGTTAATAAATCGGCATACGTATTTGGTACAGGGCTGCTTGCAAATGGAGTTTATGAACCAATGGCAGCTATCATGGCGGCAGGTATGGTTCCTCCTCTTGCGATCGCGCTTGCCACGACTTTATTTAAGAATAGATTTACTAAACAAGAACAGGATGCAGGAAAAGCAAACTACATTATGGGATTTTCGTTCATTACAGAAGGCGCAATCCCATTCGCAGCAGCAGATCCATTGCGTGTCATCCCTTCCATCATGGCAGGATCAGCCGTGGCAGGTGCTATCTCAATGATGGCTGGAATCGGATTAAGGGCACCGCATGGGGGAGTCTTTGTCGTCCCTCTAGTCGATGGACCATGGGGAATTTACCTTGCAGGAATAATAGCAGGTGCTCTTTTGTCTTCTGTCCTTATCGGATTCCTGAAAAAGCCTATAAATAAATAATGAATGAATCAAAGCCGGTACTCGATGTACCGGCTTTTCTTATTGAAAAATCCTTTTAAAATAGATTGAAAAAACTGAAAATAAATGCTTTAATTAAAATAAACTCATTAGTCTATATTTTTTTGATAATAAATAAACTAATCAGTCTATTTAAGGCGGGGGTGTAAAAACATGGCTATTATTATTGTAATTAAAAGAGGGAACAAACATAAATAACTAACCACCATTAAAAACATAAAGGAGAGCGGTTATGAAAATAAAAAGACTTTCCCAGTGCACTCTGGAGGAGGCGCTGACTGCCTGGAACAAAGGCTTTGAAGGCTATATAGTTCCCATTAAGATGGATCTTCCGGCATTTGTAAATCGAATGATATCTGAGGGTCTTTCGCCTGAAAAATCGATTGTTGTTTTTATGAACAGTGAGCCCTGCGGCATCATAATGAATGGGTTCCGGGAGAATAACGGCAGAAAAATAGCCTGGAACGGAGGCACTGGAATCGCACCTGAATTCAGGGGTAAAGGTCTTTCTGCAGCAATGATTGAAGAGGTGTTTAACATCTATAGAGCAGAAAAAGCCCACACCGCTGTTCTTGAAGCAATTGAAGAAAATGAGAGAGCGATTAAACTGTACAAAAAAGCAGGCTATGTGATTACCGATCATTTGCTTTATTTAAACAAGAAGCTTACACATATAGAACCAGGCTTTTTAAAGGAAAACCATTTTTCCATAAAAAGGTTATATCCTGAACAGCTGCAGTCACTTAGCATTTATGACAGCAAAGCAGCCTGGCAATGTCAGTGGCAAAGCGCCAAACATGGGGAAGCTGCTGTGCTATTAAGTGAAGATGGGAATGAGGAGGGATACATTTTATACAAAAGAATACTGGAAGCGGGAGGACGAACAGAGCGCATCATCATCTATCAGCTAAAGTTCAATAATGAAAATAACTATGAAAAAATGACGGAAAGCATTCTTGGCCATCTGTTCCTGGATGGGGATGATTCCATTGATTTCACTGCAGTTAATATAGCTGTTTCCAATCCAGCCTCAAAAGCTTTACTTAAATTGGGATTCGAAAAAAAGATTGGCCAGGTAATGATGGAAAAGCCGCTATAGTATACCTGCCTTCCAATTTCCCCCTTTCACTCAAAAACTAAGTTGCGATAATTAAGGTCAATGCTTAGGCATAATTTCAGCTGGTTTTTGATATGTTTTTATGAGTATGTTGAAAGGGGAGATACACTTGGCTGCTGGATTTGAAAGTGCTGCAAAATTTGAACACGGGTTTTGGCTGCAGATTTTGGGCGATCATGCACGCTTTATACATGATTCGCTATCACCAAAGGAAAAAGACAGCATTGAACGGGCAAATTACTTTATACAAACCTTTGATCAGCTATTAGGAAGGGTTGAAGTGGATAATCTGGAGCAATTGAGCCGGAGGGCGGAACAGGAAGCTAAAAAGCTGCGGGAATTTAAATTGAACCTGATTGAACGTCATTTAATAGGGAAAATATCCATTCATCTTGGTCCGGTTTTCATTAACCATATGGTCAATGAGCTTGAGGAATATATGCTTGTCCTTCAATATTTAAAAAAGGGGGAAGCCCCGCCTGTATTTCATGAGCTCCATCACCATTTAATCTGGCTTCTGGATGCAGCTGGCCATGCAGGTGCCATATCGGACAATATGGATCGTGTTGAGAAGAAAATTAAGAAAATCAGTGATGGCTATACAAAGGATTTTGAAGCATTTTATTTAAAGGCCGTAGAAATGTCCGGCTTCCTTCGGACTAATGTCGAATCATTCCCCGCCCTGCAAAAGTTTAACAGCGATGTTACGCTGGAAATGTCACTGTTTATGAACTTTCTCAATGAAATTGAGGAGCTTGAATTAAGCAAGGAGGCATTGGGGACATTTGCAGCTTTAATGGCTGATCACATGTACCGTGAAGAATGCTATTACCTCTCAAAGCTTGCCGAGTCCACTCAGTCTGAAAAGCCGAAATGTGATCCGGGCAAGCCAAGGCTTAAAGAATAACTTCAAAGCAGCTGCCATTTTCGGCAGTTTTTTTGCATTCAGAACATGAATCCAAGTATTCCGGGTAAAGGAATATAAAAAGGCTGATATCATGAAACTGACAAAATGGAGTTATATGAGGAGAAATCAGGTAAAGGGGTTTTTTGACTGTTTTCCTGAAGCAATCATCATTTTTAAAAGGATTAAAAATTATTATTTTATCCACAGTGCGGAATGGAAAGGGAATCCTCACGTAATTGCTGAGCAGCAGCTGGAGGAAATGGAGTATTTGCTTAATCAGGAGATGGGTTTTCTTCGTGGATATCTTCAAAGGAAATCTGCAAATAAAAAAGATTTGAAAAAATAGGAAAGAAGAATCAATTTACTCAAAACAGAACACGCGTTCGACTAAATGGACAAGATTGTGTTATAATAAAGAAGCAATGGGAGTTTCTCAAGGGTGGTCGGCTAGCCCCGTATTTGAAAGGGGGTGATGCCTTTGACAGTTTTCGAATCGATCATGATGATGATTTCTTTTTCCAGTCTGATCATTGCTGTCATGACTTTTAACCATAAAAAATAGACCTCCCTTGATCTGACAATTGAGGGAGAGGTCTACGTCTTTGACAGGCCGATCCCCTAAGGGAACGACTATTGCGAATGACCGTGGGTGCGGCAACACCTGCGGTCGTTTTTTATTCATATTTATTAATTCAAGGATATCATATACGTCTCAGAAAGTCACGGAAATAAGCATATCCCATGATCACTTATAGTATATGCAGATCTCGCATAAAAATCCTATCATGATTCTTAGTCTTGTGTGCAATACTAAAATGGCATTTCGATAAAAGGAGGAACAGACATGACAAAGCGTAATATTAAGACTAAATCAGGATTGCAAAGTACAAAGAAAAGCATTAATGATATGGAGTTCTCAAAAGAGCTTGGTCCAGAAAGCAAAAAAGCAAAAAAGACAAAACCTGACTGATGTTGGAAAAAAAGAATTAACAGAGATGGGGCAAACTACAATTGTCCCATTTTTTTATGGGGCAGGGAGCAGGAGTGCCTAGAATGTTTTGTATGGAAAGGACGATTCATTTTGCCGGCATTGACTTTTGAGGATACAAAGATTTTTTATGAAACGAAGGGCAATGGAGTGCCGATCATCTTTATTCATCCGCCTGCCATGGGGAGAAAGGTATTTTATTATCAAGGTCTGCTGGCAGAGCATTTTCAGGTTATTTTTCCTGATCTAAGCGGGAATGGAGATACCGCTGGCCCGGAAAAACCAGTAACTATACAAGGATATGCAGAAGAGGTAAAAGCTGTATTAGACCAATTGGATATTGAAAAAGCTGTAATTCTGGGTTATTCATCAGGCGGTATAATTGCTCAGGAGTTTGCCCTCTCTTATCCGGAAAGGACACTTGGTGTCATTCTTTCAGGCGGATTTCCAGAGGTGTTATCAGAAACCTTCAGGTATGAGCATATCTTGGGAATGTACTTTGTGAAGCACTTTCCAGCTTTCCTGCGGTATGTAATAGCATCGAGCCATACAAATGATAAAAAAGTCAGAGACGAGATTCTGGAGCACATGAAAAAGGCAAATCACACCATGTGGTTTCAATTTTATGATAGATCACTTCACTATTCCTGTACCGATCGTCTGAGGACCTTAAGTGTCCCCCTTCTCCTTATATATGGCTCAAGAGATTTTGTTAATCAGCATATCAGGAGCTATAGGAGATATGTCAGCTTTCAGGCGGCAATAATCAAAGGTGTTTCCCACCAGGCGCCAACCAAAAAGTGGCAGATTTTCAACCAGGTTGTAACTGGTTTTGTACATCAGCATTTTAAATAAAAAATTCCGTATCGTCATTGAGCGATACGGAATTTTTTTAGCCCTCATTTGCGTCTGGTTTGATTGCTATAATGGCTGCAAGGGCAGCGAGAATGGTTATTCCGCTTAATAAATAAAAAAGCCCTTTATCAGAATGCTTCATAAGAATTGCAATGGCAGGAGGGCCGCCGGCAACGCCTATAAATCTCATTGAACTGTATAAAGAAGTAATGGTGCCACGTTCTTCTTTTGCAATTCCTTCTGTAATCAGTGCATCCAATGAAGGCAAAGCAACGCCTATGCCAATTCCGGCAAACAGGAACATGCTGATCATAAACCACATATTGTTTGAAAAGCTTAAGATTGCAGTGGCAGCTGCCACAAGTACAGATCCTAAAAATATGATCCACTTCATCAGTATTTTATTTTCTTTTATTTTTTTGCCTGTCAGGTAGGATGAAAGGCAAAGTGCCCCAAGCGGGACAGCGAGGAGAAGCCCTTTTTTCACATCTTTTATATCGTATGTCTTTTCAAGCACATCAGACAAATAAAAAAGGATCCCAAAAAGCACAAACATGAGAATGGCACCTATCAGGAAAATAGCATAAAGCCATTTTCCATTGTTTTTAAAGGTTTCCTTGATATTGCTCCAAAATTTCTTTAGCGGAAGCGGTTCTTCTCTTTTATTTGGCGTTTTAACAAGGAAGAAAACCAGCAGAATTGAAATGGTACAAAAAACTGGAAAAGAAAAAAACGGTAAAAACCATATGAACCCTGCCAGAAAAGCTCCAAGTATAGGTGATAAAACTTTTCCAAAAGTATTGGAAGTTTCGATAAGGCCAAGTGAGCTGCTGACATCATCATCATTTTTAAACATATCCCCGACTAAAGGCATAACAATTGGTGCCGCACCGGCTGCCCCAACACCCTGCAAAGCCCTCCCGGCCAATATGATCCAATAAGCATCCGCCATTTTCCATGCCGCCCAACCAGAAATCAGCCCGCCAATTCCTGCAATAAGAAGACTTGGTATTATGACTTTTTTACGGCCGATATGATCGGATAAAAAGCCTGCGATTGGAATCAAAATAATGGCTACAATACTGTATACGGTAATAATCATGCTGGATTGGAATGCAGAAATATTTAGTTTATTTTCCATCGCCGGCAGAACAGGAATCAGCATGGAATTCCCAAGTGTCATAACGAGAGGAATTGAAGAAAGTGAAAGAATAGCCCATTTCTGGTTATGAACATCATCACCTGACTTCTTTTTAGCTTTGGAATTTACAGATTGTAAATTTTCAATGTGCTCCATATTTCTGACCTTCCTTTTCGTTAATCAAACTAGTCTTAATATGAGCTAAATGGAGAAAAACTTACTAGAAAAAGCTTTGTCTTTTTATGGGAAAATTCAAATTCTGGAAAAATTTGTTTCGATTTCCTAAAAAGAAACCGTTACACTATAAAGAAAAACGAACACGGGGAGGGAATCATGTGAGGGGGATTATTGCCTTAAGCATAGGAAAGCCAAAAAAGCACAGATGGAAAAACAATGAGGAAATTTCGGGAATTGGCAAAGAAAGAATTAACAGTGCGTTTCTAACGAAGGAAGGTTTTCTGGGGGATGGCATGGCAAATACTGATTTTCATGGCGGTCCAGACCGTGCAGTGTGCCTATATCCTTACGAACATTACGGGATGTGGGAGAAAGAATTTAAAAAGACATTCTCCCCGCCGTCTTTTGGTGAAAATATTTGTGCGGGAAATATGCTGGAAAAGGATGTTTTTATAGGTGATACCTTTTCACTGGGTGAATCTGTCATCCAAATAACTCAGGGGCGTATCCCATGCTCCACAATATCAAAGCATAACAGAGAAGATCGGCTTTTAGGAAGAATCGTGGAAACATGCTTCACAGGCTATTTTTTCAGAGTGCTGAAAGAAGGAACTGTTACAGCAGACAGCATGCTTAAGCTTGTAGAAAGAAAGCAGGAAAAAGTATCGGTTCTGCAAGGAAATTATATCATGTTCCATGACCGCAAAAACCTTAAAGCAATAGAAGAACTGCTGAAGATTGAAGCCCTTGCAGATGTCTGGAGAGAAAAGCTGGAAAAAGCAATTATTATAAAAAAATGAAAAATACCCTTGACATTTTTTATTAATCAGAATAGTATAATAAGCAATATATCGATCGGCAATGACAAAGAGTAGTAACTGCGGTTGAAGCTAAAGAGAGCTGATGGTTGGTGCAAATCAGTGTGGAAGCAGCAGTGAATGGACTTTCGAGCCTCCAAACCGAACCTTTTTTAAGCAGTAGGCTTTGGCGAACGGTCTCATCGTTACAAGGGACAGATATTCAAACGTTTTTCGTTTTGATATCTGTTAAGTGAGCTGATGTTTCAGCTAACAAAGGTGGCACCACGGGTTTCTCGTCCTTTTTAGACGGGAGGCCCTTTTTTATTTTCATACAGCTTTAATACTTTAAATCGCTAAGCAAGAGGAGTAGATTGATTGAAATCCGTTCAAGAGAGCCGGGGACAGGTGAAAGCCCGGTACGGACCGTCATTCGAATGGACTTGCGAGAGGCTTCCTGAACGATAGTAGGGAAGCACGGGTTTCCGCCGTTAAAAGGATAGGGTATCGACTTATTTCCGTACCTGAAAAAGGGAGCAGCATTTTGCTCTAAAAAGAGGTGGCACCACGTTCATAATACACGTCCTCTATACCTGCAACTACTGTGGGTATAGGGGACTTTTTTTATTTTCCTAAAAGAACTGGAGGAGAGATATATTGAAACCAACATTAGATGGGACTTATATAATCGAAGAACTGGAGGGTGACACATTAACACCAATTTCAATCTATCAGAGAATGAGCGGAAGAAAAAAATTTCTGTTAGAAAGCTCGCTAAAGCATGAAAAATCGGGAAGGTATTCCTTTATTGGCGCAGATCCCGTGATGGAATTAAAAGGAGAAGGAAACCGGACAGCTGTTACTGCCAGGGGAAAAACAGAAGTTTTTGCTGAAAAGCCGCTTGATGCAGTAAGAAGGCTGATGCCGGAGCAGAAACATCACCCTTTTGAACAGTTCCCATTTTGTGGAGGAGCTGTTGGCTATGCAGGCTATGATGTCATCAGACAATACGAAGATATTGGAATAATTCCTCATGATGAGCTGAATGTTCCGGATGTCCACCTTATGTTTTTTGAGGAAGTGGCTGTATTTGATCATTTGGAGCAAAAGGTGTATCTCGTTGCCATACCTTTACTGGAAGAAACCGATGAAACTGAGCTTCGTGAAAGATTAAAGCAGAGAAAGGACGAAATACTGAAGGGGACAGTGGCTTATGAACTGGAAGAAGCTTCATTGTCAGCATTCAAAGCTTCCATATCTAAAGAAGACTTCATTGAAAAGGTAAACAGAGCTAAGTCCTATATTGAGGAGGGAGACATCTTTCAGGTGGTGCTTTCTCAGCGGTTAAAAGCAGAATTGACTGGAGATCCTTTCGCATTTTACCGGAAGTTACGAGTGCAAAATCCTTCCCCATATATGTACTATCTTGATTTTGCAGAGTATGCAGTTGCAGGGGCATCGCCTGAAAGCCTTATAAAAACAGCAGGAAACAAAGTAATCACAAACCCAATTGCTGGAACAAGGCCAAGAGGCAAGACAGAAGACGAAGACTTACAGCTTGAAAGGGACCTGATAGAAGATGAAAAGGAGCTTGCCGAACACAGGATGCTGCTCGATCTGGGCAGAAATGATCTCGGCCGTGTCTGCGAATTTGGATCGGTCACTATAGAAAAAAACATGGTAATTGAGAGATATAAGCATGTCATGCACCTTGTATCCGAAGTTGGCGGGAGACTGAAAAATCCACACACAGCGATTGATGCCTTAATAGCGTGTCTGCCTGCCGGAACGGTTTCAGGTGCACCCAAAATTAGAGCAATGGAAATCATCAATGAACTTGAAACCGTGAAAAGAGGAATTTACTCAGGGGCAGTCGGTTATTTTTCCGGGAACGGCAATATGGATTTCGCACTGGCTATCAGGACAATGGTGATAAAAGATGGATTCGCCTATATACAAGCTGGGGCAGGCATCGTGCATGATTCCATCCCTGAAAATGAGTACGAAGAAACACTTCATAAATTAAAAGCATTTTTGGAGGACAAAAAATGATTCTGCTGATTGATAATTATGATTCATTCACATTTAACCTTTATCAGTATTTAGGTGAACTGGGACAAGAAATTAAAGTTGTAAGAAATGATCAGATCACAGTCGAAGAAATTGAAAAATTGGGTCCCGATGCCATTGTCCTTTCCCCTGGACCGGGAAGGCCGGAACATGCGGGAGTCATTGTTAAAGTTATTCAGCAATTTTACAGGAAGCTTCCGATCCTGGGCATTTGCCTTGGCCATCAGGCAATCGGCTTTGCCTTTGGGGCAAAGATTGAAAAAGCCAAAAAAATTATGCATGGCAAGGTGTCTAATCTGAAGCACAACGGATCACAGCTGTTTCAATACATGCCGCAGCCAATAAGCATCATGCGTTATCATTCTTTAATAATTCAGTCAGGAACGCTGCCTGGCAGCTTTAAGGTTTTGGCCCGTTCAATGGATGACAATGAAATAATGGCAATCAAGCATGAAGACTATCCATTATACGGCTTGCAGTTCCATCCGGAGTCAGTAGGAACAGACCTTGGAAAAAAGATTTTGGAAAACTTTTTACAAACAATCGGGAGGGAAGAAAAGAGTGAAAACAATACTGCAGAGGTTATCTGATCGGGAGTCATTGACAGAGGCAGAAATGAAGGAAGCAATGGACAATTTATTTGCCCATGATGTGACGGACAGTGAGATTGCGGCATTTATGGTGAGTCTTAAAACGAAAGGGGAAACAGTTGAAGAAATTGCAGGCATCGTAAAAGCAATGAGGGATAAATCGCTTTCATTTAGTAAGAAGATTCCTAATGTTTTGGATAATTGCGGTACAGGAGGAGATGGTTCCAGCAGCTTTAATATCAGTTCCACTTCGGCTTTTGTGATTGCAGGAGCAGGAATTCCAGTTGCCAAGCATGGCAACAGAAGTGTATCCAGCAAAACAGGCAGTGCCGATGTACTGGAGCATTTGGGAATAAATCTAAATCACCAGCCTGAGCGCACGGAGGAAATACTGGAGGAAATCGGGATAGCCTTTCTATTCGCCCCTCATGTTCATCCGAATATTAAAAGAATCATGAAAGTGCGCAAGGATTTGAGGATACCGACAACTTTCAATCTGATAGGGCCATTAACCAATCCGGTTGAGCTTGATCATCAGCTTCTCGGGATCTATCGCAGAGATTATATTGAAATGTTTGCAGAAGTGTTAAATACCCTTGGAAGAAAACGGGCTGTTGTATTAAATGGTGCAGGCTTTATGGATGAGGCATCTTTGCAGGGGGAAAACCACCTGGCTATCCTTGCTGACGGCAAGGTAACGAAAAAGGTACTCCACCCCGAGGAAGTTGGCCTATCCGTCTGCAGCAATGAGGCGATCAGAGGGGGAGATTCCAGGGAAAATGCTGAAATACTCCTGAGTGTCCTTAAGGGGGAGAAGGGAGCAAGAAGAGATACGGTCCTTCTTAATGCCGGCATTGGCATCTTTACAGGAGGCAAGGCCGAAACAATTCAAGATGGGATAAATTTAGCCAGAGAAAGCATTGATTCAGGTGCTGCATTAGCAAAACTGTATAGGTTAATTGAAGCAAGTAAAAGTGTCCATAAAGAGGTGATATAAGTGGGAACAATTCTAGATAAAATACTGGCTGAAAAAAGAAAAGAAGTCGAGGTGCTGAAGCAGGAAATTATCGATGCTCCAGAAACCGCAAGTAAACGATCATTTATTAATAAGCTGGCGTCAGGCAGCGAACTGGCTGTGATTGCCGAATTCAAAAGAGCTTCACCTTCAAAAGGTGATATAAATATCGGACAAAATCCGAAAGACCAGGCATTATTTTATAAAAAGTATGGTGCGGATGCGATTTCTGTTTTAACAGACAATAGGTTTTTTAAAGGCGGCTTCGCTGATCTGTCAGCTGTCAGAGAGACAGTGGACCTGCCGATCCTCTGCAAAGACTTCATTGTAGACGAGGTGCAGATTTTAAAAGCAAAAGCATCAGGGGCAAACCTTATTTTGCTTATTGCTGCTGCCATGGATGCAGAACGGCTTCAAGAGCTTTTCGATTTTGCTGAAAGTGAAGGCCTTGAGGTATTAATGGAGGTTCATAATGAAGACGAGCTGGGAATCGCTCTAAACACCGGGGCACAGCTGATCGGAGTCAACAACAGGAATTTAAAAACGTTTGAAGTAGACCTGAGTGTAACTGAAAAACTTGCACCGCTAATAAAGAAAGCGGGAAAATTTCTGATCAGCGAGAGCGGAATAAAGTCGGAAGACGATGTGCGGCGTGTCATTGCAGCAGGAGCAGACGCCATTCTTGTCGGAGAAGCTTTTATGAAAGCAGAGAATCTGGAAGGGCTTTTGAAGGCCATGAAGCTTCCTTTGCAGGGGGCTGGCAGAAAATGAAGGTGAAGATTTGCGGAATTAGAGATATCAGCACGGCACTTTCTGCCCTTGAATCCGGTGCGGATGCCCTGGGATTTGTTTTTGCTGAAAGCAAGAGAAAAATCAATCCTGAAGCAGCAGGGGAGATAATCAGAGAGCTTCCTAGAGAAGTTTTAAAAGTCGGAGTGTTTGTAAATGAAACGAAAGAGACCATTGAGAAAATAGCAAGTGATTCAGGGATCAATGTCATTCAGCTTCATGGAGATGAAACGCCGGAATTTTGCAGCTCATTCTCTTTACCTGTTATAAAAGCTCTGAGCATTGGCTCACCTGATGATCTATCTAAACTGGATGAATATGCATGTGAATACGTTCTTCTTGATAGTCCAAAAGGAAAATATCGGGGGGGCAACGGGGTATCGTTTGATTGGTCGATTCTAAACAAAAATTCAATGCATGATAAAAAAATCATCTTAGCAGGAGGGCTCAATCCTGAAAATGTGGGGGAAGGAATTAAAGCTGCCAATCCTTATATGGTTGATGTAAGCAGCGGGGTTGAGACGGAGGGTAAGAAAGATCTGGAGAAAATAAAAAGATTCATAGACAACGCTAAACGTATGGAGAGGGAGGAAGTAAAATGAATGCAGCTTATGCTTTGCCTGATGAACGGGGCCATTTTGGGACATATGGAGGCAGGTACGTGCCTGAGACACTAATGCAGGCCATTCTCGAATTGGAGGAGGAATATAAGAAAGCGCAGGCGGATGAAAGTTTTCAAAAGGAACTTCAAGATTTGCTGAAAGACTATGTCGGGAGGGAAACTCCTCTGTATTTTGCAGAAAACCTTACAAAATATGCCGGCGGTGCGAAAATCTATCTTAAAAGGGAAGATTTGAACCATACAGGAGCCCATAAAATCAACAACTCACTCGGCCAGGCTCTATTGGCACAGCGAATGGGCAAAAGAAAAATCGTAGCTGAGACGGGTGCAGGGCAGCATGGAGTCGCAACAGCAACTGCATGTGCACTATTAAATCTTGAATGTATTATTTTTATGGGGGAAGAGGATATCAGAAGACAGCAGCTTAATGTCTTTAGAATGGAACTGCTGGGAGCGAAGGTTGTAGGTGTGCAATCAGGAAGTGCCACACTGAAAGATGCAGTCAACGAAGCCCTCCGCTACTGGGTGACAAATGTCGAGGATACCCATTATATTCTGGGTTCAGTCATGGGGCCGCATCCTTTTCCAATGATTGTCCGGGATTTCCAAAGTGTTATCGGAAATGAGACAAAGGAGCAATATCTTGAAAAAGAAGGAAAACTCCCTGATGCAGTTGTAGCCTGCATCGGCGGCGGCAGCAATTCAATGGGCATGTTCTATCCTTTCATTAAAGATGAAACGGTCCGTATGATTGGGGTAGAAGCAGCAGGATTGGGAACAGATACTGAAAAACATGCTGCCTCTTTAACAAAAGGAACGCCCGGAGTTCTGCATGGGGCATTAATGTATTTACTGCAGGATGAACACGGACAGATTCAGGAAGCCCATTCCATCTCAGCAGGCCTGGATTACCCTGGAGTAGGCCCCGAGCACAGCTATTTGAAAGACAGCGGAAGAGCCGAGTATGAATCAATCACAGACGAAGAGGCGCTCGAGGCGTTACAGCTAATATGCAAGCTGGAAGGCATTATTCCTGCTTTAGAAAGCTCCCATGCGGTGGCCTATGCATTGAAGCTTGCACCGCAAATGAAAAAAGACGAAGGCCTTGTTATTTGTCTATCCGGCAGAGGGGACAAAGATGTAGAAACTGTGAGAGCAAGATTAGGAGGGAAAGGATAATGAACCGGATTGAAAAAGTTTTTCAGAACCTAAAGCAAAACAATGAAAAAGCGTTTGTGCCATATATTATGGCTGGCGATGGAGGCTTGGAGACGCTGGCTGAGAAGATTACATTCCTCGAAAAAGCGGGAGCAACGGCCATTGAAATTGGGATACCGTTTTCGGATCCAGTGGCAGATGGGCCGGTAATCCAGCAGGCAGGAATTCGGGCATTAGAAGCTGGAACAACACTTAGGGGCGTATTAGCTGCAATTGCGGAAATCCGGCCTATTGTTCATATTCCCCTTATTTTTATGACATATATGAATCCGATCATGGCATATGGCATTGGCAACTTTATTTCTGATGCTTCAGGATCTGGGGTGGACGGCCTAATATTGCCTGATCTTCCTGCAGAGGAAGAGGAAATTATTGCACCGATTGCTGAGAAAGCGGGAATCGAGATCATCCGGCTTGTGACACTGACCAGTCCCTTAGAGAGGATACAGGAGATTGCAGCCAAAGGGAAAGGCTTTTTATATGCTGTAACTGTTAATGGTATCACAGGTGCAAGAAAAGGGTTCAAAGGTGAACTCGGAAAGCATTTGGAAAGAGTTAAAGAGGTAAGTCCTATTCCGGTATTGGCAGGCTTCGGAATTTCAGAGCCTGAGCATGTCAAAGAAATGAATCAGCATTGTGACGGGGTAATTGTTGGAAGCAGGATCATAGAGCTTTTACAAAGCGGTGAGTTAGCAAAAGTCGAAGAGCTGATCGCTTCATCCAAAATAGAAGAAATTAAACTGTGAAACAACAGCTTTCTCCTTAATGGAGGAGGCTTTTTATTTGATTATGCCCATTTTTAAAAATATTTGCTGTAAAGGTTGACATGCAAGATGAATACTTTATAATTACAAGTAATCCGAGTAAATTAATGAGATTTATAGGAATAGGTGATCTTGAATGTTCATTGAGATAAATGATGTAAATAAACATTATAACGATAAAGAAAATCGTCCTGTTGACGTACTGAAAGATATTAATCTATCGGTTGAAAAGGGCCAGTTTGTCTCGATTTTAGGACCTTCAGGATGCGGAAAGTCAACTCTTCTTTCAATCGTCGCAGGGCTGACTAAAACAAGTTCAGGCAACATTCAAATCGATGGAAAAGCCATTACAAAACCCGGAAAAGACAGGGGAATGGTTTTCCAGCAGGCAGCGTTATTTCCCTGGCTGACAGTCATGGAAAACGTTACGTTTCCCCTGAAAAAAGAGATGAAGAAAAAGGATGCAGAGGAAACCGCATTAAAGTATCTGCAAATGGTTCAGCTGGGAAAATATATATCCCATTATCCTCATGAGCTATCCGGAGGAATGCAGCAGAGGGTAGCGATCGCAAGAGCACTTGCCATGAACCCGGAAACACTTCTAATGGATGAACCATTCGGAGCACTTGATGAACAGACCAGAACGCGATTGCACGGACAGCTGGAAAACATTTGGACTGAGACGAAAAAAACGATTCTTTTTGTTACTCACAGCATCTCAGAATCTATTAAACTGTCAGATCGGATCATTGTAATGGGGACAAAGCCGGGAATCATTTTACAGGATATAACGGTTGATATTCCCAGACCCCGTGAGGGACATAAGAAAGAAATGCTTGAAATTGAAGATCATATTATGAAATACCTGAAAAAGGAAATTGATAAAGTGGTCAGTGAGGAGCTCCAATATGCAAACAGCCATTAAACGGATCATATTTTTTGCAGCCATCATTGCTTTCTGGGAAATTGGATCACGGCTTGAGCTCTGGCATCCTCTGATTTTTCCTTCTCTGTCCAGTGTATTCAGTGCACTTGTTGAAGGGTTTCAGGATAAGACATTAATCTATGATTTAATCGCAAGCTTTAAGCGGCTCGCAGTCGGTTTAACGATCAGCCTTATCATAGGGACTTTGATTGGAATTCTCTTAGGGAAATCCAAAACTGCTGATGAAACACTTGGTGCTGTCATTCTTGCTTTACAAAGTGTACCAAGCATCGTCTGGCTGCCGATCGCGATCATGTGGTTCGGCTTGAATGAAAAGGCAGTTATTTTTGTGACCATACTTGGCGGTACATTTGTAATGGCTCTGAACATGAGAACAGGAATAAAAAACGTTTCACCATTATATATCAAAGCAGCCCAGACAATGGGTGCGACTGGAATTGACTTATTCACAAGAGTCATCTTTCCGGCATCCATTCCTTACGTTGTAACCGGCTCCCGTCTTGCCTGGGCATTTGCCTGGCGGGCACTGATGGCCGGTGAGCTTTTAAGCACAGGACCTGGATTGGGCTACACACTTCGATATGCTTCAGACTTTGGAAGAATGGACATCGTAATCGGTGTCATGATTATTATTGGAGCTATCGGAATGATTGTTGACCAATTCATTTTCCAGCGCATTGAAAAATCTGTTATTAAAAAATGGGGACTTGAGTCTTAATTTTGGAGGGGTAAAAATGAAAAAGGCTATTTTATGGGTTGCTGTATTATTTACTTTTACCGGGCTGCTTGCGGGCTGCGGATCATCTGAGAAAAGCAGCGGTGAGGAAGACAAGATTGTCATCGGTTATTTTCCTAATATCAATCATGTGCCGGCAATGGTTGCGAAAGATCAGGGATATTTTGAAAAACAGCTTGGCGATGGAACGAAAGTCGAATATAAAACATTTGCTGAAGGCGGTTCTTTCATGACAGCTCTGAAAACGGGCGACATTGATGCAGGTCTTGTAGGACCCGGACCAGCCATGAATAATTTCTCAACCGGTGCTGATGTTAAAATTATCGCGGGTGCTTCAACCGGCGGAACCGTTGTCCTTGCGAGAGAAGGAGTAGAAATCAACTCACTGGAAGACTTTCAGGGGAAAACATTCATCACGCCTGGTGTAGGATGCACACATGATGTCCAGTATGAAACATATCTTGAAGAAGCCGGCATCACATCAGCACGCATCGGCGGTACTATGAAGCATCTAACAGGCAACCCTGCACAATATGCAAGCATGCTAAAAACAGGTAAAGTCGATATTGCAGTCGCTCCGGAACCGTGGGCAGCCGTCATCGAACAGGAAACAAATGCAGAAGTGGTAATTGGATGGGATGAAGTATCCTTTGGTGAAACACTTCCGGCATCCGTATTGGTTGCAACGGGCGATGCAGTAAAGAGCAGCCCGGAAAAAGTACAGAAAATCGTTGATGCACATAAAGATGCTGTTAAATTTATCGAAGAAAATCCTGAAGAAGCAAAAGCCATTACAATCAAAGATATTAAAGAAGTGACCGGCCAGGAGCTGGAAAAAGAAGTAGTAGACCGCGCCTGGGAAAGAATTGGGTTCACTTACGATGTTGATGCAGACACAATCCAGGAATTTGCAGATTCATCCTACACGTTAAAATTCCTGAAGGATAAACCGGAATTTAGTGAACTGATTGCGAAGAACTTTATTAAATAAGCATATTTGGACCGGAGCCCTGATGGGTTCCGGTCTTTCTTGTGTTATAGGGGGAACAGAAGGAACTCCTCCGCGCGTAACTCACCAGAATCCGCGCACAAAACAACATTCCCGCGCAAACCAGAAGCCAGTCCGTTCACACAAAACCAAGCAATCGGCGCATCCCTGCTCTTTTCCGTTATTTTATTCCAGTTACACAAACGGTTAATACGGGCCTGGCCACTTTATATGAAATGGAAATGGAATGGAACCCTGCAGCCTCCATATCAGCTTTGATTACCTGCCCCAGATTTTTGGCAATGGTTTCATCTGCTCCTTCTTCTCTCGGCTGAACGGTGATCGCAATAATTCCGTCTTTCTCAAGCAACTCATGGAGATGCTGAAGAGACTCTCTTGGTTTTGTCCATAGGGGGTAATTGTTAACTGAAAATATTTTATTATACTTTTTATCCGGAAAGTAATCGTGAACATCTTTAACGAACAATCTGACCTTTCCCTGCTGAATATAATCATCGTTCAGTTTAGCTGCAGCCTCCTTCATATCTTCGGATACATCGACTCCATCCGTCTCTGCATGGCGCCAGTGATCCATAATATGCTTAATACTGTAGCCGGGGCCAAAGCCAACCTCTAAAATAGAGTCCCTGCGTTTAATCTGTAATTGTTCTATTGTCCATTTGTTAATCCTGCGGTTTTCAAAGTACATGATTTTCCCGGCAAGCTTTCCCAGTAATCCTTCTGGCTTCTCAAATTGTTTTCCCAAAATATCGAACATGTCCCTCACCTCGGTGTTTAATACTTATATTTAGTCTCTTTAAAGAGGTTCTAAACCTTATTCCGTAAAATGGATAATTAATTTTTTACTGGAAAAGGTACTATTATGAAATAAGATAGGAGGAAGTCCGTTGATTTATGGCGAAGATCAATACCGAAAAGATCTTAATCGGTATATTGGAAATATTGATGATCAAATTCACTCGCTTTTCAAAACTCTTGAGGAATTCAGCTGCTGTATTTTATCTGATTTCGAAACCTTGCAGAAGACAGTTGCAGAAGCCCACACTATTGCTTCGACATATTATCTGCAGTCATATTTAGCTCCTTTTGCGAAGGAATATTCAAGCGTATCACTCGCTGCCCAGCACCTATCTGAAAAAAGGCATGGAGGGCTGATTGTTGTAGAAAGAAGACAACCGGTTGAAGAATATTTACATAACGGAACGCCGATAGGAGCAAAAGTAAGCCATACACTGCTTGAAACAATCTTTTACCCGGGAAACCCGCTGCATGATGGGGGTACTTTAATAAGAGAAGACATCATAGTTTCTGCAGGAAGCATTCTGCCTCTTACAAGAAAAACCATTGAAGGAAAGAAACTTGGGACTAGGCATAGAGCGGCAATTGGCATCACTGAAAAATCAGACGCAGTTGCCATAGTGGTTTCAGAGGAAACAGGCCGCATTTCTTTTGCAGTAGATGGACAGCTATATACAATCCGCACTTAAAAATCCCCCTAATACCGGGGGATTTCATCTTAGTTATTTCTTATTAATTTGTTTTCCGCTTTTTTTCTGGCTTTGAGATTTATTGTTTCCCGCCTGAAACTCGCTTCCGAGTTCAACATCGTTTCGCTTATCCTGTTTTTCAATTTGGGATCTAGTTTGATTTGGATTTTGTCTGCCTTGTTTTGTCATATTTCAGTCCTCCCTTAAAATAGCTGACAGTCTTAATATGCGCTAATACCGGGAATAGATGAATAATATATTATAAAATTGAACTAAAGAGGTGATTAAAGTGTGCGGCAGGTTTACTTTAACGGAAACAATCCATAAGCTTCAGCTGCTGTTTGGGTTTGAGTATGCAGAAGGAGAGGTTATGCCAAGATATAATATTGCCCCCAGCCAGAATATCATAACAGTCACTGGCGAAGGCAAACAGCGGATCGGCAGGCAGATGAAATGGGGGCTGGTCCCTTTTTGGGCGAAGGATGAAAAAATAGGTTACAAAATGATAAACGCCAGAGCGGAAGGCATTGACTCGAAACCAAGCTTTAAAGCTCCCTTCAGAAGCAAAAGATGCTTAATCCTCGCAGATGGATTTTATGAATGGAAGAAAACCGAAGAAGGAAAGCAGCCTTACAGGTTTATTATGAAAGATGAAAGGCCTTTCGCTTTTGCAGGAATTTGGGATATCTGGAATAAAGGCAAAGCTCCTTTATTAACCTGTACAATTATTACAACGGGACCTAATGAAGTAACAGAGGAAGTTCATGACAGAATGCCGGTCATCCTAAAGGAAAATGATTTTGAGGATTGGCTGAATCCCCGTTTTCATGATACAGAATATCTGAAGTCTTTACTTGAACCTTACCCGGCTGAAAAAATGGATAAATATCCGGTATCAGCCAAAGTGAATTCACCCAAAAATGAGCTGGCCGAGCTGATCGCTCCCCTTAATAGCCTATAAAACGGACGCGCGATGCGTCCGTCTCCTTACCCTCTGCTCACAAACATCGGAAGATCCGTATGGCCCATTTCCCGTACATAAACAAACAGGTTCCCTTTATGGTGAATTTCATGATCCATTGCAATCTGCAGCAGCTGGCTGCCTGTAAGTTGCATTCCAAAAATTCCCGTCATATCAATTTTTCTTTCCAATTCCTCACTGGTTAAGGATGAAATCACTTCAATTGTTTTCTCTGTAAAATTTTCAGCAGCTTCAGATAGATTTGGAGCTACCTCATCGAACTTTTCGCGAAACACTGCCGGGCTGCCATCTTTTGCTGTTTTGGCAAACATATAAAAGGAAGTGAGCATATGGGTAACAAGTTTTCCCGCCGGCATGCTTGTTTCAGCTGGTCTGTAATCATAGTGTTTTACATCAATTTTCTTGATCAGCTCATTGGTCACCTTTCTATGTGATAAAAAATAGGATAGATATTTTTGTGCTCTTTCCATATGAATTCCTCCTAAAAAGATAATCAGACTAACATTTCAACTTTTCCTCTGTAAATTCCTTTATATTAGAAAAAGTTTATAGCTGGCAGGGATTTTACAAAATTAGTGGAATTATTTAACAGGGGAAGATTTGGAAGAATCTCTATATTACAGAGGTATTGTTCATAAGGGGGGAGATTCAAAATGGGGAAAAAAAAGAAAAAGAAAAGCCATGTGCCATTTAGGGTCAATTTATTGTTTTTCTCTGTTTTTGTCTTATTTTCGGTATTAATATTAAGGCTTGGTGTAGTGCAGATTGTAAATGGCGAGACATACAAAAAAGAAGTCGATAGGACGGAGGATGTCATCGTATCAAACCCGGTTCCAAGGGGAAGGATGCTTGACCGGAACCATCAGGTTATCGTGGATAATATCCCAAAGAGTGCGATTACATATACCAACCGGAATGCCAAACAGGACGAAATGCTTCAAGTGGCAGAACGGCTGGCTGTTCTGATTGATAAAAAAACCGATAAAGTGACCGAACGGGATAAGAAGGATCATTGGATCTTAAAAAACCCGGAAGCTGCACGGGAAAAAATAACTGAAAAGGAATGGAAGCTTTTTAAAGAAAAAAAACTGGATGATAAACAAATCTATAAGTTGCAGCTAAAAAGAATCACAGAAGATGACCTGAAGCAGCTGAGCAAGCAGGACCTGGAAGTGAGGGCAATTTTCCGTGAATTCACGAGCGGTTATGCGATGACACCGCAAATTGTTAAGAATGAAGGGGTATCACAAAAAGAATATGCGGCGGTAAGTGAGAATCTTCAATATCTACCAGGTGTCAATACAACCACTGACTGGGACCGGACTTACGCTTTTGAGAGTACTCTCCAGACAGTGCTGGGGAAGGTTACGGATTCCAGCGAAGGACTTCCGCAGGAAAAGCTGGATTATTTTCTGTCCAGAGATTACAGCAGAAATGAACGTGTTGGAAAGAGCTACCTGGAAATGCAGTATGAAGATGTTCTGCATGGCCAAAAATCAAAGGAAAAGCTTATTACGAAAAAAGGGGAAATTCTCGGAAGTGAATTGGTTTCTGAAGGCCAAAGAGGCAAAGATCTTGTCCTGACGATTGATATGGACCTTCAGAAAGCTGTGGAAGAAATATTGGAAGAGGAAATTTGGGCTGCCAAGGGGACCCGGGGTACTTATTTAATGGATCGTGCATTTGTTGTCCTAATGGATCCGCATACAGGTGAAGTTCTGACAATGGCAGGAAAGATGATAGGCAAAGATGATAAGGGCAAAACCGTTCTGCAGGATTATGCGCTGGGTACGATTTCCTCTTCTTACAATGTGGGATCTTCTGTTAAAGGGGCAACTGTTTTAACAGGCTATAAAACGGGTGCAATTACACCCGGAACGACCTTTTTGGATGCGCCGATGAAAATTGCAGGAACCCCGCAGGTGAAAAAATCCTGGTTTAACTTTCAGGCAATCATGAACGAAACTAGGGCGCTGCGAATATCCTCAAACGTATATATGTTCAAAACAGCCATTGAAATTGCGGATGCGCGATATGCTTATGATCAGCCTCTTGGATTTAAAAATCCAAATGCATTTGAAGATATGAGAGAATCCTTCGGCCAATTTGGACTTGGAGTCAGAACAGGCATCGATTTGCCAAATGAGGCAATAGGCTATGAGGGCCCTCTCCGATTGCCGGGCTTCCTATTAGACCTTGCAATCGGACAGTACGATACCTATACTCCGATGCAAATGGCCCAATATATATCAACGATCGCAAATGGAGGCTACCGCATTCAGCCGCGCCTTGTTAAGGAAATCCGCGAGCCGGCCACCGAGCAGGAGGAACTTGGCCCAATCTGGAAGGATATTCAGCCGACGGTCTTAAATACGATAGATGTAAGTGAAAGAGAACTAAACACTGTCAAAGAGGGACTAAGACAGGTAATGCAGCATCCTGAAGGAACTGCCTATAGAAGATTCGCGGATGCCCCCTATTCCCCGGCAGGAAAAACAGGTACAGCGGAAGCATTTTATGACGGACCGCTCAAAAAAAAGGGTGATAAATTAATCGATGTAATGAATTTGAGCCTTGTTGCTTATGCGCCGCATAATAATCCTGAAATCGCAATGTCAGTCATTGTACCATGGGCATACCAGGGAAGAAGCGGGCATACTGCCAATTATGAAATTGGCAGGAAAGTATTAGATAGCTATTTTGAACTGAAAAATAAGCAGAGGTCCGGAGCAGAACAGGAACAATCTGCCGAAGAAGGGTCTGAAGCCGAAGAATCCTAATTTTTGCGGCATACGTTGACTGGACAAAAAGCCTTTCCTTATTGGGAATGGCTTTTTTTATACCTGAATTTATTTTTAAAGTGTTTAAGCTTTTCTTTTATCAAGATCGGTTTTTCAGTTTTTCCAAAGATTTTGCGATTAACTATGAATTGAATAGTTTCTTCCAGTATAGCGAGGATTATAAAAAGTATGAAGATTACGAGAATCCAAAACCACATGCCTCTGCTCCTTTCTTTCGTCTGATTCGCATACAATTTATTTATATTCAGGAATGTAACGATAATGATACATATGGAAAAGTAACCCATATGTCCTGTCTGGCTAACCAATGTTAGTTGTTTTCTTTAATAACCTATTACTACTGAAATAAACTTCTGCATCTTTAAGTTTCTGTGTAGTTTAATAATAGAGCTTTCGGGAAAATAGCTTAAAAAGGAGGTTCCAGACATGAAAACAATAAATGTAGAGCTTCAATATGATGATCAGGAAATAAATGATAATCAGACAAAAGCATTTGATGAATTGAAGAGCCGTCTCGAAGGAACAGGATTTAAAGTGGTGACGATTATGGAAAATGATCAATATTTAAAGGAGAATTCCGGCCTTCCAAATCAAAAGAAAAATAAGGTTCTGCCTTCCCAGCCTGAAGGAGCGGAACCTGATATTAATTCCAGCGGGGCGGGAGGCATGGTGTCTCCTGATTCCAGTGAGAGCAAATACTCTGAGTAAGTCCATGAGCCTTAGTTACATTGCAGACTAAGGCATTAATTTATTTGGAGGGGAATATTTAATCAGGTGATGGCTCCTAAAAGCAGAAAACCAGTTTGCAAATCCATCAGAAAAACAAAAAGGAGAGCAGGCAATGTACTCTGCTCTCCTTTTTCAAAAGGCAATACTTTAAACCTACCCTTTAGCAATTATCTGATTTGTGAAGATGAAGCGGCGGAGGAATCAGCCATCCTTTTTCTTTGTTCATGCGAAGAACTTTTAAGCCTAAAGCGGCTTTTTGAATATGAAATTGGCCAAACATGCCTGCAATATCTTCACGTACACACTGTCCCATGATCGTACTGCAGCCAACCAATCCTGCTGCCAGGTCTCCTGCTAATTTTGCAGCTACCTCAGGATCCATGAACCTGGCACCTGGAGGAATATCATTCACACATGCATCAGGTCTGTCCGGCGGTGCAGGAGGAAGGCCAATTCCGTTTTCCTTTAACATCGCCTCGATTTGTTCTTCTTCCTGCTTGGAGAGGCGAATTGCTTCTTCAAGCATCTTCTTTAAGTCCTCATCTCCAGAGTGGCTTAGCATGGTCTGGTATGCAGAAGCCATACCTTTGCCTGCGAGCAGGTAAGACCAAGTACTGAAGACTTCACCATAGTGCATCGGTTCATCTTTTGGATTTCCGCTTAAAATACCCATAGTATACCTCCTTAGAAAATTCATAATTGTGCCACCTTCCTTATAATGCACAGCTATATCATGCCCATCAGGCGCCTAAAAATGTAATCAATATTAAATGGTTAAACTTCTGCTATTTGTGGTAAATACCTTATAAAAGCAGAGGAGATGAAAACTATGGACCAAACAAAAAAAACCTATTATATAGATATTGAAAATGCTCAGATTTACACTGAACCGGTAGAAGCTGCCGAATGGCAGTTTAAGATTTTTGCCAATGACGAAGAATTGGCTCAGTTAAATGAATACATTAACGAGAATTATGATGCAGATCTTAAAACATTTGCCCGTGCTCATGTACCGTTTCTGGAGTACCATAAAGAATCGAAAAATGATGAATACGATGCATCTATGGAAGGCATATATAAAATGATTTATGATCTGGGTGATAATGAAGCCCGGAAACATATCGAAGGAATGGGAATTCTATAATCGGAATAACGCAGCTGGTCTTTAAATGGACTGGCTGCTTTTAAATAAAATAATACATAAAAAGAACCGTCTTTTCTGCTTCATCAGAAAGACGGTTCTTATATTTGCCCCTGTATAATTGATCTTTTTTAGTTTTTGTTTTCCTTGTACGCATGTCGCTAAACACAAATGGGCTCCGATTGCATTCAGGGTTTCTTTTTCCCTCACGCACTGCTTTTTCCCTTATCTTCTTAGCAGATGATTTAGCCATATTATCAGCTCCTTTTGTTAGGATTGTATCATTAATTTCTAGATAATTCCATCCCCCGGCAGACAACTTTACTGCCTGTCTAAAAGGCCTTAAGTGGTCTTTTTTGTCAGCAGCTTTATCCTTCCGGCATCTGTCATTTCTCAAATTTTTTAAGATAGGGGAATTTCCCCCTCCTAATGGGGAAGTTCCCTGATATCGAAAAACTCCTCGCACTTATACAATTAGTTTAAGGTAATTGTTTGTGAATGAGGAGGAGTTATTATGCAGGCAAAAGCTGCAGTCAATCAAAAATCAGGGAACACATTAAACAATGCGTTTGCATCACATTTTGCCAAGTCGATGTTTTTATCTGTAACAGCATTAGCTATTCTTTCTTTTATTGGCACAAGAATGTTTACACATGTTGATTTAAACCTGTACGGATATATGGTAGGGACGATTGTGTTCATTGGAGGGTTTTTCTATAGATTCATCGCCTGGGGCGAAAGGCCGCCAACAAAGCTGATTTTGAAAAAAGGATTGAAACTGTTATTAAGAAAGTCAACGCCAAAGACATCTGTTGAGCATCTTGCAACATACAATTTTATCTGGAATAGGGGAATTTACCGATGGACCCAGCACGTGCTGATCGGCTGGGGCTGTATCTTATCCTGCTTCGTTACATTCCCTCTGGTTTTCGGCTGGATGTATTTTACGATGGATGACAATGGTCATTACAACATTATTGCAATGGGCATGAAGGTAATGACTGTCCCGGCGGATGGCATTATCGCCAACCTTTCTTACAACGCGCTGAATATTACAGCAGTAATGGTAATTGCCGGTGTTTGCATGGCACTTTACCGCCGCCTGAAAAATATGCAGGCAAGAGCAGAGCAGAAATTCCTGTATGATTTTATGCCTTTATACATGCTGCTTCTGGTTAGCATCACAGGGCTGGCTTTAACCTTTATGAATATCTTTTTACACGGTGCGGGACAGCCGGCAATGTCACTGATCCATCAGTGGTCAGTTATCATTACACTGATTTACCTGCCATTTGGAAAGCTTGCACATATTCCTTTCCGGCCAATGAGTGTTTTGGCAAGAAACTACCGGGAACATTATGCCGAACAGGGCATGAAGGAATGCAAGGTCTGCGGAGATCAGTTTGTTTCAGTTGAACAATCAAAAGATGTCGTCGATGTTCTCTGCGTGAACGCTATTGAATTTAAAGCAAAGGAAGGGCATCATCTTGCAGAAATGTGCCTCCCTTGCAGAAGAAAGTACCGGATTGCACAATTTTCCGGATTCCCTACTCATGAAGTGAAGGTCAAGGAGGCAAACCAGAATGCAAAGGGATAAGTTTTTTAAAGAAATTGAGAACCTAAACCATCCGAATGAAAAATTGATAAAAACACACTGCAGCTATTGCGGCATGCAATGCGGAATGAATTTGAGGGTTAATACACAGACAAACAAAATCATCGGGGTTGAACCCCGTTATGACTGGCCGGTTACTGTCGGAAAAATGTGTCCGAAAGGGGTTACTGCCTACCAGCAGACCAACCACAAAGACCGCCTTCTGAAGCCGCTGATCCGGGATGATGCTTCTTTGAAAGGAACGGCAGAAGGGTTCCGTGAAGCAAGCTGGGATGAGGCATATGATTTGATCGCAAAAAAGTTCAAAGAGCTTCAGACAGAATACGGAAAAGATTCACTCTCCGTCTTCAGCGGAGTTTCCATGACAAATGAAAAATGTTATCTGACAGGAAAGTTTGCCCGGGTTGCTCTGGGAACACGCTATATTGACTATAACGGGCGATTCTGTATGTCGAGCGCTGCCGGCGGATTCCTTCGTTCCTTCGGAGTAGATAGAGGCTCAACATTGCCTTGGACAGATATTCATGAAACTGATTGTCTGTTCATCGCCGGAAGCAATACAGCTGAATGCCATCCAACTTCCATGTTCCGTATTTGGAACGTTCAGGAAAGAGGCGGATATATCATTGTGGTGGATCCCCGTGAAACGCCAATTGCAAGAAGAGCTGACCTTCATCTCGACCTTCAGCCTGGAACAGACCTTGCACTTGCAAACGGAATTGTTAATCAATTGATTGAAATGGGCTATATAGATGAAGAATTCATTAATAAACATACGAACGGCTTTGAAGAAACAAATGAACTTGTAAAGGATTTTACACCTGAATATACAAGCATGCTGACGGGTGTAGCACCGGAAAAAATCATCCGCGCTGCCGAAATATACGGAAAAGCTCCAAATGCAGTTGTCATGTTTGCAAGAGGTGTGGAACAGCAGCATAAAGGTGTTGATAATGTTTCTGCATATACCAACATGGCGCTTGTAACAGGAAAAATCGGCCGCCCTAAAGCCGGAGTAGCCACATTCACCGGACAGGGCAATGGACAGGGCGGAAGAGAGCACGGGCAAAAGTCAGATTTGCTTCCAGGCTACCGGAAGATTACAAATCCAAAACATGTTGAAGAAGTATGCAGCGTTTGGGGTATCACGCCTGAAGAAATGCCGCAGCCCGGTGTTTCTGCATATGAAATGATTGAGCTGATGGAGCAAAAAACCATTCGCGGTCTATACCTGCTATGCTCAAACCCTGCTGTATCTGCACCGAACCAGAATTTTGTCAGAAAAGCATTTAAAGCCTTGGATTTCATGGTATGCTCCGATTTCTATCTTTCTGAATCGGCAGAATTTGCAGATGTGATCCTGCCAGCCGTTACCTGGTCGGAGGACGAAGGGACAGTAACAAATATTGAAGGTCGAATAATAAAAATCAACAAGGCACAGGAGCCTGTAGGTGAGTCCAAGCCGGACTGGCAGATTCAAGTGGAGCTGGCTGAGCGGTTAGGCAGAGGAAAATATTTCTCTCACCTGAAAACAGCCAGAGATGTTGCAGATGAATTCAGGCTGGCAACTAAGGGCGGCTATGCGGATTATTATGGTGCCACATGGGATAAGATCGATAAGCAGGATGGGGTTTTCTGGCCTTGCAAAGACGAAAAAGATGAAGGAACACCACATATGTTTCTTGATAAAAAGTTTTACCATCCGGATGGCAAAGCAAAGATATGCGCACTGCCGTACCGTCCGCCAGCGGAAGAACCATGTGAAAAATATCCGCTTCGCTTAACAACTGGCCGGGTAGTTTATCATTATCTATCAGGGAATCAGACCAGAAGGATTCCATTCCTTCATGATATGTGTCCGGAGCCATATGTGGAAATCCATCCGGACACAGCATTAACATATAATATGGAACATGAAGAAAGAGTCCGTTTATTTACAAGAAGAGGCGAGGCTATCTATAAAGTCAAACTTACCGAAGCCATCCGCAAGGATACAGTCTTTGTTCCATACCATTTTGGACATGAAGACTCTATTAATCTATTAACGATTGCAGCATTAGATCCAATATCCCGTATGCCTGAGTTCAAGGCATGTGCTGCACAGCTGGAAAAAGTCGAATTAAAGAAGGTGCAATAAATGAAGAAGAGGCTGTATTTGGAACTTGAAAACTGTATAGGATGCCGTTCTTGTCTGGCAGCATGTACACAATGCGGGGGGCATGAGGAGCGCAACAGAAACTATGTGTATGATGTAAATCCTCTTGTGAACCGGCAGACAATGCCTCTCATGTGCCTTCACTGTGAAAATCCGGCATGTGCACGTAGTTGTCCTGCCCAGGCTATTCAAATTCATGAGACAGGCGCAGTGTTATCTGCACTCGTCGAAAAGTGTATTGGCTGCCAGAACTGTACAATTGCCTGCCCATACGGCATACCGAAATTTGATCACGAGCAGAACCTAATGTACAAATGCGATCTATGCATTGATCGTACAAAAGATGGAATTTCTCCTATGTGTGCGAGTGTGTGTCCATCCAATACATTGCAGTGGCTGACAGATGAAGAAATTGATAACAAGAAGAAGCAATTTAACCTTGATAACGGCAAATGGGTTACAAGCATGCCGTATCTTGAAGGCGAAACAAACGTAAAGGTCAATCTGCCGGGAATCCTGCAGGGGATTACAAAGCTGTTTTAGGAGGGATTAGGGATGTCTGATAAGAATAACAAGATTCCCTTTAATGAAGATAATTATACGCACAATATCGAACGGAATAACGAAAGAAAACTGGATAGACGGGGATTCATGAAAACTTTGGTTGGAGCGGCCGGTGTTTTTGCGGTTTCCTCCCTTCCCTGGGGGGCGGTAGCTGCCAAAGAATTAATGGGCCTAGGAGAAAAGGAATATCCTCATAAGAAAATAACCGACGTAAGCAACCTGCCAATTGGCGATGCAGTGGAGTTCAAGTTTCCTGGAGATCATGATGATGCCATTTTAATCCGCTTATCTGAGAACAAATATGTTGCCTATCAGAATGCGTGTACACATTTGCGCTGCCCTGTATTTTGGGTGAAGGAGCAGGGTGAAATGATTTGCCCTTGCCATCACGGCAAGTTCGATGTGGAAACTGGTGCGCCAACTGCAGGACCGCCAAGAAGACCGCTGCCGGAAATTCAGGTTAAAGTGGAGAATGGATCAATCTATGCTGTGAGGGTGAAGCGTTATGAAGCGTAGATACCTTGGAGTCCTTATTTTGGCCGCAATTTTAATGATGAATATTGTCTTTACTCAATATATGGTCCACCAATATTATTACGAAAACTATGAAAATGTACTGATTTTCGGCGGGCTGAATATTGTTCTTTTTCCCTTGGCTGTATTCGCTTATAAAAAGACGATTAACATGAGGGCGTGATATTAATGAACAGTGAAACATATCTTGATTTTTGCTTTGTAAGAGAACAATCCGGGGATTTTGCTCCGGAAGTTAATCAGATCCTCTCTGAACTCTTTAAGGGAGTCCGCCTCAACTGGTACTTGGATGAAAAGTCACATGACGGGATGGACATTGTTGTAGCAGAGGTAAAAGGCATGAGCAAATGGAAATCCGAAGAGGAAACTATTGAATTTATAGAAGAAAATGCAGGAGAATCCTTCTGGAAATATCTTCAGGGATACCAGATGTATGTTTACCCTGCCAAAAGAGGGTGCGGCAGCTGTGGAGCACATTAAAAAAGAGGATCTGGATAGATTTGTCCGGGAGAAGGTTCAGGTGGCAATTTTAGATGAAGATGGAAGTGATAAAGCACCATTCGTTCCTAAGATAATTGAAAAAACAGGACTTTGTCCTGATGGAACACACTTGCGGATTTATTTTGATAAAATGAACTTTTTTGCGGTTCCGCTGACCTCCTCTGTAGAAGCATCCGAGACCCAGTGGGCTGCAAGTGATCAGGAAGCCGGATTAAAATATGTAATTAAGAAGAGAGCGTGAATAAAATGATAAGAAAAATACAGCTTCCATTGCAGACGTTAAACTTAGTTGCCGGGTTTATGGTTTGGGTGCTGATATCCTCTCTAATGCCATTTATAAAGGAAGATATCAATATCCCAGCCGATAAGCTTGCCCTTGTAACAGCTGTTCCGGTCATCCTCGGATCGCTGCTCCGCATACCTCTGGGATATTATGCTAATCAGTTTGGCGCCAGAGTAATCTTTATGCTGAGCTTTATTCTTCTATTATTTCCAGTCTATTATATAAGCATAGCAGATTCTATTACTGATTTGCTTATCGGGGGCTTATTCCTCGGCCTTGGAGGAGCGGTATTCTCTGTTGGTGTTACTTCTCTTCCGAAGTATTACCCAAAGGAGCGTCACGGGTTTGTAAATGGCATTTACGGGGCAGGGAATCTTGGAACAGCCATCACTGCCTTTGCAGCACCAGTTGTTGCCACAAAATTTGGATGGTCACTAACCGTACAGATTTACCTTGTTCTGCTGGGGATTTTCATTGCGGCCAACTTCTTCCTCGGGGATAAAAAAGAAGTTAAAGTACAGACTCCGCTGCTTGAGCAAATAAAAGGGGTCTATAAAAATGAAAAACTATGGCTATTGAGCTTATTCTATTTTATTACCTTTGGATCATTTGTGGCATTCACCATTTATTTGCCAAACTTCCTTGTAGCTCACTTTGAACTTGATAAAGTTGATGCAGGATTAAGAACAGCAGGTTTCATTGTTCTTGCAACTGCCATGAGACCAATAGGCGGCTGGCTTGCTGATCGTTTTCACTCTTTAATTTTGCTGATGTTTGTTTTTGGAGTTTACACCATTTCTGCGGTGATCCTATCTCTATCTCCGTCTATTACATGGTATACATTCGGATGCTTAAGCATTGCTCTATCAGCAGGAATTGGAAACGGAGTTATCTTTAAGCTCGTGCCTATGTACTTCCAAAAGCAGGCAGGTATCGTAAACGGAATTGTGTCTGCGATGGGCGGCCTTGGCGGATTTTTCCCTCCGCTGCTTTTGACTCTTCTATTTAACATTACAGGGCATTATGCAATTGGTTTTATGGCATTATCTCAGGTTGCCCTCGCCAGCCTGATTCTGGTTGTTTGGATGTATTTCCAGGGAAGGATGGAAATTGCGAGTCAGGTGATCGATCATACAATCGAAGGCATTCTGGTTACAGATAAGAACGGAAAGATTATTTCTGTAAACCCTGCTTTCACAGAAATTACCGGTTATAAGCAAGAGGAAGTAGTCGGCAAAAATCCGAGTATCCTTAAATCAGGAAAGCAGTCTAAAGGCTTTTACCAGGACTTGTGGACTTCAATTGAAAACAATGGATTCTGGCAAGGGGAAATATGGAATTCCCGCAAGGATGGGGAAGAATATCTCCAGTGGCTGACCATTAGCGCGATTAAAAATGACGCCGGAGATGTAGTCCAATATGCAGGCATGTTCAGCGATATTTCCAGCCATCGGGTTAAAAAAGCAAAATAAAAGAAAAAAATAAATTTAAAAGGAGGAGGGATGAAATGGAAACCCAGCCGGCAAAGAAAAATATCAGTTCATATATTATTCAATCTCAGGAAGATGAGATCAAGCGCATTGCCCAGGAGCTTCACGAAGGGGTAGGGCAGACGCTTTACAGTCTATACACAGGCATGCAGTTCATTCAGACAGCTGTCGATCAGCCGGAGATGAAGGGCTATATAGGGGATATGGCACAAATGATGGAGAAAACAATTCAGGAAATCAGGCTTCTGGCTGTGGAATTGCATCCCCCTGCTTTAGGAACGCTCGGTCTCTTGCCTGCTCTGAAAAGTTATCTGAAATTATACACTTCGACCTATGGAATCATTGTTGATCTTCAGAATGAGGGAAAGGAAGTGCAAATCAGGGAACAGGAAAGGATTACACTTTTCCGTGTTTGCCAGGAAGCCCTGGCTAACATTGCAAGATATGCTGACACAATGAGTGCAGGCATTATTCTTCGGTGGAAACCGGGAAAGCTTTCAATCACTATTAAAGATAAGGGGAAGGGCTTTGATGTAGATGCCGCAATGAAAAACTCAGCCGGCATTGCTGCCATGATGGAGAGAATGCTGTTAATCAACGGCAAATGCATCATCAGCTCAAAAATCGGGGAAGGGACTTCAATAGATATTACCCTTCCTTTATACTAAGATTATACTCAACAAGGGATCTGCATACAGCGGCTCCCTTGTTGCCTATTACAGATTTTTATCGCAGTCTAACGGGCAGTAAGACCCCCACTTCAAGACTCAGAGGAATCAAAGGAGGATAAGTGGGGTTCAAACTGCCCGTAAAGGCCCGATTGGTAGATACAGTGAAACTTGCCGAGGCGCAGGCAGAGGCTTAGTTGAACCAATCGGGTTCGTAGTGTCGATTGATCGAAGCGCTAGCGGAGATCTTGGCGACACTAGAACGCGACTAACAATCAGTGGGGGATAAAGCCCCCCACTGATTGAAGTTTCACTTTATAGACGGACAAATGCAAAGGGGGAGCGGGCTTGATCAATATTTTACTTTGCGATGACCACGCGGTGGTCAGGATGGGTTTGAAAATGCTTTTAAATAACCATGATGACATGCAAGTGGTTGGTGAAGCTTCTGAAGGCAATGAGGGGATTCAGCAGGCCCTGGAATTAAAGCCTGATGTGGTTGTCATGGATTTAAGCATGCCCCATGGGAAAGATGGCATGTCGGCAACCTCAGAATTAAAAAAATTAATGCCTGAAATAGCAATCCTTATTTTGACCATGCATGATGATGAAGAGTATTTATTCAGGGCGATTCAAGCAGGCGCTTCCGGGTGTATTTTAAAGAGTGCACCTCATGATGAACTGCTCGCAGCAATCCGGTCTGTTGCAAGCGGGAATGCGTATTTACATCCATCTGCAACCAAAAGGCTGATGGAAGAATATATCGGAAGTGTGAAGCAGGGGAACACCGATACATTCAACCTTCTTTCCGACAGGGAGAAAGAAGTTCTTACATTAATAGCCAAAGGGTTTTCCAATAAGGAAATTGCGGAACAGCTTGTGATTAGTGTAAAGACAGTTGAAACACATAAAGGTAATTTAATGGAAAAACTTCAGATGAAAACCAGGCCGGAGCTTGTTGCTTATGCCTTAAAGAAAGGGCTGCTTGGCTATGGAATATAAGGGGTGCAGTCCCGGCGAAAGCGTACTAGTGGATCAGGCTTGTGAAAAGGTGCTGACAGAGCTTGAATGTGATTTTGTTGGATTGGCACTGCAGAATACTGATGGCCCGGATGTAAAATGGCATTATGCCGCAGGAAACAGCAATGAAAAATATAAGCGGATTACAGTGAGGTACGGCAAAGGCATTGCAGGGAAAGTGATTTCAACCGGAAGGCCGATGTATGTGGACAACTTCCCTGAAAATATTGCCGGCAAAGCATTGGAATACCCGATTATGCTTGCTGAAGGACTTAAGCATGCATATGCTGTGCCCATTCATTTTAACGGGGTCCCCAAGGGGGTCCTCTTGATCGGGAACCGGTCGGAGCAGCCTATAAGTGAAAGCAGGCAAAGTACAGCAAGGGATGCAGCCAGGACACTTGAAAAAAAGCTGAATGGTTAAAAAAATGCAACTGGAGGAACGTGAATGGACAGGAATAATCAGCTGGCAAAAAAGAGAGAGATTGATCCTGATTCCAGTGATGCAACGATACTTGTAAATAGATTTGGGAACATCTCTTATACGAACGAGCAGGCACAGGAGCAATTTGGATATAGCGGACAGGAGCTGGAGGGGAAGAGTCTTAAGGAACTGCTTCCGGAGATCACTCTGCTTGAAACAGAAGAGGGTAAAGTGGTTCACCAGTATGGAGAGCATCGCAGTGGTGGAATATTTTCAATTTTTTATAGAATTAATTCTTTCAAGCTCGCAGATGAAAGCTATTATTTAATCGTCTTTCACTCAGTCAAAGACAGTTCCCGCTTAAAAAAGCAGCAGTCATATCCGTTAAAGGAATTGGTTGACCTTCAATTTGCCCTTGATGAATCTACAATTGTCGCCTTTACAGACAGAAAAGGAAAAATCACCTATGTGAATGAAAAGTTCTGTGAGGTATCGAAATATTCTGCGGAAGAGCTGATTGGCAAAGACCATAGAATTATCAACTCTTCAAACCATTCCAAGGATTTTATGGAAAGTCTTTGGACCACCATTTCGAACGGGGAAGTCTGGCGCGGAGAAATTAAAAACAAAGCAAAAGACGGAACTTATTATTGGGTAGATACTACGATCGTTCCTTTTATTGATGAAAAAGGGAAGCCGTATAAATACCTGGCAATCCGGAAGGAAATAACTGAATATAAGCGTGTTGTCGAGGAGCTGAAAAATTCCGTAAACGAGCTGATTGATTTAAAGTTTGCCCTGGATTCTTCATCCATTGTGGCCATTACCGATCAGAAAGGCACGATTACGTATGTGAATGATCAATTCTGCAGCATCTCAAAATATTCACGGGAAGAATTGCTGGGCAAGGATCATAGAATTATAAACTCAGGGTACCATTCCAAAGATTTCTTCAGAGATTTATGGAGGACCATTTCATCCGGGAGGGTATGGAAAGGCGAGATCAAGAACAGAGCTAAGGATGGAACGTATTATTGGGTGGATACCACGATCGTCCCTTTCCTTAATGAAAAAGGGAAACCCTATCAGCACCTCGCGATTCGACATGAAGTCACGCAGCGAAAAAATGCAGAAGAAGAGCTGCAAAAAATGATGACAAGAATAATAGATGTTCAAGAGGATGAACGGAAAAGGCTGTCCCGGGAACTTCATGACGGAATAGGACAGAATTTGTACAGCCATCTGATTACCATTAATAGGCTTCAGGCAGAAATAAGCCACCCGCTGCTTGACCAAATGCAGGATGAGGCTGCTGAGATCATTGAAGAACTGCGGGACCTTTCATGGGAGCTTCGTCCCTCCGTGCTTGATGATCTCGGTCTGATACCAGCAATCCGATCCTACCTGGTCCGTTTTTCAGAACATCATAATATCAACGTCCATTTTGATTGTTACCTGGCTTCCCGCCTTGGTTCAAATATAGAAATCACCATCTATAGAATCATTCAGGAGGCACTGACGAATATAAGGAAATATGCTGAAACAGATGAAGCAGCAGTTACAATCAGGCAAATGGAAGAAGAAATCCGTATTGTCATTGAAGATAAAGGCAAAGGTTTCAATGTTAATGCAGTTTCAAGAGGAGTCGGCCTATTTAGCATGGAAGAGCGGGCAAGAGCTGCGGGCGGTAGCATAAATGTTTATTCAGAAGAAAGCAAAGGGACAAAAATTATACTTGAAATTCCAATATAGAAAAAAGCTGCCAAACAAATATGGCAGCTTTTCGTATCTAAAATATAATTCCTAATAAAGTACCGCCAACGGCTCCTGTCACAACAATAATCCAGGGTGGAAGCTTCCAATAAACAAGCATGCTGAATAGGACTGCTGCAAAAGCAAAATCAGCAGGATCCAGGATGCTGCTCGTCCAAATTGGGTGATAGAAGGCAGCGATTAAAATGCCGACAACTGCAGCATTTACACCCATTAATGCACCCTTTATGTTAGGATTGCTGCGTAGTGTGTCCCAAAATGGGAGCGTGCCTAATATCAGCAGAAAGGCAGGCAGGAAGATCGCGGCAGTTGCAAGCAAACCGCCTTGCCAGCCATTCATCACTGCTCCAAGATAGGCAGCAAAAGTAAATAACGGCCCAGGCACTGCCTGAGCTGCCCCGTAGCCAGCAAGAAAAGCTTCTTCACTTAGCCAGCCTGTCGGGACAAATTCACGTTCCAGCAAAGGAAGGACAACATGGCCTCCCCCGAAAACCAGAGATCCGGAGCGATAAAAGCTGTCAAAAAGAGCAACCCAATCCATTGCGGTTAACTCCCTTAAAATGGGAAGAACTATTAAAAGGGCGAAAAATAACACTAAACAGCCAATGGCAAATCTTTTTGAAATGGGGAAATCGATCCGAGCTTCATCATTATCTGCATGCTTTTTATAGATTAAAAATCCAATAAAACCAGAGATAAGAATGACCGCAACCTGAGTAATGGCTGTCTGCCATAAAAGTGTGACGATAATCGCGAACAGTGCCAGCGTTTTTCGCGGCAGGTCAGGTACAAGTTTTTGTGCCATTCCCAAAACCGCATGAGCCACTACAGCCACCGCGACAATTTTGAGTCCATGGATCCACCCTGCTTCAGCGGGATTAATGCCTTGAAGAAGAATGGCGAAAATAACCAGGGCAATAACAGATGGCAATGTAAAACCAAGGAAAGCCATAATGCCTCCGGCTACTCCAGCCCTCATGACACCAATGCCAATGCCAACCTGGCTGCTTGCCGGTCCGGGCAGGAACTGACAAAGTGCAACTAAGTCTGCATAGCTTTTCTCATCCATCCATTTTCTTCTGCGGACATACTCATCGTGAAAATAGCCGAGATGAGCTACAGGTCCCCCGAAAGAGGTAAGTCCAAGCCTTGTTGAAACCATTAATATTTCCAGTAAAGATTTTAAGCCAGTTCTGTTTTTGTTCATATGCATCTCCTTTAATCTTTAATCTCTTTAAAAAGCTCATATGCTTTTTTTCTGGCTTCCTCCAGCACCGAAATTCCTTTTTCTGTTGCAGTATAATATTTTCGGATTCGGCCATCTACATTTTTCTTCTCCTGATGAAGCAGCCCGTCTGATTCCATCGAATGCAGGATAGGATACAATGTTCCGGAACTGATGCTATATCCATGCTCTTTCAGCTCTTCCACCATCCAAGCGCCGAAAACAGGCTGCTCCTTTGCATGGTGAAGTATATGGATTTGGATAAACCCCAGGAACAGCTTGCGCAATATTTTATCTTCCAAGCCGATGCCTCCTTAATAATTTCGAATATCGATATCGCAATTCGATAATAAGATGATATCAAAATAATGATGACAAAAAAAGAAGGAATTATAAATTTACAAAACTTTCACATAAACATAAAAAAGAACGCTCTTTTAAGCGTTCCATTATTAACTATTTTGTTCATTTCTTAAAATTTCATAAGCATGATCACCAGCTGCAGCCGTTAAACTTTCCCATAGCTGATCACGCAGTAAATCGAGTTCGATAATCCTTCTAGCCAGATCAATTGTATTTATTGTTTCCATAAGTGCCCCCCTGATTAATAACGGCTTCGATTGCTGTGTTTTTTAAATATTACCTCAAGTTCTGTTAAGGTCAGCTTTTGCAGAGCCGGTTCAGAATGCTGATATTCGCTTCCTGATTTGACCAGCAGGCCGATTAGATATTGCCGCTTCTTTTCAATGGCCTTCCGTAAATATTGCATTTATTATCTCCTCATTCCATTAATGTTTTTGTTTATTCTAAAAGAAATTTAGGTCTAAATCATTTATTATGTTAAGTTTTCTTACATTGTTTTTGCTGTATTGTAAGATTTTCTGACAGGTTTAATGAAAATGATTGAAAGATTAGTATAATGAAAGAAAATGGTTAGATTGAGGTGACATGATTGGAAAGAGAATCATCCTACAAAACCAGAAAAGTCATTTCGATTGGGACAGTCAGCGAACTGACAGGACTTAGTGAACGGCAGATTCGGTATTACGAAGAGAGGAAATTGATTTTCCCTGAAAGATCAGAACGCGGAAGCAGGAAATACTCTTTTAGCGATGTAGAGACGCTCATCGATATAGCCAACAAAAGGGAAGAGGGAGTCAGAACGGAAGAAATCCGCTCGGAATTAAAGAGAAAAAAGAAAAAAGACGATCAGGCATCACGTTCAAAAATGATTCAGGGTCAGCTAAATGCGCAGTTTGGAATCCGGAAGAAATAGTGGGGAAGTGATTATTCTGCGAGGGATAATCGCTTTTTTATTCAGCGCTATTCTGCCTTTTTAGCATATGTTTCCGGAGTTTACGGAATATTTTTATATAAATTATAGACAAAAGGTCTTTCTTTCGTTTACCATTTCCGTTAAGATGTAACCCTATATATGAAGGTTTTAAATTTTGATCTGTAAAGCAGGTGAAAGAATGGGGAAAGAATTCCCTCCAACAATAGAAGTAATAGAGATCTGCTTGCTTGCCGGGAAAATCATGCTTCAGGGCGGTGCAGAAACATATCGGGTAGAGGACACAATGACCAGGATAGCAGCCTCCCTGGGTATACCGCACTCGCATAGCTATGTGACGCCAACTGGAATCATATTTTCAACAGATGGAACTGAACCGGCAAAGCTGATTCGGATTTCAGAACGTTCAACGGACCTGTATAAGGTGACGTTAGTAAATGGAGTTTCACGCAGGATCAGCAGCGGTGAACTGGATGGAAGGGAAGCCTTGGCAAGACTGAGGGAAATTGAACGTGCCGACTATACTTTCCCTGTTTATCAGCAGATTCTTGCAGCTTCCGTTGCAAGCGGCTGCTTTTTAATTATGTTCCTTGGAAGCTGGACGGATTTTGTTCCAGCCATGATTGCTGGCGGGCTTGGGTTTGTATCTTTTATATACGTACATAGAATGGTCCAGATTAAATTTTTCTCTGAATTTATTGCTTCGTTATTAATTGGCCTGATCGCCTATTTCTTTGTGTACACGGGGGCGGGAACAGAACTAGATAAGATTATCATCGGTTCAGTCATGCCGCTCGTTCCGGGGCTGCTGATTACAAATGCAGTCAGGGATTTAATGGCCGGACACCTTGTTTCCGGTCTGTCAAAAGGGGCTGAAGCTTTTTTGACAGCATTTGCCATTGGAGCCGGGATTGCTCTAGTATTCACTTTCTAAATGCTTTAGCGGAGGAATATGCGTATGTTTATGTTGACACATATGATTACAAGCTTTATTGCTTCAGCAGGGTTCGGAGTGCTTTTCAATGCTCCGAAAAAATCGCTTCTGAAATGCGGGTTTGTCGGGATGGTTGGCTGGTTTGTTTATATATGGCTGGTCAATAGGCAATATGATGCTGTTATTTCGTCATTAATTGCTGCTTTTACCATCGCTGTGATCAGCCAGATTTTTGCCAAAATGTATAAAACACCTATTATTATATTCAGTGTTGCCGGCATCATTCCATTGGTCCCAGGAGGGATCGCTTATGATGCAATGAGAAATTTTGTTGAAAATGATTATAATATGGCAATCCAGCTGGCTGCAAAAGCATTCATGATATCCGGGGCAATCGCAGTCGGACTTGTCATTTCAGAAGTAATCAATCAAATGATCCGTAAAGTTCAGTTCAAATCAAGAATCTGATTAGCGGCGAAGGACGATTACATCGGCCTTTTATAAGAATTAAGCCGTATTATATCCTCTAACTATCAGACTCGTTCCAGAAATAAATTGGGATGGGTTTTTCTTGTAATATATTCCTGGTGAATTTATAATCCTATTATGTTTGATTTTTTCAGAAAAAGGAGAATATGATGATCCAACGGTTTTTTGGCTACTATAAGCCGCATAAGCGCCTATTCATTCTTGATTTCAGTTCGGCGGTATTCGTGGCAATTCTTGAATTGGGCTTTCCGCTTGCGGTTCAGTGGTTTATCGACAGCCTGCTTCCTAGCGGGAATTGGTCCATGATTGTTTCTGTAAGTGCCGGACTGCTTGCTCTTTATGTGACCAGCACGCTTCTTCAGTTTGTTGTTAACTATTGGGGCCACAAGCTGGGCATCAACATCGAAACAGATATGCGGCAGCAGCTTTTTCAGCATGTGCAAAGGCAGTCTTTCCGCTTCTTCGATAATACCAAAACAGGGCACATCATGAGCCGGGTGACAAATGACCTTATGGATATCGGGGAGCTCGCCCATCATGGGCCGGAGGATTTATTTATTGCGGTCATGACGTTTGTGGGCGCATTCTGGATTATGCTTACGATCAATGTAAAGCTCGCCCTTGTAACGATATTTGTTCTTCCGTTTCTTGTATGGCTGATTACATTCTGCAATATTAAAATGAACAATGCATGGAAAAGGATGTACGGTGAAATTGCCGATGTGAACGCCCAGGTTGAGGATAGTGTATCTGGAGTGCGTGTGGTTCAGTCTTTTACAAATGAAAGCTACGAAATTAAAAGATTTAAAGAAAACAATGGGAGATTCCGTCTTGCCAAGCTTGCAGCATACAAAATTATGAGTTTCAGTGCTTCCGGAGTATACATGCTGACCAGATTAGTTACGCTGATTGTTCTTGTATACGGTTCCTGGCTGAGCTTCAGCGGGCAGCTTTCATACGGTGAATTGGTCGGATTTGTGCTTTATGTAAATGTGCTATTAAAGCCGATTGATAAAATCAGCGCCCTTATGGAACTGTATCCAAAGGGAATGGCTGGTTTCAAACGGTTTATAGAAATCATTGATACTGAACCGGAAATTGAGGATACGGAAGATGCCATTGAGGTTGAATCCTTAAAGGGTGATATCCGTTTTCAGGATGTATCGTTCAGTTATGACGAGCATAAATCGGTTCTTGAGGGAATTGACCTTCAAATAAAAGCTGGTGAAACAGTAGCTTTTGTTGGACCTTCAGGAGCCGGAAAGACAACGATTTGTTCTTTGATTCCACGCTTTTATGATGTGAATAGCGGAAGTATTAAGATTGATGGCATGGATATCAGGGACATGACGAAGAAATCTCTGAGGTCACAAATTGGCATTGTTCAGCAGGATGTCTTCCTGTTTACAGGTACCCTGAAAGAGAATATAGCTTACGGAATGCTTGGGGCAACAGATGAGCAGGTTGCGGACGCAGCTAAAAAAGCTCACCTGCAGGACTTCATTGCATCTCTTCCGGATGGCTGGGAAACACAAATTGGGGAACGGGGATTAAAGTTGTCAGGCGGACAAAAACAACGGATCGCCATTGCGAGAATGTTCCTGAAAAACCCGCCGATTTTAATCCTGGATGAAGCAACTTCGGCATTGGACACAGAAACCGAACAGATTATTCAAACGGCATTGAACGAGCTTGCAGTAAACCGCACCACTCTGGTCATTGCCCACAGGCTGGCAACCATCCGCAATGCGGACAGGGTGGTCGTTGTCACAGAAGACGGCATTGCTGAAGAAGGTACACACGATGAACTGATCGAAAAGAACGGAATCTTTGCAGGTCTTCATAATGTACAGTTTCAAAGATAAGCAGAATCCAATATGGATTCTGCTTTCTTTAGATTGCTTAGAAATTTGGAAATCATATAATTTAATTTTCAGAACAGTCTAAAAGTACTATTGGTTTTTCTGCTTTATATGGAAAGTTTTAGCTAGAACAGGACTTATGTGGTATAGACAACTATACTCTAACTCTATTAATCTTACAATATGTAAACCCTTTCAATAATAAGAGGAGGTTAAAGGCTGATGAAGATTCATAAAAATAAAGGAGGCATTATGACAAATAAAACCAAGCTTGTTGCGCTATCTGCCGCACTTAGCACATCACTCTTTATTCCGGCACCATATACTGCATCTGCGCAAAGCGCTGAAGGAGTTAAGCCAACGATGGAAATGAAAAACAATAAAGATGTGAAACACAAAATTCATCCTATTTTTTCGTGGGACCGTCCTGGACCGATTTCTCCTATTCTTCATCCTGGATCTGCAGTGGGAGCGGGGATGGTTCAGCAGCCGCTGGATGAAATCGATCCATTAATGGAGAAGATGATTTCAGATGGCGTCATGCCGGGTGCTGTCACTTTTGTGGCAAGGCGCGGCCATATCGTCAAGCATGATGCATACGGATATTCCTACCGCTACACGGATGATAAGTTTACTGAAGCCCGGAACCCGATCGAAATGACCGAAAATACCATCTTTGACTTGGCTTCAATCAGTAAAATCTTCACCACAACTGCCGCAATGATATTGTATGATGAAGGCCGCTTTCAGCTGGATGATCCTGTTGCGGAATATATTCCCGAGTTCGCCGAAAACGGCAAGGAAAATGTAACGATACGCCAGCTGATGACACATACTTCAGGCTTTACTGCATGGATTCCATTATATTCACAAGGAAGCAGCAGAGAGGACCGCATGCAAATCGTTTTTAAACATCCATTGGCCAATGAGCCGGGCGATGCGTATACATACAGCGATTTGAATATGATTACGCTCGGTGCAATAATAGAACGCCTTTCAGGACAAAGCCTGGATGAGTTTGTGGAAAAACGTATAACCAACCCCCTGGGTATGAAGGATACAATGTATAATCCGCCTGAATCTTTGAAGCATCGGATTGCAGCCACGGAATATCAGCCTGCTATCAACAGGGGGCTTGTCTGGGGAGAAGTTCATGATGAGAATGCCTGGTCGCTTAATGGAGTTGCCGGACATGCAGGTGTCTTTTCCACTGCATCCGATCTTGCCAAGCTTGCCCATATGTATGTAAATGACGGGCGATATGGCGGCAAGCGGATACTAAAAGAAAAGACGGTGAAAATGCTGATTCAAAATCAGATTCCTCAGTTTCCAGGTGATGATCATGGCCTGGGCTGGGAGCTTGGTCAGGGATGGTTCATGGATGCTTTATCAGAGGGAACTTCGCTTGGACATACAGGGTACACTGGAACATCCATCGTCATAAACCGAAATAATGGCACGATTGCGATTCTGTTAACGAATCGTGTGCATCCTTCAAGAAATACTGTTACAACGAATATTGCAAGGCGTGCATTTGCAAGACAGGTGGCGGATTCAATTCCTGTAGCCATTTCAGGGAAAGGAGATGCGTGGTTCTCAGGTTATGGAGATAAAGTCCAGCATGAGTTAACCGCTAAAGTGAATCTCAAAGAAGAGGCAGTACTGTCGTTTGATACTTGGTACAGAACTGAAACCAATGCGGATATGGCCTATGTTGAGGTCTCAGAAGATGGCGTCAATTGGTCACAGGCTGCACAGCCATATACAGGCAGCAGCATCGACTGGAAAAAGGAAGAGCTGACGATTCCGGCAGGAATTTCCCACATCCGATTCCGTTACGTGACAGATAGTACAGTAAACGGCAGAGGCTGGTATGTTGATAATGTAAAACTCCAGCTTTCAGATGGACAAAAAGTGACGCCTGCCCTTTCAGGAAACGGTTGGGAAAAAAGAAATTACTAGTATTTCGAGTATTTAGTAAGGCTGTTTTCGCAAGGTTTGTTGCATATTATATATTTTTTACTGAGTTGATTGGAGCGGAAGGTGCGAGATCCTCGAAAATGCATTCGCATTTTCTTCGTGCGGTGTTTACTCAAGGACGCTTATTCAACGTCCTGCGGGAGTAGCGGGACAGGTGAGACCGCGCAGACGCGCAGCGTTGAGGAGGCTCACCGCCCGCCCCGCGGAAAGCGAGCAGCCTGGAGCGGAAATCAACGGACAACATTGATAGGCGAAAAAAAAATAATTTATACGAAAAGAGCCTTTAGTAAAAAGTAATATGAAAAAGCAGGAAGGACGGTGGAAGAAATGGGTAAAGTCAGCAAAGTAATGTTTATTTTCCTTCTCACAATTACACTTGCCGTTTCGCAATTATGGATGGGAGGAACCTTGAAAAACGCATTGGCAGAAAGTACAGTAAAGGATTTAATACTCCTGCAGAATGTACCCCAGGTCAGCACGGAAATAAGTGGAGATGCATTTCAATTAAAAGCGGTTCATGTATATAAAGAAGGACATTTCATGGGAGTTTCTGAAGGGCTGAAATGGAAGACCAGCAATAAAACTGTTGCAGCAGTGGACCAGTCAGGGAATATCACTTTAAGAGGGAAGCCTGGAAAAACATTTATCAGTGTAACGGACGGAGTAAATAAGGATCGTATCGCACTTCAAATAAAACCTGACCGCAAAAAGGGCAGCAAAGGCAAGCCTGTTTTTAAAGTGAAAATCATTAAAGAGCATGGAAAACGGTATGACCTCATTAGCCAGGCAGTGAAGAATATGTCCATTGAAGAGAAGGTAGGCCAGATGCTGATGCCGGATTTCCGCACATGGAAGGGACAAAATGTCACTGAAATGCTGCCGGGAATTGAGAAGCTGGTAAAAGATTATCATCTTGGCGGAGTAATATTATTCCGTGAAAATGTGGTCACAACCGAACAGACAGCCACACTGGTTTCAGAGTATCAGAAAGCTGCCGATAAATTCGGCTTATTGATGACAATTGACCAGGAAGGCGGTATTGTTACACGTCTTCAATCAGGAACGGACATGCCAGGCAATATGGCATTAGGCGCTGCCCGTTCTGAAGAAATATCCCGAAAGGTCGGCAAGGCGATTGGAGAGGAACTGGCATCACTCGGCATAAATATGAACTTTGCACCTGTCATGGATGTAAATAATAATCCCGACAATCCGGTAATTGGCGTTCGTTCATTCGGTGAGGACCCGCAGCTTGTCGCTGACATGGGTGTTGCTTATACCGAAGGATTGCAATCAGCAGGTGTTGCCGCAACTGCAAAGCATTTTCCCGGTCATGGAGATACAGCAGTAGACTCCCATCTTGGATTGCCTGAAGTACCACATGACAAAGAACGTCTAAAAGAAGTTGAATTGTATCCTTTCCAAAAGGGAATGGAAGCAGGAATTGATGCGATCATGACAGCACATGTTACCTTCCCTAAGATTGATGATACAAAAGCAATCTCGAAAAAAACGGGTGAAGAAATTGCAGTTCCGGCCACTCTTTCCCATAAAGTGCTGACAGAACTGATGAGGAAAGAAATGGGCTATGATGGTGTAATTACAACAGATGCAATGAATATGAATGCCATTGCCGAACATTTTGGACCTGTTGATGCGGCCATTCGAGCAGTAAAAGCTGGAACAGATATTGTGCTAATGCCTGTTGGTCTTCAAGAAGTTGCGGAAGGGCTATTGAATGCTGTGGAGACTGGAGAAATATCAGAAAAACGCATTGAATCATCAGTTGAACGAATTTTAACTCTGAAAATAAAGCGGGGAATTATTAAAGAAGAGAGACCACAGCCGATTGAGGAAAAAATTGTAAACGCTCTTGAAGTAGTTGGATCAGAAGAACATAAACAAATAGAAAAAGAAGCAGCAGAACGTTCAATTACATTGGTGAAAAATGACGGATATGCATTGCCATTACAACTATCTCCTGAAGAAAATATTGTTGTTGTAGGAAATACGTATATTACAAACTTAAAGAACGCAGTGGGGAAGTTTCATGAAAACACAACAGTCATCCAGACCTCAAGCTATGCATTAACGGAAGAGCAGAAGCAGCAAATCAGGAATGCCAGTGCGGTTATTGTGGGCTCCTATACGTATAATGTATCAGGCCGCTCACCTGACAGCGCCCAGATGAAAATGGTTAATTCCATCATTGCTGAATCAGAAGTTCCGGTCATTGCGGCTGGCATCCGTAACCCATATGACATCATGGCTTATCCGGAAGTTGATGCATATATTGCACAATATGGCTTCAGAACGGCGAGCTTTGATGCCGCAGCAGGTGTTATCTTTGGCCAGATTAAACCATCAGGCAAACTGCCTGTAACTATTCCGGGTACAGATGGCAGTGTTTTATATGAATTTGGGCATGGATTGAGTTATTAAAAAGGCATTAAAAAGTATGGGTACATGCACAACTAGTTCTTGCATGTACCTCATCCTTAACCTGGGAGGGGAAAAATGATGAAGAAATGGTTTATGGGTTTTTTGACAATGATTCTCGTACTCTCTTCTTTAACTGTTGTGCTAGCAGATAACGGCAATGGCAAAGGAAAAGGCAAGAAAAAGAAGTTTGAGCTTGGCGTTGAAGTCCTTTTGGATGATAAAAAAGACCTTATTGAAGGAAAACGGGTTGGCCTAATTACAAACCCGACTGGGGTCGACCAGAAATTAAACAGCATTGTTGATACTCTGCACAATGATCCGGACGTGGAGTTAACAGCTTTATATGGCCCGGAGCATGGAGTCCGTGGAAGTGCGCAGGCGGGAGAATATGTTGATTATTATATCGATGAAAAGACAGGGCTTCCCGTTTACAGCTTATATGGAAAAACCAAAAAGCCTACACCTGAAATGCTTGAAAATATTGACGTGCTTCTGTTTGATATCCAGGATGTCGGGACACGTTTTTACACGTATATTTACACAATGGCTTATGCCATGGAAGCAGCAAAAGAAAACAATATCCCTTTTATCGTGCTGGACAGGCCAAATCCTCAAGGTGGAACAAAGGTTGAAGGGCCAGTGCTTGATATGAAGTATTCCTCCTTTGTGGGGAATTACCCGATTCCGCTTCGCCATGGCATGACTGTAGGTGAACTGGCCGAATTGTTTAATGAAGAGTTTGAAATTGGTGCAGACTTAACTGTTGTCAAGATGAATGCATGGAAGCGCAATATGTATTACGATGACACCCGCCTTCCGTTTGTCATGCCGTCTCCTAATATGCCAACGCTGGATACAGCTTTAGTATATCCGGGTGCCGCTTTGATTGAAGGGACGAATGTTTCTGAGGGGCGCGGAACAACAAAGCCGTTTGAATTAATTGGTGCTCCATTTATCAACGCTGATGACTTGGCTGGACATTTAAACAGTCTTAATCTTCCGGGGGTAACCTTCAGAGCTGCTTCGTTTACACCAAGCTTCTCTAAGCATGCAGGACAGCTTTCCCATGGGATTCAGATTCATGTGACACATCGCGATGCATTCAAGCCTGTCGAGACAGGACTTCACATCGTGAAGGCGATCCATGATATGTATCCGGAAGAATTCGAATTCCGTGCAGAGAACAGTGCTGGAATTTCATTCTTTGACAACCTGGTGGGCAATGGCTGGGTACGTGAAGCCATTGTGGAAGGAAAAACTGTTGAAGAAATCTCCTCTAAATGGGAAAACGAATTAAAACAATTCAAAAAGACACGCGAAGAATATCTAATCTATTAAATTCGCAGGAAAGAACCTGGCGGCATTATGCGCCAGGTTCTTTTTTTAATACATGGCGGGTCAGCATAACACTGATGGTACTTGGTACTGAATTATAAAGCCTGTTCATATTATGTAATAATCCATGGAGAAAGAGGTGTGTAAAAATGTTGGGGTTTTTACAGAAGATTGGCAAGTCTTTAATGCTGCCGATTGCAGTTATGCCTGCTGCTGCACTGTTGCTGAGGCTGGGACAGGATGACCTTTTGGGAATTCCATTTATATCTGCAGCCGGGAATGCTGTATTTGGACATTTGGCTCTCTTGTTTGCCATCGGAATTGCCATCGGTTTTTCTAAGGATGGCAGCGGTGCAGCTGCCCTTGCTGGTGCAGTGGGTTATTTTGTACTGACTGAAGGTGCCGCGGCGATAAACGAAACGGTCAATATGGGTGTTTTTGGAGGGATCATTTCCGGTATTATTGCAGGGCTATTATACAATAAATATCATGATATTAAGCTGCCGGAATGGCTTGGTTTCTTTGGGGGAAAACGGTTTGTGCCGATTATCACTTCACTCGTTATGATTGTCATTGCATTTTTGTTCGGGTATGTATGGCCGCCGGTCCAGGCAGGCATTAACAATGTCGGCGATTGGATAATCGGTGCAGGTGCAGCAGGTGTCGGGGTCTTCGGATTCCTGAACCGTCTATTAATTCCGGTTGGTCTCCATCATATACTGAACACACTTGTCTGGTTTGAGTTCGGCGAGTTTACCAATGCAGCAGGGGATGTCATCAAAGGAGATTTATGGCGCTTTCTTGCAAAAGATCCGTCTGCTGGAATCTTTATGACAGGATTCTTTCCTATTATGATGTTTGGGCTGCCTGGTGCAGCTCTGGCCATGGTTGCGGCTGCAAAGAAGGAAAGAAGGAAAGCAGTGGCAGGGGCGATGGCTGGACTCGCATTTACTTCCTTCCTGACAGGTATTACAGAGCCGATTGAATTCCTGTTTATGTTCTTATCACCGGTTCTATATTTAATTCATGCTGCTTTGACAGGTCTGGCTATGTCCATTACCTATGTCCTGGATATTCATCATGGTTTCGGGTTCTCAGCAGGCGCCCTCGATTATATTCTAAACTTTGGCATTGCCCAGAAGCCGGTTCTTCTGGCCGGGATAGGTCTCCTGTATGCCCTTCTGTATTTTGCGGTTTTCTATTTCCTGATCAAGAAACTGGATTTGAAAACACCTGGAAGGGAAGATGAAATTGAAGGTGAATTTGAAGGGAATACTTCTCTTAAGGGTAAATATACTGAAGCAGCAGTTGCTTATCTCGAGGCTCTGGGAGGTAAAGAAAACCTTGAAGAAATCGATAATTGTGTAACCCGCCTTCGTTTAATGGTTAAAGATATGTCTCTTGTCGATGAGGGGCAATTAAAACAGCTGGGAGCAAAAGGAGTCATAAAACTCAGCAAAAACAGTCTGCAGGTCATTGTGGGAACGGATGTAGAATTCCTTTCAAATGAAATGAAAAAGAAACTATAAAATTGGCAATCTGGCTCTGTTAAAGGGCCGGATTTTTTATTGGACGGCATTGGGTGGACAAGTGCCAATTTTTGAATGGCCGGGATATTTGTTTATGCATGTCCAAGTTTGGAACATACGATAACAGCGTAAGGTTATCCTTATAATTGTACTTTGTAAGGGGGGACAAATGGAATGTTAGGACTTGGAGAAATTTTACTTGCAGTGCTTTTACTTGTAGTATATCTGCTTGCAGGATTACTGGCTCCTTCTGCACAGCCAGGACTGCGTTCATTAATTTGCAGTGTTCTAAGATGCTCAGTTGCAGATGCTTAAAAACAGTTAAAAATCCTGGAGGGTTCCAGGATTTTTTCCTAATCCATAGATGATTGTCATTTCCATCCTATGTTAATTTCATAGAAGGTAAATTATTGGCAATGAAAGGACTTGATGAGAATTGCTAGAGAATGATATGAATAAAGATAATGTCCAGGCGGTCAAGCAAATAGCGGAGGATTTGCTAAATGAAGAAAAAAGCCACGACCTTAGTTCAATCTTTAAGATTGCAAATCAATTATTAAGAGATGAGTCATTTATTGGACTGGTTGAAGAGATAGGCAAAAATTCAGAGGGAATTCCCGAAGCTCCCACAGAAGGAGGATCAGCAGAGACTGGCGGCGATACGGAAAAGGAGCTGGCAGGAATAAAAAGGGAAGTACAAGCTTTAAAATCCGAACTTAATAAGATGAATAAAATAGTGGCGGACCTGCAAAAGCAGAATGAATCTCTTTTGGGTATGTATTTAAAAGTGATAAAAGCTGCTAATAAAGATTTTAAAAAGAGCATAGACATTATTTCAGCTTTCGGGAAGCTTAATAAATAGATTTATATAGCATTTCTGTCAAAAGTGATGCTTTATTTTTATGGGTTGAAAGCTTAATTAATTTGCAGAAAAATGGAATAGTGGTAATTGAAAAATTTCGTATTCCGATAAAAAAGTATTGTGCTCTGCAGGAAAATCATTGATAATCTTTTAAAGATAGAGTGATACTCATCTATACATTTTTCTGATGAGGGGGAGTACATTGAAAATTCGTGTATCCGCTGTGCAGTATCATCTGCACACCATTCGTTCATTTGAAGAGTTTGCAAGCCAATGTGAGCATTATATTAAAACTGCCCAGGAGTTTGGATCTGAGTTTGTCTTATTTCCTGAATTTTTCACCACACAGCTTTTATCCATAGGAAGCGAGCAGGGAACAAGCCTGACTATTAACGAACTGCCTGGTTTTACTGAACAGTATAAAAACCTGTTTTCCAATTTTGCTAAACATACAAACATGCATCTAATCGGCGGTACACACGTTATTAACAGAGATGGCCGGCTTTATAATGTGGCACATTTGTTTTATCCGGATGGGCGAATTGAAGAGCAGGCTAAACTGCATATCACGCCTACTGAGGTCCATGAGTGGAATATGTCACCTGGAGACGGCCTCCGTGTATTCGATACAGATAAAGGCAGAATAGCTATTCTGACATGCTATGACATTGAGTTTCCGGAAATCGTCCGTATGGCTAAAGCAAAAGGAGCAGATGTTATTTTCTGTCCTTCCTGCACAGACGACCGGCATGGTTTCCATCGTGTACGCTATACAAGCCATGCAAGAGCGATTGAGAATCAGGTTTATGTTGTGGTCACAGGAACAATTGGTTCCCTGCCTACTGTCGACTTTATGCGTGCCAATTTCGGGCAGGCAGCCGTCATTACACCGAATGATATCCCATTTCCGCCAAAGGGGATTATGGTGGAAGGCGAGCTGAATGACGATATGATTGTGACTGCTGATATTGATCTCAGCCTTTTATATCAAGTTCGCGAACGCGGTTCTGTTACGACTTGGCGCGACCGCAGAACTGATTTGTATGTAGACTGGGAAAAAGAAAATATCGAAGGATGAAAAATGGCATATAGAAGCGAATTTTATGTGTTTGACGGGAATAAGCCGGTAAAAGCTGTAATCAGGAATTATACCAGAGGGGATTTTGATCAGTTAATTGACATTCAGGCAGAATGCTTTCCGCCGCCTTTTCCTTCAGATTTATGGTGGAATAAGGAGCAATTAACAAATCATGTGGAACTCTTTCCGGAGGGTGCACTATGCATAGAGGTTGAAGGAGTATTAGCAGGGTCTTTAACAGGGCTGATTGTTGACTTTGATCCTTCTCACCCAAAGCATACATGGGAAGAAATAACCGACAGCGGCTATATACGCAATCATAGTCCTGGAGGCAATACGTTATATATTGTCGATATCAGTGTCCGGCCAGGGTTCCGCAAGCTTGGGCTTGGCAAACTTTTGATGCAGTCTATGTATCAGACAGTCATAAATTTAGGACTTGATCGAATGCTCGGTGGAGGGCGGATGCCCGGCTACCATAAATGCGCCCATGTAATGTCAGCTGAAGACTATCTTGAGCAATTGATCGATGGGAAAAAGAAGGATCCGGTCATCACCTTTTTGCTGAGGTGCGGCAGGACACCTCTTTGTGTTGCAGAAAATTATTTAGAAGATGAAGAGTCACTTAATTACGGCGCCTTGATGGAGTGGAAGAATCCTTTTAAGGATAAGCATTTATAATTTGTCAGCAAGCCCTTCCTTGAAGGGCTTTTTAATTTGAAGTTTAGCGGGTACACTGAAAAGGTATAGAATATCATAGTGATGTTCAAACCGAAATGAGGGATTCGTTCATGGTTGTAAAAAGATTAATAAAAGCTTTTATAGTAAAGAAAGGTGCAACTTTAGTGAAAAAGTATGTTGTTCCGGCAGTAAAAAGAAAGCTGAAAAGCAGGAGATAAATTGATGCAGGCATCTTCCATCGGAAGGTGTTTTTTTTGGGGGGGACAAAAGGAATAAAAATCCCTTGTAATCTAGTTATATAGAAGGGGGCAGAATATGTCTTATTATGTAGAAATAATAGGAAGAATTGTCGATATTAAAAATTCTGAATTTTCTTTAATATAGAAACTGCAGTATTTCGGGACGCTTAAATTCTAAAATGTACCGATTACATAGCACCACAAATAAGGAGGAATCAATTTGAAAAAGAAAATCCTGATTAAAACAGCATTGGCAGGGGTGCTTGCACTCTCTGCCGGAGGGACAGCTGCATTTGCACATGATGAATTCAGTGGAGGTATTGAAAAAGGAGATAGTCTGGCCGGTGTTGAATTAGCTGTTCCATTGCTTGAAGGCAGCAAGAATACAGGAAATCTTCAAGAAGTAGCTGCTGTTCCCCTGAAAGAAGTTAAAGAGGGGGTGCAAAATTCATCAGGTGATGTTTATGCGCATAAAGGCTTTGCTTATGTTGGCACACATACAAAAAATGGAGGAGAAGGCGGTGTCCGTGTATTTGATATGAAAGATCCTTCAAATCCTGTGGAAGTGTCGTCATTTGCTCACCTTCCAGGGACTTGGCAGGAAAAAGTGATTGTGAAAACAGTTAATACAAAGCATTTCAAAGGGGACCTAGCCGCAGTCAGCGTTCAAAAGGTCGATCGCACCAACCCAAATGCAAAGGGAGGATTTGTATTATATGACGTAACAAATCCAAGGGAACCGAAAGAGCTCGGGTTCTGGGAAGATACATCGGGTGCCAGAGGAACACATGAACTTTACCTGACAGTCCAGGGAAATAATGTTTATGTGCTGACTGCAAATTGCTATGCCGACCTATACTCTCATGGTGAGAAGATGGATGTTAATATTGTAGACGTTTCTAAACCATCGGCACCTGAAACCATTTATGAATTTAATCCGCGCAATTATATTCCTGAAGTAAGTGATGAGAATTATGACGGGTATAATTGGACTGATGAAGAAGGAGTTAAAAGGGCAGCATTTGCACATAGCGTCAAAACAGATGGAACCGGGAAAACAGCCTTCCTCTCCTACTGGGATTTAGGAACAATCATGCTTGATATCAGTGATGCTAAAAATCCGGTATACCTTGGCAGAACTGATTTTGCCAACGATGTTCAGGGAGCTGCCCATTCAATGGATTTAGCTAAAGGCGGGAATGTCCTTATTGAAACAAGGGAGGTATTCGGACCAAGTAGAGAGGGCTTTGAGAGTGCCTATGGATACACCATGATTTATGATATTAAAGATAAAACTAACCCAAAGCTGCTAAGCACGTTTAGAACGGATTTCACTGAGAAGATTCCTGGTGGAGCCACGGTCCACGATCCTAAGGTCCAGGGGAACACATTGTACCTCTCTCATTATGCTGGCGGAGTAAGGACAGTAGACATTACTGATCCATCTAATCCCGAGGAAATTGGTGTCTATATTCCAAGTAAATCCAATATTTGGGGTGTATTCGTAGATCGCAATTATGTGCTTGCATCTGATATGGGGTCAGGCCTTAAAGTTCTGCAGAAGAACGGCAGCCACTAATACCTAAAAAACAGGAGGTCTCTGAAAGAGGCTCCTGTTTTTTTATTTCTGTTAAATAAAGGACACAAATAATGAACTATTGATCTTTCAATTCAATTCTCAATTACATAGTTATTTTTGAGTTTTCAGCTTTCCCTTTTCGCGGCCAAACTGTATAGCTGAAGCTGAAGGCAAAATCGATCGCAAGAACCAATGTCCACATTTTTATTAATCCCTGGAGGTTTTCTGTCTGCTCTGAATTTCCTATGAAGAGGATCATTGCAAATAATAATGCCAGACCAATAATCCATGCCAGGAGATGTCTGTACCATCCGTTTCTTTCTCTCCTGGCATGTTCACTGCCGTACTTTGGAGGCTTTTCCGGCATAGAGCCATTTCCGAACTTATAGGCAAATCTCTCATCTGCCCAGAGAACCATCTGTTTTCCATATGCGACGGTTATACCGATATAAATTGCCGCGATCCCATGAAAAATGGTGGCTTCGGCCCCTCTGTGCAAATCAATTGTGGTTGCTGCGATTAGAACCAAATCAATCACAGGTGTGCAAAGCAAAAGCAGACTGCCTAATGTTTTTTTTCTCAAAATATATCTTGCTGTTAAACCTGCAGCAACGAAAACCCAGAATCCAATCTCACAGGCGATTATCAGCCAGCCGATCATATAATCCACATCCCTTTTTAATACACTTGTGTTATAAAGATTAATATAACACAAGTGTATTAAAAAAACAATTGGTGCTATAATATATTCATGCCAAAAAAAGTTGACCATGAAAAACAAAAAAAAGTATTAGCAAAAGCAGCATGGCGGGTGATTAAAAAGGAGGGCATTGAAGGGGCTTCTGTCAGGAAGATAGCCGAAGAAGCTGGTTTATCAGCAGGCTCACTGCGCCACTACTTTTCAAATCAAAGTGAGTTATTGGCTTATTCCATGAATTTAGTTTCAGAAAGGGTGAAAACAAGAATTCAGAATGCACCATTTACAGAGGATCATTTTGAAAATATGATACTGGTGCTGGGCGAGCTGCTTCCGTTAGATGAAGAACGGAGATTGGAAATGGAAGTTTGGATAGCATTTAATATTAAAGCTCTTGTTGACCCGAATCTTGCTGAATTTAGCAGCCGCGTATACGATGAAATGAAGGAAGGAATCCGTAAAGTCATTGAGGGCCTGAAGTTAATGGGTATATCCAGGTCAGATTTGAATGTAGGAGATGAGGTGGAACGTCTCTATGCCCTGATTGACGGTCTGGCCCTCCATGCTGTGATGAAGCCCGATCTTTTTAATGAAAGTAAAATGAAAGGGATTCTCAGAACTCACTTGTTATCATTATGCTAATAATGAATCCGAAAAAACGGCTGAATTTTTCAGCTGTTTTTTTTATATTGTCTTTTATTGAATGACGGGACTAATCATCCAATATCATTAACTAAACGTTTAACTTTTTCCTGCAGGGGTACTGAAAACCAAAGAAACTGATTCATTGAAAGGATGATAGATTTGCCGCCATCACTCAATATTAAGATAAATGGTATAGAAATGAAGGCAGAACAGGGTCAAACCGTTTTGCAGTTATTAAATGACAGCTCGATCGAAATTCCACAGGTCTGCTTCCATCCAAGCCTTGGAGCAATAGAAACCTGTGATACCTGCATTGTTTCCGTTAATGGAGAACTTGTGCGGTCATGCTCTACAAAAATTAAAGAGGGAGACGTAATCGATACGGTAGAACCGGATGTAAAACAGGCGCAGACCATTGCCATGGATAAGATTCTCTTTAATCATGAGCTGTATTGTACGGTATGTGATTATAACAACGGGGGATGTGAAATACATAATACGGTTAAGGCGATGAAAATCAATCATCAAAGCATCCCTTTTGATCACAAGCCATATGAAAAGGATGAATCTCATCCATTTTACAGATATGACCCGGATCAGTGCATTCTTTGCGGCAGATGTGTGGAAGCCTGTCAGGATGTCCAGGTTACTGAAACCTTAACAATTGATTGGGAGAGACAGAGACCAAGAGTTATCTGGGATAAAGATGTGCCCATTAACGAGTCCTCCTGTGTTTCCTGTGGACACTGCTCCACTGTTTGTCCGTGTAATGCCATGATGGAAAAGGGGATGGAAGGCGAAGCTGGGTTTCTGACCGGCATAGCCAAAAATACCCTTCGTCCAATGATCGAAATCACTAAAAATGTTGAAACAGGATATGGCTCCATCCTGGCGATATCAGATATGGAAGCTGCTATGAGGGAAGAGAAAATTAAAAAGACCAAAACGGTCTGCACATATTGCGGTGTCGGATGCAGCTTTGATGTTTGGACAAAAGGCCGTGAAATATTAAAGGTTGAGCCTCAGGCAGAAGCACCAGCCAATGGCATTTCTACATGTGTAAAAGGGAAATTTGGCTGGGACTTTGTAAATAGTGAGGAACGTTTAACCAAACCGCTAATCAGGGAAGGCGATTCATTCCGTGAAGCAGAATGGGACGAAGCTCTGGAACTGATTGCCCGGAAATTTACAGAAATCAAAGAAAAGCATGGCCCGGATGCGCTAAGCTTTATTACTTCTTCTAAATGCACCAATGAAGAATCGTATCTCATGCAGAAGCTTGGCAGGGCAGTGGCAGGAACAAACAATATTGATAATTGTTCAAGATATTGTCAGACTCCTGCGACTGTAGGACTGTTCAGAACTGTTGGATATGGCGGGGATGCCGGTTCAATTGAAGATATAAAGAATGCCGGTTTAGTATTAATTATCGGGTCCAATACATCAGAATCCCACCCGGTTCTTTCCACCAGGGTGAAACGATCCCAGAAGCTTAACGGCCAGAAAGTAATCGTAGCTGACTTAAGGGAACACGAAATGGCAGAGCGTTCGGATCTGTTTGTGCGTCCAAGAGCCGGTACTGATATGGTATGGCTTTCTGCTATTACGAAATACATTATAGATCAGGGATGGGCGGATGAGAAGTTTCTGCAGGAGAAAGTGAATGGGCTGGAGGAATTTGTATCAAACCTGGAGAAATATACGCTCGAATTTGCAGAAGAAACAACCGGAATATCCAGAGGCAATCTAATTAAAATGGCAGAAATGATTCATGAAGCCAATAGTGTATCTGCATTATGGGCAATGGGTGTCACGCAGCATTTAGGAGGCAGTGATACAAGTACAGCCATTTCAAATCTGCTGCTAGTAACAGGCAACTACGCCAAGCCTGGTGCAGGGGCATATCCATTAAGGGGCCATAACAATGTACAGGGGGCAGGGGATTTCGGTAGCAGTCCTGATAATTTGCCTGGTTATCAAAAGGTGTCAGATCCTGATGTGAGAAAGAAATTCGAAAATGCCTGGGGTGTAAAACTTCCTGAAAAAGCCGGAATGAATAATCACGAGATGGTAGAAGGAGTTCATGAGGGGCAGCTGAAAGCAATGTATCTGAAGGGCGAAGATATGGGGCTTGTGGATTCAAACATCAATTACGTGCAGGCAGCATTTGAGAAGCTTGATTTCTTTGTCGTGCAGGATATCTTCCTATCCCGTACAGCTGAGTTTGCTGATGTTGTTCTCCCGGCAAGCCCAAGCCTGGAAAAGGAAGGAACATTCACGAACACAGAAAGAAGAATCCAGCGTCTGTACCAGGCGTTTGAACCGCTTGGAGATTCAAAGCCGGATTGGCAAATTATTATTGAAGTTGCGAATCGACTTGGAGCAGGATGGACGTATACACATCCAAGCGAAATAATGGCTGAAGCAGCTAAGCTTATGCCTCTATACGCCGGCGTTACCTATGATCGATTGGAAGGGTACAATAGTCTCCAATGGCCTGTCGCTGAGGACGGAACTGACACTCCGCTCCTCTATACAGAAGGCTTCCCGTTCCCGGATGGCAAGGCAAGACTTTTTCCGGTAGATTGGACTCCTGCCCTTGAATTCCCGGCAGAATATGATATCCATGTCAATAATGGCCGACTCCTGGAGCATTTCCATGAAGGGAATATGACATATAAGTCAAAAGGAATCAGCTCAAAAACACCGGAAGTTTTCCTCGAGGTTTCACCTGAACTGGCCAAAGATCGGGGCTTGAAGGATGGCACCCTTGTTCGTCTTACATCACCATATGGCAATGTTAAAGTTAAATGCCATATTACTGACAGGGTTAAAGGAAAGGAAGTATATCTTCCTATGAATGACAGAGGAGAAGCGGCCATAAATTTATTAACAAGCAGCTATGCCGACAAGGATACTGATACACCGGCATATAAGGAAACAAAGGTAAAGCTTGAAATTCTGAGTGAAGAAGGCATCAATCCACTTCCTAGAATTAATCACCGCTATGGCAATCCGCAGCCGCAAATAGGTGTAAATGTCCAAAAAAAATGGGCAAGAAAAGATTACATTTTCCCGGGAGAATTGGTGAAAAAGGAGCGGAAGCAGCATGGCTAAAGCGATTAATAACATCAAGCGTTTTGAGTTGACACCGGAGGATAAACGAAAAAAAGACCTGGAAGAAGTGGAGAATGCCCTCATAGAAAATAAGGAACCCATACTTGAGCTTCTGACAGCAGTCGGACATATGCATGACCGGGGAGTCCTCTCATTATTGAATGGCCTGTTTGGACAGGGAGATAAAGTCTTGAATGTCCTTGTTAAAGCATTAGATAAACCGGAAGCTACAAATACAATGAAAAACCTGCTTCTTATGGTTGGAACCCTCGGTACCATTAATGTCCAGCAGCTTGAACCCTTGCTGTTAAAATTGAATTCAGGTATTGCAAGAGTGGCGGAATACAAAGATACTGATGAAAAAACAAGCTACTTTGATCTTGTCAGGGCACTGAAAGATCCGGAAGTCAATCGGGCAGTTACCCTCCTGATCACCTTCTTAAAAGGAATGGGCGAAGATACAAGCGAAATGGAAAGGAACACCCAGCTTCCCGAAGATCAGAAACTGCACAAAATGGAAAATAACGAAAGAGATGTTCCTCCCAACAAAAGAGAATGATAGCAAGCCGGTGACCGCTATTTGGGTCACTGGCTTTTATTATGGAATAAAATACAAATAGGTACATAGACTTAAATTTTGCCAATATTATCATATAAAACAAATAAATAGCAGAATTTTGTGGAAAAATGGAAAATCATGTACTAGAATTGGAATATAAGATATATAAATAGGTGAAACCCAATACATACATCATTTGAGAAGGTATTAGAAAGAGGGTAATAAAGTGGGCATCATAAATGAAAATAGTTTCATTGAAACAGTCCACATGAAAGGGTTGCAAATCTCGCTGATTGCTTCGGGGGATGGGACAGAGGTTATTTATCATAGGCTTGAACCAGATATAATGTGGGGGATTGAGCCACAAAAGGGATGGGAAGCGCTCGAGTATTTATGTGTTCTTTCAGGAGAATTAATTCTTAGAAGTGGAAATGAAACCAAGACAATAAAGACGGGTGATTCATTTTATAGGGCACCAGTAGTAGAACATCATGTATTTGAAGCTGCAGATACCACAGAATTTCTTTATGTCACTTCAAGACCAGTGTTTTTTCATTATAGTAAGGTAACAAAGGAAATGATGGAGTTATCAATCTCGATTGAAGAAAAAGATGGATACACGAGAGATCACTGTCAAAGAATTAATAAATTATCTATGCTCGTTGGAAAAACATTAGGGTTAGATTCTAAGCAACTAGTAAACTTAAATCTGGCTTCCTTTCTCCATGATGTCGGTAAGTTGCGCATACCACTGGAAATATTGCAAAAACCCAGTAAACTCACTCCAGAGGAATGGGAGATAATGAAGAAACATTCCACTTTCGGAAGGCAAATACTAGAGGAAACTGGACTCCCGATCTTGATCGATGCAGGCAAAGTAGTCGAGCAGCATCATGAAAGATTTGATGGAAAAGGATATCCTCTTGGGTTGAAAGGCAGCGCAATTTCCATCGAAGCCTCAATAATTTCTATAATTGATTCTTATGATGCTATTACGTCTGATAGAGTATATAAAAAGGGCAGGAGCAAGGAAGAAGCTAAAAAAGAATTATTGAATTACCGAGGAAGTATGTATCATCCTGAAATACTTGATGTTTTCCTTGAGCTGATAGATCAAATTTAATTTTAATGGAGGGAAAAAAATGAAAAAGATAGGGTTTATATTAATGGCAATATTTTTGACTGCCGCTTTAGGGGTTAAAACCGCGGAAGCTGCATATTTACCGGAGCATGATAAATATGTCGAAGTTTCATATGAAGATGCAAGAAAGATTGCTGATATTATGGGATTGAAAGATGTCCCATTAGGAGAGGAAACAGCTAGGTTATCATTTGAAATGCAAGAAAATTTAATTGCAAAAATTGAAGTGATTCTTAAAACTGAAATAGATCATTACTATATCTGGTTAACAGTTGATGGGCAGCCTGTTTTAGGAATTGACCCTCCAGTTCCATTGTATAATTAAATAATCTTAAGTGAATAATTAGAGGGTGTCCACTGCTATTGTGACACCCTCTTTTCTAATCTTCCGCCCCTGAAACGATTCTTTCCGGATGAGAATAAACATTGAAACCCTCGCCGCGAATAAAGCCAACTGCTGTAATATTTAAGTCTTCAGCCAGCTTGATGGCTAAATCAGTCGGTGCTGATTTTGATAGAATGATGCCAACTCCAATTTTGGCGGCTTTTAGCAGGACTTCCGAAGAGATTCTGCCGCTGAATGCAATGACTTTATCCCTTACAGGAATCCTGTTTTCAATGCAATACCCAAGAATTTTATCAAGAGCATTATGACGGCCAATGTCTGTTCTGCTGACAATCATTTCATCTGCAGAAAATAAGGCGGCATTATGTACTCCTCCGGTTTTCTGGAATGTCAGACTGCCATCCTGAAGCTCTTTCATAAAAGAGATGCACTGGCAGGGAGACAATGTCTGCTTTGATGTAGAAGTTCTGGCTGTCCTGGCATCATTGTGAAAATAAAATTGCCTGCTCTTCCCGCAGCATGAACCAATAAACCGCTTGGAGTGGAATTCATGGCTTGCAGTAGAAGTTTGGGTATGCAGCTCCACATATGCAAATCCTTTGCTTTCATCTATTTGAATATCCTTGATTTCTTCTAATCTCCTGATAAAGCCTTCAGAAGCCAAAAAGCCGATTGTTAATTCCCGAATATTCTCTGGGCTGCAGACCATTGTTGCGAACTCTTCTCCATTTAAGTGAATCGTGAGAGGGTGTTCGGAAACAATTGAATCTTCTGCTTCCTGCAGAACTCCATTCTGAAATCTGACAATTTTTCTGCTGCTTTGAATATCCATTATTTTTCCCCCTAAAACCATTCGACTAACAAAATATTAGCATATAATTTCAGTTAAACAAGATAATTAGATTGTTTAGTTTGACAATAATTGTATTAATTGATTAACTTATTAAAGTGTATACAGATTTGTATTATACATGAAATAAGTGTATATGAGGGCTGGAATATGAACAAATATGAAGCTGAATTCAGTAACTTAGTGCGTTCCTTCCGAAAAAAACATATGGGCAAAGGACCAAGCAAGGTCAGGACTACTTTCTGCAAAAATTGGGCTATATGTGAAATGGAAGGTAATTTATCTCCTGTGGAAAAGTTTATAGCGAGTGCAGACGAAGGGAAGCAAATGCTTCGCGCTGCCAGAACAGAGATGGTCAAGGAAATGTACAAAAAAAACCGGCCGGCAGAGATGGAGGATTTTTTGCAGGCGCGGCTTATAGACCTTTTTGTGGATATTGACATAGAACGGGATTTTGGAATGTCAGTATTTGTATTCGATCAGGATATTCAAAGCAAGTTTATGGAATAAAAAGACTGAAATCTGGAAGATAAATTCTGGATTCCGGTCTTTTTTATTTTTCTGGTATCCTGCACACAACTCTCGTTGGATATCTTCACTGTGTAAAATAGGGAATTATGTCATAAAAGAATGGCGAAAAAAGGGGTTTAATGTCACGTTTGAAATATTTTTGTAATATTACTCTAACAAGTCTGTCAAATTAGAATGGTATAATCCTCCATGGAAAGACAAATTTACTAGAGACTAAACCTGAAAAAATATACATAGATAAATAGTTTTATATACGGCATTTTAATAGACCGAGTACATATTAGAAAGCAGGGTAATGACTTTGAAAAAAAGACTCCTCGTTTTAAATACGACAATTATTCTTGGGCTTGGAAGTGCTTTTTCAATCCCGGGTGTAAATGCTGAATCAATTAATAAGCTCGAAAATCAGAAAAGCCAAATCCAGCAGCAGCGTTCCAACTTGCAGGCTACACTGGCCGAAGCTGATAAGGAACTGGTAAGTGTACTAAAAGAAATTGCTGAGTTAAATGCTAAAATTGCTAAAGTTGAAAAAGCAATTGAAGATAATAATAAATTAATAGCAGAAACGGAAACTAATATTGCCAGCACCAAAGCCGAAGTAGATCAATTGAAGGCGGAAATGGCGGTCATCGAGGAAAGAATTGAAAAGAGAAGTGCTATCCTGAAACAGCGTGCACAATCTTTTCAGGAAAGCGGCGGAACAGTTGCATACCTGGATGTTCTTCTTGGGGCTTCCAGTTTCAGTGATTTCGTTGACCGTGTCGGAGCAGTAACTACATTTGTTCAGGCGGACAAACAATTATTGGAAGAACAGGAACAGGATAAAAAAGCTTTTGAAGAAAAGAAGGCTGCAGTGGAAGAAGAGCTAGCAGGATTAACAAGCATGATGACTGAATTAAAAGGCATGCAGGCTTCTATGGGAGAGCAAAAACAGCAAAATAGCTCATTAATCAAGCAGTTAAAAGAAAAGGAAAATTCTATTGCTGATAAAAAGGCAAAGCTGCAGAGTGAAGATGTCAAATATGCATCTTTGATTGCTCAAATCGAACAAAGCATTGCGGCACAGACAGCACCGGCAGCACCGGCAGCCCAGTCAGTAACATCAGCACCATCAGGCACAGCTGCTGCCAATACGCAAAAGCCTGCTGCCCAGAAAACAAAAGGCTCCAGCACTTCTGCTCCAAAGCCAAGCGTCAATGGCGGAAGCGCAATTAGCATTGTTACAACAGCAGGTAATAAATATATCGGTAATTCTGTTTATGTGTTTGGCGGCGGAAGAAATGCTTATGATATCGCCAATGGAAGATTCGATTGCTCAGGCTTTGTTCACTGGGCATTCTCCCAGGCAGGGATCAGTGTCGGGGCAAGCACAGATTCTCTTAAATTTGCCGGACGCCAGGTTTCATCAAGCGAGATGAGAGTGGGAGATCTTGTTTTCTTTGATACCTACAAAAGGGACGGTCATGTAGGCATTTATCTCGGCGGCGGTAAATTTATTGGTTCTCAAAGCTCTACGGGTGTTGCGATTGCAAATATGTCCAGCGGCTATTGGAAAACTAAGTTTAACGGCCGTGTTGTACGCGTTATAGAATAGTGAAAGAATCCTGACTTACATGTGAAGACGTGGAAGTCAGGTTTTTTTGTTTTGATTTCTTTCTTGATTATAGCGGAATGAGTACTGAAGATGTTTCAACTTAATATAGTGGATTTTGTCTTGCTGTTTGCAATACGAACCGGGTTCGGAAAGAAATTATGGGATTTGTACAGCGTGAGTCTGAAGTAGACTCAAGTTTGGACTCAGTTTACTAGATTATCTCTTCCTGGGTCCGAAGTTGCTCTAGGTTCTGACATAAATTATGAGATATGCACTTCCTGTGTCCGAAGTTGCTCTAGGTTCTGACACAAATTATGAGATATGCACTTCCTGTGTTCGAAGTGGGCCAAAGTTCTGACTCAAATTATGTAATTTGCTCTATCTGAGTCAGAAGTAGGCCCATCCTGAGTTCGAAGCGGTCACCAGTTCTGACTCAATCTTCCAGATTTCCCCTGCCTGAGTCAGAAGTTAACTCAAGTTCAGATACACTCGCCTAGATTTCCACCACCAGATTCCAAAGTTCCTCCAGCGCTCAAATTCAACCTCATCCATTAAAACAAACAAATTTTTAATAAATTCAAAATATTTTATTGATTATTACAATTAAGCATGATTAAATAGTAAATAACTTATCAGATATGTGATGTCTGCAAAGGAAGGGGGCGTGAGGATGATTGTGAAAAAGATTTCAACGCGCAAGATTTCTGAGATTGCTTCTGAGCAAATTGAAGAAATGATTGCCAAAGGATCCTTTAAACCTGGGGATAAGCTCCCTTCAGTAAGAGAGTTGTGTGAGTTATTTGGTGTCGGACGGTCAGCTGTCAGGGACGCCCTAACCTCTTTGCAGGGAAAAGGAATTGTACATGTTAAGCAGGGGGAAGGCACTTATATAACCCGGTTTGACTCTTCCAAGCTGTTTAACAATCCGCATTTGCATCCGGACATTAAAGACATCCAGGAGTTGTTCCAGGCAAGAAAAATGGTGGAAACAGGGCTTGCTGAAATGGCAGCAGCAAATAGGTCGGAAGAGGATTTAGGAATGATGAAGAGGCTGATTTCCGATGAATCCATCCATGGATGGGAGGAGGACTACCAGTTTCATATGGCGATTGCGCGTGCAGCAGGTAATGATATCCTTATCCAATTTGTACAGTTCATTTCTGAAACATTGAAAAAGTCCATGATTGATTTTCACCATTATCTTGAAACACGGGCTGATATTGCGAGAAAAATTGAGGAGCAGCATTTGGAAATCTATTTGTCTATTAAAAATAAGCAGCCGGATCAGGCACATCAAAACATGGTTGACCATTTGGAATTGGTTGAGAAGCTATTGCAGATGAGTATCCTTCAGGAGCAATGATGTTTTTTTGATTATTACTAGAAACATTGTTTGTTATTACGAAACAAGGGCGGTGGATAGGTTGATTGCAGCAGAATCGTTAAATGAGTTAAAAACTAATTTAAGAGAAGACCAGATTAGTAAAAATGAAGATTCAAGCCCATTTGGCAATTCCGGAGATATGGTTGTTTTTCCGGAAACAGAAGAGGAAATTGCAGCAGTACTTAAACATGCTGATTCGAATGGTTTAACTATCAATATTATTGGGGGCGGCACAAAACGGGGGTTCGGTGGCTTAATCGAAAAAACGGATATTCTTCTGTCGCTTGAAAAATATACAGGGATTGTCGAACACACGCCCGGTGATATGACTTTAACAGTAAAAGCCGGAACTCGCTTTAAAGACCTTCAGGATTACCTGGCACAGCATAATCAAAAAATATCTCTCGATCCATATTGGCAAGAAAATGCCACAATAGGCGGCATCATTGCAGTAAATGAAAGCGGACCCAAAAGGTTGGGATATGGTTCAGCCCGTGATGCAGTCATTGGTTTAAGGACTGTATACCCGGATGGAAAAGTAATAAGGTCCGGTGGAAGAGTCGTAAAAAATGTGGCCGGCTATGATATGAATAAACTATTTATTGGGGCGATGGGCACACTTGGTGTCATTTCTGAAATTACATTAAAGCTTCGCCCTATACCTAAATGCGAGAGTTTGGTTCTTGTTTCTTTCCCAAAAGGAAATTTGGAGGGAATTAAAGCATTTGCAGTGAAGGTTTTGGATTCTATGATTGAACCTGTTTCACTTGAACTGCTGAATCCGGCACTCTCTGTTAAGCTTGCCGGAATAAACGCCTACACTATAGCGATGAGTTTTGAAGATGTGGAAAGCTCTGTCCGCTATCAGGAAGAATTCGTGAGTAATATGCTGCCTGATGATGCGAAATTGTTAATAAGTCCAAAGGAAAAAGCAGATTTGTTTTGGCACCGGTTTTACAGGCACATCCCAAATGGGTTAGACGGGGAATTGCCAATTCAAACAGAAGCCTCCATTAAAATCGGAACTGTAAATCTTGAAGCTGTGAACGTGTTAAATGAAACGGAACTGCTCCAGGATCAATTCAATGTAGAAATTGAATCACATGGAGGTCTTGGCCACGGATTGAGTCAAGTAACCATAAGAGGTGCAGAGTCTGATGTAGCCAATGCCGCTGCACAGGTACGGCAAATTGCTGAAAAAGCAGGCGGCTATGCAATTGTCAAACATCTGCCTTTAAAGCTGAGGAAAAAAGTGGAGGTGTGGGGGAATAAACCTTCTTATTTCTTTTTGCTTCAAGGCATTAAAACAAAGGTGGATCCAAATAAAACATTAAATCCAAACAGATTTATAGGAGGGATTTAAATGAGTGTGCGGGAACTCGATTTAAAGCAAGAACCGCCATGTACATCAGGATTGGGAAATTATTTATGGAGCGATCCGCCCGACGAAAAGAAATGGGCTGACTGTGTCCATTGCGGCATGTGTCTGGAATCTTGCCCGACATATGAACAGACTGGCCAGGAACAGCATTCCCCAAGAGGGCGTGTTCACTTAATTAAATCTGTGGCTGAAGGGAAGCTTCAAGTAAATGAGCAATTCATGGACCCTGTGTTTCAATGTCTGGATTGCCGCGCCTGTACAACTGCATGCCCGGCTGATGTCGATGTTGGCGGTTTGATTGAGGAAGCACGCGGCCAGATTCGGCAAGCAATGCCATTGACTGGTGTAAAAGGAGCCATCAGCAAGTTTTTTCTTCATGACCTTTTCCCTCACCAGAATCGCTTAAATACGCTAGGCGGCCTTCTGAAGTTCTATCAAAAAAGCGGCATGCAAAAAGCGGTCCGGAAAACCAAATTAATCAATATCATGCCGAAGCACCTTGTCGATATGGAATCCATCATGCCTGAGGTGAAAGAGCCTGTAAAAAAGAAATATCAAGACGTAAAAGTAATCAAAGCAAAAGGGGAGACAAAGCAGGAAGTTGCGATGCTGACCGGCTGTGTTATGGATGTTATGTTCAGTGATATTAACGAATCGACGATAAATGTACTGACCCGAAATGGAAATGATGTTGTCATTCCCCAAAGCCAGACTTGCTGCGGTGCCCTGCATGTTCACGCGGGAGACCGTGATATGGGCAGGAAGCTGGCGAAGCAGAATATGGAAGCATTCAAAGACTTTGATAAAGTGATTGTTAATGCAGCCGGGTGCGGGTGCATGATGAAGGAATACGCAGAATTATTTAAGGAAGACCCGGAACTGCATGCAAAAGCGGAAGAGTTCTCTGAAAAGGTTGAGGATATTTCAAAATTTCTTCATGATACAGGCTATGAAAAGCCAAAGGCTGAAATGAACACTAGAATAACTTACCATGATGCCTGCCATTTAGCGCATGGACAGGGAATCCGCCAGCAGCCGCGCGATATTCTCCTTGATATTCCTGGTGTAGACATGGTCCACATGCCAAATTCAGACCGTTGCTGCGGGAGTGCAGGGATATACAATATTACCAATCCGGAAATGGCCAATGCGGTACTTGAAAGCAAAATGGAAAATGTTCCAGATGATGTGGAAATGATCTCAATGGGAAATCCCGGCTGTATGCTGCAAATGGCAATGGGAGTTCAAAAATACGGCAGGAATCAGAAAATTGTCCATACTGTCCAGCTTCTTGACTGGGCTTACCAAAAGGAAGACGGTGTGAAGGAGGGAAAAGAGTGAGAACCAAAGATCGGATTAAATCACAGGACAAACATATCTTAAATTTGGCTGAAATTGTGGGCGGTACCCGTTCCATTCTTTACCAGAAGGAAGATCTTGTTGCTTATGACTGTGACGGCTTTACGATCCATAAGCACTTGCCCAAGGCAGTCGTTTTTCCAAAGAATACACAAGAAGTGGCGGAAATTGTCAAGTACTGCTCGGAAAACAATCTCCCCTTTCTCGCCAGGGGGGCAGGTACGGGGCTGAGCGGCGGAGCCATACCTCTTAATGGAGAAATAATAATCAGTATGGTAAGGATGAAAAAACTTATTAGCGTTGATCTTGAAAATCGCCGCGCTGTAGTGGAGCCTGGATTTGTAAATCTGAAACTCACGAACTCAATATCCGATAAAGGCTATTATTACGCACCAGATCCATCCAGCCAATACTGCTGTACAATTGGCGGCAATGTTGCAGAAAATGCCGGAGGTGCCCATTGTCTGAAATACGGAGTTACTACAAACCATATTCTTGGACTTGAAGTGGTCATGCCTAATGGCGAGATAGTGGAAATTGGCAAAGACGGTATTCCCGATGCTCCCGGATATGATTTGCTGGGTCTGATCACAGGTTCTGAAGGGACCCTTGGAATTGTGACAAAAATAACTGTAAGGGTACTAAAAAACCCTGAAGGAAAGCAGACTGTCCTTGCCTACTTTGATCGGGTTGAAGATGGAAGCCAGGCAGTATCAGATATAATATCTGCGGGTATTGTGCCAGCAGCCCTTGAAATGATGGATAAGACTGCTATTGAAGGGGTGGAAGCTGCTGCTTTTCCGGTAGGCCATCCAAAAGATATAGAGGCAGTTCTTTTAATAGAAGTGGATGGAATTGCAGCGGGAATTGAGGAACAGATCGACCAAATCCTTGAGGTTTGCAGAAAGAGGAATGTCCGTGAAGTCCGTGCGGCCGGAAGTGAAGAGGAAAGAGCAAGATGGTGGGCGAACCGTAAGACAGGCTTTGGTGCCATGGGAGCCATTTCTCCTGATTATCTGGTTCAGGATGGGGTCATCCCTCGAAGCAAGCTGCCTGATGTTTTGAGCAGGATCAACCAGATTAGCAGTGAATCGGGGTTGAGAATTGCTAATATTTTTCATGCGGGAGATGGAAACCTGCATCCTCTTGTCCTTTTTGACGCACGGATACCAGGAGAATCAGAGAAAGCTCTTGAAGCTGGGAGCCAGTGCCTAAAAGTCTGTGCCGATGTTGGAGGTACCATAACTGGAGAACATGGTGTCGGCATAGAAAAGCGGGAAGAGATGCGATTTGTTTTCACAGAAGAAGAAATAGCTGCCCAGACAGATATCCGGGAAGTCTTTAATCCTCATAATTTGCTGAATGCAGGAAAGCTGTTCCCATCGCCGGGCAGGTGTGCCGAAGTTAAAAAAGAGATGAAGGCACAGGCAATTTCATAAAAAATTGCCAGCCTTACCTTGTGAAAGGCTGGCATTAAATCAGAGAAGAATAAAATTGTGTGAAAATTATTGAAACTACTTTTGAAAACATGCTATTATTTTTTTAAGAGAAAGTTAGAAACGCTGTTTCGTAATAAGAAACAGCGGAAATCAAAAGCAGCAATCGAAGGAGGAAATGATTAATGGAGAATTATATTAAAAGAGGAAGCCTGCAGGTTGCAAGTGAGCTCTATGAATTTATCAATTCCGAGGCTTTGCCGGGAAGCTTAGTTGATCAGGAGCAATTCTGGTCAGGTTTGGAAGCGCTTATAAATGATCTGACCCCTAAGAATAAAGCATTGCTTGCAAAGCGTGATGAAATTCAGCATAAGCTGAATACATGGCACAGGGAAAACAAGGATTTTGATTTTAATAGCTATAAGTCATTTTTGGAAGAGATCGGCTATCTTGAGCCAAAAGCCGAGGATTTTAAAATTACTACAGAAAATGTGGATGAAGAAGTAGCTGTGAAGGCCGGACCGCAATTGGTTGTTCCAGTTAATAACGGGAGATATGCGATCAATGCTGCAAATGCCCGGTGGGGAAGCTTGTACGATGCACTTTACGGCACAGATGCAATCAGTGAAGAAAATGGGGCAAATAGGGATGGCGGATATAATCCTGTAAGGGGAGAAAAGGTTATTGCGTTTGCCAGGGATTTCCTTGACCAAACCGTTCCTCTTTCAAGCGGTTCGCATAAAGACGCTGTACAGTACAAAGTTGAAGAGGGGAAGCTGGCAGTTGTTCTGAGCAATGGCGAAACAGCAAACCTAAAAGAAGAAGCAAAGTTTGCCGGATACCAGGGAGAGCAGGATCAGCCTTCTGCGGTGCTCTTAAAGAATAATGGCCTTTATTTTGAAATTCAAATTGACAGAAGCCACCCAATTGGAAAAACGGATGATGCCGGAGTGAAGGATGTTTTACTTGAAGCAGCAGTTACCACAATTATGGACTGTGAGGATTCAGTAACAGCAGTTGATGCTGAAGACAAGGTCCTTGTATACCGCAACTGGCTCGGTTTAATGAAGGGTGATCTTTCAGCAGCCTTCACTAAGGGCTCTAAATCAATGACACGTACATTAAATCCCGACCGTTCATATGTATCTGCTGAAGGGAAGGAGTTTTCATTACCTGGACGCTCGTTGATGTTTGTAAGGAATGTTGGACATTTAATGTCCATTAACGCTATTTTGGATGCAGACGGAAATGAAGTGCAGGAAGGGATCCTCGATACGGTAATTACCTCCCTGATTGGCAAGCATACATTGCTTGGAAACGGCCCATACCAAAACTCATCAGAAGGATCCATTTATATTGTTAAGCCAAAAATGCACGGTTCCAAGGAGGTTGCTTTTGCAAACGAGCTGTTTGACCGGACGGAAGATCTGCTTGGGCTGGAGCGGAACACACTGAAAATTGGTGTAATGGATGAGGAGCGCCGTACATCCTTGAATCTTGCAGCCTGCATCCGTGAAGTAAAGGAGCGCATTGTGTTCATAAACACTGGATTCCTTGACCGTACCGGGGATGAGATGCACACTTCCATGGAAGCTGGCCCGATGATCCGCAAGAATGATATGAAAGCAACAGCCTGGCTAAAAGGCTATGAAAAATCAAATGTCAATACAGGCCTTGAAACAGGCTTTCAGGGCCGTGCCCAAATTGGAAAAGGCATGTGGGCAATGCCTGATATGATGGCAGATATGATGGAGCAGAAGATCGGCCATCTTAACGCTGGAGCCAATACAGCCTGGGTACCGTCTCCAACTGCTGCTGCCCTTCATGCATTGCATTACCATCAGGTAGAAGTTCAGAAGGTGCAAAACAAGCTGCTGGAGGAAGTTTCAGACCTTCGTGATGAAATTCTGCAGATACCGGTTGCAGAAAATCCGCAATGGACTCAAGAGGAGATTCAAGAAGAACTGGAAAACAACGCACAGGGAATTCTCGGATATGTGGTCCGCTGGGTTGAACAGGGCATCGGCTGTTCCAAAGTTCCTGATATCAATAATATTGGTTTAATGGAAGACCGTGCGACATTAAGGATTTCCAGCCAGCATGTTGCAAATTGGCTTCACCATGGCATCTGTACGAAGGAGCAAGTGCTTGAGACACTTAAGAAAATGGCTAAGGTGGTAGATGAACAAAACAGTGGGGATACGGCATACCGCCAAATGGCAGCTGATTTCGATCAATCGGTTGCATTCCAGGCAGCATGTGACCTTGTTTTCGAAGGCTATGATCAGCCAAACGGATATACAGAACCAATTTTGCACCGCCGCCGTCTTGAAGCGAAGTCCAAATATGCTGTTAAACAGTAATAATTTCAGAACAGGGCATGCAGGTGCCCTGTTTTTCTAAAGATCTGCAGACTTAAAGTATTTGAGGGGAGAGGAATAAAAATGAAATTTACAAGATTTGAAGTTAATGGATCAGTACATGCAGGAGTATTAGAAGGTGGAATTTTTAAAGAAATAAAAGGTGATATTTTCGGCGATTGGGAATATACCGGCCAGAGCTTTTCCCGGGATGAAGCTAAACAGCTTGCTCCGCTGGTTCCAAATCAGATCATTGGAATCGGGGCCAACTATGTGTCCGAGAAATCGGATTTGCCTGAGACACTCCCTGAAATTCCAGTATTCTTCTTCAAGCCAGTATCTTCTGTTATCGGGCCTGATGAGGATATTATCATTCCTGAAGGCATTGAAGAGGTGAAATTTGAATCAGAACTGGCTGTAGTCATTGGCAGAGAAGCAAAAAATGTAGCAGAGTCAGATGTGCTCGATTATGTTTTCGGCTACACAGTGGGGAATGATGTTACTGCTCCGCAATTTTTCCATAATGATGGACATTGGACAATTGGCAAATCCTTTGACAGTTTTACTCCGCTGGGGCCCGTAATCGAGACTGAACTGGATCCGTTTCAGGTGAAAGTTGAAGCAAAATTAAACGGCTCAGAAAAGCAAAACAGCAGCACAGATCTCATGATTATCCCAATCCGGAAAATGATTTCATACCTGTCTAATGTCATGACACTGAAGCCGGGTGACGTAATCCTTACAGGAAGTCCGGTTGGAGCTGAGATGGTCAAATCAGGCGATGTTATCGAATGTGAAATCAAAGAGATTGGAACACTGCGAAATACATTTGCAGTGGCACGTGAAAGAGCAAAAACGGTATAATTCAAGGAGATTGAATTATGTTTTTGCACCTGAGGTGAGAATTTTGGAAAGAGAAAATATGGTCAAGTCCGTCAGCAGGGCATTGGATATTATTACATTGATCAGCCTGAAAAAAACCGGTCTTGGCGTTACGGAAATTGCCAATCAGATAGACATTAATAAAAGCTCTGTTTATCGTATTCTATCTACCCTTGTTCAATACGGATATATAGAGCAGGACATCGAAACCGGCAAGTATAAATTAGGGTATAAGTTCCTCGAGATCAGTTCAAAGCTGCTTGAATCAATCGATTTGCGTGCAGAAGCAAGGCCTTTTCTGCAGGAGCTTGAAAATGAAACAAATGAAGTCATTCATTTAGTCGTTTACGATCAGGGAGAGGTTGTGTACATCGAGAAGCTTGAGGGCAATGAGACATTAAGAATGCATTCGAAAGTCGGGAAACGCGCTCCCATGCATTGCACATCTGTCGGCAAGGCTATTCTGGCACACCTGCCTTCAAGTATTGTGTCCGATATTCTTGAAAGAAAAGGGATGCCGGTCCATACAGATAAAACCATAACTGATAAAGAAGAATTCATGAAAGAATTGGGGCAGGTAAGGCAAAAAGGATATGCTCTTGATCTGGAAGAAAATGAATACGGAATTACTTGTGTTGCCGTTCCTATTTTTGACCACCTAGGCAAGGTTATTGCTGCAGTCAGTATTTCAGGCCCTACCATGAGGATGACAGATGATCGGCTTAATGCATTAAAATCCATAATGGTAAGGACAGGGCAAGGAATTTCAGCACGTCTTGGGCATGTAAGCCGAATCAATTAGTAATTAGCTCGATATATCTTGAAAAAAAGATATATTGAGCTAATTTTTTTGTATATACATACAATTTTTTTTGTGTAAATACATAGATTTAATTTTCCAAATATTATTGAAATTATGAAAAATCTTTGTATAATGTAAATAAGCCTAATGCTATGTTGTATAACAAAACCATTATAGTTATATAACATGTTTTGCTATCCGCAACAAAGTGCAATCATTGTTCGTTATTACAAAACAAAGGGGGAAATGTAATTTGAGTACTGGAATGTTAGCTTTACTATCTTTATTGCCAATTATTGCAGTTGCAGTATTTCTTGTCGGATTGAGATGGCCTGCAAGTAAGGCGATGCCAATCTCATACCTGGTAGCAGTTGTCCTGGCGTTATTTGTCTGGAAGGTGTCGGGTGCAAAAGTTGCCGCTGCTTCCATCAATGGCCTGGTTGTTGCCGGAACACTTCTTTATATTATTTTCGGCGCTATTCTGCTTCTAAATACCCTTCAGGAAAGCGGCGGTTTAAAAACCATTCGTCAGGGATTCACAGATATATCGCCTGACCGCCGAATACAAGTAATTATCATAGCCTGGCTGTTTGGTTCCTTCATTGAAGGCGCGTCCGGGTTTGGTACTCCGGCCGCTGTAGCAGTCCCGCTATTAGTGGGCCTTGGCTTTCCGGCTATGGCCGCAGTTATTGCCGGGATGGTCATTCAAAGTACACCGGTGTCATTCGGTGCTGTAGGGACACCGATGCTTGTCGGCGTTCAGACCGGTTTATCGGGTAATGCGAGCCTTACCGATAACCTGCTTGGATTGGTAACTCAAATCGCAGGACAAGTAGCTATTCTCCACATGATTGCTGGCACATTGATTCCTTTATTTGTAGTAGCTTTAATGACAAGGTTTTTCGGCAAAAATAAATCATTTACGGAAGGGATAAAAATCTGGAAGTTTGCACTTTTTGCTGCTTTTGCCATGACAATCCCTTATGTTATTGTCGCGAATGTCCTTGGACCTGAATTCCCATCAATGATCGGGGGATTAGCTGGCCTAGCAATTGTTGTTTTTGCAGCTAAAAAAGGCTTTCTTATGCCGCCAAAGGATCAGGTTTGGGATTTCGAAGAGAAATCCAAGTGGGATCCTGAGTGGACCGGGAAACTTGAAATCAAAGCAGTTGCTCACAAAAGCGGCAGCATGACAATGATGCGTGCCTGGACTCCTTATGTATTAGTCGGTCTGTTTTTAGTATTGTCGAGATTGAAATCGCTTCCATTTTTAGGGTGGCTTCAGGCATGGACGGTCAAATTTGAAAACATTTTTGATTCCGGCATTACTTCTAGCTTCCAGCCGCTGTATTTACCGGGTACGATTTTTATTCTTGTATCAGTTATCACTTATTTTATCCATGGAATGAATTCCAGCTCATACAAAAAAGCCTGGGCAGATTCGGGAAAGACCACTGTAGCTGCTTCAACAGCTTTGATTTTTACTGTTCCGATGGTACAGGTTTTCATCAATACCGGCGGGGGAGAGGCAGGCTATAATCAGATGCCGATCGAACTCGCGAACGGTGCAGCAGCTCTTGCGGGGGAATTCTGGCCGTTCTTTGCCACCTTCATCGGGGGTCTTGGAGCTTTTATTGCAGGAAGTAATACAGTCAGTAATATGATGTTTGCTTTATTCCAATATGATGTCGGCTCACAAATTGGGGTGGATGCAACCTGGATTGTAGCCCTTCAGGCAGTCGGAGGAGCAGCTGGAAACATGATTTGTGTCCATAACGTCGTTGCTGCATCAGCTGTTGTGGGTCTTGTCGGAAAAGAAGGCGCTGTCATCCGCAAAACGTTATTCCCATTCTTCTACTATGCTCTTTTGGCAGGGTCTGTCGGTTACTCGATTGTCTGGTATTCGCAAAAAGGGATTTTCAATATCGGCTCCTTCATTGCTGTTGCCATCGCAGTCGCAGCTGTTTATATAATTGCAACAAATAACAGGCGTTCCAACATGATTTTGCCTCCGCCTCCGGTGAATGTGAAATCTGCTAAATAAGGATTCTTTTAACTGGTTTGGCCCTTTGGCTAAACCAGTTTTTCTTTTTATAAAAATTTTAATTTTCCCCTTCTCTTTTCCAATTACTTGTAATATAATCTAACTGTGTTAACTGTACTAGGAATCATAGTACACTACATACAGGTGGGAGGGTAAGCATGTTTGAATTGGATGTAAGGAGCCGAAAACCTATATATGAACAGCTGGTTGAGCGGCTTAAAGAGCTGATCATCACAGAGGTTTTAACAGCAGATGAACAGCTGCCTTCCGTTCGAACTCTGGCCCAGCAGCTGACGATCAATCCTAATACCATTCAGAAAGCATATAGGGAGCTTGAGTCCCAGGGCTATATTTATTCAATAAAAGGGAAGGGCAGTTTTGTAAGTGCAGCGACACCCAATCTGAACAGCGAAAAAATAGAAAAAGTGAAAAATGAACTTTCAAAGCTTTTATCAGAAGCTATATACCTTGGAATCACAAAAAATGAATTATTCAAGCTCATACAGGAAATAGAAGCAGCTATAGGGGGAGGGATAGAAGATGATCAAAATCCGTAATGTGCGAAAATCTTTAGAGGAGATGGATGCTGTCGAAAATATCTGCATCGAAGTGAATAAAGGGTCCATATACGGCTTGCTTGGTTCCAATGGAGCCGGAAAAACAACACTTTTAAAGCTTTTGGCAGGCATTTATGCAGAGGACGAAGGGTCCATTGCTATTGACGGCCAGCCGGTGTTTGAAAACCCGCAAATGAAAGATAAGATCTTTTTTATTCAGGATCATCCCTATTTTCTGCCTCAATATACAGTTAAACAGATGGCGCAATTTTATAAAAATATTTACAGCAGGTGGGATGAAGAACGCTTTGAAGAACTGGCTGCCATTTTTGAAATCGATATACATAAAAAGATCCATAGATTCTCAAAAGGCATTCAGAGGCAGGCTGCATTTATCCTTGCTTTGTCTGCCAGGCCGGAAGTGTTAATTTTGGATGAGCCTATGGACGGGCTTGACCCTGTCATGAGAAAAAAAGTGAAAAGCCTGCTGATCGATGAGGTTGCTGAAAGAGAAATGACAATTCTTATTTCTTCTCATAATTTGCGCGAAGTTGAAGATCTATGTGATTTTATAGGCATTATGCATAATGGGCGTATGATTCTGGAAAAAGATCTCGATGACCTTAAAACAGATACACATAAAATCCAAGTTGCCTTTAAAGGGCCTGTACCAGCCCTTTTCGATCCGCTGAAAATACTCCATAAAGAAAAAAGAGGCAGCATTATGATCTGCATTGTAAAGGGAGATGCAAAGGAAATATCGTCATACGTTGAACAATTTAAACCAGTGATTTTCGATATGCTTCCCCTAACATTAGAGGAGATTTTCATTTACGAAATGGGGGATATTGGATATGCAGTCCAAAACATCCTTGATTAAAAGGGAAATTTTAAAAACGATCTTCAGAAGTGTCGGCTGGGTTTCCATTGTGTATTTTCTCGGTCTGTTCTTTGCCATTCCTCTTGATATCATAATGAATTCTTCAGAGGAACAGCAGAAATTCCTAGACATTGACAATCTGTTTCAATACAACTTCCAGCTCCAATTTATTTTTAGTATATCAGTACCGGTGGCCTTATCTGTGTTCTTATTCAGGTATACACAGGTAAAACAATATAGCGATTTAATGCACAGTCTACCGGTTAAAAGGGAATCCATTTTCCATCAATATGCATTAACAGGAATCATACTCTTAATTTTGCCGGTTTTACTCATTGCTTTGATTGTTCTAGTTCTTTACCAGCCATTGAATTTGCAGGATTTTTATTCAGTGTGGGAGATCATTAATTGGGTGGGCATCACGCTTTTATTTAATATTGTGATTTACCTTGCAGGTGTTTCTGTGGGAATGCTGACGGGATTATCAGCGGTACAGGGTGTCTTAACGTATATTTTTCTCTTGCTCCCTGTTGGCCTGATCGTTTTAGTTTCTATTAATTTGCCATTCTATTTATTCGGCTATCCAGGCCAATATTATATGGAAAGCAAATTCGAAAAGTTCTCTCCCTTGATTGCATTTACTCAGATGAATATGCGTACACCGTCAATTGTGGAGGCTGCCATTTATCTCATACTTATTGTGTCTCTATATTTTCTTGGATTGCAGATATATAAAAGGAGAAGAATGGAGGCTGTCTCCCACGCGCTAGTTTTTCCGATAACAAAGCCCATATTTAAATTTTGTGTGACGTTTTGCACGATGCTTCTTGGGGGCGGTTATTTCGGTGAGATGCAGGGCGGCATGACCTGGATTACGGCGGGATATGTGTTTGGAGCATTGATTGGATATGCGGCGGCCGAAATGGTTCTCCAGAAATCATGGCGAGTGACCATTCATGTAAAAGGATTAATGGTATATACAGCCATAATGGCGGCTTTATTGATCTTATTCCAATTCGACTTGACTCAGTATGAAAAAAGGATACCGCATAGCAATGAAATTGAACGGGTTCATTTCAGCGAGAGTTATTACCTTTATAGTGATAACGATCATGAGGAACCATTATATCTGAAAGAATACGAGAATATTGATTTGGTCAGAAGATTTCATGAGACGATTATCAAAGGTGAAAACAGACTGGCGCAGATTCCTGGCCGTGATTCAGTTTTTATCGTGTATGAACTGAAAAATGGCGAAAAGCTAGTCCGCGATTACAGGATTAATAAAAAGGAATACAAGCCATTTCTTAAGCTCATTTATGAATCGGATGAATATAAAATGGCAACAAATGAAATCTATCAGGTATCAGCAGATGAAACTTCGAAAATCACGATTACTCCATCAGGACCAGTTACAAAGCGGGCAGTCATTACAGACAAAGGAGACCTAAAAGAAGCTGTTGAGATATTGACTGAGGAAGTGGATACTGCTTCCTATGAGGAGCTTCAGGGAATCGACGAGCCATATGCGCATATTGAGATTTATTATAATGACAGCCAAAAAGCTTATATGACTTGGAATCCTTCTTATATAAGATTTGAGGAATGGCTGGAAAAAAAGTCATTGCTGAATGATGCAAAAGTGAATAGCAATGATATTTCATATGCGGTGGCTGCAAAAGCGAAGGATATCGATATCAACTTTGCGGCAGGGTACTCATATGAGGAAGTTTTTGAAAAGATGTCTGACAGTAAATCTTCAATCAAAATTACAGATAAAGAACAAATAGAAAGCAGTTTGAGAAATTCAAATGGATACATTGAAGGGGACTATATAATTGCATTCTATTTTGATGAACAAAGAACAATGGATATTAAGAGCTACACTGAAAAAACAGTACCGGACTTTATAAAAGAGCGGCTTCAATAATACAGGGGAAATTTACAGGAGAGGGGGATTACAGTGATAAAACCTTCAATGGATATGAGGGAAATCTGCAGACTCTACAATAAGCGGCTTTATCATATTGCTTATAGCATTACCCGGGATCATTATCTTGCACAGGATGTTGTACAGGAAACACTGATCAAGGCGTATAAAAAAATGGACAGCATAGAAAATCAGGATAAGCTGGGATCATGGTTATCATCAATTGCCACCAGAACTGCAATAGATTTTGTGCGAAAAGAAAGAAGGACTAATGAGAGGATACAGGATTCCATTGATTTTGAGAACTGCATGGAAAGCAGGTACAGCGATACCGGGCAGGAAGCAGAGATCAATATGCTTCAGGAGCAGATATACGCTTATGTGGATACCCTTTCCCAAGAACAGAAAAGGGTTTTCCTTCTTAAAACAAAGCATGGCCTGAAGGAAAGAGAAATTGCGGAGATTCTCCATCTCAACCAAAACACTGTCAAAACAAAATTATATCGGGTCAGGCAGCATCTGAGAGAAATTCTTGCTGATCGAAATTTGGCATAGAAAGACAGCTTCTGAAAAGGAGCTGTTTTTTTTGTGCAATTACAAGGAATTGATAAATAATCAGCCAGCTAGCAGGAAAACCACCATTCTAAATGGAAATGACTTTATAGAATACCAGATTAATAAAAGGAGGTCTATTATGGAAGTGAAAGAATGCAAAGCCATAATCACGGGCGGTGCCTCGGGGCTTGGAGAGGCGACAGTGAGAAAAATAGCCGGATATGGCGGAAAAGTCCTCATTGCCGATTTGGCGGAAGACCGAGCCGCTCATCTTATCACGGAACTGGGAGAAAATGTTCTTTTTTTGAAAACGGATGTAACAAAAGAAGAAGACGTACAGAAGGCAGTGGCATTTGCTTCTGAACAATTTGGCAGCATCAATACTGCAGTTAACTGCGCCGGCATCGGAATTGCCGCAAAGCTGCTGGGCCGAAAAGGCGTCCATTCTCTGGACATGTTCCAAAAGGTCATAATCATAAATCTGGTCGGGACTTTTAATGTCATTCGTCTGGCTGCTGAACAAATGGCAAAGAATGATCCGAATGATCAAGGTGAAAGAGGTGTGATTATTAATACGGCTTCAGTCGCAGCTTTTGAAGGACAAATTGGCCAGGCAGCATATAGTGCATCCAAAGGCGGAGTGGTTGGCATGACCCTGCCGATCGCCAGAGAGCTGGCGGGTTATGGGATTCGTGTGATGACAATTGCCCCCGGGCTGTTTAACACTCCAATGTTTGAATCACTGCCTCAGGATGCAAGGGATTCATTGGGAAAAATGGTGCCTTTTCCTTCAAGACTGGGATATCCAGAGGAGTATGCCAGGCTGGCTGAAAGTATTTTAGTAAATCCGATGCTAAATGGAGAAACAATCAGGCTGGATGGAGGCATCCGCATGCAGCCGAAATAGCTAATTGGACCTTAAAAGAAAGGTTTTTTAAGAAAATGAATTTTAAATGTTCAAAAAATATAGATAATTATTATACAATATAATTGTAAGCCTTTACATAGGCGGTGGTTATTACTTTGTGTTATGAAAAAAAATTTAGTTTCGGAGGTTCATAATATGTCAGCGTCATATCTGCAGGAAGAGCATGAAATTTTTAGAGAATCTCTGCGTAAGTTCATAGAGAAAGAAGCCTATCCGAACTATGAAAAATGGGAAGAGGATAGAATCATTCCCCGTGAATTTTGGCGCAAGATGGGGGAGCATGGTTTTTTATGCCCTGATATAGACGAAAAATATGGCGGAAGTAATGTGGATTGGGGCTTCTCAGTCATAATTAATGAAGAACTTGAACGGGTTGGGTCCGGCATGGTGGGAATTGGGCTCCACAATGATATCGTCGTCCCATACATTACTGCTTATGGAACCGATGAACAAAAGGAAAAGTGGCTGCCAAAGTGTGCAGCGGGTGAAATCATTACGGCGATAGCCATGACTGAACCTGGAGCCGGATCTGACTTAGCAGGCATCAGAACGACAGCAAGGCTTGATGGGGGCCATTACATAGTGAATGGAGAAAAGACCTTTATTACCAACGGAATTCATTCCGATTTAATCATCATAGCCTGTAAAACAGATCCCCATGCCGTCCCAGGGCATAAAGGCGTAAGCCTGCTTGCGGTCGAGAGGGGAACAGAGGGGTTTTCAAGAGGGAGGAAATTAAACAAGGTCGGTCTTCATTGTCAGGATACGGCAGAGTTAATTTTTGAAGATTGCAGAATTCCGAAAGAAAACCTGATCGGCGAAGAAGGAAAAGGTTTTCTATATTTAATGGAAAAGCTGCAGCAGGAAAGGCTTGTCGTGGCAATTGCTGCCCAGGTGGCTGCAGAGGAAATGCTTAATTTAACAATAAATTATGTAAAGAATCGCGAGGCATTCGGAAAACCGGTCAGCCAGTTTCAGAACACTCAATTTAAAATAGCAGAAATGGCAACAGATATTGAGATGGGAAGGGTGTTCCTTGATCAATTGATCACAGAGCATATGGCAGGAATAGATGTGGTTACAAAGGTCTCCATGGCGAAATGGAAGCTGACAGAAAATGCCCGTAAGATTGCAGCTGAATGCATGCAGCTTCATGGCGGGTATGGCTATATGGAAGAATACGAGATTGCAAGGAGATACAGGGATATACCAGTTGCCAGCATTTATGCAGGTACAAATGAAATCATGAAAACCATTATTGCGAAGAACATTGGTTTATAAGGAGGAGAAAGCATGCGTGAGGCTGTCATTGTCGAAGGGGTCAGAACACCAGTAGGAAGAAAAAACGGCTTACTAAAGGACATCAGGGCGGATGATTTGGCTGCAGAAGCGTTAAAGGCACTTGTGAAACGAGCAGGACTGAATCCTGAAATGATTGATGATGTCATTCTTGGCTGTGTCTCGCAAATAGGAGAACAAACAGGGGATATTGCAAGGGTCGCTGCATTGATAGCAGGGTTTCCTATTGAAGTACCGGGAACAACCATTGATCGCCAATGCGGGTCCAGCCAGCAGGCAGTCCATTTTGCAGCTCAGGCGATTCTAGCCGGAGATATGGAGATTGTGATCGCAGGCGGAGTCGAAAGCATGTCCCGTGTCCCTATCGGATCAAGCTATCAGGGGGCTGGGTTCAGTGAAAAACTGACAGACAGACATGAAATCATCCACCAGGGCTTGTCAGCTGAACGCATTGCTGAAAAATATGGCTTTACAAGAGAAGAACTGGACCGCTATTCATTTGAGAGCCATCAGAAGGCTTTAAATGCCCAGGCTGAAGGCCGATTTGAGAGAGAGATTGAACCATTGGATGTGACAATGTCTGATGGACAGCTTTTGACGGTAACAGAAGACGCTGGACCGAGAAAGGAAACCTCTCTGGAAGCATTGGCAAGCTTAAAAACTGTTTTTAAAGAGAATGGATTGATTCATGCAGGAAATTCCAGTCAAATTAGTGATGGAGCAGCAGCACTGCTAATTATGTCACGTGAAAAGGCAGAGGAGCTTGGATTGAAACCGAGGTTCAGAATACTGGCGCGTACAGTAGTGGGCTCGGATCCTGCTTTAATGCTCACTGGACCGATACCGGCAACAGAGAAAGTGTTAAAGAAAGCTGGATTGGCTATTGAGGACATCGATGTGTTCGAAGTGAACGAAGCATTCGCTCCTGTACCGCTTGCCTGGCTGAAAGAAACAGGAGCAGATCCGGCAAAGCTTAATCCAAATGGGGGTGCCATTGCACTCGGCCATCCTTTAGGCGGAAGCGGCGCACGGCTGATGGTCACCATGATGCATGAACTCGAAAGAACAGGGGGGCGCTATGGACTGCAGACCATGTGTGAAGGTCTTGGAATGGCGAATGCGACTATTATTGAACGATTAGATTGAAAAATGGGGAGGAATGAAAATGACTACTACTATCGGAAGAATTTTTGATCTCACGGCCGGAAAGTTTCCGGATAAGGTAGCTCTGTATGATGTCAGAAAAAATCTGCGTTTTACCTATAAAGAATGGAGTTTTGAGATCAATAAATTGGCCAATGCGTTAATAAATGCAGGCGTCAGGAAGGGTGACAGGGTTTCAACCTGCCTTTTTAACACCGAGGAACTTGCTACAGCATTCTTTGCCTGTGCAAAAATCGGCGCCGTATTTAATCCGATCAACTTTAGGCTGATGTCAGAAGAAATTGCTTATATTCTGCGGGATGCAGAGCCAAAAGTAGTGTTATTTGAACAAATGCTGGAATCCGGCATTACCCCCATTGCTAAGCGTTTTCCGCATACAGAATTCTGGTACATTGATGACAATGCACCTCCATTCGCTTCATCCTACCGGGAAAAGGTGGATTCAGCATCACATGATGAAATAGACATTGAGATACATGAAAATGATCTGTACGCAATCATGTACACTAGCTGCACCACGGGAAGGCCAAAAGGTGTAGTCCACAGACACAGGGATATGGCTGAACAAAGTCTGATTGTTATTGGAGCGACAAAGCTTGAAAGCAGTGACAACGGACTCGTGACTGCACCTATGTTCCACTGTGCAGAGCTTCACTGTGCCTTTTTGCCAAGAGTGCATGTGGGTGCTGCCAATACAATCCTCCATCACTTTGATGCAAAGGAAGTATTGCGGTTAATCTCAGAAGAGAAAATCACAAAATTTTTTGCAGCTCCTACTATGTGGAATATGCTGCTGCAGGAAAACTTAAGCCATTATAGTCTGGAAAGCCTGAAGCTGGGACTGTATGGAGCGGCACCGATGGCTCCTGCTCTTGTTTATGCATGCCGTGAAAAATTAGGCATCTCCCTGGTACAGGCATATGGAATGACCGAGATGGGGCCGGCGATTACGTTTTTATCGGAAGACGATCAAATCCGGAAAGCAGGATCTGCAGGACAGGCCTGTTTAAACCATGAGATCAGGATTGTAAGGCCGAATGAGAATGGTCCATCAGATCCAGATGATGTGATGCCCCGGGGAGAAACGGGTGAAATCATCGTAAAAGGTCCGTGCATGATGAGTGGTTATTTTAATCGGGATGAGGCAACCGATCATGCCATGCATGGAGGCTGGTACCACTCCGGGGACATCGGATATCTGGATGATGAAGGCTATTTGTATGTCAAAGACAGAGTCGATGATATGATCATTAGCGGCGGAGAAAATATTTATCCCCGTGAAGTGGAAGATCTTTTATATACACATAATGGCGTACTGGATGTGGCAGTGATCGGCCAGCCTGATGACCGCTGGGGTGAAACCGTCACAGCTTTCGTTGTCAAAAAAGATCCGTCACTATCTGAAGAAGAACTCGATGAATTGTGCAGGAATAGTGATGAACTCGCCAATTATAAGCGGCCGAGAAAATATGTATTCTGTGAAGCTCTGCCAAGAAATGCGAGCGGCAAGATTCAAAAGTTCATGCTCAGAAAGCAGCTGGAGGATCTGTTCGCTGATGGGAAAATATAGCCGGAAGAAGGGAATGCAAGATGTTAAAAGGCATAAGAGTAATTGATTTTTCCAACTATCTCCCTGGTCCGTTTGCTTCCCAGAGGCTTGCAGAGCTTGGAGCAGAAGTGATAAAAGTGGAACCGGAATCCGGTGATCCCGGAAGGCATCTTGATATCAAAATAGAGGGTACAGGGGCAGTGTTTGCCGCCAATAACCGCGGGAAAAAAAGCATTACACTTAACCTGAAGAGCGAAGAAGGAAGAAATACTGCCCTCATGCTGATATCAGAAAGTGATGCGGTGCTTGAAAGTTTTCGGCCGGGTGTGATGAAAAAGCTGGGCCTGGATTATGAGGCTGTGAAAAAGCACAAACCAAATATCGTTTATTGCTCTCTTACAGGCTACGGTGAGAATGAAGGCTATCAATATTTAGGAAGCCATGATCTGAATTATATGGCCGTAAGCGGCGTCCTTGCCCAGCTGAAGGACCGCAGCGGCCGTCCTGTTCACCCATCCAACACAATAGCGGACTTCATGGGAGGAATGGCAGCCAGTGAAAGAATACTGGCTGCCCTGCTTTCCAGCAAAATGTCCGGCCAAGGCGGGCATCACTGCATTTCCATTGCGGAAGTGATGGCTTCCACCATGGGGAACCATTTACTGATTGAGAATAAGACAGGATATCCTAAAGGACTTTCGGTATTGAACGGTGAAGTCGTTGCCTATTCTATTTACGAAACAAAGGATAGCCGGTTTGCTGCACTTGCTGCTCTCGAGCCGAAGTTCTGGATAAACTTCTGTAAGAGTGCGGGAAGAGAGGATTGGATTGATTATCATCTTTCCACTGCCTCTGCTGATAATCCTGTCTTTTTGGAGATAACCGAATTCTTTAAAAGCAGGTCATTAAAAGAGTGGACTGAATTTGGCCAAAGAGCAGATTGCTGTCTGACTCCTGTATTGGAGACCTGCGAATTGCAAGACTTTCCGCTATTTAATGGGATTTTAAATACTACCCAAAATTACCCTTTGGTAAAAATGCATGGCGGAATAGAATCAGCAATGGGGGGGCCTCCAAAATTAGGAGAACACAATGAGGAATTTCTAAGCAATATTGCAAAGAGAAATATTAAAATATGACCGTATGATTAATGAATCCCTAATCATGAGGATGATTAGGGACTCTTCATTTTTTATGCCTCAAAAATGGCGACACTGGCGAAATCCAGGCGAGTCACTCTTCCTTGAGGGAAAGGCGAAGGGCCGGATAGTACAAGACGGATCTTATCTCCCTTCTCCAGCTCCTCCAGCAATAAAGTGGATGTTGCATAGTCAACGTCAAAATTATTGTTATTAAAAGAGGTTTGGGAGTTGATGAGAGTTCCGCCATTCCGCTGAAGCTCAAATTTCAACGGCAAATTCGCCTGTCCTGCAGCAGCAAATACTTGTACGCTGAACTGAAGAAAATAAAAGCCTTTTTCCTTAACTGTAATCGTATTGTTCACCGGGTCAAAGTGAAAATGGGATTTCCCTTTAGCGCTGTTTAGATTGACTGTGGATGGAATGGATGTGTTCTGGTCAAAAAATTGGGGAATGAAGTCATTGGTGACATAAATCTTACCCGGAGCTTTTGAATATTCTTCTTTACCCGAGCAGTAGTGGTCATGGGAATAAAAAGATAACAAATGAATCACCTCCTACTATATTTAATGATGAGTTTTAAAATTGGTATAGGACAAGTACCTAACACAATGGATTTTTGCCTTGGAATTTTCGAAAGGGAGGGATGCAGTTGAGATTAAATGGTATAATGAAAGGGAATATATATTTAAATAATCCTTTTTTAATTTTTGGAGTGTGATGGTCACTAGTGCGTTTTATTAAAACAATCCCCAATATGGTCACTTTGGGTAATTTATATTGCGGATTTCTTTCAATCGGCATGGCTGCCAATGGAGAATTTAAGAATGCAGCCATTTTAATTTTAATAGGCATGATGCTTGACAGTATGGACGGCAGGCTGGCCAGAATGCTGAAAGCCGATAGTACACTTGGAAAAGAACTTGATTCTCTGGCAGATATTGTTACATTTGGTGTAGCACCATCGTTTTTGGTCTTTTATACATACTTTTTTCAATTTGGAATCCTTGGATTAGCTGTTTCAGGTCTTTTTCCTTTATTTGGGGCATATCGGCTTGCCCGATTTAATATAAGTCCTCCAAAATCCTCTTTAAACTATTTTATTGGAGTTCCGATAACAGCAGCGGGCGGGATCATGGCCATACTAACCCTTTTTGGTGACCATATTCCCAATATCATTACAACAGTTGTGTTCACTGCACTCTGCTTTCTTATGGTAAGCAGAATCCGGATTCCCAGCTTTAAAGAAGTTCCCCTGCCGAAATACGGAACGATTGTTACCATTTTTCTAGGAAGTGTCCTATACGTCATTTACAAGGGCTCCTACGGGCCGTTTCCCGATTTGATTTATATTGCAATACCGCTTTACATTGCGTATTTGACATACCGATTCATAAAAGGCAAAAACAAAAAAGAAATTGATTAAATAAAAAAAGGCCGCGATGGCCTTTTTTTATTTGTAAAATACTTTCTCGATATTATATTTTGCCTGAAGGGCATTGATGATATAAGTCTCATAAATTTCGCGCTCCATGCTGTCTTCCACGTATATGACCGCAATTTTATGGACATCATCACGATGATTTTTTATAGGAGAAACATTGTCTTCAAAATGCTTTTTAACCCGCTGTCTTAATTTTCGGGCCTTTCCTACAAAGAGCAGATCTTCTTTCGCATCAAAGAACAGAATCATGCCGCCCTTGTCTCTTGGAATCTTATGGTAATCTGTGAAACCATAGACACTGCTAAGGTTACTTTCTGCTGCCTGTCCTGTTTGCCTGCTTCTTGTAATGACGAGATTAGGCTCTGGTATTTCAATTTTTATCAATATCATCACTTCCTATTCTAAAGATTAAGAGTAACATATACCTGCAAAGTAATCCACATTCATCGAGGGAAATTTATTTATTTCTTTCGTCCTCGAAATATATTCCATACTGCTCTCGGGGTGAACAATACTGCCGGATGTGCCTGCAGATGGAGCACTTTCATAAAGCAGTCATATGTATAGGGATCAAAGGAACAGGCATTGACCACTTTTTTGACATACCATTGAAGTAGGGGCAGTCCCCAAGGCTTAGCTCCAGCTGTATGGGAGAATCTGAAATCCTCAGTTAAAGCAATTAACCAGGGGATATCCACAATTTTGCTGATTTTTCTATGGAAATTATATGGATCCGCTTCTCCTGCACTTATAAGGATTTCCTGCAATGCCTTTGCTTCCTTTGCAGCAATGCTCATCCCCTGCGCAAATACCGGATCCATCCGGCAAAAAGCATCACCCATGACAAGCAGTCCTTTAGGAAAGGTCTTCATTTTTTCAAAATGATATCGCCTCATCGAAGGAAAGCGGTAAACCTTTATATCTGAAACAGGTTCTCCATTTTTTATACAATCATAAATATGCGGCTTTTCCAGGCTTTTCGCTGTCTCGAGAAATTCATTGTTATCCGCTGGCGGATTATTGGCACCATATCCAAAGAGGGTAATCATCAAATCATTGTTCTCGGTTGGAGAGGCGGCTCCTCCAAAGGATTGACGCGGGGGATTCGGATAAACCAATAAACTTTTCCATTCAGGATCTGCCCGGAGCCTTCTGTAAATACGGTTTGCATAGTATAAGTTGATAGATATCTCTGTTTTCTTTGGCTGGGCCATTCCGAGCTTTTCCAGGCACCGAAATGCAAGGCTGTTCGCACCGGATGCATCAACAGTTAAATCTGCAGGGTATATAGCATTGCCTTCTGCGTTTTCCGCTTCAACACCCGTAATTCTAGAATCATTTAAGGTAAAACCTATTACCTTTGTGTTATATAAAGTATGTATATTTTCTATCTGATCTATTCTTTTGCACAGATGATATTCAAGAAATGGACGGCTTTGCTGAATAATAGAGCAGCCTGAGTTATATCGGATTTTCCAGCTTCCATGGTGGTGCCAGGCTATGTCATTGGCAAAATCGGCAGGAACCGAACCTCCTTTTATCATTTCAGCTCTCAGACCCGGGAAAAGGTCCTCAAGTATTTTCTCTCCGCTCTTCAGAAGAACATGACCCTGAGCGGCTTGTGGTACTCCTTTTCGCGGACTGCCCTTCGGCTGTTCTCCATCCTTTTCGATTATCATGACCTTTTCGAAGGAATCTGAAAGCACTCTCGCCGCAAGCATGCCGGCAATGCTCCCTCCGATCACAATGGCCGTTTTCCTTTTACTGAGTTCTCTTTGATTTCCAATCATTCAAAAATCCTCCATATGCATCACTACTTTTATAATAGTACCTCCTGACTAATAAAGATATCGTTAATAGGAAATAGCAAGTCATAAATTGGTTTGTTTGCAAAGCTGTAAAAAAGTATCGTCACATTTGTGAAAATACTCACAAGATAATTGGCGGAATAAATGTTTTGTTAGACAATGACGATGTGATTGATATTCCTAAATAACAATTGAGGTGACGGACATGTGTGAACAATGCAGCAGTGAAAACATGATGAAAGCAGCAGTTGTGCATAATTTTAAGGAAAGCCTGGAAATTGAAAAAGTCAAAGTACCATCCGTTGGAAAAAATGATGTCTTAGTAAAAATCAAAGCCTGTGGGGTATGCCATACTGATTTACACGCTGCACATGGTGACTGGCCTGTTAAACCGGCACTTCCTCTTATACCGGGTCATGAAGGGGTAGGCGAAGTTGTAGAAGCGGGAGAAGGCATTGCACATTTGAAGGCAGGAGACCGAGTCGGAGTGCCGTGGTTATATTCAGCCTGCGGACATTGTGAATACTGCTTAACCGGGCGTGAAACACTTTGCCATAATCAGCTGAACGCGGGATATTCTATTAATGGCGGATACGCAGAATATTGTCTTGCTGATGCCCGATATGTGGTGAAGGTTCCTGATTCTCTTGACTATGTTGAGGCAGCACCGATTTTTTGTGCTGGTGTAACGACATATAAAGCGCTCAAGGTAGGGGAAGCAAAGCCGGGTGAATGGGTCGCTGTTTATGGTATTGGAGGCCTTGGGCATGTGGCAGTCCAATATGCAAAAGCCATGGGATTAAAGGTCGTGGCAGTCGATACATTTAACGAAAAGCTGGAGCTGGCAAAAGATTTGGGTGCAGATTTAACTGTTAATCCTAAAGTTGAGGATTCTGCTGTCTTCATACAGCGCGAAATTGGCGGGGTTCAGGCATCCATATGCACGGCAGTGTCTAAACATGCTTTCAATGAAGCATATCGTGCTGTCAAACGCGGAGGAAAATGCGTAGCCGTAGGATTGCCGCCGGAAGTTATGGAAGTTCCAATTTTTGATACAGTTCTGAACGGTGTCAGCATTGTCGGTTCTATTGTAGGAACAAGAAAGGATCTGCAGGAAGCCCTCCAATTTGCAGCAGACGGAAAAGTAAAAACAATCGTGGAAACGGCATCCCTTGAAGAAATTAATAGAGTCTTTGAGGATCTTGAAAAAGGGAAAATAAATGGGCGTATCGTTATAAAATTTGAAGATTAATAGGATGGCTTCAAAGCTGGGCACATTTGTGTCCGGCTTTTATTAATAAACTGACCCAGCTATTATATCACCATTTTCATAGTGAAAAATACTTGTACATAAGGAATTTGTCATATCAATATTTCCATTCACATAAAAATGAAAAATAGCTCAAGAGAGAAAAATATTTAAAATATTAAAAGGAGAAAACAACCGCGTAAAGAATATTTAAACTATTCATAATTTTATGAAAAATATTTCACCAATCGAAATAAAGGGGGTTAAAAGATTGGGAATTTTGGAGATTAAGGATGCAACTTTAAGGTTTGGAGGTGTAATAGCTCTAGACCATGTCTCCTATGAAGTGCAGGAGGGAGAGATTTTTTCGCTGATTGGTCCAAATGGTGCAGGTAAAACTAGTATGCTGAATTGCATAAGCGGGCTGTACAAACCATCATCTGGATCGATTTATTTTAAGGGTGAAGATATAACCCGATGTAAACCTCACAAAAGAGCCAGTATGGGCATTGCACGTGCTTTTCAGAATATCGAACTTTTCCCGCACTTATCTGTTTTGGACAATCTGATGCTTGGCAGGCATGTGAGAATGAAAACCGGGCTGCTTGCAGGAGGGCTATATTGGGGGAAGGCGCAGAGAGAGGAAATCGAACATCGGAAAAAAGTTGAGCAGGTGATCGACTTTCTTGAAATCGAGGATATCCGTAATACCCCCGTGGGAACTCTTTCATATGGACTGCAGAAAAGGGTCGAAACCGGCAGGGCTCTGGCACTGGAACCTGAAATTCTCCTTCTGGATGAGCCGATGGCAGGAATGAACAGTGAGGAAAAAGAGGACATGGCCAGATACATTATCGATATTCACGAAGAAATGAATACAACCATTATATTAATTGAACACGATATGGGGGTTGTAATGGACTTATCCGATCACATTGCAGTTCTTGATTTCGGGAAGCTGATTGGCTATGGGACACCGGGAGAGATTCAGAATAATCCTAAAGTCATAGAAGCCTACCTGGGAGAAGAGAATGCCGTTTGAAAGATAGACCGGCTAAAGTGATTTTTAGATATTTAGGAGGGGGGAGCGATTCTATGAGCAAGACGTTTCCGCAGCTGCTAATTGAAAGGGCTTACAGAAATGGGTCGCAAGTTGCTTTAAGAGAAAAAGAATTTGGAATTTGGAATGAAATCACGTATGAAGCGTTCTTGGACAAAGTAAAGAACTTCAGCTTGGGTTTGGCATCGCTGGGTCTGAAAAGAGAAGATAAGCTTGCTATTATTGGCGATAACAGGCCCGAATGGGTAATCAGTGAGCTTGCTGCGCAAAGTTTAGGCGGTATTTCAGTAGGGATTTATCAGGAATCCCTGCCTGCTGAACTAAGTTATATTATCGATAATTGTGACGCAACCATAATCGTTGCGGAGGACCAGGAGCAAGTGGATAAACTGCTGGACATTAAAGAATCCATACCTAAAGTCAGAAAGATTATTTATTATGATTCACGTGGCATGAGGGGTTACCGGGAGGATTTTCTGCTGGAATTTAACGAAGTTCTGGAAATGGGACGGAGTTTTCACTCAGGGCAGCCTGGCTTATTTTCAGAGGAAGTTGATCAGGGGTCTGCAGATGACGTGGCGATTTTATCCTATACTTCAGGAACGACAGGCAATCCAAAAGGAACGATGCTTACTTACCGAAATCTGATCGATATGGCTAAAAATCTGTCAGACATTGATCCGCTGACAGATAAGGACGAATATGTTTCATTCCTTCCGCTTGCCTGGATCGGGGAACAGATGATGACCCTTGCCATGGGCTTATACAATGGGATGACGATAAATTTCCCGGAAGAACCGGCAACCGTTTTGGAAGACCTGCGTGAAATTGGACCTCAGGTTATGTTTTCGCCGCCCAGAATCTATGAAGATATGGTATCGCGTTTTCAGGTCAGAATTCAGGACAGCGGCTGGCTTAAACGAAGGATTTATAACTGGTGCAAGCCGATCGGCGAAAAGGTGGCAAAGGCCCATTTTGAAAATAAACCGGTCAGCACGAGTTCGAAGGCTCTTTATAAAATGGCTGATTATCTGATGTTCAGTGCGATCCGCGATCACTTTGGACTCTTGAAGATCAAGCGAGCCTATACGGGCGGTGCCCCTCTGGGACCTGATGTATTTGAATTTTTTCATAGCATAGGCGTTAATGTAAAAAGCATTTACGGGCAGACAGAGGTAGCCGGCATTTCAATTGTGCACAGGGATGGAGATATTAAGCTTGATAGTGTAGGCATTCCTATACCGGGGACTGAAGTGAAAATTTCTGAAGAAGGGGAAATTCTCATCAAAAGCTCCAGTGTCTGCAAGGGGTATTACAAAAATGAGAAAAGCACAGCTGAAACCATTCAGGATGGGTGGCTGCATACCGGGGATGCAGGGAGGCTGGATGAAGGAGGGCATTTGTATATCATTGACCGGATTAAGGATGTTATTCGCCTTGATACGGGGGAAATGTTCTCTCCGCAGTTTATTGAAAACAAGCTGAAATTCAGCTCGTTCATACAGGAAGCGGTAGCTATCGGGAAGGACCGTCCATATGTGGTTGCCATGATTAATATCGATATGAAAAATGTAGGGCGCTGGGCGGAGAAAAATCAAATTAGCTATACCACTTATACCGATTTATCTTCCAAGCCGCAAGTGCTGGAGCTGATTGAAAAACAGGTGCAGGAAATCAATCAGACTCTGCCTGAAAAGGCCAGGGTGAAAAAATTTGTTCTGCTTTATAAAGAACTTGATGCAGATGATGAAGAGCTTACAAGAACAAAGAAAGTCCGCAGGCAGTTTGTTGCAAAAAAATATCAGGCCTTAATCGATGGACTTTATACAGAGGACAAAAAAATACGTGTCAATGGCACGATCAAGTATCGTGATGGTATGGAACAAACCATCCAGACAACGCTTCAGGTGATTTTTATGGATGAAGGAGAGGGGGCAGCTTAATGACATTTTTCTTGCAAATGCTTGTAACAGGCATCGTGGTAGGAAGCGTTTATGCACTTGTTGCACTGGGTTTTGTGCTTATTTATAAATCCAGTGATGCTATCAACTTTGCGCAGGGTGAGTTCCTTTTAATTGGAACATATGTCTGTTTAACGCTTATCACAGCCTACAACATTCCGTTTATAGCAGCCCTGTTAATTGCACTGATGTTCAGTGCTGTTTTAGGATTTGTCATTGAACGGATCGTTTTAAGGCCATTTATTGGAGAGCCCGTCATATCCATGATTATGGCGACGATCGGATTATCGAGTGTTCTTGCCGGGATTGTCCATATTATTTGGGGCCATGAAACACGTGTATTTCCTAGGATTTTCTCTGAACAGCCTGTTAACCTTGGTGAGATCGTCATTGCACCGGTCTATTTATGGTCACTGTTAATCGTTGTGGTGATGCTTGTCATTTTCACCCTCTTTTTCAAATATTCCAAGCTCGGAATTGCGATGAGAGCAACCGCAGATGATCAGCAGGCGGCAATGTCAATGGGAATAAGCGTAAAAATGATTTTCGCAGTTGCCTGGGCGATTGCAGCCATTGTTTCAGCAGTTGGGGGAATCCTTCTAGGAAACATCAACGGTGTGAATGCATCCCTTTCAGCGATCGGCTTAAAGGTGCTTCCGGTTGCCATTCTTGGAGGACTCGACAGTATCCCAGGGGCCATCATCGGCGGACTGATCATCGGTATTCTTGAGAGCCTGACCGGTGGATATCTGGATCCATTGGTTGGCGGGGGTCTGAAAGAGGTTATGCCGTTTGTCATCCTCGTATTTATCCTGATGTTCAAGCCATATGGCTTGTTCGGAAAAAAAGAAATCGAGAGGGTGTAACCGATGAGAAATCCTTTTGTGATGGATTGTGGAGAGTTCCATGTGAATTATAAACAAGATATGGCGATCTGGAAGATCACCAGAGTAAGGATGCGCGTGTTCATTCTTCTGGCTGTATTTGCAGTCTTCCCAATGTTTGCATCCGATTATATCATTGGACTGGCTACACTTTGCGGAATTGCCGCTATTGGTGCGATCGGTCTGAACATCCTGACAGGCTTTACTGGACAGATTTCCATAGGGGTAGGCGCGTTTCTCGGGGTAGGCGGGTATACATCGGCTATTCTGACAGCAAAGCTGGGATTAAGCTTCTGGATTGCCATGCCGACAGCCGGTATTGTGACGGCGATTGTCGGCGGACTATTCGGACTGCCATCCTTAAGGCTAAAAGGATTATATTTGGCGATTGCCACCCTTGCAGCACAGGTAATCATATTGTTTGTTATTTCCCGCTGGGATGCGCTGACTGGGGGAACAGCCGGAATGGTCCTATCGAGGCCTGAAATTGGCAGTTTTGTCTTTTACAGTGAACGGAGCTATTACTACCTTATGTTTGTTGTGCTGGTTATAACGGCCCTCTTCACCCTGAACATTTTCAGGTCGCGAGTCGGCAGGGCATTCATAGCAGTCCGTGACCGTGATGTGGCAGCAGAGGTTATGGGGATCGATTTGTTTAAATATAAAGTATTGGCATTTATTGTAAGCTCCTTCTTTGTTGGCATTGCCGGTGCTTTACTGGGCCATTATACAATGGTTGTCAGTCCTGAGCTATACAGCATTACAGTGTCGATCGAATACTTAGCGATCATATTGGTTGGTGGCCTGGGAAGCGTATTCGGGTCTATTTACGGAGCTGTATTTATCACATTGCTTCCGGTTGTCCTAAGGTCCGGGGTAGAAATGATGAGCGGAGTTTTTCCTGACTTATCGGCTGTCTTAATCGGGATGAAAGAGGTGGTATTCGGCCTTGTCATTATCTTATTCCTGATCTATGAACCGCAGGGTCTCGCAAAAATATGGAAAAACATCAAAGACTATTTTAAGCTCTGGCCATTTTCCTATTAATTCCCGGGTAATAATATCTGAAAATTTTGAAAGTAAATCTTTCAAATTTTTATAAAAAGGCTGTTTTCGCAAAGTTTGTTGCTATTTGTATTATGTTTACTGAGTTGGTTGTAGCGAAAGGTGCGAGCCTCCTACGGGAGTAGCGGGACAGGTGAGACCCCGCAAACGCATAGAGTCGAGGAGGCTCACCGCCCGCTCCGAGGTTCGCTGAGCATCCTGGAGCGGAAATCAACGGACAACATTGATAAGCGATAAACAAATTAATACGAAAAGAGCCAATAAAAAAGAAAAAATGAGGGGGAACATTATGAAGAAGGTTTGGAAGGGTTTATTGGCAGCAACATTAATGGCTGGAATGCTGGCAGGCTGTTCTGGAGGCAGCGAGGAAGCATCAGGGGACAAGAAAGGAGGCACTGTTAAAATCGGCGGTATCTTTGACCTTACGGGAGGTACCGGTGATGTTGGAACACCATATGCAGAGGGTGAAAAAGCATTTTTTGAATCCATTGCAGGCGAGGAGATTAATGGCTATAAGCTCGAATTAATTGGTGATGACTATGCTTATAAAATCCCGGAAGCCCAAAAACTTTATCAGAAATTAAAATCAAAAGATAAAGTATCGGCCATTTTGGGATGGGGAACAGGGGACACTGAAGCCCTGCGCCAGCAGGTGGCAGCCGACAAGCTTCCATTCATATCGGCTTCATACTCAGAGAATCTGAAAAATATTGACGAAAGCCCATATAACTTCCTGGCTGCGGCTTCATATTCTGACCAGGCAAGATCCGTATTAAAGTGGATAAAAGAAAATCACACTGGCGGCACACCGACTGTAGCATTAATTTACAATGATACGGCTTTTGGCAAATCGCCTATTGAAGATGCTAAAAAGTTTGCCAAGGAAAATGGCATTGAAATTGTAGATGAACAAATTGTTGACCTGAAAACACTTGATGCAACATCACAATTGCTGAACATGGAAAAGAAAAATCCTGATTATGCGATAATCAACCAAACTTGGGGTGCAACAGCAACGATTCTAAAAGATGCTAAAAAGCTTGGCTTGGACACACAATTCATCGGTTTAAACTGGGCTACGGGTGAAGGCTTGCTTCCAATTGCCGGTGATGCGGCTGAAGGGTTTATCGGGGTCGTCACACATGCCTTCCCATATGAAGATCTGCCTGGAATGGAAGAAATCAAGAAGTTCGTAGAAAGCAAGGGCGAAAAGCTGGAAGACAAGAACCAGAAGTTTATCCAGGGGTGGGTGTCAGCCAAAATTATGGTTGAAGGCCTAAAGCTTGCTGAAGACCCGACTTCGGGCGAAGGCATCCGTGCCGGCCTGGAGAAGATTTCAAATCTGGACCTTGGCGGTTTAGCCGCTCCGGTTACTTTTTCACCTGACAACCATGCCGGTACAAACCAAGTCCGCTTGGCAGAAGTGAAGAACGGCCAGTTTGAAGTGTTCACTGATTATATCGGCTACTAACATGATGGGGGGCGAGGTTTTATACCCGCCTCCTGTTACTTTTAAGGCCTGGACCTTGTGAACTTTGCAAATAAACTCGGAAATTTGGCAAACAAACTTGAAACTTTGCAAACAAATCATCGGAATCAGCAAACAAATCTTTGATTATGCAAATAAACAAAGAAAACCAGCAAATAACAAATAATTCAGAACTTGACCTGAGAACGAAAAATAGAGAAATAGCCGGGAGGACAGAGCATGCTGACAATAAACAACGTCGAAGTGATGTATGACAAGGTCATCCTTGTATTAAAAGGGATGTCGATGGTGGTGCCAAAAGGAAAAATTGTTGCTTTGCTCGGCAGCAATGGCGCCGGGAAAACGACCACTCTTAAGGCGATTTCCGGCCTGCTGAAAAGCGAAAACGGTGAAGTGACGGATGGCTTTATCGAGCTTTATGGCGAGCGCATTGATGTAAGCGATGCTGAAACCATCGTAAAGAAAGGCATTTTTCAGTGCATGGAAGGAAGACGTGTGTTCAAGCATCTTTCTGTTGAGGATAACCTGATCGCAGGTGCACATACCAGAAAAGACCGGAAGAATATTAAAGGCGATATCCAAAAAGTCTATCATTACTTTCCGAAGCTTGAAATGCTGAAGCACAGACAGGCCGGATATCTGTCAGGCGGAGAGCAGCAGATGCTTGCCATTGGAAGAGGAATCATGGCAAAGCCAAAGGTGCTGCTTCTCGATGAACCTTCATTAGGACTTGCCCCTCTATTAGTAAAAGAGATATTCGGGATTATTAAAAAAATCAATGAAGAAGAGGGAACCACTATACTGGTAGTTGAGCAAAATGCCAATGTTGCCTTATCGATTGCCGATTACGGATACATCATGGAAAACGGCCGGATTGTGATGGATGGAACGGTGGACCGGCTTCTTTCCAATCAGGATGTGCGTGAATTTTATCTTGGAATGGGGGATAAGGGCCGGAAAAGCTATAAAGATATTAAATCTTATAAAAGAAGAAAGAGGTGGCTGTAGTGGAAAGGCTACAGGAAGTAATTCACCATGCATATGAAAATGCAAGCGGATTTAAAAGACGGCTTGATGATGCCTGTATTTCTTCAAGTGACATACAAACCTTAATAGACCTGGAAAAAATCCCTGTGCTTAAAAAAGATCGATTGCCGGAATTGCAATCTGCAGACCAGCCTTTCGGAGGCTTTGCCGCTGTAAAGCCAAATGAGATGGAACGAATTTTTATGTCGCCAGGTCCGATTTACGATCCGCAAACGACAGGGAAAGATTTCTGGCGTTTCTCAGAAGCTCTCAAGACGGCAGGCTTTGGTAGAGGGGATATCGTACAAAATACATTTTCATATCATCTCTCACCGGCAGGCTTTATGTTTGACTCCGCACTTCGTGAATTAGAAGCAACTGTCATCCCTGCCGGTACCGGGAATCGGGAGCTGCAGATCCAGATTATGAAGGATGTCAGGGTAACCGGCTACGTGGGAACCCCGAGCTTCTTTAGCCTTTTGCTTGAGGCTATTGAAGAAAAGGGATGGGAGTTGGGAAATGATGTTGTCTTGAATAAAGCTTTCTTTACTGCTGAAATGCTCACGGAACAAATGAAGAAAATGTGTGAAGACCATGGCATTTCCGTATATGAAGGGTATGGGACGGCAGATTGCGGGTGTCTTGCTTATGAGGACAAATTGGGGCCTGGACTAAGAATCACGGATTCTGCCATTGTTCAAATCTGTGACCCGCAGACTGGATTGGAAGTTACAGATGGAGAAGGAGAAGTGGTTGTCTCTTTAATTGATAAAAGCTACCCGCTTATCCGCTTTGGCACAGGCGACCTTTCGCGCTGGGTTAAAGGGTATGAGGGGAAAAGGATTGCAGGAGTGCTGGGGCGTGTCAGTGATGGTATAAAGGTAAAAGGAATGTTTGTAAGAGAAAAACAGCTGGCGCAAGTATTGAATGAAGCTGGATATCCAGTTTTCCAGGCTGTGGTAACAAATGAACGGGGGCAGGACCAGATTAAGATTTTCATAGAATCGGAAGAAGGATTAAACCCTGAACTTGCCTCAAAAATCCAGAATGTGATCAGGGTTAAGCCGATTCTTGAATTAACAGCGTCAGGCTCTATTAAAAAGGATGATAAGAAGCTGTTGGATAAGCGGAATTACGAATTAAAGAGGGTGTAGTCAAGGGAGGCTGATTGAATCGGCCTTCTTTTTTCGGCATAGGAAATGGAATTTTACTGGTGAACTTTGATTAACGCCAAAAAAAAGAGGTGGCGGGTGGGAAAATGGTAGTTAATCAGCCGGAACAACTCAGAAATCTTAGTCAATCAGGTCCCTCAGAAACTTCCAGGCAAATATCTTCAACTTAATTACAAATGGCGCGCTAATAAAAATTAACGGCCGCCATCTGGATTTTTACTCTCCACCACTATAAACAATCCTTTATAATAGGCAGTCACGTTTGTTATCTTCATGCCTGAATCCTGTATAGCCTGCAGTGTGTCACGGTTTAAGTGGCAACCGTCACATATCCGTTTCCATAAAGGATTGAGGGCTTCCTGGGCAAATGCGAGAGCGGGCTGGTTCATTTTCACATGTTCAAAGAATAGTATTTTTGCCTGTGGCTTGCAGACACGTTTGATTTCTGCGAGTGCTTGTTCGGGATTTGGAATTGAGCAGAATACCAGAGTGGCAACTGCTGAATCAAATGTATTGTCCGCAAATTCAAGTTGTTCAGCAGACTGCTCGTGAATGTGTATTGGAACTGAAGCCTCATTTCTTCGAGTAAGAGATTTTTCAATCATTGCCTGATTCGGTTCAATGGCATCGACACGTTCCGCCTTTTTGTATAAGGGGAAGTTAATGCCTGTGCCGGCTCCGATCTCGAGAACACGGCCGGCAGCCATGGTAAGGATCTCGCTTCTGATTTTCTGGAATTTTCTTTTCTCAAGAGGCTGCATGGCCAGATCATATAGGGATGGGAATAAGCTGCTCAATTATTTCACTCATTTCTTAATAGCTGTCTTTTCTATTTTACCCTTTTCCCAAAATGAAACAAGCCGGCACCACTATCACAGGCGCCAGCTTTCAATCAAGGCATGCTGTTGAACATCTCGTTCAGCTTTTCATAAGTGTCCGGATATTTTGCCTCATATTGAAGGTAAGATGGGACCGGATACCGTACACCGCCTTTGTGGGTTTGCTTTAATCCATCTGCAAATTCATCTGCCATGGAAAAAGGAATGGTGAAAGCCATTTCGTGATCATGCGTCTGTCCGAAAACCCGGTCCCCATAGCATGGCAGGATTACTTGTGGCTTACCGGACTTTATTGTCTTAATAACAATATCGGCGCAATCTGCCCGGGCTGTAAAAGTGGAAGTAATTTCACCGCCCGTATGATAGAGTGCGCCAGCCACCATTCTCATGACTTGGGCTGAATTCCCATAAACAGTGATTACTTCCGGTTCAAATGCTGCTCTCCCCAGAGGAGCCATCAGCACTGTCCCAGCTTCCTCTTTTGTAAACTTGGGTACGGCAGCTTCGGTTAAGGCGCCAAGGTCACAGGTTTTTGTATACATGCCATCTGTTAAGCTTCCTTTTGAATAATAGTCCAGTTCCTCTTCAAAACCAAAAGCGATTTTGGCAATTGGGCATGATAAGTCTTCTTTGCCCATGGCAATGGACCAGCCATATCTTCTTGACATCGTTACCCCCTGGCAGATGCTGAAAGTTTTGCTAAAATCTCTTGCCGGCCGCTTGACCCTGTCAGGCAATGCCTCCTCCTTTTTCATCACTCTAATGGCAAGCGGAAAGGTGTCGGGACGCACATATGTATGAATCGCAGTTTCCAGATCAGATAGCTTTTGTGCATGTATGGCCTGCATTAAAATCCCTCCTTAAGATATAATAAGTATTCTGTAAATTATATGGATTAACCTGCATAGTTAGGCTCTATTTTTGAAGCAGTTTACATGAAACCAAAAGGTTATATATGATATAAACGAAACCAAAAGGTTTTATTTTATATGCAAAGGAGAGCTATTAAATGGAAAAACTTCAGGATATTAAACAAACCGTAATTCTTAATACTCCTATCGAAAAGGTCTGGAAGAAAGTTTCTACATCAGAAGGAATCGAAGCGTGGTTTATGCCAAATGATTTTAAGGCTGAACTTGGCTATGAATTTTATATTCAGTCCCCATTTGGTCCGTCCCCATGTAAGGTTACAGAACTGGATGAACCTAACCGGCTTTCTTTTGAATGGGATAAGGATGGATGGTTTGTATCTTTCATTTTAAAAGATTTGGACGGCAAAACTGAATTTACGCTTATACATGGCGGCTGGAAACAGTCAGATGAACTGGTTGAGAAAGCTCAAGCCGAGAGTGCGGTTATCCGTGAAAGAATGTCCCAGGGATGGACAGGAATTCTCGCAATGCTTGGCAAGGCTGTTGAGGAATAATGGGTGCTTCTGCCAGGAAACATGATGTGTTTCAGGCAATCGCCGATCCAACGAGGAGAGAAGTATTAAGGCTGCTGGCTGAAAAAGAACGCCCGATCTCAGAGATAAGTGCTCATTTTCCCATAAGCCGGACCGCAATATCTAAACATCTTCATATCCTTTCTGAAGCTGAGTTAGTAAGAGGGAAAAAGGCAGGCAGAGAAAGAATCTATCAGCTCCAGCCTGAGCCGCTGAAAGAATTGAAGCAATGGCTGGCCTATTATGAACAATTCTGGGATAATAAGCTGCAAAAACTTAAATATATAGTTGAAGAAGAAATTGAGTAATGTCCTGGAAAAAGAGCTGCCTCAGCTCTTTTTTCTTTTGAATGAAAATGAGGTCTTTCTTTTTAAAGATATAATATAATAATATTTGTGTTTACTATTTTGTGAAGGAGTCTTTATGATGTATCAGACGTTTACTTTACAGGAGAAGATCAGGCAAATAACATTCATGTTAATTCCTATCCTAATCACGCAGTTTGGCATGTTTGCAATGGTCTTTTTTAATACAATTATGTCGGGGAGATATAATGCTTCCGACCTTGCTGGCGTAGCGATTGGCTCCTCCATTTGGAATCCGGTTTTTACCGGGCTTAGCGGGATATTAATGGCTGTATCCCCAATTGCCGCTCAAGCGATTGGCGAAAAAAAGAACAAAGAAGTTTCATCTATCGTAAAAAATGGCATCTTATTGGGTTGTATCATTGCCTTTGCAGTTATCCTATTGGGTTCAGTTTTGCTTGACCCTCTGCTTAATAGCATGAATCTGCCTGATGGTGTGAAAGCAATAGCTCGTGGCTATCTTGTGGGACTCAGCTTTGGAATCATTCCTTTATTCATATTTAATGTTTTAAGATCTTTCATCTATGCACTCGGCAAAACGAGAGTTGTAATGGTGATTTTGTTTTGTTCGCTTCCCATCAATTTCTTCCTGAATTATGTCCTGATTTTTGGATATTGGGGATTTCCTGAATTGGGAGGTGCAGGAGGAGGGTATGCAACTTCTATTACTTATTGGTTCATCCTTGTCATCAGTGCTCTTATTATAAAAACGAAGGATCCTTTTTCAAGCTATGCCATTTTTAGCGGTCTTAAGGAATTTTCATGGGATAAATGCAAAGAAATCTTAAAGATAGGCGTACCCATGGGACTGTCCATCTTTTTTGAAACGAGTATGTTTGCCGCGGTGACCATCTTAATCAGTAAGTTCAATGTTACAACTATTGCTGCCTATCAGTCTGCATTAAACATTGTTTCCTTCCTGTATATGATCCCAATCAGCATTTCCATGGCGCAGACCGTGTTAGTCGGATTTGAAGTGGGCGCAGGCAGGTATAAGGATGCAAAATCCTACAGCTGGCTTGGCATCTATCTGTCTATTTTAATTGCGCTGTTCACAGGCCTCCTGGTTGTATTTTTCCGCTATGAGGTTTCAGGCTTTTACTCTACTGATCAAGCGGTTATTGACCTGACTGCCCATTTTCTGATTTATGCGCTGTTTTTTCAGATTTCCGATGCCATTCAGGCTACTGCACAAGCGGCTTTAAGAGGATATAAAGATGTGAATATTTCTTTTGTTATCACACTGGTTTCTTATTGGCTTATCTGTCTGCCTGCTGGTTATGTTCTTGCACACTATACAGACCTTGGGGCTACTGGATATTGGCTTGGCCTTACCTTCGGACTTCTTGCTGCAGGTGTTTGTCTTTCGATGAGGCTCATCTTTATCCAGAAGAGAAAATTTACCATTGAAGAAATCAGAGAAGCAGGCTAAAACCGTCAGTCCGCTTATTGCGGAATTGGCGGTTTTTTTATTATTGAGTTTTTTTGACATCTTCCTGACATATTGCACCGATATAGTAAAATCGAGGTTAAGAATGCTTGGCCTTTAAAATAATCAGGAGGTATAGTCATGAAAAAAACAATCATTGGTTTTAGCCTTGCAGGTTTATTACTGGCAGGCGGGTACGCAACAACATCTTTTGCAGCAGATACAGATACTTCTGCAGAAAAAGGCGAGTTAAGATGGAAATTTAAAAACAAGGTGTTTGGCCATCATGGCAGGGGGTTCACTAATGACACTGAATCTATCCTTCAAAGGGCTCAAGAGCTCGATATAAAAACAGAAGGAAAAGATGCCGAAACTTTAATTGGTGAAATCCGGGAAGCAGAAATTCTGAAAGAAGCGAAAGAGCTTGGGATTAAAACGGCTGGAAAAGACGCTGTAGACCTTATGGAGGAAGTAATGCTTGCTAAGCTGAAAAAGGAAGCTGCAGAATTGGGCATCAAAACAGAAGGAAAAGATGCAGAAGCTCTCCATGAAGAAATTGGCACTGCAAAACTGAAAGAGGAGGCCAAAGAACTGGGAGTATCGACTAAAGACAAAGATTTGGAGACTTTAAAGAAAGATATAGAGACTGCCTCCTTAAACAAGCAGGCAAAAGAGCTTGGAATTTCTGCTGATGGCAAAGATCTAAAGACACTAAAGCAAGAGATATACACAGCATCAGTAAAAAAAGAGGCTGAAAAATTAGGAGTTTCCATTGAAGGCAAAGATATCAGGGAAGCGGCACAAGAGGTCTTTTCCGTGAAGGTCAAAAAAGAAGCGAAGGAACTGGGCATTTCAATAGATGGGAAATTCATTCAGCAAATCGCCCAAGAGGTTAGGGAGAAAAAAGTGGCAGAACTCGCTAAGGACTTAGGGATTTCCACCAATAATAAATCAACAGCAGACCTTATCAAGGAAATAGAAAAGAAGGACAGTGCTAAATTACGGGACCTTCTTGGAGAAACGTTTATGGGCATCAAAGGATTTGGCAAAAAGGAAATGAGAGGCAGTCATGGACATGGAAAAGGTGGAAGCATGAAACAGCGGGCATCTAAAGAAGATCTAACTGATACAAGTACAGATTCAGGCTCTTTGTAATAGTTTTAAAAATCCCCGTGTACAAATTCGGGGATTTTTCTGTATAGTTAACTTATTGGAGGAAGGTAAAAATGAAAAAAATCCTTGTAGCAGAAGATGAATTAGCTATTTCCAAGGTTTTAATCGCCTATTTGCAGCGGGAAGGGTTTGAAGTTCTAACTGCATATGATGGCACCAGTGCCCTTGAGCAATTTTTCAGTCACTCACCTCAGCTTGTGATCCTGGATATTATGATGCCTGGGATGGATGGATGGAGTGTACTTAAAAAAATTCGTGAAAAAAGCGCATGTCCTGTCATCATGCTTACAGCGCTGGGGGATATCGATTACAAGCTGAAGGGCTTGAATACAGGTGCAGATGATTATATTTCAAAGCCTTTTATCGGGGATGAGGTTATTGCACGCGTGAATGCCGTATTACGGCGATCAGCCAATGTGTACAATGATGAACATATAAAGCAATATGGAAGCTTAACGATAAATTTTGATGCGCATACCATTTTCCTGAATGGCAAGGAAGTAAGTTTGACTCCGCGGGATTTATCTTTGCTTCTGTTTTTGGCTGAAAGGCCTAACAGAACTTTCACCAGGGATCAGTTGATTGAACATGTCTGGGGAATGGATTATGACGGAAGCGATCGTGCAGTCGATTTGGCCGTAAAAAGAGTGCGACAGGCTTTAACCGACTGGCCGGAATCAGAAGGTGAGATAAGGACGCTCAGAGGAATGGGGTACCAATTCCATGTTTATGAAAAATAACAAAAGAACATCCCTGCTCCGCTATTGGACAACCCGCTATCTATTTACACTTATCATTGGACTTATTATACTGGCAGCGGGATCTATGTGGTGGATCAGGCAGACAACTCTTGAAAACCGGCTGAATTTGCTGCAGTACGTTGCTGTTGAGACAGCAGATCGTGTCGTGCAGCAGGACGGAAGCATCGAGTTTGATCCATTTTTTAACAGAATGCTGGAGGAAAGAGCGAAGCTGCTGGAATTTAAGTTTAATCCCCAGGTTTTCATAAGCGATTTAAATGGCCAAATATTATATAAAAAATCTGGGCGTATGCAGAGAAATAACCAGGCTGGTCCCAATCTCGGAACTCTGCCTGCAGATTTGCTTGATAATCAAAAGAACGTCCAAAAACTGGATACACAGGATGGGCAAGCGGTTTATGCGGTCAAGTCGGAGATATCGATCGATAATAACCCGGTGGGATGGGTCGTTGTGGTCCAAAGCGCAGATGATTTGACGAACGTAAATCAGGAATATTCCCTGTTATTGATCATGCTCTCAGGATTGGGTCTGCTCGGATGGAGTGTCATTTATTTTCTTTCGAGGAAAATTTCGAGGCCCATTCAGGAAGTAGCTCAAGCTGCCTCGAAAGTCAGCGAAGGTGACTATAAAATCGAACTGAAAGCCAGTGCCAATGAGGAAGAGATTCATAATTTAATTATTTCGTTTAAAGAAATGACAGAGAGGCTAATGCACCTTGAAAAACTAAGGGCAGAATTGCTGGCTGGGGTCACGCATGATTTGAAAACACCTGTCACATCTATAAGCGGTCTAATTCAGGCAGTCCGTGATGATGTTGTAAGCGGGGAAGAGAAAGAGGAATTTCTTGATATTTCTTTAAAAGAAGTCAGCCGTTTGCAGAAAATGATCGAGGACTTGCTCGATTTCAATTCACTTTCGTCGGGTGCATTTTCAATCAGGCATGAAAACTGTGATATGAATAAGCTCGTGCAGGATATTGTAAGGCAATGGGCACTTGCGCAGAAAGGCAATTTTTACTATCGTGTGGAAGTGCCCGCTGAAACCATCAGGAGATCAACAGACCCGTACCGTCTGCAGCAGATTATGATTAATTTATTGAATAATGCTTATCATGCCATTGATGAAGATGGCAGCATTACTGTTATTTTAACCGAAAGATTTATTGAGGTTCATGATAACGGATCAGGAATAGCCGAAGAGGAGCAGCCTTATATTTTTGAGCGTTTTTACAGGGGGGAAAAGAAGAAGCTGAAAGTAAGAGGGCTTGGCTTGGGGCTTCCTTTCAGCAAACTGCTGGCTGATGCTCTGAACGCAAATTTATTTTTAAAAGAAAGTTCGGCAAAAGGCAGTACATTTATGATTAAGTGGGAAGAGGAAGGGTAGGTATAAGCGGGGAAGACTTGCTTGCCTATTCTTTTTTTTGGGGTGAAAAAAACTCTGCATGCGTAAAATTAGATAGATTTTGACTATTTCCGGCAATCCTCAGCAGTTATATTATTTGGACTTTCTTTATTTTAAATTAGGTTTTACCAGCAGCATAATCATTTTTGACTCCGAAATATCCTTGAGGTTAGAATAATAATGTTCTTTAAATAGATGAATTGACAACAATAAGAGAGGGAGGACATTCGATGGAGGCTAACTCTTTCAAGTATGAAATAAATGTGAATGGATCTCTGTTTGATTGGGATCTGGATGATGCAACGTTTAAATTTGAAAATGACGAAGTGGTGGTTTTTTGGGTAAACACAGCTTTTAAGACTCTGCTGGACTCCATTGAAGAAATCTCTGGTGAAAAGTCGGCCGAGCTTGTGATGGAAACAGCTGGATACCGGACAGGGAAAATTGTCAGCAAATTTTATTTGGAATCAAATAAAGAAAAAGAAGAAATTATTAATCACTTACCCAATATCTATTTAACTGCCGGATGGGGAAAGACAGAGATTGCCTCCTTTTGTCTCGAAGAAAAGAAAGCCATCATTCGTGTTAAAAATGGCTGGGAATATAAGATTAATGTGGAACAAAAAAAAGAAGCAGAAGGCACTTTCTTGCCTGGACATTGGGCAGGTGTGCTAAGCGGCATTTTTGAAACAAATATATGGTATAAAGTAAGGCAAAGTCAGGTCCAGGGGGATCAGTATTCCGAATACGAATTTTTTGAGTCTGACATTACGCCCTCTCAGAATATCAGTGCCATGATTAAAGAGCAGAATCAAAGCGCCCAGAAAGAGCTGGAGAAGGAAATTGCTGAGCAGACGAGAGTATTATCTGAAATTATTAAGGAGATTTCTTCTCCAATTATTCCAGTGATCGATTCCATTTTGGTCATTCCTTTAGTGGGAAGATATGAAGAACTGCGGGCGGAGGAGCTGCTGAACAGAACATTACTGAATCTTCCACGGTATAAAGCAGAGTATTTAATATTGGACTTAACTGCATTAAAGGGTGTTAATCAATATACTTTCGATTTTCTGCAGAAGTTCGTCAAAGCAGCTTCCCTATTGGGCACAAACTGCATATTTGTCGGGATATCTCCTAAACTGAGCCTGCAAATCATCGAGAGCGGAATTAAAGAAACACAGATTCCTTGTTTTTCAGTTCTGCAGCAGGGAATCACACACGCTCTAAATCAATTAGGATTGGAGATTTCTCCTAAAAAATAAAAGTAGAACCAGCATTTTAGCGAATGCTGGTTTTTTACTGCATATTAATGTAACTAGCCTTTGTGCGGCATTACAAAGATGATATCCATGAAAATGGAATTCATTGCCTGGACATGATCAGACTGTCTATGGATTTACAAAGAAAGTGCTCCAAATGATTAGGAATAGCAGCGAAAAGGCAAACTATAAGCGGATTTCATGAATGTTAAGCTGTAATGTGTTACGTTAAAATTTAGAACAGCCAGAAAAGGAGTGTTTGGTTTTGCGTGAAAAGGAAGCTTTAAAGGAAGAAATACTGAATGCCTATCAATTCAGACATGCTACAAAGGAATTTGATCCAAATAAAGAAATCCCCGAGGAAGATTTCCGGTTTGTATTGGAGACAGGCCGTCTGTCACCAAGTTCATTTGGTTTTGAACCATGGCGTTTCGTGGTTGTTCAGAACCAGGAGCTCCGTGAGAAAATTAAGAATGCCTCCTGGGGAGCATTCGGGAAACTGCCTGAAGCAAGCCACTTTGTTTTAGTCCTTGCAAGAACGAAAAAAGATACTAAATATGATTCCCAGTATCTGCAGGATCATTTTAGAAATACACTGGGAATGCCGGAAGAAATGATGGAAAAATATTTGCAGCGTATTGAGGAATTCCAGAAGTCCGATTTTGATCTTCTGGAAGGTGACCGCCCTCTCTTTGATTGGGCATGCAAGCAAAGTTACATCGCACTTGGGAATATGATGACCGCTGCTGCACAAATTGGCATAGATTCCTGCCCGATTGAAGGCTTTGATATTGAAAAAATGAATAAGCTGCTGGGTGAGGAAGGTTTGCTTGAAGATGGAAGCTTCGGGCTGTCGGTAATGTGTGCATTTGGGTACAGAGTGAAAGACCCAAGGCCGAAAACACGCAGACCATTCAATGATATTGTAAAGTGGATTGATTAGGAAAAGAGCATCGGCTCTTTTCCTTTTTTATTGTTTTTAAAGGAGAATTCATTTCAAAGGGAGAACAATACTTTTGAATGAGGCTGGCTTGTTTTTCTTAAAATGAAGCTTGCTTAGTATGAGGTGAAAGTTATGAATCTAGTAATGTAAAGTGACTTAGCTGAGAGACTGGACCAGGCAGAGACAAATTTGCTGCACTCCAGATTGACGGCAATTAAAAATCCGGATGGAAACCCAATGGGAGTGGAAATTATAAGAATTGGCCGGACAACCGCTTTTACTGTCAGGAATATTCCGGGTCCATCCTTCAATCTTGTAAAAGGATTTAACGAAGCAGATGCCGAAGCTCTGAATCAAATAATTAATTTCTATCAGGGAAAAGAAATTCCCATTCGATTGGAGATCACACCATCAAACGGATCATCCAATTTACTGAAGATGCTTCATCAAAGAGGTAACTAATATACCAGTTGAAGAGTCTTCCTCAGGATATCGTGATCAAAATTGGTAAAAATATGTTTTATGAAGGAAAGACTAGGAGACAATCATGATTAGAATACAAGCTGTTAATAAGAAAAATGAACTGAAGAAGGATATTACTTTAGAGAGGCTGAAAGCTGAGTGGGAAAGTTATAAGTGGTTTTGGGTTGATTTTAATCAGCCAACCGAAGGGGAGACAGCTGAACTAGATAAAACTTTTCACTTTCATCCCCTGGCCATTGAGGATTGTGTTGTCAAACTCCAGCGCCCTAAAATGGACTATTATGAAGACTATAGCTTTTTTGTCACCCATAGCTTAAATCATATTAACGAAGATAAACAGGAAATTAACTTTTTTATTGGTCCCAATTACATAGTATCCTACCACCATGAGCTCTCCAGGGAAATGGATGATGTTTGGGAAAGGCTGAGCTTAAGTAAGAAGATTAGTAAATGGGACCCTTATCTGGTCATGTACCATATCATAGATAAAATAGTGGATAATTACTTTCCTATCGTTTATCAGCTGGAAGATCGTCTGAGTCTCATTGAAGATAACCCAAATGATGAAACGATGGAAGAATTATTGGAGAAATTATTTGATATACGCCATCATTTATTGCAGATTCGGTATACTGTGATTCCAATGCGGGACTTAATATACCGTGTCATTAATTCCCATAGGCTTAAAGGTGTAAAGGAAAGGTACGAATACTTTGCTGATATTCATGATCACTTATTGAAATTGACTGAAATGATTGATGGAAACAGGGAATTGACGACCGATATCCGTGACAGTTATTTATCGATCAATTCCCATCAGACAAACCGGGTGATGAGAGTCCTTACCGTGATAACCACCATTTTCATGCCCTTAACCTTCATAGCGGGCATTTATGGAATGAATTTTGAAAACATGCCGGAATTAACTTGGAAATATGGATATTTTGAAACGCTGTTATTAATGTTTATTATTGCCTTAGGCATGTTTTGGTGGTTTAAGAAGAAGGGCTGGTTCAGATAAAACAGCTATAAGGCAGAATGCATTTTATTGTGCATCTGCCTTTTTGTGTGAGCAACTCGTATTATTAACGCATTGAAACCATGCGTGCGGAAGCTGTGCCTGAAAATTATTCCTTTATCATCTGATACAGTTTTAACATATCATTTCTGCCAAAGATTTTCGGCACAGGATACAAGGGATTGGCTTCCTTTAAGGCACGTTCAGCCATTACCGGAATGTCACTTTCTCTAATTTTGCCCACCTTTTGGGGAATCCCCATTTTTTGGTTAAGGGATTTTATGCTGCCTATAAAGCTCTTTGCATTTTCTTCAGCTGAAGCTTCCGGATCCCCAATGTTTGCGGCCAATGCCAGTTCAGCTAGAGATCCCCAGACTGCTTCACCATAATGCTCCAGTACATATGGAAGAATGACGGCATTAGCCAAACCATGAGGAACAGAATAAAATCCTCCGAGCGTATGGGCGATAGCATGAACATTGCCTACATAGGACCTGGTGAAAGCCAGCCCGGCCAGATAAGCAGCTTTTTGCATATGGGCTCTTACCTCCAGATTTTCGCCATTGATATAGGTTTCATAGAGATTGTCATAGATAAGCCGGACTGCATCAGTGCTGAATTTTCTCGTCTCTGCTGTATTGCTTCTTCCAATGTACGCTTCGATGGCATGGGTTAGTGCATCCATACCGGTTGCAGCTGTTATATGAGGAGGCAATTTTATGGTAAGCATGGGGTCTAAAACTGCATAATGCGGGATTAGACACAGGTCAATAATGGCGTATTTCTCATGTGACCGGCTGTCAGTAATGACCGCTGCAACAGTGGCTTCACTTCCAGTACCTGCTGTGGTTGGGACTGCAAAAAGGGGAGGGAGCTCTTTTCTAACCTTAAATTGGCCCTTTAATTGTGAAATGCTTTTCTCGGGCCTGACAGCTCTTGCACCAACTCCTTTAGCGCAATCCATTGGCGAACCCCCGCCAAAGGCAAGAATACCCTGGCAATTATTGCTGATGTAAACTTCCAGTGCTTCTTCAATATTGGTAATGGTCGGATTGGGAACAGTCTTATCATAAATATAAAATTCAATATTCCTTTTCTGTAAATTTAATAGCAAACCATCCATCAGCCCAAGAGCCGTGATGCCGCTGTCAGTTACAATCAAAATTCTGCTGATGTCTTTCTGTTTAATAATATCAGGCAGTTTGTCCAGGCAATTGTTGCCTTCTATCAGCTCCGGTTCGCGCCAGGGCAGAAAAGGCGATACCAGCTTAAAGGTTTTCTGGTACATTCGGCAGTATGCATTGTACATTTCATTACCTCCGTTAATTTTCGGAAGATTCTAATAGTATAATTCATATATACCTTTATGCTTAAGAAGATGTCAATATGCTGAATCTAAATCAAATATACCTGGCACGATTAAGTGGAAATTCAATTTCTTTTCCGTTCGATTTTCCAATCCGAAATATTGACACCAGCATAAATGTATTTTATAATTATCTTGAATTCGAGATAAATAAATTCGAGGTAATAATGTTTGGCATTATCTTGAAATGAAAATATTTGATTTAAATGAGTTTCATAGATTGGATTTTGGTTACATTAATGAAGAAGAGGTGTGAATGTGAACAAAGGAACTAGTGGAATTCATCATATCAGTGCTATCGTCGGCCACCCGCAGGAGAATATCGATTTTTATGCAGGCGTATTAGGTTTAAGGATGGTCAAGCAGACTGTGAATTTTGATGACCCCGGCACATATCACCTTTATTTTGGAAATAATGAAGGGAAGCCGGGAACAATCATTACATTTTTTCCATGGGCAAATGCCTCCCAGGGAGTCATAGGGGATGGTCAGGTTGGGGTGACCTCATATGCAATTCCAAAGGGTGCCCTTGGATTCTGGAAAGACAGATTTGAAAAATTTAAAATTTCCTGCACAACGGAAAAAAGATTCAGTGAAGAATCAATAAGATTCCGGGATCCTCATGGTTTGATATTGGAAATGGTGGAAAGAGATGATGGTGAGACGAATACTTGGACATTTGGAGGCATTACTCCTGATGTTGCAGTGAAGGGCTTTGCAGGGGCGACTCTTTATTCATCCCAGCCAGACCAAACTGCATTACTGCTTGAAAGGGTAATGGGCCTTGAACGAATTGGGGAAGAAGGAGAAATGATCCGGTTCCAATCCTCAGCCCAAATCGGCAATGTCATAGACCTGAAAAAGATTCCCGGCAAGCGCGGACAAATGGGTGTCGGCACTGTCCATCATATCGCCTGGCGGGCAGAAGATGACCAGGATCATTTGGAGTGGCAGGAATATTTGAGGTCCAATGGCTATGGAGTTACCCCAGTCAGGGACCGGAATTATTTTAATGCCATATATTTTCGGGAGCATGGGGAAATTCTTTTTGAAATTGCAACTGATCCTCCCGGATTTGTGCATGATGAATCACCCGGGAAAATGGGGGAGAAGCTGATGCTTCCTGAACAATATGAGAATATGAGAGATCGCATTGAGCGAAAATTAATCCCTATTGAAGTCAGGGAAGTGGAATAAAGTGAAACTTCAATCAGTGGGGGTCTTACTGCCCGTTAGACTGCGATAAAACAAAGAGAGGAAGATACGATGAAACATATTTTTCAAAAAGGAAAGGATCCTTCCAAGCCTGTATTATTGCTGCTTCACGGAACGGGAGGTACAGAAACTGACCTGCTGCCGCTTGCAGGTCATATTGATCCGGAGGCTTCTGTTCTAAGTGTGCGCGGTAATGTGCTGGAAAATGGGATGCCGAGATTTTTCCGCAGGCTGGCAGAAGGTGTCTTTGATGAAGAAGATCTGATTTTTCGAACAAAAGAATTAAACGGCTTTTTAGATGAAGCCGCACAGAAATACGGATTTGAGCGTGAAAACATTGTGGCAATCGGTTATTCAAATGGAGCTAATATTGCAGGAAGCTTATTATTCCATCATGAAAACTCCTTAAAAGCAGCAATTCTGCACCATCCTATGGTTCCAAGGCGTGGTGCTGAATTGCCTGATCTCAGCGGAACATCAGTATTTATCGCAGCCGGAACCAATGATCCGATTTGTCCTGCAGAAGAATCCACTGATTTACAGTCCTTATTGGAAAGTGCAGGAGCGAGAGTCGAACTTCACTGGGAAAGTTTTGGTCACCAATTAACAATGGGTGAAGTTCAGGCTGCAGCCAGCTGGTATAAACTAATATAAAAAAAGTTATTCTAACGAATTATAAGGGAAGAGAATGAAAGAATAGGGAGTGCAATCATGGGTATCCTATCAAGGTTATTTGGAAATTCAATAAAAAAGGAGACGATTAATATGGAAAATGTAAATTTGGCAGTCATTTTTTACAGCATGGGCGGAACAAACTATCAATTGTCTAAATGGGCGGAGGAAGGCGGCAAAGAAGCTGGTGCGGAAGTTAAAGTTTTTAAGGTTCCGGAACTGGCACCGCAATCTGCAATTGAAGGCAATCCAGCATGGAAAGCAACTGTAGAAGCGACAAAGGATGTGCCTGAAATTAAGTCTGACGATCTTGAATGGGCAGATGCTATTATATTCAGCGTGCCGACCCGTTTCGGAAATATGCCTTCCCAAATGAAGCAGTTCCTTGATACAACTGGAGGTCTTTGGGCAAAAGGAAAGCTTGTGAATAAGGCAGTCAGCGCAATGACATCAGCCCAAAATCCGCATGGGGGCCAGGAAGCAACGATTCTTTCTCTTTACACCACGATGTATCATTGGGGAGCGATTGTAGCCGCTCCAGGTTACACCGATCCGGTTCTTTTCGGAGCAGGCGGCAATCCATATGGAACAAGCGTAACGGTTGATCAGGATGGAAAAATGATTGAGGATGTAAAAGAAGCTGTTAAGTTTCAGGCAAAAAGGACTGTCACTGTTGCTGAATGGATTAAAAAGGGAAATCAATAATATAGTTGGAGCAATTGTTTTCAATTGCTTCCTTTACATATAAAGGGGAGAAATGGCGGATGCAGAATGAAAAAATAACAAAGCGGGAGATTGCCTCAATCAGGAAAGTAAAATTACAGAAACATAGCTCTATTCATGCAGCAGGTCCTGTGATAGAACCGGGAAATTGGGAGAAGTATGACCCATTTCTGCTGATGATGGAAGATAAGTTTCAAAAGGGAGCGTTTGACATTCATCCCCATCGCGGGATTGAGACGGTAACTTATGTCATTGAAGGGGCCATTGAGCACTATGACAGCCATTCAGGTGAGGGCGGTGTGTTAGGTCCTGGTGATGTTCAATGGATGACAGCAGGGAGCGGTGTCGTTCATAATGAAGTGCCATCTGAAGGAATTACTGCCCATTCGCTGCAGCTGTGGATCAATCTTCCACGGGAAAAGAAAATGACAGCACCAAGATACCAAAACCTTAAAGGCAGTGAAGTACCTGTCCGGGTGGAAGAGGGTGCAGTTTTTAAAGTCTTCTCCGGTTCCTCTAGAGGAGTTGTATCACCAACCTTAAATTATGTGCCTGTCACAATGGTTGAAGTAAGGATGGAAAAAGGCGCTGCAGCTTCACAGGAACTGCCTGGCAGCTACAAAGGCTTTATTTATATTATCGAGGGCAGCGGGGTTTTTGGAGAAAATGAAGTTCAAGGGGCTAATGGCCAGGTCCTTGAATTAGGTGATGGCGGGAACGCTGAAAGCGAAATAGCCGTGAAAGCCGAAGAGCCTTTGCGATTTCTGCTATATGCAGGCGAGCCAGTCAAAGAACAGGTTGTGGCCCGTGGACCGTTTGTCATGAATACTGAAGAAGAAATACGGACCGCATATAAGGAATATAGGGATGGTACCTTTTTAAAATAAGATTTTGGGTGAAGAGCAATCATATGGTTGCTCTTTATTGTGTTGAGGTATGCTTTCAGAAGGAAATTACCTGTATTTTAGAGAAATTCTATTCAAATCCAAATAAGGGGCTGGGTTATTATGTAGGAAGTAAAAATAAAAGAGAACGATTACAGTGTAATTGAATTTATTGATAAAGTTGAGAGCCCTAAAAAGAAAGAGGAATTATAAGCTTCTTGATATCTTTACTGACACGACCGTTATCAGGCAAAAATGTGGGGGCCAAGCATTATTATTCAGCCTCTGTTTTTGGGTACCTTCAGGAACTTTTCAAATTAAAACGTGTCTGGGATTGATCTTTCGCAGCAGTAAAAGGCGAAGGTTTTTTCTTTTTTTATGCACATTTTCCTCAATCCGTCTTATAATAATGAAGAAAAAAATAATTGAATAGTCCTTTTTTATTGCTTTTGGTTTGGGTTGGAGATAGAATGTTTACCAAAGTAAACTTTTTAAGATAGGCGCATATACTTAATAGTAATTTGGCATATATATTTTTTTAACACAAAAGTTGCCCTGGAGAAACTTTTTGGCAATAGAGAAAAAGGAGAGAGTGAAATGTCGCAGGAAGTATTATTTGCATTAGGTCTTACTTTGTTTGCCGGCTTAGCGACAGGTATTGGCAGTTTAATGGCTTTTTTTACTTCTAGAACGAATACGAAGTTTTTGTCATTGGCACTTGGCTTTTCCGCTGGTGTGATGATTTATGTCTCCATGATTGAAATCTTTGTAAAAGCCAAAGATGCACTTGTAGGAGCATTAGGTCAAGTAAGCGGCAACTGGGCAACTGTTGGAGGTTTTTTTGGGGGCATTCTCCTTATTGCATTAATTGACCGGTTTATTCCTAAAAAGGATAATCCCCATGAAGTGAGAACAGTTGAAGAAATGAATGATTCGGGCAATATCGTCAAGGATCCGGCTCTCTTAAAAATGGGGACCTTTGCGGCATTGGCGATTGCGATTCATAACTTCCCGGAAGGAATTGCAACATTTACTTCTGCACTCCAGGATCCTTCGCTTGGTATCGCCATTGCGGCGGCCATTGCCATTCACAATATACCGGAGGGAATCGCTGTCTCAGTTCCTGTCTATTATGCCACAGGAAGTAAGAAGAAGGCTTTTAAGCTCTCTTTTTTATCAGGGCTTTCAGAGCCGATTGGCGCAATAGTGGCCTACTTGATTTTAATGCCATATTTAAACGATGTCATGTTTGGTGTCATTTTTGCCGCAGTAGCAGGAATAATGGTGTTCATTTCTCTTGATGAATTATTGCCGGCTGCCAAGAAGTATGACGAAGCCCATACCTCCATTTATGGTCTTGTGGCAGGCATGGCCGTCATGGCGCTCAGTTTACTGCTGTTTATATAACAAAAAGCAGTCTCCCGCATTGGTGCATGTGTGAGGGAGATTGCTTTTTTATCGCAGTCTAACGGGCAGTAAGACCCCCACTTCAAGACTCAGAGGAATCAATGGAGGATAAGCGGGGTTCAAACTGCCCGTAAAGGCCCGATTGGTTCAACTAACAATCAGTGGGGAGAAAAATACTTCTCACTGAGTGAATTTTCACTTTATTAGTGCGCTGTACCTTTATCAAAATTGCTGCCGCTGACATCTGCAATATTTTCAATAGCCACTAATGCTCCAGGGTCAATTTCTTCCACAATGGAACGGAGCGTTGATAACTCAATCCTTGTTACAATTGTATAAATGATCTTTTTGGGCTCTCCGGTAAAAACACCCTGGCCCTGAATATAGGTCATTCCGCGTCCTAATTGCTTTAGGAGCTCGGCTGAGATTTCTTCAGGCATATCAGAAATGATCGTAACGGACTTCAGCTCTTCCATACCTTCCACAACAATATCAATCATTTTGTAAGCAATATAATAGGTGATAATGGAGTACATGGCTGTTTCCCAGCTGAAAACGAGGAAAGCTGCAAGAATAAAGATAAATACGTTGACAATCATGATAAATTGGCCAACTGATACCGGACGCTTTTTGCTGACCAGGATGGCAATAATCTCTGATCCATCCAAAGCTCCGCCTGTTCTGATCACAAGGCCAACCCCTGTTCCCAGAATGACTGCTCCAATGACTGTTGCCAGGAATAAATCATCTGTAACAGGCTCAAAATGATGGAGATATGCGGTACTTGCGGATAAAACAATTACTCCAAATAAGGTATGTATCGTGAATTTCATTCCTATTTTGCGGTAGCCAATATAGAGAAATGGCAGGTTTAGAATAATTAAAAATATACTCATGGTCATCCCGGTCAGTTCTGCAGCAATTATGGAAAGACCGATAACACCGCCATCAAGAATGTTGTTGGGAACGAGGAAAAACTCAAGTCCTGCTGCTGCAATCATCGCACCTATCGTGATCATGATGAGCTGTTTTACCTCTTTTAATACCCGTTTTTTCTTCGTCATTGCCATAAGATCAAGCCCCTCTACTTAAAATACTTTACATATTATAGCACTTATCAGGGTGAATATTTAAGTAAGAATAACTTTGGCTTCCGAAGAGGGAATAAAAGCAAAGGTGTTGAATGTAATTAAACGGATTTATTAAAGAGGGGCTGATATAGGGCAGAATAGAAAAAGAGAAGGGGCAGCTCTTTTTCTATTCCTTCAAAAGCGGTTTTTATTCTGGGCTAATTTTTTTCGGTCTTTTGTACCGGGCGGCTTTTCCATCCAATGATGTTTGATCATTATGTCTGCACCGGTCTTCGCATATTTGGCAATTTCAATGGATAAACGTTCATAATTCATGGCCAGGTCGCTGCGCTGGCTGGCAGCTGCAGCCGTAGCATAATTTCCGGTTCCCGCTGCACTGATTAAACTCATATGGAACATCATCAGTTTTTCTGAAAAAGTCTGTGTAACTGAATTGCTCACACTGACATCAGGGAGACGGGGAGTAGGTATATCATTTTGCAGCAGTATATCTGTAAAGATTTTAATATGTTTATTGGCTATTTCTGCCCCCCTGAGCATAAAATCCGAAACCTCTTTTACAGGTGAAGTCTGGGCAAAGCTGAGGCTAAGGTTTACCCCGAGGGCATTGGTCATGACATTCATATATAAATGGGAAATTTCTATCGCATTTAAGGGTCTTTTATTTGACAAAGGATTCAGCCCGCTTAAATAACTTTTACTGTCTATATATTCAGAGACAGCAGGTGTTTCAATATAAGGGTGTCTTGCCAGCAGTCCTTTGCTGAGTGCAATCTTGTTTGACTTATTATATAGACCGGCAGTTTCCTGTAGCCCATTTGTAAAGTATTCACAAATGTCTTCTCTTGTGCTCATGGAGAGAAAGCCGCCATAAGAAATAAGACCTGTCCGGGCCATATGGTTTATGTACGTTAAACAGAAAATATCTGAAAAGAGCCATGGAGCAGACATATTTACATCGTTATCAGAAAAACCATCAGGCAGGGGCAGCTCACTTTGCTTAAAGAACCTTGCAAGTTTTTTTAAGTGAGCGGCGGACAAATCATATGCATATTGGACTACTCCCTTTATTTCTTTATCCTCCAGGTCTTTAATCATAAAACCTAGAATGCACTTAGCCAGGCTGTCATTCATATAGGAAGTCCACAAAGATGCAATTTCTGCTGCAGTGAGCCGGGTATTATTCTTTAGCATTGGAATGCCTCCATCGTATGGAAATTGACTATGATAGATATTTTTTCCTTTAGAGCGGTTATTATTCTTACACGCAAAGATTAGATTAAGTCGGCGAGGGAAGGTGATTTTTTGAAAAGAGTAATGGTGATTGGGACTTCAGCAGGCGCAGGGAAATCAACCTTCGCCAGAAAATTGGGTGATAAAACAGGCATTGAGGAACATCATCTGGATGTTTTATACTGGAAGCCCGGCTGGGTGGAAAGCGGGCTACAGGAGTTTTCGGATGCACAGCGTGAAATAGTGAAAAAAAAGCAGTGGATTATTGAAGGCAATTACAGCAATACTTTTGAAATCAGGGCAGCTGCTTGTGATACAGTCATATATCTGGATGTACCCCTGTATCTCTGCCTGTACAGGGTATTAAAAAGGCGGGTGACCAATTTTGGCAAAACCCGGCCTGATATGGCAGCCGGATGCAGGGAGAAAATGGACTGGAAGTTTCTTAATTTCATTGTGACAACTTACGGGCCACGCAAAAGAAAAATGGCAGAGCGGCTTGACAGGTTTGCAGCAGAAGGTAAAAAGGTCATAGTACTGAAAAACAGATTGGATATAGATTCTTTCCTTGAAGATTTCGATGTCAAAACTGACAATGCTTTATAAAATAGGAAACCCCCTGCACTTTTGCAGGGGTTATTCTTTACTGATTTTCGAAACATTCACCCGGCCTGAGAAGAAAACGGCACCGCCGCCCATATCGGAAAGACGGTCCGGTGTCAGCGAATTGACCAAATGTTTGGTTCCTGGGATATCTGCCCAGATTCCCTGAGAAACTGCCGTGCCTGGAAGGACAAGCTCCCCAACAGCCGCTTTGAGTTCGCATTCTCCGCGCTCATTCCAAATGCGGACTATCTCACCATCCTCAATCCCAGCATCCTTCGCATCCTTACTATTCAAGTGAAGGCGGGGATCCTTCTCCATGCCTGCATGTTTTTCATTATTTGAAAAGGTTGAATTCAAAAAGTTATGATTGGGTGCAGGCACAAATAAAAACGGGAAGGTGTTGTCTTCCTTCAGCGGTATATAGGTAGGCAGAGGAGGATGTCCATCATCTTTCATTCTCTGCGAATATAATTCAATTTTTCCGCTTGGCGTGTGGAGCCTGCCGGGAAACAGCGGTTTTACCCTCGCTTTGATAAATTTGTCTTTCTTCAGGGATTCAGCATTGATTTCTTCAATGAAAGGATTAGCTGGAAAATTCAATGCGGCATTAATCATTTCTTCTTCCGTTTCATAAAATACAGCATCCTGATAGCCCATACCTTCTGCAAGAAGCCGAAACACTTCTACATTAGACTTTGACTCGCCATATGGTTCAATGACTGGCTCCTGAATCTGCATGTAGTGATGCCAATAGGATGAATAGATATCCGTATTTTCAAAAGAAGAAGACGCCGGAAGCACAATATCAGCAAATTTAGCCGTTTCGGTCATGAACAGATCATGGACCACAAGGAACAAATCCTCCCTTTGCAGCCCTTGCCGGACTTTATTCCCTTCCGGTGCCACAACAGCAGGGTTGCTCCCATAGACATACATAGATTTAATCGGTTTTTCCAGTTCAAGCAATGCAGAACCGATCCGATTCATATTAACAATGCGTGTATCCTTTTTGTGCAGGAGATCTGACCTTTGAAGAGCTCCAGTATTAAAAGCAAGATAGCCGGAGTTTCCCTTGATGGCACCGCCGCCCTTTATGAGCCATTGTCCTGTAATGGCAGGAAGACATGCGATGGTGCGGATGCACATTCCTCCATTGTCATGATGCTGTGGACCGTTGCCGATCCGGATAAAAGCGGGGGAAGTCTCTCCATACATACGGGCTAATTTGATAATATCCTCTTTCTGCACACCTGTTATGCCTGCTGCTGTTTCAGGGTCATATTGCTTCACATGTTCGCGAAGCTCCTGGGAGCCAACCGTAAACTCCTCCAGAAAGGTCTCATTCACTAAGTTTTCTTCAAACAGAACATGCATGATGCTAAGTGCCAGAGCTGCATCAGTGCCGGGTGTAATCGGTATAAACCAGTCGGCGATTTTCCCGGTCTGGTTTTTATGGACATCAATTACAATGATTTTCGCACCGTTTTTTCTTGCTTTTTGGGCGAGAATCATTTGATGCATGTTCGTGCTGACTGCATTAATGCCCCATAGAATAATGAGCTTTGAATGGATGGTATCCTCCGGATCGATTCCAAAGCTTCCTCCCATTGTATAAGCATATCCTGCTGTACCGGCAGATTGGCAAATCGTCCTGTCAAGACGGCTTGCTCCGAGTTTATGGAAGAAACGGCGGTCCATTCCTTCTGCACTTAATCTGCCCATATTTCCATAGAAACTGTATGGCAGGATGCTTTCAGGACCATTTTCGGCAATTAGATCCTTCCATCTGGAGGTAATCGTGTCTATAGCCTCTTTCCACCCAATCCGTACAAAATGTCCTTCACCTTTGTTCCCGGCACGCTTCAGTGGATACTTGAGCCGATTCCGATCATAAATCCTTGCAGGCATGCTCCGGACCTTGTTGCATATATTCCCCTGTGTGACGGGATGATTGGGGTCTCCTTCAATCTTTACGATTTTCCCTTCTTTTTTATGTACAAGAAGGCCGCATTGATCTGGGCAATCCAAGGAGCAGACAGATGGAAAAACACCATTTAAGGTACTGCTGTAAGAGTTCATATCCACATGCTCCTTCCTTATAGTAAATTGATCATACCATAAAATTCAGATTATTTGATGGTTGTTTCCGCAGCAGCTGAAGAGGAGGATGCAGGAAGTGCTGAAATATCACAGCTTACTTTAATTCCAAGTCCTTTCAAAGTAAATGTTTTTCCATTGCTTTTAATTGAATTTCCCGCTAAAGTTTTTAAAGGGATGTCAGATAGAAAGGCTGTGATTCTTTTTTGAAAATACTTATTACGGGTGCAAACGGGTTTTTGGGGAAAAAGCTTTCATTAAAGCTTTTGGAACAGGGTCATGAACTTTATTTATTAGTCAGAAGCAGAAAACGGCTGGATGCCTTCATGCAAGGCGAAGGAAGCGGTTTTTCCAAGCAGATTCATATATTGGAAGGAGATGTGACAGAAGAGCATCTTGGATTAAATAGAGAACTTGCGGGTTCATTAAAAGGAAAGATAGATGCCTTATACCATAGTGCGGCACTTCTGTCATTTGATGAAAGAGATCGGAATAAGACTTTTGAAGTGAATGTGAGTGGAACAGAAAATGTTGTGAAGCTTGCTTTGGAAATAAATTGTCCTAAGGTTTTATATATCAGTACCGCTTATACGGTTGGGACAGAGACAGAGGGGGCGGAGGCTCTTTATTCAGCCGACAGGCATTTTGTAAATCCCTATGAAGCTTCCAAATGCGAGGCAGAACACCTCGTATATACATTCCGGGATAAACTTGATATTGTTATTCTCCGGCCCGGGATTATCATCGGAGATTCCAGAACAGGTGAAGCTGATACAAACTTCGGCTTATACGGATTTTTAAAAGGCATTAAGATCTTAAAAAAACGGTCCCTGCGAAAACCAAACGGCCAAACCTGCAGAATCTACCTGGATCCTGAAGTGTCACAGAATTTCGTGCCGGTGAATTATGTGATAGATACACTGAATGCCGCCTTGATTCATGCAGAAAATGGCGGGATTTACAATATTACAAACCCTAACCCGCCTCTGCAATCAGATGTATATGAAATAGTAAAAGAGGTACTGGATTTTCCGCAATTGGAGATGTGTGTTCCTGGATACTCTGCAGAAATGACAAGTGAGGAAAAGGCTTTTCATGATTCAATGAGCATTTTCCACAGTTATTTCCAGCGGAGCATTGATTTTCCATCAGACAATACGGAAAAGCTGCTTGCAGCTGCAGGGGTTCCCATGCTGCAAATGGACCGAGATGTATTAACAAGAATAATAGCAGGATATTTGCTCGATAAAGCGAGTATATCTTCCTGACGAAAGAAAAGACCGGGGATTTGAATTCCCGGTCTTCATTTATTCATGCCTGTTCCCCTCATTTTATGGGCATCTGCTTCAAGTGGAACTTTTAAAAGCTTCCGGTGCTTAATTTCCATAGTCTGAATTTGTTTCAATTCCTCAATTAAGTCATGTATGGAAAGAATTTCATATAGAATGGCTGTTTCAGGCTGGACATGGTGGTGTGTGCGAGGTTTTAAACCGCCCGCAGGGTTCAGCTGTTTTTGCTCAATAAACCACTGTGTTACTTCGCTGATTTTTTTATGATGGCTTTCTGTAATAAAAAAACCCGGGTCATACAGGCTGTTTTTTAGATCCTCAAGAACAGAAGCGCCAGTCTTTTTCCTGTCCTCCTCCAGCTCTGGCAGGCCAGCAGGCAGAAAGATCAAGTTTCCTACGTGATAGGTAATCTGCCTTAAAATAGTCAGTTTTTTATATTCATAATGAAAGTCGCGCATATCCTCACGGCTGAATCGGTGATATCTATATTCAGCTTTTTGATAATGGCATAAAGTTTCCGTTTTATCGATATCTTTAATAAGTCTTTGAAAATCAGAACGGACAGTGCCATCTGATCCCTGTGAATTAAAAATTTCAAGGCCTCTTTTATATAAAATGTCACCGGATCGTCTGTAAAGGGCATGTATGTTTTTTATAATTGATTTTGAGTAATTGGGAGGCATGACAAAAAAGTTGACTGCTGTGGAAACGACAATTCCGGTAGTGGTAGTCCCCAATCGAATGAAAAAAGAGGACAAATAATGATCATGAACGGTAGAAATCATGGCAACACCAGTCAACGTAGCCACCAGCATCCCGTCATGAAGCTTCAGCTTATGGCAGAGGATGATTGTCGCAAGCGAAACGGAAGCATAACTGTAAGGGCTGTCCCCGAAAATGAACGTAAATAATACAGCAAAACCCGCACCAATGGCAGCAGCCGGAAACCTGACATATGCTTTCCGGATGGAGTCCGCAACAGTGGGCTCAATGGTAACGATGGCCGTAATTACAGCAAACATGGCTGGCCAATTCAGCATATGACAAATAAAAGCTGTTATAAAAACAGCCAGTCCGGTTTTGGCAATGCGTCCTCCTATAAATTTATATGGAATAGTCTGTTTCATAAAAAATCCTTTTTTAAATATGTGTTTTTAATCTAAATTAATATTAGTACAAGCAACCAATAAGAGCAAATGCAAATCTTCTGATAAAAGAGAATTATCCCGGTGACAGGCTCAGATAATATGTTAAAATAGACAACTATAAAGTATTGATAATGAATATATATAAGATTTTAACAAAAGGGAAGGATGAGTGTGAGTGTCAATTGAAAGTGTGAAAGCCCATTTTAAGAAATGGGACAGGGAACAGGATGTAATGGAGTTTGATTCTTCAAGCGCAACAGTGGAACAGGCTGCTGAAACAATCGGTGTCTGCCCTGCACAAATTGCCAAGACGCTTTCCTTCAAGGGTGATGGGGATGAAGCAATTCTTGTGGTGGCAGCAGGCGACGCGAAAATTGACAACAAGAAGTTCCGGAAAACGTTCGGATTTAAAGCCCGTATGCTTTCAGCGGATGAAGTTCTCGAACAGACCGGCCATGCTGTTGGCGGGGTGTGTCCATTTGGACTGAAGAATGACCTGGAAGTCTATCTGGATGAATCTATGAACAGATTCGAAACTCTTTTTCCTGCATGTGGAAGCAGCAATTCCGCCATTGAACTGACTCCTGATGAAATCAATACATATTCAGATGCCAAAGCCTGGGTGGATGTCTGCAAGGACTGGGAAGATGCACTGATCGTTGAACGGCCATTAGAAAAAATAACGAAATAAACGTGCTGTAAAAATATAAAATGTTGTATTATTATAATCATATATGAATAAATATATAGATTGGCGGATTAGGAGAGCAGATATATGGGAAAAAATCTTATTATTAACCAAATCGATGAACTTCAAGATGATTTTAATAGAATAAGCACTTACATAGGCGAGAATCCCGAACTGGGGCATGAAGAGTACAAGGCATGCAAAGTATTGACAGAGGAGCTTAAGAAGCATGGTTTTACCGTGGAAATTGGCACTTGCGGTTTGCCCACTGCTTTCACAGCTACTTATGACAGCGGGAAAGAAGGGCCTGTAGTTGGATATATGTCTGAATATGATGCATTGCCTGAAGTTGGGCATGCATGCGGCCACAATCTTATTGGAACAATGGGGATTGCTGCCGGAATTGGTCTGAGCAAAGTGATTCATGAAACAGGTGGAAAAGTCATTGTCTTTGGCACGCCTGCAGAGGAAACAAAGGGCGGCAAGGTGACCATGGCCGAATCGGGTATTTTTGACGCTTTGGATGCAGCGATTATGGTTCATCCCCTCGACAATTATGTGAAGAGCGGTTCATCATTGGCGATGGATGCGATCCAGTTTGAGTTTTTTGGAAAGTCAGCACATGCAGCTGCCAGCCCGCATTTGGGAATAAATGCGCTGGATGCTGTTCTTCAAACCTTCAGCAGCATAAATGCCTTGCGCCAGCATATTACACCAGATGCAAGGATTCATGGAATTATAACAGAAGGGGGCAAAGCGGCAAACGTGGTTCCGGATTATGCGGTTGCCCAATTTTATGTTCGTGCTGCAAAGCGTGAATATGTAAATGAGTTAGTAGAAAAGGTCAAAAAATGTGCTGAAGGGGCAGCTCTGCAGACTGGTGCAGAAATGAAGTGGTCCTTTTATGAATTCTCTTATGACGATATGGTTACGAACAGTCCTTTATCAGAAGCATTTAATAAGGAACTGATTTCCCTTGGTTTGAATGAGGAGGAAATTCTGGAACAGAAGGACGGGTCAGGTTCTCTTGACATGGGGAATGTCAGCCAGGCGGCACCTTCCATTCATCCTTATATTAAAATCTGCAACGAGGCATATGCATGCCATACACATGAATTCCGCGAAGCTGCGATGAGTGAACAGGCCAGAGAAGCCATGATCCTTGGAGCTAAGGCAATGGCACTTACGGGGTATGAAGTGTTAACAAATAAGGAGCTTTTAAAAAGGGTTAAAGAAGAATTCGAGTCGAATAAGGCATTAGCATAAAGCCAAAATAAGGCCATGATCCGGAAGTGGATCATGGCCTCTCAATTATGATAAACTATTCCATTCTGAATACAGTCCGGTTCCATTGCAGCCCTGGCAGTCAAATTGGTTAGCATGATAAGCGAATTCATTCCCCGGATAAAGTGAAAAACCCCTGCCGTAACAGTCCGGACACTTGTTTTCTTCCTTCATGCGATTGACATGATTCTGATATCTCATTTCGCGCCATTCATTAAAGGCATTCAATAATCCCATTTTTTTCACCTCAGCCATTTTTTCCTTATTTTGAATAAAATGGACAGATTTTATACACCACGACACTATAATATATGAATAAATTAGGACTAGTGTGAAAAAAAGCTTGTCAAGTTTTTTTAAATCTGAACCTGGGCAAGTTCGGACACAGCGACCAGGTTTTTCCAATGTAGAGTCTGAACCTTAAGCAACTTCGGACACAGCGGTCAGAATCTTTCCATTTTTGAGTCCAAACCCGAGGTAACTTCAGACTCAGCGCCATTATTTATGATGCCATCTTTCGCTGAGAGCTTCGATAAAAATGCTGACATTCCTTTTTTCCTGCATTATTGGAGAAAGTACATAGGACAGAGTGCGTTTGAATTCCTGGCTTTTCACCTTGATAATCGCCAGGTTGTTTTGTTTTACGTCCCTTGCTACTACACTTCCGGAAAGTATGCTCATTCCCAGCCCGTTGATGAGTGTTTCTTTTATTCCCTGATTGCTTGAGATGGTCAGGAGTGATTTCACCTTAAGACCATTTGATCTGACCACATGGTTAAAATATTCCCGGGTTCCTGACCCGTTTTCCCTCATAATCCAGGCCTGATCCTGGAGGTCAGCAATCGTTGCTTCTTTTTTTTGTGCCAAGGGATGCTGGTTAGAGGTCACAATAAATAATTCATCCTCTAAAAAGGGAGTCACGATAAGCTCTTTTTCATTTGTCTGGCCCTCAATCAAGCCGATATCGACATGATGGGAACGAGTGGACTGAACAACTTCCTCTGTGTTGGCAATCGTCATCTGGAGATTCAGTTCAGGATATTCATTCTGCAGGTCAAGCAGAAGGGGAGGAAGGATGTATTCTCCTATTGTGAAACTGGCCGCAATTTTCAGATCCCCTTTAATGGTATGCTGCTGATCTAAAATTTCCTGCCTGGTTTGCTCGTAAATGGTAATCATCTGCTTGGCCCTGTCATATAATATTTCACCGCTGGGCGTAATCTTCAAGTATTTTGGTGAACGCTGAAAGAGTTTTGTCTGAAATTCCTTCTCCAGATTTTTAATATGGAGGCTGACACTGGGCTGAGACATGAGAAGGAGCTCAGCCGTCTTTGTGAAATTTTTCACCTCAGCCAAAGTGACGAATGTCTTTAAGGCATCATAGTACAAATTATCACCCCTTCTATAATTAGTAATATTAATAGCTGCGATAATTAATATTTATTTTACTAATGGAATCTCATTCGGTAAAGTAATAGATATATATTTTTTGCGTATAAAACCGACTTTTTTTATAGGAAAAGAGGAAATTTAAAGAAATACTATAAGACCAGCCTTTGCGCTGGTTTGCGAGGTGGATCATGTTGCAACTTCAGGTAATGAACAGTCCGTTTAATCAGGAGCAGACAGAGCTCCTTAATCGTCTTCTCCCGACTCTGACAGAGACACAATCCCTCTGGCTGAGCGGATATCTTGCCGCGTTACAGTCCTCATCATTGCAGGCTGCCCCTGCAGTGGAAGAGCGTCTAGCACCGGCAGCGGCGCCGGCTATTCCAAAGGAGGTAACCATTTTATTTGGGTCACAAACCGGGAATGCGCAGAATCTGGCAAAAAAATCCGGGAAAATGCTTGAGGAGAGAGGTTTTCAAGTAAACGTTTCAGCAATGAGTGACTTTAAGCCTAATAATCTTAAAAAGGTCAAAAACCTGTTAATTGTCGTCAGTACTCATGGTGAGGGAGACCCTCCGGATAACGCTTTGACATTCCATGAATTCATTCACGGAAAAAGAGCGCCAAAACTGGAAGACTTCAGATTCTCCGTTTTGGCTCTTGGCGACAGCTCCTATGAATTCTTCTGCCAGACCGGGAAGGATTTTGATAAACGTCTCGAGGAGCTTGGCGGAACGAGAATAACACCAAGAGTTGATTGTGATCTTGATTTCGAAGAGCCTGCAGCAGAGTGGGCAAAAGCCGTTTTAGCGGGGTTGAGCGAAGGAGAAAGCAGCAGTCCTTCACCTGCAGCAGCAGTTTCAGCTTCAGCACCTGCCGAGTCAGTCTATTCCCGTTCGAATCCGTTTAGGGCAGAAGTGCTTGAGAATATTAATCTCAATGGCCGCGGCTCCAATAAAGAAACACGCCATCTAGAGATTTCGTTAGAGGGTTCAGGACTGACGTATCAGCCTGGTGACAGCCTGGGAGTATACCCTGAGAACGATCCTGAATTGGTTGACCTGCTTTTAGCTGAGATGAACTGGGATCCTGAGGAAGCAGTCAGAGTGAAGGAGGAGACAGTAACATTAAAAGAAGCCCTTTCGTCTCACTTTGAGATTACTGTCCTAACCAAACCGCTTGTTGAAAAGGCTGCAAAGCTTTCCGGAAATGAAGATCTGCAACAGCTTGTGTCAGACAGCAATCAACTGAAAACCTATATGGATGGGCGAGACTTAATTGATTTAGTCCGTGACTTTAAACCATGGAACAGTTCAGCACAGGAGTTTGTCTCTATACTGCGCAAGATGCCTGCGCGTCTATATTCCATTTCCAGCAGCTTTGAAGCGAATCCTGATGAAGTTCATTTAACAATCGGTGCTGTCCGCTATGATGCCCATGGCCGTGAACGCAAAGGTGTCTGCTCCATTTTATGTGCGGATCGTCTCCAGCCTGGCGATACACTGCCAGTATTTATTCAGCATAACGAAAACTTTAAACTGCCTGAGAATCCGGACACACCAATCATTATGGTTGGCCCTGGAACCGGAATTGCCCCGTTCCGATCCTTTATGCAGGAGCGTGAAGAAAACGGAACGGAAGGGAAATCATGGCTATTTTTTGGCGACCAGCATTTTGTGACCGATTTCCTTTATCAGACTGAATGGCAAAAGTGGCTCAAGGATGGAGTCTTGTCGAAGCTGGATGTCGCTTTCTCCCGGGATGATGATGAGAAGGTTTATGTTCAGCATAGGATGCAGGAAAACAGCAGGGAACTATTCCAGTGGTTCGAGGAAGGTGCTGCTGTCTATATCTGTGGCGATGAGAAAAACATGGCACATGATGTCCATAACACACTTATAGATATTATTGAAAAAGAAGGCGGAATGAGCCGCGAACAGGCTGCGGAATATCTGGCCGATATGCAGAAAAATAAACGCTACCAGCGCGACGTATATTGATTTGGAAGGAAAGGAGTTTTTCAGCATGGTAAACCCAAATTTAAAAGCACCGGACGGCCCTCCGAGTGATGTTGAGGGAATTAAGGATCGAAGCAACTATTTGCGCGGAACGCTGGCGGAAGTCATGCAGGACCGGATCAGCGCGGGAATCCCGGATGATGATAACCGGTTAATGAAGCACCACGGCAGCTATCTGCAGGATGACCGGGATCTCCGGAATGAACGCCAGAGGCAGAAGCTTGAACCGGCTTATCAGTTTATGCTCCGCCTGCGTCTTCCCGGAGGGGTCGCAACACCCGAGCAATGGCTTGTCGTGGATGACTTGGCTGAGAAGTATGGCAACGGCACACTCAAATTAACAACACGCCAGACCTTTCAAATGCATGGAATCCTGAAATGGAATATGAAAAAGACAATCCAGGGCATTCATTCGACGATGCTTGATACGATAGCGGCATGCGGAGATGTGAACCGGAATGTCATGTGCATCTCCAATCCTGATCAATCTGAAATTCATGAGGAAGTGTATGAGCTGGCGAAGATGCTAAGTAACGATCTTCTTCCCCGCACACGTGCCTATCATGAAATATGGCTGGATGAAGAAAAAGTAGCCGGCTCTCCAGAAGTGGATGAAGAGATTGAGCCGATGTATGGCCCGCTTTATTTGCCTAGGAAATTCAAGATTGGGATCGCTGTACCGCCTTCCAATGATATAGATGTCTTTTCACAGGATCTCGGCTTTATAGCGATAGTTGAAGATGGCAAACTGGCTGGCTTTAACGTGGCAATTGGCGGCGGAATGGGCTTCTCACATGGAGATAAAGCCACATACCCTCAGCTTTCGAAGGTAATCGGCTTTGTGACGGCAGATAAAATCTACGAAGTGGCTGAAAAGACTATTACGATTCAGCGAGACTACGGAAATCGTTCTGTCCGGAAAAATGCACGATTTAAATATACGGTTGACCGCCTTGGACTGGAGACAGTTATTGAAGAGCTGGAAAACCGCTTAGGCTGGAAGCTGGAGGAAGCACGCGGATTTAAGTTTGATTCCAACGGTGACCGCTACGGATGGGTAAAGGGTGTCCGCGGAAAATGGCATTTTACTATGTTCATAGAAGGAGGCCGTGTGGCAGACTTCGAAGATTATAAGCTGAAAACAGCATTGCGGGAGATCGCCAAGGTTCATAAAGGCGATTTCAGGCTGACGGCCAATCAGAACCTGATTATCGGCAGTGTGGCTGACGAAGATAAAGCTGTGATTGAGTCGCTGATTGAAAAATATGGCTTAACAGACGGCAGCCGCTACAGTGCACTGCGCCGCGGATCCATGGCCTGTGTTGCCCTGCCGACCTGCGGTTTGGCGATGGCTGAGGCTGAACGCTATCTGCCGGGATTGATCGATAAAATTGATGAAATCGCCGATGTGGCGGGCTTGCGGAATGAAGAAATCACGATCCGCATGACCGGCTGCCCGAACGGCTGTGCGCGTCACGCACTCGGAGAAATCGGCTTTATCGGCAAGGCGGTCGGCAAGTACAATATGTATCTCGGGGCATCCTTTGACGGAAGCCGCCTCAGCAAAATGTACCGCGAAAATATCGGGGAAGAAGAAATCCTGAACGAGCTGCGCGTCATCCTGCCGCGCTACGCCCGTGAACGTCAGGAAGGCGAGCATTTTGGCGACTTCGTGATCCGGGCGGGTATTATAGAAGCGACAACGGACGGGACTAATTTTCATAATTGAGGTTGAGGAAAGATGGGGCTGGTGCCCTGTCTTTTTTTGCTCAAGTGCGATAAACAATCCAAACAAGATTAATATAGATTGGAGTGAAAAAATGATTGTAAAACGGCGTGATATTCCTCTTGTGATTCTCCAGCAGCTACTACACGACTACTCAACTCTATGGAACTACCCCACACCGGAGTATATAAGAACAGAAAATATGAATTAACATTAATTGATGATAAGAATAAAGGTTTTTAAAATAAAATGTCGAAACATTTAGATATCTATATATCAACCAAAGGAGGATTTATCATGCCAAACGAGGAAATGCTTTTGATCCCGGGACCTACGCCTGTTGTGGATTCGATATATGAGGCTATGTCACAGGAAACAAGGGGGCATACAGATCCGAGATTTGCAGCTGTTTATAAGAGTGCGATAGAGAAAACGAGGGAGATGCTGAAGACAGATGGTGAGGTGTTTGTGATCTCCGGCTCCGGTACGATTGCGATGGAAATGGCTCTGGTGAACACGGTAGCAGCAGGAGAACGGCTATTGATTATAAGCCAGGGCTTTTTCGGTGATCGTTTCCTGCAATTAGCCAAGGCGTTCGGAATCCAGGCAGATATTATTCAATCCGAATGGGGGAAGCAGGTGGACCCCGCCGCTGTTGAGGAAAAGCTTGCATCACGTTCTTATAAAGCGGTGACGATAACCCATGCTGATACATCAACAGGTGTTGCGGCTGACCTGGATTCCCTGGTGCCTATCACTAAAGAGCATGGGGCACTGGTTATTCTGGATGGAGTCTGTGCGACGGCGGCGATGGAAGAGGATATGAGCAAGTCTTATGGCAAAGGGAAAATTGATGTCGTTTTAACAGGCTCACAGAAAGCGATCGGTGTGCCGCCAGGACTCGCTGTTGTGGCATTCAATGAGACAGCATTGGCTGCCCGTGAACAAATGGAACGGGTTCCTGCCTATTATTGCGATATTTATAATTGGATTCCTATTATGAATGATCCACAAAAATACTTTGCTACACCTCCAGTGAATCTGATTTATGCCTATGATGAGGGAATGAGACTGGTGTTAGCGGAGGGAATGGAACATCGCTATAAGCGCCATGAAGCATTTGGAAAAGCTGTGAGGGCAGCACTTGCTGAATATGGTATGAAGGCAATTGCCGACGAAAATGCCGCTGCAGCAACTCTCAGCTGTATCCTTTACCCTGAAGGGATGGATGATGCTGAATTCCGGGCATCTCTGGCGAAAAAAGGTGTCATTGTTGCCGGAGCCCTGGCTCATCTGGCAGGAAAAGCATTCCGAATCGGCCATATGGGAAATTCGACTGAAGAGATGCTTGAAAGGGCCATTGTGCTGATCGGTGAAACAATGAACGAGATGGGCTTTGACACAGATATCCAAAAAGCAGCTGAGAGGTTTAGAGAACTGGCATTGCTCATTGCTTAATAAGGAGGGAAAGGATGTCTGAATTGATTATGCGGGCTGCTGAGACAGAACGCGGAAGTTTGAGACTAGTAGGGATCCGCGTCTTATGCCCGCCGGATCAGTACCCAGCTGAAATTCCGCGGGCGATTAATTTATTAACGGAACGCCTTACCGAAATTAAGGGAGCTGTAAATCCAGATCGGCTTGTTGGTGCTTTTAAAGTGGAGGAAGACTCTCCTGATGAGGACGGCTATTGGATTGGCATTGAGGTGGATGAATTTATCAGTGTTCCTGATGGAATGTTCTCATTAGAAATTCCACCCCAAAAATATGCTTCTATCCGGCACAAAGGACCTAATGTTGAGATTGGAAATTCCTATAGGGAATTGCACATCTGGATTGAAGAAAAGGGATACAAACGGCTGAAAAATGAGTGGCACCTAGAAATCCATTATAGCTGGGAGAATATTGAGGATTTAGATATTGAGCTGCTGGATTCGATAGCATAATGTTAAAGACTGCCTTCCCGGCAGTCTTTTCCCTGAAAAAATAGGAATGGAGAATTTATAAGTGATCGATTATCGAATTAAACATGTGAAGGGCTACGATGAAAAAATAGGAGAGCTTGTGTCAATGCTTGAACATGCCAGGTCTGTGACGCTTAAAGATGTTGCTGGCTTGACACAGAATGAGCTGGATTTTCTTCCCGATGAAAACAGTAATTCAATAGGGTCACTTTTGAAGCATATTGCTTTTGTTGAATATGTTCACCAAATCATTACTTTTGAAAATAGAGATCTTAACGATGAAGAATACTCAAAATGGGCCGCGGCGTATGAATTGGGTGAGAAAGCAAGGAATGAAATTAATCATAATCCTCTAGAATTTTACTTGGAGGAACTATCATCAATTAGAGAGACAACGTTAAACCTTTTAGCATCTAAACAGGATAGCTGGCTATATGAAGAAGGAAAGTGGAACAATGGAGTCCCTTTCAACAACTATTGGTTCTGGTATCACGTTATGGAGGATGAAATCAGCCATCGGGGGCAAATCCGGGTGTTAAAAAGACAGCTGGCAGCTCAGTGATGATAAGATAACTGCCTGCTTTTTTCCAAAAATCTGAAACTAAAGGTCCAATAGTTCGTATATAAGGTAAAACATTTAAAGGCGGTTTAATGGGTGAAAAAAGTGAATTGGGGTTTTTCAGGAAGCGGAATGGCCTATGGTCTGTCGCTGGGGTTAGTTTTTGGAATGCTTTTTGAAAATTGGGCTTTGGGCATTGCCATGGGAGTTGCCATTGGGGCATCGTTTGGATCCTCAGAAAAGAAGTAAAGGAGGATCTGCCTTGATTAAAAACTATCGGCTTTTATGACAGATATTTATTTGAAGAGGATGTAAAGATGCTTTCACTGATGAACAGCGGTGAAACTGCTAACGTTAAATTGCTCCCTAACGAGGTAAAGCTCATCCGTATTGAGAAAGAGATCGATGTGTCGCAAATCAAAAGCCATGTTGAAAATGGAGAGGCCGCTTATGTAAGCATCATTATTCATGATGGTGAGAAAAACAGGAAATTGTAAGAGGGGCTGAGACTAATGACCATTAAGTTAAAACCCGTCACAAGAGACAACTGGGAAGAAGCCATACAGATGAAGGTAAAAGAATGGCAGCGTGAGTTCGTTCCCTCAGCGGCTGTTTCACTTGCCAAGGTTTATATTAAACCAGATGGGGATGCAGTAGAGTATATTCCATTCTCAATCTACGACAATGATAAAATGGTTGGTTTCATCATGCATGCCTATGAGCCGGATACAATTAATATGTATTGGATAAACGGTTTTTTTATTGATCAGAAGTATCAGGGCAGGGGCTATGGCCGTGCAGCATTAGCCGTGATGATCAGCTGGATAAAATCTAAAGTTCCAAAATGCGAGGAAATCCGCTTAACGGTTCATAAAGAAAATCAACACGCAAGGATACTTTATAAAAACTTCGGATTTTCCCCCACTGGAGAGAAATGGGGAGAGGAAGAGGTTTACTATTTTTCAGTATAAAGGAGTTATTTATGATTAATGAAACACTGGAAATAAATAAGAAAAGCTGGGATGAAGCGGCTAAAAGGTTTTATGGTCGCAATCCGCTGCCTGAATATGGACCATTGGCGCCAACTGAAGATGACCTTCACTTGTTTGGAGATGTGAGCAGTTTAAAAATGCTGGAGATTGGCTGCGGCAGCGGGCATTCCCTAAAATATTTGGATCAGCGTGGAGCGGGTGAGTTATGGGGATTGGATTTATCGTCCCGACAAATCGATGCTGCCAAGGAACTTTTGAAAAATTCCTCGTCAAAAGTAAAGCTGGTTGAATCCCCGATGGAACAAAATCCCGGAATCCCTGCTGATTATTTCGATGCCGTTTTTTCCATTTATGCGATTGGCTGGACCACGAATTTAGAAGAGACGCTGAAAAATGTTCATTACTATCTTAAATCAGGCGGGATGTTTATTTTCAGCTGGGAGCATCCCTTATATAACCGGATTAAAGCTGAAAATGGAGTATTAACTATGGATAAATCCTATCATGAAGAAGGCCCTTATCAGCACATTGCATGGAACCTGCCTGCCATTATGCAGCAATATAAATTAAGTACATATATCAATCTATTAATTGAAAACGGGTTTGCGGTTGAAAGGGTAATTGAAGATGTAAGTCTTACTGAGGATGATGTTCAGCGGCATGCCAATCGATGGTATTCCTATGAAAAGGCAAGAGCTGTACCCGCTGCTTTTATTATTAAATGCAGAAAGCTATAACCAATGGAGATGAAAAAATGAACGAAGAAATCATGATTGATTGCGGTGAAGTAATCCTCAGGGAATACCGGATGGAGGACGTCCAGGCACTCCATGAAATTACTTCCCAGCCGGAAGTTTATGAGTTTATTCAAGGTGCACAGGCTACGCTTGAGCAGCGGGTGAACTGGATGAAGAATTATGAAATTCCGGCCAATGAAAAATTCAAGTCTTCAATGCCAGATCTGAAAGATGCCGGATTTTTGAATTTGGGAATTATTCTAAAGGAAACTGGTGAGTTTATAGGCTTTTGCAATACAGGAATAAAGGATGAATTGCCGGAACCGAACAGGGAAATTGGCTATGCCATATCAAAGCACTGCCGGAATAAAGGCTATTCCACCCTTGCTGCAAAAGGGCTAGTAGGTTTTCTTTTTGAAAAAACGGCTCTTGAAACACTAAATGCTGTTGCATTAACCAGCAACGCCAGTTCCAATAAAGTTCTGCAAAAATGCGGCTTCAAGCTTGCTGGCGAAATAAAAATAGATGGAGAACAGTTTTTCCATTACATCATGAGAAAAATGGATTGGGTCTAAATAATTTTCAAAGACACCCGCCATTCAATATGAGGGTGTCCCGTTATTTTGGTTATAGATCAGATTTAGGATTTGTATTAAATGTCCCGTTTTTATTTTCCTGTTCATGTCCGCGCACCTGGTCTCCGCCATTTCCCTTTTCGTGCACCTTTTTTCCGCCGAGCTTTACGTTTGGATATTCTTGTTCCCGCATGGTCTTCACCTCCATGTTAATTAAATTATCCATAAAGGATAAAATATATAAATTTTGGGGTTTTTAAATGGAAATAACACTTATCAGACATGGCAGGTCAGCACAAATTGAAAATCACCGCATGAACAGCAAGGAATACAAAAAATGGGTTGAAACGTATGACCATTTAGGGATACTTGAGGGTGAGAGCTGCTCTATGGATGCAATCGAAAAAGGGGCCACCACATCAATTTTACTCACAAGTGATTTAAGAAGGGCAATCGAGTCAGCCAGAACCCTTAACCCTTCAGCAGAGATACAATCTGATCCGATATTCAGGGAAATGGAATTGCCGGTCCCTGACATTAAATTTCCGGGCGTGAGATTAAAGCCAAATACATGGGCTGTATTTTTAAGATTACTTTGGATCTGCGGCTATTCACATGGCTGTGAATCATACAGTGAGGCAAAGAAACGGGCAAAACGGGCTTCATTAAAGTTAACTTCTTTTGCGAGGGAACATCAGCATGCCGTTCTCATAGGGCACGGATTTTTCAACCTCTATATTGCAAAAGAACTTCAAAAATCCGGATGGACCGGGAAGAGAAGAACTGGTTCAAAGCATTGGAATGCAGTCACTTACATGATATAACGGGGGCGCTGGAGAATGGTAAAGCCGAATTTATCATCGGTATTCAAGACTTTCGGACAATATGAATGCCGCGGTTCGAGTAATCTTTATGAATTTTTATCTTATAAAATTGCCGAGGATGAGGAGTTGCTGGGTTTGGCATCAGAAGCTAGAGACGGCCAGCCTGTGCCGAATTTGTTTTTTGGAGCCATTCATTATCTGCTGTTAAAAGGGAAAGAGCATGAGCTTAAGGAATTCTATCTAAGTATAGTGGAGGATCCAAGAAACCCTCAGGATTCCTTTCAAAGCTTTAAAGATTTCTGCATGCTGTATTCACAAGAAATTAAAGAGATAGTCAAAACAAGAATAGTTCAGACGAATGAAGTAAGGCGCTGTGCTTACCTGTACCCTGTATTCGCTTATATTTACCAGCAAACCAAAAAGCCGCTGGCCCTGATTGAGATAGGGACTAGCGCCGGCCTGCAGCTTCTTTGGGATCAGTACAGCTACTCTTATGGAACAGGAGAAACATACGGGAATCCAAACGCGAACGTTCATTTATCCTCTGAAATCAAGGGGGGCAAAGTCCCCATTTTTCCTGAAAAAATGCCGCCGGTTGCTTCAAGAATTGGCATTGATCTTCATATAAATGACTTGAATATCGGGGAAGATTTTTTGTGGCTGAAATCACTTATCTGGCCTGAACATGAGGAGAGAAGAACTCTATTCAAAAAAGCTGCCCAATGTGTTAGGGAAAACCCAATCTCCCTTATAGAAGGAGATGGTGTTGAGCTTTTGCCAAGTTTGATTGAAGGTATACCTGAAGAACATTCAATCTGTGTATTCCACACACACGTGGCCAATCAAATGCCGCCAGAAGTAAAAGAGAATCTGCTTGCAACAATAAAAGCAAGCGGACGCATGAGGGATGTCTTTCATCTTTATAATAATATCCAGGACCGGAATCTGCATCTTGATTATTATTTATATGCCGCAGAATACAAGAAACTGGCCGGTCAAACAGAAGGGCATGGAAAGTGGTTTACATGGGAATTGAATTAGATTCCATTAATCTTTCGCTCTCCGAAAATTTTGAAACTTGACATCATCTGTTATACTTATCTAGGTAAGTATATATTGTTTTAACCTATTAACAGATATATCTTGCAAATATTAAGTGATAGGTGGAAATACAAATGAGTCAAAAACCGTACAGAGTATTGCTTTACTACATGTATGTTCCTATTGAGGACCCTGAAGAGTTCGCAAGGGAGCATAAAGCATTCTGCAATGAGCTGGGCCTTAAAGGGCGTATTCTTGTTGCGAATGAAGGAATTAATGGGACTGTATCCGGACCAGTGGAACAGACCGACCACTATATGGAAGTGATGAAGCAGGATCCGCGCTTTGCGGAGATGGTTTTCAAAATAGATGAAGCAGATGGACATGCATTTCCTAAGATGAAGGTTCGTGCACGCCCTGAGCTTGTAACACTTCGCCTTGAAGACGATGTGAACCCGAACGAGATTACTGGCAAATACCTTGAGCCAAAAGAGTTCTACGAAAGACTTCAGGATGAAGACACGATTGTGCTGGATGCACGAAATGATTATGAATATGATCTTGGACACTTCAGAGGAGCGATAAGGCCGGATATTGAAAACTTCCGCGATCTGCCAAACTGGGTCCGTGAAAATAAAGAATTGCTTGGCGATAAAAAGATCATTACGTATTGCACAGGCGGCATCCGCTGTGAAAAGTTCTCCGGCTGGCTTGTAAAAGAAGGCTTTGAAGATGTAGCCCAGCTTCATGGAGGAATTGTCACATATGGAAAAGACCCAGAGGTACAGGGTCAGCTCTGGGATGGCCAGCTTTATGTTTTCGATGATCGCATTGGCGTACCGGTTAACCAAAAGGAGCATGTAATCGTAGGTAAGGACTACTTCACAGGCGAGCCTTGTGAACGCTACGTCAACTGTGCAAATCCTGCCTGCAATAAAAAAATCCTTTGCTCTGAAGAAAACGAGCATAAATATATGCGCAGCTGTTCTGATGAATGCCGCACACATCCCCGGAACCGTTATATTGCTGAGCACGGCCTTTCAGAGGCAGAAGTGGAAGAAAGATTAGAGAAAGTTAAAGCTTAAAATATTTGAGCAGATTTCCTTTTAGAGATCTGCTCTTTTTCATTTTCAGCCCGTTATTCTGACTGATAACTTTTTGTTAAAGCCGCCTTTCCCACCTTTTGATTGTTTCGGTCATAGCATGTTTGTTCTGTTCAAACTGCTTAGCCCTTTGGCCATTTGCACTTGATGGATGGGGGAAGCCAAATAATATGGTATGCCGCCGCTGAATAGCAGGAAGAAACATTGTAAGCAATAAACGCTCCATTAAATTCTCCTTTTAATCACAGTTAGTATGATTAATGTTACCAAATCAAGAATAAAAAAAGCCATTTAAGAGACATTAACAAATAAAAAGGATTTTGCTATGATTGGACTGCTGGTAGCCACCATTCTTTTTAATTTCATTGCCTTTAAAACAAATAAGCGTTTGACGAAAAATCAAATTCTACATATATGGACATTTACAATATCCTTTCAGCTGATATTTGATGTTGTGGTTGAGTTTAAATATGGAGGATATTGGTATTTTGACAGGGAGCCTAATTGGTTAGGGCTGCTTGCGCACGTTGCGCTGGTGCCCCCGGTGAATATGATGTTTCTGAACTGGTATCCATTTAAAGGAGATCTTATTAAACGATTTTCTTATATCTTTTTTTGGGTAGTGGCCATTTTGCTGTATGAAGTCATCGCCTTATTGCCGGAACCATGGGGCTATTTTCACTATGGCTGGTGGAGATTATGGCATGCGGCAATACTTGACCCATGCCTTCTTCTATTAGTGGTAATATTTTATAAATGGATTATCAGGCTGGAAAGTGAACTAAAATAATTGATGATTCAAAAAGGGGGGATATGCTCCCCCTTTTTGTGTTGCATAAAATGAATTTCGGCAGATGACTATGATACAATTTTGGTATAGATTTTCCCGGAAGGAGAACATTTGTGGATATTAAATTGACTCACAAAATGATAAAAGAATTGTGCGGTACTGTCTCCTTCAAAAGAGGGGACGCGTTTTTCAGGAATCATAAAGTAACGATAAATAAATACAATGGTGATATTTGTGAAGCAACCGTTTCTGCCGGTGAAGATTTTTATGTTGAAGTAGAGAAAACTTCAAGTAATGGGTACAAAATTACATGCAGCTGTCCCAAGCTTGCATCATTTGATAAAGAGTGCCAGCATGCCGCGGCTGTACTGCTGGCAATTCATGATATGCAGCAATATAAGTTGCCAGCCCTATCAGCTGGAAGCCTTGATGCTTCTCCGGAACAAGCATTAACAGATAGCCTCATGACACTATTCAGTGAACAGCCGGGAAGGTCAAGCGGGCACCAGCTTCATTTTGAAAACAGGCAAGTGCTCCAGCCTGAGTTCACCTGTGTGCCTGTTCATTTGGGAAAAGGGCATTATCTGTTTGCCATTAAAATTTCCATCGGCCCAATTGCTGTCCTGGATATCCGTCAATTTCTCCATTCAGTTAAAGTGGGGAGTCCAAGCCTATTATCACTTTCTTTTTCCTATGATCCCGCCCTGCATTGTTTCCCTCCTGAAGCGGATTCCGTCCTTCAGCAGCTGATACAGGTAATACACGATGAATCTATCTATATCAATGCTTTAATGGATGATTTTGATTATACAGCATCGAAGCATATGCTTTTAATCCCTCCATCATCATGGGAACGGCTGAAGCCTGTTTTGGTGTTTGCTGAAAAAGTAAAGCTTGAAATAACAGGAAAAACATTTGATCGGATGACTTTTTCAGAGGACCGGCTGCCATTGCGATTTGAATTGGCCGAAAGAAATGATAAATATTATTTACATGTTAAAGGACTGGACAGGATGCTGATCCTGGATTCGTATAGTGCGGTTCTATCCGGCGGCAAATTCATCACGCTCAAGAAAGATGACTGTAAGCGACTGTACGATTTAACACAAATGCTGGAGGCAACCGGAAAAAATGAAATTCCGATAGCTGCTGAACAAATGGAGTTGTTTCTGGAAAAAGTGGTTCCTGGATTGAGAAAACTGGGGGATGTCCGTATCTCTGAAGACATGTCACATAGATTTATGAAAACTCCTTTGACTGCCAAGCTGTACCTGGATCGTCTGCGGAACCGGTTTCTGGCAGGAATTGAATTTCATTACGAAAATATTGTAATCAATCCGCTGGAGAGCAGAGAGCCGAAGGGCGGAACGCGGATTATTAGAGATGTGGCACTAGAGGATGCAATCCTTCAGCTTATGGAGGAAAGCTCTTTTGCCAAGACGGATGGAGGCTATTTTCTGCAGAATGAAGAACTGGAATATGAATTCCTTTATCATGTTGTCCCTAAACTGCAGAAACTGGTGCAAATATATGCGACTACGGCTGTCAGAAACCGGATTTTTAGGGAGAATGCCAAACCGCAGATACGGATAAAAATGAAAAAAGAGCGGACCAATTGGCTGGAATTCAAGTTTGAATTGACCGGCATAGCTGACCAGGAGATACGGGATGTATTATTTGCACTTGAGGAGAAACGAAAATTCTATCGCCTGAAAAATGGCGCGCTCCTTTCTTTGGAAACACGGGAATTTGAGGAAATCCAGCGTTTTCTAAAAGCTGTGCCAGAGCAGGCAGAGGATCTGGAAAGCGGTTTGAACATGCCGATTGTATCTGGTCTTAGAATGCTGGATGCATCTGGTGATCAGGAAGTGTTCTGTCATGAGGAATCTTTTAGGACATTTTTGGCGGAGCTTGAGAATCCGTCATGCCTGCAGATTTCTGTGCCGGAAAAAATGGATTCTATTTTAAGGGAATACCAAAAAAGTGGTTTTAAATGGTTAAAGACAATGGCGCATTATGGTTTTGGCGGGATTTTGGCAGATGATATGGGACTCGGGAAGACACTGCAAAGCATTGCTTTTATTCAGTCTGAGCTTAAGGATATTCGGGAAAGTACCCGCCCTGCCCTTATTGTGTGCCCATCATCTTTGACGTACAACTGGTTAAGCGAACTGACAAAGTTCACACCGGACATCGAGGCAATTGTCATCGACGGAAATCAAAATGAACGAGCCATGCTGCAGAAGGATTTATCTGGTGTTGATGTGGTGATTACTTCCTATCCACTGGTACTTAAAGATATTAAATGGTATGAGATGCAGCAATTTCACACGGTATTTTTCGACGAAGCACAGGTATTTAAAAATCCGGTCACCCAAACAGCGAGAGCAGTAAAGAAAATCAAAGCAAAATATCGGTTTGCATTGACAGGCACACCCGTTGAAAACTCAGCAGAAGAGCTGTGGTCTATTTTTCATGTTGTCTTCCCTGAATTGTTTGGCGGGTTAAAGGATTACGGTAATTTAACACGGAAGACGATTGCCAGAAGGGTTCGTCCCTTCATGCTCAGGAGGCTGAAAGTAGATGTTCTTTCAGAGCTGCCTGAAAAGATGGAGCTTATTGATTCTGCTGAATTGCTGCCGGATCAGAAGAAGCTTTATGCAGCTTACCTGGCAAAACTGAGAGAAGATACCTTAAAGCATTTAAATAAAGATACACTCAGAAAAAACCGCATAAGAATCCTAGCTGGTTTGACACGGCTCCGTCAAATTTGCTGCCACCCTGCTTTATTTGTGGATGGATATAAAGGGAGTTCAGCAAAATTTGAACAGCTCAAGAGAATTATCGAAGAATCCAGATTGTCTGGAAGAAGAGTACTTATTTTTTCGCAGTTCACTAAAATGCTTGATCTTATTGGCCGAGAACTTGCCCTTCTGGATCTGCCGTTTTTCTACCTTGATGGACAGACACCTTCCGCGGAAAGGGTGGAAATCTGCCGCCGATTTAATGAGGGAGAGCGCGATTTTTTCCTGATTTCATTGAAGGCAGGCGGTACGGGTCTAAATTTGACTGGTGCAGATACAGTCATCTTATATGATTTGTGGTGGAACCCCGCCGTTGAGGAACAGGCAGCCGATCGGGCTCATCGCATAGGACAGAAAAATACCGTCCAGGTAATAAAATTATTGTCAAGAGGCACCATCGAAGAGAAGATGAATGAACTTCAGGATAAAAAGAAGTACCTGATCGAAGAAATCATCGATTCAAATGAAAGTGCAGCAGGAAGCCTGACGGAAGAAGATATACGGGAGATATTGATGATTTAGCATGGGGCAGCAGTGGACTTGAAAGGGGGTATTGGTGGTTGTTGAGTAGGAGGTGGCTTGGGTTGAGACTAAAAAAAGGGAAATGATGGTTCAGGTCTCGGAAGTTTGCTTGGGTTCTGACTCAACATTGGAAAGAGCCTGGTCGCTGTGTCCGAAGTTGCTCCGGGTTCGGACACAAAACCAGAAAAACCAGGTCGCTGTGTCCGAAGTTGCTTCAGGTTCAGACTCAAAAAGACATACGAAAGTTTGCAGAGTCCGAAGATACCCCTTGCCTGTCACTAAAATAATGAACTCGTGTAGTTAAGAGACGCGTCCCACCAGGCGCGTCTTTTCTAAAAAGATAAGAAAGTATAAAACTTTGAACGTCGATTACTGTCTAGCGCAAGCAGCCTACCCCCTCGAGGTCACAAGCCTGTCCAGTTGCGGCTCTTAGGGACTCGGGGTCATAAGCCGTTTCCTTTCAGAAGGAAAAACACCTTCTTACAGGAACCGTCTTATACCTGAGGCCCGCAGGACGAGGAAGGCTTCGTCACCATAATCATCGCACGACCAAAAGCGAAAGCTTTTGGGAGGATGGGGGACATGCAGACGTTGCCACAGGACGTCGCGTTCTTAGTCTGCGTTCATTCGTGGGCAAGGCGCTTGCGCTTTTCTCATGCAAAAGAATAAAGGAGGATTTTCCCATCTCTTAGAGAATTTCATATGAATAAAAGTTTGGGGGGATTCCTAATATGTGCAATGTGGTATCAAAAGATTTCAAAGCGGTTGTCATAAGAAACAGGGGTTTATTTAAGGATTATGCCCAATTGGTGCCTGAAGCAGCTCAGGCTTTTTTAAAGCAGGGACATCTTGTTCAAAATAGCAGCGGTTTAGAAGTGGCCTTTTATGAACCTAAGAGAGGGGAAGACCACTTAGAGGGTACCTTTTTTACCGGGTATTTAGTTCATGAAAAAGCAGAAATGCTGCCAAATGGGATGGAGTATATAGATGCGGTGCAAACTTATGCATCAATCAGAGGAAAGACTTCTGAAGTGGGTGATTTGCATTCGCGGCTTAACCGTTGGCTCAGTGAGAATAACCGCCAGCAGTCTACTGATCAGTATATTATTGAAGTTTTTTATCCCGCTCCAAATGAGGAGGAAGAGGCAGAAGTTTTTATTCCAATCAAAGATTAAACCGCTCAAAAACTTGAGCGGCTGCTGTCTTAAATCTCTTTCGATGAAAGGGGAAGAAAAAGCTTTACCCCTCTTTTATTGAAGGGCAGGATTTTCAAATCGGCAATCAAATGGCTTATGTAACCGGCAAGGCAAGTATAATAGACTCCTTCTATACCAAGGGACATTTCAAATCTTGAAGAAATGAATGCGAAAAAAATAACCCCCAGCAGGGAATGAGTATAACTGCGGTGGGAAACAAAGGAAGCTATCAATATATAGATCCCAAATAATATGAGCCAAAGCTCCTGCAGGGAGATTCCTCCTGCCAGGACGCCAATTCCCGTTATGGTCAGCATATGCTTTTGCCTGATTTTCGCCGAAATGGCTGTCATTCCGATTCCAATGGCCATTCCAAGCCATTTCTCTTTTTGGGAGCCCTCATAAAAACTATAAATAATCATTAAAATTCCAATGATTTGGGCAACTGTCTGAACGATTTCATGTGATAGGGTCAGCCGGCCGCGTAGTTTTCCATCAATATCGAGATCAGGGATTAATCCTGAAACACTTCCGAGGCCGACTAATAATAGTGTTGTGGAAGGGCTGGCATGAACAGTGTTCGCTATCACGTATCCTGCTGCTGCTCCAATTGCTGCATGGGCGGTACCATTCAAAATTATTTCCACCTTTTATGAGATATTTGCATTTTTTCATGCATTCTTATATTATATCAAAACATTTGTTCTGTTTGGCGGTTAATAGATTAAAATCTTCCCGCAGTTCATGGTATAATGGGGACAAAGCTAATGCATACATAAGAGAATTTGTATCTAAGGAAGGTATTTATGTCAGAGGAAAACATAACGAGGATTCATTTAGACGGCAAGGAATACATACTGATCGGAACAGCACACGTGTCAAAGTACAGTGCGGAACAGGTGAAGGAAGTCATTGAGGCTGAACAGCCTGACTCTGTTTGTGTGGAATTGGATGAGCAGAGATATCAGTCGATTACAGAAGGCAGTAAGTGGAAGGAAATGGATATCATCCAGGTGATTAAGGAAAAGAAAGCATCACTGCTTTTAATGAATCTGGCGATTTCATCCTTTCAAAACCGTATGGCCGACCAATTTGGCATTAAGGCTGGCCAGGAAATGATTCAGGGAATTGAGTCAGCCAAGGAAACAGGGGCAAAGCTTGTTTTGGCAGACCGCAATATCCAGATTACCTTTGCAAGGATTTGGGGCAACCTTGGATTAAAAGGAAAATCACTGCTTCTCAGTCAGGTCATTGCAAGTATTTTCAGCAAAGATACTATAACTGAAGAAGAACTTGAGAAAATGAAAAATCAGGATACGATAAATGCAATTCTAAATGAATTTACAGAAAGTTTTCCGAGGTTGAAAAAACCGCTCATTGATGAGCGGGATCAATACCTGGCCCAGAAAATAAAAGATGCGCCAGGAGAAAAAATTGTAGCGGTGCTGGGGGCAGCCCATGTACCGGGGATCAAAGAGGAAATCAAAAAAGAGCAGGATATGGCCAAATTGACTGAGCGCCCTCCAAAATCCAATGTACCAAAGATCATTGGCTGGAGTATTCCGGTGTTTATTTTAGCCATCATAGCTTATACCTTCTTCGCAAATCCATCTGCGGGTCTTGCGCAGACTATCAGCTGGATTATATGGAATGGGTCCTTGTCAGCACTGGGGGCTGCCATTGCAATGGGGCATCCGCTGACAATATTAACTGCATTTGTTGCAGCACCAATTACATCACTGAATCCCCTTCTTGCGGCAGGCTGGTTTGCCGGACTGACACAAGCTTATATGAGACGGCCCAACGTAAGAGATTTTGAGACCTTAACTGAAGATGTATTCAGTGTTAAAGGATTCTGGAGAAACAAAGTGAGCCGGATTTTATTGATTGTTGTCCTATCCAATCTGGGCAGCTCACTGGGAACCTTTATTGGGGGAGCCGATGTAATCAGAGTGTTTTTTGAAAATATATAATGGCGAGGTTGAGGTGAAACCCAGGTGGTTTCACCTTTTTTCATCATTTTTATCAAACGTAATATGAACCAGGAAATCTTTTTAATAAAGTTGCGTAGGGTGGGGAACCATATATCAGACAAAATGCAGGAGGGAAAGGTATGCCTGGCGGAAATTATGAAGATAAGCTTACTGCAGCTGAACATGCAACACTTTGGTCACAATATGTGAATGACAGCCTTGCTGTTTGTATCCTGCGGCATTTTTTGAACCATGTAAAGGACAAAGAGATCCGCAAAGTACTTGAATTTGCCCTCAAATTATCAAAAAGCCACATGAAAAAAATTAATGGGTTTTTATCAAGAGAGAATCAGCCAATTCCAATTGGTTTTACTGACAAAGATGTTAATGTGGATGCACCGTTACTATTTACTGATATTTTTATGGGGATGTACATACACATTATGGCAATACATGGGGGGACAAGATATGCAGGTGCCTTAAGCAATGCTACGCGGGCAGACATTAGGAAGTATATAAAGCAGGTTATAGATGAAACGATGGAGTTATTTGATCGTTCTGCTGATGTTTTAATTGAGAAAGGGGTAATGGTCAAACCGCCGATATTAAATAACAATCACGAAATTGAATTTGTAGGGAAACAGAGTTACTTAGCAGGATGGTTCGGGAAGCGGAGACCTGTAAATGCGATTGAAATCAGCGGAATCTACCTGAATATGCAAAAAATAATGATGAAGATGGTTTTAGAACTTGGATTTGGACAAGTCGCCCAATCTAAAGAGGTTCAAAAATATATGGAAAGAAGCAGACAATTATGCCGCAAACATCTTGAAATTTTATCCGGGATATTAACCCAGTCAAATCTGAATATCCCCAGGACATTTGAGGCAGAGGTAACGGATTCAACGATTCCTCCCTTTTCGGATAAACTTATGATATATCATATCTCAACTCTTCTATCAGCTTCTATAGGCTATTACGGGGAAGCGATGTCCATGGCGCAGCGAAGGGACATTTCAGCAGACTATGCACGCATGATAGTCGAAATTGGATTGTTGGCAGAGGATGGGATGAATCTTATGATAGAAAAAGGATGGTTTGAAAAGCCGCCTATGGCTACTGACCATGAAGATCTGTCAAAGAAGAAGTGAGGTAAAAGTTATTAAGTGGATCTCCCAGTGTGATTCTAAATGTGGTCCAGCCGCCTGATACCAGGCAGCCGGCCCCTTCATTTTTTATCTATCTGCAGCAATCGCCTTCCGTTTATAAAGCACAGATCCCAGAAGAAAGGTAACCGCACCCCAAATAACCATCACGGCAATTCCTGCCCAAAGTGACGCCGTAGCTATGCCGGCTTCATAAACCATGCTTTCTCTTAAGCCATCAGCGAAATAGGTGAGCGGCAGAACAGCCGAAATCGGCTGAATCCATTCAGGCATCGTTTCAATAGGGAAAAACACGCCGCTTAAAAACATCATGAGAAAGCTGCAGATATTGGCTACTCCCATATAAGCCTCGGTCGTTTTGCTGAAAGAGGAGAAGAAGTAGCCAAGGGCATTAAAGGATAGAGCGCCGATCAAAAATATGATAATCAGGGTAAAAGGATTAATATAAAGGTTGGCGCCGAATACGAGGACTCCTATTAACGAGAGCAATACGATCTGCACAATGCTGAACAAAAGTCTCATAGCCATATCGCTTAACCCGAATATCCCCATATTGGCCGGGGTCATGCGCAGTCTTTTAATTAATCCCTTTCTGCGCATTTCCACCAGGTCCACCATGCCAAACATGCCGCCCTGGGCAATGGATAAAGCAATCATTCCGGTTAAAAGGAAATCGGTATAATCCAATTCATTGGTGCCTGATGTAATCGATTCATATTGCAGATCATATTTTGGAGAAGCACCTGCAGCCAGTAAATTGGCCTGCTGCACAAACTTATCCAGAATGCCGGAAACGGCCTGGGCTGCTGCACCCTGTTCATTTTCTTTATTGACAACAAGAAACACAGAAGATTCTTCCGCTGTCTCCGGCAGGATAATCGCGGCATCCACTTCCTGTTCTTTTACCCATTCCTCCGCTTTATCCCTTGTAACCGGCTTTCCTGATTTCACCTCAAAAACAGGAAGGCCACTGATTTGTGATAACATCATTTCGGACGCTGGATTCGGGCTCGGATCCACTATAGCAACCTCTGTTTTAAACTCTTCATCTGAATTTCCGCTGAAAATGACCATAAAGATGACCATTAAAATAACTGGGAAAAAGATGCCCCAGAACCATGCCTGTTTTTCACGAAGAGTTAATTTCAGCTGCGCCAGAAACATCATTTTAAATTGATTAAATTTAATGTTAATCCCTCCATTCTTTGCCCGTAAATGCAATAAACACATCTTCCAGACTCATTTCCCTTATGGAGACCTGTTCCACTCCGTATGAGTTTTCTTTAGTAAATTTAAATAAGTCCAAAAGGGTTTCTTCCGGTTTTGATGCCCATATTTTCAGAGCCGCCCCTTCCCGTTCTGTTTTGGAAACGGATTCCAGCTCCTTTGAAAACCTGTCAGCGTCCTCAGCTGCCTTTTCTCCATCAAGAAAGCTCATTCTTATTTCCCGCTCATCCGTCAGCTTCTCAATGAGTGCGGAAGGGGTATCGAGTGTAATCACATTCCCCTGGTCCACAATGCATACACGGTCACTTAGCTTTTCTGCTTCTTCCATGTAATGTGTCGTTAAAATAGTTGTTTTGCCTAATTCCTTTAGATGGAGAATAATATCCCATATATTTCTTCGGGCCTGGGGATCAAGGCCGGTTGTCGGTTCATCCAGAAAAATGATCTGCGGGTCACTAATCAGGGCCAGCCCAATGGCGAGCCTTTGCCTCTGGCCGCCTGAAAGTTTTTTTACGTGATTTTTGCGGTGCTCAGTCAGGCTAACAATTTCAAGAATCTCTTCGGTTGGCCGGGCATCGTCGTAAAAGGAAGCAAAAAGATTAAGGTTTTCTTCCGGTGTCAGCAAATCAAACATGGCACTTGACTGAGGCTGAACACCAATTTTCTTTTTTATCGAAACTGCATGCTTATTCCAATCGAGATCACCAAAATGAATTACGCCATTGTCTGGTGAAACCAGGCCTTCAATCATTTCCAGTGTCGTCGTTTTACCTGCTCCGTTAGGTCCTATTATGGTGAAAACTTCACCGGCATGAACCGAGAAACTGATATCCTTGACAGCCTTAATGGACCCAAAGGATTTTTGCAGATTTCTTACCTCTAAAACAGTCATTCATTTTCCCCTCTTTCATGACAAGTTGGATGTTGGTATCCTGCAAAATTCCTAACCTTTTATTTAATACGTTTCTAATATTGAAAAAATTCACTTTTTTAGTAAACTTAATAATATCGATGATGATACCATAATATGGGACAAATTTATGAAGTAAAAAATAGGGGAGAGAAAACATTATACAGGTAAGAGAGCGGGAAACGGAGAGACTATTAAACTCTCATAATATCTAATAGACCAACCAGCAGCAAATAGGAATAAGTGAGCTTCCCTTGTGTGAAGCTCACTTTACTGAAGGCCGTTATGTTAACCTCATCGGAGTATTCAAATTATGGGAATCCCGGTAGGATCGATAAGAGACAAATCTTTTTCCATGTGAGGATCCATCCAATTGAAGGATACGTTCATTAATTGTCTCCATATACAGAAAGTCATCATTCGCATTTAAGCGGTAGAAAGTGTAGGTATTTCCAAGGAGCTCTTTCTTTGTTATTTGTGTATCGGGATGCTGCTGGATGAATTCTGATAGCTGTTTAACAGACACGGAAGGAATGTCTGCCAGTTCATAAAGCTTCCCTTTAAGGTTGGATTTTAGCTTGTTTACGGCACTCATTGCCTTTTCTTTATATTTATTTCTGGACATGAAGTCACTCCTTCATAATGAGATATTAAGAATAATTTCCATTTCCAGAAAGAATAAACATTCCCGTAAGGAAAGTCAAGAACAGTATCATAGAAAAAATATTGATGAAATCTTTCCTGTACTATGAACGCAAGGAAGTGCTTGTTTAAATGAGTAATTTATTTCCCGATTGCGAAAATTGTTTTGGGCTTTGCTGTGTGGCCCTTCCCTATACAAAATCTGCGGACTTTGCTATGGAAAAGGATGCTGGTAAACCATGCCCCCATCTGCAGGCTGATTTTCGCTGTCAGATACATGCCGACCTAAGAAAAAAGGGCTTCAGGGGCTGCACCACATTTGAATGCTTTGGAGCAGGCCAGAAAGTATCTCAACACACCTTTAAGAATAGAGACTGGCGCAGCCATCCAGGACTTGAGAAAGAGATGTTCGATGTGTTTCCCGTTATGCACCAGCTTCATGAAATGCTTTTCTACTTAACTGAAATTCTGCATTTGGAAGACGCCGGGCCTATTCATGGTGAAGTCAGAGGAATTTTGGATAAAACAGAGGATTTAACTAATATGGAACCGGGGTTGATTTTGGCTATTGATGTTCAGGAACTTAGGGAAGAAGTCAATAAGCTGCTTCTGAAAGCCAGTGAGATTGTCAGGAGGAATTCAGGATTAAATCACAAATCTTCGAAAAATAATAACGGCCGGCGAGATTTTATCGGGGCAAAATTAAGAGGTGAGGTTTTCTGCGGGGCGAATTTAAGAGGATCTTTGTTTATTGCAGCTGACCTTCACAAAGCTGATTTGAGAAATACAGATCTTATTGGTGCGGACTTCAGGGACGCAGATTTAAGCGGAGCCAATCTAATGGGAAGTATTTTTCTCACACAGGCTCAGGTTAATTCAGCAAAAGGGGATATGCATACGAAGCTGCCTAAGGGATTACAGAGACCGGAGCATTGGGTGAATTAATAGCAAAGGAGAGCCGCTGAATGACACAGAATGAAATCGTGCTTGTTGTCAGTACATCAATTATACAAGAAGGCAAAGTGCTGATGATAAAAGAGAATAAAGCCTCCGTAAAGAATAAATGGAATTTCCCGTCAGGCCATGTTGAAAAAGGGGAAGATATCCTGGAGGCTGCCTGCAGGGAAGTTAAAGAAGAAACAGGCCTGGATGTTAAACTGACTCATACAACTGGAATCTATAACTTTATCAGCAGTACGGACCATCAGGTCATCTTATTTCATTTTATTGGTCAAATAACAGGGGGGTTTTTGAGCCTTCAGGAAGAAGAAATAGCTGATAGCAAGTGGGTCAATCTATCAAACTTTAAAAGCTTCAAGGACGAGGAACTGCGTGATGCCAAAGTTATCAGGCAAATCCTTGATGCCGTAAAAGCTGGTAAGCTTTATCCTCTCGAACTGTTTCACACTAAGTTAAGCTGACAGGCTGAAAGGGATTTTCAGGAATTTTGTCGAAAGAATATCCTATCGAAAAAAATAGGTGGGGAATGAATGGAATTTACAATTAAGAACGAATATTTTCATAAAGCAATTGGAGAAGTAAGCAGTGTAGTTTCAGCTAAGACTCCTTTTCCTATTTTGACAGGAATAAAGCTGACTGCCTGTGAGGAGCATTTAACACTCACCGGAAGCAATTCGGATATTGTGATTGAAAAGGTCATTCCTGCATCTGATGAAGAAACCGGACTTGAGATTGCAGAGACTGGAAGTGCTGTTGTAACATCCAGATACCTCACAGAGCTCATTAAAAAGCTGCCGGGTGACATACATATCAAAGTGGATGAAAAGAATAGCATGACAATAATGTCAGACGAAATCCTCACTTCATTAAATGGGTTTCCTGCTGAAGAGTATCCAGCACTTCCCGAATTTGAAGATTCTCAAGGAATTGAATTTTCTTCTGCAAAATTAATAGAAATGATAAAGCAAACCGTGTTTGCTGTTTCAAAGAATGATACCAGGCCGGCACTTACCGGTGTGCATATAAATTTCAACGGAAACAGCTTTTCATGTGCCGCAACTGACTCACATCGATTAGCATTTCTGGAGACAAAGATCCTTTCTCAATCATACGGCTCTTTCATTGTTCCTGGCCCCAGCCTTAAGGAGCTTTTAAAGCTATTGGCTCATCAGGAAGAAAGTAAAGTACAAATCTTTTCATCAGAGAGCTATTTAGTTTTTAAAACAAAATCAATCATGCTCTGTTCACGGCTTATTGAAGGCAAGTATCCGGATGTAACCCGACTTATCCCAAAGGAAGCTAAAACAGTTATAAAACTGGATGCAAAGAAACTATTAAAGGGTATTGACCGCGCCTGCCTTTTTGCACATGAGTGGAAAAACAATAATGTCCTTTTGGAGATAAAAGAAGGAGCATTGAAAATATCCTCTGTTTCCTCTGCCATCGGAAAAATTGAAGAAACACAGCAACTATTAGAAATCACTGGCGAACAAGAACTATCCATTTCGGTAGATGGGAACTTTTTAATGGATGCCTTAAAAGCTATACAGGAAGAACAGGTTCTTTTAAGCTTCAGCGGTTCAATGAGACCAATCATAATCAAGCCTGTCAGCGGAGACTCTTATATTCAGCTGGTTTCGCCTGTCCGGTCCTATTAAAAGATGAATTTTATTCTTTTTGCACCATCCATCAGCAAACTCAGCTGGAGGGTGGTGCTTTTTTGCGTCCTGCAAATACAAGTCTATATTTCCATTTCCACCCTATATAAAATAGAAGAGATAAGATTAATCCAATCCTCGTAAAGGCAGCTAACAACATTTGACCTCTGCGTTGATTGGAGCGGAGGGCGCTTGACTCCTGCGGGAAGTGAGGGAAGTGTGAGACCCCGCAGGCGGAGCCGAGGAGGCTCGCATTCCTCCCCGCGGGTTCGCTGCGTGCCTGGAGCGGAAATCAACGGGCAAAATTTAGAAAACACAAATCCAATCTTAAGAAATTCTTAAGATTTCTATTACATTAATGTTAAGATTTTACGTTTAGTATAAAAATATGAAAACGAGCACCTTTGAAAGCAGGGGGATTATGGATAACTATTATGTACTTGTCGTAGATGATGAAAAAGAGATCAGGGACGCCATTGAAATTTATCTTAAAAATGAAGGCATCACCGTTTTAAAAGCAAAGGATGGAATCGAAGCTCTGGAGATCTTGAACGAGCACGAGGTGCATCTGATCATTTTAGATGTCATGATGCCAAGGCTGGATGGCATTTCGGCTACATATAAAATTCGCGAGAAGAAAAACATTCCGATTATCATACTGAGTGCCAAGACAGAGGATACCGATAAAATCCTGGGTCTGCAGGTTGGGGCGGATGATTATGTGACCAAGCCTTTCAATCCCATGGAATTGGTTGCCCGCGTGAAATCCCAGCTGAGAAGATATGTGACATTCGGAACGTTTGAAGGAGTTAAAAAGGTCGTTGATCTAAACGGCCTCATGCTGGATAAGGAAGCGAAAGCAGTGAGTGTTAATGGAGAGCCGGTGAAATTGACACCAATCGAGTATAAAATTGTGGAACTTTTAATGACGAATGCCGGACGCGTTTTCTCTATAGATGAAATTTATGAACGGGTATGGAACGAGCCGTGCTATAACGCGGAAAATACGGTGGCGGTACATATTCGGAAAATCCGTGAAAAGATTGAAATCGATCCGAAGAATCCGAGATATTTAAAGGTGGTATGGGGAATTGGATACAAAATGGAAAAATAGGTTCATCATTGCGATGATTATGGTTTTATTTGCTTTCGGAGCAAGCGGCGTTTTGTCAGTTCTGATTAATGGCAGGGAATATGCAAACCCGGATTACTTTCACACAGCAGAGTTCAGAAGTGAAATAGATCAATATGCCGGCTATCTGGAATTGTATGAACTGAATAACATGCCTATTGAAAAAGCGAAAGAAGCGATTGAGGTGACGGAAGAGGAAATTAATGAACATCGTTATCGTTATGGAACACTTCCTGAACAAATTGATAGTATAAAGAACCAATATGAACCCAGGATTGAAGAAGCAAAAGCGGTGAACAGCAGTGAAATAGCACAATCTTTAAAAAATCAAATGTATAAAAAAATTGAAGATGTCACGAAAAACTTTGAAAGTGATGAACATGTACGCACCAAAGTGGTTAAAGAAAAAGAAGAGAAATTAGAAGAATTTTATAAAGAGAAAGAGCAGCTCAGGGATCAGTATGATTACTATAAGGATTCATTTACCTATTATTTCAAAGACACTTCGACTGGTGATGTATACACCAATTTAACTTTATCCAAGAATGAATCTCCAGATGAAGTCATGGAAAAAGAGATGCTATTTCATACCGATTACACGATGGATAAAGATTATTTCCTTTATTTTATTATGGGGGGATATGAGGAGTTTGATCAGGCACTGGTCGAATCGCAAGCAGGCTACTTTAGGGGGCAAATAGGCCTGGCTAAAAACCTTCCTGAATCAAATATGTTCATTGACCAGAAAAATCATTTCAAGCAAAAACAGATTGTATTATTAATTTATGGCGGTTCAGCTGTTTTGGCATTTATCGCTGCATTAATTGCCGGCAGAAAGTCAAAGGCCCTGTCAGCTGAAATCAAAAGGTGGGAGCCATTATACAATAAGATGCCTATTGATTTACGAATCACCTTCTTAGGGTTATCAGCAATTGGAAGTATTTTGGCGCTTTTTCTGGTAAACGATTTTCTTATAGACAGCTATAACATCCTTTCGCGTATGATGGAATTGATTATTGTTCTCCTTGGAGCATCGGTTCTTTGCGGCCTGACAATTGTTCAGCTCAAGTATATTGCAGGTGAATTTAAGGACTTGGATAGTGCAAAGTCAGTTTTGAAAAAGAGTCTGGTTTATAGGGTAGCCAGCGGTTTGAAAACCAGCCTCCAGGAAGCCTTTTTAAACCGGAGCACAGGAACGCAGCTGTTTGTTGTTCTATTAATCATCTTTGGAATGGGAATGGGTTCCATTATCATGTTCTTCCATCCGCTGTTTGTCCTGTTTTATATAACGGCTTTAGCTTTTGCGGGTATTCCTCTTGTTATGGCATTAATCAGACGCGTTGGCTATTTCAACCGTATTGTTGAGACTGCCGATGAATTGGCTTCTGGCCACATGGGACAGGACTTGCCTGTTAAAGGAAAAAGCGTCCTGGCTTCACTCGCAGGAAACATGAATGTATTGAAGCAGGGCGTAAAAACGTCCCTTAGTGAGCAGGCAAAAAGCGAAAGGCTGAAAACGGAACTGATTACAAACGTCAGCCACGATTTAAGAACACCATTAACTTCCATTATTACGTACACGGAGCTGCTGAAGTCAGGCGAGGCATCAGAAGATGATCGCTCTGCCTACCTTGAGATTATTGACCGGAAATCTAAACGGTTAAAAGTTTTGATTGATGATTTATTCGAGGTCTCAAAGATGGCAACCGGCAATATTGAGCTTCGAAAGGAAAGAGTGGACCTGGTTCAGCTGCTGCAGCAGGCGCTTGCAGAGCATGATAATGCCATTAGGGAATCGAATCTGCAGTTCCGCGTCACCAAGCCTGATCATCCGGCAATCGCTAATGTGGATGGCCAAAAGCTCTGGCGCGTGTTTGATAATCTAATAGGCAATATTCTTAAATATTCATTGGAACATTCACGGGTCTATATTGCCCTTGCGAAAGTCAAAGGCCAGGCAGTCATTACGTTTAAAAATGTTTCCAAATACGAGCTGGATGACCAGAGTGAAGAATTGTATGAGCGTTTTAAGCGGGGAGATAAATCAAGGCATACAGATGGTTCAGGACTGGGCCTTGCCATTGCCAAGTCGATCATAGACCTTCATGAAGGGAATCTTGATATAGATACAGACGGTGATTTGTTCAAGGTGAGCATTTCACTGAAATTAGAGGAGTAAGGGAAGAGGGGAATTATGGATATTGCAGAGCTGTATTCCTGCCATTATAAACGGCTTTATCATATATGCTTTTCAATGACAAGAGATGCGTATCTTGCAGAAGATATCGTTCAGGAAACGTTTATTAAAGCCATGAAGAAGGCGGAAACAATTATAGATGAAGAAAAAGCAGGGGCATGGCTGTCTGTCATTGCCAGAAGAACCGCACTGGATATGATTCGGAGCGAAAAGCGAAAGGCTGCAGTGCCGATGGAGCAGGACACTCTTGAAAGCTTCTGCCTCATTACAAAGCAAGATGTCGAACAGGAAGTTGAATCAGGTTTTGCGCTTATGGAAATCAAGTCAGCCATCAGGCAGCTTGCAATGAACTACCAGGAAGTGCTTTTGCTCAAGGTTGATGGAGGATTAAAAGAACAGGAAATCGCCACTGTTCTAAATTTAAAGCCTTCAACTGTGAAAACCAGGATTTTCAGGGCAAGAAAGCAGATGAGAGCCTTGACGGGTTTAGGAGCATAATTGAAAGAGAGTTGACCTAGTACCTTTACTGGTCCGCTCTCTTTTATTTGTTTTCGGGAAAATCTTTTGAAAGTAATATACATTTATCTTTAAAAACTGTATATCTGCTTATCTGAATGACGAAAAAGGAAAGAGAAGTCTTTTGCTTCCTCTCGTTTTAGTTTGTTTCGGCTCGAGGAGGCAAGTTCTTTAGAAATATAAATATTAAAAGGCGGTCCATTGTATGTATTGGTTTCCTTATCTTTCATTGGCCATTAATCTCATTGTAATCTGGTTTATGCCAAAGCGTTTAACGAATAAAGAAATATATATAAGCTGGGCTGTCATTGCATTGATTAACTTAAGTACAGACGTAATGCTAAGCTTATATTTTCGGCTGTATGAGTTAAACGGCGGGGGAGTACAGATGTGGGTTCATATCATTGAACTAACTCTTGGGGCATCATTTGGAATTATCTTTCTGAATTTCATGCCGGAAAACAGGCGTTCTTTTTTCTTTTATACTGCAGCCTGGGTCATTTTTTCGGTTCTTTTCGAAATGGGTACGGTTAAGATGAATTTTATCAATTATATCTCCTGGAAATGGTGGTATTCTGCCTTCTACTATTTTGCTGCTTTTTTATTCGTTCGCTGGCATTTGCATTATATCAGGTCAAATTAGAGCTTCTTGCTGTTGCCGGAAGCTCTCAGCCTTTTTTTATTCCTTTCCATTCTGTTATCGAAGAATTTCCGGGCCTCGTGTTTTATCATACTTCTGATCGTTCTTAGTATTTTCATATTCATCACCATTATAGGAATACGCGGAAGACAATATTTTGTGCCAGTCCGTGTATCGGCAGAAATAAACAAAAGACTCCTGCCCCGGTGATCAGAGGCAGCAGTCTTTCAGCGGATATTAACTTCTTTCAGGAGTGCCAGGCGGCATATAGCTTGGCGGGATTCTCAGCCAGCCTCTTTCTTTCATTAAATTCTTAAGGGGGGGATGCTATTTCCATTAAATGCACCTGTAAGGAAAATAACATTAACCCCACATCTGTTCTGACTGTTTTAATCATAGCTTGTGCACAAAAGGTGATGCTTGCTGCGATTTTTACAGATATTAAATTAGCTATTTCATCATCCGTTAACTTTACACCTTCTGGAACAGAATCCGGGTTGGAAAGTGGTTTTTCTGCATTAGTTAAAGGCAGCGGCACCCCTTCTTTAAGCAGAAAATCTTCAATCATTTTTGTGTCTGTCCTGCTTCCTTCAATGGAAGAGCGGATGGTATGCAAAAGCTCAGGATCTGTGGTCATATTTAAGGCAATATAGTAAAGGGAATGGGCTTCATGGAATGCTGTATACAGAGTCCATAAATCCATAACCTCCCCGACATGCAGCGGCGGTTTGGGGGTTCGTTATCAGCAAAATTCTTAATGGTTTCCTTAATTGCCTCGAAAGGGTTTCGCATTATTTCACCCCATAATATGTATTTTTTTTAGTTTTACCTATATTTTCAATTTCATTCGATTTTAAGGAAGGGACTTATTACTTTTTGAAACAATTTTTGAGAATATTCGTAATACATTAGGGGAAGTTCTTACTCGGAAAAGGGGAATTTCAGATTGAGAAATAGAATGCTGAAGAGACTTTCATATCTTTTTACTGGAGAATCAATAAGTCTGATCATATTTGTATCCATCAGTTACCTGGTGAACTATACCTTTCCGGATCTCCATTTATATTCACTTTTTTCTTTCTGGTCATCATTTCTGCTGCTGGAGTTCATATTGCTTCAAGGCTCCATTTATTGGTTTGTAAAATGGAAGCGATTAAAAAGAGAGAATACGTCAGTTGCCCCGATGAGGCTTGTACTGTGGCTAAGGGTTTCAAATAAATGGAATCTGGGGATGATTACAGGGATTCCATGTGCATTCGTGGCAGACTACATGATATGGCATCCGGCATTTCCGCTTGGGCTTGTGATTGCGGGATTTATATATGTCTTTGCCATTTTGGAATATATCAACTATTTTCATATTCAGCTATCCTATGATAATCGCTCTGATATTAACAGCCTTAAACAGACTAAGCGCTTTAAGCAGGCTTGTTTGAGCAAGGAATTTAAGAGGCTGGGGAATTTATAAGCAGATGGCAGGAAATTACGGTGAGCATATAGAACATACACGATATAGTATTGGTGGAATCAATCTAATTGGTCATGTGGTTTGAAGCAGCTTGTTTGGCCTTTAGCTGAATAAGTGGTGTCTATCAATCGGAATGGTTTTTTGAAAATATATATATAATAGATGAAAGCAGGAGATGACAATGGCAAAAGTAGTTGGGTTCGAATTAAACTGCCAGGATCCGGAAAAAGCAGCTGAGTTTTATTCCAAAGTTTTTCGCTGGGAGATAGAAGAGCCGAAGTGGGGGTATCGGCCCGTCCATACTGAAGGAGCTCAAAATCAAACAATTAATGGGGGAATCAGTAAAGGACCAAGTGATTACCCGCATGGAACCCGGATTCAGATTGAAGTAGAATCGATCGATGAAGCCATATCACTTGCAACAGAGAATGGAGCAATGGTTGTGAGAGATAAAATGGAATTTGCTGATTTTTATCTTGCCTATTTGGCGGATCCGGTTGGGCTGGGATTCGGACTTATACAGAAAAAACGATAAATGGAAAGGTTTACGGTGCATACCTTGTTTTCTGTCATGGTAAAGGAGAGCGTTCAGATGGAATAGCAGCACGTATTGGTATGATTACTTGAAACGAAGCGGGGGAGCTTTTGGCATGAGTAAGCCTGATGTAATGGAAATTGTTAATCATTTATTAGAAGAAGTAAAGTTACTATTAAAGGATAACTTCAAAGGTTTTTATTTGCATGGCTCATTGGCGATGGGCGGATTTAACCCGGAGAAAAGTGATGTTGATATTTTAATTGTAACGTACCATTCCTTGTCTTCTGTAATAAAAATAAAGATTGCAAAGTTATTCTTAAGGTGCTCCAATGCACCGTTTCCCATAGAAGTCAGCTTTTTGAATGAAAAAGATCTCAGCAATTGGCAGCATCCATGTCCGTTTGATTTTCACTATAGTGAATTTTGGCGGGAGAGATTTGAAGAAGAAATGAATCCGTATATCGTTTCTGGATTTGATCCTGATTTGGCTGCCCATATTACGATCGTTCAACATCGCGGGATCTGTGCTGCAGGCGAATCGATAAGTGCAACTTTTCCTAATGTGCCGAGAGAGGACTACCTAGCTTCTATCTTGGGGGATTACCTTGATTGCCTTGAAAATCTTGAAGAGGATCCTGTTTATAGTGTATTAAATATGATTCGGGTTTATTGGTATCTCAAGGAAGAAGTTATATCATCCAAGTATGAAGCAGGAGAGTGGGCACTGAAGTCAATGCCAGATGGGTTTAGGCCTGCTATTCAAAAAATAGTGGGAATTTATAGTTCAGCTGCAAATGATCATCCTGACATAGATTTTACTAAGCTTTATGATTTAAGAGATTATATTGATGGTGAAGTCCAAAAGCTGATAAGCTAGTTTGGCGCATAGTCGGGAAGAACGACGGTGAAAATGACCAGTGTCTTTAAAAAATGGTAGTTAACCGATGTAAATAATGACCAAAATTGCGAGGGTCAAAGGAAAACGGTAGTTAATCTAAGTGAATAACGACCAAAACGGCGAGGCACGTCCCTGCACAGATCATGTTTATACCAGGGGCCTGTTATATTGTGTGGGCTTCAAAGTTTTTTGTATAGAAAAACGGCACTGCTCATCCAGTGCCGTTTTCTATTTAGATACTTTCGCTCTTGCGCTTGCTGATGAATTTGTAAGTAAAGAAAATAATGAGTCCCGCAAGGATAATCAGGACTAGAGGAAGGGCATAGCTATTGAATATTTCCTCTGCTTCTTTATAATGAGGGCCAAGTTTAAACCCCAGATAAACATAGAATGCGGTAATCGGGAGCATTGCCAGGAACGTATAGATTGAGAACTTCCACACATTCATTTTGGCCATTCCGCATGGAATCGATATCGCTGTACGGACAACCGGCAAAAAGCGGGCAAAGAAAGCGACCCCTGAACCGTATTTTTCAAAGAACTTGTCCGATGCATCAATCTGTTTTTGTGAAACTAAGAAGTATTTTCCGTATTTTAAAACCATGGGACGGCCGCCATATCGGCCCAGCGCATATAATGTCAGCGGCCCGATCGTTCCTCCCACAGTGCCTGCTAATACAACCAGATAATAATTAAAGTCACCCTGAAAGACCCAAAAGCCTGCCAAAGGGAGCACCACTTCTGCCGGAACAAATTCAAAGCAAAGTGCAAGCAATATTCCAAAATAAGAGAACTGTTTTAAAAATTCAATTAAGCTGATAACAATTTCTGACATAGCCACACATCCTGTAAATTTATAAAAAGGTAATTCTTCAAGTACATAAGTCAGTCTAACGGGTAATAGGAAAACAATCAAGTAATTATATATAGACGCAAAAATGGCGGCTGCCGAAATCGGAGCCGCCATTTTTTCTAGGCTAACTGGGGCTTGCTTTTAAAAACCTCCAGATAATGAAGCTGGTGTCCGTCTTTTTCGTGGACTTTAAATGTAAATCCATCCGCTTCAATCTCTGTTCCTATCTCTGCTTCCATATGCTGTGTTAGGAACCAGCCGCCAATGGTATCTACGTCTTCATGCTCAAAATCCGTGCCAAGCAGATTATTGACATCTTCTATAAGAAGCTTGGAATCCAGGATATAATGATCATCTTTAAGCTTTCGTATCTCAGGAACTTCATCTTCATCAAATTCATCACGGATCTCACCGACTATTTCTTCAAGAATGTCTTCAACCGTCACCAATCCGGAAGTACCGCCATATTCATCCATTAAAATGGCAATATGGATACGTTCTTTCTGCATTTTGACAAGCAGGTCATGGATTGGAATGCTTTCAATGACATGGATAACCGGATTAATAAAGGAGTCTAAATCAAGGTTCTCCGGTGTAATCTTGTCTGTAAGACTGGCTGTCAGAAATTCTTTTACATTAATAAACCCGCGGATATTGTCTTTATCCCCATCTTCAACAGGGTATCGGGTGTAATTCTCTGTTTGGATGGTTTCCATGATTTCTGCCAGTGTATGATCCGAAGCAATTGTAATCATCTCCGTACGCGGAACCATGATTTCTTTTGCAATTCTTTCATCAAATTCAAAGATATTGTTCACGTACTTCAATTCATTTTTATTAATTTCACCGCTTTTGTAACTCTCGGATAAAAGAATTCGCAACTCTTCTTCAGAATGGGCCATTTCATGCTCAGAAGCCGGCTTTAAACCAAATAGGCCAACGAGTACCCGGGCTGATCCATTTAAGAACCAAATGAATGGGAACATCACTCGGTAGAACCAAATAATCGGTGCTGCGAACGCCATTGTGACTGCTTCCGCTTTTTGAATGGCAACGGTTTTAGGTGCAAGCTCTCCTACTACAACATGCAGGAAGGTGACTAAAGCAAAGGCAATACCAAATGATAGAATATGGGTAAGGGACTCTGCTATTTCAAACCTCTCAAATAACGGATGCAATAACTTTTCAACGGTTGGCTCACCAAGCCAACCGAGACCTAATGCGGTGATAGTAATCCCCAATTGGCAGGCCGATAAATATTCATCCAGGTGCGTGACGACTCTCTTTGCCGCTATAGCCCTTTTATTCCCTTCAGCAATCAGCTGATCAATTCGGGAAACACGGACCTTTACAATCGCAAACTCGGTTGCTACGAAGAATGCGGTTAATGCTATTAATAATGCAATCAATAATAAATTTATGGTTGTCAACAAGCAGCCTTACTAAAAAGTAAGACATACACCTCCTAAAATGGTAATAATACTTAATAAGTTCACTACTTAAATTGTGCCCAAACAAATATCCATAATGCTCCAAAAATCAAAAAACCAATATCAGTTCAGCAATAAAAGCAGTGACTGAATTAAAGATAAGCTTTCATGTGAAATATTTTTTTTAACGTATTCATATTTTTCCGGATCTGATTTTTTCAGCTGAGAAAGTGCTTTTGTCACATCCTCCTCCAGATCCTGAATTTTAAGCCTTAGCTCTAGTACATCTACCTCTTCAGAAAATTGGCTGATGACTTTTTTCTTAATTTCCTCCAGTGACAAACCATCTTCTTTACATTTCTCGATGAAAGCAATACGTTCGATGGAGGATTGGTCATAATAGCGATAATTTGAAGGTGAACGTTCTGCTTCTAAAAGACCCAGGGAAGTATAGTAATCAATCGTTCTCTTCGTAACATTTGCTTTTTCAGCCAATTCTCCTATTCTTAACTTCTCAGCCCCATGAGGTTTCCTCCAAACTGTTACGTGATGGTTATGAATCTAATTATACTAAACTATCATAGAAAAGCAATGAAATTGAATGAAGAAGGGGATGAAGAGCTACGAAAAAAATAACACCGGATAACCGGTGTTATTTTGTAATCAGGCTTTTACAGCTTCTTTCTTTGCTTCTGTTTCCGCGACAATCACTGCACAAGCAGCATCGCCTGTAATATTGACAGCAGTTCGCGTCATATCAAGCAGACGGTCAATACCAATAATTAATGCGATACCTTCCACCGGCAGGTTAACTGAGTTAAGGACCATGGCCAGCATGATAAGGCCGACACCAGGCACACCTGCAGTACCTACGCTTGCAAGAACAGCCGTGAGCACAACTGTTATAAGCTGGGTTAGTGATAAATCCACATTGAATACCTGTGCGATAAATATAGTGGCAACACCCTGCATGATGGCTGTTCCATCCATGTTGATCGTTGCACCCAGCGGCTGAACAAAGCTGCTGATTGATTCAGGAACTTTCAGATTCTTTTGGGCAGTACTCATGGAAATCGGCAATGTGGCATTACTGCTTGAAGTACTGAACGCTACTCCCATGGCAGGTGCAAATCCCTTAAAGAAGGATAATGGATTTCTTTTTGCAATGAGTGCAATAGAACCACCATAGGTGATAATGGCGTGGATAAGAAGGGCAAGTACTACCACAATCATATATAGTCCCATTGCCTTAATGGCATCAAGACCCTGGCTTCCAACAGCAGAAACAATAAGACCGAATGTTCCATATGGGGCAAATTTCATAACCAGATTGACCAGGTACATCATCATGTCATTGCCCTGTTCAATAAGGTTTAAAATGCCTTTTGTTTTATTGCCAAGCATCGTTAAGGCGAATCCGACAAAAATGGAAAACGTGATGATCTGAAGCATGTTTCCTTCAGTGAATGCTTTTACCGGATTGGTCGGAATAATATTCAATAGTGTCTCTGACACTGGAGGAGCTTCTTCGGATTCATACTCCACGTTTGTTACGTCAAATTCCCCAACGTTTCCTGGCTGGAAAACGGATGCTAAAGTAAGTCCGATGATAATGGCTATACTTGTAGTAACTAAAAAGTAGGATATCGTTTTTACACCTATTCTTCCTAATTTCTTTGGATCACCAAGTCCGGCTGTACCAAGAGCGATGGAAAAAAATACGATCGGGACAACCAGCATGTTAATGAGATTTAAAAAGATTTTTCCAAGCGGTGTAAACAAAAACTTGTCAAGCTCGGGGAATATCCCAGGAGCAAACAAATTAATCAGAAGACCAGTTATTCCCCCTGCTATCAAAGCAATAATAATTTTAGTAGATAATTTCATACGCGTTCCTCCAATGAATAATTGTAAAAAAATGTAAAATAGAGACACGAAAAATAATGTCCTTCCCTATATTACCCCCAAAAAACATAAACCTAACTTAAAAAGGGCAACAAAAAAACACAGAGGTAAAAACCACTGTGCATTTATGCAGTGTTTCCCTCTCAACACGCTTACGAGGTTAGCTGTCGGATTCGGGTCTTGAGAATACCCTACCTGTAAAGGATTCACCCCAGGTACTTTTATGAAAAAGTACAGTTGGTTCCCCCGCTCAATTAAGATTAAGCGAAAACTTATTAATGTTTTTTTAATATATTAACAATAATCATAAAAGTTGTAAATCATACGATTTTCTTATCCATGTTTACTATTTATTAAATAGTAATTTTATAGAAAAGGCCAAATAAGATCAGAAGTTTAGCCAGCTTAAAAGAGGGTGTCTTTTCTTGTCCTTCACTTTCAGTTCCTTCTTATTCAGCTTGTCTTCGTGTTCTGCCAGCCACTCTTTTAACTCATCTTTATCCTTGCATTGCGTATAATAAGTCTCCCCGTTTTTCCCAGTGGCACTCACAACATATCTGCATGTATTTCCCATAATGCACCCTTTTCAAAGTAATTTCTTTTTGAATTATAACAAGATTTATAGCAATGTCCACTATATTTTTAAAGAAAATAGATATATGCATTATGGGAAAACAATCCTATTTTCGCAAAACTGTAATAAAACCGTCCAGAATATCGTGACTCACAGTAAATCCTTTACTTACATAAAATTCAAGGGCCTCTGTATTCCCATTTGATACATAAATAAAATAATCTTCCACATCATTAAATTGACGTAACCATTCCATCGACATGTTAAAAAGAACTGAACCAATTCCGAATTGGCGGTAGCCATCTTTAATAAAGAATTGTGATAAGCAGCCCACATTGTCTTTTTTAACAGTAGATAAATCAAAAAAAGTGGCGAAATCATTGGAGTAGGCTTCCTTCGGAGAAACATTGGAGTAGACATAACCCACGATTTCTTCAACATCTTTTACGATCACAATATAATTATGTATAGCAGATTTTACGGATGGAACCATTCTTGTTTCAAAATTCATGCTGTCAAAGCGCTCTGGTGTTATATGTGCCTTTGATTTCTGAAAAGCCATCAGTTCATTGCATAAATCCCGGCAAAGGCTGATATTGTCTTCTGTTATCACTTCATATTTTAAATTCAATTAATTCACCCCTTAAATTATTTTATATTGGAAGGGACTCATTGGTCCAAAAAAAAGAGGGGATTTTTTTTCGATAGAGAATTATTTTTAAAACTAATATAAAAAGAGGGAAGATCATGATTAAGGAAATAAATATTAATGACCGAAAAGCGGCTGAGCAGGTTCTGGGCGTACAGCTTCCTGCCTATAAGATTGAGGCTGATATCATTGGATTTCCTGATTTACCGCCTTTAAAAGATACCGCTAATACCCTGCAACTTACCGGAGAGACCTTTTTGGGGTATTTTACTGGCGAAATATTATGCGGGGTGATTTCGATTAAACAGGAGAAAGGCGTTTTAGATATACATAGACTCATTGTGCATCCTGAATATTTTAGAATGGGAATTGCACAAAAGCTGCTGAACTTCATTGAACGGATGCCGATGATTGAAAAATTGATTGTGACAACAGGTTCTAAGAATACACCTGCTGTTAATTTTTATTTAAAGAATGGTTTTAAAGAGCTTGATAAAAAGGAAATAAATGAAGCACTCACTATTACTGCTTTTGAGAAAATATTATAGGAAAGCCTTTAAGGTGGAGAGGAGAAGCTATATGAATTTTAATCTAGGAGAGGCTATTGAGATTCTTGAACGTACACCCGATACGCTGGATGCATTACTAAGCGGTCTATCTTCAGTATGGCTTAATGGCAATGAAGGGGAAGGCACGTGGAATGCAGCTGAAGTGGTTGATCATTTGATTGACGGCGAGGAGAAAAATTGGATTCCGCGGCTGACATTTATTCTGCAGGAAGGGGGAGGCAAGCCATTTCCTCCATTTGACCGTTTTGCTCATCTAAGTTTGTCAGGGGATCTATCACTTGAAGAAAAGCTTGAAATCTTTAAGACACTTAGAATAAAAAATCTGGCCACACTGAGGGGGATGCCTGATCTGGGTACTCATTTCGAAAAGAAAGGGCTTCATCCGGTATTTGGTCCAGTAAGAGTCAGGGAATTGATTTCCACTTGGGCTGTTCATGATCTTACGCATATTTCACAGATTTCAAGAGTATTGGCAAATAGGTACAGGACAGATGTTGGTCCCTGGATAGAGTATTTAGGCATTTTAAAGAAATAAGCACTTTAAATTAAATTTTATTATTGTTAAGTATTGTAAAACTGTAAAGTTTTGGGACCAATACCTCATGCTATGGCCGAAGGTGTTCATTTATACTAGTGGTTGATTGTGACTTTTCTGATTTTTCAAAGTTCTTTCAAAACAATATGGAGGCGAATGAATGCTGAATCGTAAGAGAAAAGGTCTGCTGTTTTCTATGATACTATTTGCTGTCATTCAGGTTGTAATGCAGCCCATTCAAGATTCAAAAACAAGGGCAGCTGCGGGAGATGGCTCATGGTCATCACCTTATTCGGTAACACAGGGAATCAATTCTCAAAATAACGCTGCCAAAACTGTTCAAGGCTATGTGGTTGGACAGCCGACTGCCACAAATACGGTTATCACCAGCGGGTTTCCAAATGACTATGCTTTGGCCCTGGCGGATAGTCCATCAGAAACCAGCTTGGCTAAGATGCTTTATGTTCAAATCCCAACCTCCTTTCGCTCAAGCTTTGGTTTGAAATCAAATCCATCGCTGATGGGAAAGAAAATTAAAGTAACCGGAACTTTGACTGCCTATTTTTCTCATCCGGGGCTTAAGGACGGAACCGCTTTTGAACTTGATGGCGGCGGAACAACTGACCCGCAACCCGGACCTGGCGGGTATTATAATGCTGCAAATGGAAAAACAGGTGAGTCTTTAAAATCAGCTCTTCATAACATCATTGATGACCATACTGAAATTTCCTATTCTAATGTATGGGAAGCTCTTCGTGAGACAGACGAAGACCCGGCTAATTCGAATAACGTCATTCTCTTATATACCGGCCGTTCTCAGGGCAAATTCACCAATGGATCTGGAGTCAATGATTGGAACAGGGAACATGTGTGGGCTAAATCGCACGGGGACTTTGGCACAGTGATGGGGGCGGGAACTGACCTTCATCATTTGCGGCCAACAGATGCTTCTGTAAATAGCTCGAGAGGAAATCTCGACTTTGATAATGGGGGATCCCGGCATTCTGAAGCTCTTGGAAATTACTATGACTCCGATTCCTGGGAACCACGGGATGCTGTAAAAGGCGATGTAGCCCGGATGCTGTTTTATATGGCTGTCCGCTATGAAGGAGACAGCGGAGAAGTGGATCTGGAGCTAAACAATGCAGTCAATAACGGTTCTGCCCCTTACCATGGCAAAATGTCTGTTCTGCTCGAGTGGCATAAGGCAGACCCGGTTAGCGAGGCGGAGAGGAGAAGAAACGAAATCATCTACTCTGACTACCAGCATAACCGCAATCCGTTTATAGATCATCCTGAGTGGGCATCTGCGATTTGGGAATAATCATTGGAAAGCACTTTCTTTATAGGGAGTGCTTTTTTATGTTTCACAAATTATCAATATATTCTGAAATGAATGAGGGTATTAAACGGTTATAATGAAATAAAGGAGAGAGCGTTTTCATTCCTCCTTTCAATTTTAAAAAAGGCGAGGGTGCTGAGAATGAATTATTTAAATAAAGAAAGGCTCATTTCGTATAAATTATTGTTTTCCCCTATCAATGTTGTCCGTTGATTTTCGCTCCAGGCTGCTCGCTTTCCGCGGGGCAGGCGGTGAGCCTCCTCGACACTCCGCGTCTGCGGGGTCTCACCTGTCCTGCTACTCCCGCTTTATGAAAAAAAGATTGACAAGAGATTACCATGGGAGTAATTTATATTTATTAATTTAATAGTAAACCTTTTTGCTGAATCATTTGAGCGGGGGAACCAATTTTGATAAACCTAGTTTATCTTGGGGTGAATCTTAGCATATTAAGGCTAAGAAGGGATACTCTCAATCCCTAATCCGACAGCTAACTCCGTAAGCCAAATCGAGAGAAGGGTTAATGGAAACCATTGACCATTCTTTATTAAGAGTGGTTTTTTTGTGTTCATTTTTTAAAAAGAAGGGAATTTCTTCAATGAAAAAACAGTATGCAGTATTTGGTTTAGGCCGCTTTGGCGGCAGTCTTGTAAAGGAATTTCATGAATTGGGTGTGGAAGTGCTTGCGATTGATGTAGATCAGGAGAAAGTGGACCAATACGCACAGTTTGTGACATATGCCGTTCAAATCAATGGTATTGATGAAGCTGCTATTAAACAGACGGGAATCAAAAATATTGATCACGCATTTGTTTCATTTGGTGAAAACATTGAGTCCAGTATTTTGACTTCATTGCTGTTAAAAGAATTGGGAATTCCAAAGGTGTGGGCGAAGGCCCATAATGAGTATCATGCCAGAGTGCTCGAAAAAATTGGAGTTGATCGTGTAATTCACCCGGAGAGGGATATGGCAAAGAGGATCGCCCACCACATTGTTTCAGAAAAGATGATTGATTATATTGAGCTGTCTGAGGATTACAGTATGGTTGAAATTGTTGCTACAGATAAAATCGCGGGCAAATCCCTATCTGAATTGAATATACGGGCTAAGTATGGCTGTAATATCGTTGGGATTCAGCGCGACAAAGAAATAATCGTTACCCCGCCTGCTGAAGAGGTCATTTTAAAGGGAGACGTCCTGATTGTAATGGGACACAATAAAGGTATTGGCAGATTTGAGAGGCATGGAGTTTAAGTTTTTTAATTATGTTGACAATTAAATGAGGAGATTATGGACCATGTACAAAGAAACCAGAAGGAGAAGAAGAATTGAGCGGCCCAGCACATGGATCAGAATGAATCCTGCTCAGGCTTTGTCTGTTGGCTTCTTAATACTAATAGCGATTGGCACTCTGCTGCTTATGCTGCCTTTTTCCACTAGTGACAGGCATCACCTATCCTTTATTGATGCATTATTTGAAGCAACTTCTGCTGTATGTGTGACAGGTTTAGTCGTCGTGGATACACAGACAACCTTTACTGTTTTCGGTCAGGTAGTTCTTATGGCCCTTATACAAATAGGCGGACTCGGTTTTATGACCTTTGGAGTTCTCATTGCCATTATGCTTGGGAAAAATATTGGCTTAAAAGGGAGGCTCATGATACAGGAATCATTAAATCAGCTTACAATTGAAGGGATGGTTCGTCTTGTAAAATTCGTGGTGGCTTTTACTCTGATTGTTGAAGCAATTGGTGCCATCATTTTGGCTGTTCGCTGGGCTGAAGATTTTGGATTTCCGCAATCTTTATATTATGGGGCTTTTCATTCGGTCTCAGCCTTTAATAATGCCGGGTTTGATATAATGGGCGACTTTAGCAGCGTCACCGGTTATGTAGGTGACTTTACAGTCATTATGACGTTAAGTTCGCTGTTTATCATCGGAGGAATTGGCTATATCGTGCTGCTTGATTTAAAAATCAATAAAAGCTTGCGGAAATTTTCTCTGCATACGAAATTGGTTTTGCTGATGACACTGATTCTAAATATTTTAGGCACAGTTTTCATATTCTTTTTGGAATTCAATAATCCAGCGACAATTGGTGACTTGGGAATGAAGGAAAAACTGTTAGGGTCTTATTTTCATGGAGTCGTTCCAAGAACAGCTGGTTTTAATTCGCTTAATACGGGTGAGCTGACAATGGGCTCACAGCTTATTACCATGCTTCTAATGTTTATTGGCGGAGGATCAGGCGGAACGGCAGGAGGCATTAAAGTAACAACCTTTGCTTTGATCCTGCTTGCTGTCAGAGCACTCATTAAAGAAGATGAAGAAGTAAACCTTATGGGCAGAAGAATCCCGAAGGAATTAATCTTTAGGGCCTTTACGATTACAGTGTACTCTATGGGATTAATAGCATTGGTTCTATTCCTTCTTTCTTTAACAGAGAATGCACCTCTGAATATGCTCCTATTTGAAGTGATTTCTGCTTTCGGCACTGTTGGGATGTCTCTTGGATTAACCCCGGAGTTGAGTCCAGTTGGCAAGGCATTAATTTCCTTCATGATGTTTGCAGGCAGGGTGGGTCCTTTAACTCTTGCTTTCGCACTTGCCAGAAGAAGAGAAAAAGCTAATTTCAAATATGCTGAAGAAAAAATCATGATTGGATGAGTTGATGATGATTTAATGAAAATGAGAAAGAAATGTAGACGGTAATAAGTAAATAATAAATGAGATTATGCAGGATAGAGCGGGATGCTCCTCCTGTTTTTTTGTGAAGCTTGAAGCAGAAAATGAGTCCAGCGAAACGAAAAATGGTCGCCATGCAAGTGCGAATACCAAATTTCATCCATCTAAATCAATTCAGTTCAGTTCAGTTCCTTCTATAATAATAGTATAATAAAATACATATATTTCTATTTTCGGCCGATAGGATTTTCAGTGAGTCATACAGGGGGAAGATGATGGCGAAGATTATGCAGATATCAGACGAGCTGAAGGATTGGATTATGGATGCGCTAAAAAATGAAGTGAGTCCAATTGCACTGGCGAATGCTTTGATCAAGAAGGGGTTCGATAACCGGTTTGCTTATGAGACTTTATTTAAAATTGTTGGAAATGAAGCGATTGGGACGACAGAAAGGCAGCAGGTTCGATATAATTATAAAGTGCCCGAAATAGGCAGGAAGGGGAATATCCTGCATGCCAGTGACAGGGTCGTCAAAGTGCTTTCCAGGAATGAAAAGCCGTTTGTCCTCCATTTGGATTCTGTGCTCAGCTCAGAAGAATGTGATGAGATCATCAGTCTTTCAAGGAGCCGCCTGAAGCCATCCCGGGTGGTAGATACGGGTTCTGGAGAAGAACGGGCAGGTTCCGGCAGAACAAGCAGGAGCATGGCTTTCCGCTTCAGGGAAAATGAGCTGGTTGAAAGGATTGAAATGAGGATCGCCGAATTGACGGGTTATCCGGCAGAAAATGGCGAAGGTCTTCAGATCCTAAACTATGGATTGGGTGAAGAATATAAGCCTCATTTTGATTTCTTCCCTCCCCATCTGGTGGATGCCGGCAAAGGCGGACAGCGGGTTGGCACCTTCCTCATTTATTTGAACGATGTGGCTGAGGGCGGAGAAACTGTTTTTTCTAAAGCCGGACTTTCGATTGTTCCCAAAAAGGGGTCAGCCATTTACTTTCATTATGCCAATGAGCAGGGACAGCTGGACAGATTGTCAGTTCATAGCAGTGTTCCTGTTAAAAAGGGAGAAAAATGGGCGGCAACCAAATGGATTAGGGAAAGCAGTATCTACCAGCGTTATTAAAGTAAAATCAAAAGGAAGTTTGATCAGGTGAAACTCATCAACAATCTATTCTCAAAGCATAAAACGTATTCAATTGAATTTTGCCAGAGGAATCTGGATGAATTTTTAAAAGAAGAAAGTTTGGCTGAATTTAATCAATTCTTGAGCCGGAAGAATATTAACTATAAAGAATACGAATGCCAGAGCAAATGCAAAGAATGCAGGCTATCTCCCTATGCTGTAGTGGACGGGAAACTGATTGCAGCGGAAAATTCGGATGAATTATTAATAAAACTGAAAGAAGAAGTAAAGAAATAAAAGGAATCGGAGCAATCCGGTTCCTTTTTTCATACAATATTCAAATAATTGTTTGAATAAGTTTACAGGCGAGGTATAATATATTCAAATGAATGTTTGAATAAAGAGGAGAGAATAAAATTGGGCTCTAAAGATACATGTGATATTTACTGCTTTGATGAAGAAAAAGTGAACCGCATTCAGGGAGAACTGGTGAAGGAAGACCTTTCGGGTGCTGCCCAATTATTTAAGGCTCTTGCTGATGAGAACAGAGCAAAAATTTCTTATGCACTATGCCGTGATGAAGAGCTGTGTGTCTGTGATATTGCCAATATCATTGGCGCTACAGTGGCAACAGCATCCCACCATTTGCGGACATTGCATAAGCAGGGAATTGTTAAGTTTCGGAAAGAAGGGAAATTGGCTTTTTATTCATTGGATGATGATCATATCAGGCAATTAATGATGATTGCGCTTGAACACAGAAATGAGGTGAAATCCAATGTCTGAACAAGCTGGAATTGCAGAGAAAGAGACGGTAACCTACCGTGTTCAGGGCTTTTCCTGAGCAGGCTGTGCCAAGACGTTCGAAGAGAACGTGAAACGCCTGGATGGCGTTTTAGATGCAAATGTAAATTTTGGAGCTTCCAAGATAACTGTCACAGGGACAGCTTCAATGAAGGCGGTCGAAAAAGCCGGAGCCTTTGAAAACCTGAAGCTGCGTGCAGAAAATGAAAAGGCGGTGGAGCGCGAGCCATTCTGGAAGCAGAAATCTAACTATAAAGTGTATATGTCAGCCTTTATTCTTATTATGAGCTGGTTTTTAAGCGAACAGTATGGAGAGGACCATCTATACCCGATCTCAGGGTATGCAGCAGCGATCATCATAGGCGGCTATACTTTATTTCTGAAAGGCTTCAAAAATCTCGCAAGATTGAATTTTGACATGAGCACCCTGATGACGATCGCCATTATTGGAGCAGCGATCATTGGCGAGTGGGGAGAAGGAGCGATGGTGGTCATCCTTTTTGCCATCAGTGAAGCCCTTGAGCGCTTCTCAATGGAAAAAGCGCGCCAGTCCATTGAATCACTGATGGACATTGCCCCGAAAGAAGCAATGATCAAACGGGACAATGAAGAAATGCGGATTCATGTGGATGATATTCAAATTGGTGACATCATGATTGTGAAGCCTGGAGAAAAATTGGCCATGGATGGCGTGGTCATAAAAGGAACCTCTTCCCTGAACCAGGCAGCGATTACAGGAGAGAGCGTGCCTGCTGTTAAGACAGCAGGTGATGAGGTTTTTGCAGGTACTCTTAATGAAGAGGGACTGCTTGAGGTAAAAGTCACGAAGTATGCTGAAGATACCACCATCGCAAAAATAATCCATTTAGTTGAAGAGGCCCAGGCGGAAAAAGCGCCTTCCCAGCAGTTTGTCGATAAGTTTGCCAGGTATTATACGCCAGCAATCATTGTTTTAGCATTTTTAATAGCAGTGATTCCTCCGCTGTTTGGCGGGGATTGGAGCGAGTGGATTTACCAGGGGCTTGCCGCACTGGTTGTCGGCTGTCCGTGTGCGCTTGTCGTGTCTACACCGGTAGCGGTCGTTACGGCAATCGGAAATGCGGCAAGAAACGGTGTCCTGATTAAAGGCGGCATCCACTTGGAGGAAACAGGGGCACTTAAATCGATTGCATTCGATAAAACAGGCACATTAACAAAAGGTGTTCCCGCCGTTACAGATATCATCACTATTAATGGTGATGAAAGACAGCTTCTCCAAATCACTGCTGCTATTGAGAAAGGGTCACAGCATCCCCTTGCTTCAGCAATCATGAAAAAAGCAGAAGAAATGGGCGCTGATTTTACCGGGGTGGGCACAGAGGAATTCACCTCTATTACTGGAAAGGGAGTAAAAGCTGCAGTGAATGGTGTCCTCTATTATGCCGGCAGCCCCAATCTGTTTGAAGAGCTTCATAGCGGCATGGAAAGCACTCTTCAAAAGCAAATAGCAGATCTGCAGACCCAGGGTAAAACCGTTATGATTCTGGGGACAGCAAGCGAAATTCTGCTGTTAATAGCTGTTGCAGATGAAATACGGGAGCATTCGAAAACGGTCATCGGCAAACTAAATGATATGGGGATTAAAACGGTTATGCTGACAGGCGACAATCACAGAACGGCTCTGGAGATCGGAAAGCAAGCAGGTGTTTTTGAGATTAAAGCTGATTTGCTGCCGCAGGATAAACTGGCTTATATAAAAGAATTGCGTACCGGCCATCAAAGTGTGGCAATGGTCGGGGATGGGGTCAATGATGCCCCTGCTCTTGCTGCTGCGTCTGTTGGGGTTGCCATGGGCGGTGCCGGAACAGACACTGCACTCGAAACAGCAGATATTGCGCTAATGTCAGATGACCTGAGCAAATTGCCTTATACGATTAAACTCAGCCAAAAAGCGTTAAGGATCATCAAACAGAACATTACGTTCTCACTTGGAATCAAGGCGGTTGCCTTATTGCTGGTGGTTCCAGGCTGGCTGACCTTATGGATTGCCATTTTCGCGGACATGGGAGCAACACTGCTGGTCACCTTGAATAGCCTGCGGCTTCTCAAAATAAAGTGAAACTTCAATCAGTGGGGGTTTCACTGATTGTTAGTTGAACCAATCGGGCCTTTACGGGCAGTTTGACCCCCACTTATCCTCCTATGATTCCTCTGAGTCTTGAAGTGGGGGTCTTACTGCCCGTTAGACTGCGATAAAGAAATGAAAAAACTCAGAGTTATGCTTCGGGCATGGCTCTTTTTTTGCCGTATTTTTGGATTTCTGTGTATGGGTGACTGCCTACTCTGAAAATAAATATCTGCATAAGCTAATACAGAAAATTATCTTGAGGAGGTCTAAACATGCAGAATGGAATTAATGAAATCATGCAGATTAGCCCGGAACATGACTTGAGGAGACCATTTGGTTTTAGGAGACCTTTCGGGTTTGGCAGGCCATTTGGGTTTGGAAGACCGTTTGGATTCGGAAGACCATTCGGTTTTGGCTTCGGTTTTCCTTTTCTGGGAGGTCTGTTTTTGGGAAGTGCCCTGGCTCCGCCATTCGGGTATGGATACCCGTACCCTTATTATGGATATCCGTATTATGCATATCCTCCATATTACTATTATTAATCAGTATAGAAATAAAAAAGAAGGAGCATTATTGCTCCTTCCCTGCACCAAGCTCTTCTGCCAATTCCACAATGGCTTTGTTGATTCTCCAGACGAAATAAAGGTGATGAATCAAATCACGCTGGGATTGCTGTCTTGTTGGAGCCATTCGTTCAATTTGTTCTCTTTCCCTGTCGAGACTATAGACAAGCGTGCCGTCTCCGCTTTCTTTAATCAGGTCCATTAATGTTTCAATATTTAATTCAAGTTTCTCCTCAATCCTAATGAAAACATCGACCAGCTCATCAGGATAGTCGAATCCTTTCCGGTAGGAGGAAGCCACCAGATGTCTTGCATAGTAATTGATGGCTGAGAAAAGGGTGATCCATCTGTTAACGTCAGCATGGCGCGGAGACCCGGGTTTCTTTATCAGCGATTGCGCTTCGACGTTTATGGTTTTAAGCTTTTGATCCAATAAGAAGCCTTTGCCTGAAAGCTCCTTAACATTCACATCTTCCCGGAAGCTTCGCACATACTCCGTGACATACGGTTTCAGTTCCTGAAGGTAATCATTTACCGTATCGGCCACTTTATCCTTCGTTTTCTTTGGAAAAATAAATAGAGAAACGCCGAATGCAATGCCGGCACCGGCTATAGTATCAATAACCCTGGCACTGATAAGGGAGAATGATATTCCGCCAAGTAAAAGGTCATACATAAAAGCGACCAGCATCGTAATAAACATGCTCATTAATGTATAAGAGACTTCAAATAAATAAAAAGAGAAGAAAACTGCTGCAAAAATGAGCGTGATTTCCAGTACAGAATGGCCGCTGACCAATCTGGCAAGCGTAAATCCAATCACTGCCCCGATAATCGTTCCAACTGACCGCTGAAAACCTTTTGTATAAATGCGCCCGATTGACTCGGTTCCGAGCAAAACGATAAAGGCTGTCAAAAGAACCCAATAAGGCTGGTCAGGCGACAGTATCTGTCCGGCAATGATGGATATGATCGCAGCAGTCATTGCCTGATACGCTTTTTTGGTGGTAGGCTTGAGGCTCTTATCTTCTTCAGATGGTTCATCTTCTTCATGCGTCTCTTCAGATGCTATTATTTCATTGTCTTTAACTTTATGAAGTGCCTGCTGTATGGTTATGCCGCCCTCAATGACATGGTTTGCAAGGGACTCGATCCTTCTGATCAAGTAAAGCCATCCTGCAGGTTTGTCTTCCCTGTTGAACAAATCCATAATAAGCAGGCGAAGTGCCTGTACAGCAAGCTCTGCTTCACGAAGGTTTTGTTCTTCATATTGGTGAGCAAGAACTTCAGCGTCACGAAGAGATCGGGTGACCCAGACCAGGAGGTTTTTCAGCTCTACTATGTCAAGTGCATTCGCTTTTTTTAAGCTCCGGATGGAGTCAGTCAGGGTTTCAATCAGCATGCCTGTATCAAAGATATATAACCTCAGCTGGGAAGGGGTCAGCCCGGGCCATAATTTTTGTACATCATCCTCATTGATATACTCAGAAACCATTACAGCATAATCCCTGAGCTTCAGAACGTTTCTCCGCAATTCTTCCCGCTGATGAGCAGTCATACTCTCCTGCTGCATCCCATCAATTAAGAGGTTGAATGTAAAATTACTTTGGAAATGAAAGGAGCGGATGCTTCTTTTCAGGTTTTTCGCAGTGTCCTGAAAAAGGATGAAATTGAACAGGAAAGCATACGCGACCCCAATCCAGACCCCAAAGTAAAAAGAGGGAAGCTGGCTGCCTGATAATTGCAGAATAGATGAGAAATAAAGTGTCATGAATGCGATCATGCATAGAGAAAAATAGCGGACCCCAAAGCGGGTCAAATAAAAGCTTAAGAATATTAATACAACCATTGAAATATCGGTAAAGATTGTGCTTTCTGCCAGCAGTGAACCGATCGATACCCCCGCCATTGCTGAAAATCCCAGCAGGCCAGTTGTGAGCATTTTACCTTTTTTAGAGTCATCCATCACAATCATGATGCCAAGCATGCCGGCCATTCCGGAAACAATGGCCGGAGTAAGTGCGAAAGCGGAATCAGCACCAGCCAATTGCATAAGAAATAAGGTTGTAAAGACCGACGCCATTAGACTTATTGTGGCTCGTCCGGCTTTTTGAAATCGGATAAGGCCGGGGTCGGATGCAAGCAAGCGTCCGATCCACAGATGTTTGATTTGCAGCTGCTTCATTATTTCACCAATCTTTTTTTAGAGAGTTAAAGAGTATTTTACCATTCGTACTTTTATTATCCAAATGAACCAACTTAAGCATTTTTGTTTTTTAGGTTTTAAAATAGAACAAATGTTCTATAATAGGGTATGGAGGGATTTATTATGCCGCTAAAAGACAGAGGGAAAATAAAATGGCAGCCTGCTCACTTCATGCCGGAACACAGGGCGATGCTAAGAGAGTTGGATAGGGAACAAATGGCGCAAAACAAGCCGCTTATAGATGAATATGAATTGGAGGAATATGAAAACAAAATTCATTATGCAATGGAATTTTCCTTTTTATTGAAAGTAAAAGTATGGCGGGAAGGATTTTTCCGCGAATACAAAGGAAGAGTAAACAGACTGGATGGCATCAGCAGAAAAATATATCTGCAATTGGAGAGCGGGGATCTTGAGAAAATTAATTTTGATGAAATAGCGGGGGCGGTAGTGGAAGAATGAATAATATTTTTAAAATGGCAGCAGACTTGAGGAACTCACCTCCGTTTTTTTATGCGGACCGGACAAACCTGCTGAAAATCCCCCATTTATTTCAATTTTTAGATATAATAAAGGAAAAGCAGCTGGGAGTGAGTAGCGGTATATTACATCAAACATTTTTTCGTTCTAAGGGGACTTATCAATGAATGAATTATTAATAGATTTAATTGATGATCTGCAAAAGTCAAACGGTGGCCATATTCTATACCACTATGATCAAATGGAATGCTATATTCAAAATGCGGTCTCATACATAACGGCTGGTGTAAGATGCGGCGGACACGTTTTGTTTGTGGAGAATGACCGGAATTATTTTCTTATTGATAAAGAATTAACTAATTTGTTGGGAAAAGAGGAATTAAACAGGGTTCATTTTATGAATAATTTTGATTTTTATTATTCGAACGGGAATTTTAATCCTGATACAGTGTTGAAAACTTTTCAAAATAACATTCAGCCTTATATAGAAAGCCATTCTAAAATATTTACGTGGGGTCTGGTTGAGTGGGGAAACGTGAAGGACTATATTCCGTTGGTGGAACAATATGAAAAGAATCTGGGCAATGCCGTTTCTGACCTTGGCCTAATTTCCCTGTGTGCGTATGATAATAGAAATACCCCTCCAGAATTAAAGGAGAATTTAATGCGCTGCCATGATGTGCTCATAACAGATAGAGAGTATAAATACTTATAAAATGTTTTTAGGAGAAACCGATGGAAAAGATCACATTTCATGATATCTATAAACCGGGACACGCTGTTCTGGAAAATGACCTATTTATTCATAATCATAATCCTGACATGCTCCTTCAGTATGACAGCAATTTTATTGCCTTTAAAAGAATGCCTTCCGTTCAGGAGTTTGAGGAGGCACATCAATATTTAAGAGATTTTCATCAGAAAAATGGCCAAAAGCATGTAAGATTTTATTTTCCGGATGATGAGGAGCTTTCTGGAGAGCTTGTGGCTTTCTTTCAGCAGGATAAAGATTATACGGTTGGGTTCCTGGAGTTATTTGCGATTCTTCCGGCTGATTTTCCGGAAGTCCAGGAAAGGGAAGAAATTAAAGTCGAAAATGTTACGGATAAAACATGGAACGATTATTTGGAATTTCAGTATGAGCAGGATTCGGTATATGGGGAAAACTTCGCAGAGAAAAAGAAAGCTCAGCACTTAAGAAATTACAAAGATGAAAGTATTCAGCAGCTTATTGCATTTTATAAAGGAAAGGCAGCCGGATCTGTTGATGTCATTATTAAGGAACGAACAGCTGAAATTGATGGACTGATGGTCCATGAGGATTTTCAAAAAAAGGGCATCGGCAGCTCCCTTCAGAAATCCGTGATGGATCAGTATAAGGATAAAACGATCATTCTTGTGGCGGATGGAGAAGATACTCCAAAAGAGATGTACCGCAGGCAAAATTACCGGTATATTGGAAAGCAGTATAACTTACTAAAAATATACGAATGAAGGGAAACCTGGTTCAATTTGAGCCAGGTTTTTTTGTGTCAATAAAACATTGTTTTACAGTGAAAAGCGTGAACAATATTGATTTCGTGGTGAATTCCGGAAGATTTGTCGAAAAAAATCAGGAAAAAAAGAATAAAAACACATTTCGCACGTAACAGTGTTATGTTACAATCGTATCATCAGAAAGGAGTCCTGGAATTGAGCGATGAATTAATTTCAAAAAAAGAAGTTCTGGATTTAACTGGGATTTCATATGGACAGCTTTACCGGTGGAAAAGGAAGAACCTGATACCTGAGGACTGGTTTGTCAGAAAATCAACCTTTACAGGGCAGGAGACTTTTTTTCCAAAAGAGAAAATCCTCGAGCGGGTTGAAAAGATACAGAAGATGAAGGATCGCCTTTCTCTGGATGAGCTGGCTGATTTGTTTTCCTTGAATGCTTCGAACCTGAAGCTTACAAAGGAAAGTCTGGTGGCTAAAGGAATAGCTTCTGATCCGGTTATGAATATCTTTCTGGACACACAGGGGGAGCTTCATGAATTCAATTATTATGAGATTTTAAAGCTTTATATACTTTCCAGCCTGCTGGAATTGGGGGATATCCATATCGAAGAAGGGAAAATGCTCCTTCAGCTGTTAAATGATCATCAAGAGATTCTGCAGGAGCCAAAAGCTGTGATCTGCTTCATTCGAAAACTCGGCATGTCCAGCTGCCTGGCTTCAATGAACGGGGAACAGGTCCTTCTCGAAAAAGGGACAAAATTGGCTGCCGCTATATCGGTAGAGCAATGTGCTGAGGAATTAAAATCCAAATTGGCATAGGAGGAAATGCTGTGGAAATGAAAACACTGGGGAACTTAATCATTAATGGAGTTGGATCGGTTAATGGAGGAACTTTTAATAAAGTTGAAATCAATGGAAAGGGCACGGTAAATAGTGATATAGAATGCGAGAGATTCAATTGCAACGGTACGGGGACGATCCATGGAAACATAAAAACCGAAAAAGGAAAGATCAGCGGTGCAGCCCAGATCCATGGAGCAGTTAAAGCTGAATCTTTAAATATCAATGGCTCCGCATCCATTTCAGAAGCTGTCCACAGTCAAAAGCTTGAGGTTGCCGGGAATTCCTCTATAGGAGGTTCTGTAAAAAGCGATGAAATGGCAGTGAACGGGAAAGCAAAGATTGCTGGAGACTGTGAAGCGGAGGTTTTCCGCGCGGAAGGGGCTTTTAAGATAGATGGTTTACTTAACGCAGAAACGATCGATATTAAACTATTTGGAGAAAGCAAAGCGAAAGAGATTGGCGGAAGAAAGATAAAAGTTGCACAGCATAGAGAAAGCCTGTTTAAATTGATCAAATCGCTCTTTCCCCTCAAGCTCGAGGCAGAATTAATTGAAGGGGATGACATCGAACTTGAAGGCACCTCAGCTCTTGTCGTCAGAGGCAAAAATGTCAAAATCGGCAAAAATTGCGAGATTGGACTTGTGGAATACTCAGGTGAATACGAATGTTCACCAGATTCAGAGGTGAAAGAATTCCGGTTAATATAGAATAATGTGCCTAACCTGATTGTTAGGTCAGCTTGTTGAGAAAGAGGTATTTCTCTCAACAAAGTTTTCATAAAAAAGAAAACGTCGTTCCATACACTTTTCATAATGCTTTCCAGATAGCCATTCCTGTATCCAAAGCACCTGCTTCACCTGCTGAAATAAGAAGATCAATAGGTTTAACATTTTTTTATTTATATAATTTTATCGGGACGGGGAAAGCATAATGTACAAAATGCAAAAAATATACTGTAAAAAAAGCAAGAAAAATAAAAATAAATTTTATTAATGTAAGCGCTTTAAAGGGTTGAAGTTTTCAGAAGACTTTGATAAGATTTAAAAAACCGAAAAGGCTGTGTGTAACTGGCGAGACGCGGATCACCGCGGGGGAGCACATAGTGTCGAAGCCGTTCGCCTGGGCAGAGGTAAGGGATTCTACCCTTGCCTCTTTCTGTTTTAAAAATCTGACAAAGTTAGTTGAAAAGGGGAGAATCCAGTGAGTACCATGACTTTAGACAAAGTGAAGACAATTAAAACACTGAATGCCATAGCGCCAAGCGGACTTGAAGTGTTTAACAAAGATCACTTTACAATCGATAATGAAAGCGGCAATCCTGATGCGATTGTTCTTCGCAGCTTTAATATGCATTCTATGGAATTGGGCGATCGATTAAAAGCAATCGCCCGTGCAGGTGCAGGTGTGAATAATATTCCGGTGGAGAAATGCACTGAGCAGGGAATTGTCGTTTTTAATACACCTGGCGCCAATGCGAATGCAGTAAAAGAAATGGTGCTTACTTCCTTAATGGCTTCATCCCGGAATCTTTTTGCCGGTATTGCCTGGACCAAAACGCTGAAAGATGAAGGAGATCAGATCCCTAAGCTTGTAGAAGCAGGGAAGAAGCAATTTGTCGGAAAAGAAATTAAGGGGAAAACACTGGGTGTCATCGGGTTGGGGGCAATCGGGGCACTTGTGGCTAATGATGCACTTGAACTTGATATGGATGTCGTTGGCTTTGATCCATTCATTTCTGTCGATACGGCCTGGAACCTGTCCCGCAATGTTCAGCGAGCCATGAGCATCGAGCAGGTGTTTGCAGAATCCGACTATATCACTGTGCATGTTCCATTAACCGATAATACAAGGGAAATGTTCAATGAAGATACATTCAGCTTGATGAAAAATGGTGTTCACATTCTGAATTTCTCACGCGGAGAGCTTGTGAATGAAGAAGCTATGGCAGCTGCCCTTGAAAGCGGAAAAGTTGGCAAGTATATTACAGACTTCCCAAATGAAAATATCCTGAAAATGAAAAATGCGGTGGCTATTCCGCACCTTGGCGCATCAACGAAGGAATCGGAAGAAAACTGTGCCGTCATGGCAGCAAGACAGGTAAAGCACTTCCTTGAAACAGGTAATGTTAAAAACTCAGTGAACTTCCCTAATGCTGCTCTTCCTTACACTGGCAAGCGGCGTGTCACTGCATTTCATAAAAACATTCCAAATATGGTCGGCCAAATCACTCTTTCCATTTCAAGCTACCAGCTGAATATCGCTGACATGGTGAACCGCAGCCGCGGTGAATATGCGTACACCATGATCGACATCGATAATAAGGTGAACGGCGATGTGATCCCTGGACTGCTTGAGCAGATTAATCAAATAGAAGGAATTATTACTTCACGGATTATATAAAAAAGCAGCCTCAATTCTGCCGGGATTGGGGCTTTCTTTTGAATGCACACAGGAACAAAACTAAAAATAGGATAGGAGCAGTATAAAATCAGATATCCTTAGAATAAACTGATAAAAATTTTAATCCCCCGTATCTTTTTGTTGTCTTATTCCGTTATAGAAGCAGAGATGTATTAAAGGAGTGAACAGGTTTATGAAACATGGGAATGTTCAGGCAGAATCAAGGAATTCCTTAAAGCAGAAGGAAAGCTGTATAGCAGATATCTATCCTTCACTGCAGCGATATAGCCGGTTTCTTGCACAGAACCGCTGGGATGGGGAAGATCTGGCCCATGAAGCAATCGTCCGCGCTTATAAATACTATTCGCCTGAGAAAATTAACCAGGCTCTTTTAAAAAAGGTGATCTATAATTGCTGGATCGACACTCTTCGAAACAGGAAGCGGGAGCAGCTGGAAGAGTCTCCTGAAGGTGAAATGAAGAATCCCAGCTCTGGTGGAGGAGAAGCAATCAGCCACCTCATTAATCGTCTAACATTAAAGCAGGCAGTTATTTTTACAATGAAGGAAGGGTTTCGATACAAAACTAAAGAAATTGCTGATATCCTTCAGACTACAGAATTTGCAGTGAAGTCTACGCTGAACCGTGCGCGGAAGCAGCTGCAGCACCCGGTCGACAATAAGCCTGAAGATTCTTTTGCAAATGAGGAAGAAGAAGTGATTTATCATTTGCTGCAGCAATCAGTGGCAGCTGAAGACCCGTCCATTTTAATAAAGTCCATCCCTTTCCTGCAATCCCTGGAAAGCCATGCGAAGAAGCCTGTTGTGCCCGTTTCATCTCCTTCTAATACTCTCTGTACGGCGGCATAGATTCGCAAAGAACAGGAGGGATAAAGATGACAGCAATACCATATGTCATTGAGCAGTCCAGCAAGGGAGAACGTTCCTACGATATTTACTCACGGCTTTTAAAAGACCGGATTATCATGATTGGTGAAGAAATTAATGATGTGGTTGCCAATAGTGTGATTGCCCAGCTGCTATTTCTTGCAGCGGAATCTCCTGAAAAGGATATCTCTCTTTATATTAATAGTCCGGGTGGTTCGACAACCGCAGGGTTTGCCATCTTTGACACGATTCAATATATAAAGCCTGATGTGAGAACGATTTGTACTGGAATGGCCGCGTCATTTGGGGCGATGCTTCTGCTGGCAGGGAAAAAAGGAAAACGCTACAGTTTGCCGAATAGTGAAATCATGATTCATCAGCCGCTTGGCGGAGCGAGGGGGCAGGCGACCGAAATCGAAATTTCGGCGAAGCGGATTTTAAAACTGAGGGAGCACATCAATGGAATTATTGCAGAAAGAACTGGCCAGCCTGCAGAAAAAGTGGCTCGGGATACGGACCGTGATTATTTCATGACTGCCGAAGAAGCAAAGGAATACGGGATTATTGATGAAATTATCTATAAAAGCTAGGTAAAAGAAAAAGCAGCCGATGGTGGCTGCTTTTTCCGTTTGATCATTTTTCTTCGGAGTAATACTCGTCAATTGCCCGAAGCCAATTAACACGTGCGATATTTCCGGCCTTTTCTCTGTCTTTTTGTTCAAAAGCTTTTAATATATCTTCATGTTCTTCAATAGAACGTTCTTTTAAAATAATAGTTTTATTATAGTATAACCGCATGACATGAGCCTGCAGCATGGAAGCTGTATTCGAAATATAAGGATTCTGGGCAAGATCGATAATGATATTATGGAACTTCTCATCCTGCTTCAAAGCGGAGAAGGTATCTCCCGCCTTAAGAGCTTTGGCAAATTTATGGTTGATGTTCCTAAGAATATTGATTGTCTCCTGGCTGATAACAGGTGCTGCCAATTCTGCAGCAAGGGCCTGAAGTACGCCTAAAGGGGGCAGGATCTTGCTGATATCTTCCGGGTTAACTGAAGTGACTTGAGTTCCCACACCCGGAAACATTTCGACAAACCCCTGAACATTCAGCAGCTGAAGCGCTTCCCTTATAGGGGTGCGGCTGACTCCTAACGCATTGGCAAGATCAGCATCGTTCAATTTTTCCTTCGGCTGCAGTGTCCCGTCAATAATCCACTCCTGAATCTGGGAGAAGGCGCGATCTTTAGCGGATACACGCGTAGGTGATGAGTAATTAGAGGGTATTGGCATAGCTGTGACCACCTTTTCATTTATAGCAATTTTCCTGCGAACTTATAGTTATTTCCAATAGATAATAAATTTAGTATATAGAAGTATCCTGAAAAATTCAATATATCGCATGATTCGACAAAAAGTTTTATGTGATATATTGCATAAGTATTTTGAATATGTTATCTTGAGTTATGCAATATATTACTAGAGTGCAAAAATAAAAATATTATTGTGATATAATTTCAGAAAATTTGAATTTGATAGATTGTTAGGTTTGAAGCCTTGTTAATAGGAGGAAATAAACATGACGAACAAAATACCATTCTCATTTATTGTGACAGTTGGTTTTATGCTATTTGCCTTGTTTTTCGGGGCAGGAAACTTAATTTTTCCTGCAATGCTGGGCCAATCGGCAGGAACGAATGTATGGTCAGCGAACGCAGGCTTTATTATTACGGGTGTGGGTTTGCCATTGCTTGGCATCCTGGCTTTGGGCTTCTCGGGAAAAAGTGATTTGCAATCGCTGGCAAGCCGTGTCAATCCATTGTTCGGACTGGGTTTTACAGTAGCCCTGTACTTATCAATCGGACCGCTTTTTGCAATTCCGAGAACAGCTACCGTTTCATACGAAATAGGCATTAAGCCTTATCTGTCAGAAGGAAGCGGTTCAGTCGGCTTAATCATTTTTTCAATTATTTTCTTTGGAATTACAGCATTTTTCTCTTTGAATTCATCAAAAATTGTTGATATTGTAGGAAAATATTTAACACCTATTCTTCTAATTGTTATTGCCGTTTTGATTGGTGCGGCATTCTTTAATCCAATGGGTGCATTCCAGGCTCCTACTGAAGCCTATATGAACGGTGCATTCTTTAAAGGATTCCAGGAAGGCTATCTGACGATGGACGCATTGGCAGCATTTGTATTCGGGATTATTGTGGTAAATGCTGTAAAGGAAAAAGGAGCTGCAACCAAGAAGGAGATCATGGTATCGATTGCCAAAGCAGGTTTAATTGCTTCCGGTCTATTAGCAGTCATTTATACATCGCTTTCCTTTATTGGAGCGTCAAGTGTCAGCGGTCTGGGAGCATTGGATAACGGCGGAGCTGTTCTATCAGGTGCGTCCGAGCATTATTTTGGTTCATTAGGGGCATTGCTTCTAAGTGTAATTGTATTTGGTGCTTGTCTGACCACAAGCATCGGTCTGATCACAGCTTGTTCTTCCTATTTTAATAAACTGATGCCAAAGGTTTCTTACAAAATGTTCGTAGTTGTTTTGTCCATCTTCAGCGCCGTTTTTGCCAACTTTGGTTTAAGCCAGTTGATCACCATTTCTGTACCTGTATTGGTGGGAATCTATCCATTGGCGATTGCACTGATGGCTCTTACATTCCTTCATCCGATTTTTAAAGGCAGGAAAGAAGTTTATCAGGGAAGCATGCTTTTCACATTCGTGGTAAGTTTGTTTGATGGCTTAAACGCAGCAGGCATTACATTCGCGCCAATCAATGACCTATTTAATGCTATCCTTCCTCTATATGATGTTGGTTTAGGCTGGATTGTCCCATCCTTGGCAGGCGGTCTGATCGGTCTTGCAGCTGCAGTAATAAAGGGCGGCAGCCAATCACATTCTTCTGAAGTGAAAAAAGCGGCATAATAATGTTTGCGACCTCCAGTTTTCAGCTGGAGGATTTTTGTGGATTTCATAATTACGAATATTAAATAGTAATAATGAACTAAATGTTCGTTTTCTGGTTGAATTTGTAGAGGTTATTTGTTATATTAGCAAAGGAATATCATAAAAAACATCACTCGTATATGCTCGGTAATATGGTCTGAGCGTTTCTACCTGGTTCCCAATGAAAGAACCGGACTACGGGTTAAAGTATAGGAAAAAGCTGTACTCTTTTTGCAGCTGCTTTAACTCTATGGTCTGGAAGGTAGAAAAGATTCTGCTTTTTTCAGGCCTTTTTCTATTACCAGGATTTCGGGTGAATCAGACAACAGGGGGAGAACGTACTATGAAAAGAAAATTAGCATCAATCGCTGCCATCGCAGTCATGTCTTTATCCATGCTTTCGGGGTGCACTTCAGCACCAAAATTTGAAACAGAAGCAGAAGGGGCCCAAAAGCCAATTCTTATTCAAGGACCAATGCCAATCGAGGCTGAAAAATTTGCCGAGCGATTAGACAAGGTTAAGGTTGAAAAATCAGGGAATTTTGTTTTCTATAAAGGAAAATTGGACAAGTATCCAGTCATCGTTGCCAAGACAGGAAAGGGCATGGAAAATACAGCTGCAGCTACCGCGATTGCCATTGAAAAATATGATCCCGCTGCAATCATCAATCAGGGAACATCCGGCGGCCATGATCCGAGCTTGAATGTGTATGATATTGTATTAGGCGAAAGAACAGTCAATATCGGATCAATGAAAACTGGGCATCTGGAAGAAGGAGAAGGAATCGAACCAACCAATTGGATTCCGATGGACCTGATGGCTTCTGAAGGAAGTGCAGGGGAAGACCCTGATGCGGAAAAGATCCGCTACTTTGAAGGTGATGAAAATCTGCTGGCCGCAGCCAACGCTGTAAAAGATAAGTACACCAAGGGCAAAGTAGTCGAAGGAACTATTGGTTCAGCAGATTTATGGAATAATGAAGTGGACCGCATCAACTGGTTCCACGAAAACTACGAAACATCGGTAGAAGAAATGGAAGGTGCCGCAGCAGCACAGATTGCCGGAGCATATGATGTTCCATTCCTGGGAATTCGCGTCCTTTCCAATAACAAGACAAACGGGGGCAAGTACGATCCTAACACCGCGGCAGCAAATCAGGATTATGTGTATGAAGTTGTAAAACAGTATATTAGTGAGATAGATGGAAAATAAGTTGAAGTTGGAACCTGGTTTCGGCTTCGGACACAGAATGAGGATATCCGGGGATTTGAGTCAGAACCTGGTGCACCTTCGGACACAGAAGGCGAAAATCTGAGGTACTGAGTCAGAACCGGGTGCAACTTCGGACACAGAAAGAGGAAAACAGAGAGTTAGAGTCAGAACTTGGTCCATCTTCTTACACAAAAAGCAAAAATCCAGGGTACTGAGTCCGAACTTAAAGCACCTTCATCCGGGAGTCTGAGTCCGAACCCAGCGCCCATCCAATTAAGCCTAAGTCCGAACCCCGTCACACCTCCAATCAAAACCTGCCACCAAAATGATAACGCAAAAAAAGAGTCTTCCCCAAGCGGGAAGGCTCTTTTTTATGCTTCTAACCAGGTCTGCGACCATTTTTCTATTTCTTTCATTAACGGCTCCATGGCAAGGCCTTTTTCTGTTAGGGAATATTCAATTCTTACAGGAGTTTCAGGGAATACATTGCGTTTTACGATTCCCTCATTTTCCAGGTCCTTTAGCCGGTCTGAAAGAACTTTGCCGCTTATCCCGATTGAGGATTCGATGCTGCAGAAACGCTGTGGCCCGTTTAGTAATTGATAGATGATCAATCCGGTCCAGCGCTGGCTCAATATGCCAATGGCTTTTTCAAATCTTGGACAAATTAGTGATTTCTCCATCCGTATCACTCCTTGTTTATTATTATAATCATAAACCAAAAATAATTAAATAACTATTAATAAAATAATTACTTGACGATACTAGATATAAATAATATACTAACTTACATAAAGTAAGTTACTAACAAAATAGCAAAATTAACTAACCAAGGAGGAAAAAAATGAACAAAAACGAATTTGGCCATTTCATTCTGCGTGCAATTTTAGGATTTATTTTCTTTATTCATGGATTATCAAAATTTCAGGGAGGGATCAGCAATACAGCTGGTTTCTTCGATAGTATCGGGATTCCAGGCTTTATGGCTTATATTGTTGCCGGTATCGAGCTGGCAGGAGGCATAGCGCTTATTCTGGGAATTGGGACAAAAATTGTTTCTGTATTATTTGCTCTCATCATGCTCGGAGCAATCTTTACTGCTAAGCTGCCTTTAGGTCTGCTTGGAAATGGTCAAGTGGCCGGCTATGAATTGGATTTAATACTGCTTGCTGCATCGATCTATTTTGTTTTAGCTAAGGAATCACCATTGTCACTTGAGAACAAATTAACACAATCAAAAGCAAATTAACTGGAGGAGAAATTAACATGAACTTTCATCAAAAACCGATAACCTTTGTTGCGCAGGTTAATATAAAAGTTCAGGATCTGCAGCGGTCCCTGGCTTTCTATAAAGAGGTAATTGGATTTAAAGTGTTATCTAAAACAGATAGAACTGCCGAGCTGACTGCTGATGGCAAAACGGCATTGCTGAGGATCGAACAGCCGGAAAACGCTGAACCCAAAATGGGAAGAACAACGGGTTTGTATCATTTCGCGCTGCTGCTTCCAAAACGCTCTGATTTGGCTAAAATAGTGCGTCATTTCGTTGAGATCGGTCTGCAATTTGGATCATCCGACCATCTTGTCAGTGAAGCACTATACTTGTCAGATCCGGATGGCAATGGAATAGAAATTTACATTGACCGCAGTCCTTCCGATTGGACATGGAAAAAAGGGGAAGTTATGATGACCGTTGATCCGCTGGACTTTCCTGATCTGCTCTCAATTGGGCAGCAGCAGTTCTGGAAGGGCTTGCCCGCCGGTACGGTTATGGGGCATATTCATTTACATGTGGCTGAACTGGCGAATACTGAAAAATTTTACACAGAGGGTCTGGGGTTTGAAGCGGTCTGCCGATATGGAACACAGGCATTATTCATATCAAGCGGAAAATACCACCATCATATTGGGTTGAATACATGGAATGGAGTGGGAGCTCCGCAGCCTTCTGAGAATAGTGCTGGACTTCAATCCTTCAGGCTCATTTTTGAAAATGAAGCAGCTATCGATCAGGCAGTAGAAAATTTGAAAAAGCTTGGCGCGGCTGGAGCAATTGAAAATAATCAGGTGATCACTGCAGACCCTTCTGGAAATCGCATAATTTTAACAGTATAAAAGGAAGTTTGAGCAGAACCTTGTTGGTCCTGCTCTTTTTTGTCGGTAAGAAAGGTTTTCTTGGAGATTCAAAAGGAAATAATGAAACAAAACAAAAAGAAGGGGGTGGTCCTGGTGTGGAATGCTGCATTTTGGGGCGCAGTTTCAGGATCAGCGGTCCTGCTGGGTGCATTGGCAGCCATGTTTTTACCAATTAGGAAAAAAGTGATCGGTTACATTATGGCATTCGGTACAGGTGTCCTGATTGGTGCAGCCTCATTTGAGCTTCTTGGTGAGTCTGTCCATAAAGGCGGTTTATTGCCGACCGGCATTGGGTTTATGGCGGGGGCTGTCACCTTTACCCTCTTCGATATTATGATTTCCAAAAAAGGAGCGCAGCACAGGAAAAGGTCCGGCCATAAAGCAGCAGCCAGCAGCGGAATTGTGCTTTTCGCGGGAACCATTATGGATGCCATACCGGAATCGATCATGATTGGAACAAGCATGCTTGAAGCAGATTCGGTCAGCTTTCTTTTGGTCACCGCCATTTTTATCAGCAACTTTCCTGAGGGCCTTTCAAGTACTTCAGGAATGAAAAAAAGCGGTTATTCAAAAAAGAAAATCATTCTCCTGTGGAGTTCGGTATTTGTTATTTCAGGAATGGCATCAATGGCCGGATACATATTTTTGGATGGAGCAACAGAAGAGGTTCTATCAGGGATTGCGGGATTTGCAGGGGGAGCGATTATTGCGATGGTTGCATCCACAATGATGCCTGAAGCCTTTGAGGACAGCGGTCCGGTGACCGGATTAGTTGCAGCGATCGGCTTGCTGGCTTCATTGGTCCTGGATTATTTTTCTTAACATCTTTCCGAAAAATCATGAATGTTTGGCACCTCATGTGGAAAAGGCAAAGCAGGGGGTGTTATTCATGAAGATAAGAAATATTGTCAGAGAGCAGCAGGAGGATGTACAAATTGAGATCGGCAGCTACAAAATGGTCATCGAAAAGCGGTATCAGGCTGTTTCTTTTGTAAATGACATGCTCCTGGGTGTTCTTTATTTAATCGGAAGTATACTATTTTTGATAGATGTCAGCCAGATGGTTTCCATCTCGTTTTTCCTTGCTGGAAGTATCATGATGATCATCCGGGCAGGCTTAAATTTATTGAAGGATCTTCATATTAATAAGATATCACGAAAATAAAACGGGTTTTGCTGAACGCCAAAACGGCAATACTAGCGACATAGTTAAAAATATATTATTTTTAAAGGAGAATCGAGATGGCTGAAGAAACAGATAAGGTAAGCAGTGGAAAGAAAGCGGATGTTGGCGATACGATTAGCATTATAAGCGGTTCTGAAAAAGGGAAAAAAGGCAGAGTGGTCGTGGTCCGGGATAACTCAGTCATTGTAGAGCTCGGTGTCAATCCGAAAAAGGATGAGCCCATCAAGACGGTGATCAGTCATAAGCGCTACAAAGTCGTTAAATAAAGGGGGAGGTGCAGAAATGAAACCTGAGTCGAAACAGAGCTCTGCCTCCATACCTCCAGATGTCCGGGAAAAAATTATTAGATCAGACAGGGATGAAAAAGCCAAGCGGCAAACAAAACGCCCGCAATAATATGATTTCCATGATAGACGAATAAGCTGTCATGGATTTTTTTATTGCAAGGGGGAGTGAACATGCTGATTGGATATATTAGGGACATTGTCCGCTATCCTGTGAAAAGCTTTCGTGGGGAAAGCGCGAATAAATGAATGTAATGAAATATGGACTGGTTTGGATCGCAATCATGCTTACCTACTTTTGTGAGTAAGAACATGTAAACTTGAAACAAATGTTTCCGGGAGTGAAAAGATGTTACAGGCAATTATTTTATTTATACTGGCCGGTTTAGCTGAAATCGGCGGAGGCTATTTAATCTGGCAATGGATACGCGAAGGAAAGCCTTTTTCCTGGGGAATTGCCGGCGGGGTCATCCTTGCATTATACGGTGTTATTGCAGCATTCCAGGCCTTCCCCTCATTCGGGAGAGTGTATGCTGCATATGGAGGTGTTTTTATCATTCTGTCCATTTTATGGGGATGGGGCATAGATAAAAAAACACCTGACTTTTATGATTGGCTTGGCGCAGGGATTTGCCTTATAGGGGCATCTGTAATCCTGTTTGCACCTCGTCAATAATAACGAAACTGGCCCAGCTGATGAGCTGGGCTATTTCTTATACACTTTCACTCAATCTCTTGCCTTTTTTCTGCATCCCTGCAGCAATAATGAGGACGAAAATACTTGCGGATATTAAGGTCCCATGGAAGACCCAAACCATTTCAGCTAATGATAATACTTCAAGTACAAGTGGCGCTCCAACGAATCCGAGGGCAAAACCCAATGATTTTAAAAGCATGCCGACTCCAAAGATTCTGCCTCTGATATGGTTGTCAGTCTTTTGCAGGATGGTGGCATGCAGAGTCGTGAAACACGCATCAAAAATACCGGTTAAAAAGGCAAACGGCAGAATGACCGCTAAGCCAGTATTAGACAGGAAGGTGATAAATCCTGCGGACATTAGCATGGCTGCTGTAAAGCAGGCAAAGTAAAAGCGGTTCCCCTGGAGGCTTTTCAATCTTGGCAGAATGATGGTTGCGAGGACCGACCCGATTCCCCATACACCCCAGATTAACCCATAATAAAAGCTTTGTTTGCTGCTGTCGATCTCTTCTGCCAGCAGCGGAATTCCTAAATTATGCGAAGCCCCTGCAAATGCTCCGATAAGGAAGACAATATTGACAAGAAGCAGCATCGGTTTAAGCAATATAAATGAATATACTTCCTTCAAATCCCGGCCAATGCCGGCCAGCTTTTCCTTAAAGCCGCTGCTGATTCCTTCATTCAGGGCTGGTTCAGATGTTTGCCACTTCATTTTCACCAAAACAAGTGCCGAAATAACGTAGGTTGCGGCATCAAGAATTAAAGTAACCTCGTATCCGAGGAGATCAGTGATAACTCCAGCACCGATAAAACCAAACACCAGGCTGATAGATGTTAGTTTGGAAATCAGAGCATTTGTCTCCAGCACTTTATCCTGGCCAAAAATCTGCGGAATTTCGGCGCTGTAGCTTACTGCAAAAAAGCTTGAGGTCAAACCAATAAAGAAGCAGACAATGAGAATCATGATGGGATTCGGAAACGGAATTAAGCATAGAATGATAACGGCCCGGAAAACATCTGTCCAAATCATAATTTTCCGCCTGTCATACCGGTCGGCGAGAATCCCTGAGAAAAGGCTGGATAAAACGCCGCCAAGTGTCCTGAAGGCCATTGTGGCAGCAAGCCAGGCAGAGCTGCCGGTGGCCGCATACATGAGCACATTAATGGCAATCAAGTCCATGAACGTACCCAGATCAGAAAAGGCTTTTACATACAGAAATATTTTGCGGTTCATGTGTGTCTCCCTGGTTTTCAAAGATGATTTCTGTTTTATTTTAAAGATTTTGAATTTAATTCGCAATACGAAATTTCAGATTAATGTTAAAAAGGATATTCTCACAGTGATGTGGAATAAGTGATGACATAGAAAGCGAAAGCAGGGGGATATGGATGATTGCCTATTACGGTGAACTTTGTACAAAAATGTATGAAAGTGATAAATCAATGGCAGAGGGTGCGGAATTGATTTTTTACCTGTCATATGTAAAAGACCGTGAAATGAAAGTATTGGAGCCGATGTGCGGCAATGGCAGAATGCTTATTCCTTTCATGCAGAATGGAATTGAGGTTGATGGCTTTGATATCTCAGAAGACATGCTGAAGGTCTGCAGGGAAAAAGCTGCTGCATTAAACTTAAAGCCCACTATCTTTCAGGAAAAAATAGAAGAGTTTAAAAGTGAAAAAAAATACGATTTAGTATTGATTCCTTATGGTTCTTTTTCGCTTTTGACTGATTCCCTGGTATATAAAAGTCTTAAAAATCTTAAGAATGCCCTCAATGAAAACGGAAAAATGCTCCTAACTATTGTGGAAAAAAAGCATGATATAGAAGAAGTTTCCGAATGGGCTGAAACGAACAGGAAAGAGTTTGACGGGCAGACCATTATAGAATATAGAAAAATAGCATATAGGGAAGAAACGAAAATCCTTCAGATCAAGCTGAAGTATGAAGCCATTCGAGAGGGGATCACGGAAAAAACAGAGATGATGGACTTTCCTATACGGCTCTATGAACCGGGTGAATTCGAGAAAGTGCTCAAAAGCAGCGGATTTAATAAAATCGCAGTTCATGAAGTTAGAGATGGATATGGAGATGGACAATCTTTTCCGGTTTATGAATGTGCGAAATAATGGGAGGGGGATAAGAGTGACCAGTACTGTCTTAAAAACAGACAGATTGATTTTAAGAAAAATGAAAAGAACTGATCTGCCTAATTTGATGGAAATCTTTTCAGACCCGGTGGCCATGAGATTTTATCGCTCCACAAAAACAAAAGAGCAGGCTGAAGATTGGATCAGCTGGACGCTGCGTAATTATCGGTCCTATGGTGTGGGCCTTTGGATTGCGGAAGAGAAAGCTTCAGGCAGGATTTTGGGGCAGTGCGGGATTACCCCGCAGGATACTGGCGGGGTTACGGAAATGGAGATAGGCTACTTGTTTGCCAGGCGTGAATGGGGAAAAGGCTATGCCACGGAAGCTGCACTAGCCTGTAAAGAGTATGGGTTCACCAGCTTAAACTACAGGAAACTGGTTTCCATTATTAACGTTCATAATCTTGCATCTATCCGGGTTGCAGAGAAAGTAGGCATGAAAAAGGAAAAGACCTTCCATAGAGCGGGAAATAGGATGCATGTATATTCGATTACCAACAGTTAAAAGATGTTTTTATAATGTTCATTAAACACCTTGAAAAGTCTTTCATCTCCACCGCGGTCGGGGTGGAGGGCTTTTAATAGTTTTTTGAATTCTTTTCGGATAATTTGCAGATCCTCATCAGGCTTCAGGTCCAGAAGCTTTGCAGGATGAATTTCTTCATCGGCAATCAGTTTTTGTGCCTGAATCATTTTCTTCAATGATTTCACTTTGGATTCCTCTATTTGGATACGGGTATTCAGGATTTCGATTTGCCCTTTCAGGTCTTTAACCTGAAGCTGGACTCCTTCGAGCTTTTGGAGATACCGCATTTCTTTTTCCTGAATGATGAAATCAGCGAGATCCTTCATTTTTATGGTGTAGCTGACTTGCCTCCTCGCGCTGCGTTCCGCTTTTATTTTTCCTTCTTCTATCCAGCGCTCAACATCTTCGCCATTCGCTTTTATTCCAGATTTATGCAATTGTGCCACAGCATCAGTAATGTTCATTTTTCTTGCTCGCTCTCTATAAAATCTATACAGCAGTCAAAATAATCATATCACTGATCACTTTCAGAAAAATAACAGGTGGATGACATAGTATTAAAGTTTATTTACAGGAGTGTTTCTGGCAAACTCGAAAAAGAATCACCCCTTTATAGGTGATTCCTTTGCTGAACTTTACTTTATGGGACGCTCGAGCGTCAGGATTTCATCCTCCATTGAAGCATATTGCTGTGCCGCAACATGCTTTACATCAGCGATTGCTGCATTGTAGAAATGCGGGGCCAAAGACGCCTTAACAAAATCCAAAAATCTTTCTGCAGCGAACTCAGATAGATCCTCATCTCTCTCCTCAGAAAAGAAAATCTGGATATCCTCAATCATCTTTTGCTGCTGCTCTTTTGTTATTTTCATAAACACGTTATGCCTTCCTTTCGGGTTAGGATACATGTTACTATACACGGAAACTTCTTAAAATGGGAGGGTTACATTTTTTATAGGGAATCTCCTGCCGGTTATGCCTCATCTCCGTAGACATCGAATAAAGAGCTGTAGTAATCTTTTACATAAGTGTTCCTGGCTGTCTTTTTCGGATAGAGGGAAATAGGAATAAATGACAGGGCAAGAATAGAACTGCATAATAAAAACAGATAGAATATTCCAGATAGAATGAACATGAAGGAAACCTCCTTTAGTTGTTAAAAAAAGCTTAATTTATGAAACGCATTTCATAGCAAGAAAAAAAGTAAAAAACAGGTGGGTTTATGGCAAATATTAAAGATATCGCTAAAAGAGCAGGAGTGTCGGTTACAACTGTGTCGAGAGTGCTCAATAATCATCCCTATGTGAGGGAAGACAAGCGGGAAGCGGTCCTGCAGGCGATGGAGGAATTCAATTATCAGCGGAATATCAATGCTGTTCATTTGAGCAAAGGGGAAACCCTTCTTATTGGAGTGGTGGTTCCATTTACCAATCATCCTTATTTCGGTCTGCTGGTGGAAGGGGTTGCCAATGAAGCCATGAAAAACAACTATAAATTAGTTCTTTTTCAGTCGAATTACGAGGAAGAGAGGGAAATCGAAGCTCTGAAAATGCTGCAGCATAAGCAAATTGATTCATTAATCATTTGTTCAAGAATCTGCGGCTGGGAGGTCATCAGTCAGTTTACCGGGTATGGTCCCATTGTCTTTTGTGAGGATGCAAGGAGTCAGAATGTGTCCTCAACCTTTATCGATCATTATATGACGTTCACTAATGCTTTAGAGTATTTACATAATAAAGGGCATCAAAAAATCGGGTATTGCATTGGAAGAAGGTCCGGCGCCAACAGCAGGCAGCGCGGAAAGGCATACGCTGATTTTTTAAGCCGAATTGGGGAGTCCTATAATGAAGAATATATCTTTTATGAGTGTCTGAATTTTGAGCATGGCGAAGAAGTGGTTCAGCGGTTATTGAACATGGATAATCCCCCAAGTGCACTGCTGGTAACAAGTGATTTTGCTGCTGCCGGAACCGTCACATCCTGCAGGGAAAAAGGGATTCGAATTCCTGAGGATCTCGCGATTATGGGATTTGATAACCAGCCGATAGCCAAAATCATGCACATCACCACACTAGAAATCCCGCTGGTTCAAATGGGAAAAAAGCTGCTGCTTCAAGCGATAGATAGTGAAAGCCGTACTCATGAGGAGGTATCAGTGAAGCTGATTGAACGGCAGACTGTTTAGGATTGCGGGAGGGAGCTGGAGCCGGGTGTGGAAGCTGGAAACCGGGATCTGAGTCAAAACCCGGTCAAACTTCGGACACAGAAAGCAGAAAACCAGAGATCTGAGTCAGAACCCGGTTCAACTTCGGACACAGAAAGCCGAAATCACAGTAACTGAGTCTGAACCGAGCCCCTTCTTCGGACATAGAGTAAAAAATCAAGCTTTCTTTCAAACCAGTAAAACAGCTAAAGGGAGCCGCTACAGAGTAATTATCCCCCTTGCCCGCCAAATCTTGTTTATTTTCTCCTTATAAGTAGGCCGGACAGGCTTTGCGAAGCAGATCAGAGTGCTGAGTTTGCTTTGGGGCATGGATATTGGGATACTTTATGATTTTACAATAGCGGGGGCAGAACCAATTTTTATAAGATTATTGATCAAAATAATTATGAAGTGACAGATGTTTTATACTATTTCTTATTCGCCTCATTAGGCCGGATTTACTGTTTTCATGAAACTTTTTCCTGCTTTTGAACGTATAACTTACTAAAAGAAGCTGAAAGGAGAATCAATATGAAAGCAGAAAAATGTCCAAAGTGCGGATCAAATGAGCTGGGGAAAGGGAAGCATTCGGGTTATGGGGTCATGTTTCCTGTGGATAAGATGAGTCTCGGTTCTGATATTGAATATGTTATTTGCACTAGCTGCGGTTTTATCATTGAAGGGTATGTGAAGAAGCCGGAGAAGTTTAAATATAGAATGTAGGAGCATCATGAAAAAATATAAATTAAAGAATCAATTTAAAGGATTAAAAAAGGGAACGCACTTTTACTTGATTGCTGAATCTGAATTTATTGGCATTAAAGAATATGTACTGCGGACAAAAGATTTATCGTACCGGATCTCAATTAATGAGGCCGAGCTGAAGAGGAATTTCACATTCATACCCAAAGAGTAAATAAAGAATGCTCAGAGCATGCCGCCCCGAGCATTCTTACTAATTTGTCACCAGATATCCCCGCGTTCTTTCTTCAGAGCCTTCATCTTTTCAACCCATACGTCTACTCTCTGCCTGATTTCATCACTTTCCGTTTCAGCTGTAGTCCGGTTTTTTTCATAAAGTTTCATATACAGATCCTTCATTTGGCCGCTGCGTTCATAACCCCATTCACGGAGTTCGGACCGCTGCTCATCCGTGATCCAGCCCTTATCTCCCATAATGGTTACGGCATCAAGCATTCGGTGTGCTTCACGCCTGCCGGCAGTAAATAATTGGCGGGGATAAACTTCACCGATTTCATACTCATCCATCATTTCCCATGGGCTGGGTGCCATTGTAAAAGCCCATGCGAGATCACCGGCAGACGGAAGCCACTCGTATTGAATGGTGTCTTTCAGATCGTCTGGACTGTCTGCTTTAAAGTACTCCCCTTTGCCCGCCTCGGCTACTGCTTTTAATTGATCTTCGGCCTTGCCGTCTACATCAAACCCAATGATATTTACAGTATTGCTGCTGTTATTTTTCACAAGGTTTTTACTGGCCTCGACAGGGTCGCCATCACAGGTTTCGGCACCATCGCTGACAATGTAGATCGTGGTTGAGCCGTCATAGCCGCTGCTCATTTCTGCTGCTTTTTGAATGGCGCCGGCAAGGGGAGTCCAGCCTTTGCTTTCAAATGAATCAACAGCTACGTGAAATTCCTTCTTGGAATATTTGCCCATAGGATAGACTTCCTCTACACCTGAGCAGGAAATTTCTTTATCAGCGTCTGCTTCAGAGCCTTTATGGCCATATACCACAAGGGATACATCACTGCTTTGGCCAATCGTCTGGGCAAAGCTCTTGACGGCGCTTTTGGCAATATCCATTTTCACTTTGCCGTCTGCCTGAAGCAGCATGCTGGAGCTGGCATCAAGAAGAATGATGGCCTGTTCTGCTGCCTTTTTTTCTTCTTCTCCGGGTTCTGACTTGGTGGGATCCGGCAGGTAAGGTTCTTCAAAATCCGGCTGGTAGGCATTGGACTTTTCAATGATGTCTTTATAATGTGGACTCGCAAGCAGGGAAAGAAGCCCTTTTTTGATCGATTCAGTATCTTTGGCTTCTTTCGTCAGCTCTTCCAGTTTGGGGGTCATCTCCCGTAAAAGTTCAGGATCCGTTTCCGGTATGACTTCAATGGCTTCAATATCCTTTTCGTATGTAAGATCTTCCATTAGTGTTCCAGGCGGCAAACTCAGCAGGCTTTCTTCAGAGACCTCCAGATTAATTGCATCTGTGTTTATTAAAATTACATCCTGCTTTTCTTCTTTCTTTTGCTCTTCTTTAATAGGTGAATCAGCGGCTGTTTTCTCTTTGTCATTGCTGCAGGCGGAAAGAATCAATCCGGCAGACAGCAGCCATAGACCATAACGTTTCACAGAAATTCTCCTCATTGTTTATATTTTACTAATTATAGAGTGTAACATGGATAAAGCTGGTTTTGAAGTAATTTCCATATGATAGGATTTTTTTACAGCAATTTGGTATAGTTGAAGATAGATATTTTGCAGAGGAGGCAGTCCGTTGGAAAAAGCATTTCCGATTCTTGAAACAGAAAGATTAATTTTAAGAGAAGCAACTGAAGAAGATGCAAAAGATATGTATGTATATCTGTCAGATCAGCTGGTTGTAAAACATATGGGAATCTCAGCCTGTGAAACTCCAGAGGAGGTGCTTGGAGAAATAGAATGGTATAAATCTATTTATACAAATGGGACAGGAATTCGCTGGGGCATCACCCTGAAGGATTCAGGGAAGGTCATTGGGAGCTGCGGTTTCCTGAATAGGAATCCGAAACATTACCGAAGTGAAGTCGGTTATGAACTAAGCAGGGAGCATTGGGGAAAAGGAATTGCGAATGAAGCCCTTGAGAGTGTTTTACAATTCGGCTTCGAACACCTTGGGCTTGAAAGGATAGAAGCCTTGATCGAGCCAAAAAATCTCTCATCCCAGAAGCTGGTTGAAAGGCAGGGCTTCACGAGAGAAGGACTGCTTAGGCATTATGAATATACTAACGGGAAATTTGATGATTTGTATATGTACTCCATTTTAAAAGGGGATTTATAGATCGATACATACCAGGAGGATATTTTTATGAACTATAATGGCCGTACCTTTGTTTCTGTGCAAAATACAGAGAATGGTGAAGTTTCTTCAAAAACCTTTTTTCATTATAAACAGGAAGGGAATATTATATCTGCTGCTTATGGCGGGGGAGAGATCATTCAGGGGACGCTGATTGGAATTGCCAATGAAGACGGATGTTTAGAATTCAGGTATAACCATGTGAATAACAAAAATCAGCTGCGAGGCGGAAAATGTCTCTCCACCCCTGAAATATTGGCGGACGGCCGAATCAGGCTGCATGAAAAATGGCAATGGATGGATGCTGAAGGAACTGAAGGACAGTCGATTATCGAGGAAGTAAAAGAATAAAGCAGGCTGCATGGAAGCCGGAGGGAATTATCCCTCCGCATGCAGGTTCAGGTTCTGCGGGTTTCTTTTTGTTTTTTCTTTCGTTAGGGTGAAGAAGAAAACAAAGCCGATGAATGATGTTATAAACAAGATGGCACCCATTGGCACTGCAGTGGTTTCATTAATGCTCACCAATGGGGAAACAGCCGAACCCAGCACTAAAGGAAGCATTCCAATAACGGCGCTGGCACTGCCGGCACGATGCCCCTGATTTTTCATCGCCAATGTAAACGAGCTGGTGATGATCATCCCCATTGAAGTCATATAGATGAAAATCGGAATGACAAGCATGTATAGCGGCCCTTTAATAATGGTCATGATTAAAAGAAACAAAGTGGCACAGACCGCAATGCAGACGGCTGTCCGGAGCAGGCTTCTTTCCGGAATGACCCCTGCCAGGCGGCCAATCAGGAAACTCCCCGTAATAATCGCCAATCCATTAATGCCAAAAAGGATGCTGAACACCTGAGGCGATACCCCATAAATCCCCTGATAGACAAACGGTGTCCCTGACACATAAGCAAAGCTTCCGCCATGTATGAATCCTACGATAAGGGCATATCCGATGAAGGAACGGTCTCTGAAAAGGCCCCCCATGCTTTTAACAGAATTGCCAATGGAGCTTGGGATCCTTTTTTCTGGAGGAAGGGTTTCTTTTAATCGGAAATAGATCACAATGGTAATAAATAATCCCAAAAAGCTTAGAAAATAAAAGATGGTTTCCCAGCTTGCGAAAGGAATCAGAAGCAGTGCACCGCCTGTCATTGGCGCAATCATCGGAGCGGTTGCATTAATCACCATAAGCAAAGCAAAAAATTTCGTCAGCTCTTTTCCGCTGAACACATCACGGACAACTGCCCGGGACAGGACGATTCCGGCAGAGGCGGTTAATCCCTGCAGAAAGCGGGCTGCAATAAAGGCTGCAATATTTGGTGAAATAGCGCATAAAAGGGAAGATACGGCAAAGAGTGAAATCCCGATTAGAAGTGGTCTTCTTCTGCCATGCGAATCACTTAGCGGTCCGACAATAACCTGTCCAGCCGCAAGTCCAATCAAACAGGCTGTTAAACTCATCTGTACAAGTGAAGCTCGGGCACTGAAATCATCAGCGATATCCGGGAAGCCCGGCAAATACATATCAATATTGAATGGCCCCAATATGCCAAGCATGCTGAGGAGAAAGGCCAGCGCCAGCCGCTCTTTTCCAGTCGGATTGTGAATCATATTAAACACCTTACTTTCTATGATGCTGCTAATCTTTTACATAAATATCGCTAGTATACGCGAGGAAAAGGGGGTTGTCCAGTGGAGAATGCTGCAAATAAAAAAATCCATGGCCATCTGGCCACAGATTCCATCATTAACAATTGCAGATCATCAATACATTGCCATCCGGGTCCTGAAAGTTGAAATAGGCAAAATCTCCAATACGCTCTATTTCTCTCACAATCGTGATTTCCTGACTTTTAACAAAATCGTAAGCCTCGTCAATATCCCGGGAGAAAAAATTAAATAAAACATGACCGGAAGGACCCAAACTGAAGGATGGATCAAAGGTGTGATCATCCAATGTAAGACCAGTTTCAGATGTGACGGGAATGTTGTATACCGGCGATTCCACATCATCCATATTAATAGGCAGTCCAAGAAGGCTGCTATACCATTCAGCCGACTTTTTCAGATCGCTGACATGAATAAACACATTGTTCACTTTGCCTGCAATCGGGGAAGCAATTGATTTCATCTACTCACCGCTTTCATTGTGATTGTTTTACATATTCTCTATGCGTGAAAAAATCCCTTTAATTTAAGAGTTTAGCTGGTGTAATTCCCTGGCGACTGCTTCCAAAATGTATACAACTGGAACTTGAGTCGTAATATTGGACTGCTCAAATGTTTCCTCTGTCACATAATAGGCGATGTTCACATCAGAAACCTTTGCAATAGTTGAGAGCCGGCTGTTTGTTATGCTGATGATTTTACTTCCTTCCTGCTTCAGCTGGTTAAGATGGGTGATTGTAAATGGAGTTTCCCCTGAGACAGATAAGGCAATTGTGACACTGCTGCTGCGAATGCTGGAATGGATCGGAAAATGAGGATCCTTAATATACAGTGAAAACTTGTTAAGACTGGAGAAATATCTGGCTCCGTATTCAGCGAGTATGCCAGAGCTTCCGATTCCAATAAATATAACGTTATCTGCCGTATTTATAAGTTCTGCTGCCTCTCTGATTTTTTCCTCTAAATTACCCCTTAGGGTTCGCTCGAAGAATTCGACGATGGATTGATTGGAACCTTTTATAGAAGTCTTTTTATTTTCCTGCAAATATAATTTAAACTTTATCTTAAATTCAGTGAAACCTTCACAATTCAGCTTTCTGCAGAACCGCAGGATGGTGGCAGTCGAAACATGGGTTTCATCTGCCAGTTCACGAATCCGCATATAAGGGATCTTTTCTTTGTTTTGACAAATGTAATGGTATATGGATGTTTCTAAATCATTGAAAGATGCGATGATTTCGTTTGAAAACATGATTTATTAATCCTCCGGCGTAAAAATAGGTAGGCTAATTCTATCACACGAAGAAACAATATGTTACTTTGATGTAACAAATATCAAAATGCGGTTAAACAAGACATAATTAACTCTAATTATTTACATACCGTTTGACTCGATTTAAGCTTCTTCTATATCCCTTTTCGAGTAACATAAAAATTCCATTTAAACAAATATTAAAAAATAACAGGTATTGGAGGGGAGTAAATGAAAAAATACAATTTTCCTGAAAATTTTTTATGGGGCGGAGCCACTGCAGCGAATCAAATTGAAGGAGGTTATAATGAAGGGAATAAAGGCTTGAATATTGCGGATGTTCTTCCCGGAGGAAAAGAACGATACAATATCTTAATGAAGCCCGGGTTTGACTTCGAAATTCATGAGGATCAATTTTATTATCCCAATCATGAAGCAATCGATTTCTATAATCGGTATGAAGAAGATATTGCCTTATTTGCCGAAATGGGCTTCAAGGCATTCCGCATGTCGATAGCCTGGACCCGCATTTTTCCGAATGGTGATGAGACAGAGCCAAATGAAGAAGGGATGGCTTTTTATGATCGTGTTTTTGATGAATTGCAGAAATATGGAATTGAGCCGGTTGTAACGATTTCACATTATGAAATGCCTCTTCATTTAGTGAAAGAGTATGGAGGGTGGAGAAACCGCAAAGTTGTCAGTTTTTTTGAGAGGTACGCTAAAGTGATTTTGGGCCGGTATAAAGATAAAGTAAAGTACTGGATGACTTTTAATGAAATCAATAGCGGATTGGTCATGCCGATTAATGGACTCGGCTTTTCCTATCAAAGTGAAGATGATAAATACCAGCCAACCTTTCAGGCCTATCACCACCAATTGGTCGCAAGCGCAATCGCGGTAAAGGCATGTCATGAGATTATTCCTGACTCAAAAATTGGCTGCATGATACTATTTGCGCCTGTGTATGCCTATGACAGCAACCCGGAAAATGTCATGTATGCTCTGCAGGAAGAACAGCTTTTTAATTACTTTTGTGCTGATGTACAGGTACGAGGGGAGTATCCTGCTTTTATTAAAAGATACTTTAAGGAACATCATATCAGTCTGGATATACAGGAAGGCGACCTGGATTTGTTAAAGGACGGCACTGTCGATTATATTGGCTTCAGCTATTATATGTCCCGAACCGAAAAAAAGGTTAAAACAGATGGAGATGTGTCGGAAGGGAACATCATTGGCGGGGTTAGAAATCCGTTCCTGGAAACAAGTGACTGGGGCTGGGAAATAGATCCTGAAGGTTTGCGGATCAGTTTGAACAAGTTATATGACCGCTATCAGAAGCCGCTATTTGTCGTAGAAAATGGACTTGGGGCCTATGACAAGGCAGAAGAGGATGGAAGCATCCAAGACGACTACCGGATTGACTATCTTCGCGAGCATATAAAAGCAATGGGTGAAGCAATAGAAGATGGCGTCGAGTTAATGGGCTATACAAGCTGGGGCTGCATAGACATGGTCAGCATGTCAACAGGAGAGTTTTCAAAACGGTATGGCTATATTTATGTAGATAAGCATGATGACGGAAGCGGAACATTGGAACGGAAGAAGAAAAAGTCTTTTTATTGGTATAAAGATGTGATCAAGTCAAACGGTGAAAAACTATAGCAAACATGACTGGCTGCCTGGGGGCAGCCTTTAATGGTTTCCAATTTCATGCCCCTCATCATAAATTCTTTTAATAAGCTGAGGATGCATCAGCGCATTTTCCCCAACGACAAAAAAAGTGCCTTTCACCTTATACCTGTTCAATATGTCCAGTATCTCTGGAGTGTAGGCTGGATCAGGACCGTCATCAAAGGTGAGGACGACTTCTTTTTTACTTGATTTTCCGTGGCGGATTACTTCAAATGGCTTTGGATATTTGACATAGGATTCCTTTTTTATCATTCCATTGGAATCCATTTCTATTGTCCTTCTTCCTTTTTCTGTTTGTGAAGCGATTTCCAATACCTCTCCATTCCCAGTGTGAAGGGCTGAAATATGACTATCAAAGGTACTAAGAATTTGAGATGGTTTTTCGGCTTCATTAGCCTTCTTAACCGTATGTTCCCAGGCCGGCAACCAATTTTTCGGAGGGAATATCAGATTGATTCAAGTTATCTTTTACCCAATCCGTGTGAGCTACAGGCCCTGGTGCGCTCATGGAATAATGCTGATCATAGAGCATTACAATGACACGATCAGCGTATTTTGCCAAAGAAGCATAATCATAGCTATCATCGTTTGGCGGAACATCCAATGTCACCATTAAATCTTCTTTCTGAAAGTCTTTGTACACCTTACTCATGAAATGTGTAAAATGTTCCCTGTCAGAAGGTTTAATGGCTTCGAAGTCAATATTAATCCCATTGAAGCTATTTGTTTTCACATAGGAAAGCATTTCTTTAATAAAGCGCTCTTCAGCCCCTGGAACAGTGAATAACCTGTGCAGAACATCTGAATTCCATTTGCCGTCTATAAAATTATTGACTAATGGCAAAACCTTGATTTGATGTTTCTTGGCTTCTTTTGCAATGGACTGGTCAATTGAGGACTTTACCTTTAGATCTGGTGTAACCTGAATCCATTCAGGTACCAAAGTAGTTATAGACTCTTTATTTTTCTTGAAAGATATTTTACTGGTTTCGCCCCAATTGACATAAAATCCATACAATTCTTGATTATGTTCAATCTTGTTAAGCCGAGACAGGAGCAAACAGAGATCTGACAATCCACCTGAAAAAACGATCCACATTTATTCCTCCCAAGATGTAATGTTAAGTATGTGAGCTTTAGTAGTTAATAGGGGGGACGCCTGTACACCCAAACATCCATTATTTCTACAAAAAATGACCATCAACAAAAATTTAGGCTTTCATTCGATGGTTTTGGGGGTGGGCATAAATTTTGCGCTGATTAATGGTAAAAATTCCTGCTGTCAAAAAAGGGGAGTAAAACTATTATTCTTTGAGTCTATTTTCTGAATAATGCCGGCAGTTCAAACAGATTAATCAAAAAAGAAGCATATCGTAAAGCTGTCCGGCAGTATGATGAAGTAATAGCTATTTGACAGATCGCCGGAAGGAGAATCGGAATGGCCTATTATCGGGATCTGCAGTTATCAGCAGAAGAAATGCTTTCCATCATCAGAAACGGACTCGGCATTTCACAGGTTCAGAAGAAGATTATTGTTGTCGGAGCCGGTATGTCCGGGCTGGTGGCTGCTTCACTGCTGAAGGATGCCGGTCATGATGTAACGGTGTTAGAAGCAACGCAAAGGGTTGGCGGCAGGATTTTTACGATGAGAGAGCCGTTCATGGACGACTTGTATTTGGATGTGGGCGCCATGCGAATTCCACATATTCATCCATTAGTCCTTCAGTATATTAAAAAATTCCGTTTAAAAGTAAATGAATTCAGGAACACAACTCCCCAGGACCTGATCTTTGCCAATGGAATAAAAACCAATCGAACTGCCTATCAGAAGAATCCGGATATTCTGCGCTACCCGGTTGCTCCGCATGAAAAAGGAAAGACAGCGGAAGAGCTGCTTATGATGGCAATAAAGCCAGTTGCAGATTTTATTAACCAAAACCCCGCACAAAATTGGAATATCGTTGTTAGAGAGTTTGACAGATATCCCATGAGTTTTTTTCTCAGATACAATCCAGTAGGCCCCAGCTTATCGCCTGGAGCCCTGGAAAGCATTAAAGTTCTGCTGGGCCTGGAAGGGTTTCCTGAGATGAGCTTTCCGGCCATTCTGCGGGAGCTGCTTCCGTTATTTACCCCGGACATTCATTTTTATGAAATAGAGGGAGGCAATGATAAGCTTCCAAATGCTTTTTTGCCTCAGTTAAAACAAGATCTTTATTTCGGCTATCAGATGACAAAAATAGAACAGGATCATCAGCAGGTTACCATTCATGCCAGACATACCTTGAGCCAAAGGCCTTTGGCCGTAACTGGTGATCTGGCCATTATCACCATACCTTTTTCTTTGTTATCCTTCGTTGATGTCGTTCCCCGGCATTCATTTTCCCATAATAAATGGAAAGCCATTCGGGAACTGCATTATGTTTCCTCAACGAAAATCGGACTGCAGTTCAAGCAGAGATTCTGGGAACGTGAAGGGCTGCATGGAGGGAAGCTGATGACAGATCTGCCCATTCGCTACGCTGCCTACCCAAGTCATCTGATCGGATCTTCTGGTTCGGGGGTCATTATGGCAAGCTATACCTGGGAAGATGATACTTTATCCTGGGATAACCTTATAGAAGGGGATCGGATCCGGAATGCCCTTGACAATTTGGCTGTTGTTCATGGCAATCAGGTCTACGAGCATTTCTTAACAGGAGCTTCCCATAGCTGGTCACAGTACCCATTTTCCGGCGGAGCCTTCTCCATGTTCAAGCCGAGCCAGGAAACAGAGCTGTACCCGTCTATTCCTGTTCCTGAAGGAAGAGTTCATTTCGCCGGGGAACATACTTCCACAGCCCCGGGCTGGATAGAAGGAGCGATTCAATCAGGCATAAGGGTTGCTAATGAAGTGACAGATTTGCCAAGAGGCTATTATAAGTGGTCATAAAGACTAAAAAGCGACAGAAATGTCTGTTTTTGACGTTAAAATGTGACATTGGATAGGCAGTTTTTTACGATTTTCCAACAAATTGTACAAGACAGGTGTAAACGCTTTCAATTATAATTGAAGTATCAGATAGGAAAGGGGGATGCGTTCAGGTGGAACTTTTAATGGAGCAATGTGAACATGGCCAGCAGGAAGGACCTTGTGAAGAGTGTGCCCCCAATAAAGAAGGGGAAGAGAATTTCAATACCTCTGATTATGACTATCATAAGAGACTGTGGTTTTAAAGAAAGCAGGACCTAAAAAGCGCTTGGGAATAAATTTCCCAAGCGCTTTTTTCATAGTTTCTTTCTTCTCATCCATTGCGTGGCAGCCCATTTATCACCAATGACAACAGGTGCTCCGCCATGAAGTGTCAGATCGTTTAAGTTCTGGTCATTATAAAAATATTCAAAGTACACAGCCATGCCTTTTTGTGGAGATACGGAGAAGTTAAGCTTTGGAAAATACGTTTCCCCGCCCTGTTCCACATTATTCAGGTACATGACAAGCGTGCTGATTCTTGGATTGCTTGCTGCTCTGCTGGTCGAAGAGAAGAAGTCAAAGTGTGCTTTATATTCCTGTCCAATTTTATAATTAAGAATCTGCAGTCCTTCACCATGCTCAACTGGAATATTCATGATTTGGGATACTCTTTTTTCGATTCTGGCGACGAGTTCATTTTCCCCTTCCTCGAAAAACGTACTGCTGCTGGTTCTGAGTTCATCCACTTCAAGGGAGTTGGCAACTTTTGAACGCTGCATGCGATCTTTTGAATGCTGAATCAGCTGGTCACATTCTTCATCGCTTAAAACATTTCCCAATACCACTATTAATGGTTCTGCGAATTTAGCGATTATTTGAATTTCCCGATCTTCTGTAATAATTTTATTTCCAGCATGATCAAAAATCGTTGGTTCTTTAATAGATGCATCCATTGCCATGTACATCAACCTCTTTTATTTAGTTTTCTGAAAATTCAATATATTTTTGTGCTGCGTGACGTATTTCTATATTTGCGTCCTTACCAGTTTTTCTTCTGGCTGAATATATTTTACACTCTGATATGAAGGAATTCTATCTTTTTTTTTCTGGAAATCTATTAAAAATTTAAAAGAAAGCGTCCGCATTTTATTGATTTGGCGGAATATATTTCAATACATAAGACAGACTGAACAAAAGGAGATGGACGGTGTATAGAAATAGAGTTCCATACTATTTTGGCCAAAGGCGGAACGGCACATTTTCTGCATTTAAAAATGGGCTGTTTATCATACTCGGGGCAACACTTGTGGCTGTATCACTCCAATTATTCCTTGTGAAAAATTATGTCATTGATGGCGGCATTGTTGGATTGAGCATGCTACTTTCACATGTTTTTCATGTAAATGTAGGTGCTTTGATCCTGCTGTTGAATCTTCCGTTTTTACTGGCAGGCTTCTTCTTTTTAGGGGGAAGATTTTTGTTGTTAAGCCTGTTTGCCAGTTCCGTGCTGGCAGGGGAAACATACATATTGGCTCCAGTTGAGGAAGTGACTAACCATCCCCTGCTGATCATTATCCTTGGAGGACTTTTTCTCGGAACGGGAGTGGGGCTCATTATCCGGTTCGGAGCATGCCTGGACGGAACAGAAGTTTTGGCGATATTATTCAGCGAGCGTTTGCCGTTCACCATCGGGCAATGCATCCTGATTATGAATATCCTACTCTTTGGGAGTTCCGTTTTTTTATTCGGAATCACCGAAGCGGCATACTCCCTTGCTACATTTTTGGTTGCTTTTAAAACCATAGATACCATTATAATGAAGACATAAACATTTTCGAATAATATGATGGGCTTCGTGCATCCTAAACTGTAAAAAGCTAAAAGGAGATTACCAAGTGAATCCTTACGAAATAACCGGCATGATTGTGGATGATGAATTCGATGGGGAAGAATATGTGACAGCAGAATTTCTCCATGGAAACAATACTTATAGCATCACATTTAAAAAAGCAGATCTTGAGGTAATCAACGCCTGGGTATTTAATGATGGTTCTTCGCTTCCTGCGAATTTGTCCGAAGAGATGATTGGGCTCATTAGAGAGGATGTGAAAAATAGAATAGAACTAAAATAGAGGCAGGAAAGTGTGCCTCTATTTTTTTTGCATAATATTAACCATCTCTCAAACAATACGTGTAAATACAATTGTATTTGCAAGTGAGGGGGAAAAGGATGAACATCTTACTGAAACAGCAGACATTACTTGTCATAAGGGCACTGTACTTCTGCATGGAAAAGAAATGGGCAGAGCTTGAAAAGAAGTTCAAGCTGACGCCTGCTCAGCAGCATATTTTGTTTCTGCTTGGCACTCATAATCAAAAGCTAAGCCCGACCCAAATAAGTGAATTGGGATGCTGGCATCTTTCGACTGTAACGAGGCTATTAAAACCGTTGAAAGAAAAAGGCCTGATCGAAATCACAGCCAATAAAGAGCAGCTCCGCTATAAATGTGTAGCAATTTCCAAAAGCGGAAAGGAACTATTGGATCAGATTATGGATGAGGTAAAAGAGATGGAACATTTTCCGCTGACTATGAGTCATTTACAGGAAAACGAACTGATGTCTTTCCTTGAATATGGCCAGAAAATATTGGGGGTTCAAAAAGGAGATCTTTTTAGAAAAATGCTGATTGATGCAAGAGTGGAAAACTATGATTATGCATAATTCTTTTAAGAATTATGTGTTCCGGGAGGTTGTTTTATGAGTTATAGCGAGTACTGGGATCAAATATATTTACAAAGTGAAAAGATGAATTCGCTTATTACTACATATTGGAGAGAGTTTTCGGGTCTTTCGACATGGCAGTTTTGGGTGGTTCTGGCTCTGATGATCCTCCCGCTTGTTCTTGTGTATCTTGCCGTTGATCGCAGCAGAATTTTTGAGATTTTCTTCTTTGGGTATACCGTGCATATTCTTTGGACTTACGCCGACAGCTTTTTGGAGCGATATAGTTATTTTGTTCACACCCATTTTTTATTTCCCATGTTTCCCTATGCCCTGAACATGACAGCATCAGCTTTACCGGTCGGTTTCCTGCTGATTTATCAGTACTGCACCAACCACAGGAAAAGCTTTCTGCTTTACACGATTTTAGCAAGTGCCGTTTTTGCCTTTGGATTCGCCACTCTTGAAGAATGGGCCGGTATGGTCCATTTTAACAAGGGAATGAATCAATTAAATATCTTTCTGGTCGATGTCGTGATTGCCTATGCAGCCTATTTTTTGACGATGTTTGTTAAAAGAATGAGTGAGAATATGCAAGGTGAATGAGCCCGGATCTGTGGTTTGCACCAGGGAAGTGGTTCGGACGCAAAATGCGGGAAAAGCCCGTGCAGAGTCAGGAGAAGGGCTGGGTTCAGATTTATTATGACTTTCATAAGCCCTGAACTCCAAGTCTGTACTTTGAGCTTTACAGTACACTCTTAATTCTCACTGCCTTGATGATATAAATTCCATCAGCTTCCTGCTGGTATGTTTCAGGGCTTCCTCATGATAGATCATGTAGAAGTCGCGCTGCATTGTAATTCCTTCTATGTGTAATTGTTTTAAAGTCCCGAGCCGAAGTTCTTTTTTTACAGCAGACTTTGAGATGATGGAAATGCCTAAACCCGCTTCTACGCAGGATTTAATGGCTTCGGTGTGTTTAAGTTCCATAATGACATTCAATTTGGATGCATCTACATGACATTTTCTAAAGGAATCCTCCATCACTTGCCGTGTTCCTGATCCTTTTTCACGGATAATAATAGGAACTGACAGCAGCTCCTCGATGGTTATATTGTCCGTCTTAATGTATTTATTTTCAGGAGAGGCTATGATAATCAGCTCATCTTTGGCAAAAGGAACTTGCTTGAAGGCTGGGTAGGAGAGCATGGATTCAATGAACCCTAAATTGATTTCATGATTTAATAGCTTCTCAACAATATGCCTGGAGTTATATACATTTAAATGCAGGTTTACTTTTGGATAAAGACTCGAAAAGTCGGCTAATATAAAGGGGAGGACATGCTCCCCGACCGTTAAGCTTGCTCCGACCTTTAAATCTCCATGAACACTTCCCTTTAATTCTTCCAGTTCATTTTCAGTTTCATTCATTAAAGCTATCAGCTTTTTGACTTTATGATAAAGGATTTCCCCTGCTGGTGTCAGCGAGATTTTTTTTGTTGTCCGTTCAAAGAGCTGACAATCCCACTGTTCTTCAAGTTGTTTGATTTGAAGGCTGACACTGGATTGAGAGAGGTGAAGATCCTTGGCAGTCTGGGAAAAACTTTTATTATTTGCGGTGACATAAAATACTTTTAAATAGTCGAGGTTCATAGGTATCCTCCTTCAATCATGTAACTTCTCTCTTTCTATTGTAATTGATCAGGGGACATTTAAAAAATTTTATATAGTAAGAGAAGCAGAGGGGTTATGGCAAGAAGACCCAGAAAGCCTGCTATAGCAACAGCCACTGGTTTAAAGCCTACTTTCACGAAGTCCTTCCATTTAATATTAAGCCCAAGCCCTGCCATTCCCATTGCCAAGAGGTAGGTGCTAAGCAATAAAAAGATGCTGATGATACTGCCGGGTATGGAGAAGATAGTATTGATCAGGCTTGTAAGGAGAAATCCGAAAATAAACCATGGGATTGGCAGCTTCCCTATATTTCGGCTCTTGCCGCTGTTTTTTCTGCTGTAAACAAAGCTTATGATAAGGGCAACTGGTATCAGCAACAGGACTCTTCCCAGTTTTACAAGAATGGCAGAGTCACTGCTGACATCTCCGCCCGGAACCCCTGCCGCCACTACATGGGCAAGTTCGTGCAGTGTGGCCCCGGCTAATACACCATATTCCTGCTCGCTGATAGGGAGCAAGGGAAATAAAACAATATACAAAATCGCCCCAATGGTCCCTAAAACGGCGATGCATGATATTGCAACAGCGGTTTGCTCTTCCTTGCTTTTGACAATTGGCGCAATCGCAATAATGGCTGCGGCTCCGCAAATAGCAGTGCCTGCAGCAAGTAAAGCTGACAATTTCTTATTGATTCTGAACGCTTTGCCCAAAAGCAGGATCAAACTCATGGTAAAGACGATGACCACTACATCGATGATCATGATGGAAAAGCCTGCTGATATAATTTCCTGCAAATTCAGACTAAAGCCCAGTAAAATAATCCCTGCACGAAGCAATACCTTGCTTGAGAACTGTACACCTGAATGAGCGTCCGCAGGTACAGATAGCGTATTTCCCCAAATGCCTCCCAGCAGAATGGAGAGGATCATAATTCCGAGAATGGAGAAAAAGGGAAGATTGGCAATTTGGCCAGCCAGAACCGCAAGGAAAAGGGTCAGTGATAATCCTTTTGCAAATCCGATAGCCTTTTGCTTTTTTTTAGGTTCTTCTATTACATATTCTTGAATTTTTTGAGCTTCCACAGATAGTTCCCCTTTCGTTCATTTGATACCTTAACCGTACCATAGGAAAGGAGAACCGCTTCACCGATTGTTTAATAAGGCTTATTGGATTTCTTAATGATTCAAAGTGTAAGGATTAAGCCCCTTTTTGCTGCAAAATAATGCTTTCCTCTTCTTTTTCTTTCATTATAGGAAAAGTACTTCTGTAATGATGAAAACACAGCCGAGCAAACTACCGAAGGCTTCTTTTAGCCACAGGAAGGCTATCCAAGCTGTCACAAGCGGCTCCATACTGGATAAAAGACTGGTTTCCGTGGGGGAAATATACTTCAGTCTTCCTATATAGAACAGAAAGAAGGAAACCCTCAGAACGTGGATCAACTTCGGACACAGAAAGCGGGAAACCTTAGTTCAGAGTCCGAACCCGCTCCACCTTCGGGACGAATTGTAGTAACACTAGTATTACGCAATGGTTGAGGCTGTCTTTTTCTGTTTATGCTTTTTTTCCTGCAGAACAAATTGGTCACGCCCCGCTCCTATTCCGGAAAGCGTAAAGATGACAGTTATGACCAAAAGCAAGGCCAGCGGAATGGTCCATGACTGGAACAGGTCATACAGTGAGCCGATGAGAATCGGTCCAGCTGCGGCGAGGAGGTAGCCGACTGATTGCGCCATACCTGAAAGACTCGCAGCCTGTTTCGCATTTTCGGCACGAAGGCCGATTAGAGTTAAGGAATGGCTGATTGCAGCGCCAAGCCCGATTCCGATTAGAACGATACTGATGTTAGTGATAATGCCATTAACATTCAAAAGCAGACCTGTAATGCCGGCAAAAGTGAAAATGCCGATGCCCAAAGCGATAGCTTTTTGGTTGGGGAGCCGGTCTGCAAGGACAGGAATAATAAAGTTGACAGGAAGCCCGGAAAACTGCAGAACGGTTACCATCCAGCCAGCTGCTGCGATTTCTCGTCCCTGGCTGTGAAGAATCTCCGGAAGCCATGTGGTGGTGCTGAAATAGACCATTGATTGCAATCCCATAAACAGTGTGACCTGCCAGGCGATGGGGGAGGTCCAAATGGAAGACTTTGGTGCAGAAACCGCAGATACTTCAGTTTTTTTCTTTTTCATCCTGAGCTGCGGAAGCCAGACAATGATGGCAATTAATATCAGGACGGACCATGCTCCAAGTGAGAGCCTCCAGCCCAACCCAAGTCCCTCAGCAAGCGGGACACTGAAACCTGGCGCAAGTCCCGCACAAATGCCCATTGAAAATGTATAAATGCCTGTCAGCAGGCCAACCTTCTGCGGAAACTTTTCCTTGACCATTCCAGGAAGAAGCACATTGCAAAGACCTACTCCTAAACCTATTAAAATAGTTCCTATGTACAGCGGCGGAAGCATTCCCAAAGAACGGGCCGCAATGCCGGCTCCCAAAATGCTCAAACCTAAAAGAATGCTCCATTCACTGCCAAGCTTTTGGGCAATCCTCGGAACAAAAGGAGAGAGAAGGGCGAAGGCCACTAGCGGAAGGGTAGTCAGAAGGCCTGCTGCACCATTGGAAATTCCCGTTTCAGCCCGGATTGCTCCGATCAATGGCCCAACTGATGTAATCGCAGGACGTAAATTAAATGCCACAAAAATAATGCCGGCCATTAGTAAAAGGGTTTTTGAATCAACTTTTCCTGAAGTTCTCAAATTTAGACACTCCCTAAAGGTATTTCGAGCATCCTTCGCTTTACGAAAAGACAATATTCAGAATAGTATAAGTGCTTTCGAGTGAAAAGTACATAGCTTTTGGGGGAATTGGTAAAATTTTTACAGTGTTTTGGGATGGAATTAAAGAAAGGTAAGCGGATAATACCCTCTTACCTCTCATCCGGAGACTCTAATACTTGGAGTATCTTTGTCAGCCAATTCATATAAAATTCATTTAAGCCCTTATAATGTTCCTGTATCAGATTAGGAATGACCGCCTGGTAGTCATGCTGTACTTTGACTTCTGCTTTCAAGTCAGAAATCCAGTTTTTTATATGTTCAGCTGCTTCAGGAACTTGGGATGATTGAACAAACAATAGGGCAGGATAAAGGGAGCGCGGTTCTGGCATCCGCTTTTTAAACACCTCAATGATTTCTTCTGATAGCTGATTTTTTCCTTCTTCCGTAATTTTGTACACGGTACGGTTTGGCCGGTTATTCACCTGTTCCTGCTTTTCCGCATGGATCCATTTGTGCTTTTCAAGCTTGCGGATGGCGTGATATATGTTGCCGTCCGTAACAGGGAAAAGCTCATCCCATTTGTGTTCTAAAATGACTTTTTTCATTTCATAGGGATGGTACTTTTTTTCTTTTAACAGACCAAGAATGACAATTTGGATAGACATGATTGGTAACTCCTTCTTAAGACAATTCCTTTGCTTAAATACAGGATTTTACCCTACTGTCATTTTAATGCAAGCAGCATTATTGGAGAAAGTTTGAAGTTAATTATTGAAAAACAGGTGTCGGCCCGATTTGTGAACAAATTTTTAAAATTCTTTAGAAATTAGTTGTAATATGCAAGTTTATTAACTATAATATAACCAAGAGGTGAAAATAATGGAAAATCTTCGCAGTTTGTTTCAAGTAATGACGCGCCGTTTTGGCTTACTTAATAAAAATTGCTGCAGTGTCGGCGGATGCGATATTTCCCTCATTCAAAGCCATATTCTTTATGAGATTGATAATCAGCATAACCCGTCCATGCAGCAGATTGCAGATACCTTAGGGACCGATATCACTACTTTCAGCCGGCAGGTGCAATCTTTAGTAAAGATGAATTTAGTTAAGAAGATGCCGGATCCTGCTGATAAAAGAATCAGTATACTATCGCTGACTGCTGAAGGAAAATTTATTGCAGGGTCAATAGATCAGCAGATGAATTCATTTTTACAGGAGGTTTTTTCACAAATGAATGAGTTTGAAAAAGAAACAGTCATCCGCTCAATTCATTTGTTAAATAATGCAATGGCAAAGTCCAATGCATGCTGCAAGCCAATTCAGGGGTAAATGCCCTTGGGTATATTACTTGCATTTTGCAAGTAAAAATAATTGGAGAAAAGAGGAGAAAATATGACTAATCAGAATGATCTTGTAAAAGGATGCTGCACGCCTAAGAAATACGGGTCAGAAAAGAATTCACTTAGCAAGGGGGAAGCAAGAGAGCTGCCTGTGGCTATAATTGGCGCCGGACCGGTGGGGCTCGCAGCTGCTGCACACCTGGCAAGCAGGGGGAAATCATTTTTTTTGCTTGAGGCAGGGAAGCAAGCGGGAGCTAATATTAAAAGCTGGGGACATATTCGTTTATTCTCACCATGGCGGTACAATATTGATAAAGCTGCTGCCAGGTTATTAAGCGCAAATGGCTGGGTACAGCCGCATTTGGAAGCTTTGCCTACCGGGGAGGAACTTGTTGAACACTATCTAAAGCCACTGTCCAGTTTACCTGAAATAAAACCTTTCATCCACCTGAATACGAATGTTTTGTCAGTTGGCAGAAAAGACACTGATAAAATGAAAACGGCAAACCGGGATGATATTCCTTTTGTTATTCATGCTGAGCAGAATGGAGAGTACAAAACCTTTGAGTCAAGAGCAGTCATTGATGCTGCAGGTATCTGGGGAAATCCAAATCCGGCTTCATCAAGCGGAATTTGGCTGGCAGATGAGAAGGAACTGAAGGAAAAGATATTTTATGGAATACCCGATGTATTAGGGAGTGAGCATCAGCGCTATCGGAATAAGCGCATTGCAGTTGTCGGCGGAGGCCATTCAGCGATTAATGCCTTGCTGGATTTAGCCGATTTAAAAGAGTCCTATCCCGAAACGGAGATTTTATGGATTATGAGAAGAAATCATGTTGAGGATGCCTACGGAGGAGAAGAAAAAGATGCACTTGAAGCACGCGGCCGCCTCGGAAGCAGAATCCATCACTTGGTTGATATCGGGCAAGTGGAGGCAGTTACTCCATTTCGCATCCAGCTCGTCAAAGAGTCGGAAACGGGAATCGAGTTAATAGGCAGCCAAAACGGGAAGCAGAGAAGCCTGGATGGAATCGACGAAATGATTGTTAATACAGGAAACCGTCCAGATTTTTCAATCATAAGTGAACTTCGTACTTCCATTGATTCTTCAACTGAAAGCGTAGAAGCATTAGCACCATTAATTGATCCTAATATTCATAGCTGCGGTACGGTTCGCCCACATGGAGAAAAGGAATTAAGACAGCCTGAAAGAAATTTTTATATCGTGGGTTCAAAAAGCTATGGCCGTGCTCCAACCTTCTTGATGGCGACAGGCTATGAGCAGGTTAGGTCTGTGGCTGCTTATTTGAGCGGGGATTTCGCTGCTGCTGAAAAAGTGGAGCTGGATTTGCCGGAAACGGGTGTATGCAGCGTTAATTTAAAAAGTTCCTTTAAAGGGTCTGCATCATCCTGCTGCAATTGATTCGCTTCTCCTTAAAATGTGATTGAAAAGGTGATAATAATGACCATAAATCATGCCGGAGTACTCAAAAAAGAATACTTTATTTCCTATATGAAATTAATCATGAATGCTTTTGGGTGTTCTGTTGAGGAAGCAAAAGATAAAACGTTTGAAAGGCTGTTTCGATTCCAGGAAAGTGAAATGGGGCAGGAAACGTATACACAATTTCTTTTAGCTTATCGGGAGTTACTGAATCATTCGAATGATTAGTTTTAAATAACCTGAGAGGATGAATCATGGTGACTATTAAAGAGCAATTATCTTCACAGCCAATTATAATAGTCGCCATCGTCACAGCTTTAAGTCTCTTAGGAGATTCCATGCTGTACATTGCCTTGCCTATTTATTGGGAAACTGCTGGGCTTGAGTCAATTTGGCAAGTGGGTGTGCTCCTTTCCATAAACCGTTTCATACGATTGCCTTTTAATCCATTTGCAGGCTGGATATATAAACACATTTCATTAAAGGCTGGCCTGATCATTGCCGTTCTGTTAGGCGGATTCACAACGATAGGATACGGTGTTTTCGAAGGGTTTACGGCCTGGGTGATACTCCGTGCATTATGGGGGATTGCCTGGTCATTTTTTCGAATCGGAGGATTGGCGGCTGTTGCCGTATACGCTGAAAGCAATAAGCGTGGAAGTTCTATGGGCTTATATAACGGGCTCTACCGAACAGGAAGTCTGGTTGGAATGCTGCTTGGAGGCTTGCTTATTCCGGTTATAGGCTTGAGCACAGTTTCAATTGCATTTGGGTTATTGTCCCTTTTGGGGCTTCCTCTAATACTGAATTCAAACATTAACCAAGTTGAGGAGGCACCTGAGAAAATAGATAAAATGGCTGATGAGAAGCCTGTCATTAGCAGGGCCTCATACAAAGCAGCGATTATTGTTTCTGGCTTTCTCGTTGCCATGCTATATCAAGGAATAGTGACATCCACCCTGAGTTCAGTGATAGAACACTTTTACGGAGAGAGTATATCACTATGGAATGTGGCTGTAAGTGTTACATTTTTATCAGGCATAATCCAAGCGGTAAGGTGGACATGGGAACCTTTTCTGGGAAGGACAGTGGGACGCTGGTCTGATGGGGCGCAGGGGAGGCTGCCGATTTTTATTGTTTCCCTGATTTTTGCAGGGGTTGTCTTTGGCTTGGTATCTGCTAAACTTCCATTATGGCTTTGGGTGGCAATTACTCTTTTAGTGATGGCCGGTGCTACTATTTTATCAACCATTCTGGATACGATTGCCCTGGATACAGCAAAAACTGCAAACGTGGTTTCTTTCCTTACTGTATACTCCATCTTTCAAGATGTAGGGGCAGCTCTAGGGCCGGCCATTAGTTACATATTAATCCAATTAGAGGCTGGTTTTACAATTTTATATTGGGGCGGTTCGTTCATTCTGCTTATATTGGCTGCAATTTGGTCGGTTTTAGCAAAGAGCTTAAATAAATTTAAAAAAATAGAGACCTATAAATCTTATTAAGCGGGGGACCTGTTATGGAAAGTGAGACTTTGATTCGTGACGCCGTAAAGACAGATTTAGACGCGATTGTCGAGATTTATAATCAGGGAATAAAAGATCGCATCGCTACATTGGAAACAGAGGAAAAAGATCTTTCCTATATGTCAGTCTGGTTTGATCAGCATCGGGGACGATATTGTGTGCTTGCCGCAGAAAAAGGGGGGCAAGTAATCGGATGGGCTTCTCTTAATCCTTATAGCAGCCGCTGTGCATATGCCGGAGTGGCAGATCTATCAGTCTATATCGCAAGGGAGTTCAGAGGCAAGGGGGCAGGCGGGAAGCTGCTTTCTGCACTCGAACTGAAAGCAAGAGAAAACAAGTTCCATAAGCTGGTTTTGTTTACTTTTCCATTTAATGGACTGGGACAGAGTCTGTATAAGAAAATGGGGTTTCGCGAAGTAGGTATATTTCAAAACCAGGGTGTGCTGGACGGAGAATTTGTGGACGTGATGGCTATGGAAAAACTTCTGTAATATTATGTTTGCGGCTAGAGTTTTAGCCGCTTTTTGTTTGGTTGCGTAGATGATTGACGCGCTGGCCATTGCTGAAACCGATACAAGCGGAATCATCCGTGAAGCCCTTATCTATGCGAACGTGATTGGATCGGATCTAGGCCCGAAAATTACGCCGATTGGGTCCCTTGCAACTTTGCTGTGGCTTCATGTATTGTCCCTCCCCATGTAAAGCGCGAGCACTGGGGATTCGATGATCCTGCCAAAGCAGAAGGAACAGAAGAAGAGAAATGGGCTTACTTCCAGCGTGTCCGTGACGAAATCGACGGGCGGATTAAAACATTTGCCGAAACTGGAAAGTAAATAATATACTTAAAAAACATCCAAAGGGAGGGATCAGGCATGAAAATTACAGACAATGCGCGTGACGAATTAAGAAAAATGCTGGAAGAACAGAATGCCAGCAGCGTCCGCATCTTTTTTGACGGCTATGGCTGAGGACAGCCAAGAATTGGACTGGCTCTGGATGAGCCGGCAGCAGATGATATTATTGTCACAATCAATGAAATCAAAGTAGCAATCGACCCGATTATTGAACCAAACACCGAAGACCTTGTTTTAGAGCGGAGCGGTAACGGTAACGGAAGCGGGATCTCGATGATCGGGAATACGGGAAGATGCTGTTAAGAGAGGGCCTTTATGGGCCCTTTTTAATTTGACCAGGTCCATGCTCCTAAATAAATCATTCACATACATTATGGTATCTGGCATGGAGAGGTGAATGTTGTTGTATTACTCTTATAATCCTTACGGGCATCACTTTAGCAGCAGACATGTTAATCATCAGGGTTTTCCCAATACCAGCAGACAGAGAGCGGGCTTTTCGAAAGAAGAGGCAGCAGCCATTGCACTGCTTATGGGCATCGATTTTACGAAAACCCAGTTTGATTTGAATGAATTCTGGATGGGTGTTAATACAGAACTGGAGCATGGAAAACGATCAAGCCAAACAGATGTTACTAGAGATGACCCGCTGCTTACGGGGAAAATTGCCATGGCGCATCTTAACGAGTTTCCAGACTATTATAAGAGATTAAAAGTTCTGGAAGCGGAAGCTAAAGCCTATTGGAATTCTTTGCAGAATGGCTGACTTAAAGAAAAGCGCAAGCGCTTTGGTCACCCCCGATACCTCGAGGGGGTAGACTGCTTGTGCTAAACAGTTCCAAAAGTTAAAATTTACCATTTCTTATCATTTTAAAAAAGCAATGCAGCCCCCCAAAAGAGGTTTGCATTGCTTTTATAACTTACTGATCCGCTGTTTTCTCAGTTAAAAAGGTAATTGCCACAAAAAGTGCAAAGGCAAGCAATAGGAGCGTTCCACCGACAATAAAGAAGACCAGAACAAAGGTATCTCCTAAATTAAATGGATTTAATGTGTACATCCACATGCCGATTGTCAGCCCCAGCGACCCTGCCATTCCAAGGATGCTGTGAATGGAAACGAGCTTTTTATTTTTTACGCGGTAGACTTTATAAAAGATTCCCCATGCAAATACGGAAAGCCATCCTACCAGCAGGATGTGGGCATGAATGGGCCTTAACGAATAATCCATCTGCCCGGACATATGCGATCCAAGGTATGTTCCAATAATGCCGAAGACGGCTGCAAATCTTATTAATCTGATACTCCATTTTTGTTCCATAATGTTTATTCCTCCCGTTGTTTCTCCCTGAAAAATGTAATGATAAAGGTGGTGCCTTTGCCAGCCTGGCTGTCTGCCTTGATTTCCCCATTATGAAGCTCAATGATTTGTTTTACAATCGATAGCCCGAGCCCTGTGCCATCTTTTTTTCTGGCAGAGTCCACCCGGTAAAAGCGCTCGAAAATCTGGCCGATCGCATCTACTGATATTCCAATCCCGGTATCTTTAAAAACAACTTCAATCGCTGTTTGGGTTTGAGACAGGCTGATCAGAATGCTGCCGCCATGCGAGTTATATTTTATCGCATTCGTCAGAAGGTTGTCCCAGATATTCACCAAAAGCTCCGGGTCTCCCTTCAAAATGACTGGCGCGAGCTTGTAGGAAATCTCAATTTCTTTTTCCTCCAGCCGCCATTGATGCCTGCGGATGGTTTCCTTGATCTGTTCGTCCAGTTTCACCTCCGAAAGCTTCATCGGATAGGATTTCTGGTCAAGGGAAGTCAATAGCAGAAGCTGTTTGGTCAGATTGGACAGCCGCTTTGACTCCTGGTCGATAATCTGCACGTATTCGCCATGTTCTTCATCTGACAGTTTCTGTGTCTGCAGAAGCTCCGCATACCCCTGAATATTCATAAGAGGGGACTGAAAGTCATGGGACACATTGTTGATGAATGATTTGCGGGCCTCATCATTATGCTGCAGCTGAGCCTGCATGCGGCCGAAGCTTTCCGCAAGCTGTCCAATTTCATCCCGTCGTTCAATATTCAATGGAAAGTTGAAATTCTCACGGGTAATTTCCCTGGTTGCTTCCGTCAGCTTCGTGATCGGCTTGATCAGGTGCTTGGCGAACCAGATCACTCCGGTAATGCTGACAACGGCAATGGCGACAAAGAACCACGCGAAGATCATGTGAATGTCCGAGAAAAGCAGCTTATTATCCGGCCGGAGAAATAGCCCGTAATTCTGATTGTCCATGGTAAAAGGGACGCCGACCGTATTTTCAAGGTCGTTCGAAAAATGGCCCATCATCAGAAATTGGCCGGCAAAGCTATCCATCCCATGATAAACCTTCTGATCAGTCAGCACCTTTTCAGCTTCTTCAGGCAGATCTGTCTTATTGAAAGGCTGCCCGAAGAATTCTCCATCTCCGGATTCACTTACGATATAGAGCTGATAGCCGAGCTTGCTCATTGAATTTAAGTACGTTTCATATGTGGATCCAGAGGAATGCATATGTTCAAGGCCATTCGCGATTTCCTCTGCAATCACCACATTGTGTCTATCGATTTTTCCTTTTGTAGAAGCCATATAGACCCAGTTTGTTAAAAGGAAGGAAAGCAGGATACTTATAGCTAAAATCACAAGTGTGGCTGCAATGAATTTCCGGTAGAGCGTCCTCATTTTGTTTCCTCAAGTATATACCCGATGCCGCGGATAGTCTGGATCTCAACGGTTGCCCCGTACTTTTTTAACCGGTCACGAATTCGGTTAATGTGGGTATTTAAAGTCTGTTCGCTGCCTTCATAATCCGCTCCCCACGCCTGTTCAATCAATGCGGCCCTCTGTGTTATTTTATTTTTTCGTGCCGAAAGCAGGCTCAGGAGCTCAAATTCCTTTAATGGAAAAAGGATGGTCTCCTGATTGATTTCCACTTCAAAGCTTTTTCTGTCAATGGACAGATTACCGGCTTTAACGACTGTTTCCATCGCCCGCCCGGCTCTTCTTAACACTACCGCTATCCGGAAAAGCAGTTCCTTCACTTCAAACGGCTTGACAATATAATCTTCAGAACCTGATAGGAAGCCCTGTTCTTTATCACTGAGCTGTCCCTTTGCCGTCAGAAGAATAACAGGAATTCCAAAGTCGTCTGTCAGAAGCCTGGTGAGTTCGAATCCATTCATGCCGGGCATCATGACATCCACAACAGCTAAATCTGCCGTTTGATCTTCCAGGAGCATTAATGCTTCTTGGGCATTATTTGCTCTCAGCACCTGATAGCCTTCATGATTCAGATGAATTGCAACAAGCTTCTGTATATGAACATCATCATCTACGACTAGTATTTTCATAGCAGGGCCTCCTTAAATGGAATAGGGAGGGATCCTCACTCTATTCCGAAACTTTTTGCCGGGAAGTTTCCTTATCTTTTTCGAAAAATAAGATCAATGCCGGAAGCAGCATTCCTCTCACAAGGAAGGTATCAATCAATATTCCCATGGCAACGATGAAGCCAAAGACGAATAAGTCTGCGATTGGCATGGTCATAAGGGCGGCAAAGGTAGCAGCCAGAATAAGGCCTGCCGAAGAAATAACACCTCCTGTATTGCGGATGCTAATTTCAAGAGCGTCCTTCACCCGGTGTTGCTTCCTTTCCTCCATAAAACGCGAAACCAGGATGATGTTGTAATCAATTCCCAATGCTACAAGAAAAATAAATGAATAGACAGGAACGCGCGAACTGATGGCTTCAAAGCCGAATAATACATCAACCAGGAAAATCCCAAGCCCTAAAGCCGAGACAAATGAAAGCAAAATAGTTGCCATCATGTAGATCGGCATCCTGATGGATTTTGTAAGCGCAAATAAAAGCGCAAGTATCAGGACCGTTTCAAGCAGGACAATTTTCATTATATCATCGCTGTTGACATCCTGTTCGTCCACTATTTTCGGAGTGACTCCGCTATAGTAGGACTCAGCTTCCACACCGATTTCATCTAATAGCTCAGTTGTGTCCTCACGCAAATCTTTCATAAAGGATATGGCTTCATTTGAATATGGATTGATGGATAATGCGACACTCATTTTGGCAGCCTTGCCGTCTTCTGATAGGGCAGACAGGCGGACAGAGGCAACTTCATCATATTCCTGCAGCTTTTCACTTATCGCTGCTGTATCGTTTTCAGCCAAATTCTGATCACTGATAATCAGAAGTGTCGAAGGAGCCAGCTCTCCTTTGTCATATCTGGCTTCCACAATTTCATATCCGACCCGAGATGGCAGGTCCTCCGGGAATTTCTTGACTGTGTCGAATTCATAATCAAGGTTAAAAATATTAAACGCTGTGATCAGCATGATAATGCCGACAATACCGCCTGAGAGGCCGGGCTTGTTCACAACGAATCTGGCAATGGGTCCCCAGACACTATGTTTAACTTCTGTTTCAGCACCATATTCAGGAACCTTCGGCCAGAACGCTTTGCGTCCAAACAGGGTGAATAGTGCTGGAACCAATGTAACGGAAGCCAGCATGATAAAAAACATCGCTGTTCCAAAAATCGGGGCAAAGTTCTGATAATCACGGAAATCCGCAAAGAACAGAACCAGCATCGCAGCAAGAACCGTCCCGCCAGCAAAGAAAACAGGCTCGCCGGTTGCCCGCATGGCATGTTTCATGGCTTCGTATTTGTTTTCGAAATGATTGAGCTCCTCGCGGTAACGTGAGAAAACAAATAAAGAATAATCTATCACGGCAGCAAACAGCAAAATGCTCATGATGGAGGTCGTCTGGTTATTGATCTCAAGTCCGCCGGCACCCATTAATGCAATACTCTGGTTCACGACCTGGTAGACAATAACCGTCGCGAGAAGCGGAATGATGGCAAGCAATGGAGAACGGTAAATGGCTATAAGCAGTACAAGAATGATGACAACAGTGGCAATCAGGAGAACAAAGTCCGCCTGTTCGAACAGCTTGACTGTATCTCCGGCAATGCCGGCTGGACCGGTGATATAAAAGGATGTGCTTTCGAGATCCTCCGCAATTTTATTGCCTACTTTTGAGGCATGATCATTGATCTCGGCATACTGGTCATTGCCAAGTCCCTGTTCAAGCTCCATCGGCACAATCAAGGTGGACTTGTCCTCAGAAATAAAAGAACCGAGAGCTTGCGGCGGAAGCTTGCTGATATCGACAATCGTCTTGATTCCATCAATATCTTCCTTCATGATTCCTTCCAGGATCTGATTAGCTTCTTCGATTTGTACCTCGCCATTTTCATTATGGAAAACCAAAATGCCCGGAGTTCCTTGTTTGTTTGGAAAATATTCTTCTGTTTTATTCTGGGCAATAATGGATTTCGCCTCATCAGGAAGTGACTGGAAATTATTTGTTTTATAATCCCCCAGCATCGGACCTGCACTAAAGCCGATCATCAGCACAAGCCAGCCGATAATCGTAATCCACATTCCCCGTTTGGTGGAAACCCAATCTGTTACCCCATGCAGCAATTTTTTCACACAAATGCCTCCTAAAACTATTTTCAATGGTTATTTTACAAAATGAAAATAAACTGAACATCAACTTCTGTTTACAATTACCCGGTGTATGAAACAAGCGGTGTATATAGAAAATATAATCATATTAGCAAGAGGAGAAACGAGGATGAAAACAGCACTTTTGAATTTGGACATGCAATTGGGGATTTGACGACCCTTACTGGGGGAAACGTAACAATCCACAGGCTGAAAACAATGCTTTTCGCCTGCTGAAAGAATGGAGGAAGCGGCAAGTGGCCCATTTTCTTTTCAAAGCATTTGTCGCTTGACCCGCAATCGCCTCTTTATCACAAAAACGGTGAGGACAGAATTGTGTATCAACCACAACGAGAATGAGTGCTAATTTAGGGTTTATAACTTATTTGTTGTCAGATGCGGTTGCCGCTTTTGATATCACTGATCATAAGAGGGTTGTCCATTCGGTTGAGACAGTGCAGGAATTGGAGCTTGCGGCATTGCACAAAGAGTTTGCTGTGATTGTGACGGCTGATGAAGTGATTAATCACCTTAAAGATCAATCCAGAGCATAGATAATGGCGGGAAAGAGAAACTAACTATGTATGTCTGTATTACAAACACGGAGGTGTCTAATTTATGTTTTTTCACGTAAAGGAATTACAATATAGAGCAAAACCAAGCAAGCCTGATCCTGTATATGCCAAGAAGCTTCAGGAGGTATTGGGCGGACAATTTGGTGAAATATCCGTTATGATGCAGTATCTTTTTCAGGGATGGAACTGCAGGGGGGAGCAGAAGTACCGCGATATGCTGATGGATATCGGTACGGAAGAGATAGCTCACGTAGAAATGCTCGCAACCATGATTGCTCAGCTTCTGGATAAAGCGCCAGTGGAGGAGCAGGAGGAAGCTGCAAAGGATCCGATTGTTGCAAGTGTGATGGGCGGAATGAACGTACAGCACGCTATCGTAAACGGTCTTGGCGCAAGTCCCAACGATGCAGTGGGATTCCCATGGACTGCCCGTTATATCATTTCAAGCGGAAATCTTTTGGCAGATTTCAGAGCCAACCTGAATGCAGAATCACAAGGACGCCTGCAGGTCGTCAGGTTATATGAAATGACGGATGACCCTGGGGTCAGGGATATGCTTTCATTCCTGATTGCCCGTGATTCATACCACCAGAATCAGTGGGCAGCAGCTATCGCTGAGCTGGAGGAGAAAGAAGGATTAGTGGTCCCAAGCACATTTAACAGAGAATACGAAAAATCGGATGTGGCTTATACGTTCATGAGCTGTTCTGAAGGTACAGAAAGCCAGATGGGGCGCTGGGCAAACGGTCCATCCATGGATGGATTAGCGGAATTCAAATACGAAGCCAAGCCAGCAGCAACTGGACAAGCACCTGTACTTGATCCTGCACCAGGCTATATTCATGGTACGCCTCCTGTAAAATAATGCGAGTTGCTCCCGGGAGACTGGGGGCTTCTTTCTTATAACATGTTTATCTTGAAAGGAGAGTGGCTTTATTATGCCAGTGAATGAGACGATACTCCGTGTAACTATCTCGTTTTTAGTGCTTTTCTTATTAGCCAGACTGATGGGGCGCAAGGAAATTGGGCAAATGACCTTTTTCAACTGGGCTTCAGCCATTGGAATAGGGTCTATCGCTGGAAACCTGGCTGTAAATGAGAGTACCCGCATTAAAGATGGGGTAATCGCCCTAATTGTCTGGACGCTTTTCACCATGGCAATGGACATGATCGACCTTAAATCAAAACAGGGGAGGACAGTCACAACAGGTGAGCCGTTGATTGTTATCAAAGAAGGCAAGATAATGGAAGGGGCACTTAAAATATCGAGGGTGGACCTTGATGAGCTGCAGGCGTTATTGAGACAAAAGGACATCTTTTCGCTTATCGATGTCGATTACGCAATCCTGGAAACAAACGGAGACCTGTCCGTTTTGAAAAAGGAAAGTAAACAAGCTGTTACGAAAAATGATTTAAATATTATGTGTCCAAAAAAAGATCTATTTCCTTTACCAACAGAAGTCATTTCTGATGGAAAGATCAATCCAGGGAATCTATCTAAATTACATTTAGACAAAAACTGGCTTGACATAGAACTGCAAAAAGCGGGGGTCCACTCAGCAGAAGATGTATTTTTTGCACAAGTCCAGAAGGATGGCACTCTATATATTGATAGAAAAAACAAATAGAGAACAGAAGCTTTTTCTGTCCTCCCTATTTATGCTTTAAAGTACCTGGGAGCCGATGAAAAGGGCATTTGGAAATGGCGGTGTCATCATCCCGGAGAAAATATTGTTTCCATTCAAAATTGTCATCGGAGCCATAGCTATTCAAGTCAGGATGGATAGGGATGGCGTCATATTTTAGGAGCCGTTTGCGGACCTGATTTTTAATGCGGGATGCTAATGTTCCCTTTTTCATGAACTCCTGCAGAACCCATCTCGGCGTGATGGCAAGCATCATCGTATCAAAATGGCGGCTCTGCCGATTTTTATGCGCAGGAGTGGCACAATACATAAAGTATTTTTCCCCGTGAAAGCAGAACTCCCAAAGCGGATCGTACGGGTCTTTTGGGGTTTCGTTTGGCCAATCCACTTCATCTATCTCAGACAGCCCCGTCAGCTGGTCCCAAAAAAGCTGCTCATATTCCTCCACATTCAAATTATCCTTATGTTTATAAAAAATGATCAGGGAAGTGTAGCTTCCGAAGTCTCTTGAGTGCTTTGTGAATTCCTTCAGGATGGATGCTGTCTGCTGGATGGAGGCCGGATCTCCTGGGTCGGCCGCAAATCCATAACGAAGCTGATTTTTGGCAAACCCGATGGTCGCAGGGATGCAGGGAAAGGGTTTTTCTTTATCCGTCATTTTTTTCTGGAATTTATCTAAGGCATTCAGCTGCCAATCTTCTAAACTCTGCAGGCTGGAGGAGCTGGCAGTATATAAATGGCTGATCTTAGTCACCCCCTCTAACTCCTACACTATATTCAAAGCGGGATAAGGCGGGTGAGTGTCCTTGGTGAAAATGGGCGGACAGAGGCGGGGGTGTGGTAGTTAATGAAAAGAATTAACGGCCAAAAACCGGAGTGCTGCAGAAAAATAGTAGGTTAATCCAAATGAAGTCCTTAAATTATTTAAATTCATAGGTTTATTCTATAAAAAACCGGGTAAAGAAATATGTTTAGGATGAAGCGGACTCATTCTTGAAGGATTAAAATCAGGTGCTATAGGGGGAGAACATGAATAATCAGATGCGTCTATTAGGGGAAAAGATTTTAAAACAGAAGGATGCAATTGCGAAAAAGCTGCATAAGGATCGAATGAGCGGTGTCGTAATGACAGAAACAGAGAGAGTGCAGGCTGACAAAATGGAAGGGCACATTATTCAGATTCGTGCTGAGTTTATTGAATTGTTCGGTGAAGCATTGCTGAATCATGAGAATAAAAATGAAGCAATGGAAAAGATTGAAAAATGGTGCAAGGAGACAGGCGAGTATTTCTTTAAGCTCGGGATCCCTTTGGATGAAGCTTTAATGGATGCGGGCTATTACCGGAAATATATCTGGAAAGATCTAGAGGAAACGATGATGGAGCTTGAGATGACGGCAACAGAGGTTATAAAGGTTGTCTATTTGATAGATCCCCTGCTGGATCATTCCATTCATTGTTTCAGCATGGCTTATGTCAAATTCCATCAGTTAACACTCGAGAATGCAAAGCAGGCTTTCCTTGAGTTATCTGTCCCGGTTGTTCCCCTTTCTAAAGGGGTGGGCATCCTGCCGTTAATTGGGAATATTGATACAGAGAGAGCTCGGCTGTTAATGGAAGAAACATTAAAACAATCTGCACACCTAAAGCTGTCACATTTAATTTTAGACCTTTCCGGTGTAATGATTGTCGATACCATGGTCGCAGATCAGCTGTTTAAGGTAATTGAAGCCTTATCGCTTGTCGGAGTTAAGACCATCATTACAGGAATCCGACCGGAAGTGGCGCAGACGATCGTCACGCTCGGCATTAATCTGAATGGCATTCAGGTAAGGGCCAATGTGTATCAGGCTTTTGAAGAACTGCATGGATAAATAGAAAATAGCAGAGGAATTCAAATTGAGTTCCTCTGCTATTTTTTAGTTTTATGCCCTTTCTGCCAGTGGGCATCAATTCAATTCTACATCAATACTTTCTCCATCATTCAGCCATTCCATTAGCTGAACTATATTTTATTTTGTTTGAAGGATACAGGGTGCCGAAAAAAGCGGTGCTGACCAGCTTTTTAACACTTAACGTAATTGCGGTGCCAGTGTTCTTTTTGAATCTGCTGCTGGAGACCACTTCCTTCTATTTGGCGAGCCCGACAGAAACCAAAACGCTGCTTTCATTTTTCGGAAATGGTGTCTGGTACTATGTAACACTAGAGGCTGCTGTTATTTGTCTTTTTTATAGCTTGTTTACTTATGCATTATCTGCAGAGAGCTGAACAAAAAGAGTCCGCGGAGAATGAAAGCCTTATCCCTGCTCGAGGGCAGGAATAAGGCTTTTCCTTTTTATCGTTTATTCTGTTCCTTTTCTTTTTCATACTGCCGCTGCGGAGTCATTTTGGAAATGGCATCTTCCACAACTTCCTGAGCTTTCTTCGCTTCCCGATCCTGTTTTTGTGCTTCTTCCTGAATGCGGTTTACATCCTCTGGAGTTTTTTCGCTCATAATATTTGCCTCCCCTTTTCCTATATGTTTTTAATGTTTCCTTTTTAAAAGGAAATAAACAATCCGAATGGAGATGAAGACAATACGCATGCTAGACTTTTACCTATTTTCGCTCATTGAAATTGATTTTCTCCTCCGGCCAAATCTGCGGTACCCAGAGAATTAAATGCAATCGTTGCGTTCTCACCATTTTCAATCGAACCGGCAATATGCCCTCTCGAAGCCGCCGAAATTTGTCGGGACCGGCTCCACTTTGCGGGAATTTATCAACTAAAAAATGAAATTACAAATTCTTAACAGAAATTTACATCCCATTAACCTATCCGGCTTGGCACCAAGTTATTCTAGAAAAAAAGGCTATGAATAGGAGGAATGAAAATGAAAGCAGAGCTGCATTGCCATACGAATGTTTCTGATTGCCCGCTATCGATTGATGAGGTATTGAATCTGGCCATTGCCAATGAGGTTACACATTTGGCCATTACGAACCACGACACGACAAAAGGGCTGCAGGAAGCAATTGATCGTGGAAAGAGGTATGGAGTGGAGGTGATCCCCGGTATTGAAATTTCTGCTTTTGATTTTGACAGAGGACGCCGTGTTCACATTCTGGGCTATTTTATCGAACCAGGGCATAAGGCAATTGAATCGCTGTGCCAGCCGATTGTTGAGCGGAGGCATAAGCTTTCGTTTGAAATGGTTCAAAGGCTGATTTTAGCAGGATACAGCATTACATGGGACCGCTGTCTGGAGCTTTCTGAGGGTGGAACCGGAGTGTATAAGCAGCATATCATGGCAGCTCTTATAGAGGCTGGATATGCTGATTCCATTTATGGTTCTCTTTATAAAAAAATATTTAGCCGCGGCCAAAATGGAGAATCGCCAGGCATTGCCTTTATCCCAATGGAATATGTGGATGCGCGGCTTGCTGTGGAGGCAATTCTTGATGCAGGCGGTGTGCCTGTCCTTGCCCACCCTGGCCAATACGGAAATTTTGAAAAGGTGCCTGAGCTGGCTGAAGCCGGCCTGCAGGGGATAGAAGTCTGGCACCCCCTTCACAGCAGACTGCATGAAGAAATGGCAAGGAAACTGGCCATACACTATGGATTGACCATGACTGGAGGTTCTGATTTTCATGGTGCTTACGGTGAGAAACCGGTTGTGCTGGGCAGCATGTCTCCGGGGGTGGAGAGAGTGCATGAATTAGCTGCGAGACGGATGAGACTGAAAAGCCAGCGTTAATAGGCGTCACATTAAAAAAGGAGTGAGATTTGCACATGTCAATGATTTATAAACCAAAAAAGGATGAAAAGCTCTCTGTTTCTCCTGCTGTACATCAATCCAGCTTCATCATTGACAGCTATGCGGGAGAATGGACGTCAATTGGAGAAAGAAATAAAATTATCGAATCGAAATTTGGCGACTACACTTATACGATGGATGATGTAACAGTCAACTATACTGAAATCGGCAAGTTCTGTTCCATTGCTTCTCATGCTTGCATTAATCCTGTTCAGCATCCGATGGACCGGGTGAGTCAGCACCATATGACCTATCGGAAAGTTGATTATGGTTTCGGCAATCAGGATGATCATGAATTTTTTGATTGGCGCCGTACAAACCGGGTTAATATAGGCCATGATGTATGGATTGGGCACGGTGCTATCATCATGAAGGGTGTTGAAATTGGCACAGGGGCAGTCATCGGCTCCGGTGCTGTCGTTACAAAGGATGTTGAACCCTATACGATTGCGGCAGGCGTGCCGGCAAAGCCAATAAAAAGAAGGTTTTGTGAAAAGACAGCTGAAAAACTGCTTGAAATTGCGTGGTGGGATTGGCCAAGAGAAAAGCTGGAAGCCCATTTTGAAGAATTAAATGATACGGAAGCTTTCATCAGGAAATTCGGGAGCTAACCATAGCCTTACAAGACCCAGTCACAAAAAGATTGGGTTATTTTCATTTTTATAAAAACATTACAATCACGTAACTCTCCATCTAAATTCTTTTTTTAGACTGGGTATCGAAGGGAGCTGGCTGTATGAGTGAAAAAATGATGCTGGTAGACGAGCTGATTACACAAATAAAGGAAGGGAAGTACAAACCAAATGAAAAGCTTCCTTCGGAGAATGAGCTGGCGGATCAATATAGGATTCCAAGAATTGTTGTACGGAAAGCGTATGAACAATTACAGGATCTGGGGTTCATTTTTTCAAAGCAGGGAAGGGGCAGTTATGTCCAAAATAGGAAGCAGCAGATTCCGCTGATTTTAACAGGGGATATCAGTTTTAGTGAAAAGATGAATGAGCTTGGGTTTGACTTCAGGTCGGAGAATATTTGCTGTGAAAAAATCCAGTTTGATTCTGAAGTCTTTCATGCGCTAAAAGTCAATCCGCAGGATGAAGTCTATAAAATTTCCAGGCTAAGAATAGTGGACGGCTGCCCGATTGCCTTGCACACATCCTATGCAGCCAAATCTGTTTTTCCCCAAATTGATAGAGATGGTCCTGGGATCAAATCTATTTTTTACTACTATAGATCCCACGGCTATAAAGAATTTACATCGGGCCAAAGCCAGCTGAGTGTGTTTTTCCCAATAGAGCCTGAACGGAAAATTCTGCAATGCTCAAGTTTAATTCCGCTTCTGCTCCTGGAGTCCCACTGTATGGATAAGGAGACGGGAACAGTATTGGAATTCTCAAGAATAAAGTATAGAAGCGATTGCTTTACCTATTTAATTTAAACTGGCTTTGGTGCAAATATCAGATTAATAAAACTCTTACATAATTTACACTTCTTTAACATCTGCCAGCTTGGCAACAAGATAGATTTAAGATGCAGAACAAAAACAGATGGAGGCCAAAAGGTGAAAAGAAAACAGCGTACAGAAATTTTGATTGAAGGTTCACATGAGTTGGCAAAATCTTTAGCGAATGAGATTGAACAAAAATATTCAGTTTCTGTTTTACAGGAGCCGGAACAGGGACTTGTGATGTTAAAGGTTCGGGAAACTTCCAGGAAAAGCCTGTTTTATTTAGGAGAAGTACTCGTCACAGAATGCAAGGCTAAGGTGGAAGGGAAGATCGGAATTGGGATTGTGAAAGGAGATCACCAGGATTTGGCTTATCATCTTGCCGTGATTGACGCAGCGTTTCTAGGGGATCTTCCCGAAACCAAACCATGGGCCGGGATACTCGAAATTGAAAAGTACTATATAGATCAAAAAAGAAAAGCAAAGAATGAAGAAATTTTAAGAACAAAAGTCAGCTTTGAGACGATGGATGTTTAATAGAAGGAGGTACAGGTGTTGAAATTAGATGTTGTTCATGACCTGCAATCTGTATATAGAAAATTGGTCGATAGCACTTCAAGGCCAGGGCTGATATCAGACCTCGGCAAGGAGGCTGCGCTGCTGGACGGAGAGAATCCAGCAGGCTGCTCCCGCTCAATTTTACTGCTGGCATTAACGCTGCTTGATCCTGAGGTTACGTTTAAAGTATACGGCGGTGATGCTGAAGCATTTGAAAAGGAAATAAATCAATTAACCTTTGCAAAAGCGGTTCAAGCAGACAAGGCCGATTATTTAATTCTCCTGAAAGATGCCGGGGCAGGGTCTCTGGAACATGCCATTGAAATGGCGGATCCGGGAACGTTTATAAATCCGCACAAATCCGCAACGATTATAGCAGAAACAGGAATTATTACTGAAGGGAACAAACTGCTATTAAGTGGACCTGGTATTCAAACAAGCACAGGAATCAATATAGAACTGGCTGGAAATTGGATTGAAAAACGCAATGAAAAAAATAAGGAGTATCCAACAGGGGTCGACCTGGTATTCGTGGACCGGAATCATCAGCTTTTATCACTGCCAAGAACGACTCAAATAACAGAAAGCAGGGAGGTGGAGAAGGAATGGGTTATGTAGCGGTAAAAGGCGGAACACAGGCCATTGAAGAATCGATTAAACGCTTGAAATATGAAAGGCTGCATAAGGAGCAAGTGCTGGAAACCGGACAGATTGAAGCAGGGATGAGAGGGTTAATCGATCAGGTGATGTCAGAAAGCAGCTTATATAATGAGAAGCTTGCAGCATTAGCGATCAAGCAGGCTGAAGGAAATCCCGAAGAAGCGGTATTCCTGCTTCGTGCATACCGCTCGACCCTGCCGAGAAAGTACTGCTCGAATATCATTGAAACCGGGGAGATGAAGGTGGAACGCCGGATTTCAGCCAGTTTCAAGGATATTCCGGGCGGTCAGATCCTTGGCGCTACCACTGATTATACCCACCGCCTCCTGGATTTCAATCTAATGAAGGAAACGGAAGAGTCGGTTAGCGAATGGCTGTCAAATTATGCTTTGGAAAATAGGACAATTGAAATGCTGCAGCATGCATCTGAATTTGTACTTCCAAAAGTGCTGGATTATTTGAGGAAAGAAGGACTGATACCTCCTCTCGAAAACAATGATGCTGAGCCTGATGATGTGACCAGGGAAAGTCTTGAGTTTCCATCAAGCAGAAGCCAGCGCCTGCAAATTCTGACAAGAGGAGAGACGGGAGCTGTTACTTCACTCGCCTATGCGGTTATCAGAGGGTATGGCGCTTTGCATCCGACTGTTGGTGAGCTAAGAGTAGGAAACCTGCCAATATATGTGGGCCATCCGAATGAAGAGGGCAATGACGAAGATGAATATTACATTGGTGATATCAAAACAACAGAAGCAGAAATGCTGATGCCGTTCATGGCAGAAAAGGAAAAAGGCAAGAAGGAATTGGAGTTTGAAATCGGATATGGATTGTGTTTCGGACAAAATGAGACGAAAGCGATCGCCATGGGCATTCTCGATAATTGCCTCGAGCATCCTGATAATAGCTTCCCCAGCCATAATGAGGAATTTGTCCTCCTCCATATTGATTCTGTGGAGTCAACCGGCTTTATATCACACTTGAAGATGCCGCATTATGTAACGTTCCAGTCGAAGCTTGACAGTGTGAGAAAGACAAAAGCGAAAGCAGAAGAACAGGAAGAGGTGCAAGCATATGAATAACGCCTATAATTTTGCTTTCTTTGACGAAGGATCGAAGCGGGAAATTAGAAGAGCCACTTTAAAAGCGATTGCCATCCCGGGTTATCAGGTACCATTTGCATCAAGGGAAATGCCGATTGGAAGGGGGTGGGGGACAGGAGGCCTGCAGCTGACACTCTCACTGATCGGGAAAGAGGATGTATTGAAGGTGATCGATCAGGGATCTGATGAATCTGTCAATGCAGTCAGCATCAAAAAGCTAGTAAAGGATACAACTGGTGTTCAAATAACGGACCATACCTCGCAGGCAACCATTATTCAATCACGTCACAGAATTCCTGAGGTGCCGCTGAGAACGGACCAAATCCTTGTTTTGCAGGTGCCGCTTCCTGAACCGCTCCGGTATTTTGAACCGAGTGAGCATGAAACAAAAAAGCTGCATGCTGAAAAAGAATACAGCGGAGCCTGGCTTATGCTATTTGAACAGATCATGAAATACGGAAGCATGACAACAGGTGCAGATCATCCGGTCATGGTTCACGGCCGCTATGTAATGGCACCAAGCCCGATCCCGCGCTTTGATAATCCGAAAATGGATGAAAACGAAGCACTTATTTTACTTGGAGCAGGACGGGAGAAGAAGATATATGCAGTCCCGCCCTATACGAGGATTGTGTCACTCGATTTTGAGGATTATCCGTTTGAAGGGGAAAGCTTTCATGGGAAATGCTGCAGATTGTGCGGATCTGAGGGCGTGTTCCTTGACGAACTGATCGATGAGGCAACAGGAGAGACGTTTTACCAATGCAATGATACCAGCTATTGCTGTGAAATTTTAAACGAAGCTGAAAAGGCAGGAGTGAATTAAATGACTGAATTTGAGGTTCCGGTGTTATCTATTAAAAACTTAAACAAGCAATTCGGTCCTGGCTGCGACCATTGCACGAACCTTGAGCCTTTGACCCTGATCAAAAATTACTGCAGTGTGTGCGGAACGGTGTATGCGTGCAGGGATGTGTCCTTCGATGTTTACCCGGGAGAGGTGCTTGGGATTGTAGGGGAAAGCGGAAGCGGCAAGTCCACCTTAATGCAATGCCTGTACTTTGACCAGGAAACGACCTCAGGGGAAGCATATATTTCTTCCTATCAGAACGGGATGAAGAATCTTTTTGAGGAGTCTTCCCAGCAAAAAAGGTATATCCGCAACCATTTAATGGGGAAAGTCTATCAAAATCCTCTATTAGGATTAAAAATCGACTTTTCTTCCATTGGAAATATTGCCGAAAAATTGATTGCGGCAGGCAGCAGGAATGTGGAAAGGATGGAAGACAGGGGATCACAGCTGCTCAGCAAGGTGAATATTCCCGTCCATCGCCGAAAGGAAGCTCCAAAGAATTTTTCCGGAGGAATGCAGCAGCGTGTGCAAATTGCCAAAGCCCTTTCTAATCAGCCGCAGATTCTGCTTTTGGATGAGGTTACGACGGGATTGGATCTATCTGTACAGGCAAGTGTTCTGGATTTAATTAAGAGCCTGCAGCGGGAAATGAATATTAGCATTGTGCTGGTTTCACATGATTTGGGCGTTATTCGGATGCTGGCGGACAGAACTTTGGTCATGCTGGAGGGACAGGTCATTGAACAGGGGCTGACAGATCAAATACTTGAAGACCCTCAAGCTCCATTTACTCAAAGCTTGGTTCATTCGCTTCTTTAAGGCTAATCGGAAAAAATCTCATTTCAAATTAGGGGGAAGCACACTTGTACGTTATTACAAACGGAAAACTAATTACAGAGGATACGATTCTGCAAGGCTATGATCTTCTGATAGAGGATGATCGGATCAGCAGAATTGCACCAAAGGGAGAAATGAAATTTGAAGAATCCCTGGAGGTGATCGATGCAGCGGGCGGGTATGTTTCACCGGGATTTATCGATATCCATTCCGATTATATTGAACATATGGCAGCACCTAGGCCAACGTCTTTAATGGACTTTCATTTAAGTCTCAGGGAAGCAGAGAAGGAGCTCATATCCCATGGGATCACAACGATGTTCCATTCACTTTCCCTCTATAAAGAAACAGAATATGCATACAAGCCGATTCGGGAACCGGAAAATGTCAGAAAGCTCATTGACCTGATTGATGAGACCCACAGTATGAAGCATCTTGTAAGACATCGTTTTCATGCAAGGATGGAGATTGATAATGTAGATGCAATCGAAAATCTTAAAAGCTATATTAGCGAAAATAAAGTGCACCTGATTTCATTTATGGACCATACACCTGGACAAGGGCAATATCGCCATCTGGAAATTTACCGGAACACGGTAAAAAGCTATAACAGCATGAGCGATGCCGCGATAGATGTTTTAATCCGGAATCACCAAACGAAGGAAAAGCTTTCAGTTGAGGATATGAAGGAGATTGCAGAGCACGCACAGGCACATAATATAGCAGTTGCTTCACATGATGATGACAGTTTCGATAAGCTGGAACTGGTCAAAAGCTTTGGCACGACCATCAGTGAATTCCCGATTACCCAGGAGGTAGCATTCAAAGCAAAGGAGCTTGGCATGTACACGGTGGCCGGAGCCCCAAATGTCCTGCTCGGAGGCTCTCACAGCGGTAATCTGGGTGCAGCCGACGCGATTCAAAAAAATTCAATTGATATCTTGTGCAGTGATTACTATCCGGCAGCCATGCTTCATGCCATTTTTGAACTGGCAAGGAATTATGGGATGGGTCTGGCAGACATGATCAGGCTTGTCACGATTAATCCTGCTAAAGCCGTGAATATGGATGAAGAAATTGGTTCGATAGAGGAAGGGAAAAAAGCAGACCTTCTGATCATTGAACAATTGGCAGATGATTTTCCGGTCATCACGGGGGTATTCGTTGATGGGAAGCTAATCCAAAAAACAAATTACAGAATTTAATACTACTTTGAATGAAAGCAGGTGGATCGGTGGAAAATCTATTGGAAATCAGAGAACTGTCCAAATCATTTACCCTTCATAATCTCGGTAAGAATATCCATGCAGTGAGCGGAATTGATATCAGATTGGGGGAAGGAGACTTTGTAGGGATTACCGGTAAAAGCGGGAGCGGGAAATCGACCATCCTGAAATGCATTTTTGGAACATACAGACTTCAGAATGGAAGCATTTGGTACAATTCCAGAAAGTTCGGTCCTCTCAATATTGCAGCGGCAACAAATAGACAGATGATCTATTTGCGCAAGCATGAGATAGGCTATGTATCTCAATTTCTGAATGTAATGCCCAGAACGACTGCCAGACAGCTTGTAAAGCAGGCCATTGTTGAAATGGGCCGGGACCAGGTTCATGCCGAAAAAGAGACAGAGCAAATCCTTTCACATTTCGAGCTTGACCCGGAGCTATGGGACAGCTATCCTGCAACCTTTTCCGGCGGAGAAAAACTCAGGCTGAACATTGCCCGAGCGATGGTCAAGAAACCAAGACTGCTTCTTTTGGATGAACCGACCGCAAGCCTGGACTATGAATCTAAAATGAAGGTGAAAGTCTTAATAGAGCAGCTAATGCATGAAGGCACGACGATGCTGGGAATCTTCCATGATCTTGAATTTATGAACAACTTATGTGATAGGGAATACAACATGCAGAATGGTGTTTTTACATTGGCGCATTAATTCTTTACCAATGCTTAATGATTTCATATATTGCCTTATTAGCAGGTTAATATTCGTTCGCTATAGTTAGGTCGATGGAAGCATTAAAATTTTTCCAAATATGAAAGGGGAAGAAATCATGAAGAAAATGGCGTTATTTCTGCTTTCTATGGCTATTACAGTGGTATTTGCAGGCTGTTCGTTTACAGCGAACTCAGAGAAGGACGATACGCTGACGATCGCCTGGCTTCCAAACGAATCAGGCGCTGATTTAGGAGAAGCCCGTGACGAGATTGGGAAACTGATAGAAGAAAAAACAGGCAAGAAAGTAGAGCATCAAACAACAACTGATTATATAGTGGCAATTGAAGCGATTGCTAACGGCAACGCAGATATGGCGTTCCTTGGGGCACAAGGTTACATAGAAGCACATAACAAAAATGAAAAAGTTCTTCCATTAGCTGTTCCGAGCGGCGAGTCAGGCACTCTGGAGGATGCAGTATATTACAGCTGGCTGGCTGTTCAGAAGGAACATGCGGATGAATACAAAAATGGCGGGGAGTTTGCCATAGACAATATTCAAGGAAAGAGGTTCTCCTTTGTTTCGAACAGTTCAACATCAGGATTCAAGGTACCATCTACAGGCATTACGGATTATTTCAGTGCGAAAGAAGAGTTTAAGAGTTTAACAGCAGAGGATCTGCTTGAAGGCGGAGAGGACAAGTTTTTCAGTGAAGTATAATTTGGCGGTTCACACCAGGGTTCTGCAGTCAATCTATTAAGCGGCAAAGCGGACGTGGCGGCATTCTGTGATACATGTGTGAACAATTATGTGGAGCTGGCAGAAGGTGAAGTGAACAAGCAGGGCTCAGTTTATAAAGTGAAAGATGATGCTGCTGAGCCATTAAACACGGTTGCCGGAAAAGAATTCAGCTTAATCTCAGTAACTCCTGTATTAAATGCACCATTTGTAATCAATTCCGGTACATTGAGCGAAGAAGACCAAAAACAGATGCTTGAAATTATGACTTCAGACGAAGTAGCAAATAACGAAAAAATCTTCGTTCCCGAGGACTCCGAATTTTCCGGATTATTCAGCAAAAAATCCGGAAATGAGCGTTTGGTTGAAGTAGAAGATGAGTGGTTCAACCCGATCCGTGAGCTTGCAAAATAAATGTTAAACTTCCATCAGCCGGGGATTCATTCCCCGTTTGATGGCTGGCTGAAATATCGGTATGTGAATGATTTTCCCATAATATCTTTGCGGATAGATTGTAATAACGAAATATTTGCGATAAATAGTTTTTATTTGATTTTTGGCCAAATTCATTTGCAGATAGATTAAGGTTTTGTACATTTACGCCCGATAGCGGGAAAAAACAATTGGATAGGAGGGGTTAACTCTTGGCAGCATTATTGGAAGTTAATCACCTTACAAAGCAATTTGGCAAAGATTCGAAAGCATTAACAGATGTAAGCTTCTCGGTTCAGGAAGGGGAGTTCGTTTCCATTATCGGCCCATCAGGAGCCGGGAAATCAACACTCCTCCGCTGTATCAACCGCATGATTGATGCGTCTGGCGGGGAAATCCGCTTTCAGGATCACCATGTAATGGACTTGAAGAAAAAAGAATTAAAACAGGTCCGCACCAAAATCGGCATGATCTTTCAGCACTATAATTTAGTGAACCGTTTATCGGTAATCGAGAACACTCTGCACGGAAAACTCGGAACCAAATCAACATGGGCTGGTGTCCTTGGGCTATACAGCAATGAAGAAAAAAAGCAGGCAATCCAGATTTTGAATGTGCTTGGCCTGAACGAAATGATTTATAAGCGTGCAGACCAATTGAGCGGCGGGCAAAAGCAGCGGGTAGGCATCGCCCGTGCACTTATTCAAAATCCTCGGATGCTTTTGTGCGACGAACCCATTGCATCCCTGGACCCTAATTCTGCAAAAGTAATCATGGATCACTTGAAGAAGGTTTCAACAACAATGGGCATTACCGTAGTTGTAAATCTTCATCAGGTTGATGTAGCAATCAAATATTCTGACAGGATCATCGGCATTAACAAGGGGCAAGTAGTGTATAATGGATCGGCTAAAGCCTTGACTTCAGAAGATATTCAGCGGATATATGGATCGGAAGCTGAAGATTTAATCTTTGACATTGGAGGCATACATGCAGGCTGATATCTTTGCTAAGAAAAAGCGAAACACCCTTGCCTTCCTATTACTCCTGGGAGCCTTGACCATCCTTGCCATGATCATTACGGAGTACAATGTATTAAAGGGCTTTACTTCTATCCCGAAAGCCATTCAATGGGGAATGGCGAACTTTTATCCAACCGCAGAATCCTTAGAAAAGCTGCCGGTTATTCTTGATAAGCTGCAGGAAACACTCCTGGTTTCGATTGCGGCTACGACAGCAGCTGCTGTATTTGCCCTGTTATTTTCCATTTTCGGTTCGAATACAACAAGGGTAAATGCCTTTTTTGGAGCGATTACAAGAGGAATTGCCACTGTCTTTCGTAACATTGATGTTGCCGCCTGGGCGCTGATTTTGCTGTTTTCATTTGGACAAAGCGCGTTAACTGGCTATTTTGCTTTGTTCTTTGGGTCATTTGGATTCTTAACCAGAGCTTTTACCGAAACAATTGATGAAGTAAGCGGGGGTTCTGTGGAGGCGTTAAAAGCGACAGGCGCAGGCTACTTTTCCATCATCTTTCAATCGGTGATTCCATCAAGCATTCCGCAATTAATCAGCTGGATTTTGTTCATGATCGAAACGAATATCCGCAGTGCCACATTAATTGGACTGCTTACAGGATCTGGAATCGGATTTACATTCAACTTATACTATAAGAGTTTGGCTTATGACACAGCAAGTCTGGTCGTTGTTGTCATCATTGCTGCTATCCTATTGATCGAATATGCATCCAATTATGTAAGGAAGGTGATATTGTAATGGAGGTAAAGGAACAGCTCAGTAATGTAACAGCACCATCCGTTCATTTGCTCGGCAAAAGAATACCGGCAAAGCCTTTGAACAAAGCGGCCATTGTGACGAGATTAACTCTCTTTATTCTGGCTGCGCTGACAGTCTATGCATTTTACAGCTTTGATTATAAAGAACTGGACTTTATGGATGCGCTTCTCGGCACATTCGCCAATTTAAAAACCATATTCCTTGAACCGCATTTGAAGCATTTCTCCTTTGGACATGCCCTTTACCAAGTTATGGTCACACTCGGGCTGGCATTTCTGACAACTTTGTTTGGAGCCATAATTGCAGTCCTATTCGGATTGATGGCCGCTGAGAATCTGTCTTCGAGAAGGGTTTCAATAGTCATTAAAAGCATGGTAGCCTTTATAAGAGCTGTGCCGACCGTCCTGTGGGTGCTGATTTTCGCGGTTGCAGCCGGCCTTGGGAGTACTGCTGCAGTGATTGGAATGACCTTCCACTCGATCGGTTATCTAATCAAAGCCTATTCAGAGTCCTTTGAAGAACTGGATAGGGGAGTAATTGAAGCGCTGCAGGCGAGCGGAGCCAATTGGTGGCAAATTGTCTTTCAAGCAGTTATCCCATCTTCCATCACTTATATGATCTCCTGGACATTTCTCCGCTTTGAAATTAACTTCGCCGTCGCGGTTGCCATGGGAGCAGCAGCAGGAGCCGGCGGAATCGGATTTGACATGTTCATGGCAAGCAGCTTTTACCTGGATATGCGGGAGATCGGCGCTATTACTTATTTTATTCTGGCCGTTGCTGTAATCCTTGAAATCTTTGCTGCTAAGATTAAGAGAAAGCTGAAAACAGTATAGTATAAGTCAATTTTGACCAGGTCCTGATGTGCCTGGTTTTTTATTTTTGCATTACTATGTCACTCCAGCTTACTAACTTGGTATTCTGTGCTTTGAACAAAGTGTATAATGAGATGGGGTAGATAGCGGGATTACTCATATATGAGCTTTAGGGAGAAATTGCTTTAAATTGATTAAGGTCAACTAATGAGAACTCACTATTAAAGGAGATACATAAACATGTTAATAGAAGTGATCGCAGACACCCTGAGTGATGCGCTAATTGCCCAGGAAGCCGGCGCAGGCAGAATTGAACTGGTAACCGGGCTGGCGGAGGGCGGTTTAACCCCAAGCTATGGTGTCATTGAAAGAGTGTGCAAGGAATTAACAATCCCAGTAAATGTGATGATACGTCCGCACAGCCGCGGGTTTTACTATTCCGAAGAGGATATCGAAATAATGATTCAGGATATAAAAGTCTGCAAAAAATTAGGAGTAGCAGGTGTAGTATTTGGCGTTCTTACACTTGACTATCACGTACATAACGATCATATAGAGCAATTAATCAATGCCGCAGAAGGAATGGATATTACCTTCCACCGCGCCTTTGATGAAGCCGATGATCAATTTGCAGCTTTGGAAAGCCTAAAGCAGTATCCACAAATTTCGAGGATCCTTACATCCGGAGGCCGGAGAAGTGCTGCAGATGCAGCAGAAAGACTGAAGCGCCTCCATGAGCTTACTGCAGATAGTCATATAAAGATTATGGCAGGGGCAGGGCTTTCTGTTGAAAATATCAAAAGATTTATGAATGAGGTGCCAGTTACTGAAGTTCACTTTGGTACAGGAGTACGTATCCAATCAAGCTATGAGCATGCGATTGATCCTGAGAGAGTGCAGGAGTTAAAGAGGATCATAGGCCGCGTGGCGTTATAGAAAAAAGCATCAAATTGTTTGATGCTTTTTTGCGTTCTTTCGGAAAATCTTTAACGAATATGATTTGAATAAGGGTCATATAAGCCAGCCAACAGGATAACACTTCCGAGTAAAAAGATGGCTCCCGCTATTAACAAGCCATTGCCAATCAGTCTATCCCTCTTTTTAAGTGAGATGGTCCCCAATGCCATAAAAATGAATGCGATAGGTGCAAGTAAAAGTCCTAATCCAATGTTCAATGATTATCCCTCTCCTAAAAGAATTGCCGTATTCCTTCAAATAAATATATTTTAACAGAATCCTTGAGAGGCAACACTTCCAAATAGGTAATCTTCGACTAAGTAATTTCATACCAATAAAAAAGATTATGTAGGGTTGCTGCCGAATGATTAAAAACTGGGGTCTGATACTAACTTTTCTTTTTATAGCAGTACTTTGCCTCTACCTTATATCAAGATATAAAAAACAAGCTGTTTAGAGAGTTTTTTAAATGCAAATTACTGGAATGATTGTGCAGATACAATTAAAAATATTCGTGATTCTATTAAAGGATTTTTGATGAAGTCGATCATTCCGGGAACGGCGATGAAATTAATACAGGAGACAGTGATGATGGTGAAGATGACGGGGGAGAATGAGTGCCGGCATTTTACCCGGAAATAGCTTAGACCATGAGTTTCAAAGTACCACTTTGTGAAGGGCTATTAGTCCCGCTATATGAAAAACCTATGTTTTATTTTCATTAACTTTCTTAAAAGAAGGTTAATATATGTAAAAATATGGATTAAGACCTTCTATTTCTGTCCAGATTCTTCTATGATTACTACTGTAACAAATAAAGCAGCCAAGGAGGAATTGGAAATGAAAAAATGGTTATTAGCTATGATGGCAGTTTTAATGATTACAGGTGTGGCGACAGGCTGCAGCAATGAAGATGATACTGACGAGACTAACACAGAAGAAACTGAAGATACGGGAACTGAAGAAGGCACTGAAGAAGAAACTGAGTAAAGAATCAAATTCAAAGAAAGTGCGCCTTTTGGAAAAGGTGCACTTTCTTTTTGAATAAATGTACAAATAATTTCCAAAAGCAGTTTGACGAGACTGGCAGTTCCGTGCTACATTAATTTCATATTATTAAAAGGTGTGGTGAAGTATGTCGATTGCAGGTGTCAACTAATTATTTAGTTGAATAAGGTGCTGATTTTCTGGTTATCGCCAGTTTATTAGGAATGCCTTTTTTCAAACATGTTTTGTTTGAATACCTGCTATCAGACTGCTTCCATTTCTATATATTCGTGTAGCTTTAGACACTAAGCCTGCTTAAGGGTTTAGTTTGTTTATGCCTGTTCGAAAAGTAGAACGCCCGCGGAAGCTTTCTGCCCAATTTACATTGGAGTAGGAGAAGGCTTACGCGGGCTATTTTATTTGGAATGAGGCAGAGATAATGAATGGAATGACCTTTGATAAATTGCAATACCATGAATTGAAGAATAAAGTAAAGCAGCATTGCGTCAGCAGTTTAGGGAAAGCGCTGATCGATAAGCTGGAGCCGAGCTCAAATATAAAAGCCGTCCGAAATCGCTTAAATGAAACAAGCGAGGCGAGAAGGCTGCTGGACGCCGAAAAGCATTTGCCATTAACCGGCATTTCCAATATCACCAGTATTATTGAAAAAGTGGAAAAAGGGATCATATTAACTCCATCAGAGTTAAACGCTGTATCCGATTTTCTAAGAGGCTGCCGGAAAATCAAAAAGTTTATGGCAGATAAAGAATTTTTTGCGCCAGTTCTCTACACCTATGCTTTATCTATGACGGAATTCAGGAATATCGAAGAAGAGATCTTATTTGCAATCAAAGGAAACATGGTTGACTCAGGTGCCAGCAAAGACCTGAAACGGATTAGAAATCATATTGCCAAAACCGAAGAGAAAATTGAAGAACGATTGAATAAGTTCCTGCGGAGCAGTGCAAATAAGGAATACATCCAAGAATTTTATATAAGCAAAAAGGATGACCGTTTTACGATTCCCATTAAAGCATCCTTTAAGAATCAGGTAGCCGGAACAGTAATCGAAACATCTTCAAAAGGGTCCACTGTCTTCATAGAACCTGATGCCGTTTCAAAGCTTAATGTGGAATTGGCTATGCTGAAATCGGAGGAGTCGGTGGAGGAATATCAAATTTTAGCCACACTTTCCGGAGCGATTCTTGAGTCCATTCATGAGATCTGCATCAATATTGAATGCATAAGCCAGTACGACATGATTTTTGCGAAAGCGAAGTACAGCAAAAGTACGGACGCCATAGAACCGGGGATTAATAATCATGGGTACATCAAATTAGTAAGCAGCAGGCATCCTTTATTGGAAGGAAACGTTGTCCCGCTGGATTTTGAAATCGGGAAGGACTATAGAAGCTTAGTTATAACCGGCCCAAATGCTGGCGGGAAAACCGTCGTCTTAAAGACAATCGGAATCCTCTCTCTGGCTGTCATGTCCGGGTTTCATATTATGGCGAAGCCGGGAAGTGAAATCGCCATCTTTGACAATGTCTTTGTTGATATTGGCGATAATCAGAGCATCGAGAACGCGCTAAGCACGTTTTCTTCCCATATGAAAAATATTTCAGAGATTATGAGTGCTTCCATTAATAATACGCTGCTTTTATTCGATGAAATTGGAAGCGGAACAGAGCCGAATGAAGGTGCTGCATTGGCCATTGCGATTCTTGAAGAGTTTTATCATATGGGATGCATCACAGTTGCCACTACTCATTACGGTGAGATTAAACGTTATTCTGAAATGCATAATGATTTTATGAACGCTGCCATGCTATTCGATAGCGCGGAATTGAAGCCGATGTATACGCTCTTAATAGGTGAATCTGGAGAGAGCAATGCGCTTTGGATTTCCAGAAAAATGAATATCCGCGAACATGTCCTGAAGCGCGCGCAAATGTATATTGAAAACAAGGATTATAATCTGGAAGCAGTAAGAGAGAACAAAATAAAGAAGCCAGTGATTGAAGTGAAGCAGAACATAGACGAATATCCTTATGAAATCGGTGACCGTGTAAAACTGATCAGCCAGGATGATTACGCCATTGTATATGAGCCAATAGATAAATTCAATAACATCAAGCTGTTCTATAAAGATGAAATAGTGGAAGTGAACAGCAAGCGGATTGAACTGGACATTAAAGCAAGCGAGCTGTATCCGGAAGGGTATGACAGGACTACCCTATTTACCAGTTACCATGAACGGAAGCTGCAGCATGATCTGGAGAGAGGATCGAAAAAGGCACTGCGAAAGGTTGAAAAGGAGATTAGGAATAGGAAACAGGAATAAAATGAGGCGATTCTCCGGGTGGAGGATCGCCTTTTAGTGTTTTCTCATTCTGAAGTTTATAGGTTCGGACACAGATTTGTGGTTTCCTGCTTTTTGTGTCCGAAGTTGTTTCGGGTTCTGACACAGGAGCAGGGTTTCCTGCATTCTGAGTCCGAAGTAGGCTCGGGTTCTGACACAGAACCAGGGTTTCCAGCTTTGTGTGTCAGAAGTAGCTTCGGGTTCTGACACAGAACCGCGGTTTCCTGCATTCTGAGTCCGAAGTAGCCTCGGGTTCTGACACAGACCCAGGGTTGCCGGTTTTCTGAGTCCGAAGTTGACTCGGTTTCCGACGACGCCAGCTGGATTTCCCCTTCCTGTGTCCGAAGTTGCTCCCAATCTCACGGATCCCAAATGAGCGCCAAGCTGGATGACCTAAGTTTTTAGCAAAAGGAACAGACTGTCTATGAAATTAACAATCCTGAAGCAATAAATAGTGCGGCAGCAAGCATAGCCCCAATGGCTGAAATCTTCAATTTATATCGTGCATAGTCAACAAGGTCCATATCTAAAATCGAAGCAGTGGTAATGGTCGTATCTCCAAGCGGTGAGGACAGCGCTCCGAATGCCCCGCTTGCGAACACGGCTCCAACGGTAAGCGGAATGGAAGCGCCGGTTGAAACCGCGAGGGTAATTCCGAGCGGCATGAATAATCCCCAGGTTCCCCAGGAGCTTCCGATAAAATAGCCGACCACTGAACCGAGCACAAATATGGCAGCCGGTGTCAAGAATGCTGGCAGAAAGCTTCCGAGTGAGCTCCCGATAAAATCCGAAAAACCAAGATCCTCCGCCGCCAGTGTCAGAGCCCAAATCAGGATGAGCAAGCTGATCGCTTCCATCATCTGATTGCCTCCATCGTAAAAGTGATAAAGAATTTCGTTCATTTTTTCCCGTCTGATTATGTAGAAAATAAAGGTGAGGACAAGGGTAATAAAAACAGCCAGCAGCATCACAAATGTAGCGTCGGCCATGGAAAAAGCCTCGAAAATCGTATTTGCACCCTGCGACATTCCGTCCTGCCATAATAGAAAAAGAGAAAAGGAAAGTAATAAAACCACGGGGAAAATTAAATGCCATGGCTGGGCTTTTACGAGCGATAATTCTTTTTTAATTCCCAACCGGTGGAATTCATGCTCTTTTTCCTCCAAATCGGTATGGACTTCAGCTTTTTGCTCTCCTGTCTTTTTCCGGCTCCAAAAAGTCTGCACAATCCCAATCAGAAGCATAATGATCGCGTAAAAATTAAACAGAATACTTAATAAAAAAATCTCATATGCGGACATATCCAGATCCAGCCCGCTGATACCGCCTTCAACAAGGGATACCATGAAGCCTACAAAAGCTGTCGCAACCGGAAGCAGCACAATCACTGATTCGGTTGAGATATCGAGAGTCATGCCGACTTTCTGTTTGGAGAGATTCATTTTTTTAATTAAGGATTTGATAATGGGCCCGATCATCATAATCCGAAACATCGGCATCATGAAGGTGAATGGGAGAGTGATCCAGATGAACACAAGAAGACTGCGTTCAGAGCGGATCCGTCTGCCGGCCCATTCGGAAAAGCCCTTAATGCCGCCCGCAATATTCATCATTCCCACAAGCCCGCCGAACAGATATAAAAATCCGACTATCTTGATATTCGTTTCATCGGAAAGCGTGGTTACAATATATGTGACCGACTGTTCCGTGCCCGACAGCAGGTCCGCGGACACTATTATGGAACCAACAAGGATGCCTGCCACCAATCCTGGCAGGATATTCTTCAGCCAGATGGACATTCCGATTACGATAATAAATGGTATGAGCGATAGCCAGGTGTTGTTCAAGTTAATGCCCTCCAATGAAAATGCCGTTACCTGTTTAGTATTTCCAGGGGAGGGCTGTAAATTCCTGAAATTTTGACAAGAGTACTGTCAGCCTGATATTTCGGTGAAAGGTTCTAGGGTTATTCACTTTGCAGGGACATCCAATGTTAGTTCAATAAATATTCGATTTGTTAGCCCACGTATTTTAAAATGAACAGAGTACATTTTTTAGGAGGGATTAAATGAAACCGCGAATTTCAGTAATAACATTGGGTGTAGATGATTTGAAAAGGTCATTGAAGTTCTATCAGGATGGACTTGGCCTATCAACAGAAGGAATAGTAGGTCAAGAATTTGAGCATGGGGCTGTTGCGTTTTTTGATTTACAATATGGAGTAAAACTTGCCATATGGAATCGTAAGGATATAGCCCATGATACAAACTTAAAACAGTCACCAAAAAGCCCTGCAGAATTTACACTTGGTCATAACGTAGGGAGTAAGGAAGAGGTCGATATAGTAATGGAACAGGCATATAAAGCTGGAGCAGTTATAACAGTTCCAGCACACGATACCTTTTGGGGAGGGTACTCTGGATACTTCCAGGACCCTGACGGACATTTGTGGGAAGTAGTTTATAATCCAGCTTGGGAAATTGCTGAATAAGGTTTTATATAACCTCCTTTTCAACTAAGAACGCTTGGTATAAAATCCAAGCGTTTTTATATATATGAAATTTAGTTAGCATTTTGTCCGCACTATCTGAACTACTTGCGTCATTCCCCAAACTTCCCCCGATAATGAGCCAAAGTCATAAGAGGGAAGATATACCGGTAGCTGTGATAATGAATGTAAAAGCTTCCGGCCATGGCCTGCCCTTTTGGATAGGCTGTCGTCCAATCCTCTTTTTCAATCGAGTTCAGCAAGTACTGAATTCCTTTTTGAATCTGTTCATTTGGCTGGTCTTCCGCTGCAATTAGAGCATCAACTGCCCACGCCGTGTCTGTAAGGGTACTTGCATTCAAGGGAACATATGAATTTTGGCTGTCACTCAGGCAGGATTCTCCCCAGCCACCATCCTCGTTTTGTATTTTCTTCAGCCAGCCACAAGCCTTCCTGACAGAAGGATGGTTTGAATGGCCTGCCGCAACAAGCCCTGTTACCGATGCCCATGTCCCGTATATATAGCAAATGCCCCATCTGCCATACCAGGACCCATCTTGTTCCTGATGATCCAACAGCCAGTTAACCGCATTTTTTATCAAAGGGTCAGCAGCTGGGAGATTCGTATAGTTTCCTAAAAACTCAAGTGTTCTCCCGGTCAGGTCGGCTGAGGCTGGGTCTCCAAACATATATTTACCCTTTTCAATTGGAAGAAAGGCGAGCCATGGATTTTCGGTATTTCTTTCAAAGGATGGCCAGCCGCCATCATCATTCTGCATGGATACCAGCCACTGAATGCCGCGATCCCAGGCATCCTGATATTCAGAACTGTCCTCGACACTTCTGGCGATCGCCCTCAATGAAGCGGTGGTATCATCGACATCCGGGTTGAGGGTGTTGACATCGGAAAATCCCCATCCGCCGGGCTTTCCATGGGGGTTATGGATAGCCCAGTCCCCCAGCTGATCATGCTGACGCATCAGTAAATAGGTGTTTGCTTTCCTTACTGCAGGGTCATCGGGAGAAACACCGGCTAATTGGAGGGCTGTGTTTATGAGAGATGTATTCCATATACTGGAGTTTGCGTATTGTATATGAGGGAGCCCGTCTATATCAGTACGCAGCGATTTCAGTCCCGCAACCGCATTCTTTATAACAGGTTCATCCTTCGAATAGCCAAGAGACAGGAGTGCAAAAATCATTAAAAAGGTTGAGCTGAAATAACTATAGAATGTTCCATCCGGCTCAATCCGCTCAAGCATATAATCCTTTGCCCGGTCCATTGCCAATGAGTGAAGCTGTTCTGGCAGCCCCAAAAGATCTTCCACACCTTCTTTAATGAATGATAAGAATGATCGGTATTCCGGCTGAATATCCCACCGGGCTCTTGTTAACAGCAAGTCAGAAAGGTCTGGGCTGTTTTCCGTTTTGATGCTGAATTTTTTCTCTGTAAGAATCAGAATCGGAGCCAGATTCACACGCCCATACACCGAAAACTGATAAAAGTTGAAAGGGAAGGAGAGTGGCAGGAGCATAATCTCAACGGGAATCGGAAAGGATTCAGGCCATGGATATTGTCCCGTAGTGGATAGCATAATTTTGGTAATAACATTTGCGCTCTCCAATCCGCCGTGCTCCCTTATAAAATTTCCGGCAGCTTTCATTCTGGGATCTTCCTTCTCAATATAGCCCGAATATAGAAGTCCATAATAAGCCTCCAGTGTGGCATTTGCATTTCCATCCTGTTCATCCCGGAAAAGCTTCCAGGCGCCATTTTCCTCCTGCTTGCTTAGAATTCTTGCTGCCAGTCCCTGAATTAATTTTTCATCATGCATCTCCAGTGTCCTTAATAAAATGATCATATAAGCGTCTGTTGAGATGCCGGTTTCAAAAGGATAATTCCATGAACCATCAGAAGATTGGCCTCTTTTTAATGCGGCAATGAGACGCTTCATGCCAGCGGTGATATTGGTCATTTCATGCACATTCCTCTCCGGTTAAATTGCTCCTATAAATACATATTCACATGACAGAGAGAGAATTCATGGAGGAGGGATGCTTATCTTTTTTCAAAAGAAACACCCATTGGGCTGGTTAAAAGAAGAATTAAAGAAAGGGGCAGCAGTGCATAAGCCGGTAAATCTTTCAGATGAAGAAAAAGGGATTTTGGATCAGGTGAAAAAGGAGACAAAAGAATGTAACCTAAATAATGTCACCCGGACAAAAGCCTATCTGGATTTCTACCGGCAGCATCCGGAAGTCCATTGGGCGTTTTTGGCCCATATGGTTTCCCGCAATGGCGGCTGGAGTATGACCGATTTAAAAGGGGAGATCCTGTCCCGATTATTATCTGATCGAGAAAAACACTCCTTTTTTTCTTTTCTGGAAAGAGGGAACTGGCTCATTTTTCAAGATGCCTATCCGCAATTATTAATTTACCGGGAAAGCCTGAAAAGGAACCGGCCATTATTTACCCTGTTTTCTCACCTTAATATTTCCTTCTTCATGGAAACAGTCTGGAGCTGTTTCTGGAAAAGGCAAGATCATTATATACTGACAACTGCTTTTATCATAAATGAACAAAACTATATAGAAAAAAGGGTGCTACAAAACTCTTTTTATAAACATGAGGTGTTTCATAAGCTTGAATTTAAGCTGCAGGAACTTCTGTCCTTGAATCACATCCTTTTCCCCTTTGAGAAGAATGGAACTATACATTTGAAAGGCCAGACTGTGAATCAGTTTGAATCGCTCCAGGAGCGGATCCTTTTAGGGAAAAAGCTGTATGATGTCCTGTTTAAGGACAAAGAGGTGCTGACCCTAACCGAACAATGGGCATATACTCAGCCCCATACTGGATCAAGGAAAGATTATTGGCCGCATATCTTTAATGATGTCCATGAAGGTCTTCCGGGGGGGAAATATCAATTTCAATTAAAGTCGTGCCGGATTCGGCCGGGCGGCCGGCGAATTTATAGCCCGAGCCTTGAAAATGCCTGGAAAAATGCGAACCAGCATGAAGCAGAATCTGGAGATTGGTTTGAAAATGATCAAGTATTGGAGTATTTTCTGAAGCTGGACGAATTGATTAATGGAGAGATCCTGCAGGTATACTGTGAAACACTTGAAAGGCTTGAGCTTGCAGCCCTTGCCAAAAAGGCAGTCTGGAATTAAAGCTTGTATGCCTGCCATGCTGCCGGCATCGCAATGGAAAAAATTTTTAATTATATAATGGCAATTTGTTGATAAAAGGTGTGGCTGCTATTTAGCCGCCTTTTTTTGTTTGCTAATCAATTTTGATGGTAATCACTTAATAATTTACTATGATAAAAGCAAACTAAATGTAAAGGTTTTGTAAATAAGAAAAAAAGCATTTACTTATATAAGTGAATTATTATATACTGATACCGGAAAGTCGGAGGTGAACACAGGATGAGATTAACCACAGTTGAAATCGATAAAGCAGCAGCCATCTTAAAATTATTGGGCGATAAAACGCGATTAACTATGGTAAAAATTCTAGACAACAACGATTGTTGCGTTTGTGAATTTGTGGAGATATTTAAAATGAGCCAGCCTGCCATCAGCCAGCATATTCGGAAGTTAAAAGATGCAGGCGTGGTAAGGGAAGCCAGGAGAGGACAATGGATTATCTATTCACTGAATAAGGACAGTGACTACTATCCAATGGTGCATAACCTGCTGGGTCACCTTCCAAGCCAGGATTATAAACTATCAGAACTGGAAGAACAGGGACTAAGAATTTCTTGTGAGTAAGAGGGGGTATCACATTGACTCAAATTGTATTAGCATCGGTGATATTTTTGATCACCCTCATTTTAGTAATATGGCAGCCAAAAGGTTTATCGATTGGTTGGTCTGCCTGTGGAGGCGCTATTCTTGCCTTGATTGTAGGTGTAGTTGACTTCAATGATGTGATAGATGTTACATCGATTGTCTGGAATGCAACGCTGGCTTTCATTGCCATCATCATCATTTCACTCATTTTAGATGAGATTGGATTTTTTGAATGGGCAGCTCTTCATATGGCAAGAGCTGCAAAAGGAAACGGAGTAAGGATGTTCGTGTATGTTTCCATATTGGGAGCTTTGGTTGCGGCATTTTTCGCGAATGATGGAGCAGCATTGATTCTGACGCCAATTGTCCTAGCGATGGTAAGAAACTTGAAGTTTGAAGAAAAAATGGTTTTTCCATTTATTATTGCTAGCGGGTTTATTGCTGATACGACATCACTGCCTTTGGTTGTCAGCAACCTCGTTAATATCGTTTCGGCTGACTTTTTTGGAATCGGGTTTGTGGAATTTGCATCCAGAATGATTATTCCCAACTTCTTTTCACTGGGAGCCAGCATCATCGTCTTATACTTATACTTTAGAAAAAGCATACCGAAGAGTTATGATCTATCACATTTGAAAAAGCCAACAGAGGCTGTTCGTGACAACAAAATGTTCCGTTTGTCCTGGCTCGTGTTGGGAATCTTATTAATCGGCTATTTTGCAAGTGAATTTATTGGCGTACCGGTTTCGATTATTGCAGGAATTGTAGCGATTTTCTTCCTGCTCATGGCGCGCAGAAGCCCAGCAGTCAATACGCGTACCGTAATAAAAGGTGCACCTTGGGCCATTGTGTTCTTCTCCATCGGAATGTATGTAGTAGTTTACGGGCTGAGAAACGTAGGTCTTACCAATGTTTTAGCTGATTTAATCCAGCTGACTGCTGACCAGGGACTATTTGCAGCGACAATCGGCATGGGATTCATTGCGGCTATTCTTTCATCTGTGATGAATAATATGCCAACTGTTATGATTGACGCGCTTGCTATTGCTGACACCAATACTAGCGGTGTGATCCGGGAAGCACTTATCTATGCGAATGTCATTGGATCTGATTTAGGTCCGAAGATTACACCGATTGGTTCTCTCGCAACCTTACTATGGCTTCATGTGTTGTCTTTAAAGGGAGTTAAAATCTCCTGGGGAACTTACTTTAAAACCGGCATTATTTTAACCATTCCAACATTGTTCATTACATTGGCTGGTCTATATATTTGGTTACTGATCATTTAAAAAAACTTACCTAAAAGGAGAATCTCAACATGACTAAAAAAACAATCTACTTTCTATGTACAGGTAACTCTTGCCGCAGCCAGATGGCTGAAGGATGGGCAAAGCAGCATTTAGGGGATGAGTGGAATGTATATAGTGCAGGAATCGAAGCACATGGTTTGAACCCAAATGCGGTAAAGGCAATGAAAGAAGCGGGCATTGATATTTCCAATCAGACTTCTGATATTATTGATCCTGAAATTCTGAATAATGCTGATTTGGTTGTGACACTTTGCGGTGATGCAGCAGATAAGTGCCCGCTGACTCCTCCTCATGTAAAACGCGAACACTGGGGATTTGATGATCCTGCAAAAGCAGAAGGAACAGATGAAGAAAAATGGGCGTTCTTCCAGCGTGTGCGTGATGAAATAGCTGACCGTATTAAAACGTTTGCCGAAACAGGGAAGTAAAAGAAAATAGCCAAGAGAAATCACTCTCTTGGCTATCCTTTCATTTTATATATAAGTATATGCTTATTTAATTGTAAGGGAGCGAAAATCATGAATAAAATTGAAATCTTTGACCCTGCACTATGCTGTCCAACGGGTGTGTGCGGTCCGAGTGTAGACCCGGAACTAACCAGAATGGCATCGGCTGTCTTCGCATTGGAGAAAAAAGGCTTTGATATTAAACGATACAACCTGGCCAATGAACCAGCTGTGTTTGCAGACAATAAAGAGGTAAATAAGGTACTTCATGAAAAGGGACCAGATGCACTGCCAGTTACGTTATTAAACGGAGCAGTCGTGAAGGAAGGCAAGTATCCATCAAACGATGAACTTGCACAATGGTTTGAAGTGAACGTCGAAGATCTCGCTCTTAAAAAGCCAAACGTAAAATTCAAGCTGATCTGAAAATTGGAAGGAGAAAAAGCATGTTTCAACCATTTGATACAAGGGCGGTAACGAATACGAAATTTCTTTTCTTTACAGGAAAAGGAGGGGTAGGGAAAACGTCAACGGCTTGTGCCTCGGCTGTCAAGCTTGCGGATGAAGGAAAGCGGGTTCTGCTCGTCAGTACGGATCCTGCTTCCAACTTGCAGGATGTTTTAGAGGTGGAGCTAACAAACACACCTATGCCTGTGCCTGGGGTTTCGAATCTTTCTGCGTGTAACCTTGACCCAGAGGAAGCAGCCCGCGCTTATCGCGAAAAGACGATTGGACCTTATCGCGGCAAACTCCCAGATTCAGTTGTGTCGACAATGGAAGAACAGCTATCAGGTGCCTGTACGGTTGAAATTGCCGCATTTGATGAATTCACCAGTTTGCTTTCTGACACCTCAGTTGTAGAGGCTTATGATCACATTATTTTTGATACCGCACCAACAGGCCATACTCTTCGTCTCCTTCAGCTGCCAACCGCCTGGAGCGGATTTTTAGAAGAAAGCACTCATGCTTCATGCCTTGGACCACTCTCAGGACTTGCGGAAAAGAAACAGATTTATTCCATTACAATGGAAGCACTTGCTGATTCGGCCCAAACCACATTAATTCTGGTGGCAAGACCAGATGAATCTTCTTTAGTTGAAGCAAGCCGTGCCTCTAAAGAATTAAAAGAGATTGGCATCAAAAACCAGAGTCTGATTATAAATGGATTAATGCAGTCTCATATTCATGGTGATGAGGTTTCAGAGTCATTCTTCCATCGTCAGCGGAACGCTTTAAAACGGATGCCAGACAATTTGAAGCAAGTGGAGACTTATTCACTGCCATTCGTCTCCTATTCCCTTACAGGAATTAAAAATCTGCGCTATTTGTTTAAGCAGTTTATCCTTCCGCAGACTGAATTGGCTATGGAGCAAAAATTGATCAGTTTGCCTGGACTAAGTGAAGTCATTGAAGATTTTTCTTCTACTAATACAAGAGTTATCTTTACAATGGGCAAGGGCGGAGTCGGCAAAACAACAATGGCATCGGCTATCGCGGTTGGCTTAGCAGAAAAAGGTCAAAAAGTCCATTTGACCACAACGGATCCAGCAGCTCATCTCGAATTTGTTTTCCAGAATAGCCAGCTGAATCAGAACCTGAGCATCAGCCGCATCGATCCGAAAAAAGAAGTTGAGGCTTATAAAGCCGAGGTCCTTTCCAATGTAAGTGATGAACTGGATGATGAGTCTTTAGCTTATATAGAAGAGGATTTAAATTCCCCATGTACAGAGGAGATTGCGGTATTTCGGGCATTTGCAGGAGTAGTTGAGAAATCGAAGGATGAAGTGGTGGTCATTGACACCGCTCCATCAGGACATACCCTCTTGCTGCTGGATGCAGCCCAGTCCTATCATAAAGAGCTTGCGCGCTCAACGGGCGAGGTGCCTGAAAGTGTAAAAATGCTGCTTCCAAGGTTAAGAAACCCAAAAGAAACAGGTGTCGTGATCGTGACATTGGCTGAAGCGACTCCTGTACTGGAAGCTGGACGTTTGCAGGATGACTTAAAGCGGGCAGACATCATTCCTAAGTGGTGGCTGATTAATCAAAGTCTATATGCAACAGAAACAAAAGATCCTGTACTAAAAGGAAGAGCAGGTGCTGAGATCAACTGGATTGAAAAAGTGACTAATGAGCTAAGTGAAAAATGCGCCATCGTTCCGTTACAGAGTGAAGAAGGCACTGGATACAAGGAATTGAAGAAGTTTATCAATCAATAGCGAGTTTAAAAGAGGATGGGTTACGGAAAAAGAACGGCAACACACGATTCGAGCAAATCATAATAAAGGCGGGAGCAGCATGACAAAAAACTATCATGAATTAATTAAAGATCGTATCTACATTGGCGGTGCAGATGATGTAGAAGAGATGATGAAAAGTGAAAAAGCGGATGTGATTTTCGATTTGCGGGCAGAGGCTCCGGAAGCGGGCTATGATCGGATTCATAGTCCCATTGTGGATGATGCAGAAAATCAGGATGAATCCATTAAACAGTCTATTGAGCATGTGGTGAATGCCTTTAATGAGGGGAAAAAAGTATACTTCCACTGCGCAGGAGGAAGCAACCGCACGGGGACTGTTGCAATTGGATCATTGTTATCGCTAGGAAAAGCTAACACAATTGAAGAAGCGGAAGAGATGGCAAAGGCCGCACGTCCAAAAATCAATGTAAAACCAGAAATGAAAGCTTCTCTTCATCGTCTTTTTCCTAATGCTTAACGGTAAAATAGTTTGAGTTTTCATTTAAATATAGAGCAGGGGTGAGGAGAACATGAATATCACAGATCAGGCTCGTGATTTCTTGAAACAGTTGTTTGAAGAACACAATGCCAAAAACGTGCGTTTTTATTTTGCAGGATTTGGCTGAGGACAGCCCAAAGTAGGACTGGCTCTGGATGTGCCAGGTGAAGAGGATAATATTTTTGAGATTAACGGAATCACAGTGGCGATTGATCCTAACATTGAAAGTGTGACACAGGATCTTGTACTGGATTTCAGCAAAGAAGCAAATGGACTTGTTCTAGTAGGAAATGAAAGTGATTGTTGCTAGTTACTTTAAAGGAGCTTGGTAAAACCAGCTCCTTTTTTCTATAATTTAGAATTACTGCTTTTCCCACAAAAGGCGGGACTATACTAAAATCGGTTTTTATCAAAATTCCAAGGAAAAAAACTGAGTTTAAGAGTTAATCTTAAGATTTGTAGGCACACTCGAAAAAATAAAATGCGTTACGGTATGGGCATAGGGATTCGCTTTTTCAATAAACTCTTCTGCTTTTGAGAAAGTTTCAAACTGCATTTTAAGCATAAAACAAGCATTACCAGCTATTCGATAACAAAATTCCACATTAGGTAACGCTTCAATAAATCTTTTAAAAGATTTATAGTCACCATTTTTAACTGTTGCTTCAATGATACATTGGATTGGATACCCTAATTTTTCGTAATCCACTTCCAATGTATATTTTTTTATTATTCCAAAGGATTCCATCCTCCTTACACGCTCTGTAACAGACGGAGAAGATAAACTGATCTTTCGTCCAAGCTCACTCATCGATAATCGACTGTTTTCATTTAATTCATCAATTATTTTCTTATCAATGGAGTCAATTTTCATATTTAAAGTGAATCCTCCTTTTTAGTTATTTATCTAAATAAATAGTGTTAATTGAATTCGAAACTTAATGTGAATCAGCAAAATAATTCGATAAGATTAATTTTATAAGGAGGGGATAAATATGGCAAGAATTACTGAATCTACGAATGGGGAAAGCCCTTTTCAAAAACTGTTAGGGCACAACAAAGGAATAATGGATTTATGGAATCAGCTAGGAGATGAATTAGGGAAGGACGGGAAACTTACAGAAAAGTTAAAAGAGCAAGTGAGGCGAACGCTTGCACAAGGCAATGGATGTGAGTATTGTAAGGCTAAAGGTAAACCAGAACCCCATCTTTTCGATGAAAAGATCTCAATTGCTGTGGGATTCGCAGAGGTATTCCTAAAATTAAAAGGCAATATACCAGATGCCACTTTTGATGTTTTGAAAGACTATTTATCTGATGATGAAATCAGTGAACTGTGTGCGTTTATAACGTTCACAACTGCTTCACAATATTTTGGTGCAATTATGAAATTAGAGCCTGCAACAACATAACAAAAAGGGTACAGCTCCTTCCAAACATGATTTTTTAGTAAATACAAATTAAAAAGACCTTTTTCCTGAACTATACCCCGGATAGCGGACACTGATAAAAAAGTGCCC
>NZ_APVL01000005.1 GCF_000565285.1 Cytobacillus firmus DS1 | reverse complement strand
TTATCGACGTTCAAAATTTTATACTTTCTTATCTTTTAAAAAAAGACAGGCCTATTCAGGCATGCCTTTAGATCATTTTGAGCAGTGCTTCTTTTCCGATCGTTCCTTTAACAATGCCCAGTTCCTCTGCCTCATAAGTGACAGATTCAAGCGGGGCATTCAACAGCTGATCTATCGTTTTTACACCGACAGCCCTGCCGGCAATTACTTTGCGGTCCTTAAGTTTCTCATTCAGCAAAGCTACATCCAGGGCTCCGCACATGATATACCCTTTATCATTCGTTACCACCAGCAGATTGGTCTTCGGCAGCTGCACCGAAACACTCAAAAAAGTGTGGCCATCTATATCAATCGGCTTCAGATCAATCATACCTGCACCCACTCCTTTCCTTTTCCCTTACACAATATGTGCGGACAAGGAAAAGGGTGAAAGTGACAGGCACCTATACCAGTTGCTGAAGTGGTACAGGTGCCTGTCACCCGCTTTAGAATAAATCAAGCTGTCTGGGAGCAAGCTGCTGATATTCGATATCGAGCATTTTGATCATTTGTTTAGCGTTGTCTGCCGCGTCACCGCCGGAGTTGTTGTTGAAGACTACGAAGACATTTTTACATTTTTTCTCGAGCATTTTTAGATGTTCTGCCCATTCTGCCAGTTCTTTTTCGTTATAGCGGTACAGATAGCGGACCTCCCGCCAGTTGTCCGCATTCTTCTTCTGCCAGCCGTGAAAGTTTCGGCCATGAAACCGAACAAGAACCTTATCAGGACTGGTTGTTTCCAGGACCATTGGAATAGAGCCCACACCGGCTTGCGGCTCGTCACAGATGCTGTGAATCCAGTCTTCCTCTTTCAAAAAGCTTAATGTGCTTTCCCTAAACTCGGGACGAAACCATGATTGATGCCTGAACTCCAGGGCACAGGGGATATCCCCCATCTGCTCCTTGCACCAGCGAAGGTACTCGACATTAGCTTTTTTGCAGTCAAACCATGGCGGAAATTGAAACAGCACCATAGCCAGTTTGCCGGATTCGATATAAGGCTCCAATGAAACTTTAAATGCTTCAAACATTTCTTCCTTGCTTTCAAAAGGGATTTCGCCTCTCTGATGGCCCGTCATGCCCTGATAGGCTTTTACAATGAATTGAAAACCGTCCGGGGTGTTTTTTACCCATCTGGCGGAGTTGCGCTTCGGCTGCACAGCATAAAATGCAGAGTCCACCTCAACGGTCGGAAAATGGCCGGCGTACTCCTTTAATTTATCTCTCGGCGAAATGGCGCCTGTATAAAGGCTATCATGATCGCCCCAGCCTGTTACGCCTATGATAATCATTGAAGCACCTCCGTTTACCTAAGTATTGTCAAGTTAAAATGAAAACTAATTTAGCTTTTATCAAAGTGATATATCTTCACTTTAGCAGTTTAATCACCACTTTTCCAAAAATAGATAAAAACCATTTTTCTATTTAAAAACCCGCTTACCATGGCAGGTAAACGGGTTTTCATAAAGTGAAACTTCAATCAGTGGGAGTGCTTTTCCCCCTGCTGATTGTTAGTTGAGGCCCACAGGAAGTGGGTCACAAAGACCTTGCCACAGGATGTGGCGTTCTTTAGTCTTTGTCCTTCTTTCGGGGCCTTTACGGGCAGTTTGACCCCCACTTAGCTCCATTGATAATCTGAGTCTTGATATGGGGTCTTACTGCCCGTTAGACTGCGACAAAATATCTATTAACCGATGGAACCTTCCATCTCAAACTTTATCAGTCGGTTCATCTCTACTGCGTATTCCATTGGAAGTTCTTTCGTAAATGGCTCGATGAAGCCCATTACGATCATTTCTGTTGCTTCTTCCTCAGAAATTCCGCGGCTCATAAGATAGAATAGCTGTTCTTCAGATACTTTTGAAACCTTCGCTTCATGCTCAAGAGAGATGTTATCGTTCAGGATTTCATTGTAAGGAATTGTATCTGAAGTTGACTGGTTATCCATGATTAACGTATCACACTCGATATTGGCACGTGCACCGTCCGCTTTGCGGCCGAAGTGAACAATCCCGCGGTATGTTACTTTACCGCCCTGCTTGGAAATCGATTTTGATACAATCGTTGAAGAAGTGTTTGGAGCAAGGTGAATCATTTTCGCACCTGCGTCCTGATGCTGCCCTTTGCCTGCTAATGCAATGGAAAGGGTCATACCGCGTGCGCCTTCTCCTTTAAGAATAACTGCCGGATATTTCATTGTCAGTTTTGAACCGATGTTACCGTCAATCCATTCCATTGTTGCGTTTGATTCACAAACCGCACGCTTCGTAACCAGGTTGTATACGTTGTTTGCCCAGTTTTGGATCGTTGTATAACGGCAATATGCGTCTTTTTTGATGATGATTTCAACAACAGCACTATGAAGTGAGTTGGTTGTGTATACAGGTGCTGTACAGCCCTCTACATAGTGTACATGTGCGCCTTCATCAACAATGATAAGCGTACGCTCAAATTGCCCCATGTTCTCAGAGTTAATGCGGAAATATGCCTGCAATGGCGTATCAACCTTAACTCCTTTAGGAACATAGATGAAAGATCCGCCAGACCAAACGGCCGAGTTTAATGCAGCAAATTTGTTGTCTGTTGGAGGGATAACCTTTGCCCAGTGCTCACGGAAGATATCTTCATTTTCGCGAAGAGCGGAATCTGTATCCTTGAATACGATTCCTTTTGCTTCAAGATCTTCCTGCATGTTATGGTAAACAACCTCTGATTCATACTGTGCAGAAACACCTGCAAGATACTTCTGCTCTGCTTCCGGAATACCCAATTTATCAAACGTCTGTTTGATTTCTTCAGGAACCTCATCCCAAGAGCGTTCAGTTTTTTCAGAAGGCTTTACATAATACGTAATTTCATCAAAGTTTAATGACGCTAAATCTCCGCCCCATTGCGGCATAGGCATGTTATAGAAATGGTCCAATGATTTTAAACGGAAGTCAAGCATCCATTGTGGCTCTTCCTTCAATTTTGAAATCTCTTCAACAATTTCTTTTGTCAAACCGCGTTTTGATCGGAAAATGGAAACGTCTTTATCGGCAAAACCATACTTGTAATCGCCGATCTCAGGCATCTTTTTTGCCATCGTCGTATTCCTCCATTCATATAGGAAAGGGTTCACACCCTATCAATTCATAGTTTTTTAGCACACAAGGCAGACGAAAAAGTTTTTAATCAAACGTTTGATTGATTTATTCCTGTTCTTCTTTCTCCGTGCCGACGCCTTTTTCCATTGCTTTCCATGCCAAAGTGGCGCATTTGATTCTGGCAGGGAATTGGGAAACTCCCTGAAGAGCTTCGATATCGCCAAGATCCAGATCATCTTCATCATATTCTTTTCCCAGCATCATGTCAGAGAAAACTTTGGAAAGCTTTAAGGCTTCTTCAATATTTTTACCCTTGATGGCTTGGGTCATCATGGAAGCTGAGGACATGGAGATGGAACATCCTTCGCCTTCAAATTTCGCATCAGCCACTTTGCCGTCCTCAAGCTTCAGCGTCAATTGAATCCGGTCCCCGCAAGTAGGGTTATTCATATTGATCGTCAGGCTGTCATCTTCAAGTACCCCTTTGTTACGAGGGTTTTTATAATGATCCATTATAACCTGGCGGTAAAGGGTATCTAAATTTTTAGAAGACATCGCTGAAATACTCCTTTGTTTTGACAAGCCCTGAAACAAGCTTATCAATATCTTCTTCCGTATTGTACAGATAGAAGCTTGCACGTGCAGTTGCCGACACCTTAAGCCACTTCATCAGCGGCTGTGCACAATGATGGCCGGCGCGGACTGCAATTCCTTCTGCATCCAATACAGTTGCCACATCATGTGGATGAACATCGTCTATATTGAAGGTAACCAGACCGGCCCGTTTCGAGGCTTCTTTCGGCCCATATATAGTCATTCCGTCTATAGAAGACATTTTTTCCATAGCATAAGCGGCCAGCTTGTGCTCATATGCCTCAATTTCATCCAGGCCAATCTGCTCAAGGAAATCAATAGCGGCACCCAGTCCAATGGCACCTGCAATAATTGGCGTGCCTCCTTCGAATTTCCACGGAAGCTCCTTCCATGTCGATTCATAGAGGCCGACAAAATCGATCATTTCGCCGCCAAATTCAACGGGCTCCATTTTTTCAAGGTGCTTTTTCTTTCCGTAAAGAACACCGATGCCGGTAGGGCCACACATCTTATGGCCGGAAAAGGCAAGAAAATCACAATCCAGGTCCTGCACATCAATTTTCATATGCGGAGCACTTTGTGCACCATCCACAACCATAATCGCGCCATTTTCATGGGCGATTTTTGCAATTTCCTTAATCGGGTTCATAACACCGAGTACATTTGATACCTGCATAATAGACACGATTTTCGTATTGCTTGTCACTGTTTCCCTAACATCTTCAAGAGAGATGGTCCCATCCTCCTGAAGCGGAAGGTACTTTAATGTAGCGCCCGTTTGTCTGGCAACCTGCTGCCAAGGGATGATATTGCTGTGATGCTCCATATAGGTAATCACAATTTCATCACCTTCGTTCAGGTTATCGCGCCCGTAGCTTGCTGCAACTGTATTGATGGAAGTTGTTGTTCCTCTTGTAAAAATAACTTCCTCAGTCGATTTGGCATTAATGAATTTACGTACCTTTTCCCTGGCACCTTCATAGCCATCCGTTGCTCTCGTGCCTAGCGTATGGACGCCTCTATGAACATTCGAGTTATATTCCCGGTAGTATTTATCAATTGCCTCAATTACCGGAACAGGTTTTTGGGAAGTAGCGGCACTGTCCAGATAAACAAGAGGCTTTCCATTGACTTCCTGATCCAGGATGGGAAACATTTGCCGAATCTCACGGGCATTCATTATTTTACTTTCCTTTCAATGACAGCAGTCAGCTGCTTTTTAACGCCTTCGATCGGAAGAGCATTAACAACAGGCGCCAAGAAGCCGTGAATAACAAGACGTTCAGCCTCTTTTTGGGAGATACCGCGGCTCATTAGATAATAAAGCTGCAATGGATCCACACGGCCAACTGAAGCTGCGTGTCCTGCTGTTACATCATCTTCATCGATTAATAAAATCGGGTTGGCATCCCCGCGAGCTTTTTCGCTTAGCATCAGTACGCGTGACTCCTGCTCGGCATTTGACTTGGAAGCCCCATGCTCGATTTTACCGATTCCATTAAAGATGGATGAAGCAGAGTCTTTCATGACCCCATGCTTTAAAATGTAGCCTTCGGAATTCTTCCCGAAATGAACTACTTTCGTTGTAAAGTTTTGAGTCTGTTCCCCGCGTCCTACAACAACTGTTTTAGTATCCCCGAAAGAACCGTCTCCAACAAGGTTAGTTGTATTCTCTGAAACTGTATTGCCATCGTTCATAAGTCCAAGAGCCCACTCAATGCGGGCATCACGGCCTGCAACCCCGCGGCGGTTTACATAAGCAGTTGTTCCCTTAGCAAGTGTGTCAACCGCACCATACTGTACTCGTGCATTCGCACCTGCAATGACCTCTGTAACAATATTGAAGATGCCGTTCGCTTCCTCAACTACAGAAACATAGTTTTCCACGTAAGTAACTGAGCTGTTATCATCAGCTGCAACCAATACATGGTTGAATAGGTTTGCCTCTTTATCATCATGGATATATACAGCCTGAATCGGCGCTGAAATTTCCACATTTTTCGGAACGTACAAGAACGCTCCGCCGTTTAAAAGAGCCGCGTGCAAAGAAGTTAAACGGTGTTCGTCCGTCTTGACGCCATCCTTCATAAAATATTTCTGAAGAAGCTCGCTGTGTTCTCTTGCCGCTGTAAAGATGTCTGTGAAAATAACACCTTTTTCCTGAAGTTCTTTAGATACAGACAAATGCGTAGGTCTATTATTGCGCTGAATATATAAATTCTGATCGCCAGCTTCTGTATCAATCAGGTTTCTTACATCCTCAGGAAGGTCGTTTAGAGACGCAAAGTCTTCGCTTCCGACAATGTGCTTTTCGAACTGTGTGAAGTTCCATTTATCTATTTTGGTTTTATCAGGCTTTGGCATTGGCAGGCTTTCCGCGTCTGCAAGCGCATTTAGACGGAGTTCTGTCAGCCATGCCGGCTCGCCCATATCTTTTGAAAAGGAACTAACATATTCCTTATCAAATGGTAGTTTTATTTCCGTTGTCATAGTGATCCCCCTAACGCTTACGCTTCTTGCCCAACTGTTTCGTCTTCAATGCCCAATTCTTTTTTAATCCAGTCATATCCTTCTGCTTCTAAGCGCTGTGCAAGCTCAGGCCCGCCTGATTTTACAACGCGGCCCTGCATCATCACGTGAACATGGTCAGGTGTGATGTAGTTAAGAAGGCGCTGGTAGTGTGTGATAATTAAGCAGCCAAATTCTTCTCCGCGCATTTCATTGATTCCTTTAGAGACAACTTTCAATGCATCGATATCCAAACCGGAATCGATTTCATCCAGGATAGCCATTTTAGGTTCAAGCATCATTAATTGCAGAATTTCATTGCGCTTCTTTTCTCCGCCTGAGAAACCTTCATTAAGATAGCGCTGAGCCATGTCAAGATCCATTTCAAGAAATTCCATCTTGCTGTCCATTTTGCGGATGAATTTCATAAGAGAAATTTCATTGCCTTCTTCAAGTCGGCTGTTAATTGCAGAACGTAAAAAATCGGCATTTGTTACGCCGCTGATTTCACTCGGATATTGCATTGCAAGGAACAGGCCGGCACGTGCGCGCTCGTCAACTTCCATTTCAAGAACATCTTTACCATCTAACGTGATGCTTCCCTGTGTTACTTCGTATTTTGGGTGGCCCATGATAGCAGAAGATAAAGTAGATTTACCTGTACCGTTCGGCCCCATAATAGCGTGAATTTCTCCGCCTTTAATCTCAAGGTTTACACCTTTTAGTATTTCTTTTCCCTCAATAGCAACATGAAGGTCTTTAATTGTAAGTACTGATCCTGCCATAATATATACCTCCGTCAATAAAAGAAGATTTGTAAATCGGTTTCATTCGCAAATCTCTATTCTCATTTTATTCTCATTACAATCTTATAACAAATCAAATATCATAGCAACTCTTTCAGACCATTAACAAACTTTTCAAACGAAAATGTTTAGAAAGCCTGTAAATATAGATTTTATCATATAAAATCTATGTTATCAAAGAGCGAAATTACCGGAAACCAGATGTCCTGTCTATTTTTTCCCGGTGCTGTAATTTCATGTATTGCAAAAAGAAAACCAGTGCATCATTGGCACTGGTTACTATTTACTTCATTATTATATATACCTTTAACTTAGGAATGAATTTTTCTTTCAAGATCGGCAACTAAGCGCTGGCTTTGAAGATAATCTTCTTCACGTCTTTTTTCAACTTCCATTCGAATATCATGTTTCCGGCTGTACACTTCATATCCAACTCCATGGGCAGCTTGCATAGCTTTTTCCATTTCACTCGTGTAGTTCAGCTGTAACTGACTGATAATGAATCAATCCTTTCGGTTTTTATGCTTTTCAGCATTTAGTATTACATCTAAAATCTTAACACTCATCATATACCCCACACAAAACGGAAAAAACCTGATTTTTTTAGCAAAATAAGGAATGAGGGCTGGTGAAACGCTCTCATATTCCTTATCCTTAGAATCCTGGCTGAATGCTCTGGGATAATGGTTGTTTTATTAATTTTCTGAAAAATCATCATTGGAAAAGAAAGCTCCTGCTATTGAGCAGGAGAAGTTTTTCAGTGATTTTGCTGATTCAATTCTGTCATTGCCTCTTGGACGAGCGTAACCGCCTGGCTCATGGCCGCTCCGCCGCCAAAAGCTGCTGTTACTCCTACCGCCTCAAGAATTTCTGCTTCAGACGCCCCTTGATCAATGCAGCCTTTCGTGTGGTAAATAATACAGTATTCATCCTGAGAATATAAACTGATTCCAAGCGCGATAAGCTGCTTCTCTTTTTGCGATAAAACTCCTTCTTTAAAGCAGGCTTCTGTAAAAGCATTATAATGCTGTGCCAAATCCGGCATTTTTTCAGTGAAAACACCTAATCCCACTTTATAATCATGAAGGGCCGCTTCTATTGAGTTTGAAGGTTCATGATAATGTTCCATCGATCTCCACTCCATTTCAAATAGTATCAAGGTTAGTATGTTTGATTGCTTTTCAATCTATACGGGAAGTGGGGTTGCTGATCTGTGAAAAAAAAAAAAAACAGGCGCTGTGAACGCCTGCATTTCTGCTATTACTCTGATACCGGCACAACGGCACCTTCATATTTTTCAAGAATGAAATCCTGGATTTCCTTTGAACGAAGCACTTCTACAAGAGCTTTAATTCCTTCTTTTTCTTCATCACCTGTACGTACTGCAATTACATTTACATATGGTGATTCTTTATCCTCGATTGCAATTGAATCTTTAAGAGGATTTAACCCTGCATCGATTGCATAGTTGGAGTTAATCAGGACTGCGTCCCCTTCTCCATTATTGTAGATCTGAGGAAGAAGTGATGCTTCATACTCAGTGTCAAACTCTAATTTTTTCGGATTGTCTTTTATATCTTCCAGTGTTGCTTCCGTTTTTTCAACATCTTCCTTTAAAGTAATAAGTCCCTCAGCTTCCAGCATGGAAAGAATGCGTCCATGGTCTGCTACTGAGTTGCTCATGATGATTGTAGCACCCTCAGGTAGATCCTCAAGATTCTTATACTTTTGGGAGTAGACACCGATTGGCTCAATATGAATTCCGCCTGCATTCGTAAAATCGTATCCATGCTCAGCTTTCTGTGACTCAAGGTAAGGAATGTGCTGGAAATAGTTTGCATCCAGCTCTTTAGACTCGAGAGCCTGGTTTGGCAATACATAATCCTGGAATGTTACAACATCAAGTTCAAAGCCTTTTTCTTCAAGTAATGGCTTTGCTTCTTCAAGAATTTCAGCGTGTGGTACGTTGGAAGCCCCTACTGTAATTTTTGTGCTTTCTTTACTTTCTCCGCTTTCACCGGCATTGCCGTCTTCTGACGTTCCGCAAGCTGCAAGAACAAGTGCTACTGCAAGTGCAAGAGCAAGTGATAACCATTTCTTCATATGAATCTCTCCTTAACGTTTGTCTAATTTAGTTGTTATGATATCTCCAATAAACTGGATGATAAATACGATGATAAGAATAATGACAGTCGCCATAAGCGTCACATCACTTCGGCTCCTCTGGAATCCTTCCAGGTAAGCAAGGTTTCCAAGTCCGCCAGCACCGATGACACCTGCCATGGCTGTGTAGCCTACCAGCGCGATGGCTGTCACGGTAATTCCCGAAACAAGGGCAGGCATTGATTCCGGAAGCAGAACCTTCCATATGATCGTGCTTGTTTTTGCGCCCATTGACTTGGCCGCTTCAATTACCCCTTTATCTATTTCCCTTAAGCCGATTTCAACCATTCGGGCATAAAACGGGGCAGCACCAATAATTAATGCGGGCAGTGCTGCATCCTCCCCAATCATTGTTCCCAGCAGAAACTTCGTGAATGGGATTAATAACACAATCAGGATGATAAATGGAATCGAACGGAATATATTGACGAACGCAGAGATAATTTTATTGATCCCAGCATTTTCCCAAATATTCCCCTTTGAAGTCAGGAAGAGCAGCAGCCCCAAAACCGCTCCTAAAATAAAAGTTGCTAGAACAGAAATAGCTGTCATATAGAGGGTTTCCATTGTGGCTTCCCACATGGAATCCCATTTTACATTTGGAAACCATTCGTTAAGCATTGGAAATCACCTCCACGCCCACCTGCTGAGAATGAATAAATTCGATGGCTTTTGCAACTTCCTCTGCCTCTCCATCAACATGGATGAATAAGGTTCCGTAAGAACCGTTCTGCGTCTGGGAAATTTTCCCCTGTAGGATGTTTACGGTTACCTGAAAATTACGAATCAGGTTTGTAATCAGCGGCTGTTCAGCTGATTCGCCTACAAACCCTAATTGCACCACTTTTCCTTTTGGATACAAATCGACCAGGTGATCAATCGTTTCCTTTGTTTCTTCAGGCTCTGTCACCTGCTGGACAAATCGCTTTGTAATCACAGCTTTTGGATTCTTAAAAACATCCAATACAGGTCCGATTTCAACAATCCGGCCGCCTTCCATAACAGCAACCTGATGGCAGATTTTACGGATCACGTGCATTTCATGTGTAATAAGGACAATGGTTAAGCCCAGACGCTCATTGATGTCAACAAGCAGCTCCAAAATGGAATCTGTAGTCTGGGGATCAAGGGCAGATGTCGCCTCATCACAAAGCAGGACTTTTGGATTGTTAGCAAGGGCTCTGGCAATTCCGACCCTTTGCTTTTGACCCCCGCTAAGCTGAGAAGGATAGGCATCTTCCCTTCCTTCCAGACCAACTAGTTTAATGAGCTCGTCTACTCTTTTGAGTCTTTCCTGCCTGGAAACACCAGCTATTTCAAGCGGAAATGCAATATTCTCTCTTACTGTTCTCGACCATAACAGGTTGAAATGCTGGAAGATCATGCTTATTTCCTGACGTGCTTTTCTCAGCTTGCTTCCCTTTATCTTTGAAACCTCATTGCCTGCTACTGTAACACTTCCATGGGTAGGAAGCTCCAGCCCATTCAGCATGCGGATTAAGGTGCTTTTACCTGCACCGCTATATCCGATAACGCCGAAAATCTCTCCTTCTTTTACCTCCAGGTTTACATCATCAACTGCTTTTACCTGGCCGTTTTTTGAAGAAAATATCTTCTGTACATCTTTTATGGAAATCAATGTGATATTCACCTCTTTTATCGAAAGATACAGATAATAATTAATAGACTGCTTTTTATTCCCTTATCTTTTACTCCTTATAGGCTTTCATGCGCAAAAGCAAAAATGCCTTTCTGCACATGAGCAGAAAGGCATAAAGAGATTTAGTCCTTTCTCTCATCTATCAAAGCTATGCTTTGAGTGAATTGGCACCATTTCAACTAATTGACGGTTGCCGGGCTTCATAGGGCACTTCCCTCCACCTCTCTTGATAAGAGCATTACGTTCTATATTAAATTAATACTTTACATTAATTAAGCAGTTTTTTAATTACGTGTGCTATCGTATCATAGCCATTAAAAAGGTGTCAACGATGAAATTTAAAACTTTTTAAAAAAAACGAATGGTAAATGTTCCTTTATGCTTTTGCCGCAAGCGATGTGAGGCCTGCAGCTGCTTCTATCGCCTGTTCCAGGTCTTCAATCAAATCTTCCGCATTCTCGATTCCGATCGAAATCCGAATTAAATCCTCCGATACTCCGGCAGCCTTTAAACCTTCTTCATCCAGCTGCTGATGAGTCGTGCTTGCAGGGTGGATAATCAGGCTCTTTGCGTCCCCGACATTTGCCACATGCGCCCATAGCTGCAGGCTATTGATCAGCTTGGCTCCAGCCTCTCTTCCTCCCGCGATTCCAAACACAGCCACCGCTCCGGCTCCTTTTGGCAAATATTTATCTGCCAATTCTTTGTCCGGATGGCTTTCATGCCCTGGATAGAGCACCCAATTAACGGCTGGATGCGCCTCCAGATATTCCACAACCTTTTTGGTATTGGCAACGTGCTCCTTCATTCTCACATGCAGAGTTTCAAGGCCCAATGTGAACTGGAATGCACTTTGCGCACTCATTGCAGGCCCTAAGTCTCTTAACAGCTGTACGCGTGCTTTGATAATATAAGCTGCTTCGCCAATTGCTTCGCTATAGACAATATCATGGTAGCTCGAATCCGGCTCTGTAAATCCCGGGAACTTAGAGGAATTCCAGTCAAATTTTCCGCCGTCAACTATTATTCCCCCCATTGTGGTACCATTGCCGAGCAGCCATTTTGTCGCAGAGTGTATGACAATGTCAGCTCCATGTTCAATAGGCCTGCAAAGATAAGGGGTAGCAAAAGTGTTATCGACAATCAGCGGCACACCGTTTTCGTGTGCAATCGCAGCAACCTTTTCAATATCCAGGATTTTCAGGCTCGGGTTTCCAATCGTTTCGGCAAAGACGGCCTTTGTTTTATCTGTAATGGCGCTGCGGAAATTTTCCGGATCCTTTGGATCAACCAGTTTCACCTTTATTCCATACTTGGGAAGTGTGACTGCAAACAAATTATAAGTACCGCCATATAGATTGGATGCAGCAACAATTTCATCGCCTGCTTCGGCAATATTTAAAATGGCAAGTGTAATGGCAGACTGGCCGCTTGCAAGAGCGAGCGCACCCACTCCTCCTTCAAGAAGGGCCACTCTTTCCTCAAATACACTGACAGTGGGGTTATGTATCCTGCTATAAATATATCCCGGCTCTTTCAAGGCAAAGAGATCTGCAGCGTGATCTGTATTCTTGAACTGATAAGCATTATTCTGATAAATCGGGACTGCCCTCGCGCCAGTTACAGGGTCAGGTTTTAGCCCTCCATGCACTCCAATGGTTTCAAATCGGTAATCTTTCTGTTTGCCAGTCATCGCGATCTCTCCTCTATAAAAATGTTTGTATTTCACTTCGAAAAGCTGAAAAACCCTCTTCATAAGAAGAGGGCTGTATCGACTCTTCTTATCTTCCAGAGCATCTGCTCTGCTGGATTTAGCACCGTGTACTTTACCGGTTGCCGGGCTTCGCTGGGCCAGTCCCTCCGCCTCTCTTGATAAGAATATTCAGTTAATTGATGTTAAAATGATATTATCATACTATTGAAAAAATGGTCAAGCATTGTGCAGTGAAATTTTCCCTAAAAAGAAAAAAGACTCAAGGAGCAACTTTTTTCTGTATGTGGTGTCCATCATAATTTTATTTTGGGAAATAGCATCCCTTAACTTTACTTCCCCAGTAATCAGTGACAGCACAGCTTCTTCCGATCCCGTAATTTCTACATCAAAATGGCTGGTGCGGCTTGCCTTCCGTATTTCCCCATTTGAAATTTTCAAAGGAATGCATGTGTTTCCCGCCTTAATAAGCAAAGAGAAATTTGATTTTCTTATGAAAAATCCAAGATTCCCTTTAGCCTTTAATTCCCGGATAAATACATCAGGTAAATCCCTCAAAGCCTCACCTCTTTTAATGGGTCTATTGACTTTAATATTCAGTAATAAAGAGCTTTAACCCTTTATTTTTCATTCGACAAAATCAGAAAGGCAATGCCTGTTTAATTGGCATTGCCTTTTCATTTCCCGAGAAATATGTCAGATTATACTATTTTCACAGAGGTTTCTGCAGCTTTTGTTTTATTATAGCCTCTGAATACAAAGAAAAAATAGAGAGAGCCAATCAAATATAAAGAAGCCGTTATGGTGAATACGAGTGCATATCCCCAATAATCACCATATCTTATGACGATCCCTGTTGAAACTGGTCCCATTACAGCCCAGCCCAGATTGAAAACCATCTGATTGACTGAGTTTGCCAGTCCTTTCATCGAATCATTTACCTTTGACATCATCAGTGACATTTGGATAGGATTCCCGGCATTCATCAACGCCTGCCGGAACAAAAAGCCGATGGCAGCCAGCCAAAGGTTTTCAGTATAAGCAGTTAAAAGCAGGAAAGGAAGTGACATGAGCTGCAGGATCACAACGGCTTTAACCTCTCCCACCTTTCTTACCACAACCGGACCGATAATCATAGCAAAGGCCGTGGCAGCCTGCCCTAATGAAATAATAATGCCAATAGCTGAATTGGAGGCTTCAAAGCGGTCTGCGAAGTATAAATTCAGATAGGGGATAACAAGTCCTGCGCCAACTCCAATTAGCAGCTGAGCAAAAGCAAACATCGCAATAATTTTGACACCTTCATTTTTTGCAGAAAAGTTTTTGAATGACAAACCTTTTATGCCCTTTGCATCGTTTTGATCTTTTGAAACCTCTGCAAAACGCAAAATTGGAAGAAAGCCGGCTATGAAGAACATACTTGCAATCAGCAGGGTTATACGGATGCTGGTAAGCTGATCCGTAAACAAAGAAAATACATCTGTTAATATGCCTCCGCTTAAGTTACCGATCACATTTGCACCCGTCATTATAGCAAAATGGATACTGAATAAATGAACCCTTTGGTCAGCCTTTGAATTCTCAGCCAGCCACGGTATGCCCGATACCTGAAGAAAAGCTGTTGTCAGTCCAGTTAAAAAAGCAAATAAGATCAGGAGTTCCTGCATTTCAACCATACTTCTGAAAAGCATAACTGCGCCTGTAGCAACTGCACCAAACAGCATCGCTTTTTTTCTGCCAATTCGGTCGCTGGCGATTCCTGCCGGCACAAGAATCAGTGCTGTCGCGAGAGCAGTCATGGATATGATTTGTCCATTAACACTTTCGGAGTAGCCGAGCTCCCTTATGTAAAAATTATAGATCACCATGAATATCCCAAAACCAATTTGTGTAAGGATATTCGCCATAAAAGCCAATTTTATGTTGCGGTTATAGCCTTTAAATTGACCAGCCCACTCCCTGTAAAATGCCATCCGGATCCCTTCCCGCAATGTATGATTTTTATTTCGATTCCCTAAGTATCATACTCTTTTGAAGTGAATTTGTAAATATATTTCGAATAGTAAAAAGGCGATCTCCCATTTTATACCATGCAAAAAACCAGGGCGCTTTGCTCCTGGTTTGTGCTAATCGAGGCTTCTGATTTTATCCAATAAATAGGGAACGGATCGGAAAGCATATAATTTTTCGTGTAAAGTTCCTTTTCTGAAGATGAGGAGACAGGGGACGCTTTCCACTCCCCATTTTTCAGCCAATTGCGGCATATAATTTAAGTCCGCTTTCCCCATTTTTTGATCTGGCAGCAATTGTTCTGTAACTGCCAGCATCTTTCCTGCCATCTGGCAGGTTCCGCACATAGGCGTGTACAAATAGATAAGAATCGTTTCTTGTCCGCTAACCGCTTCCTCAATTTCCTGCTGCGACCATTCCTGCATTTTATCATCCTTACTTTATCTGTCGAGATATTGTGTATAAACGTCAATGTTAGCTCCGAGCAGCACTGTTGCCAAATGATGTTCAGGTGCAGTCGCTACTTCTCTGTACATTCTATCGATGTATAGATGCTCTGCCTCTGGAAATTCCCTTTTGAATTGTTTTCTAAGCTTTTCACCTGCTGAATCGGCATCCACCAATATATATACATCCTTATCAAACAGTGTGTCAATTAATTCATCCAGTTTGGTAATGCTTATTGTTCCATTTGTGCAGATAATCTCAACGGGTTCTCTTATAATGCTTTTAACCTTTGTTTTATCTGACTTTCCCTCGACAATAATCACTTTTTCCGGAATTCCATCGTTCATCGTCATCACCTGAAAGGAGTTATTTTAAAACTTTTCGTTTAAACTAAAGCTCTTTTCATAAAGAATGTTGTCCGTTGATTTCCGCTGCGGGCACTTGCTTTCCGCGGGGAGGAATGAGAGCCTCCCCGGCTTCGCCTGCGGGGTCTCTCACTTCCCTCTCTTCCCGCTGGAGTCAAGTGCCCTCCGCTCCAATCAACTCAGTAATACAAATAAATTTTAAAAATCCACAAACTTTTATAAGAACAGCAACTAAAAGCCAGTCATACATTGGTTTTTATCTTAATATATTCATTATTCTCGGTTATGGTGTGAATCTCCTGCCCATTTTGGAGGTTAGGACTGCGCTGATTTTGTATATTCCTTTACCAGTTTTGAAAAGGAAATGTTTTTGAAGAAAAATATTATTATGTGTTCTTTAAACGGCCTATTTCATTGTATGCCCGGTCATATTGCTTTAGCCTATTAAATAAACAGCGGAAATCATTCCGCTGTTTACAGTAGTCAGCACCAGCCGCCTTCGTCACAGTCTGTGTAGCGCTCTTGCGCTTTATCCGGAACGGAGACATTCTGGTATATTTTTTGATGTTCGGTTTCAAAATGATGGGACAATTTGAAAGAAGAGCCTTCGGGAAGGCTGATTTGACCTATTTTTTCGTTTTCAAGATAAAGATCTATCCCATTATTGTTCAGCCTGCCGACAACCCGGTCAGTTATATCGATTTTCTGGTGATTCAATGTCATTGGTAACCAATCCTTTCATGCATTTGGGTACCTATAGTTTTGCCCTGTCTCTGTAAAAGAAAAATAGCAATTAAAGGTAAGAACAAAAAAAGCAGATGCAGCTGAATATAACCAGACATGATATACCCTAAAAACACAAAAACCGGTTCGTAAGTGAACCGGCTTTCAAATTAGTCTTCGTTTGTCATTTCTTCATATTGCTCAGCAGTCATTAAGCTTTCTACTTCGCTTAAATCTGAAGGCTCAACCACAACCATCCATGCTTTTTCATATGGAGATTCATTTACGAACTCAGGGTTGTCGTTAAGGTCTTCATTTACTTCAACCACTTTACCGCTTAGAGGCGCATAAAGTTCAGACACTGTTTTTACAGATTCAACGCTTCCGAATGGTTCGTTTGCACTTAGCTCATCGCCAACTTCAGGAAGCTCAACGAAAACGATGTCACCAAGTTCTGATTGCGCGAAATGCGTAATCCCAATGCGGACTTTCCCATCTTCTGTTTTTACCCACTCATGTTCTTCTGAATAACGTAATTCTTTTGGTGTGCTCATTATGTATCCCTCCATATTAATACTTCAATTTATGATCATTAAATCGATCTCATGGTTAATGATGGCTTAAAAGCTCAAGCTTTTAGGAAAGCCATGTATTTTCATATTCCTCTTCTTTGAAGCCCACTGTTACTTTCTCTCCATCTGTCAGCAGCGGACGCTTAATCAGCATGCCGTCTGTTGCCAAAACATCGAGGAGCTCTTCATCTGAAGAGGTTTTTACTCTGTCCTTCAAGCCGAGCTCCCGATATTTTTGGCCACTCGTATTAAAGAACTTCTTTAGTTCCAAACCGCTCTTTTTATAAAGGACTTCAAGTTCGCTTCGAGAAGGCGGATTCTCTGTTATATGTATTTCTTCATAAGACAGATTATGTTCGTCAAGCCATTTCTTGGCCTTCCGGCATGTCCCGCATTTAGGGTACCAATAAAAAGTCAACGCCATTTTTTCACCACCCATTTTAGCAAATTCAGGCTTATCCAAAATTGCTGCCTTTTAATTGAATAGTAACATAAAAGGGTGACAAAGCATAACCTTGATCACCAATTTAATATTCGACATTTTTCTATTTGTTCCTGCAAGCCGGAAAAAGTTTTTGAATGGTTATTTTTTCAATAATAAAGCCCCCTTCATCGGAAGGGAGCTAAGTCAGATTAAACGGTAAAACGTTCAGCGTCGATCAGTTTTTCCGATGCTTCACGCTTCTTTGTAATCACATTGACTGGAGTGTGGCGAGTGAATTTGCGCAGTGCAGACATCATCATGCGCAGGGCATCGCCGTTTTCTACTGCCACAAGTGTTTCCTTTGCATCCTGCTCAATTTCGTTAAACGCCTCCTGGCAGAAGATTTGAGTGTACAGAAGCTTTTGTTTGCTCTTTTCAAGGCCAGCTTTTTCAATGGCCTTTTCAGTGCGGAGAACGACAGATTCCATTGCATAAGCATTCGAAATAATATCCGCAATGTTTACAAGTACTTCCTGTTCTTTATCAAGAGCTTTTCCGTACTTCTGTGCTGCCAAACCTGCTGCAAGCAAGCCGATTTTCTTCGCGTTTTTCACCAGATATTTTTCCTGTGCTAGCGGCTCGTCACCCGGCTCTTCAGGCATCATCATCATGAGCTCTTCCTGCAGCGCCTGGGCCTTCTGGAATAACGGAAGCTCTCCTTTTAATGCTTTGCGGAGGTACGTGCCAGGCACCAATAAACGATTGATTTCGTTTGTCCCTTCGAAAATACGGTTAATGCGTGAATCACGGTAAGCTCTTTCAATCTCATATTCAGCCATGAAACCGTAGCCCCCGTGGATCTGAACACCTTCATCTACTACGTAGTCGAGGACTTCCGTATTGAAGAATTTATTCATGGAGCACTCAATGGCATATTCAGCGATTGACTTTGCGACTTCCTTGCCATCTTTTATTTCTTCATCTGTAAGCTTGCTCATACGGTCCTCGAATAAGCCTACAGTCCGGTATACTGCACTTTCTGCGGCATAAATCTTAGAAGCCATCGTTCCCAGCTTTTCTTTTGTCAAATTAAACTGAGAGATTGGTGTCTTAAATTGCTGACGCTGATTGGCATATTGAACAGCAAGTTCAAATGCGCGCTTCGCCCCGCCAACTGCACCTACTCCTAACTTATAGCGGCCAATATTTAAGATATTAAAAGCAATCACATGGCCCTTGCCGAATTCTCCCAGCAGGTTTTCCTTTGGAACCTGGGCGTCTTCAAGAATTAACGTACGGGTAGAAGAGCTCTTGATTCCCATTTTCTTTTCTTCTGCCCCTACTGATACCCCAGGAAACTCTCTTTCAACGATGAATGCAGAGAAGTGTTCGCCGTCAATTTTTGCGTATACTACGAATACATCTGCGAAGCCTGCATTTGTTATCCATTGCTTTTCACCGTTTAATACATAGTGTGTACCCTCAGCATTCAGCTTAGCAGTTGTTTTTGCTCCAAGAGCGTCAGAACCGGAGCTTGGCTCTGTCAATGCATAAGCGGCAAGCTTTTCGCCTGTAGCAAGTTCAGGAAGGTATTTTTGCTTTTGTTCTTCATTTCCAAATAGAACAATTGGAAGGGAGCCAATGCCGACATGTGCACCGTGAGAAATGGAAAAGCCGCCTGCACGCGCCATTTTCTCTGCAATAAGTGCTGAGCTTACTTTATCTAACGCAAGTCCGCCGTATTCCTCCGGTACATCTGCGCCCAATAGGCCAAGATCTCCAGCTTGCTTCAATAGTTTTACCGAACGGTCAAATTCATGGTTTTCAAGATGTTCAATTTGCGGAACAACTTCATTTACTACATAATCTTCAGTCGTCTTCGCAATCATAACCTGCTCATCTGTATAGTCTTCAGGTGTAAACACCCGGTCATAGAAAACATCTTCGATTAAAAAGCTTCCGCCTTTGATAAGATTTTCAGTTTGATTTGACATTTTCTTTCCTCCATTCTGTTTTTGCGGAGAAAAGCCTGTGGCTTCTCTCCAAATTCCGATTCATCTTATAAAAGTTCAAATACTCCGGCTGCGCCCATGCCGCCTCCGATGCACATTGTTACTACTCCGAATTGCTGATTGCGGCGCTTCATTTCATGGATTAGAGACAGGGTGAGCTTGGCGCCGGAACAGCCCAGCGGGTGCCCTAGTGCAATTGCGCCTCCGTTAACATTTACTTTCTCTTCATCCAATCCGAGCTCACGGATAATTTGAATGGATTGGGATGCAAAAGCTTCATTCAATTCGAATAAACCGATATCCGAAAGCTCCAATCCTGCAAGCTTTAATGCTTTAGGAATGGCCACAACCGGACCGACACCCATGATTTCAGGAGGAACACCGCCTACGGCAAAGCTTCTGAATTTAGCCATTGGCTTCAATCCTGATGATTCTGCCTTTTCCCGGTCCATAACCATTACTGCTGCTGCTCCATCACTTGTTTGAGATGAATTTCCGGCTGTGACACTGCCGGTTACCGAGAATGCGGGACGCAGTTTCCCAAGTGATTCAATTGTGGAATCTGCACGAACACCTTCATCCTGGATGAATTGGATTGTTTTTTCTATCAGCTTATTGTCTTTTCCAACAGATCTGAACGTTACGTCCACAGGTACAATTTCATCTGCAAATTTGCCTTCCCGGATTGCCTTCGCAGCCTTCTGATGACTTCTGACAGCAAATGCATCCTGGTCTTCACGTGTAATGCCATACTTCTTTGCAACCTCTTCAGCTGTATGCCCCATACCCATATAGTATTGCGGAGCTGTTTCCGCCAGTTTTGCGTTCGGGCGGACTACATGCCCCATCATTGGCACCAGACTCATTGATTCTGCTCCGCCCGCAATGATTGTATCTGCATGGCCAATCATGATTTTTTCAGCTGCATAGGCAATGGCCTGCAGGCCTGAAGAACAATAGCGATTGATTGTTATCCCCGGCACTTCATGTGAAAGTCCGGCAAGAGCTCCGATATTCCTTGCCATGTTCAGCCCCTGTTCTGCTTCTGGCATTGAACAGCCGATAATTAGATCATCGATATTTCCTTCATAATCTCCTGCACGCTTAAGGGTTTCCTTTACTGCAAGTGCACCTAAATCATCCGGCCTGACGTTTGCAAGCGTACCTTTTTTGGCTTTTCCGACCGGTGTCCTGGCACCTGCAACTATTACCGCTTCTCTCATTATGTTCCCTCTCTTTCTCTTAATTTCGTAATCTATCATTTAGTTGCGCAATGGCTTTCCTTTTAAAAGCATGTGTTGCATACGCTGCTGTGATTTTGGTTCAGCCACAAGGCTAAGGAATGCTTCGCGCTCCAAGTCAAGTAAATATTGCTCATCGACTTCTGTTCCGTATGGCACTTTCCCGCCTGCAATTACATAGGCAAGCTTTTTGGCTATTTTCAAATCATGCTCTGAGATATAGCCGGAGTATAGCATTGCCTGTGCTCCAAGCAGCAGGGTTGCATAACCTGTTTCACCTACAACCGGCACTTTCTTGCGGACTGGAGGCTTATAGCCTTTCTCATGCAGTGCAAGGACAGCCTGCTTTGCATCATAAAGGAGATGGTCCCCATTCACACTGATGCCATCTGCCAGGTTCAGGAAGTTATTGTCTCTTGCTTCTTCGCCGGATGTTGAAACCTTTGCCATAGCAATTGATTCAAACACTTTATTCGCAACCTTTTGAAGGTCAAATTCCAAACCATTTGGCATGCTTTCAAGATGCTTCAAATAGAGCTCCTTGTTTCCGCTACCACCCGGGATAAGGCCGACACCCACTTCAACAAGTCCCATATATGTTTCACTTGATGCCTGAATATGTGCAGCAGGCAGACATACCTCAGCCCCGCCGCCAAGCGTCATGCCAAACGGAGCGGCAACAACCGGCTTCGCGCTGTACTTAATTTTCATCATGGCATTCTGGAAGTGGCGGACTACCATATCCAGTTCATAAATATTGTCATCCTGCGCTTCCATGAGAATCATCCCAAGGTTGGCACCTACACAGAAGTTCTTGCCCTGATTCCCGATTACAAGACCTTTGTAGTTCTTCTCCACTTCATCTACTGCAAAGTTGATCATCTGGATAATATCCAATCCAATGGCATTGCTTTGCGAATGGAACTCCAGCAATGCAACCCCATCACCTAAATCAACAAGGCTTGCACCGGTATTCTTTTTAATAACACCTTTTTGCTTCTTAAGCTGTTTTAAATTAATTACTTTAGGGTTTTCCTCAATTAATCTGTACTCGCCATTATGATAAAAATATTTCTGGCCATTTTCTTCTTTATAGAAGGAATTGAAGCCTTTTTCCAGCATCTCTTTTACCCATGCCGGCACTTCTTCGCCTGCTTCCTCTATTTTTCGAACCGATTTATCTACTCCAATGGCATCCCAGGTTTCAAATGGGCCCAGTTCCCATCCAAAGCCCCATTTCATCGCACGGTCTATCGCTGTCACATCATCAGCTATTTCGCCGTGGAGCTGTGCTGAATATAGAAGGGCGGGACTGAGAATGTTCCACAATAATTGGCCAGAACGATCATCTGAATATACAAGCGCTTTCAATTTTCCTGCAGTGCCCTTTGCCTGTTTGGCCAGTTCAGTCGATGCTGTCTTAAGCTTTTGGCGCGGGCCATATTCCAAGGTTTCCGGATTCAGTTCCAGAATCTCTTTGCCCTTTTTCAGGAAAAATCCTTGCCCTGTTTTGCTTCCAAGCCAGCCTTTCTCCTGCATCACTTTCATGAAGTCGGGAACTTTAAAAACATCCTTTTCTTTCCCATCCACCTGGTCATAAACATTGTTTGCCACGTGTATAAATGTATCAAGCCCTACTACATCAAGTGTTCTGAAGGTAGCACTTTTCGGCCGGCCAATCAGCGGCCCTGTTATGGAATCTACTTCGCCGACACTGTATTCTCCCTTGAGCATCTCCTGCACTGTAACCAGCAAGCCATATGTGCCGATTCGGTTGGCGATAAAGTTCGGTGTATCTTTTGCTTCAACTACTCCTTTTCCCAGTACATCTTCGCCAAATTGCTTCATAAATGACAGCACTTCAGAAGAAGTTTTTTTAGTAGGTATGACTTCAAGAAGCTTTAAGTAGCGGGGAGGATTAAAGAAATGTGTTCCAAGGAAGTTCTTTTGAAAATCTTCCGAGCGTCCTTCTGACATTGCTTCAACAGATATCCCGGACGTATTGGAGCTTACAATGCTCCCAGGCTTACGGTGCTGGTCAACTTTTTCAAAAACCTGCTTCTTTATGCTGAGGTTTTCCACTACAACTTCAATAATCCAATCGACATCTTTCAGACGCTCCATGTCATCTTCAAAGTTTCCTGCCTCAATCAAAGCTATATTTTTTTTAGAAGTTAATGGAGCAGGCTTCTGCTTTAACAACTTTTGGCGGTTTCCTTCACTGATACGATTTCGGACTTCTTTATTTTCAAGAGAAAGCCCTTTTGCCTTTTCTGCATCCGTTAATTCGCGAGGCGCGATATCCAGTAATAGTGTTGGAATTCCGATATTGGCCAAATGGGCTGCGATCCCAGAGCCCATGACTCCGGAGCCTAAGACTGCCGCCTTTTTTATTTGTTGGATCAACTTGATTTCCCCCTTTTGCTTTTTTGAATGAATACTCATTCATTTTAATATCAAAAAAAATATGCATCTCTTCTGAATGAGTTCTGTTAGTTATAACTATAAAATATTTGCAAAATTTACGCAATGATTTTAAGCGGAAATTTAAAAATGTTTTGAAATTTAATGGTGTCCAGTTTTTGTGCAATTTGTAATAACTGTTTTGGGCACTCTAAAAAAGAAACATTGTTAATTCGTGACGGAGGTGAAATAAATGGGAAAGATGAAAAAAGATCCTTCTAAGGCAGGAGTCAGTGCTGCAAGTGTCCATGGAGATGCGGGCCCGACTGTTGAAAGGGAAGGACCTAAGAAAAGAAATAGCCAAAATAATCAATATAAGCGATGAGCCGTTTTTTGAAAACAGGCTGGCTTCGGTCTTTTTATAGTTTGCATTATGCATATAGGTATATCATCTTGAGCAGAATAGCAAACATTTTTCAGAGGCAAAATATCTTCGAAAACAATTTAAATCGCTATTAGAATCGGAGGGAGAAATTATGCAGCAGCAAAATATGAACATGCAGAATCAGCAGGGTATTATGCAGCAGCCTCCTGCTGTCATTTCCACTAAAGATGCCCTTTACTTAACAGACATGCTTTCCTGGAATCTTCTTGCCTGTAAAAAAGCTCATTTTTACGCGCAGCAATGCCAGGACCAGGAGCTAAAAACACATTTCGAGCAATGCGGCCAAATGCATCAGCGTCACTACGAACAGCTGCTTGTTCATCTAAACCAGCAGAGTCAGCAAAACTTTATGGGAATGCAATAGGAAGGAGCATTGAAAATGAACCAGAACCAGAATCCCAATTCGATTCAAAATCCCGAAACACAGGTGAATAAAACACCGCATAGGAAGGAGCATTGAAAATGAACCAGAACCAGAATCCCAATTCGATTCAAAATCCCGAAACACAGGTGAATAAAACACCGCAAATGAATGAGCGGGATTTTACAAATGATATTCTGTCTACTGAAAAGTATATGACAGATGCCTATTCGGTTGCCTTAAATGAGGCAAGCCACCAGAGCCTGTATCAGGATATTCTTGCAGCATTCAATGAAACACAAAACCAGCAGAGAGAATTTTACAATCTAATGTTCAAAAAAGGCTGGTATAAGGTTGAAGCTGCAGATCAGCAAAAGCTCCAGCAATCCTATCAGCAGTTTCAGGGCTATACCAATCAATTGCCTTATGGCAATGGCCAGATGCAATAGGAAAAGCGGAAGCGCCTTGTCCACGATGGAACGCAGACTAAAAGCGCCACGTCCTGTGGCAACGTCTGCATGACCCCCATCCTCCCAAAAGCTGTTGCTTTCGGTCGTGCGATGTTTATGCTGACGAAGCATTCCTTGTCCTGGGTGCCTCATGCACAAGACGAGCCTCACGGAAAGGCGTTCTTTGCCTTTTTGGGAGGAGTGAACGAAATGTGGAGGCGACTGCTCAGTGACGACAAGCATAAGACGAGCCCTGCAAGAAGGTGTTCTTTCCTTCTGGAAGGGATTGGCTAGTCTTTCGTCCCTAGGAGCCGAAACAAGCCAAGCTTGTGACCTCGAGGGGGTAGGCGCTCCTCCTAAAAGCTAATGCTTTTAGGAGGGGCGATGATGTTGCTGTCGAAGTGTTCCTTGTGGAGCTAGACAATTATCGAATTTGAAAAATCCTAAAAAACAAAACCGCTGCTTTTGATGGCAGCGGTTTATTTAAATACAAAATGTCTTTACTTTTTTTTGCTTCTCATCTCTTCATTCAGTTTTTTTATTTCAGCTATCAGAGTTTTCATTTCCTCTTTTGCATCAGGATATGATTCATTCCAGTGCTTGGCTAGAGGCGGCATGGATTTCGCAATAAAAGAGTACAGCACCCAAGCTTCAACCTTTTCCTTTAACTCCGGGGAGGTCTCTCCAATTAGGAGTTCGGTATATTTTTCAAGCAGGCCATCCAGCTGTTCCTTCAACTTCTCATTCATTGCGATTCCTCCTTTGATTAGTTCAGCTATCAATCATTGGGTTAAAACGGCTACTGATTGAAATTTCATTTTATCCTGCAGGCCTGAGGACATGTCCCGCATCGTTTTCCGCTACTGGTCAAGTAGGAATAGCAGCATGTTTTCCTGGGCCTTACTGCTGTGCCGGTGTTTGCAATCACCATTTTCCTGCTGTCAAATTTCTTTATGGGATTCGTATTTTCACACCCGAATAAATTGCCTGGAGCCTCCTCCAGGATAAACCGATAATCTTCTGCCGCCCTTTCCGAATGTGATTCCACGGGTAAAATCTTTTCGTAAAGCCAGAACAAATAAATCGCAATATTCTCCCAAAGAATTAGTTTCGAGATTTTTGCTTCGCCTGCTATTCTATTGAGCAGCGGAAAGATATGGCCATTAAAAAGAGTGCGCACAGCATCCTCTCTCCATTGTTCCCTCTCCTTACCAGCACCTTGGCCCTGAAGGCGGGTAAATCGAAAGACCGGAAGCCACAGACCGTCTCTTTCCTGACTGACAATTGTAATATTTTCATGCCTGATATCCAATTTTACGTTCCAGGACGTCATGCAATACAAGTAAATGACAGGCAGAAAGGCATACCTTTTTATCAAAATAGAAGCTGCCGTTTTGTTATCAGGTGCTCCTAAATGGTTTTTCACTTTATTCAGATATGCACCCGTTTGAGTTGTGTCCAGCAAATTTTCCACATTAATGGTTAAAGGTGAGCTTTTCCCTGAATCCCGTGCAAGTCTGAACTGCCCGAGAGCTTCCGCCTGCTCTCCTGTTAATTTAATCATCCTTAAAGCCCTTGCCCCTTCAAAATACATCGCCCTTTTCCATAAGGGATGCAAAGAGGTGTGCCGAATAATGGGTCTATCGTCACTTCGCATTCCATGCCAAACACGTTTTTAACCAATCCGCAATTAATGACATGTTCCGGCTTGCCCTGAGCAAATACTTTTTGATCTTTTATCGCAACAATATTATGAGCATAGCGGCAGGCCAAATTCAGATCATGCAGCACCATGACGATGGTACGCTTTTCCTTTTCATTCAACTCGAATAATAAATCAAGGATTTCAATTTGATGTGTCATATCCAAATAGGTAGTAGGCTCATCCAGCAGAATGGTATCTGTATCCTGTGCCAGAGTCATGGCAATCCAGGCCCTCTGTCGCTGCCCCCCGGATAGGGAATCCACTGTCCGGTCTTTCAATTCTTCCATTCCTGTTGCCTTTAAAGCATTTCTGACTTTTAATTCGTCTTCAGTAGACCATTGCTTCAGCCATGTTTGATAGGGGTACCTTCCCTGTTTGACAAGCTGAAGCACTGTGAGTCCTTCCGGAGCTGAAGGAGATTGGGGCAGAATAGCCATTTTTCTGGCAACATCTTTCGTGGAAAGTTTGGCTACAGCCTCACCTTCCAATAATACAGCACCAGATTTTGGCTTTAGCAGCCTGGCAATAGACCTTAGCAATGTCGATTTTCCGCAGCCATTTCCACCAATAAATACAGTGATTTCCCCTTTAGGTATTTCCAGGTCCAGTTCATTAATAATAATGGTGTCTCCATATGACAAGGTTAAGTCTTTTGTAGCGATTGCTTGCCCTGCTGTCATCTCTGCCCTCTCCTTTTCCTAATATTTATATCTATAGGCTCTCCAGTTGCCTGTATCATACGAGTTTCAAGCTTTTCCAGCTTATGCGTTTCTTGTCTTGAAAAGCAGGTAAATAAAATAAGGTGCGCCGATGCTGGCTGTAAACACCCCCGCCGGAATTTCAAGCGGCGAGAACAAAGTCCTGCCTATCAGATCGGCTGCCATGACCAGGATTCCGCCAATCAGAGCAGAAGCCGGAAGCAAAGCTCCAAAAGCAGAGCCTACCATCCTTCGTGCCATATGAGGAGCCATTAAGCCGACAAAGCCTATCCCTCCGCCGAATGCTACAGCTCCGCCAATTAATGCCGTGCTGACCATCAGCAGCAGAAACCGGTATTTCTGTACAGTGCTGCCTACACCCATGGCAATATCATCGCCAAGTTCCTGAATATTAACATTGCGCGCCAGAATAAATGCCATTACCAGAAACATGAGTGTCCATGGGACTAACATTGCGACTTTGTCCCAATTCGAACCGTAAACTGTCCCGGTTATCCAGATATTCGCCTGGCTGGCCTGATAAATTGGCCCAAAGACCATCATCAAAGTGGTGAGTGCCTTCATTAAGCTTGCAAGCCCAATCCCAATTAAAACAAGGCGTATTGGCGACACTCCATCCTTGTAGGCTAGAAAATAAACAAGGAAAGCCAAAATAGCAGCACCCGCAAAAGCAGCAAGAGGCATCCAATTAATACTTACAGTTAATGCATTGTTTTTATCACTAAAGAAAGCAAGAAAACCTACAACTGCTACAGATGCTCCCCCTGTAATCCCGATAATATCAGGAGATGCAAGCGGATTTCTGATAATCCCCTGCAGGATTCCCCCCGCAGCAGCAAGCGCCATTCCCACCATTAAGGCAACGATGATTCTTGGAAGTCTGAATGACTGAATGATCAGCCTATCCATATCCGAACCACCGCCAAAGAATACCTGCACTACCTTTAGAGGGCTGATTTTCATTTCACCCGTGCCGGTGCTGATCACGAATACTCCAGCAGAAGCTGCTGCCAATAATAAAAAAGTGATAAGTGCCTTCCGGTTTACTAAAAAAGATATCTTATCGCCAAAAAGGCGCAGATTATAATATTTTTTCATTATTTATTGAACCCCCTTCTGGCAATATACACAAAGAAAGGAGTTCCAATGACGGCGGTCATGACGCCGACAGGTACTTCCTGCGGCATGATGATGTACCTTGATGATATGTCTGCAATCAGAAGGAGCATTCCGCCGAAAAGACCCGCATAAGGAATAACCCAGCGATGATCAATGCCAACGACAGCACGGGTCAAATGTGGAATGACAATGCCGAGGAAGCCTATGGGACCTGCGACAGCTACCGCTCCTCCTGACAGAAGCACAATAACAATGCCTGCTCCCAGTTTAAGCAATCCTGTTTTCAGGCCCAGCCCCTTCGCTACGTCCTCACCCATTGATAAGACGTTCAATTTCCCCGCAATGATGAGGGAAAAGATCCATCCGGCTAATAAATATGGAAATACTGCTGCGAGGGTCTCCAGCTTCCTTCCCGATACGGATCCTGCCAGCCAAAACAGCACCTGCTCAAGGGCAGTCTCATTAATGACGAGAAAGCCTTGTGTCATCGAAGCAAACATGGCACTCATTGCCGCACCGGCAAGGGTTAATTTCATCGGCGTCAGCCCTTCCCTGCCGATAGAGCCGATAATATATACAAAAATAAATGAAACAGCAGCTCCCAGAAATGAAACCCATGTAAAGACCTGCAGATTACTGATGGAAAATAGCGTTACTGTAATGACAACTGCAAATCCGGCACCTGCGTTAATTCCGAAAATCTCAGGTGCAGCAAGGGGATTCTTTGTTAATGACTGGAGCAGGACACCCGCAATCGCTAAGCTTGCCCCTACCGTCGCTGCAATCAATGCTCTCGGCAGACGGACAGATTGAATGATTATGTGTTCATTCGTTCCGTTGAAGTTTGTAAATGCATCAATTGCCATCTTCCAGGTTGTGTCGGTATATCCGTATACAATACTGAAAGACATTAATACTAATAATAGGAGAGCGGCTGCAAATAGCCCAGCCCATCTCAGAGAATTTGTTTTTAATAGCATAGCGAGACCCTTCTTGCGTCTATTTAATAAGGTTTAGTTACATTTTCAGTCTATTGTACAGAGGATTAGCTGTCAATGAGTTTGAAAATCATTTTCATTGATCATTATAAATATTTTAATGAAAATGATTTTCACTTACCTATTGACAATGTAAAGCGTTCACATTAGTATAAAAACATCAAATGAAAATGATTATCATTAACAACGCAAAATGGAGGAGTACATAATGAAATTCAAATCTTTACTTGCCATTCTTTCAGTTTTCACAATCTTATTCCTTGCTGCCTGCGGGAATAGCAGCGAACAGGATGAGAAAGCCGATAAGGAAAAAGAAGGAACAAAATCAGAAGATACAAGCTATACCGTTGAGCATGCAATGGGCACAACTAAGCTTGATAAAGCACCTGAAAAAGTTGTCATTTTGACAAACGAAGGTACAGAAGCATTACTTTCCATGGGTGTTACTCCAGTTGGTGCCGTTCAGTCCTGGACTGGCGATCCGTGGTATGACCATATCGCTGATGATATGAAAGATGTTCAGGTTGTGGGAACAGAGAGCGAAGTCAATGTAGAAGCAATCGCAGCACTGCAGCCGGACCTTATCATCGGCAACAAGATGCGCCAGGAAAAAATCTATGATCAATTAAATGATATTGCCCCTACTGTTTTTGCTGAAACATTGCGCGGAGACTGGAAGGAAAATTTCGAGCTTTACGCAAAAGCACTCAATAAAGAAGATGAAGGCAAAAAAGTCCTTGCTGATTATGACAGCCGCATCGAAGAAATTAAAACGAGCCTTGGCGATAAATTAGACCAGGAAGTTTCCATTGTACGCTTCATGGCTGGGGACGTCCGCATCTACCATAAAGACTCCTTCTCAGGCGTCATTCTTGATCAAATTGGACTTACGCGTCCGGAAAGCCAGAATGTTGATGACTTCGCTGAAAAGAATGCTACAAAAGAGCGCATTCCTGCCATGGATGGAGATGTATTATTCTACTTCACATATGAAACAGGCGATGGCGAAGCAAGCAAGCTTGCTGAAGAATGGATTGAAGATCCATTATTCAAAAACCTTAAAGTAGCTCAGGAAGGCAATGTTCATGAAGTCAGTGACACCATCTGGAATACTGCCGGAGGCGTGATTGCTGCTAACCTGCTTCTGGATGACATTGAGAAATACCTTGTGAAGTAAAGCAAAACTTGTGATTGCGCTCCCATAATACCCCCTCTTTTATGAGAGCTCAAATATATACTAGATTCAGCGCCTGCCCAACTGCCTTGAGTGGCCAGGCGCCGGAGCTGGACAAAAAGGAACCTGATCCAGGTTCCTTTTTTATTTGCCCTCACTATTTCCTTATATTTACCCGACATTCAAACCTTTTTTTATTGCCTTCCATTCATAAGTTTTCCAAAACCGGCAACAATAAGCGTAATGCCGAAAATGATGGTGATTTAGCTATGAGGAAATGGTTGAAGAATAAACGGATTAAAGAGGATGTAGAGCATAAGGAATGGGAGAAATCCTTCATTAAATCCAAAGACTTTAAAAAAATCTTTTATTATAACCAAAAAACGAATGTGCGTTTTGGACTTACTTTCATGGCTACTTTAATCGATGAAAATATTATCCAGGATGGTATTCTCCCAAATTTGCTGGAAGACGAGTTCCGCGAAATCGAAGACATTAAACAGCTTGTTCCTGTGGCTGATGTGCAGATTTGCGACGACCCTTCTTTAATTGAACAAAAGCTGATGAATGGCTACGTCATGCTGACGATTGAGACAGAGCTCAAACATTTCGGCTTTATAGCTGCGCAAAAAGAAATCGTCAGAGGTCTCAGCCAGCCTGAGGTTGAGTTTTCTGTTATCGGTCCCAAGGAAGCCTTTGTAGAATCTATGGGCCAAAATTTGAATTTAATCCGGAAACGTCTGCCTGTAAAAGAACTGATCATTGAAGAATTCACACTGGGAAGCCTGTCAAAGACTTCAGTCGCAATACTTTATATGGAAAATATCACAAATGAGGATAATGTAGACACTGTCAGGCAGAGACTTAAGAATGTGAAATTTGATGCCATCACAGACAGTTCGTATATTGTCCAGCTGATTAGCGATAACTCCAATTCCCCTTTCCCGCAGCTGCTTGATACAGAGCGGCCTGACAGGGTCGCGGGGATTTTGGCTGAGGGAAAAATCGCTATTGTGGTTGACGGCTCACCCCATGTATTAATTACGCCAACTACTCTCGTTGAGTTTTTCAGCTCATTTGAAGATTATTTTTTAAATTGGATATTATCTTCTTTCTTCCGGCTGATCCGTTTGTTCGCGGTTGCGTTTTCTATTCTGATTACACCTATTTATGTAGCAACTCTTTCATATCATTATGAACTGATTCCCAAGGATTTGATGAGTACTTTAATCACATCAAGGCGGGAGATTCCGCTTCCTCCTATTCTTGAAGCGCTGTTTCTGGAGCTTACGATTGAATTGCTTCGCGAGGCTGGAGCACGTCTTCCGACGAAGGTTGGCCAGACAATCGGTATCGTGGGAGGAATTGTAATAGGAACTGCATCTGTAGAAGCAGGCCTGACGAGTAACGTCCTGCTTATTATTGTAGCCCTTGCAGCTCTCGCTTCCTTTACAACACCTGTTTACAGAATGGGCAATACTATCCGTTTGCTTCGCTTCCCTTTTCTGTTTCTCGCAGAGTTATGGGGCCTGCTCGGAATTGTATTCTGCTTCTGTGTACTGTTGACTCATTTAACCAGGCTGACTTCACTTGGAAGGCCATTCCTTGAACCTCTCTATCCCCCTCGGGTGGTGGATATGAAGGATGCCCTTATCAGGCTTCCATTTGAAGCACAATCCAAAAGGCCAATTTTCTTAAGGACTAAGAACCCTATCCGCTTTAGCAAGAAAAAAGCAAAAAAGAAAAAAGATATTGATGAATAATGAAGCAGGTATCTGCTCAGAGCGTTTTGAGATTATCAAATGGAGGTGAACCAGATGAAGGAACAGCCAATACCAGAGAGATTACAAATATCCCCCTTTTTAGTATTTTACATGGTCATGTCCATACAAATCGGAATTGGCGTATTAGGATATCAGAGGATTATTGCAATGGATGCAGGCTATGATGCCTGGATTTCCATATTATTTGCCGGCGGGTGCATTCACGTAATTATTTGGTTGATTTATAAAATTTGCGATACTGCTGGCGGTGATATTGTATCTGCACATAAATACATCGCAGGCAACTTTATTGGCAAAGCACTCAGCGCCATTTTTATTGGCTATTTTATCCTGTTCTCCTTAACAGTTTTAAGGACATTTATTGAGGTCATACAGGTTTGGATGTTTCCTGAAATCAGCACCTTCTGGTTCTCCTTTGCCTTTATGGCACTTTGTGTATACATTATTTTTGGGGGATTTAGGACAGTCGTGGGTATCGCATTCTTTGGGCTTGTTTTGCCGGCCTACCTTCTCCTCACATTTGGCTGGGCGATAAAATTCTCCAACTATTACAATCTGCTGCCCATTTGGGATCATTCCATAAAAGAGCTGCTTACTGCTTCTTACCATATGTCCCTTACTTTTATCGGGTTTGAAAGCATCATTTTTTTCTACCCTTTTATTAAAGAGCCAAAAAAATCACAGAAATGGGCTCATTTGGCCGTATTGACAACTACTCTTATTTACACGGTTTTAGCCATCATTACCTTTGCCTATTTTTCCGAAGAGCAGCTGTCTAAACAAATTTGGGCAAGTTTAACAATGTGGAAAATAGTTGAAATGCCTTTTGTTGAACGATTTGAATACATTGGAATTGCCAACTGGAACTTAATCATTCTTCCTAATGTGTGCATATCCGTCTGGATCGCCTCACGGCTCATTAAAAGGGTCTTTAATATCCGCCAGAAAGTGGGCGTGTTTTTTGTTGTTGCCGCAGTGCTATCCATTATAAATTTTTTGGATACAAGGGAAAAAATTAATATGCTAAATGACTCTGTTGGCAAAATGGGATTTGTTTTTAACTTTATTTATATTCCTTTGCTTTTCGCTGCTGTCATGATCGCCAAGAAGCTGAAAAAGGGGAAGAAGAAATGAAAAATCTGCTGATTATCTGTCTTATGCTGTTGCTTTCCGGCTGTGTGGACAAAGAAATACTCGATGATATTAACATTGAAGTAGGAGTTGGCTACGATTTAGCAGAGGATTCAAAAGACAAATACAGAGGAACAGTATTATTTCAGGAATTCCAGCCTGATAAAAGTGTGATAAACCGGACCTTTTCAGGAAGCGGAAAGCTCCGGCAAGATCTTTTAATAGATGTGACCCGGCAATCATCTGAGCCGGTAGTGACAGGCGGGTTAAAAGTTGCGGTCTTCGGACCTAAAATTTCCAGACAAGGGATCTATGACCTGATAGATTCTTTTCAAAGAGACCCAAGTATAGGGGCACGGGTATTTGTTGTGACCTCGGAGGATAAAGCGGAAGAAGTGATGAAGGGAGAGTATGGAACAAGGGGCAATTCAACTTACATATATAATTTGATACAGCATAATATTGATAATCGGGATATTCCGAAAACCAACCTTCACATTGTTTCCCGTGATTATTATGAGACAGGGAAAGATACTTTTCTTCCCCGCATCAAAAAGATTGCGGATGATAAAGTGGAGATAATTGGAGTGAGCCTTTTCGACAAGGATAAGGAGGTAGAAATCCTGCCTTTAAAGGATTTGTTCTTTTTTAAACTGCTGGTTGACAAATATAGTAAAGGAAATTTCGATGTTAAGTTAGAAAAAGGAAATTTTGCTGCTGTTAAGAGTATTAAATCCAAACATAAAATTAAAATTACTGATAATCACGCTTCCATTAACATTAATATTGAAGGCATTATCCGTGAGTATACCGGCAGAAAGCTGACTTCAGAGGTGGTTAATGACGTTGAAAAAAAACTGGAGAAAAAGGTTGAAAGGGAATGCCTCAAGCTGCTGAAGCAGTTTCAGGAGCTTGGAATCGATCCAGTTGGGCTGGGCCAAATTAAAAAAACACAGCACCGCAAATTTGATTATAAAAAGTGGGAGGATGAATATAAAACGCTTGAATTTGATGTTAAATGCAATGTCAATGTCGAAGAAACCGGCATTATTGAGTAAGAGCGGGCTTTAATAAGCCCGCTCTTTCTATTTAATCACTAGTTGAGAACATATATTTTTTATAATGGTAGCGAATGGAAAAAATCAGCCCCATGGCCAGCATATTCCCCATCAGCGAGCTTCCTCCATAGCTGATGAAAGGAAGCGGAATGCCTGTGATAGGTAAAAGGCCGATGGTCATTCCGATATTTTGAAAGACATGGAATGTAACCATGCTGATAACACCTACACAAATATAGGTGTAGAAGTTGTTCTTCGTTTCCATGCCAATCTTGGTAATATGGTAAATCAGCAGAAAGAAAAGGCTGACAACAATGCTTGCCCCTACAAAACCAAATTCTTCACCTACAATACTGAAGATAAAGTCGGTATGGCTTTCAGGCAGATAGACCTCCCTCGTTCCATATCCTTTCCCGCTTGTTTCCCCGGATCCAATGGCAAGGAGAGAACGCGTCAGCTGAAATCCGGTTGAACTTTGGTAATTATAGGGGTCAATCCAGGAATAGATGCGGGCAAACTGATATTCCTTTACTCCCAGATACTTCTCAAGGATATCCGGATGCCATAAAACAAAATATAAAATGGTGCCTGCAAAAGCCGCTCCTGTTCCAAATATAGGGGCCAGCAGCTTCCAGCTGATTCCTGAAATGAAGATCATGCCAAGCATGATTGCCAGAAATACAAGGCTTGTCCCTAAATCGGGCTGCTGCATAACCAGCAGCAGGGGCACCATTGTTAGTCCAGCCAATTTAATCAGCAGCCATAAATCAGTCTGCATGGTTTTGTATTGATTTTTTTGATGATGCTCGTCAATCGTTTTCGCCAATACCAAAATAATGAACACTTTAACAAGCTCAGCAGGCTGAAGGGAACCCATTCCCGGAACCTTGTACCATGCTTTTGCCCCATTAATGACTGGAGCTATGCTTGCTGGCGCCACAACCAGGAAGCCAAGCAGTACAATGCCCAGGCCATACACATACCAGGAAATCTTCTTCAGCTGATCAGAATCCAATGTGATTACCGCAGCGATGATTCCTGTTCCCACGGCATACCAGACAACCTGCTTCAAAAGGAAGTTTTCTGTATACTGCCCTGTTGTTTGTGCACTGTAAATAGATATGGCACTTACCAGGAATAGCAGCATCAATATTAATACTAAGCCCCAATCCAGCTTAGGAGGTGTATATCGGTTAGAGGTCATGATTATTCTTCTCCTTTAAAAAACAAAACCATTTACCTTTCAAGGCATAACGGAGCACAGTGCAAGGAATAGCATATGTACCTCACATTATTCCTCGCTACAATATTTCATTATATTTTTTATAGAGATAAATCACAACTTCTAAAAGCGAATGGTTATTATTTCAAATTTTCACGATTACTGAGAATGGTTATTTACGGCCATAATCAGCATAGTCTAAGATACTCTCGATACGGATGCAAAGGGTATTAAGACCCGGTTTTTAACTTCCCGCTGAAATATCTCACTTTTATATCATCTCTCATCCACTCGAGATTATTAGGCACCTGAGGGATACTGTAGCCGATGAAAATAGGCGTTGTAATATAGCGCGGAACAATTTTCGCGTAAATCTCCCTGCCCAGCTTGTAGAAAAACAAGTTATAACTATTGCTTGGAAAAGGGAAGGCATTCAGAATATAATGCGCGGCGGTCTGGATACATTTCGCAAAGTACGGAATATCATCCTGATCGGCAAGCTTCACATTAAATTCATAAAAGCCGATTCTCGGGGAAGTCGATAAAGTGAACACCGTGCCGCTTTCCTCATGAATGAGGAGCCCTTCAAAATCCTGCGCCTGAATTTTTTCCTTGTAATCAATATTTTTCAATCCCACAATCTGCATATGCGGGTGGGCGATACTTCCCCCGGATAATGGGCCATGGTTTTTGAAAAATAATACAGATTCATATTCCCCGCTTTTTTCCATAAGCAGCCAATGTTTTAAACCAAATGAAATTAACCTGACCAAATGCTCCTCAGGGTAAACAGACAGCTCACCATCACATTGATCCGTTTCAATCAGCACTGTCTGATAGGAGTTTTCCAGAACAGGATACTTATTTTTCAGCAAAATAATTGAATCGTCTACGGCAATGATATCTGTCAGCTCCTCCCTTGCACAAAAAGGGCAGCTGATATCCTTATTCCGAATGCTATTAGGCTTTTGGACCCCAATCCCCGTATTAAAATGCAAATGTGTATCTGACATATCTCTGACACCTGCTTTTCTGTAATCTCTCCTTCTATATTATCATGAAACTGGAAGTAGAGTATCTGTGCCAGTTTCATCGGTGCTCTAGTCAGAAGGCTCTTGGGGGGCGGGGAAAGAGTTCGGACATTCACCGGAATTTTCCGGGGTTTGATTCTGAAGTTGCACCATGTTCGGACTCAAACTGACTGCATACTGCCGCTTGTGTCTGAAGTTTCTCTGACTTCCGACTCAAACTGACTTTATCCTCTGGTTTGTGTCTGAAGTTGCTCCGACTTCGGACTTTCACCGGGCTTTTCGGGGGTTTTGTGCCCGAAGTTCCCGCCAAAACTTTATCTGGTAAACTAAAAGAATCAGCGGGGTAATTAATCCTCCCCGCTGAAAAATATTTAATGCACCGTTAATTCAGTTTCTGTGTGCTCGTGAATGTCGTCGCCTTTTTCAACATGTGTCGTGATGGTGTATGTGCCTGCATTTGTAAATAGATGGCCGGCAGCGTAATTGCCCGGTTCTGTTTCAGACATATTTACCCATTGAGGTGTTGCACCATTCAGTGAGATTTCAAGCTTTACTTTAGCGTCCGCCAGCGGTTCCCCTTTATTATCAACCAGGGCAGATAATTGTGTTTGTTCATTCGCATGGATTTGGTCAGGGGCCTGCAGCTCAATGGATACCTCACCGCCATGGCCGTGAGAGTGTCCTTCTTCATGGCTCTCATTTTCCTGGTCATGCCCAGTTCCTGAGTCCTCCGCTTTTGCTTCACCAACTTGTACCGAAACCATTGGCATGGTATGCTGGCTTCTTGCCGTAACATGGGACTGAACATAGTAAAGGCCTTCCTCAGTAAAAGTATGATCAGCAGTATATTTACCTTCTGAGCCGTGCTTTGCCTCTATCATTTCACCGTTTTCTTTTTGTCCTTCCTGCCAGATTTCAAATTTCACCTCATCCGCATCTGTTACAGCCTCATCGCCTTGTTTGACAGTGACAGCAAAGGCTGCCTCCTCGCCAGGGTTCAAAGTTTCAGGCACCTCGATGACAGCTTCAATAATTTGCGGCACTTCACCGTTATTAGCAGGCTTTTCTTCTTCTGATTGGCTGCACCCTCCAAGAACAAGTAACCCCGCCATTATGCTGAATAATATCTTTTTCAATTTAGTGTCCCTCTCTTTATCTATATTGTTCTTTGATAAGATAACTATAATAGCCATTTGTGATAAAACAATGAAATCTTTTCAAAAAATAAAAGGCCCTTTCAGGCCTTTTAAGATTTAGTACAAAGGATTGCTTTTTATTATGTATTTTATACTATTTGGATGCAAGATCATTCAGGACCACTTTTTTGTCCCCTGCTTTCGTGATATCTTCTGTAGCCTCTTTTCATAATAAGGAAATCCCCTATCTTCTAATTCAGCTTATCCGTCATATATTTAGAGAGTGGAGGGGTTTATATGCATTCTAAATTAGGTGTCCGTTCCCTTTTCTTTTATATAAACAGCTGGCTTTTCAGTATTTGTGCCGTTGTGGCGCTCGCCGGGGCTGTTACGCTTTATCCGGCTGCCTTTTCTTCCTCACATATGAATGTGCTGCTGAAGGATATTAAAGCCGGCCAGCTCTTCATTCACTTTTTGAAAGCTGAAAACCATTATTTTTATAAGGAAGCTCCTGCTGAAAGCTACTCCCTGTCCGGAACCCTATTTAAGCTGGCAACCAATACACAGCCACAGGATATTAGAACGTTCCTTGGCCGGGAGCTTCCAGGTTTTTCAATTTTCGATACCGGTATTGCCGTTGCCGGAGAGGGTACCGATTTTACCAACCTGCCAGTGGAATCTGCCCCTCCACTTGAAGTTCTTTTAAAAGAAAAAGAATTGGCGATGAATAACGGCCAAAGCGATGAAAATGCTTCTCCCCCGGTAATCCCGGACGAAAAAGGGGTTTTTATTTACCATTCCCACAGCTGGGAATCGTTTGCTCCGTTATTAAAAGATGTAAAGAATACAGATGAGGCCGTCAGTCCCAATGAACAGGTGAATATTATTGCTGTCGGGAAAAAGCTTAGTGAAGAACTGGCGAGAAAAGGCATAGGTGCTGAGCATGATAAAACCAATATAGCCGCAGAACTGAAAAAGAAGGGCTGGAACTGGGAAAATTCCTATACGATGTCCAGAGAAACTGTCCAAACTGCCATGACAGTGAATAAAGATGTTAAATTCTTAATCGATATCCACAGAGATTCGCTTCCCCGCGGGAAAACAACCGCATTAATTGGCGAGGAGCCATACGCACGACTGTTTTTTGTCGTCGGCAAGGAGCACAAAAACTATGAGCAGAACTTAAAAGTGGCTACTGAGCTCCACCAGGCACTGGAAGCAAAATATAAGGGAATTAGCAGGGGGGTCATTGTGAAAGGAAAAAGTGAAGGCAACGGCATTTATAACCAGGATCTTTCCGAACGGGCCCTTCTAATGGAGTTCGGTGGTGTGGAAAATAATCTGGATGAACTGAATAATTCCATTAAAGCATTTGCGGATGTGTTCAGTGATTATTACTGGAAGGCAGAGCCGGTCAATGCGAAAGATTAGCGCTTGTCATTATTGTCTCCTGTTTACTTTTTTCAGCACCTATTTTCTTTACCTTCTATTTGGCATAAGCACGATTACGGCTGCCTGCCTGTTTTCAGGAATTACCCTCTCCATTATCAATTTAATAGAGGATGAAATGAAGGCATTCAGACAGGAACACAATGGCCGATACAGGAAAAAATAATTGTTTTCTGCTTTAATAGTAGATAATGAAGGCGAAAATAGGAGTGATTAAATTGAAATTGGCTATCATAACAGGAGCATCAAAAGGATTAGGAGCTTCCATTGCAAGGAGAATGATGACGGAAGGAACAGGAATCATATCTGTATCAAGGACCGAAAACCCGGAATTGGCGAAACTTGCTGCAGAGAACCATGTATTCTACGCCCAATATTTCTGCAACCTGTCCTCACCGGATGAGCTTGAATCTGTTTTCAGCAAATTGTCAGCATTATTGCAGGAAAAACAGCCGGAGATCGTATATGTATATAACAATGCAGGGGTCATTGATCCAATCGGCACAGCCGGGAATCTCAATCATGCGGCATTAATTCAGAATGCTCACGTTAACCTGATTGCTCCTATATTGATTTCGAATATCCTTCTGCGTGAAGTTTCAAGTGATATGGTCATTGTCAATATTACTTCAGGCGCTGCGGAAAGACCCATACAGGGGTGGAGTGCATACTGCAGCACAAAAGCCGGAATAAATATGTTCACGGAAACTGCCGCATTGGAATTGCAGACAGCCGGAAGCAGACAGAAGATTATTGCCTTTAGCCCAGGTGTCATGGACACAGATATGCAGGGAACCATTCGTTCTTCAGCGAAGGAAGCATTTCATGATCTGGAGAAATTCCAGGAATATAAGGAGAAAGGAATGCTAAGGGATACAGAAACTGTGGCAAACGCATTGGTCGGCCTGCTGCTTCATAAGGAGATTGAGAGCGGAAAAGTTTATTATGTAAACGACTTAATTTAAATATGTTAAAGGCCGGCTGCAGGCCGGCTTTCTTATTCATATTCCAATATATTACTATCAACAACACCATGGTGAATACGCAGCACTTCATGGTTATTTTCTCTTTGTATCACAAAAAAACCATTTGAGAAGTCGGAGGATAATTCTTTAAAAAAGATGCCATTTATTCCATTCTTGTGACTTTCTCCAATGATTAAATGGTAATCGGAGCCTTTTTTGACGATCTGGGCCGGCAGCCCTTTATCAGTATCATCAGAAGGATCATGGACCTTTCTGGAAACTTCTGCGACAAGAATATCCACCCCATCAAGCAGCTGGAATAATTCATTGATCAGCGAAGGCTTTACCATCCGCTCCAGCTTGGTTTGAACAGCCTGTCCAAGAATAATCTGGGTAATTTTAAACTCCTGTACCACATCAGCGATCACCCTGGCAGTTTTTTTGCCCCCAGCATACTTGGTGAGCATCTTCAGCCCATATTTCTCTGCTAAACTTTCGAACAAGTATTTTGTCTGAAGCTCGTTAAAGTTAAACTCTTCCTGTTTCCGGTTTTCTACGGAGAGAATATAGCCCTCTCCCTGAAAAGCTTCCTTCAGTTTTTTTCCTCGCTGGGCCAGTCTTTCCGCATGATTGGGATTGCTTACACAAATTAATATATTTTCCTTCATTTTAACACCTCTCCCACCGGATTCTATTTTCAGTATAGCACGAATACCATGGAATAAACCTGGGGCGCAAGGGAACCAAAAGTTTGAATCAAAATTTTTTTGAAAATATGAATAAGAATTTCTTTATCCGTGCATACTAATCCTACAAGTGTAAATCCCCCTTTTTTTTCAGCTTCCTTTCAAGGAAGCATTTTTTTTGTGAAATTGCCTCCCTGCCCGCCAACATAAAGAAAAGCCCTCCTTTTTAAAAGAGGGTTTCCAATAGCTATTATCCATAAGACGGTTTTTTCAAAGAACATTTTGAAGCTTCTCCCGCCAGTTCAGGAGCATAATAACTGAGCTTTTTTATTAAATAGCAGGCTTCCGGGAAATGATGTTCCAGAAATCTCAGAGTCGTTTTATTGAGAATACTTTTGCCGGCATATTTCTGTATAATGCCTTTAATATATTCATTCATTTCAATTACAGCAGCCCCCACGTCCCTTGCCATTTCCTGCTGGCGCGGAAACCCTGGCTGCGTGAATCGGAGATACCCCTTCATATGGCGGTTCTGCACCAGAAATCCCTGAAAAATCCTTGTATAAATTTGTGCCTGTTCCTCTACAAAAACCTCAATTGGATCAATCGAATTCCTCAGAAGGATAATATGCCCCAGCTGATCCTCGAGCCACAAATCCAGCAGATCAAAAAGAGATTGCGGCGGAGGTGTAAGCCCTTTTGCATAATAAGACAGAAGCCGCAAATATTCCTGATTTTCACTCAATGTGCCGTTAAAATACGTTGGCGAAAGATTAATATTGATCATGTTATTGATTCTCAAATTCTGAAGTTTTCCTTCAAATTGAAAATAGCCATTTGCAATCGGCCATATCTCAATGGCCATTGCAATAGCCTCCTGTGAGTCTGCCTGTACAGAGGGGGATAAATGATTAAGCCTGGTCCTAAGGTTCCGGAAGGCTTGCCTGTATTCATCCGCTCTTTTTACATACTTGCCTTGGGCTGGAGAAAGATGGTCCCTGACAAATATCGCATGATCTTCAAGAACCTCCAGCCAGAAAGCATGCTCCTCCCACGGTGTCAAACCTATTTCATTCATCCAGATCCCCCCATATTAATCCTTTTAAATGTATATGCAATTTAAAAGGAAACATGAAAGCCGGTCCGGATAAAAAGGAAGTGGTTTAGAGAAAATAAGGAAGCATTTTGATGAAAGGAGAATCCCAATGACCAAAAAGTACAATAAAGGCAGCAATAATCAAAATTCACCAAGAGGGAATCAATCCCCGATCAGCGGTGATAACAGTAAGGGCAATAAGAGGAATAAGGACCAAAAAGATAAGACTGATTTGGATTAAGAAAAGCGCAAGGCGCCCGCCTATCTAGGAACGCAGACTAAAACCGCCACGTCCTGTGGCAACGTCTGCATGACCCGCATCCTGCGGGCCTCAAGCATAAGACAAGCCGGCTGAAAGGTTGTTCTTTAACCTTTTGGACGGATTGAAAGAAATGTTGAGGCGACTGCCCAGGGACGACTAGCATAAGACGTTCCCTGTAAGAAGGTGTTTTTTCCTTCTGGAAGGGAGCGGCTTATGACCTCGAGTCCCTAGGAGCCGAAACAAGACAAGCTTATGACCCCGAGAGCCGATGGCGCCTGGAGCTAGACAGTTATCGAAGTTCAAAGTTATACTTTTAATCTTTAATAGAAAAACGGCTTCCTGTTCGAAGCCGGTTTTCTATTCGTCATCGCCTGAAATTTTAATTGCTGGTGTTTCGTTATAAAGGTAGGTTGGAGCCATATTTTGTTTTGGCTCACGATTATTCATTGCTTCTTGCAGCTTAAGATTAGCATCCTCTGTTTCTGTTGCGCTGCTCATTTGGGAATAAACAGTCTGATCTTCAAGTTTTTCATTTAGCCTGATATTCGTTTCAGCAGTTTTATCATCCATTTACCTAATCCTCCTTTTGTTATAGTTTGTTATAAATGGTTGTTAAATATTTACCACATTCTGTTTCTATAAAACAAAAAGCATAAACCCATGGCCTATGCTTCTAAAAGTTCTCCATAACCGAGTTTTCCGGAACTTTGAACGGATCATTTTTATCAATTCGATCATAAAACATAATTCCGTTAAGATGGTCGATTTCATGCTGCATGATGATAGACGGAATCCCCTTAAACCGGAGTGTCACTTCCTCTCCATCAAAATTATGCGCTTTTACCTTAATGCGCTCATAACGGGGCACATACCCTTTTACATCACGGTCTACAGACAAACAGCCTTCACCCTCCGGAAGAAAAATGACACCGACAGAGTGGCTGATAATTTTCGGGTTAATTAAATAATGCTCCTGAGGCTCGCCTTTTTCATTGGTAAAATAAGCCGTAAACATGCGCTTGCTCAGGCCAATCTGGTTGGCGGATAGTCCAATGCCCGGTCGCAAACCATATTTCTTTGCAATGGCAGGATCCTGGCTGTTCTTCAAATACTGCATCATCGCAATCAGCGTACCGCGATCTTCTTCATTTAAAGGCACTGTGACTTCCTTTGTTACTCCACGCAGGATCGAATCACCCTCACGTACAATATCCTTCATCGTAATGATTGTATCCGCATTAAATTTACTCATAAATAAACAATTCATCTACCTTTACTTTTAATGTTTTAGAAATTTTAAAAGCGAGCTCCAGTGTGGGATCATATTTATTATTTTCTATGCAGTTAATTGTCTGCCTGGCCACACTGCACTCTTGAGCGAGCCTTTTCTGAGTTATTCCCAGCTTTTTTCTCATTTCCTTTATTTTATTTTTCATCCTACCACCTTTGGACCGAAACTGTTCTTATGGTAGCATTTCAGATGGCAGGATGTCTAATACTTTGGACATTCGTGATATGCATGAAAATTTTTTCGCAAAAACCTGGGAGATAACAGCGAATTTTTGATTATCCGTGATTTAACCCCTTTATCCGCGGAATAGCAAAAAGCCAGTGCAGATCCCCTCCACACTGGTTCCCTAGTTGACTATGCCTCTGCTTCAACCAGAGTTTCAGCTTGTTTTTTCTTTTTCAGCAGCAGCTTTAGCTCTCTTTTATATTTTCTCTTAGTAAGGATGTAAAGAAAATCTCCCTGCTCAATTTGGGTGTTGCCTGTTGGAGTAATTAACTCATCTTTACGAATGATTGCATTGACGAGTGCGCCTTCAGGAAAAGGAATCTCCATCAGATTTTGCCCTATTATGAATGCATCTTCTTCGATTTCAAATTCAATCATTTCAGCATCTGCTTTCCCAAGGGAAACCAATTCCAGGGAATGCATGGGAGTAGCCTTCTCAGGCCCAGTCAGACGGAGCTTTTCAGCTAAAAATGTAATTGTTGATCCCTGGATAAGAGCGCTTGTCAGGACAACGAAAAAGACAACATTGAAAATTTCGTGACTGCCTTCCACACCGGATAGCAGCGGAAAAGTGGCCAGCACAATTGGCACAGCCCCTTTTAATCCTGCCCAGGATAAGAAGATCAATTCTTTTATGGAAAAGCCCATTTTAATGGTGGTTAGAAAAACAGCAGCAGGTCTGGCAACAAATATGAGAAGTGCTGAAAGAGCAAGGCCTTTTAGCAAGATGTCAAATTGGAAAAGTTCATTCGGAAAGACCAGAAGGCCTAAAATAACGAACATCGCAATTTGCATCATCCAGGCAAAACCTTCCGTAAAACGGAAAACAGAGTGGCGATAAGCAATGTCTGCGTTCCCAATCATAATACCCGCCACATATACAGCTAGTAGGCCGCTTCCTCCCAGATAAGCAGTTATTCCATATGTCAGCATGGCAAACCCAGTTGCAAACACAGGATAAAGACCGCTTGAATCCAAGTTAATTTTATTCAATGACCATATTGCGAACTTGCCAAACAAGAGACCGGCAATTGCTCCCACTCCCATTTGGATAAAGAAGGAACCAACAAGTGAGAGAATGCCGGAGCCGGGAGTCATGATCAGCTCAATCATGGCAACTGTCAGGAACACTGCCATGGGATCATTGGAGCCAGACTCGGCTTCCAGTGTTGCGGAAATCCTCGGTTTTATATTTTGCCCTTTTAAAACAGCAAAAACGGCAGCTGCATCAGTTGAACCGACAATCGCACCAAATAGCACCGCGACAGGCCAATCTACACCGAGAATAAACTTTGCTGCCACAGCAACAAGTCCGGTGGTAATCACAACACCTAAGGTTGCCAATGATAAAGAAGGTACAATGACCGTCCGGGCTGTTTTCCAGTTCGTCTGCAGTCCACCTTCAAACAAAATAATGATAAAGGCCAAAACCCCAATCATCTGCGCAATTCTCGCATTATCAAAATAAATGAATTGCCCCAATCCCATTCCGACCGCGATAAACAGAACAAGAGCAGGGACGCCGAGCCGTGCAGAAAATTTAGTTGTCATAACACCAATAATAAAAAGAATAGCAGCCAGCAGGATAAGTGCATCTGTGTGCCAAATAAATTCAGCCAATACAATCACCTTCTTTATTCAGATTTAATCAAAGGATATAGGTTATAAAAAAATGTTCTATTAGTGTTGAGGTTTTCTTTTAATGCATCAGCAAACAGGATAATGCCAGGAGAGATGATGACAGCAGTTCATTACGGATCTTTAACATGGTGCAGAGCTGCTATTAGAAAGAAGTGACAGTGAGTCGCTGGCTTTGTTACCCCAATATAAGATTATCTTTTGACGCTCTCACTGTTTTATCGCTTTTTAATGTAACATAAATACATCATAACATATATTATGTAACATAGCTCTTCATATGCATGATTTTATAAAAAAATCGGACTTACCCTTAGGCAAATCCGCTAAATATCTTTAGATAGATGAATCATCTCATCTTCCATTTTATACTCCTTATAACCGCAGCTTTTATAGAGGTTTACCGCATTATCCCAGGCAATATTTGTTTCCAGGACAACTTTTATGTAACCGGCTGCTTTAGCATGATCCTCCAGTTTCCGTACCATCATTCCGGCAATGCCCTGACCCCGGAATTCCTTTTTTACAGACATTCGCTGCAGCCTGCACTCTCCGTTGCCTTCATTAGTAATTGCACCTGTACATACCAGTTCATTATCAATTAAACCAGCCAGAAAAAGCGCACCTTCAGCGCTGTATGTTTCTGTAAGGCTGTTCAAATCAGGATTTAACGAATGGTCAATAAACCCGAAGCGTTCCTGGAATCCATTCAAAATTAATTCTTTTGCAGCAGTTTCGTGATCTTTTGTGATCTCTACAATCTTTATATCCGATTTAATCATTTTCAGCTCAGCAGCAGCCAGCTTTTTATCGAATACGTGAGGCTTACCGGCATTTCCATTGACAGTTGTTATTTTCATTGGATTCTCCTGTTTTTTCCTTTTATAATAAGATATTAGCCGTGAAAAGAGAATTCTTTTAGAGAGTAAATATAGGCAGATTTTTCTCTAGAACTTCTGCTCCCTGTATATATTTAAGTTTGCACATGTCCGCCGGACAAAAAGCGTTATACTTTTTCCGTAAGACTCAAGTCTTAGCTGAAATTAAACCTGGGGCTCAATGTGCATAAATTGAGATTAGCATAAAATATAATTAAGAAATTATTGAGGGAAAGCAGGGATTCATAGTGAAAAGGATCTTCACCATTTTTATCATTTTAGTCTGTTCCTATTTGCTCTTTACAGGCGTGAACAGCTGGCTGAGTTTTGAAGGAAGCAGTAATGAAGCATCTCTCAGCAAGAGGACAGACCATATCAGCATAGATGTATCAAGTTCAGATACAGTCATTATTCCTGAAAAGAGGAATGATGTTAAAGCAGAGCTTGACGGTAAAGGCAAAGTGACCGTAAATAAGTCTGGAAACGAAATTCGTGTAGAATATAAAAGAAAGTGGCTGGAAGGCTTTCAGTTTTTCAATAACAAAAGTAATTTGAAAATCTACATTCCTGAAGATTTCAATAAGTCCATGTCCATAGACATCGGTTCTGGCCGTTTGGATTTCGCCGGTGAGTCTAAGAGCAAGCCTCTCGAACTTGAGACACTGGATGTTAATATGAGCTCGGGAAAAGTCAGTCTGGCCAACATAAAGACAGATGAATTTGAGCATGAAGGCTCCTCAGGCATGATGGATGCAGATCACTTATTTGCCCGATCAGGCGAAATAGATATGAGTTCAGGCAAAGTGAAGATCCGCAACTATCAGGGCAAGCTTGACGCCGGGGTCTCATCTGGACAGCTCGATATAATGGTCGGCAAACTGATTGACTCTATTAAAGTGGAAGCAAGTTCAGGCTTTGTCCGCCTTGATTTGCCTGATGATGCTGACTTCACCTTAAAAGGCAAAGCAAGCAGCGGCCATATCAGCAGCAATTTCGAATTGGATGATGAAGAGCGCGATAAAAATGACATTTCAGGCAGGCATGGATCAGGTGAACATGACATCCGCATCTCTGTATCCAGCGGGAAAGCCGAAATTAATTAAGTCCGGGAAACCGGGCTTATTTTGATGTGAATGAGGATTAAAGCTGGGTTCATTGCCGGATAGGTACAGGTGGAAGACAGGCAATCACTTGTGTGGATAAATAAAAGAGGAGGATGTTTGGGGATAACTTTCAGTCTCAATCATGATCACCTATGTGGATAACTCTATTATTACCTTATATTATCCACTTAGTGTGGATGAATCGAACAGAAAACGCCCTTAATTGTGGATACTTCTGAAAAATTTAAAAAGTCAGTGAATTAGTTATGCACATTTTAACTAACGGCTACCTCCGAATGCCGCGCAAGCGATTTATTAGGAAATTTACAGCCTTTCTGGTAGTATATGAATGATTTTTTAAGAGGAGGAAAAACGATGCATACATTAAAAGGCAAAACAGCTCTCATCACGGGAGCAGGCAGAGGAATCGGCCGTGCAGCAGCCATCGCGCTCGCAAAAGAAGGCGTCCATATTGGTTTGCTTGGCCGCACGATTGAAAATCTGGAAAAAATGGCAGATGAACTTAGCCAGTACGATGTGAATGTATCTGCTGCAGCAGCCGATGTAGCCGACCTTGAAGCCGTTACTCATGCAGTCGAGCATATAAAGTCAGATCTTGGCTCTGTGGATATCCTGATTAACAATGCCGGAATCGCCAAGTTTGGAGGATTCCTGGAGCTGTCTCCCGCTGAGTGGGAAAGCATCATTCAGGTCAACTTGATGGGTGTTTACAATGTTACTAGAGCCGTTCTCCCTGAAATGATTGAACAGAAGTCCGGAGACATTATCAACATTGCATCCACAGCAGGACAGAAAGGTGCGCCTGTCACCAGTGCATACAGCGCATCCAAATTTGCCGTTTTAGGCTTAACAGAGTCCCTGATGCTTGAAGTTAGAAAACACAATATTCGAGTTAGCGCGTTGACTCCAAGCACAGTTGCCACTGACCTTGCGATTGAAACAAACCTGACGGACGGCAACCCTGAAAAAGTCATGCAGCCTGAAGACCTCGCAGAATTCATGGTAGCACAACTGAAATTGAACCCGCGGGTATTTGTGAAAACAGCCGGCATGTGGTCGACAAATCCATAAGATTTAGCTGAAGCCCCAATTGCTTAATAATGATTGGGGCTTTATGCTTCTTTTTAAAAGCTGTTTTCGCAAGGTTTGCTGCTTTTTTGTATCTTATTTACTGAGTTGATTGGAGCGGAATGTGCGAGATCCTCGAAAAAAATGCTGCCGCATTTCCTTCGTGCGGTGTTTACTCAAGGAAGCTTATTCACAGTCCTGCGGGAGTAGCGGGACAGGCGAGACTCCGCAGACGCGTAGCGTTGAGGAGGCTCACCGCCCGCCCCGCGGAAAGCGAGCAGCCTGGAGCGGAAATCAATGGACAACATTGATAGGCGAAAATAACAATTTATACAAAAAGAGCCTTTTGAAATAAACCATCAAAAAAAAGACTGCCATAAAGACAGTCTCAGCTTAAATTAATTTGCACTTCTTTTAAACGGCCACCAGTTTGCCTGACCGAAGTTCTTGACCATAACCGGAATGAATAACGGCAGCACAATCAGTGCGTAAAGCATTAATCCAATTAGAACAATAGACGCGATCTGCAATAGAGACAGCATTCCGGATGGCATCATTGCCGCGAATGTTCCTCCGAGGATTACCGCAGCTGAAATAATAACCGTACCCATCTTTTTCATGGATAACAGCATTGCATCTGCGATTGAAAGGTCACGATATTCATTAAAGCGGTCCATTAAGAAAATGCTGTAGTCTACGCCAAGCGCGACCAAAATAACAAATGCAAAGAATGGAACCGCCCAGCTGATGCCCGTGTATCCAAGCAAATTCACAAAAATCGCTTCGTTCATTGCCATACTTGTATAGTAGGTCAGAATCAATGAACCAATTAAATAGATTGGCATGATGATAGACCTGAAAAGGAACACAAGGATGATGGAAATGCCCAGCAGCATCAATACGACTGTACGTGAATAATCCTGATCAGACATTGTGCTTAAATCAGCATTGGTACTTGTAATCCCTCCTATCGCGACAACCGCATTTTCAAGCTTCGTCCCCTTTGTCGCTCTATCCACAGCTTCCTTGATTTCATCTACCTGGTTAATGGCTTCGTTGGAATACGGATTTGCTTCAAGCACAACATCCATTGTCATGACTTTACGATCCTCAGACAAATAGACATCAAACACCTGGGCAAACTCTTCATCCTCCAGAACCTCAGGCGGCAGATAGAAACCATCCATATTATCCGAGTTTGAAAGACCTGCCAGGTAATCCTGTGCAGAACCGAGTCCTTCAGATACCTGCTCAAGCCCATCTGCACTCTGGCCAAGACCATCTGTCAGCTGGCCGATTTGTCCGCCAAGATCTCCAAATCCGGCAAGAAGCTGTTCCTGCCCTCCATTGATTCCGGCTAAACCATTTGTCAGCTTTGGAAAATTATTAACGATTTGTCCCTGCCCGTCAGCAAGCTGATTAAGTCCAGCCTGCTGGGCTTCGATTCCATCGATCAGCTGCTGGAGCCCGGCAGCTAATTCCTTTTGGCCGGATATGGCGGTGCCGAAGTTTTTATTTGCTTCCGCCAAGCCGTTTTGCAGCTGTGTTAACCCCCTATTAGCAGCATTGATACCTTCTGAAACTTTTGGAAGCTGCTGCTGAAGGCCTGCTACTTGACCTTTGATTGCTTGATATTGAGGGTCTTGGACCAACTCAGGGTCCTTGGTTTCAACATAGCCAAACAGTGCATCATTCGCCTGTTTGATGCCATCCGACAGCTGATTTAAGTTCGTCTGGATTTCTTTATAGCCCGCCATTAAGGAAGGAATGGCCTCTTCTGCTGACTGATACCCAATCAGCAGCTGCTGATATCCGGCGAGAAGCTCTTCGGCACCAGCCTTGGACTTTTCCAATCCCTCTTTAATTTGATCTGAACCGGCCGATCCCTGACGAATACCATCTTCGATTTTTGCCAGATTCGTCTGAATTTCACCTAGCCCCGACTTGATTTCATTGGTGCCGGAAATCAAATCATTGATTCCCTTTGCGGCATTCTGCAGCTCAGGTTCTGATTTGGAAAGTTCGCTGCCTGCTTCATTCAAGCCATCCGAAATTTTATTCAGTCCATCTTTTCCTTCCCCAAGCCCTTCTTCAAGCGTTTCAGCTTGTTTGGCAACAAAGAAGTCTTCAATCGGCTCTCCAGTTGGTCTTGTGACTGAACGGACTGTATCCACCAGATCTACTTTTTCAACCTCCCGGCTAATTTTTTCAGCCAGGCCTACATATTCTGCTGAATCCATTTCCTCGTCATTTTTCAAGACGATCTGCGTTGGCATGGATTCTCCCGGTCCAAAGCTGTCAGCTATGGCATTAAACGCCTTAATGGAATTAACATCCCCGCCGATTTCCTCAAGGGAGTTGTATGAAAGTTCTCCGTCATATGTCACCAGGAACGGCACACAAACGGCTGCCACGATAAGCAATGCCAGGAATGGACGCGCCAGCGAGAATCGGCCGGCCGCACCCCATAGCTTGCTTTCACCATGCTCGGCACTCTTTTTCGAAGGCCAGAAAATTTTCTGGCCCAACACCGCCATAAAGAAAGGCACAATGGTAAATAAAGCAATTAAGAGAATCGCTACACCAATGGCAACAGCAGCTGCTGACTGATAAAGAATAAACTGCGAGAAGCCAATTGCAGCAAAGCCAATCATAACAGCCAGGCCGCTGAAAAATACTGTGCGCCCCGCATTTCGGTATGTTGCCACAATGGCATCCGCTGTGCTTTCATTATAGGAAAGCTCTTCTTTAAAACGGCTAAGCAGCAGGATGCAATAGTCTGTTCCAATCCCAAACAGAATCGCTACAAGGAAAATCTGGGTATAGTTTGAAATTGGAAAATCCAGTCTATCCACTAAAAATGCCACAATGGATTGTGAGGCAAGGTAAGTGAATCCCACTGTCAGGAGCGGGATAATCGGCGCTACCACTGATCGAAAAACCAGCAGCAGTACGACCAGAATAAAGACGACTGTTATTCCCTCTGTCTTTTTCAGTCCTTCCTGCGAACTGTTCATAAGATCTTCATTGATCAGCCATTCACTCGTATAATAGTGATCTACCTTAGCATCATCAATAGCTGAATAAAGCTCTTCGCTCAGCTCAGCTGGCTCACGGTCGTTCCAGCTAACATTGACAGAAGCCAGAATTGACTTGCCATCCTCTGAAACAAGCTGTTCTTTTAAGCTTTCTTCATTAAAATGGGTAAGAATTTCAGTAATTCCCATTTCAGCGCTTTTGTCTTCAAGCGTCCGGATAGCTTTCTCCGCTTCTTTGATTTCTTCTCCTGTGAGCTTTTTATCATTATGAAAAACAAGTGCGACCTGGGTCTCATCCCCGCCGCCTTCCTGCTTCTGCACTTCCTGCATGATGTCCCCGGCAAGTGTGGAAGAATATTCATCAGGCACAGTAATCTGCCCTTTATCACGGACCAGATCTGCCATGTTTGGCGCCGCCATAAACAAGCCGGCAGCCACTGCGATCCAAACGGCAATGACAAGCCATTTTCTTTTAATAATTGAATACACTATTTAATCCCCCGCTTTGTTTTCTGATAAAGTGAAACTTCAATCAGTGGGGATTTTCCTTATCCCCCACTGATTGTTAGTCTTACTGCCCGTTAGACTGCGATAGTACTTTATCCAATTTCTCAAAGGTTTCAATGAACTGCTGGATTTCAGCCTGGTCAAATCTGTTTATCAGTGACTCTACAAGATTATGAATCTTATCTTCTGCTTTGACGTACAACTCGTTCCCTTTTTCGGTAAGTGTCAGATACACTACTCTGCGATCATTTTCATCACGTGTCCGCTGAATCAGACCCTTTTCCCACATGCGAGTTATCATTGCTGTGATCGCACTCTTTTTCACATCAAACACTTCCGCAAGCTCTGACGAAGTACAGGAGCCTGCCTGATTTATGTACCTCAGTGTAAAATGCTGGTCATTGGTCAGATCGCTGCCTATCTGATTTTTCACAAGTGACGCAGCCTTTTTCTCAACAGAAAAAGAAACGGCAATATACCGGTCGACCAAATTCTTAATGTCTGGCATACTCACTTATATATTCACCTCACAGTGTGATTATTCTATCGTTTAACTGTTCAACTATTTAACTATTAACGTAGTTAACTTTAATATAGGGAAGGATTGTTGTCAATTAAACTTTATCAACAGGAAAAAAAACTTACCTTTTTTAGTTTCTTCACTTACTTTGCAAGTTTGCTGAAGGAATATATCGGCGAAAAAAAGATATTATCAGCGAAACTAAAAAAAGACCCCATCCCTGGAGCCTTGTCCGCTAAAATTCGATTTTAATCTTTTCTGCATCTTCAATCTTGTTCTTATCACCAGTAAACACATCGCTGGTAGTTATTTCAATATTCTTCAGATCCGATTTTTCAATGATAAAGCCAACATTGCCGGCTTTGGTTTCGTTAGGCCCAATTTCTTCGTTAAGCCCATCAAGATATATATCTTTCTCCCAGGTTATTTGCTCGCCTTCGCTTGTTTCAAGTATGGCTGCCGGGGCAAAATTCACTTTTTGATCAGAGGTGTTCTTAATTTGCACAAAAACCTTAACAAAGTTGAATTCCTCGTCATGGGTCAAGGTGTGAAAATAGTCAACCAGACTGTAGTCAGGTTTCAGATGCATCACTTTGGCATCAGCTATTTTCATTTCAATGGGGCCAATTTTATAAATTCCATCTACAGTTTTTGCTTTTTTTAGAGTAATCTCACCTTTTTCATCTATGTGAGTCTCTCCTGCTTTCCATAGCTGCCGGTCGTCCGGAACTTGAGGGTTTGGGGCATAATTTTTCACCGTTTCGTTTTCAGCTGGAGCTTCTGCCTTAACATCTGCAGGCTGTTCTGGGGCACTTGAGCAGCCGAATAGGACAATGGATAAGAGAGTAATCATTGTGATTAGTTTTTTCATGATGATCCCCCTTCAGTTATTGTCAAAAAGTTCCCGCTGCATTCTGAAAGCAGCGGGAGATAAAAGGTTATTTATCTTCAATCTTAACTTTAGACTTCAATATCTCAAAGATCAATTTAGCCTGGTCAGTATTCTCAATTTGCCCTGCAAAGCGGTCGCTGGCTGGGCCAAATGCGTAAACAGGCACATCTTCACCTGTATGTCCGCCTGTTGTCCAGCCGGTATGGGAGCGCTGGTTGAAAATTTCTTCAATGGCATTGTCAATGTCTGCTGCCTTTTTCGTTTCAGCTGCTTTTTTAACAGATTGGATTTCTTCTTCTTTTAAATCAAGATCAATATATTCCTTTAACGTTTCTTCCACACCGGCTCCATTGGCAATTTCCTGAGCCATGAAATCAGGTGTGCGCTTCGCTGCTTTAATTGGCTCGCTGAACCAGTTATAGATGCCATCTGAACCGATGGAATAGCCGCCAGTTGAATGGTCAGCAGTTGCCACCACAAGGGTGTGCTTGTCCTTTTTAGCAAACTCTACTGCAGCCTTGAATGCTTGCTCGAAGTCTTCCATATCGCTCATCGCGGCAACAATGTCATTGTCGTGTCCCGCCCAGTCAATTTGACTTCCTTCTACCATCAGGAAGAAGCCGTCTTTATCTTTGTTCAAACGCTCGATTGCAGAAGCAGTCATATCTTTCAGTGAAGGCGTGTCTTCTGTGCGGTCAATCATTTTGGGCAGGCCGCGTTCTGCAAACAGACCAAGGACTTGTTCATTTTTATCTGCCAATAATTCTTTGCGGTCTGTTACATAGCTGTATCCGTCTTTCTTGAATTCTTCCGCAATATTTCTGTCTTTGCGGACAAGCAAATCAGTTCCGCCGCCAAGAAGAACGTCTACTTTGTGCTTACCATTGATAAGATCGTCATAATAATCATCAGCAATGGCATTCATATTCTGCCGGCTTTCATCATGTGACCCGAATGAAGCAGGAGTAGCATGCGTAATTTCTGATGTAGCTACAAGACCAGTCGCTTTTCCTTGCTCTTTCGCTGCTTCCAAGACTGTTTTTACTTCAGAACCGTCATTATCAACAGCAATTGCTTTGTTATATGTTTTAATACCCGCAGACATCGCTGTTGCTGCAGATGCAGAGTCCGTTACATTTTGTTCCGGATCTTCCGGGTAAGTCATTTGCTGGCCAACCAAATATTTATCTAACTCAGTCCGTTCCACAAATTTTGTACCGGGATCGTCTTTTAAATAGCGGTATGCAGAAGTGTATGATACGCCCATCCCGTCGCCGATAAGGAAAATTACATTTTTGATCTCTCTTTTATCTGATTGTCCTTTAGCTTCTGTTTGCTGTACTGAACCCATGAGTCCGCCAAACGCAACTGCAGAAGCAGCAAGGATTGGAAGTGTCTTTTTTGTGAATTTCTTGAATGTCATTCTATGAACCTCCCTTTATTAACTTACATCTAGTAGTATAGAACCCAAATGTAAATGAGAGATTAATAGAATGTAAAAATGAATTATCACTTATGTAAAGATGCTTTTTTTGCTTCCCCAAATATTTTTATGTAAAATTCATACAAAGACGATAGTCGAAGGAGAGATTTCAATGAAAGTATTGGCTTTGCTGGGCAGTACCAGAGAAAACGGCAACTCGGAGTATTTGGCAAAGAGGATTGTGGAAGGGACTGATCACACCCTTGTAAAATTATCAGACCTGCATATCGAACCGATTGTGGATAAGAGGCATGCGGATGGCGGCTTTACACGGGTCGATGACGACTACGAACAACTAGTGAAGCACATGCTGTCACATGATGTTTTTGTATTTGCCACCCCTCTATATTGGTATGGCATGAGCGGTCCGATGAAGGATTTCTTTGATCGCTGGTCACAATATCTAAGGGATGAGCGATTTAACCTGAAAGAAGAGCTGGCAAAGAAGAAAGCTTACGTTGTTATTACAGGCGGCAGTAGCGCGAAAGTAAAAGGACTTCCTCTTGTTCAGCAATTTCAATACATTTTTGATTTTGTCGGGATGGAATTTGCTGACTATATCATCGGGAATGGGGTAAAGCCGGAAGAAGTGAAAGAAGATTCTTTTGCTTTAGCGAAGGCCGAACAATGGAATAAAATATTTTCAAAATAAAAAGGCGGACTCATGGTTCCGCCTTTTTTCATATCACGATTCCTGTCTCACCCTGGAATCTTTTTTCAGCTGGTTTTCGCCCTCAGGATCTAAATATAACTTCCTGCTAGGCATAGCGACATAAACACGCTCATTTTCAAGAATGTCCATGATCTCAAAATTGATTTCTTCCTTAATTTTAAGGAATTCGCCCCAATTTGTCGTTTTAGTAAAGAAATAAAGGAAGATATCGAGCCCATTTTCTTTGTAGTCGTCAAAGGTAACAAGAATGGTTTCCGGATGAATATCCGGATGATTTTTTAAAAGATACTCGATCTGCCCTACCACATTCGCCAATTGATCTTTAGTGGTATCATGAGTAACACGCAATCTGAAGCTGATTTGCCTTTTCCCCATCTTGCTCCAATTTGTAATCGATTCATTTGCTAAAGTAGCATTAGGAACTGTGACCAGCGCCTGTGCAAATGTCCTTACCCTGGTGCTTCGGAAAGAAATATCTTCAACTGTTCCCTCGACACTTGGCGTCATAATCCAATCGCCAATCGTGAAAGGCTTTTCCGTAATGATGACAAATCCGCCAAACAAATTGCCCAGTACATCCTTGGCAGCAAAAGCAATGGCGACTCCGCCTAATCCAAGCCCCGCTACAAATCCATTCACATCATAATCAAACTCCTGGGCAACCACGCTAATACTGATTGCCACAATAACAACTCTCAAGGCCTTTGAAATGAAAGGAATAAGAATATCATCAATTTCCAGATCGTACTTAACCTTAAGACTGGTAAAAAGTGCAGATGATGCAGCTGCCATATTGTACAAACCCCAGGTAATCATGATGATAACTGAAGCCCTAATAATATCTAAAAATAAAGAATTATGCTGGTTTAAGTAAGGAAAATAACCGACAGAAACATAGATTCCTATAATGATAAATAACCACTGAATCGGCTTTTGAAAAGAAACAAAAATATGTGAGAAAAAGTCATTTGGCGCTTTTCTGCTGAGCCTTAATAATAGTGTAAATACATATTTGGTGAAAAGCTTCCGGAAAATGAGAAACAGCATTAAAATCCCAATTGATATTCCCAAGTCCACCAATATATCTTCTTTCATGTAAGTTTCCCAGAACATATGAATAACCTCCTTGATGCTATTTGTTATCATAACATAATTCTATAAGACAGGTTATCATACGATATTCCCTAAAAAACAGATTGGAAAAACCTTCTCTTCATCAGAGGAGCATTCCCAGTTCAAACCCCAGAAGAGCCAGAAGGATTCCTCCGCCATAGCTCAATACATTATAAAGAATGAGCTCTTTTTTCCTTTTATCCATGTGGAGCTGTATAGCTTCCAGCTTGAATGTTGAAAAAGTGGTGAATGCCCCCATGAATCCTGTGCCAAGCAGCATATAAAGGCTGCCTTCTATTCCTGAGCCCACCAGGATTCCGAGAAGCAGTGAACCCATTAAATTAATAATAAGCGTGGCAGCAGGGAAATCCGACACAAACCTTTTACTAATAAACTGACTGACCCAAAGCCGGGAAATTGCTCCGAAGAAACCGCCTATCCCCACCAGAAGAACATGAAACGTACTCATCCCGTTTCTTCTCCTTTCCTGACCTGAAACCCCAATCGGCTCATCCATAATCCGCCAAAAATGCTGGCTGCGATATACAAAACGGCCAAAGCTGTTTTTCCATTGAGAAAAAGTGCTGCCGTTTCAACGCTTAAAGTTGAAAAAGTGGTAAAGGATCCAACAAAACCAGTTCCGAGTGCTGTTTTTATATGAGCCGGCAAAGAAAAACGAACCATCAGCCCCGTCGCCAGCCAAGCGAGGAGAAAACTTCCCAAAAGATTAACCGTCAAAGTTGCAAATGGAAAAACGGCACTTTCCTGAAAGAGAAAAACACCCATGATATAACGTAATGAGGCACCTAAAAACCCTGCTGCGCCAACCAGTATATAAACCATCCAGACCCCTCCATTTCTCTTAGTTTACCCAAAACAAAAAGACTCCTGCCAGTTACCACATAACTGACAGGAGTCATTAGCCAAAAGGCGGTTGAAGGTGAACTCCATCACCTAAAAGGACGTATCTTTACTAACACTATAAAACATTTGAACAAGGATTAAAAGCCCTAATTCAGGAATAATTCCCCTTTTTTATAAACAGCGAAGAAAGCAGCAGACCATATAACAGATGGCCTAGAAGCCAGAAAAATATGGCAGGTAAAGATGTAAGTTCAGGGGTTCGATCAGATAATGCAGTCGTCGGATAAAGCAGAACTCCTATGGAAAATGTGGTCAATAATGTGCGGACGATGATTTGCGTCCTGTTCCAGCGGTATTTTTTTATTATAAATAATAAGCTGAATGCCACAATGACTGAAATGATCAGATGAAATACAAATTCGATTGATTCGGGTAAATGATAGTTTTTCAAAATAGGAAAGTAATCCACATTTAATAGCAATGTGTACACTTTTATACCTGTGGATATCTCAATTATGTTCAGAAATAAACCCAGAAAAGTTCCAGACAGCAGTCCCGTAAAAATGCCCCGTATCCAAAGTTTCCTCATTTGTTCTTATCCTTCCCATTGATCTCAGGATAATCAAGCTATTTATGATTTTCCTGAACCCTGCCTTTATTAGACCCACTTTTGGATTATTTAATAAAGTCCTGTATTTCCTCAATTGTTAACCCCAGCTGCTTGGCTGTCAATATGAGCTCTACCCATTCTTTATCTATTTTCCCCTCACAGGTTTCCATTCCCTTTTCCACTCTCCCGTAAAGATTCTGTTCCCCTCAGAAGTCTTCATTGAGTGCTGCTTTTATTGATCATTCCATATAGGAATAAATGGACAATTTCTTTTGCTAAATCTTCTGGAGTCTTTATCCCTTTAAATAATCTGGTTAATGTCAGGCGTTCAATAATCCCCGTCAGACTCTCTGCAACAGTCCCCATATCAATATCTTTCCTGAAGTATCCTGCCTGCTGCTCTGACAAGAGGTTGGCTTCAATTTGACCAGCAAGTATCTCCTTAAATTCACCGGCATCCGAAGCCATAAAAAAACCGATGCGGGTCAAATCCTGATTTTCCATAAAAAATGTAAAGATAGCAGTTAGGCCTGTTGTTATTCTTTCAGGCAATGATGACAAATCAACGCCTGTTTCCACACGGCTCTTGGAGGTAAGCTCAGAAATCCGCCTGCGAAACAGGTCGACAAGCTCCTGGAAAATGGCATCTTTGCTTTCAAAGTAAAGGTAAAACGAGGGCTGTGTCAGACCTGCCCTTTGGACAATTTCGCTGATTTTTGTATGAAAATAGCCCTTCTGCGCAAATTCCTCCGCTGCTATTTCAAGCAGCAGGGCGCGGCTCTGCTCCCCGCTGGCCCCTTTTTTCCGTCCTCTGTGCCCCATAAATAACAGCTCCGTCTGCATTATATTACTCACAAGTATTATCCGCTATCACTATTGGCAAAGTCAACCAATTATCTGAATTTTTTATTAATAAATGAGGAATTTATGTTATAATCAAAAAGGGAACGTATATTCTTATTTTGCGCTGGGGGATGTGAAATGGAAAGTTTTGAAGCAGCTTATATTGCAGGAATAATAGACGGAGAAGGAACAATTACTCTAACAAGGATGCATGCGAGTGAGCATCGCCGGCCCTGTATAACAATAGCCTACTGATAAGGAGCTGTTGGTATATATACATACATTAACAGGCGGAACAATAATTAATAAAAAGAATTACAAGCCTGGTATTCACAAAAATTCCTTCTCTTTGAATATTAAACAAAAGGAAAAGGTTATGTTCTTATTAAAACAAGTCTTACCTTTTTTAAGAGTGGATAAAAAGAGAAATCGGGCTTTATGGATTCTTGATAATTATGAAAGAGTAACTCCGAGAAATGGTAAATATGATGTAGAGAAGTTAAGACAGAAGATTTTATTCGAAGAAGATTTTTTTAAGATATAAAATGACAAATAAAAAACCACCAAATATGTATTTGGTGGAGACGGTGGGACGTGCACTTCCATGCTTTCGTCATGGCACTGACTATATCTTGAACCTGCATTTGCAGGTCCTTCGGCGTATTATGCGAAATATAAATTTACCTGATGATTAGGCAGGATTCCGCATCCTAGTACTACCACGAACGTGGCAGCCTATAAGTCGATACACGGCTGTTGAATTGCTCCACATACCGCTCGGCATTGCCTTATCGCCAGCCAGGCGACTTAGGTTTCACCGATAAAGCCGAATTTTCACTTGTGTGTTGCCACACAAGGCGACTAATAAATAATCGAACCCACGTCCAGAAATATCGGCACTTAAGCTTCTACGAGTGTAGTCGATATATTCGCGATTCGCTGATCCTTATGCCTATCGACGGGCGTCCGGCCAGCTAGCCTGGTTGTTCTCTTCCTTCATCCTCAGGCGGTGGAATCCGGCGTAGCCCACTAAGAGTGAGTCCGCTACCCTACCACATGGGCGATGGAGGGGCGAACCGCTAAAGGCCTATTAGGCAGCTAAAGCGAAGTTGTTTTGAGTTTTGCCAGTTATTGGCTTTGACGTTTTAACGAGGCCGATCCCCTCGACTCGCAACCTAAGCTCGAACTATCCCTGTCGAATCCGTAGCGTCCCCATGTTAGAAATGCGTAAGGCGCCCGTTTATCGGCGACAAGCATAAGACGAGCCGGCATGAAGGTTGTTCTTTAACCTTCTTGACGGATTGGCTTATGACCTCGAGCCGATGGCGTCTGAAGCTGGACAGCTTACGATAGGTCTGCGTCGAATCTTATTCAGCACGCTGACGTTCGGATAAGCTCGAAATAGATGAGCTAAAGTTTTGTGTCACTCACTGTGACAATTACTATTATAGCACACTGAGCAAATTTTTCAATTGTAAGGTTCTGGATTTACATTTTCTGCCTTTCGCGGAAAGCACGCTCAACTTCACGCTTGGCTTCTTTCTTCTTCAGATCCTCACGCTTGTCATATTTCTTTTTACCACGTGCCAGTCCAATTAAAACTTTTGCATAGCCATTCTTGAGATACATTTTTAATGGAACGATCGAGTAGCCTACTTCCTTCGACTCTCCAATCAGCTTGTTGATTTCTTTTCTGTGCATAAGAAGCTTTCTGGTCCTTAGCGGGTCGTGATTGTAGCGGTTTCCCTGCTCATAAGGACTGACATGCATGCCGAAAAGATAAATTTCATTGTTTTGAATTCTGGCATATGAGTCCTTAAGATTCACCTTGCCCGCTCGGATTGATTTAATCTCTGTCCCCTGCAGAACAATTCCAGCTTCATATGTTTCTTCTATAGCATAGTCATGATAGGCCTTTTTATTTTGCGCAACCATTTTGCCAGTTCCTTTTGGCATGTTGAATCCCCCTTTGCTCCCCTTTCCTGTAATCAGGAAATGCAGCGTCCGTTCTTTAGCGGTTCCTCTATTATAGCAAAATTGTGTGCCCCTCTCAACGCGGAGCCCTGCTGGGAAGGAAAGAGAGAGCCTCTAAGGCCCTCCCGCTTTTTACCGCTTCTTTTTCTTCCGCTTAGCTTTCGGCGCATTTTCGTAATGCTTTTTCTCTTTTTTCTTTCTCGGGCCGCCTGAACTGTTTCCTTTTCCCTGATCAGCCTTGCCTCTGCGCGGCTTTTTCTCTGTGCTGCCAGTCTTGAACACCTTTGGTGCTTCACGAGTCTCCCGTCTGCGGGTTCCCTTCATGCCGACGATTTCAAAATCAATCGAGCGTTCGTCTTTGTTTACGTTAACGACACGGACCGTAATCTCGTCCCCAATGCGGAAGACATTGCCTGTACGCTCCCCGATCATTGCCATCTGGCGCTCATCATAGCGGTAATAATCGTCTGTCATATAGCTGACGTGGATAAGTCCTTCAATCGTGTTTGGAAGCTCGACAAACATGCCAAAGTTGGTAACAGAGCTGATGATCCCATCATATTCCTCGCCGATTTTATCAGCCATATATTCCGCTTTCTTCAGTTCATCTGTTTCGCGTTCTGCTTCAACTGCACGGCGCTCCATATTGGAAGAGTGCTCAGCAATATCAGGCAGCTGTACATTCCATTTTTCCCTTGTCGCCTGATCCAGCTTGCCTTCAATTAAGTAGGTACGGATAAGTCTGTGGACAATTAAGTCCGGGTAACGGCGGATCGGTGATGTGAAGTGTGTGTAAAACTCTGTTGATAACCCGAAATGCCCAAGGCTCTCTTCAAAGTACTTCGCCTGCTGCATAGAACGCAGCATCACTGTGCTGACAACCATTTCTTCCGGCTTTCCCTGAACCTCTTCAATGATTTCCTGAAGGGCACGCGGGTGAACGGCATTAGCTGTTCCTTTTACGATATAACCGAAGTTTGTAATAAACTCGAAAAATCTCCTGAGCTTATCTTCCTTCGGATCTTCATGGATACGGTAAATGAACGGTACATCCATCCAATGGAAGTGCTCAGCAACGGTTTCATTGGCTGCGAGCATGAATTCTTCAATCAGGCGCTCGGCAATCGAGCGTTCACGCAATGCGACTTCTGTCGGATTGCCCTCTTCATCCACAATGACCTTCGCTTCTTTAAAATCAAAGTCGATGGCTCCGCGATGCATTCTCTTTTTACGCAAGACCAGAGAAAGCTCCTTCATCAGCTCGAACATCGGCACAAGCGGTTGGTACCTGTTGATAAGTTCGTCGTCCTGCTCTTCTAAAATCTTGTTCACATCTGAATAAGTCATTCGTTCCGTTGTTTTAATCACACTCTGGAAAATCTCGTGATTGACTACTTCCCCATCCGATGTGATTTCCATCTCACAAGAAAGAGTAAGCCGGTCCACTTTCGGATTCAATGAGCAAATGCCATTTGATAAGCGATGCGGTATCATCGGGATGACCCGGTCCACTAAATACACAGAGGTTGCCCGCTCTTCCGCTTCCCTGTCAATCGGGGAATCCTCACGGACATAGTATGTGACATCGGCAATATGGACACCCAGCTTGTAATTGCCGTTCTCCAGTTTTTTAACCATTACTGCATCATCAAGATCCTTTGCATCTGCACCGTCTATTGTGACAATAACTTCATTTCTCAAGTCACGGCGGTTTTCAAGTTCACTTGGATCAATCGTATCCGGCGTTTCCTCAGCCTGCTTAAGCACCTCATCCGGAAACTCAAGCGGAAGGCCGTGCTTGTGAATAACAGATAGAATATCCACACCCGGGTCGTTTTTATGCCCAAGTATGTCGATAACTTCTCCTTCTGCACTCTTTCTGCCTTCTGGATAAGTGGTCAGTTTTACAACGACCTTGTGCCCTTCAACCGCACCTTTTGATGCTGCTTTGGGGATAAAAATATCGCTGGCAAACTTTTTATCATCCGGGATAACAAATCCAAAATGCTTGCTTTCCGTATAGGTTCCGACAATTTGCGTTACACCCCGTTCTAAGATGCGGACAATTGTACCTTCCCGCCTCTGTCCCGAACTCTCAGTCGTCACACGCGCAAGCACGATATCACCATTTAAGGCATTATTCGTTTCATTGGGCGGAATAAATATGTCATCCATTCCCTGCTCTTCCGGAATGACAAAGGCAAATCCCTTTGCATGGCCGGAAAGCTTCCCGCGGATCAGGTTCATTTTTTCAGGGAGACCATAGCGGTTGCTTCTCGTTCTGACGACAAGCCCTTTTTCCTCCATGACAACAAGCGCCTTGACGAAATCTTTGAAGCCTGTGGAATCCTCTATTCCAAACGCAGCCTCCAGCTCCTGAACCGTCAATGGCTTATAGGCTTCATCCTTCATATAATGAAGCAGCTTGTCGATCAAATGTTGTATATTATTTTCCATATCTTCATCCCTCCTCAGGGAGATTTTCTTTTGTTATTATTCTTCCCAATCAAGCTTTTCTAAAAACTCATAAACATCTTCATGCAGCTGGTCACGCTCTTTATCAAGAGTAATGACGTGCCCGGATTCTTCATACCACTTGAGCTTCTTTAAGTCATTCTCCACTTCATTGAAAATGATGTTAGCGCTGTCCGTGTTGATCATATGGTCATGTCGTGCCTGTACAACAAATGTCGGGGAGTAAATCATATCCACATGATTGCGCACATCCGCGATCAGCTCCTGGAGTGCCTTTAATGTATTCATCGGTGTTTTCTGAAACTCTTCCATTTCCTGCTCAATTTGGTCTTCCGTCTTTCCTTCAAGTCTTTTATATTCTCTCGCGTAGCTCAGAATTCCTTCATACATGACTTCTTCGCTTTTTATGTACATGGGTGCGCACATCGGGACAATACCCTTTACAGGTACAGTGTAACCCAATTTAAGGGAAAATACGCCGCCAAGGGAAAGTCCGGCCACTGCAATTTCTTTATGTCCTTTGTTTTTTAGAAATTCGTACCCTTCCATCACATCTTTCCACCAGTCTTCCGGGCCTGTATGAACAAGCTCTTCGGGCGGAACCCCATGTCCCTTATATTGCGGTGCATGGCAGGTGTAGCCCTTTGTTTCTAGAAACCTTGCCATCATTCTGACATCGGCTGTATTTCCGGTAAAACCATGCAGCAGCAGGACTGCTCTCTTTCCATTTCCAAATGTAAACGGTTTTGGTGCAACAACTCTCATTGATAAAACTCCTTTAACCTTATAATTCCAATAATTTTATTAATCAAACGTTTGATTGAATCTGCATTCCTTATTTTTAGCAAACAGCGGGGGAACATGCCAATAAAAAGCTTTCTTAAGCGGAAACTGCCGAAGAAAAATAAAAGCCTGACCTTCTGAAGGCCAGGCGCTGCATTCATTTATATCGCAAAATAAGATACTAAAACAGTAAGTACAAAGAATAAGACAGAAAGAACAACCGTGATGCGGTGAAGAACCAGATCAATACCGCGTGCTTTTTGCTTTCCAAAAAGCTGCTCAGCGCCCCCTGAAATAGCACCGGAAAGACCTGCGCTTTTACCAGATTGAAGGAGTACAACTACAATAAGGCCAATCGAAACAATGACTAAAAGGGTAATCAATAATGTATGCATGAAGCCACCTCCTGAAAACGTACAATCACATTATTCTTAATTTATCACATTTTGGTTGTATAAACAATAAGATTTTAAGGATCAGGACAAGAGCTGAAAATAAATTCTTTTTTTGTGCTTTCAGATAGCACTTAGCCAATCCATCAAAAAACAGCCGCCCCACCCGGGACGGCTGCACAAGCAAGATTACTTGCTCAAGTTATAGAAAGATTTTAAGCCATCGTATACAGCTAAATCGCCAAGCTCGTCTTCGATGCGAAGAAGCTGGTTGTATTTCGCGATACGGTCTGTACGGGACATGGAACCCGTTTTGATCTGGCCAGCGTTTGTTGCAACAGCGATGTCAGCGATTGTAGCATCTTCTGTTTCACCTGAACGGTGGGATACAACTGCAGTGTAGCCGGCACGCTTCGCCATTTCGATTGCTTCGAAAGTTTCTGTTAATGTTCCGATTTGGTTTACTTTGATCAGGATTGAGTTGCCTACACCCTGCTCGATTCCTTGAGCAAGCTTCTTCGTGTTTGTAACGAACAGGTCGTCACCAACAAGCTGAACTTTTCCGCCGATGCGGTCAGTTAATAGCTTGTGGCCATCCCAGTCGTTTTCATCAAGACCATCTTCAATTGAGATGATTGGGAACTCGTTTACAAGCTCTTCGTAGAAGTTAACCATATCTTCTGAAGTTAAGCCAGTGCGGCCTTCGCCTGCAAGATCGTATTTGCCGGTTTCTTTGTTGTAGAACTCGGAAGAAGCAACATCCATTGCAAGGTAGATATCTTTGCCTGCTTCGTAGCCAGCATTTGTGATAGCTTCAATGATGACTTCAAGTGCTTCACGGTTTGAGCCAAGGTTTGGAGCGAATCCGCCTTCGTCACCTACAGCAGTGTTCAAGCCTTTGCCAGATAGAACTTTCTTTAATGAATGGAATACTTCAGCACCCATGCGGATTGCTTCCTTGAAAGTAGGAGCTCCTACAGGCATGATCATGAATTCCTGGAAGTCCACGTTGTTGTCAGCGTGAGATCCGCCGTTGATGATGTTCATCATTGGTGTTGGAAGCTGCTTCGCGTTGAAGCCGCCAAGGTAACGGTATAAAGGAAGTCCTACAGACTCAGCAGCTGCATGGGCACAAGCCATGGATACACCAAGGATTGCGTTTGCGCCAAGCTTGCCTTTGTTTTCAGTTCCATCTAACGCGATCATTGTGCGGTCGATGCCGACCTGGTCTGTTACGTCCAAGCCGATTACAGCGTCAGCAATCAGGTTGTTCACGTTGTCTACTGCTTTTTGAACACCTTTTCCAAGGTAGCGGGACTTGTCGCCGTCACGAAGTTCTACTGCTTCGTGCTCACCAGTTGATGCTCCAGAAGGAACAATCGCGCGTCCAAAGAATCCTGATTCTGTTAAAACTTCAACTTCAACTGTTGGGTTCCCGCGGGAATCTAATACTTCACGAGCATATACTTGTTCGATAAATGGCATAGTAATTCTCTCCTTTATTTTGAAAAATTGTTTTCGACAAAATTCGGGTGGTGCCTGTCACCAGTTATTTTTTCAGTAATGAGGTTCCTGTCATTTCAGCCGGTTTTTCCAGTCCTAGCAGGTCCAGAACTGTTGGAGCAAGGTCACCTAAAATTCCGTCTGTGCGGAGTTCTCCGCCATCCTGTGTGACGATGACTGGAACCGGATTTGTTGTGTGGGCGGTCATCGGGCTGCCTTCTAACGTAACAACCTCATCGGCATTTCCGTGGTCAGCTGTGATAATCGCTTTTCCGCCTTTTGAAATAATCAGATCAACAATTTTGCCAAGGCATTCGTCAACCGTTTCAACCGCCTTGATCGTTGGCTCAAGCATGCCTGAGTGTCCCACCATGTCCGGGTTCGCAAAGTTCAGGATGATCGCATCGAACTTGTCAGCTTCTACTTCCTTCAGCAACGCGTCCGTCACTTCATAAGCACTCATTTCAGGCTTAAGGTCATAGGTAGCCACTTTCGGTGAGTCGATCAGGATCCGCTCTTCACCAGGGAACTTCTCTTCACGCCCGCCGCTCATAAAGAACGTTACATGAGGGTATTTCTCTGTTTCAGCAATGCGGAGTTGTGTTTTTCCGTTTTGCGCTAGAACCTCACCCAGGGTATTATCAAGGTTCGTCGGTTTGAACGCAACATATCCGTCAACTGTTTCACTGAAGTGGGTCAAACAAACGAAGAATAGATCCTCAGGATGTCCTGGCCCTCTATCAAAGGAACGGAAGTCTTTGTTTGTAAACGTGTTCGAAATCTGAATGGCCCGGTCCGGACGGAAGTTATAGAAAATGACAGCATCATTGTTCTTAATCGTTGCAACCGGCTTCCCATCTTCAGCTGTTATGACAGATGGAATGACGAACTCATCAAAAATACCATTTTTATAGTTATCTTCAACTAAATCCAATGGATCGCTGTATGAAGGGCCATCACCATACACCATGGAACGGTAAGACTTTTCAACACGCTCCCAGCGTTTGTCGCGGTCCATGGAATAATAGCGGCCTGAAATCGTCGCAAATTCGCCGACTCCGTACTCCTTCATTTTTTCCTGCGCTTCTTTAATGTAACCTGCTGCTGTCTGCGGGCCAACATCACGGCCATCCAGGAATCCATGAACATAGACATTCTTCACGCCTTCCTCAGCTGCCATGCGAAGCAGTGCGAATAAATGCTGAATATGGCTGTGAACGCCTCCATCTGAAAGAAGTCCCATCAAATGAAGATCCGTTCCATTCTTTTTAACATGGTCAATCGCAGAACGGAACGTTTCATTTTTCTCAAACTGTCCTTCACGAATGGCCACATTCACTCTTGTCAGACTCTGATAAACAATACGGCCTGCGCCGATGTTTAAGTGTCCTACTTCGGAGTTTCCCATTTGCCCTTCCGGAAGACCTACTGCTTCGCCGCTTGCCGTCAGCGTTGCGTTAGGATAGGTGTTCCAGTAGCGTTCGAAGTTCGGCTTCTTTGCCTGGGCAACGGCATTTCCCATCCGCTCGCCACGCAATGCGAAACCATCTAAGATGATTAATGCAACTGGAGATTTACTCATTCTTGCCTGCCTCCAATAATTGAAGAAAGTCTGTAGGCTGTAAGCTGGCGCCGCCTACAAGAGCTCCATCAATATCAGGCTGGCTCATATATTCTTTAATGTTTGCAGGCTTTACGCTGCCGCCGTACTGAATGCGGACTGCATCTGCCGCAGCCTGTGAAAATTGCTTTGCAACAACAGAGCGGATATGTGCACATACTTCATTTGCATCAGCAGATGTTGAAGATTTGCCAGTTCCGATTGCCCAGATTGGCTCATATGCAATAACAGTCTGCTTTACCTGCTCTTCAGTTAAGCCATTTAGGGCCTTCTCAACCTGTGAGCCTACAAGATCCATTGTCTCACCGTTTTCCCGCTGCTCTAACGATTCACCGACACAAACGATTGGAGTTAAGTTGTATTTGAAAGCAGCCAAGGTCTTTTTATTAACAGCCTCGTCTGTTTCATTGAACATTTCACGGCGTTCTGAATGGCCGAGGATTACGTATTTCACCCCAAGATCTTCAAGTGCCACAGGGCTGATTTCGCCTGTAAAAGCGCCGTTTTCTTCAAAGTGCATGTTCTGTGCGCCGATTTCAACATCTGAATCCTTTGAGTTTTCAACCAGGCGCTCCAGGAATAGGGCAGGAGCACATACAACTGTATCTACCTGCTCTTTCCCGGGAACTAAGCCGTTAATTTCTTCAAGAAAGACTTTCGCTTCCGGAAGTGTTTTATGCATTTTCCAGTTTCCTGCGATAATTGGTTTACGCATGTTGCACGTCCTTTCATGCATTTTAATTATTGTCCTATATTCGACAAATTTCGGGTGGTGCCTATCACTAAAAATTATTTATCGTTTAAAGCAACTACGCCAGGCAGTGCTTTCCCTTCCATAAACTCAAGGGAAGCGCCGCCGCCTGTTGAGATATGGCTCATGCGGTCAGCAAGGTGGAATTTTTCAACTGCAGCTGCAGAATCACCGCCGCCAATGACTGAATATGTATCGTTTGCTTCTGCTAAAGCCTCAGCCACTGCTCTTGTACCGCCTGCAAATTTATTTAATTCAAATACACCCATTGGTCCGTTCCAGATGACAAGCTTTGAATTTTGGATTACATCGCTGTAGATATCGCGCGTTTTAGGTCCGATATCAAGCGCTTCCCAGTCAGAAGGGATTTCTTCAATTGCTACTGTTTTAATATTGGCTTCTTCGGAAAAATCGTCTGCAACCACGACATCAACAGGCATGTAGAAGTTCACGCCTTTTTCTTTCGCTTTTTCCATAAACGATTTTGCAAGGTCAATTTTATCTTCTTCCAGCAGTGACTTTCCTACTTCATGGCCGTTTGCTTTTACAAATGTATAAGCCAGCCCTCCGCCGATGATCAGGTTGTCCACCTTTTCAAGAAGGTTTTCAATTACGCCAATCTTGTCTTTTACCTTTGCACCGCCAATAATAGCTGTAAATGGGCGTTCAGGATTTGAAAGAGCTTTTCCAAGTACATCAAGTTCTTTTTCCATTAAGAGTCCTGATACGGCAGGAAGATGATGAGCAATTCCTTCCGTTGAAGCATGGGCACGGTGTGCTGCTCCAAATGCATCATTTACATACACATCTGCAAGTTCAGCAAAGGCCTTTGCAAGTTCAGGATCATTCTTTTCCTCTCCAGCATAGAAACGCACGTTTTCAAGAAGCATAACATCGCCTTCACTTAACGTGTCAACCAGCGCTTTTACAGAATCGCCATATGCTTCATCCGCCTTCTTCACTTCTTTGCCAAGAAGCTCGGACAAACGCTTTGCTACTGGTGTTAAGCGTAATTCTTCAACAACTGAACCCTTCGGACGGCCCAAATGGCTGGCTAAAATCACTTTTGCACCCTGGTTCATCAAGTATTCAATCGTTGGAAGAGCTGCTTTGATGCGAGTTTCATCCGTTACTTGTCCCTCTTTCATCGGAACGTTGAAATCAACCCGGCAGAAAACACGCTTACCTTTTAACTCCACATCTTTAACGCTTTTTTTGTTCATAGCAAAAGGACCTCCTTACCAGAAAAGCGGAAGCGCCTTGCCTGACGGCTCATTGACTAAAAGCCTCCAGGTTACGGAGCTAAGCACCATCCCGGTTAAATAGTTTTACTTAAAACAAAAGGGAGAGGGAATGTTTCCCTGCTCCCCTTTTACCCTTATCCATTATAGACGCTAGCGATTTGAATATCCAACAAGATGAGGTGTTTTTTCAGAGAAAAAATTCAGCCTGTGAATGCTTCGCAAAACGAATATTTTTGATTAAAGTCCCTTTTGAGCGATGTAGTCAACAAGGTCAACAACACGGTTAGAATAACCAGTTTCGTTGTCATACCAAGAGATTACTTTTACCATGTTGCCTTCCATAACCATTGTAGAAAGTGCATCGATTGTAGAAGATGCAGGGTTTCCGTTGTAGTCGCCAGATACTAATGGCTCTTCGCTGTATGCAAGGATGCCTTTCAGGTCACCTTCAGCTGCAGCTTTTAGAGCATTGTTTACTTCTTCAGCTGTTACGTCCTTGTCAAGCTCAGCAACAAGGTCAACAAGTGAAACATTTGGAGTTGGAACACGCATAGCTCCACCATTCAATTTGCCTTTTAGTTCAGGCAATACTAGAGATACTGCCTTTGCAGCTCCAGTAGTTGTAGGAATGATGTTCTCTGCTGCTGCACGCGCACGGCGGTAGTCCTTGTGCGGCAAGTCAAGGATTTGCTGGTCATTTGTGTATGAGTGAACAGTTGTCATCATACCGCGCTTGATTCCGAAGCTGTCGTTCAATACTTTTGCAAATGGAGCCAGGCAGTTTGTTGTACAAGATGCGTTAGAGATTACATGGTGATTTGCAGCATCATATTTCTCATGGTTAACACCCATAACAACTGTGATATCTTCGTCAGAGGCTGGAGCTGAGATGATTACTTTCTTCGCACCAGCTTCAAGATGTTTCGCAGCGTCTGCACGCTTTGTGAAACGGCCAGTAGATTCTACTACTACTTCTACGCCAAGATCTCCCCATCCTAATTGAGCAGGATCGCGCTCTGCAATAACTTTTACTTTATGGCCGCCAACAACAAGGAAATCTCCGTCAACTGTCACTTCTTCATTTAGAGTTCCGTGTACGGAATCATATTTTAAAAGGTGTGCTAGCATGTTTGCATCTGTAAGGTCATTTACTGCTACAACCTCTACGTTAGGGTTTTTAAGAGCTGCACGGAAAACAACGCGCCCGATTCTTCCAAATCCGTTAATACCAACTTTAACTGCCATGATTATTTCCTCCTTGAAAAGGTAGATTTTATATTTGAAAAGGGATTACCCTTTTATCAACTGTTTTGCTGCACCTTCATCTGTCACTAAAATGGTAGAGGATGGTGCCTGTTTCATGTATGCAGCGATGGCCTTAGCCTTTGTGGAGCCGCCTGCCACTGCAATGACATGTTCAATTTCTGATAAGTCATCCAACTGAAGGCCGATGGTCTGAACCTTATGTACAACCTCGCCGCCTTCGTTGAAATAATAGCCAAATGATTCCCCAACCGCTTTGGCTTGCTTGATTTTAACTAAGTCTTCTTCACTGGTTTTGCGGCGTTCCGCCATTGTTATAGCGTCCCCAATCCCGTGCAGAACCATGCTTGCCGATTTGATCTGTGAGATTACTTCTTTAATATTGGGTTCTTTAATAATGCTTTCATACATCTCCCTGCTTACCTGGTCCGGTACATACAGGACGCGGTGCCTGGAATCTGTATGATCAGCCATTTTGGCACATATGGTGTTAGCCTGGTTTTTAACATCTTCACCTATTCCCCCACGTGCCGGGACAAACAGCCAATCGCGTTCAGCTAGATCAGGAGTAAGCATCTCCGCTACGGCTGCCATTGTGGATCCGCCGGTAACTGCGATGATATTTTTCCCTTCGAGCCTTGTTTTCATACACATTGCTGTGGCCCTGCCAAGCTCCTGCTTCACCCATGGCGATTCATCGCTGTTTCCGGAAACAATGATCGCCTGGCGAATGCCAAGCTTCCTGGATAATTCCTGCTCCATTACGGCTATACCCGAAATATCTCTCATTATTCCTTCAAGAGCTTCGAGTAATTCCTTGCCATCGGAGGAAAGACTCATTCCCGTACTTGAAATGCGGATAAGGTTCTGGTCTTTTAAAAATTCAACCTCACTTCTCAGCACTCTTTCCGTCAAACCCATACTAACTGCAAGGCTTCTTCTTCCAACCGGCTCCATCAGCCCTATGTAATGAAGAATCCCATAGCGCTTCTGCATAACCGCAAGCATATCAGGCAATAATCTTTTTTGAATATCTATTAGTGAGTACATCCGGAAAGCTCCTTCATCATATGTGGTCATTTTTTGTCCCGCATAGACATATTATGTCCCACTTACCGTAAAAAAAATCACCCTTGCTTCTCCTCAATAATAGCAAGAGTGAGTATTGAAATCAACAGATAAAACTCAGTTTTTTTCTGTAAGCGCTTCACTTACTGTAATGGGGTCAATATGCCCGAACTGCACTTCCTGCCTATCAATTTCAACAACCGGAATCATAAGTCCGTACTTCTCAGTCAGTTCATCGCTCTCATCAATATCTTTCTCAATTAACTTAAATTGATATTCTTTCTTTAATTCCACTATCACACTCTTGGCTTTGTCACACAGCGGGCATCTGCTGCGTGTATAAAACACTAGCTCTGGCTGTTTCAATCAGCAAATCTCCTTTGTCAGTCATACCTTTTCCGTTTGGAGGATGACGGGATGCCCAGCTGATCCCGATATTTTGCTATCGTCCTTCTGCTGACAACCATCCCCTCCTGTTCCTTCAGCAGCTTCACAAGCTCCTGATCGGATAAAGGCTTTTGTTTATTTTCTTTTTCTATCATTTTACCAATAATCGTCTTGACCTGCTGTGAAGATGTATTCTCATCAGAAGTCGTTTTGATCGTGCTCGAGAAGAACGATCTCAGCTCATATGTCCCAAATGGCGTTTGCGCATATTTTTCCCGGACAGCCCTGCTCACTGTTGATTCATGAATGTCGAGTTCATCTGATATTTCCTTCATCGTCATCGGCTTCAGATGTGAAGGCCCTTTTATGAAAAAGTCCTGCTGCTTTTCAACAATTTTAAGAGTCACATTTGCAAGAGTCTCTTTCCTCTGCTCGATGCTTCTTATAATCCATTGATAATCCTGCTGCTTTTCCTGCAGGAAGCGGCTGACATTTCGATCGCCACTAGCCGAAAACTTTTTATAATATGGTTCATTAAAACTTATTTTAGGAAGCACTTCATCAAACACGCTGACGGAAAATGAGCTGCCATCCCACTGAATAATCACGTCCGGTGTTATATAAGCTGATTTCTCGCTTTGGAAGGATGAAGCCGGCCTTGGATTCAGGGTCTGAACAAGGTCGAATACTGCCTGTATGTCTTTAAGCTCCACACCGAGCTGTTTTGCAATTTCTTTCCATTTTTTCTCTGCGAAAAGGGTAAAGTATTCCTCTATAATGATTTCAGCCAGTTCATTTTCTTCCGGCAATCTCTTAATCTGCAGGGACAGGCACTCCTGAAGATTCCTTGCACCAACGCCGGCAGGCTCGAGTTCCTGCAGCTCTTCAAGCATCTGCACCAATTTCTCATGAGGCATTTTAAGAGCATCGGCAGACACCTTTAGATCCGCCCGCAAGTAACCGTTTTCATCAAGACTGTCAATAAGGTGCTCAATCACTTTTTGTTCATCCCTGTTTAATTTCAAATGAAGCTGCGATTTCAAATATTCATCAAGCATCATGGTCTTTCCGCAGCCAATCTGCTCAATCCAATTTATTTTATCTTTTTCGGCTTTTATCCTTGTCGGTTTGACACGGTCATAACGGGGATCCATCGTCTGGACATGACCGGACTCTACTTTTAAAAGGGGATTTTCAAGCGCCTTGCTTTCCAGGAAAGCAGAAAGCTCCTGTGTGCTGTATTGCAGAAGGGCAATCGCCTGCGTCAGCTCCTGTGTCATTGTTAATTTCATTGTCTGCTGCTGCCATAACCCAGCTTTCAAATTCATCGTACATTCCCCCTGTCCCCATTTTACAATATTCACAGAAAATGTTGTATGGAAATATCCTGGCAATCGCCATTCGCACCGGCACTTCTTTCTGAATACTTCACAATATGCATGGCAGAGGGAAGAATATTCTTTTTTAATGGTGAAACCTGCGGATTTTAAGGTTTTTTTTGAAAATCAGGCTTAAATTCAGGAAGTTTTTAGATTTATGTGCTTATAGAGGAATTTTATTTGCGGATATGGCCAATTTACTTGCGGATCAATTTTTTATGAGCGGATAGGCCGAATTTATTTGCGGATAGCGTAAAAAGTAAAAACTCCCTGTCCATATCAGACAAGGAGTTTTGGCAGCGCCCTCGGCAGGAATCGAACCCACATCTTAAGAACCGGAATCTCACGTGCTATCCGTTGCACCACGGTTGGATCAAAACGTCCTTAGGCGTTGTTATATCAATGGCTTATGCTTGTTTGGGTGTTATTCATTGCGTGTTATCCCTAAAAACAATGTTACTGAACCAAGCACTTAATTGCAAACAAAAAATATTACTTTATCTCGACAATATGCTTGTGTAACACCCTTTGTCTTTCCAAAGAATTATTTCACTTGCTCTTTAAGAATTTCTTTAATTAATTCAATTGCACTTTCTTCACTCGGGTCATTTGTTCCAAGTTCACCTCGAAAAGCTTTTGATAAAATTGCTTGCTTCAAAATTTTAATTTGATTTAGTTGCTCTTTAATAAAAGTTAAAGCATGTTTTTCTTTTAATGTTAGTTTTGATACAATTTCAACTATCAGTTTCTGTTCTGCTAATGAAGGTAAAGGCACAATTGTATTTTTCACATCAGTTTGATTTATACTCGCTTGGTTTACAGCATGTTTAGCATTTTTTCTAAGCTCCCGTAATCCAGCATGAGAATTCAAATATAAAATTAGATATTCATTATCAATTAAGTCGTTATTGACTTTAAAGCGCATTACGTTACTCTCAAATACACAATCTTCTGGTAAATTTCGCACTAAAGCGGATTTACCTAAATATTGAATACTGTTAACCCTATTGACTAAAATATCCCCTTCTTCTAACCCGTATAGACTTACCTCTTTTGCATCTAATCTCAGTCTCTTTAAAGTCGCCCAATCGTTTATGTTGCCATTATAGAAATTATCAATTCTAACAATTAAATTGCCTTCTCCATAAGCAGTTTGAGGCTTATAAAGACCATTTTGTGGACCACTCAGTATCAAGCTTCCTAAATTTACAATGTTCCAAAGACTGTTTCTTTCGTTATAAACAATCTCAGATAGTTCACCTGAAAAAGCCATATCTAAAATTGCTGCACGTCGATGTTCAAATGTCTCTTTAACTTGTTCAATTAAATGCTTAGCTTCATCTATTTTGAGCTGTAATTCAGATACTTGATTTACAATTTTGGTTTGTTCAGAAACAGGCATACAAGGAATCAAAACTTCATTTAACATTTTTTGATTAATACTTACTTGGTTTACAGCTCTATTAACACGATCACGCACAGACATTCTAAACATATGAGTTTGCATGAATAATTGAAGGTATTCTGGGTTAAAAAGTGTTTTATTTGTTCTTAATCTAAGCAAATTCATGCCATGAACCATAGGTAAATTTTCAGATTGTATTAATGCAGTTTTCCCAACATGCTCATAACTGTTAATATGACTAAAAACAATATCTCCTTGTTCATAAAAATCCTTTTCTTTCAATTTTTCATTGGATATATAACCTAGCCTATTTCTTTCAATTAAATTATTTTGAACTGACTCAATTCGTGTAACAGGAAAACCTTCTCCTAACTTATTTTGAGTTAGTGTAGTTCCGTTTCTAACTTCATAAAAAACAGTTCCCATTTTTGTCCAAACCCAATTTTCAGGAATCTCATAAGGATAATCATTCTCTTGCACAATTGCTTCTTCAAGCAATTCTTCAAAGGTCTGTTTCTTCTTACTCATCCCTACTCACCTCAATAGCTTGTAGTTCTTCTACTACTCCATTTAATAAGTTTATTGCTTGTTGAAGTTTTTCAATCGCTTCTTCTGCAGATTCGATTGGATTGGGTAAATCATCCAAATTAGAAAATGACTCATCAGCTATTAAGCCCATATCTAAACTATCATCTTTATTTGCTATATCTTCACGTGTATATACATTCCAACGTTCATCTTGTACTTTTGAACGATTTGCATTTTTGTATGCAACAATAAAATCTTCAAAATGGTTTTCTGTGAGAGGTGTACGTTTACCGAACGACGGCATGTTAGTTCGCATATCATACACCCAAATTTCCTTTGTATTTCCTTCATCTGTCTGTCCACGTTCAAAAAATAGCACATTAGCTTTCATACCTTTGGCATAAAATATACCTTTAGGTAAACGTAGAATAGTGTGCAGATTACATTTATTCATTAAGTCACGACGAATTTGCGCACCTACCCCACTCTCAAATAAAACATTATCGGGTAGAACAACCGCTGCACGTGACTTTCCATTATCCCTTAAAGAATTATATATTAATTGCAAGAAATTTAATTGCTTATTAGATGTATCATACGTTAGATCATCACGTGATACACGTTCTCCACCTTTTTTTGTACCGAACGGTGGATTTGTTAAAACCACATCAAAATTTTCCATCCACTTTCCGTTCCCTGATAAGGAATCTCCTTGTTCTAATCGTCCTTCCATGTTATGAAGCAAAGCATTCATTAGGGCAAGTCGATGTGTATCTTTAACAAGTTCCATACCTACGAATGCTTCTTTTTTTTGGAACTCAGCCTCCTGGGGATCTAAGTCAAAGTAATCATCTGTTTTACTTTTTAAATAACGATCTGCCGCAATCATAAAACCGAATGTTCCAGCTGCTGGGTCAGCACATCGCTCACCAATTTTCGGATCAATCAATTGAACCATTACATCAATGAGTACACGAGGTGTAAAGTATTGCCCTGCTCCCGATTTCTTTTCACTCGCATTCTTCTCTAACAAACCTTCGTAAAGATTGCCTAGTCCTTCTTCTTTAGCATTGTACCAATCAAGAGCATCTATTGATTTAATAATTTTCTCAAGGTTCTTTGGCTCAGCGATACTTGTAGAAGCATCACTATAGATTAAACGTAACCGTTCATGTTCATTAGTTCCCAAATCAAGTAACAGACGCTGATAAAAGGTTTTTAATTCCAAACCTTCCCTTTTTAATAAGTCATCCCAACGATATCCTTCGGGTATAACTCCTTCTGTTTCTTGTTCTTTCATCATTTTTAAAAATAGTAAGTATGTTAGTTCCGTCACATATTGTTGATACGTAATCCCGTCATCGCGTAACACGTTACACAAATTCCATAGTTTTTGAACGATTTCTTGGTTATTCATTTCTTCCTCCAACTGTCTCAATATTTATTTTTTATATTTTATTCTGTTTAACCTACTTGAATTAGTTAGTACAACTTATTAATTATAACTTAAAAAATGCCTCTATGAAGAGGCACATTTTCAACTAATATAGAGGTTATCATTTATTGTGTTAACAACAGTATCAATAAAGTCACCAAACTCACGTTTTAACAACTTATATCCACCTTGACTAAGAAAAGGCTCTTCTGAAAAGGCATCTTGTGGTGTAGGAGCAAGTACTGGTACTTGAAGTAGTTGTTTTTCAATCCTCTCAAGCCACTTCTTCTGCCTTGGTGTCCACTCATGGAGAGAATAGACTTTCTGCATCGCTTGCTTAATTCGTGTTTCATGATCTACAAGTGCTTCACCTAGTGCAGCTTGTCGAATAAAGCTAATGATATCAGCAGCAATGTCTTCGTTCTTAGTCTGTTTCCAAGCTGTTTGAAGATGTGACTGCTTAAACCCTTTCGTTTCAAGAATCGTAATCAATTCACGTAAATCTTTTCTCGTTAGATCTTTCGGTCTTGTACACACGATATGAAGGGCAGGAATTTCATTTATATTTTCTTTGATAAAGTTAACAAAACCGTCTAAATAATCCTCTGGTCGCTTGTTCCCTTCGCCGTATCCCCTAATGACGTCATCCACTTTATCTTCCTTGTTAGAAATATATCTTTTTTCACCTGTAACTCTATATGTCTCCATGTATTCAAATAACATATCATGTTGTTTTGCAACATGAGGTGTATACGATTTTACTTCATGAATCCACTCATCGACATCTTTGCCATTGGATAACTCCTCAAACTTCTTCTTGCCCTCTTCATCCAACCTTTGTTTTTTACGTTGAATCTTGGCAACTAGCTGTTCACGATAGAATGAAGCTTCCTCTTCTGTGGCAGCGTTTGTAAGGGATTCATACAAATCACCAATGCTATAATTTTGTTTTTTTACAACAGGTTTCATCTCTGTATAGCTTTGTAATCTATCATAAATACCCACGGCATCGAAGATATTAAAATGAGTCTTTCCAACCTCAGGACACAGTCGAGTCGCACGCCCAAGCATTTGATCATAAAGTATACGAGATTGAATTCTTCGTAAAAACACCAAATTTGTAATCGGGGGAACATCGATACCAGTCGTAAGTAGGTCTACTGTAACAACTACATTGGGTAGCCTTTCATTCTTGAACCGTTTAATTGCTTCAAGAGGCTTGTAGATATATCCAGTAATCTTAACAATGGCATCATCTTCTATTTCGTCCCCACGCTCAGTAAAAGCCTCTTTTAAGATACGAACGACCAAATCAGCATGTTGGTCTGTTGCGGCAAAAATGAGAGTCTTCTCTTTTCCTGTTGGGTCAATATAATCCGCTAACTTACTCAAAACTGCACGGTTAAACGGCTCAGTGATTACTTTCTTATTAAATTGTTCCACTTCAAATCGAACTGTGTCTTCCAATTTTTCTAACTGGATTTCACCTTTATCAACGTCGTATACTTCTACTTTCTCGTCTTTCTCAAAGACGATTCCGGCTTTGGATAGTTCAGTTTTAAACAAGTATGGAGGCTCATGGTCTACTAAATATCCATCTAGCACTGCTTCGCTATAAGAGTATTTATAGATCGGCATTCCAAATATCTCAGTAGTATGAAGTGCAGGAGTGGCTGTTAGACCCAAGCTTGCGGCATCAAAATAGTCCAAAACACGTCTATACTGACTTACATAGTCATTTTGATCACGGAACTCTAATTCTTCTTCAGACATTTCACGGTCGCTGGTATAGCCTCGATGTGCCTCATCCACGATAATAAAATCATATTGTCCGACACTAGGAAGCTTTTCACTATCACTACTATAGAAGAGTCTCCTTACCATTCCTTGAACAGTTGCAATGTGAACTTTCGTTTCCACCTCTGGAGTTATATCATCCAACGACTTTACATCATATATATCAGAAAATGAGTAACCTTCAATCTTCGTATCTTTTAGAGCGTCTTCTGTTTGAACTCCAAGTGAGTTACGATCTACTAAAAACAATATTCTACGGCATTTTTTCGATTTAATTAAACGATACATAAGTGCAATAGCAGTACGAGTTTTACCAGTGCCTGTTGCCATGGCAATCAGCATTCTACGGTTACCTTCAATTAGACCAATCTCAGCCGCTAGGACGGCACTTTGTTGATAATGACGTAAACCGAACTTAGTAATATCCTCTTCCTCTAGTCGCTTAGTAGCATCCTGATCATCTTGACTGAGTAGAAGCTCTAAGTCGGCAGGAGAATGCCACCCTTCTAAGGGGCGTGCATGTTCTAAAGGTTTACGAGAATCCCAAAACCAAATACCTGACTCCTCTTGTAGCTGTCTTAAATAAGGTCGGCCATTCGTTGCGTACAAGAATGGTATTTTGTATTCAGTAGTTGTAGATGCAATAACTTCATTATCTACTCGCACAACATTTTTTGCATAAACCTTGGTTTGACTTTCCAAAGCCCCAGGAATTGTTTTTTTCTTTGCTTTTGCTTCAATAAAACCAACTAGCTTTAGACCAATAAATAAAGCATAGTCAACCCTTCCACCATTTACCTTCCACTCAGCGATTGCCATGTTACGATTTTTCTGGGGTAAAGTACCATTCTTATGATGGTTTAATTCAGAAGTGTCTACTTCCCAGCCAGCCGCACGAAGTTTCCCATCAATAATCGTCCTTGTTTCTACCTCCGTCAAGTGTTGGCGGCGAATAAAGATCTTCGATTTCCGCTTACGTTCTAATCTAGCTTCCTCTTTTTCAGTTTCAGCTTTTTGACGAACTTTTTCTAGCTCTTCTTCGATCTTCTTAACCTTTTCTTCATATTCTTGTTGAAGCTTTTTCGTATCTACTCCGGTTTCTTCCTTCGGTTCTATATATTCTGGCGCTTGGAAATCCCAATCACCATATACCTCCATAAACCAAGTAGATAAGCGGAAGGTTAATTGGAGCAAAGCTTTGGCATCTTCGGATTTCCCATAGCCAGCTTCGTGCATTGCCAAATTTCCTTTTTTACGTAAAATTTCAAAGATATCAATCAACTCTGGCTCAAGTAAACCTTCACGTCTTAGTGTATTAATTCGATCGATTTGATTCGTTCCATATGCCTCTTTAATGTTCTCCGCTGCAAGAACAAATTTAGTTAACGTCTCCGCAAACAAGCGGAGCTTCATGATTGTCGTGTGTGGGTCTTGATATACATTTCTCTCCGCTGTTTCACCTAGGTTAGCAAGTACATCCCATTTCCCTTGTAAAAATGAAAAGTTGCTATTCACTGTTATCACCGTTTTCTTGATAATTATATATAACCATTATACTATACACTTACAAAAATTAGGGTATACCAGTTGAAGACTCTGTTATTTAATATTGAGATATTTAATAAAATCGATATTTCATTAAGGACTTCGGTAGGCTGGTGAATATCGTTTTTGTTAAAGAACACCTCTTAGCAGACAACTAATCTAAGATATTTCTAAAGTTAGCGGATTAAACAGCAAATAGGCTAAATAGAAAGGGCGGTGGCTCATATGAATAAAGCCCCGCCCTTTGATACAACTAACTACTAACAACAGTTCTAGTTACTTTCTTTTTAGTAACTTACCTTGAATTTTACTCCAATGCCTTCTCACTTGGTTTTTAATTAAAATCCGAACAGGTAAATCTACCATTTTCTCATGAGCTTCTAATGCATACGAAATGAAATTACCATAACCCTTGTAGTCATATCCTAAATGTGTATAAAGTTTATATAACTTCCATCGGTATGTCTTAATACCTCTCCTTACAGTACTTTCCCTAGAGATCTTCGCTTTTCTGTATGCACGACTGTAAAATTTAAACACGCTTTTCTCTCTAATTTTTATGGTTTCACCATCTAGGATAAAACCTAAATAATCAATCTTATCTAATTCTCCATTTTGATTTTTAATTCTTCCACAATCATAGACCCGTATCTCTGTTTTTTCCTCTTGAATCTTTAAATCATGATATTTATTAATTATCTGGTAAACCTCTGTTATTAGATTGTTGATCTCTAGTTTCCGGTCTTTGGAGTACGGGATAACAAGGATCAAATCGTCACAGTACCTTCTATACAATGCTCCCTTGTTTTCAGCCCATTCATTTAGACTGGCATCAAAATTGATTAGATGGATATTGGAACATACTGCGCTCATACCAGACCCTTGTGGAATACCGAAATCTTCTTTATGAATCTTAATTCTCTCTTTTTTGAAGTCTCTAAATTCAGCGGGACTCATGAACCTTTTCAATGTCCCCTTTTTCTTTATCTTCTTATATTGTTTTTCTCCATATTTGCCAATCAAATATTCATCAATGACTTTCTTATCTATGTAACTAAACCTCGTAATGCTTCTAAATACTTTGTAAAAATCCGAAGGTAGTTCCTTGAGTGCTAAAACTGTTTTAATATTCTCTTTTAGTACTTTGTGATTAAGATTGTCAAAAAAACTAGTAAAATCCAATGCTATAATCACAGCTTTATCTTGATCTAGAATGTATTTGAACACTTCTTTGGCAAAATCGATATTACTTTTACCCAATTTATTATTTCTGTAGGCAATTGAAACATCATCAATGCCGTTTTCTTTGGCATATAAATTATATGCATCATTTAAACGCTCACCATAGAACTTGTAAATAAAGCTATCTAGGTGCGATGCATAATATATCATTCGCTCTTTTGGTTTTTTATACTTAAGAAATCTTTGGTCTTTAAATAACCTAAGTTGCTTAGAAGTTATCCCCTGCTTTACTGTATACTTATTTAACTTAATCTTATAATGAATGAATGGCAAAAAAGCATGTTCAGTAACCCAATTTGGATCTTGGATTTTTCGATAAACATGCTCAATTTTTATTCTTTTATCAAAATGAAGGTAACCTTTAGAACGGTATTTCTTCATGTCTATTTGTGAAGAGCTGGGGAGATTATGTAATTGTAGCCTATTACTCTGATACATCAGAAAACCTCCCTAGCATACACTTTCTCACCTGTAGGTTTATAACCAGCAAAAGGTAATAGTCTATTAATAGTACCTTTTACGCAGTCACAATCATACAGTAGGGCTAACTCGTTTCCACTTATACGGTACAATCTAATTAAACAAATAATTGTCTATTGGATTGTGGAAGGGATGGGTAATATGATCACTGATATGCTGGTTGACCTTATGGTGACCTTAGCAGCGAACTTAATTATTTACATTGCCGAACTTGACAATGCCAAACCTTCTCCTCTTATCACAAAATTGATAAGACAGTAAAATTATAACAAATAATGAGAATATCTTCAATTTAAAAATTTCAGTTTTTAATAGATACCTAATGTATATCACGAAGGTTTGCTTAGAGGTTAAAAATATTTGAAAATTTTTCCTAAATTGGTGAAAATTAAACTATTATTAAGGTGGTGATGAATATGAGAAAAGGAAACTTACCAAGATCAGAGCAGATTCGTGATTTGATTGCTCTGCCTACCCCATGCAATGATACGGTATACTATCCTGCAAACCTAGCTATCTTAGGTACACAAGGCAAGTATTCCGTCTTCATGACTATGAGCCATAAAAGCGGGCAAGCATATATTGCTGTTACCCAGCCCGATAGAGTTAGGTTTAGGTTAGGCGGTAGCCCAGAACAAATGTCGGACATTTACGAAAGCATTCCATGGCCAGAAGTTGAAATGTCCGACGGCAATGGCAATTTTTTTTACAAGATAGCTCCATCTTTACAAGAATTAGAGGATTACTTTAATAACTTCGATGAATAGTATTACTTAAACTCATACTTTAGCGTGAGTTTTTTAATTCAACACAATTATCTGACTAAAACCCTGTTGTAATCCGCTACACTGACTTAGGAAACAGATCCAATGCGGTTTGGTCGGGATGTGCAGATGTTTTTCTAGGTCTGAATATTGCAGGAGGAGTTTCCCCTTTCCTCATTCTTTCCGCCATTTGTTCCGCTTGTTCTCTAAACTGTTTAAAGTTTATTGGCTTACAGCCTGGTTTAATCTTCAATAACTTTCCTGCCTTTAAGCTCTTATCCCATGAGAAGTACTCATTCAATTCGTAATTACTTCCTTCAATCAAGGCTCTCTCTATCTTATTTTCAATATCCCTTCGCATCTGTTTCCCTATCCTAGCAGGATTATATAAACCAGGAACTGAGGAATACACTCCAGGAGCAAGATCGGAAACTTCAAAACACTCTTTTCCATTAACAGAGAATGAAACCAATTCTGCAGCAATTAATTTTACATACTTAAATAATGGAGACTGGCCACCTACTTTGAAAATCTCATGGACAAAATTGGGATACCTTATTGGCTCTGTAAAATAAGCAGCAAGGTCATCATCTTGAAAGTTTCCCTTAACCAATTCAATCGTTGTTGGATTTTCCGTATCCTTCAAAACTGATAAACCACTAAAATTATAGCCTTTTGTCTCTTCGTCTATTTGATCTTTATTAACGTGATTGAAAACCAAAGTAATATCATGTGTATGTAAAGCAGGATCACCAGAGGAGACTCCTCCAACTCTTACCAATTCTTCTGAACTTAGTTTATTGTACCTTTCTAACTGGTCTGGCTCTGTTCCTCCGCTTTTACATTCACAAGCCAAGGAATGATTCTTCTCATAATTATTTAAAACAATATCAAACTTTAACTCCCTAACTTTTTTATCTTGTGTGACATCGAATTCTTTTTCAATAAATTCAATCTTATATCCAGTTTCAAAAAAGTGACGTGGATAGCCAGGAAGATTAAAAGTCATACTTGCTAGAATATTAACCAAGTCTTGTTCGAGATAAGTCGACTTTAAGCTCATAATCAATAACCTCCAATCTAGCCATCGCATCAACATAGTGGTTTAAATTTGCAAATAATCGTAGCAGAGTATTACCACATGAGTATTTTGGTAAAGACACTCTAATGTAGTCCGAGGTAATTTCAAAAGTTAATTTATTTCCCATGTTTCCATTATGAATATCCACTGCATACACACGGTACTGCTTGTTACCTGTTTCATCTTCAATACCCCATAGTCTAAATGGCTCATTTCCATTGAACATCAAATCAACTAATTTTTCGGGATCAATTTTCTTACTAAATGTAATGGTAAAAGGATTTCCAGCTAAATATCCTTCCTCAAAAGACAAAGCATACGATTCAAATTTATCTATAACACCGCCATATAAATTCACTAGTTCATAAACCAATCTCGAATGCCTTGAAAAAGAGTTTCCTTTCGCAGTCAACTTACCATTGTATTTAATATCGTCAATGATAAACTTATTATCTTCGTCCGAATTTCTGTCCCTCTCACCCCTCAATATCGAGATTTTGGATATTCCAAGCATACTGTTGATATCTGAGTTTATAAGCGTCTCAAAAAATGTCTTAGCAAAATGTCTCTTCACAGTTAAGGAAACATCTTGAGTATCATCTCGTCCATTAACTTCATCATCGCTTGGTTCTTCTAAAGCTTGTTGAAACGATACTCCCATTCCCCAAAATCTACCGAAATCAACCGTTTGTAACAATAAAGGAACTGGTAGCCAAATGCTATCATAACCATTAGCACTGTAAAATTTCTTTATAAATGGGTCAGTTTTTTTGTTGAATTTGCTGAATGAAACACTATGTATCTTGGATTAGCAACATCTAAGTAAAGACTCAAGTGGTCTGTTTCTAAATTAATCAATGATTCTTCATGTGTTTCATTAAGTTATGACACTAACAAAAAAAGACCACCTCGTATGAGATGGACTAAAGGAAAATACCATTTAACTAACGTTTTTTCTACCTAATTACAAGAATTACCATTTCCACCTAATTCTATACACATTCGATAGTCATCTTCGTTTATATAATTTCCATTACTCTCAGGTTCATCGTCGCCGTATCTTTCATTATGAGCATCTGGATCAAAGAAATTAACAACATTTACAGCTATTATTATAATAATAACAAAAATCAAACACCCATATTTACCATTATCATTCTCCAAGAAGTTCACCCTATTTAAATAGACTATACTAAAACAACCTAAAATTTACATAATTAGTAAATTATACGGTACTTTGAAGGTGACATTTATCATCATTTTAAATATTACATTAATTAAAGAAGATTTTGTTTCTTAACTTAAGTTGTGACACCGTTTTGTCTCAACCGATATAAATAGAGAATCATGGTCTAATACTCCACGTTCTTCTATATAAGCCTTCAATACTGTCCTTAGACGGGCTGTAAGGGGTATTCTGCGTGCGTAACGGTTCTTGGCACGTTGGACATTAATTGCTCCTTTATCATCAAATGAAACGCCTTGTATGCGTAATGAGGTTAATTCTGTAAGCCTAATACCTGTATGAGCAAATGTAAGCATTATGGCTAAATCACGCAGCCCAATGAAGGAAGTGGTATCAGGTGCATCTAATAGTTTTTTTAATTGTCGCTTAGTAAAGGTTGCCCCTACTTCATGACGTATCCTAAGTTGCTGTACACCATCATAAGGATTTTTATTGATATATTTCTTCCTGTGACAGAAATTGAAGAATGTCCTTCCTGCCCTAAGACGTGCATTAATCGTATTGATAGCCAATTTCTTGCTGATATTCTATAAAATTTTCGATGTGTTCAGTTGAAATTTTGCGAATATCATTCACAGGGGCTTCAATATCAGCCAACCCTCTCAAGGTCTGTTTTAATTCTTTCTGATAAAATTTCACTGTCTCAGAGGATAAGCCTTTGATTCGACAATGCTTTAAAAATTCAAGGGAAGCATTTGCAAAAGTTGATTGTTGCAAAGATGATTCTTCTTCTAATTTTTTGAGTGATTGTTTCACTGTGGAATTTGAGACGGATTTTCTTCTCTTGATAATGGAAACCTCCTTTACAATTCAGTAAGGAGCGTTTTTTGTATTGCGTGGTAAATTTCGTGGTTAAAAATAGGCATAAAAAAACAGCATTTCCACGAATAAAACTTCGCAGAAACACTGTAATATCTAGCGCCCTCGGCAGGAATCGAACCCACATCTCAAGAACCGGAATCTTACGTGCTATCCGTTGCACCACGAGGGCATGGATTATATTAATTGGCGACCAGGCGCTCAGCCGCTACGATAACTAATTATATGCTATGTTTATTCACTTTGCAAGCTCCTTTTAGTTTTAAAAATCGGAACAATGGGTATCATGGAATGAGATAGAACATCACAGAAAAAAGTGTCGAACGAATAAGGGGTTATTTCCATGCGATTCGTTTGACCTTAATTGACCATCAGTGTATCATGATAATACATAGGAGTTAAAAAAATTTTCTTTACTTGGAAGAACATGCTTGTTCAGCTTGTATGTTGACCTTATTTTGAAGGAGGAATTGGAAAATGAACTTAATCCCTACAGTTATTGAACAAACAAATCGCGGGGAGCGCGCTTATGATATTTACTCCCGCCTTTTAAAAGACCGCATCATTATGCTCGGAAGCGCAATTGATGATAATGTGGCAAACTCCATTGTTGCCCAGCTGTTATTCCTTGAAGCAGAAAACCCTGAAAAGGACATTTCCATTTACATTAATAGCCCTGGCGGAAGCATTACAGCTGGTATGGCTATTTATGATACGATGCAATTCATCAAGCCGAAGGTACAAACCATTTGTATCGGTATGGCGGCATCAATGGGTGCATTCCTTCTTGCTGCAGGTGAAAAAGGAAAGCGTTTTGCTCTTCCAAATGCTGAGGTTATGATTCACCAGCCACTTGGCGGTGCACAGGGTCAGGCGACTGAAATTGAAATCGCCGCTAAGCGCATCCTTTTCCTTCGCGAAAAATTAAACACTATCCTTTCAGAGCGCACTGGACAGCCGCTTGAAGTTATTGCAAAAGACACAGACCGCGATAATTTTATGACAGCTGAAAGAGCTCTTGAATACGGTTTGGTTGACCAGATCATTTCCAGAAACTCCTTGGATGAGAAAAAGGATAAATAAAAGACGCAAAAAAACAACTCGCATCTTCCCGATGCGAGTTGTTTTAATTTTCCTTCTGAATATAGTTTGCAAGTGCTTCGAGAGCTTCGTTTTCGTCGTTCCCCTCAGCCTTCAGGGTAATGACTGATCCTGAGCTTACAGCAAGGCTCATTAGCCCCATAATGCTTTTCGCATTTACCTTCTTTCCATCCTTCTCCAGGAAAATATCGGATGAGAACCGATTGGCCTCCTGTACGAACAATGCCGCCGGGCGGGCCTGCAATCCTGTCTTTAGCTTAACTTCTACCTGTTTCTCTGCCATTTTATATCTCCTCCCTGCTGATGCCTCTGTCAGTGAGCATCTATGGTGCTTCCTGCCCTGAGTTTCTCAGCGATTTCGTCTATTTTTCTTAATCTGTGATTAATGCCTGATTTGCTGATATTTCCGCCTGAAACCATTTCCCCAAGCTCCTTTAAGGTGACATCCTGGTATGCTACACGCAATTCAGCAATTTCCCTCAGTTTGTCAGGCAGAACCTGAAGTCCAACTGTCTGGTCAATAAACCGGATATTCTCCACTTGGCGCAAGGCAGCCCCGATTGTTTTGTTCAAGTTCGCTGTTTCACAATTCACGAGTCGATTGACCGAGTTTCTCATATCGCGGACAATCCGGATATCTTCAAACCGGAGCAGAGATGCATGTGCCCCGATAATATTCAGGAATTCAGTTATTTTTTCGGCTTCCTTTAAATACGTGATATAGCCTTTTTTCCGTTCAAGCGTTTTGCTGTTCAGTCCAAACGTATTCATCAGTTCACAAAGGGAGTCGTTATGCTCTTTGTAAAGTGAAGCGATCTCCAGATGATAGGAGGAGGTTTCCGGATTATTAACCGATCCCCCGGCGAGGAATGCACCGCGCAGATAAGAACGCTTACAGCATTTCTTTTTTATGAGCTCTTTAGAGATATCGTGAGTAAATACGAATCCCTCACTTAAAATTTTCAGGTCATCAAGAATCATGCTGGCCTGTTCTGACAGCCTGACAATATATACATTGTTCTTTTTCAGCCGCATTTTTTTCCGGACCAGCAGCTCGACCTGAACGCTGTAATTCCTTTTAATCAGTGTGTAAATCCTTCGTGCAATGGCTGCATTCTCCGTCTGAATATCCACAATCAATTTCCGGCTGGAAAAAGAAAGTGAACCATTCATCCGGATCAAGGCGGACAATTCCGCTTTGCCGCAGCAGTCTTTTAATTCCAGGTTCGTCAATTCTTTTTTCGTTTCCGAAGCGAAAGACATCCCTTCACCCCCTATCCGTAAAAGTGCTAAACCAGAGACATATAAAAAGATATTCTTCACTGAGCAAACGTATGCACAGTTTATTTTTTACTGTCAAAAGCCCTTTTACATCTTTATATTACGCGTTAAAACGCCTATTGGTTTCATGCAAAATTAAATTATAAAGCATTTGGGCGACTTCTTTTGTATCATGTCGAATGATCCCGCCTTCATGGCTGACAATTTCACCGTGCATAATATCAAGGCCCAATTCGGCTAAAGCACCTGTATCATACACAACAGGCCTTGCCATTTCCTCGCTGTACCGCTCCTGAATTTGGGGAGGAATTTCTTCATTATTTACCAGGATGGTATTGATAAAAGCACAGCTCATATGATCATAGAGTGCTTTTACATGATCGCTTGCTGTATAGTCGAGCGTCTCGCCTGCCTGTGTCATTAAATTGCATATATACACCTTTTTCGCTTTCGAATGACAGACTTCCCTTCCCAGCTTAGGGACAAGCAGATTCGGAAGAATACTGGTATATAAACTTCCAGGCCCAATAATGATCATATCAGCCTGTCTGATTGCCTGCAGTGATTCAGGCAGAGCTTTAATATTTTTAGGAGTTAAAAATACCCGCTTAATTTTTTTGCCGGAATAAGGAATCTTTGATTCTCCCGATACGATGGTCCCGTCTTCCATTTCAGCATGAAGGACCACACTCTGGTTAGCAGCCGGCAGCACCTTTCCTCTTACGTTTAACACCTTGCTCATTTCCTGGATCGCATGAACAAAGTTTCCTGTAATCGAGGTCATTGCCGCGAGAATTAAATTGCCAAGCGAGTGCCCGGACAATTCATTGGATGTCGCAAAGCGGTGCTGGAACATCTCCTCAATGAGAGGCTCTACGTCTGAAAGAGCGGCCAGCACATTGCGGATGTCACCGGGCGGCGGGATATGAAGATCATTTCGCAATCTTCCTGAGCTGCCGCCGTCGTCGGCTACTGTCACAATGGCAGTAATATCAACAGGGTACTGCTTCAATCCCCTTAAGAGGACAGGCAGCCCGGTTCCTCCGCCGATGATGACGATTCTTGGCTGTCGGTTCATTTGATGTTTTCCTTTCTCCTGTCGATGTCACGGTGGGTAATTACCGTATTGTATTCCTTGCTGAAGTAGTCTGCAATATATTCCGTCAGAGCTACTGAACGGTGCTGGCCTCCCGTACAGCCAATTGCCACCACCAATTGAGCCTTTCCTTCCCGCTTATAATGCGGAAGCATAAAGCTCAGCAGCTCCGTAACCTTCTCAAGAAATTTACTGGTTTCAGTCCATTTAAGCACATAGCCCGATACCTCTTCATCTAATCCTGTCTTCGGCCTCATATGCTCAATATAATGGGGATTCGGAAGGAACCGGACATCGAATACCAGATCCGCATCAATCGGAATTCCATGCTTAAAGCCAAAAGACATGACGTTAACCGTAAATATGGTTTTTTTATTCAATGAGAATTCCGTAAGAATTTTCTCGCGCAATTCCCTCGGTTTCATTTGTGATGTATTATAAATCAGCCGGGCCCTGCCTTTTAATTCCTCGAGCAGCTCCCGTTCAAGCTTGATGCCTTCAAGAGGCAATCCTGATGGTGCAAGGGGATGGAATCGTCTTGTTTCTTTATATCTTCTGACAAGTGTCGAATCATCGGCATCAAGATATAAAATCTGCGGAGTGACCCAGGATGTCTCGGACAATTCATCGAGCGCTTTAAACAGGTGGTCAAAAAACTCACGGCCGCGCAAATCCATCACCAATGCCACTTTATTCATTTTATTCCCGGATTCCTTCATCAGTTCAAGGAATTTAGGAAGCAGCGTCGGCGGCAAATTGTCTACACAGAAGAAGCCAAGATCTTCAAAGCTTTGGATGGCTACTGTTTTCCCTGCCCCGGACATTCCCGTAATAATCACCATTTGAGTATCATTAACTGCACCCGTACTCATTTTTATTTCCCCCTGTTTCTGTCAAATTCAGCTTGGATCCAGCCTGTAACTAAGCAATTCAAAATCCGGCGTATACGTAAACGTTCCATAAATCATTCCCTGGCCATGAATCATATACTCCAGAATATGCGAATCACCGGCTGCCATCGGCAGATTCTTTATCTCTGAAAACGGATGCCAGCGAAGCTTGCCTTCCTCTGATTCATCCAGGTTCAGCCCATCAGAAGCTGTAGCCAGAAAAGTAAACATCATCCACTCCTGTACAACCTTTTCGCCATCCTTCATGATGAACGTAAAGATGCCTTTAATATTCGGATTGCGCAGATAGATGCCTGTTTCTTCCCTGAACTCACGGATGCACGAGTCCCTCACTGATTCACCCGGCTCCATCTTTCCGCCCGGAGCCACCCACCAGCCTCTTCTCGGCTTTTGCAAAAGCAATACTTTATCGTCTTTCAGTAACACACAGTTCGTGACTCGCTGCAACACATTTCACCTCTAATTTCCAAAATCATGCCGCTGCCGCCTTTTTCATGTAATCGCTAAAAGTAAAGGCTGGCTAACGTGCTTTTCTTATTCATTTTATTATACTATTTTTGTCTTAGAGCCACAATGAATACAGATTTCCAAAAAACTTCTTCAAAACATACTGTATTTACGAAAAAAAAGAGCACAGGCATGGGCCTGTGCTTTAAAAAGGATTATATCTTTAAAAGGGGGTCAATTTCTATTCCTATACTACCCGAAATTTATTTCATCAAGGTTACAGGAGAATTAAAACCCCATTACTTTTTGTAAATCTTTTCAACCGGTGGCTTTTTTTTCTAAAAAATTATTTCTTCGCTTTCAGGCTTTCCATCAATTCTTCCACATAGTGCTGTGCGCTTTGGGCAGCGATGCTTCCATCACCTGTAGCTGTAACAATTTGACGAAGAGATTTTTCGCGGATATCTCCTGCTGCAAAAATGCCTTCCACCTTTGTTTCCATTCGGTCATTTGTTTCGATATAGCCATTGCTGTTCGTGATGCCAAGGCTCTCAAATGGCTTGGAAAGAGGAACCATGCCGATATAGATGAATACACCATCTGCCTTGAATTCTCTTTCTTCGCCTGTTTCAGCAGAAACAAGCGTTACGCTGCCCACTTTTCCGTCCTTATCATTGACTTCCTTCACTGTCGTGTTCCAGATAAAGTCGATTTTTTCATTGTCAAACGCACGCTGCTGCAGAATCGCCTGCGCACGAAGCTGGTCCCGTCTATGAACGATTGTCACTTTAGAGGCGAAACGGGTCAAATATACGCCTTCTTCAACAGCAGAGTCACCGCCGCCGACAACTACAAGCTCTTTGCCTTTAAAGAACGCTCCATCACAGACCGCACAATATGATACGCCGCGTCCGCCAAGTTCTTTCTCACCAGGAATGCCAAGCTTTTTGTACTCAGCGCCAGTAGAAATAATGACTGAGCGTGTTTTATATTGCTTTGATCCGGCAACAACCGTTTTGTATTCTTCTCCGTCAATGATTTCTTTAATATCTCCGTACGCATATTCAGCGCCAAATTTCTTCGCATGATCAAACATTTTTGTGGATAGATCCGGCCCTAAAATATGGTCAAAACCAGGATAGTTTTCCACTTCTTCTGTATTGGCCATTTGCCCGCCCGGAACACCCCGTTCAATCATTAAAGTTGATAAATTTGCACGAGATGTATATACTGCAGCAGTCATTCCTGCCGGTCCTGCACCAGCGATAATGACATCATAAATTTTTTCTTCAGTCACAGCGATTCACTCCTTCAGTAATCAGAAATCCAGTAATTAATAAAACGCTTTATAAGTACGCATATTATAGTATGACCTTCTTACTGTTATCCTATAAAATTGGCACGTGTTTCGTCCAAATATCTGCTCACTGAAGGCGGTCGTTCACCGATTTTACATATTTGCCCATTGTCGAAGCGGAAATTCCGTATCTTCCTGCAATTTTTGACTGGGAAATCTTTTCGTTCCGAAGCTTATGCCAGACATACTCAATCGCTGCTGCCCAGGCGTTTTTGTTTTTAATATTCTGCCGGTTATTTGTCAATTCTGCAAAAATAGTAAACCACATTAAATATAGTCCGGCTTCCACCGTGCCGATCGGATTGTAGTTTTCATAAAACAGCTGGGCTGTTTCGTGTGCAGCCTGAACCTGAGCAGGCGCTTCCTGCTCTGTTTTAACGAAAGAAAGATAATCCTTCTCCATGGCTGAAAACTTATTGTTTCGTACAATCGCTTCAGAGGTGAGTATTTCATCTCTCCTGCTGGATACTGAAGTAAGGAAGAGGCCGAATAGCCGCTCTTCTATATAGTCACTTTCCAGCTTTTTTAGAATGGATGAATAATGGTCTTCAAAGCCGCTGCTGGTTACTTTTTCATCGTTCCAGGGCTCGAAGCCTTCTTTTTCCGGATTAATCTCAACGGCTTTTTTCCATGCTGATTTCGCCAGCTCTTCGCGGCCTGTAAAATAGGCGGAATAGGATAGCCAGTAATAAAATGGTCCGTCCCCTTCAAAGCCTTTCTTCTGAAGCTTGCGAAGCCATGCAAAGGAAGCCTCATACTCGCCGGTCAAAGCAAAAGTGGCACCAAGCTTGAACTGGTGTTCAACCGAAAGCGGCTTTATTTTTTTCAGAGCCTCTTTTAACAGGCGCACCTGCCGGAAATCCCGTTCGTAAAAAGCAAAGACCAGCTTGTTGCAAAGAGCATGGAGATTGCCCGGATTTTCTTCCAGTACCTTCTCTAAAATATCTGCCGCCTTTTGTACTTCTCCCAGGTAAAAATATGCCAGGGCCAAATTATTGTATGCGGACCAATACTCCGGATACTCATCAATAACAGAGTTCAGAATCTCAACCGCTTTTGGAAAATGGCCGGACTCCAGCAATTCCCGTGCATGTTCCTGCTTCGTAATCAAATCATCCTGCTCGTACAGCTCGTCATCCAAATCATCCGCTTCAAGCGTAAGAAGCTCCAGCAGATCCTCTGTATCTTCCGTAAACTCTCCGTCCCGATCCAAATCAAGATAGGTATTGGCATGCGTGTAAGCATCTTTGAAAAGGCCCATATGAGCATAGTTGTTGGCAAGGAAATAATGGCATTCCGACATATCCTCATCAAGCTCTTCCAATATCATATGGAGCAGCTGATTCGACTCCTGATACTCACCCATTTCTGAATGAACAATCGCAAGCTGGCAGACAATCATCGGTTCACCCGGCTCAAGCTGCATAGCCCGCATTAAATATTTCTTCGCTTTATGAAAATCCCTGCGGTGGTACGACTTAATCCCTTTGGAAAAATAGTACTCACCATTCGGGATAAATGACAGTAACTTTCCCTTTTGGTGTCTAGCTTTAGAGTCTTTACTCATGAAATCCTCCATAAATGTTAGTAACTAAAGTAGTATATCACACGAACAAGCCTGTGGAGAAGGGATGAAATGACAATACTATTTCCAATCGTAATTTTTTATTGGAAATCTTATTGCGGTTATGTTTTAAAGGGTTGTTGCGGTGGGTTAGCGGTGCTGGTGTTAAAGGTCGGTAATATCTTGGCAGCTTGGCGGCAGGTGGTAGCGGCGGCCTAGAGAGGATGGCATAATCCTTCTTTTATCTAACATGTTCTAAAATTTATCTCGCATCTTCGAGAATTTATCTTACAGTTAAGCAGAAAACCGCCCTCCCTATTCGGAGGCCGGTTCATTTTTCTTTTCATGCCGTTTATTAAGCACTTTCAAGACTTCGCTAAAAGGCACCTCCTGCTCGCGCAGCAGTACCATCAGGTGATAAATCAGGTCAGCCGCTTCCCATTTAAGTTCGTCCTTATCACGGTTTTTCGCAGCGATGATGACTTCTGCGGATTCTTCGCCGACCTTCTTCAGGATTTTATCCACTCCTTTTTCAAAAAGATAGGTTGTGTAGGCTCCTTCTGGGCGTGTCTTTTCGCGTTCTTCAATGACCTTTTCAAGTGCATAAAGGATTTCGTAGTCAGATAAGCCGCCTGACTCTTCCCCGTATACTCTTTCTTCAAAGCAGCTGACTGTTCCATTGTGACAGGCAGGCCCGGCTGGTTCAACCAGGACCACAATGGCATCCTGGTCACAGTCAAGCTTCATTTCAACAATTTTCTGCGTATTTCCGCTTGTTGCTCCTTTGTGCCACAGCTCATTGCGGGAACGGCTGAAAAACCAGGTTTCCCCTGTTTCCGCGGATTTTAAAAGAGATTCCCGATTCATATAGGCTAACGTTAATACCTCTTTTGTTTTCGCATCTTGCACAACAGCAGGGATCAGTCCCTTTTCGTCAAACTTTACACCATCGATATTCATCGGACCAACACCCCTTTTTCCTTAATATAAGATTTCACTTCTGCCACAGATGTTTCTTTATAGTGAAAAATCGATGCTGCCAGCGCGGCATCCGCTTTCCCATCGATAAATGCTTCAGCGAAGTGATCGGCATTTCCGGCACCGCCTGAAGCAATAACCGGAATCGAAACCGCCTCGCTGACTGCTTTCGTCAGCTTGATATCGAAGCCTTTTTTCTCTCCGTCTGAATCCATGCTTGTCAGTAAAATTTCTCCGGCGCCGCGCTCTGCCGCTTCACGCGCCCAGGCGATAACCTCCAGATCAGTCGGTGTCCGTCCGCCATGTGTATACACGCGCCAGGAACCAAGCTCTTCATCGTATTTGGCATCAATCGCAACTACGATGCACTGTGACCCGAAGAAATTTGCCCCTTCTGTAATTAAACCGGGATTGTTTACGGCAGCCGTATTGAGAGAAACCTTATCAGCCCCTGCCCGCAAAATCCGCTTCATATCTTCCAGCGCGTTAATCCCGCCGCCGACAGTAAAGGGAATGGCCAGCTCAGACGCAACAGCCTTCACAACCTCAACCATTGTTTTCCGTCCTTCATGGGAAGCGGAGATATCGAGGAAGACCAGCTCGTCAGCTCCCTGTCCATCATAAAACCGGGCAAGCTCAACCGGGTCTCCCGCATCACGCAGCTGCACAAATTGCACCCCTTTTACAACACGGCCGTCCTTTACATCCAGACAGGGAACGATGCGTTTCGTCAGCATTATGCCTTCACCTCTTTCAAGGCTTCCGCTACGGTAAACCTGCCTTCATAAATGGCCTTTCCGACGATGGCGCCGGCAACACCTTCAGAAGCATACTCCCGAAGGTTCACCAAATCAGCCAGCCCGCTGACACCGCCGGATGCAATGACACTTTTTCCGGTTTCACGGGCAAGCAGTCGAACGGCTTCAACGTTTGGACCGGAGAGCATGCCGTCTGTTGCGATATCCGTAAAAATAAATGTTTCCGCACCTGCGTCGGCAAATCGCCTGCCTAAGTCAACTGCCTTTACTTCAGACGTTTCCAGCCAGCCGTGTGTGGCCACATAGCCATTTTTCGCATCAAGTCCTACCGCTATAGCTTTGCCATATTTGCGGATCATGTCAATAGCAAACTCAGGATTGGAGACGGCAATGCTTCCAATAATTACGCGTGTTACACCATTATCAAGATAATGAAGGATGTCTTCTTCTGTACGGATTCCCCCGCCGATCTGGACAGAGGCGCCAAGTTCGCGGGCAGCCTGGATGACATATTCATCATTAACCCGCTTCCCATCCTTAGCACCGTCTAGATCTACCATATGAATCCAGTCCGCTCCTTCATCAGCAAACTTTTTGGCCATATCAAATGGAGAATCGCCATACACCGTTTCTTTATCGTAATCCCCCTGCAGCAGCCGGACGCACTTGCCGCCTCTCATATCAATTGCCGGATAGATGGTAAAACTCATTTCACAGACATCCTTTCTTCAACCAGCTCGGTAAAATTGCGTAAAAGCGCCATGCCGAGCGAACTGCTTTTTTCAGGGTGGAACTGCATGCCAAACACATTGCCCCTTCCGACAACCGCCGGCACTTCTACATCATACATACTTCTGCTGATAACTACTTCTCTATCATCTGTATCTGCAAAATAAGAGTGGACGAAATAGACATAATCTTCATCAAGGCCTTTTAGAATCGGCGAATCCTGTAAGAATTCAAGACGGTTCCAGCCCATATGCGGAACTTTATACGTTTCGCCTTCTGCTGTTGCACCGGGAAAACGCCTCACATGGCCAGGCAGAAGCTGCAATCCTTCTGTCAGTCCATTTTCTTCACTGCTCTCAAATAAAAGCTGCATGCCAAGGCAAATGCCAAGGAGCGGCTTGCCTGTATCAGCGAACTCCTTTACCAGATCTGCCAGGCCAGTAGAATTTAAAATACTCATTGCATCCATGAAAGAGCCAACACCCGGTAAAATTAAAGCGTCTGCCTTCAGAAGCTCGGCTTTATTTTCAGAGAGGAAATAAGGGACCTCCAAACGTTCCAGTGCTTTACTGACACTGAACAAATTCCCCATTCCGTAATCAATGATGCCGATCATTTACAACATCCCTTTCGTTGAGGGAACTCCCTTAATCCGCGGATCGATCGTCGTTGCTTCATCCAGCGCACGAGCGAGTGCTTTGAAAATCGCCTCAATGATGTGGTGTGTATTCTGTCCATAGTGAACGATGACATGCAGGTTCATTCTCGCTTCAAGTGCAAGTTTCCAGAGAAATTCATGCACTAGCTCTGTATCAAATGTCCCGACCTTTTGGCTCGGGAACTCAGCACGCATCTCCAGGTGAGGGCGGTTGCTGAGGTCAACCACCACTTGAGCCAGCGCTTCGTCCATAGGAACAAACGCATTTCCATAGCGCTTAATGCCTTTCTTATCGCCTAAAGCATCTTTAAGTACTTGGCCCAGGCAGATGCCAATGTCCTCTGTTGTGTGGTGATCATCCACATCTGTATCGCCATTTGCGACAATGTTTAAGTCAAATTGTCCGTGCTTAGCGAACAGGTCCAGCATATGTGTCATAAATGGCACGCCTGTTTCCAGATCGCTTTTGCCTTCTCCGTCTATATTTAAGGAAAGTGTGATATTCGTTTCATTGGTTTTACGTGAAATTTCTGCAGTTCTGGCCATGATTATTCCTCCAGCTTATTTTCTTAGTCTTGTCTCAATGGATCTGGCATGGGCTTCAAGGCCTTCCAGACGCGCAAAGGCCGCTATTTTTTCGCCGTTATCCTTTAATGCTTTTTCGCTGTATAAAAGAATGCTTGATTTCTTTTGAAAATCCTCCACATTAAGCGGGCTTGAAAAACGGGCCGTCCCGTTTGTCGGCAGAACGTGGTTTGGACCGGCAAAATAGTCGCCAACCGGTTCAGGGCTGAATCTTCCGAGGAAGATTGCTCCTGCGTGACGTACCCTTCCGAGAAGCTCCATTGGATTCTGCGTTAAAATTTCAAGGTGTTCCGGAGCAAGATTGTTAACCGTTTCAACCGCTTCATCCATGCTTTCCGTTACATAAATAGCTCCGTAATCCCCGATGGATCCAGCGGCAATTTCCTGGCGGGGCAGCTCGGCAAGCTGGCGATCCACTTCTGCTGAGACCGCTTCTGCCAAAGCAGATGATGGTGTCACAAGGACTGCGCTTGCCATAGGATCATGCTCAGCCTGTGATAGCAGATCGGCCGCCACCTCATCTGGATGTGCCGTTTCATCTGCAAGAATCGCAATTTCACTCGGACCTGCAATCATATCTATATCAACATCTCCAAAAACTTCGCGTTTTGCAAGAGCCACAAAGATATTTCCGGGACCTGTGATTTTGTCGACAGGCCGGATCGATTCGGTTCCATATGCTAATGCAGCAATCGCCTGGGCTCCGCCGACTTTATAGATTTCTTCCGCACCGGCGAGGTGTGCTGCTGCCAGAACAGCCGGTGGCAGCTTTCCTGTCTTTTTATCAGGAGGAGAGGTAATCACGATCCTCTTAACCCCCGCAACCTTTGCCGGAATCACATTCATAAGTACGGATGACGGGTATGCTGCCGTTCCGCCCGGAACATACAGGCCGACTGAATCAAGCGGTGTAATTTTTTGACCAAGGACTGTGCCGTTCTCTTCTGTTGTCATCCAGGAAGGACGGAGCTGTTTTTCATGAAAAGACCGGATGTTTTCGGCAGCTTCTTTAATGATCTCAAGGATTTTACCATCCACTTGCCTCAAAGCTTCTTCTATTTCAGCCTGTGGTACCTTTAATTCATCCAGAGAGATGCCATCAAATTTTTCTGTATATTCTTTTAAAGCTTGATCGCCGTTTTGGCGGACTGTTTTAATTATATTTTTTACAATCGCCCGCTGTTCTTCTGTGCCGTTATCAACAGACCGTTTAATTGAAATTTGGTCATCAATTTTTAAAATTTTCATAGGGTTCTACATCCTTTTAAGAGCTTATTTCTTCTCCTGAAATAACTTCTGTCAGCCGGCCAACCAGCTCGCTGATTCGTTCATCCTTGATACGGTAGCTGACAGGATTAACGATCAATCTTGATGTGATTCCGACAATCGTTTCGTATTCAACGAGCCCGTTTTCTTTCAGTGTCCGGCCGGTTGATACGATATCCACGATCCGGTCCGCCAGCCCGATCATCGGGGCAAGCTCTATGGAGCCGTTCAATTTAATGATCTCAACCTGCTCCCCCTGCTCGCGGAAATATGCTGCCGCAATCTGCGGATACTTTGTAGCAATTTTAGGAGCAACATCATTCAGCCTGGTGTTTGGCAGTCCCGCAACAGCGAGATAACAGGCACTGATTTTTAAATCAAGAAGCTCGTAGACATCCCGCTCTTCTTCAAGCATTACGTCCTTTCCAGCAATCCCAAGGTCTGCTACACCATGCTCCACATATGTTGGCACATCCATCGGTTTTGCAAGTATAAAACGGAAATTCTCTTCCGGCACATCGATAATCAATTTACGTGAATCATCGAATTCCGGCGGCAATTGAAAGCCTGCACGGCGAAGCAATTCAGCTGCTTCCTCAAAAATGCGGCCCTTTGGCATCGCAATCGTTAACACATCACTCATTTTATGCTCTCCTTTCCAGCTTTTCCGACTAAAAAGGTAATATCTTCGTACTGGCTGGTGCAGGCATCGATGTCCTTAACACCGCTAATATCCTGCAGGACCACTTTCTTTCCGGCAGAACGTTCTTCCTTCGCAAAATCGAATGCCTCTTTGCGGCGTTCCGGACTGTATAAAATGCAGTACACAGGTTCAGCCTCATTGCTGTCTTCAAGCGCCTCGAGCAAGCGGTCCAATCTAATGGCAAAGCCGGTTGCTCCCGTATCTTTTCCGAACTTTTGGAGCAGCAGATCATAGCGGCCGCCATTTCCGATCGGGAACCCAACATTTCCTGCATATACTTCAAAAAGAATGCCCGTGTAGTAGCTCATATGGCTGACGAGCGTTAAATCAAATTTAACTGTGCCTTCCTGGCCGTAGTCCCGCATAATGCCCCAAAGCTGTTCAAGCTCGGCTAATGCTTTTTTTCCTGTGCCGTTTTCCAGAAGGCCATAAGCAATCTCAATTACTTCTTCCCCGCCCCTTAATTTAAGGAAATCAAGAAGCCTTTGTTTATCAATGGACGAAAGAGACAGACTTTTTACATGTTCCCTGTACCCTACATAGTTTTTCTCATATAAAAATCTTGTCAGGTTTTCCACTCTTTCTTCCGTTCCTAAAATCTGCTGGAAGAAGTCACGGACAAAACCGATGTGGCCGGCGGAAAGCTGGAAGTTTTCAAGCCCTGCTTCTTTTAGAGCAGAGATCATAAGCGCCATTCCTTCGCCATCCGCACTGATTGTATCATCGCCAATGCATTCTACACCGATTTGCTCAAACTCAGCCGGCCTGCCTCCCTCCCGCTGCTGTGCGCGGTATACATTGGCGGAATAAGCAAGCCTGATCGGCAGCTCGTCTTTTAAGAGACGGGATGCTGCCACCCTCGCAATCGGTGCTGTCATATCCGGCCGGAGCACCAGGGTATGGCCCTGCTGATCAAGCAGCTTGAACAGCTGCTGATCCAATATCGCTGAAGCCGCCCCGACTGTTTCGTAATATTCCAGTGCAGGCGTTTCGATAAACTGATAGCCCCAGCGTTTCATTTCCTCCTGGATGGATGTGCGGACTGCATCTTTTCTTTCGTATAGATCGGGTAATGTATCTCTCATGCCTAGCGGCTTTTCAAACATAAATAATCGGCTCAAACGTAATCACCTCTATGACTTAAAAATTCCAAATCCTTTAGTTCGCTAATATGGTAGTAGATTGAAGTTATATGTAGTTTAACGCGCATTTATCACTCCGTCAACCAAAAGAGACAGAAAAATAAAAAAGACTCCCATTTTTTAAAAAAGGAGCTTTCTTATAGTTTGTACTTTTTTCGACAGGTTATTTGAAGCTATTGTATAGAAAAACTCCGCCAGTCTAAGCAAGCGGAGTTTTGTTTAGATCTGCACCATATATCGGATCGTCTGCCCAGCGAGCGGCAAGCTCTTCCTCTGTATAAATGACTCGCATCGGGTTGCCGCCAACGAAGGCTCCGGCCGGGACATCTTTATGGACAAGCGTTCCGGCTGAAACAATGGCTCCATCACCAATTGTGACACCCGGCAGTATAGTTGAGTTAGCGCCAATCATGACTTCACTGCCAATATCAACCCGGCCGAGGCGGTATTCCTTAATCAGATATTCATGAGCGAGGATTGTCGTGTTGTAGCCAATGACCGTGTTGCGTCCGACACTTATTTTTTCAGGGAACATGACATCCAGCATAACCATGAGTGCAAATGATGTCTGGTCCCCAATCTTCATTCTCAGGAATGTACGGTAGAGCCAATTTTTCATGCCAAGAAATGGCGTATAGCGCGCGAGCTGAATTACAATAAAGTTTTTGACAACTTTCAGGAACGGAACCGTTTTATACACATGCCAGAGTGAATTGCCTCCCTCTACCGGAAAACGCTCCGTTTTTCTCATTGGTTTTCTGCCTCGAGAATATCGAGCAGGTCAGCCATATTGTCCAGCATATAATCCGGTTCAAAGCGCGCAAGAAACCCGCGGCCTTTCGCTGTCCAGGCAACACCTGCCGTTTTCGTGCCGGCATTTTTTCCCCCATCGATATCGTGTGAGTTATCGCCGACCATAATGGCTTCTTCCGGTTTCGCATCAAGCAGGCTTAACGCCTTCAGGATTGGCTCCGGATCGGGCTTTGGCTTATCCACATCATCCAGAGTGACAACCACATCGAAAAACTGATCAAGATTTGTCAGCTTTAGGCCCTTTTCAACTACATTGGAAACTTTCGTGGTAACAATGCCCAGTTTGTATCCTGATTCTTTTAAAGTCCGAACCGTTTCAAATACGCCGGCAAATTCCTTCACAAGCACGTCGTGGTTCTTAATATTGTACTCCCGATAAACCGAGATCATCTCCTCCACTTTTTCCGGGTTGATGGACTCAAATGTTTCATGCAGGGTTGGCCCCATGAACGGGAGAACATCTTCCCGCTGATAGCGGTCGGGATAATATTTTCCAAGCGTATGCAAAAACGAGGAAATAATCAATTCGTTTGTGTCAATTAGTGTTCCATCTAGATCAAACAATAGTGTGTTAATGCTCATATGTTGCTTCCTTTCTTTTTGCCAGATCAGCACGGTTCCAAATCATCGCCACCGCCAGTGTCAGGATGATTGCCACACCCAGGCGGATCAGCAGAAGCGGCAGCACCGGAATGCCAAGCGGCACGAAAATCAGTGTATCTTCAACAACTGCGTGGCAGGCTACAAGGAAAATAAATGCGATCGTTACATCTTTTTTGCTGACGCCATCTTCCTCTACAGCCTGGATCATGACACCCGCCCCATAGGCTAGGCCAATCAGCAATCCGGCTGCAAGGGTTGTAGACGTATTTTCTTTCATTCCAAGCGCCCTGGTCACAGGCGCCATCCATCTTGAAAAGACAGCAAGCCATTGCTTATCTTTTAAGATCTGAATAATGATCATCAGCGGGATGACGATGATGGCAAGCTGGAGAATACCAAGCAAAGCAGTCTGCAGTCCATCCAGCAGGATGGGCAATGCCCCGGATACCTGCTCTTCTTTTGCCGGAATAAATCCGTACTTAGCCGTTTCGGATCCGCCCTGCCAAACAAGGTTGATAACAATAGCGCTTATCAGTGCCAATCCGAAACGGACGGTAAGAACGACCCAAAGCTTAACGCCAACCTTCAAAGCGACTCCTGTTTCAATCAGCATATTATGTGAAAACGACAGCATGACGGCAATAATAAATACTTCTTTTACCGTTAGATCGAGCGTTAAGATCGCTCCGATTCCGGCATACAAATTCAAGAAGTTCCCCAAAACAAGCGGTATGGCTGCATCTCCTGACAGCCCGATCAGATTCATAAGGGGCGTGATCAGCTTGATAACCCATGGAAGCACCGGTGTATGCTGCAGCAGTGCCACAATCAAAGTGACCGGGAATATGACTTTCCCTAGTGTCCATGTTGTCTTTAAGCCGGCCATCAGCCCCCTTTTTGATGATTCAACCAGCATTTCTACTCTCCCCTATTCTTTATTTCCCCTCGGCCTTATCCAAATAACGAGCTTTGGCAAGACCCTCTGCTCTTCTATAAAAAATCAGGACCAGTGCAGCAATAATAAGAACGATAGATATTGTCTGAGCAATCCTTAAATTTTCAGTAAGCATCAGGCTGTCGGTACGGAGGCCTTCTACGAAGAAACGGCCGATTGAATACCAGATGACATAGGTGAGGAAAAGCTCTCCGCGCCTTAAGTTTGCTCTTCTTAATAATATAAGAATGATAAATCCAATGATATTCCAGATGGATTCATATAAAAACGTCGGATGATAATAAGTTCCGTTAATATACATCTGGTTAATGATAAATTCAGGCAGATGCATATTCTCAAGGAATGCCCGGCTGACTTCCCGCCCGTGCGCCTCCTGATTCATGAAGTTTCCCCAGCGGCCGATGGCCTGCCCCAAAATGATGCTTGGCGCTGCAATATCAGCAAGCTTCCAGAACGAGATTTTCTTTTTCTTTGCAAAAACATAAGCAGTGATGACAGAACCAATCAAGGCTCCATGAATGGCAATTCCGCCATTCCATATTTTGATGATTTCACCCGGGTTCTGCGAGTAAAAATCCCATTGAAATATAACATAATAGATCCTGGCGGAGATAATCGCAATGGGAATGGCCCACAGCATTAAATCTGCAAAGATGTCTTTAGGGAGTCCCCTTCTTTCCCCTTCCCTCATCGCGATAATGAGAGCCAGTGCAATGCCGAGGCCGATAATCAGGCCATACCAGTGGACCTGAATCGGCCCAAGGGAAATGGCAATCGGATCTAACGGCTGAATATTGTTTTCCATGATCACTTCTCCTTTTGAAAAGCGCGGCGGCGCCCTTTATCTATTCTTTTTTGAAGCCTGATGAGGATTAACAGCTTTCAATCAAACGTTTGATTGAAAAATGGTTGACCTGTTTTCACCGATTAACGATCATCATGGTCTCCGTCTTCAATCACATCTGAGAGGCGGTTCGTGAACTGTTCCGCTGCATTCATTCCCATTCTCTTTAAGCGGAAGTTCATGGCAGCCACCTCAATGATGACAGCGAGATTTCGTCCGGGTCTAACCGGAATGGTCAGTTTCGTAATCTCCGTATCGATGATTTTCATTTTTTCTTCATCAAGGCCGAGGCGATCGTACTGTTTTTTCGGGTCCCACAGCTCCAAATTCATAACAACAGAGATTTTTTTATAGCTGCGGACAGCTCCAGCACCGAACAGCGTCATTACATTGATGATGCCGAGGCCGCGGATTTCAAGCAGATGTTCGATCAACTCCGGTGAATTTCCCACCAGATAATCTTCATCCTCCTGCCTGATCTCCACACAGTCATCCGCAACAAGGCGGTGTCCGCGTTTAACTAACTCGAGTGCCGTCTCGCTTTTACCTACTCCGCTCTTACCTGTTATCAGTACCCCTACCCCATAAATATCAACAAGGACGCCGTGAACAGCTGTCGTTGGAGCAAGCTTGCTCTCCAGAAAATTTGTCAGCAAGCTGGAGAAACGGGTCGTTTTTTGCTTGGATCGAAGCAGCGGAACCGATTCTCTCTCAGCTGCTTCAATCAGTTCTTCAGGTATATCAAGCCCTCTCGTCACGATTATGCCAGGTGTAATATCTGTACAGAGCCGTTCAAGCCGGATCTCCCGCTCAGAATTAGTCAGCGTTTCAACGAAAGACAGTTCCGTTTTTCCAATCAATTGAATGCGTTCAGCCGGATAATAATCAAAATAACCTGCCATCTCCAGGCCCGGACGCGAAATATCACTCGTTGTAATCGGCCGGTTAATGCCTTCCTCTCCGGCAATCAATTCAAGCCCAAATTTTTCTATAATATCTTTCGTGCGCACTTTTACCAAAATAGTTCCTCCTTTAATGCTGGCACTGCCGGATGATCTCTTTATATGTAACTCTTTAATTCATTAAGTTCATGAAGTTTCACTCTATCGCTGGTTAACGGACAGTAAAATTTCCTTAACAAATAATTAAAAAATACAGAAATACCTCTAAGTAAATTAACTGTCCGTAAAAGCCCGATTGGTTCAACTAACCGTCAGCCAAAAACAGGCTGCCGGAAGTTTCTCTTTATTTTAGCACTTTTTAACCCAGAACCAAATTTCTGAAATCGATTTTTTCAAAATTAACACTAGGCCCATATGCTTAATCCTGTTTAAAAAGGACAATTTTCAGGATTGTTATGCGTATAAATATGATGACATGCCCATATAAAATATATAAATGGTATAGACAACTAGACTTAACCTTGTTAATATGGGTATGTAAGCGAATTCATTTATTATTTTAGCTCTAATTACGTTTATTCCATTTAAAAAAAAGAGGGGGAAAAGCTCATGCGTAAAGAAGAACGCTTGGCGAAAGAGATTACGGAGCAGTTGGGCGGCACCGGCAATATTGCGGAACTGGCCTCCTGCATGACCCGTCTTCGTGTGAAGCCGGTCGATGAAAGCAAAGTCAATCTGAATGGCATCAAGGATATTGACGGCGTTATGGGTGTTGTGGAAGCAGAAACACTCCAAATCATACTGGGACCAGGAATCGTCACCAAAGTAGCTGACGAAGTTTCCAGAATGACAGGCAAAAATGTTTCTTCCGTTGATGATGAAGAAGAGATTGACACTTCATTGGAAGGACTGGCAGCCCGGACAAAAGCCGGACTAAATGAGAAAAATGCAACTCCATTCAAGTTATTTTTACGAAAAATAGCAAGTATCTTCATCCCGCTTATTCCGGCTATTGTTGCTTCCGGTTTGATTGCTGGGATCAATAATGTCATTATCAAATCAGGCGGAGATCCGGAATCCACGCTTGTGCAGATGCTTGACCTGATTGGCTGGGGGTTATTCGGTTACCTGGGCGTGTTTGTTGGTATTAACACGGCGAAGGAATTTGGTGGATCTCCTGCTCTTGGCGGTGCGGCCGGTATTCTATTAATCAACCCTGGCCTTGCCAATATCACTCTTTTTGGTGAAGCACTGGTCCCTGGCCGCGGAGGACTTATTGGAGTCATGCTCGCTGCTGCATTGGTGGCCTTTTTGGAGAAAAGAATCCGCAGAGTCGTTCCTTCTGCTATTGATATAATCGTAACACCTACACTTGCATTATTAATTACAGGTTTTGCAACTTTCTTCATCCTTCAGCCTGTTGGCGGATTCCTATCAGATATCATAACTAAAGGACTGCTTGGCATACTTGATGTCGGCGGCATCCTGGCGGGATTAGTACTTGCCGGAACATTCCTTCCTTTAGTTGTAACTGGTTTGCATCAAGGATTAACACCAGTTCACATGGAATTAATTAACTCAATCGGAGATGACCCGCTGCTGCCAATTCTTGCAATGGGCGGTGCCGGCCAGGTAGGTGCCGCATTCGCCATTTATTTCAAAACAAAGAATGCCCGTCTGAAAAGAGTCATTAAAGGCGGACTTCCGGTGGGAATGCTCGGAATCGGCGAACCGCTTATTTTCGGGGTTACCCTGCCGCTGGGACGTCCATTCCTGACAGCGTGTCTGGGTGCTGCTGTCGGCGGTGCTTTCCAGGCGTTCTTCAAAATTGCCACAGTAGCCATCGGGGTTTCCGGCATACCGCTTGCCTTCCTCGTTCACACCAATCAAATCATACTGTATCTGATTGGCCTATTAATTGCCTATGCATTCGGCTTCCTGTTCACATGGCTGTTCGGATTCAAAGAGGAAATGGCGAAAAATATATAAAAGCGGAAACGCCTTGTTCACCCCCGACACCTCGAGGTGGTAGGCTGCTTGCGCTAGACAGTTATCTATATTCAAGATTTTATATTATCTAATTTAGAGAAGGAGGAGCATTCCTCCTTCTTTACTTATGAGTGATTGTTTTTACAAAATTCAGATTTATAGAGGTGACCAGAATGCTTGGAATATCAGTTTACTTATCAGAAGAGCGCCAGCTTCAAACCGCGGAATGGATAGAAAAGGCAGCTTCTCACGGCCTCACATCCATTTTCACATCCCTCCATATTCCCGAAGATGACCACAGCACTTATAAACATTTGCTTCAGAAGCTTGGTGCCTTGGCAAAGCAGCATCATATGGAACTCCTCGCAGATGTTTCCCCCCTATCATTGGGCCATTTAGGATTGGGCTGGGATTCGATTGATACACTTCTCGAATGGGGGCTCACCGGAATTCGGGCTGATTACGGCTTCACCTCTGAACAGATTGTTGAACTCTCAAGAAAAATGAAACTTGGAATCAATGCCAGTACAATCTCGTCCGAAGAATTGCATGAGTGGATGGAACTGGGATTAAAAACCAATAATATTGAAGCCTGGCATAACTTTTATCCTCGGCCAGAAACCGGTTTAGATAAAGACTTTTTTATAGAGCGAAATAAGCTCCTAAAAGGAATGGGAATAACTACCATGGCGTTTGTGCCTGGTGACGGGGAGCTTCGCGGACCCATTTTTGCCGGTCTGCCTACTCTTGAAAAACACCGGGGCGCGTCAACTGCTGCCGCAGCGGCTGAACTGATGAACAGCTGCTGGACAGACAAGGTATTGATTGGTGACCATTCTGTAAAAGACGGGACTCTTGAACAGCTGGCGAAAATCGCGGAAGGAGCTGTTCCTCTCCGAATCGAGCTGACCGGCGGACAAATCTATGAGGATCTTTTTAACAAACTTCATACAAACCGGATGGATCCTGCCCGGGATGTTATCAGGTCGGTTGAATCAAGATCCTATGCCGGGCAGGGATCTAATAAATGGGAACCTGTGAACCAGCTGGAACGTAAAAAAGGCAGTGTCACAGTTGATAATATTCTATATGGCCGCTACGCAGGAGAGATGCAAATTACGTTAGCAGATCTCCAACGGGATGAACGCGTGAATGTAATCGCCAGAGTAATAGAAGAAGATATGCCCCTGCTGGATCAGATTAAGGCAGGAACTAAATTCCAATTAATAGTGAGGGATAAATAATGAATATTACAAAGCTGAATACAGAGCAGCGAAACCCAAAAACACTGGAAATCGATTTAATGACAACAGAAGAAATTATTACAATCATAAATCAGGAAGATACAATTGTTCCTAATGCCATCGCAAGAGAAATCCCCCACATTGTAAAAGTGGTGGATGAAATTACAGAGAGCTTTAAAAAAGGAGGCCGCTTAATTTACGTTGGAGCCGGCACCTCAGGACGCCTTGGCATTATCGATGCTTCAGAATGTCCGCCGACATATGGAACAGACCCTGAAATGGTTGTCGGCATTATCGCCGGGGGCAGGGAAGCAATGACCGAGGCGGTTGAAGGCGCAGAGGATGACAGTGAACAGGGACGGCAGGATGTCGCCGATATTCAATTATCGGACAAGGATGTGCTTGTCGGCATTGCGGCGAGCGGCCGTACGCCATACACGATCGGAGCTCTTCAATACGGAAATGAAGTCGGTGCTGTCACTGTTGCTGTTGCCTGCACCAAAGACTCCGAAATGGGAAAAATCTCTAAATATACGATAGCACCCATCACAGGCCCTGAGGTGGTTACAGGCTCTACAAGAATGAAAGCAGGCACTGCACAAAAGCTCGTCCTGAACATGTTAACAACAGCATCCATGATCAAACTCGGAAAAGTATACGGCAATCTGATGGTGGATGTGCAGATGACTAATGAGAAACTGTTTAAACGTGCAGAAAATATCGTCAAAATGGCTACAGGTGCATCTGATGAAGAAGCCCGGGCCGCTCTCAAAGAACAAAACCATAATACAAAGGCTGCCATTCTTCAAATTTTAACAGGATTAAAAGGTGAAGCAGCGTCCAGGCTTCTGAAAAAGCATAATGGCTATTTACGGGAAGCCATTGCGGAAGATTATACTAAATAATCATAGATATTGTATGAAATCCCCTTAAAATTCAAATGAATAGGATAGAAAGCGCCCGTCCGCCTTCTATCTCATTTTAGTTGTATAGACCAAAACAACAACAAGAGCTAATTATTTCAACTGGTATAGACATCTAAACACAAACCTTTTATAATAATAGTATCATTCAAACGGAGATGAACTAAAAAATGAGCCGTCTATTACTTAAAAACGCTAGAATTATTCTGGAAAACCGCATGATTGATCAAGGGTTTATTCTAATAGAAAATGACCGAATCTTAAAAACTGGAACTTTGGAGGAGCTTCCTGCCATCGGCCAGGATGCAGAAATCATAGAACTTTCCCCTGATCATATTATCAGTCCGGGGTTTATTGATGTTCACATTCACGGCGCTGGCGGTGCCGATACAATGGATGCAACATTTGAAGCACTTAACACGATGGCCAGTGTGCTGCCAGAAGAAGGGACCACCAGCTTCCTGGCCACAACCATCACACAGGAAAAAGAAAAAATAGAAGCTGCACTGATCAATGCGGCTCACTATCAAAAAGAACAAAATACTCCCGGCAAGGCGGAAGTAATCGGAATCCATCTGGAGGGCCCGTTTATAAACGAAGCAAGAGGCGGAGCCCAGCCGAAGGATCATATCCTTGAGCCTGATATTGACCTTTTTAAGCAATGGCAGGAAGCAGCAAATGGATCCATCAAGCTGATTACACTTGCACCTGAGAAAGCAAATGGCTACGAATTTATCCGCTATCTAAATGAAAATGGCGTTGTTCCTTCAATCGGCCATAGTGATGCCATTTTTACAGAAATGGAGAAAGCTGTTCAGGCTGGAGCCAAGCAGGTGACCCACCTTTTCAACGGAATGAGAGGCATGCATCACCGTGAACCTGGTGTTGCCGGTGCTGCGCTTTTATTTAAGGAATTGATCGTTGAAATGATCGCTGACGGAATCCATGTCCGCCCAGAGATGATCAAGCTTGCTCTGAACGCCAAAGGCGCGGATGGAATGATCCTGATAACGGATTCTATGAGAGCCAAATGCCTGAAAAATGGCCATTATGATCTTGGCGGACAGGATGTAAAGGTTGAAAATGGCCAGGCACTGCTTGCTGACGGCACATTGGCTGGAAGCATTTTAAAAATGAAAGACTCCATAAGAAATATGATTGACTTTACAGATATACAGCTGCATGAAGCTGTCCGGCTTGCGAGCAGCAACCCTGCCAGACAGCTCAATATTTTCGACCGGAAAGGCAGCATTTCAGAAGGCAAGGATGCAGACCTGGTTGTGCTCGATGAGAACCTTGAGGTTGCCATGACCTTCTGCAGAGGAGTCAAAGCCTTTGAACGCGAGGTGAAAGGGAATTGAAGATCATTCGAACAGCCGATTATTACGATATGAGCCGAAAAGCTGCCAGGCTGATGATTGATAAGGTCTGCCGGCAGCCTGATTTGACATTAGGGCTTGCAACCGGCAGTACACCAAAAGGAGTTTATGCCGAACTGATTAAGGATCATCAGGAAAATGGCACTTCTTATGAAAAAGTCACGACGATTAATTTGGATGAATATATCGGCCTGGCCCCAACTGATCCTAATAGCTACAGGCATTTCATGAATAGCGAACTATTTGATCATCTGGACATCCAGCTCGAAAACACGCATCTTCCCAACGGAGCCGCCGAAGATATGTCCAGGGAATGCGAACGGTATGAACAGCTGATCAAGGATCTGGTGGATATCGATCTGCAGGTGCTGGGAATCGGCCGCAACGGACATATCGGATTCAATGAACCTGGCACTGGCTTTAATAGCCGTACGCATGTCGTGGACCTTGCGGAAAGCACGCGCAAGGCTAACGCAAGATTTTTCAATTCTAGAGAAGACGTTCCAGCCCAAGCCATTACAATGGGGATCGCTTCGATTCTTGATAGCAGGGAAATCATCCTGCTCGCATCAGGACCAGCCAAGGCAGAAGCCATCAGACAATTGGTTAACGGAGAGCCTGATGAACAGTTTCCCGCGTCAGCCTTGAAGCTTCATCCAAATGTGACCATCATCGCCGATGAAGAAGCACTTAGCCTTGTCAGTCAGGATTGATGATCAGTACTAATAGTGATAGGAGAATTTCCATGATCGATAAGCAATCACCCATCCCGATATATCACCAATTGGAAGAGTATATTAAACAATTAATAGAAAACGGCAAGTTAAAGCCTGATGAAGCCATTCCTTCTGAGCGCGAGTATTCGGAGCAATATCAGATTAGCCGAATGACAGTCAGACAGGCATTAAATAACCTTGTCAACGATGGCTATCTATACAGGCAAAAAGGACGCGGAACTTTTGTCAACAAGCAGAAGGTCGAACAAAAGCTTCAGGGATTAACCAGTTTTACTGAAGATATGAAAGAGCGTGGCATGATGCCGAGCAGCCGCCTAATATCCTTTGAAATCATTCCTGCCGAGCCTCAGCTGGCGAGAAAGCTTGATATAAAAGAAAATACACCCGTATACGAAATCAAACGGGTGCGGATGGCAGACAACCTGCCAATGGCGCTGGAAACCACCTACTTGCCTGCTAATCTCGTTAAAGGACTTACGGAAGAAATCATCAACAAGTCACTTTATCAGCATATTGAAGAAAAACTATCCCTTACCATCAGGGAAGCCACCCAGCAGATTGAAGCCTCAATCGCGAAGGAAACGGAGGTAAATCACCTGCAGGTAGACTCTGGATCTCCTGTACTCCTTATTGTCCGCACTTCCTTTTTAGAGGATGGCACGCCTTTTGAGCTTGTAAAATCAGCATATCGCGCAGACCGCTACAAATTCGTTCATACGATGCAGCGCGCTGCAAAATAGGAGAAAGCCCCATAGGGTTTTCTCCTATTTTCATTTTACCATGTCCTTTTGGAGGGTTTGTCCATATTATATAGATGAAGATATTTTTATCAGAAAGGAGCGATCAGATGAAGATCATATTGGATGCCGGACATGGATATAGCACCCCCGGCAAACGTGGCCCTGATGGAATGAGAGAATATGAATTCAACCGTGCTGTAGCCCACTTGGCAAAAGAGCTGCTGGGAAAGTACCAAAACACAGAAGTTCACTTTGCCCACTCCGATGATCGGGATGTACCGCTTGCCGAAAGGACTGCGCTTGCAAATAAACAAAATGCGGACTGCTATGTGTCCATCCATGCCAATGCTTACGGAACAGGCGGTTGGAACAGTGCAGGCGGAATTGAAACATATGTCTACCCATCCAAACCTCGGGAGGCATTGGCACTGGCCCAAAAGATACAGCGAAACTTAATCAGTTCTACAGGCTTGCGGGACCGGGGAGTCAAAACAGCTGATTTCCATGTGCTGCGTGAGACAAAAATGACTGCAGTTCTTGCGGAATGCGGTTTTATGACCAATAAAGAGGAAGCTTCCCTTCTCCGGACCCCCATCTATCGAAAACGCTGTGCACAGGCTATTGTAAAAGCAATTGCCGAACAATATGGATTAAGAAAAAATGATAAAATCAAACAATATAAAGTTCAAGTCGCCTTTTCCGAAAAACAGCTTGCCGAGAAACTTGCAGGGAACCTAAAGAAGGGCGGCTTTAATGCCACGATTATTGAATAGGAAAAAGCCAGCATAACGCATGCTGGCTTCTTAACGCATTTACTTTTCCCTTGCCGGTTCCAGGATTGCTTTTTGAATGATCAGATTAACAATTGCCATAATCACAGAAACAAGAATCGCTGTGCCAAACCCGGCAATTTCAAAGGAATCACCCATAAAACCATCCGTTATCATAAGCGTGACAGCATTGATGACGAACAGAAACAAACCGAGCGTTAAAACAGTAACGGGAAGAGTTAAAATAATCAGGATGGGTTTCACGAGAATGTTCAGGATGGAAAGCATGAAGCTGGCACCAATGGCAGCCCCAAATCCCGACAAGTAAAACGAATCCTTAAAAAAACCTGCGATCGCTACAAACAGGACCGCATTTATCAAGATTCCCAGGATCCATCTCATCTCCTACAGCACCTCTTCATTCGGAAGCACAAACACAAGCAGAGCATAGATGAGTGTCATCGGGAAAACGCCAGTTGTAAATAATAAAACAATGAAAATCACCCTGAGTATGGTAGCGTCTATTCCGATCGATTTTGATAAGCCGCCCAATACTCCCGCTAATTTCCGGTTGCTGCGGGAGCGAATTAATTTGTTCATTAAAAATCCCTCCTATCAAGAAAAGCGGAAGGCGCCCGCTTATCGGCTTATGACCTCGAGCCGATGGCGCCTGGAGCTAGACAGTAATCTAACTTCAGAAATGATACATTCTATCAAGAAGCGGAAGGCGCCCTTTCCACCCCATTTTACCAGGCTGCTGACCGCTTGATTGTGATGGCACCTGTCTTTGAGTCAGCCCTCACCTTAAGTCCGCTGCCGCTTTCTTTTACAGATTTAAAACGCATCATTTTCTGAATCACTTCGCTCTTTTCTTCTATTACTTCAATACCCTCAATATCAGGATGGAAACTGCCAAGATTGGTGCGAAGCTCTCCGTTGACAGCAGCGAAATCCGGAACAAACAGATCGATGCTGCCCGTCGCTGCCTTCGCTTCGATCCATTCGCAGCGTTCATTTTCTGCCCTGCACGTTACATTTCCATTAAAAGATTGCAGTTCAGCTTTTTTGAAGTCTCCATCAGCCAGAATGGCGCCATTTAACGTTTCGGCTTCCACATGATCGATCCGGCTTTTTTGAATGGTAATCTGTCCGTTGGCTGTTTCAGCCTCCACATTTCGGCTGTTCAAATCACTAACCATTATTTTTCCATTAGCCGTTTTCGCTTTAAAGTTTTCCACTGATAAGTTTTGACTTTCAATCGGGCCATTAAACATGCGGATTTTCACATTTTCATATTCAGATCTTGGAATATAGATGACTGCTTCAAGCTTCATCCATTTTTGCTGAGTCGAAAACCTCAGCCTCTGCCCTTCAATGGCAAAAATGACATCCTTCAGAAAATTCCTTCGTGCTTCATCCTGATTATCCACACGATACACCTTGGCTTTGCACTCAACACGCACATCACTTTGCTCCCATGGAATTACCTTAACTGTTCCATTGGCAACATCAATGTCCAGATCTTTTAAGTATGCGTCTGCATGCTGAAAAATATGAGAGATTTCAACACTTTTCCCAAAATTAAAATCAAGATCCAGATCCTTCACTTTCTTAAATGCTGAATCTACAAAATCAATGATTTTTTCCTTTGCACTTTGGTGCTTAGAGCTATAGGGCTCACCCTTTTTAGCTTCTTCAAACTTAACCTCAGCAGATAGCTCCTTAATTAAGTCCTCCTGCTTCTGCTCCATCGTCTGATGTGTTTGTTCAAGCTGTTCCAGCAGAGTTAAAGCTTCATTAACAGTAAGCCTTCCATCCTCGACCATTTTCAAAATGCGTTTGCGTTCCTCTTTCATTATCTGGCCCTCCTCTATTAGTTCGATTCCTGTATCAGGACTTTTACCCCTTTAATAATATTCCAGATAAGTACAATTAATAGCAGTATGATTGTGATGCCGACCGCTGCAAGAAAAAATACCGGGATTTCCTGATCATTTACTGTGAATTGGGTCACAGCAGCAAAAACAATAAACGGAACAGGAACCAGCGGAATCAAATGTGATAAGAATGCACTCTTGGCATGCCGCTTCACTTCCGTGTCTTCTGAAGCGAAAAATACAATGAGCGGAAAAATAAATCCTGCGAACATAATGCTAAAATAGCTTAAGGCAGACAGAATCTTCCTTGTTTCCAATGTTCTCAGCTCCTTTATCTGTGTAATACGGAAATGGAGCGGTAAAAGTTTCACCTTCCTCTTCATTATAAAAAATCAACGGAGCATTTACCTCCATATTTTTAAAAATACATCTGCAGGCTGAGGGACTCCATGGCCTCAAGTCTCATAGCCTTTTCTATAAGAAAAGCGCAAGCGCCTTGCCCACGAATGAACGCAGACTAAGAACGCCACGTCCTGTGGCAACGTCTGCATGCCCCCCATCCTGCGGGCCTCAAGCACAAGACGAGCCTCACGGAAAGGCATCCATTGCCTTTTTGGGAGGATTGCCCGAAATGTGGAGGCGACTGCCCAGGGACGACAGGCATAAGACGGTTCCTGTAAGAAGGTGTTTTTCCCTCTGAAAGGAAACGGCTTATGACCCCGAGTCCCTAGGAGCCGCAACTAGACAAGCTTGTGACCTCGAGGGGGGTAGGCTGCTTGCGCTAGACAGTTATCGACGTTCAAAGTTTTATACTTTCTTATTTTATAAAAAAACCGCCTTTTATAAAAAGACGGTTTTATGGCTATTTATAAGCAGCTGCCAGGTCCGTGCGCGGCGCTTCCTTCTTTTTCACTTCGTCGATCTTATTGACAAACATCTGGAAAACCTTTCGTTTTTCATCCAAATCACGTATGTACTCTTTCAATTCGTTATACTTCTCTTCAAAAGGCTTATGATACATTTCACGGATATTATCAATAATCTCTTCGTTCACAGTAGATTGAATAACCTGCTTTGTAATTCCGTATTTGTAGGAATATACTTTCAGCTCTTTTTTTACATCCTCGTATTCATTATTAATCTGGTCCAAAACTTCAGAAATATCTTCTTTCCATTCTTCCAGTGACTTCGCTAAATAATCCTCCATAATGACCTCCCCTTCTGTTTCCAGCCAATAGTTTCCCTTATATAGGAGTATAACGCTGCTTGGTTACACCGATTTTGCTGGAACATTACATTGTGTTATCAATTAAAAGAAGGAGAGGCTAACAATAGCCAAGACCTAAAATGAGTAATTATTTATTATTTTATCAGCAATCAGCTCATAACCTTTTCCGTTCGGATGAAGGGAATCAGCGAAGTATTGTTTTTTGTTTTTTCCTTTGAACAATTCATTGGTGGAAATGTAGGTGATATGTTTATCTTCTGCTGCTTTTTTTCTGATGGATTTGTTCCAATGGTCAATATATTTTTCAATCCGGTCGCCGTCAGGATAAGGGTTGTATAGTCCAATCAGAATAACAGGTGCATCACTGTTGGCGGTCTCCAGTGTTTCCAGGATTCCATCCAGTTTATCTTCATATATGTCCTTAGCTTCAACAAGATTTTCGTGATGGAGCGGATACAGATCCCCGCCGTTGCTTTTCAGCAAATCGTTGGTACCAATATAGATAATAAACATATCTGCATTTTTAATATCCTCTGCTACATTCGGTTTGAGCATTTGCTGGAGAACATCAGAAGATTTATAGCCATACACCCCATGATTTGTTATGCGGTAATTCTTTTCCTGATATGTCTTATCCAGTTTTCTCTGCAGCCTGCCAATATACCCCTCTTCTGTTTCATCTCCATATCCATAAGTAAGAGAATCCCCAAAAGCAACAATCATTTGGCTGCTTTCCGCTTTTTTTTCATCTCCAAGGAATGTGATGGAAAGATAGATGCCGAGCCCTAGCAGGATAATGCCTGCTAAAAGGCAGATTTTATTTTTCATAGTGTATGTTCCTTTCTTGGTTGAGATAAGTGATGGCTGCAGACGCATGTTCTTTACCCCGCATCCCAGTTGTTTAATCTCATTTCCCAAAAAGAAGAAGCATTCAAAACTAAGTAGTTCAGTTTCCATGGAGAAAATTTAGCCTAACAGTAAAAATTAAACTAAATCACAAAGGTTTGTGCACCATTTGTTTTGTTATATTCCATGGTTATACGATATTTGAAACGAAGGTTTTTTTGTTCAATCTGTTGTTATGGATTAAGCCTCAAGACTTATATGAAAATTGAACTAGGGGCCCAAGTTACTATACAAGTGAAATGATAAACTTGAAATAAAGAATACGAATTAATTTAGTGAGTTTAAACATAGCATCTCACTATTCGGTTGTGAATTCAGTTTAATATATTTGAAAAATAGAAAGTGGGTTTATTAGTTGAAAAAAACAAAGCATCAGTTAACAGATTCAACAGCAACTAGAAAGTTGCAAATTACCATAGTTTTGTGTTCCATTATTTTTACCATTGGTACAGCTATCCACAATTTTGTTATTATTAATCCGACCTTAATTGAAACAATGATGCAAATGGCAGGTGTAGCTGATCCTGCTGGTGAAGCAATAGGATTTACATTTGGCTTTAGAATTGTTGGGTGTATATACATTATAGGTAATGCGTTAGGTATATTGGCTTTATATAGCCGTTCAAGGATTTTATGGTGGGTCATATTAGCGGTAAATATCACTCAAGCTGCTGGACCTATTATGATACCTTCATCGATGTGGACAGCAGTTACTGGCGTTCACGGTGTATTAGGGATATTACCAAGTGCAATTACAGATGGTGGAGCGATTATCTTATCTTTAGTAATGATTATTTCTATGTTCAAATTTCGGACAATATGGGCAAAGAGACCATCATATGTGAAGAATTAAAATAGAAAGATTAAAAACCGCTTGGAAAAAATCCCAAGCGGTTTTGTTTAATTAAGCGTTTGTCACGCCCTCTTTTTCTTCAATTTGCTGTTTCATTCTCTGGCGGTCCCTTTCCAAAATCGGTTTAAGATATTTACCTGTATAGGATTCCGGAACTTCGGCAATTTTTTCCGGTGTACCTGATGCTAAGATGGTACCGCCCTTATCTCCGCCTTCAGGCCCAAGGTCAACAATATAGTCGGCTGCCTTGATGACATCGAGATTATGCTCAATAACCAGTACGGTATCTCCATTCTCAACCAGGCGCTGGAGGACCACCAACAGTCTTGAGATATCGTCCACATGAAGACCTGTTGTCGGTTCATCAAGAATATACAGGGAGCGGCCTGTCGAACGGCGGTGCAGTTCAGAAGCAAGCTTGACTCGCTGGGCCTCACCGCCGGACAATGTTGTCGCAGGCTGCCCCAACGTGATGTAGCCAAGGCCCACATCATAAATCGTCTGCAGCTTGCGGCGGATTTTAGGAATATTTTCGAAAAACTCCAGTGCATCTTCCACTGTCATATCGAGAATCTCCGAAATATTCTTCCCTTTATATTTCACTTCAAGAGTTTCCCTGTTATAGCGCTTGCCATGACAGACTTCACATGGCACATACACATCAGGCAGGAAGTGCATTTCAATCTTGATGATCCCGTCTCCGCGGCATGCTTCACATCGTCCGCCTTTTACATTGAAGCTGAAGCGCCCCTTTTTATAGCCCCGCACTTTTGCTTCATTGGTTGAAGCAAAAACATCGCGAATATCATCAAACACTCCGGTATATGTTGCCGGGTTGGAACGAGGCGTCCGCCCAATTGGAGATTGATCGATATCAATGACCTTATCAAGGTGATTAATACCCTTAATTTCTTTATGCTCACCCGGCTTCGCTTTGGCTCTATGAAGCTTCTGGGCAAGCCCTTTATGAAGAATTTCATTGATTAGTGTACTTTTCCCTGAACCGGATACACCCGTAACAGAAATAAAAGTGCCGAGCGGGAACTTAACGCTCACATTTTTAAGATTGTTTTCTTTAGCCCCTTTAATTTCGATAAAGCGCCCGTCGTTCTTGCGGCGCTCAATTGGAAGGGGAATGAATTTCTTGCCTGACAGATATTGCCCTGTAAGGGAGTTTGGATCGTCCATTACCTCCTGAGGCGTACCCGCTGAGACAATTTGTCCGCCATGAACTCCTGCTCCCGGGCCCACATCAATTAAATAGTCTGCTGCCACCATAGTATCTTCATCGTGTTCAACCACGATCAGGGTGTTGCCGATATCGCGCATATTTTTCAGCGTACCAATCAAACGGTCATTATCACGCTGATGAAGGCCAATCGAAGGCTCGTCCAGAATGTAGAGTACACCTGTCAGCCGCGAACCGATTTGAGTGGCCAGGCGAATACGCTGGGCTTCACCGCCGGATAAAGTTCCAGCTGCCCTGCTTAAAGTCAGGTAATCAAGCCCGACATTTATGAGGAAGCCCAGCCTTTCCTTAATCTCACGGAAAATGAGATTGGCAATCTTCATTTCTTTTTCAGACAATGTCAGATTCTCAAAGAAGCTGAATGCTTCCTCAATCGAATATTCTGTTACATGGCCGATATGCTTTCCGGATACAAGCACCGCAAGAGTTTCCGGCTTCAGACGGTAACCTTTACAGGAAGGACATGGATGCTGGGCCATGTATTTTTCCATTTGCTCCCGGATATAATCAGAGCTTGTTTCTTTATAGCGGCGCTCCACATTGCGGATCACACCTTCAAAATGGATATAATTCTCCCTTACCTGGCCAAAATCGTTTTCATATCGGAAATAAATGCTGTCCTTGGCGGATCCGTATAAAACTTTATCAAGCAGGTGTTCAGGAATATCCTTTACCGGCACGTCCATATCAATCCCATAATGATTGCAGACTGCCTCCAGCAGCTGAGGATAATATTGCGAGCTGGTCGATTCCCATGGGGCAATGGCATTCTGCTTTAAGGAAAGATCCTTATTGGGTATTACCAGATCAACATCTACCTCCAGCTTTGAGCCCAATCCGTCACATTCCGTACAGGCACCAAACGGACTATTAAAAGAGAACATTCTTGGTTCAAGTTCGCCGATTGAAAATCCGCATAGAGGGCAGGCGTGGTTCTCGCTGAACAGCAGTTCTTCTTCCCCGATTACATCCACCAGCACCTTGCCATTGCCAAGATTCAAAGCAGTTTCCAATGAATCTGCCAGCCTTGGTGCTACGCCTTCTTTTACGACAATCCTGTCGATTACCACTTCAATAGAATGCTTTTTGTTTTTTTCCAGCTCAATCTCATCACCGAGATCCATCATTTCCCCGTCGACACGGACACGGACAAACCCCTGCTTTTTGACATCCTCAAACACTTTTACATGTGTCCCTTTTCGGCCGGATACAAGCGGAGCCATAACCTGGAGCTTTGTTCTTTCAGGGTATTCCATAATCCGGTCAACCATTTGTTCAATGGTCTGTGAGGAGATTTCAATATTGTGATTCGGACAGGTAGGACGCCCCACCCGTGCAAATAATAATCGCAGGTAATCATAAATTTCTGTCACTGTCCCCACTGTGGAACGAGGGTTTCTGCTTGTCGTCTTTTGGTCAATTGAAATTGCAGGAGACAGGCCTTCGATCGCATCCACGTCAGGTTTATCCATCTGGCCGAGGAATTGCCGTGCGTAAGCGGATAATGATTCCACATAGCGGCGCTGCCCCTCTGCATAAATGGTATCAAAGGCCAAAGAGGACTTTCCTGAACCTGAAAGTCCGGTCAGGACGACAAGCTTATCTCTCGGAATGGTGACATCTATATTTTTCAGATTATGGGCTCTGGCACCCTTTACAATCAGTTTATCCATCGCCATTTTTACGTCATCCTTCCGCTTTCAGCTCTAATATTAAATCACGAAGCTCTGCAGCCCTTTCGAAATTGAGGGACTTGGCCGCTTCCTTCATTTCTTTTTCCATATCGCCGATCAGCTTCTCGCGCTCTTTCTTGTTCAGCTTGCCGAGCTTTGCTGACGGCTGGTATTCTTCCTGCTCTTCTGCCGCATGGGTTGCACGGATCGAATCGCGTATATCCTTCTGGATAGTCATTGGTGTGATGCCATGCTTTTCATTGTACTCTTCCTGTATGGAACGGCGGCGCTTGGTTTCACTGATGGCTTTTTCCATGCTGTCCGTAATCCGGTCTGCATACATAATGACATGGCCATTCGCATTACGCGCTGCACGTCCAATCGTCTGGATGAGTGAGCGCTCCGAACGGAGAAAACCTTCCTTATCAGCATCAAGTATGGTAACAAGAGATACTTCAGGTATATCAAGCCCCTCCCGCAGAAGGTTGATCCCCACCAGTACATCGTACTTTCCAAGACGCAGCTCACGGATAATTTCAATCCGCTCCAGCGTTTTTACCTCTGAGTGCAGATACTGCACTTTAATGCCGATTTCCTTTAAATAGTCCGTTAGATCCTCAGACATTTTTTTCGTTAAAGTGGTAACAAGCACACGTTCATTTTTCTCAACACGTTCCTGGATTTCGCCAATGAGATCATCAATTTGACCTTCGATTGGACGGACATCAATAGTAGGATCAAGCAAACCGGTTGGACGGATAATTTGCTCAATCATTTCCGGCGTATGCTCAAGCTCATAAGGACCCGGTGTTGCCGAAACAAAGACAGCCTGCTTCACATGCTTTTCGAATTCAGTGAACGTAAGCGGCCTGTTATCCATCGCTGAAGGCAAACGGAAACCATGGTCCACAAGCACAGATTTTCTTGCCTGGTCACCATTGAACATGCCGCGGATTTGCGGCAGAGTTACGTGCGATTCATCAATCACAATCAGGAAGTCTTCCGGAAAGTAATCCAGAAGGGTATACGGTGTTGAACCTGGTGGCCTTAGCGTAAGATGACGGGAGTAGTTTTCAATGCCCGAACAAAAACCCATCTCCCTCATCATTTCAAGGTCATAGCGGGTCCGCTGCTCGAGGCGCTGGGCTTCAAGAAGCTTATCGTTTTCTCTTAATTCAGCAAGGCGCACTTCCAGTTCTTTTTCAATGTTCTGGATGGCGATCCGCATTTTTTCTTCACGCGTTACGAAGTGGGATGCCGGGAAAATCGCAACATGCTCACGTTCACCCATAATTTCTCCGGTGAGAGCATCCACTTCGCGGATCCGGTCTATCTCATCCCCGAAAAATTCTACACGGATACAATGCTCATCCCGTGATGCCGGGAAAATCTCGACAACATCTCCGCGTACTCGGAAGGTACCGCGCTGGAAGTCAATATCATTGCGCTCATACTGAATATCAACGAGCCTGTGAAGAAGCTGGTTCCTCTCAATCTCCATTCCTGTTCTGAGGGACAGCACCATTTCCCGGTATTCTTCAGGAGAACCCAAACCATATATGCAGGAGACACTGGCAATAATAATGACATCATTCCGCTCAAACAGGGAGGAAGTCGCCGAGTGGCGAAGCTTATCAATTTCATCATTGATGCTTGCATCTTTTTCAATAAAAGTATCTGTAGAAGGCACATACGCTTCAGGCTGATAGTAGTCATAGTAGCTGACAAAATACTCAACCGCATTGTTTGGAAAAAAGTCCTTGAATTCACTGTATAGCTGGCCTGCGAGTGTTTTATTATGTGCAATAACAAGTGTTGGCTTGTTTACTTCTTTTATGACATTCGAAACCGTGAAGGTCTTACCCGTTCCTGTTGCACCCAGAAGTGTCTGGTGCTTCTTGCCGGAATTAATGCCCTCCACAATTTTTTTGATAGCCCCGGGCTGGTCGCCCTGTGGGGAATATTTTGAGACTAATTCAAATTGATCCTTCACCCTAAAAGCCTCCCGTTCAAATTACTTTTACCTATATATTAATCACAAACCAGCATTGAAATAATTTAAGATCCGGGATGACCGCTGATCTGTCAGTTTTTTACTCAAAACTCATATCATCATTCTACCACAAAGAGCCCAAAACAAACCAATAATATGCGAACGGATATTCGTTTTTTGTTTTTGATGAGCAATTATTGCTTGGGAAATATGCCGAATAATTGAGGAGATTGTCGAAGAAAGGTTAATCAAACGTTTGATTGATTGCCTTGAGTTTAATCAAACGTTTGATTGAATTCCATTTCAAGCTGATATGACGTATGCCTAAATGCAGCTTTTAACTCATTAATTAAAAAACCTGTCGATAGGTTTGTTCGACAGGCTCTGCAAAATTTATTCCGCACTTGGCTTTATTTTCGGCTTCAATTTTTGGGCATACCAAAACCCGGCAGTCAGCGAAAGTGCGTCTATAACGATTAAGGCAAATGAATTGGTGTAGCCTTTATATACTGAAGCAGCAATAAGTCCAACCGTCAACACCAGCCCGATTACACGATTATAGCTGACTCTCGTAAAAAACAATACCAGCAGTCCAGGAAGCAGAAGAGCTGACAAGTATTTTAATGCCATCTAAAACACCTTCTTTTGATTTTTCACAAAAATTCAAGGTTTCTACCATTAGAATAGCTTTTCACCGGAGGATGTACAAGTTTTTTCAGTGTTAATCCAAACGTTCTTTCACATAATAAGAAAAAGAACTTCTTATGGAGGAATGCATCATGGCCAGAAAAAGACGCCCGCTAGTACCTGAATCAAGAGGTGCATTGGACCAGCTGAAAAATCAGGTAATGGCAAACCAGGGATATCATGTTGACAGAGAAAATCCTGACGCTGTGAAATATGAAATTGCTGAGGAGGCAGGTGTGCCTTTGAAGCAAGGCTATAATGGCCGGCTTACATCCAAACAGGCAGGAACTGTTGGCGGTAAGATTGGCGGCAGCATGGTGAAGGAACTTATCCGGATGGCACAGGAACGGATGAAGGAAAAGTAGACAAATGTGAACTTTGGGAAAAGAATGGTGAAATTGGGGAAACGAACACTTAATTTGAGGAAAACACTCACAAAAATAAGCAAAAGCTATCCCGCAAAAGGATAGCTTTTGTTCTTATTCAGCCGTTTTTCGCTCTAGAAATTCCTGTTTAATGGATTTAAGCAGCTCCGGGTCTGTAACCAGCTGGAAGGCAGTGAGTGCAAGCCCTTTTGCTCCAGTTATCAGTGCTTCGTCTCCTTTTGCAGATGCGGCTGCTTCCCGGAATGGAACTGTATGGGCAACAAGATCATCCGCACCAATTTTAATATAAGGGTGAATGGTTGGCACCACCTGGCTGATGTTGCCGGCATCCGTCGAGCCGATTCCATCCCGGTCCCCTTCCACTACGGTTTCTCCCAAGTCTTCAATCACTTCTTTAAACACCTGGTCATATGTCTTGTTTAACAGCAGGTTATCTACTTCGTTTTGAAAAGCAATCACATTCAGCTTGGCTCCTGTTGCCAGTGCTGCGCCTTCTGCGACAGCTTTAACCTTCCGTGTTACCTCATTTAAACTTGTTCTGGTTGAAGCACGGATGAAGAATCTGGCTTTTGCGTACTCAGGGATAATATTTGGAGCATCCCCGCCATGAGTAATAATTCCATGGATACGCACATCATCCTTCAATTGCTGACGGAGAGCATTTATTCCGTTGAACAGCTGAATGACTGCATCGAGAGCATTAATTCCTTCCTCCGGTGAAGCTGCTGCATGGGCAGGCTTTCCGATAAATTCGAAGTCAAGCGGATCTACGGCCAGTGATGAACTGGTCAGGCGGGTATGGTTTGATGGATGAACCATAAGGGCGGCATCAATGCCCTCAAGCAATCCATGCTTCACAAAGCTTCCTTTTGCACTCCCATTTGGCCCGCCTTCTTCCGCCGGGGTCCCCAATACTACTGCTTCTCCTCCGGTCTCATCAATGACCTTGCTCAATGCAATGGCTGCTGCCACACTTGTTGTGCCTATGATATTATGGCCGCATCCATGGCCCAGCCCGGGAAGGGCATCGTATTCTGCAAGGAATGCAATGGACGGCCCCGGTTTATCGGATTTTTTCCGGGCCAGGAAAGCTGTTTCATGCCCGGCTACTGCGCGCTCTACTTCAAATCCTTCCTTCTCAAGGATGCCTGATAGTAAGCCCGAGGCAAAAAACTCCTCATTTCCTATTTCCGGGTTTGCATGGATCTGGTGGCTTGCAGAAAGGTAAAGTTCCTTGTTATCATCAACATTCTTCTTGATTGCTTCTTTCAGTTGGGATAGTGCTTTTACTGGTGCCGCCATCATTGTTCCTCCTTTAGAAATTAATTTTTACCAGCCAATATCACTTAATGGAATGAAAGTCGGGATCATGCTTCCGTCATATTCTTTCGTGATGAAATCAGCTACATCATCTTCCTGGTAAAGTTCCGCTATTCGCTTAAGCGTTTTGTTATCTTTGTCTTCTGTTCTGACAGCAATGATATTTACGTACGGAGTAGCAGTTTCGCTTTCAATAAAAACTGAATCCTTAGTTGGGTTAAAGCCTGCATCTACCGCAATTCCGTTATTGATGACAGAAGCAGAGACATCCGGAAGTGCACGTGGCGTCTGCGCTGATACCATTTCTACAAATTCAAGGTTCTTCTTGTTTTCAACGATTTTATTCAAGTCCAGATTTCCGTCATAGTCCTCGGATAATTTAATCAGGCCGGCTTCCTCCAGTAAAAGAAGGGCTCTTCCGCCATTTGAAGCATCATTTGGAATGGCGATTTTGCCGCCTTCCGGAATGTCTTCCACTGATTTTACTTTTTCAGAATATAGGCCCATTGGTGCTAAGACAGTTGTCGCAATCGGTGAAAGATCCATATTGTGCTCTTTAATAAAAGTGTCAAAATAAGCGACTGTCTGGAATGCATTTACATCAAGATCACCTTCTGCAAGGGCAACGTTTGGCTGTACATAGTCAGAGAATGTTACAACCTCTATTTCAATGCCTTCCTTTTCAGCTTTTTCTGCAATAAAGTCCCAAATGCGTGTATCTGATCCGCTGACGCCCAATTTAACCTTCTTAGTTTCTTCTCCGCCAGTTGTACTTGAGCATGCCGCAGTGAACACAGCCAATGCTAAAATAATGAATGATAAAAATAGTTTTTTCATGATGTGTTTCCTCCTAAGTTATCTTCTTCTGATTTTTTTGGATAAGATATTTCCGAATGACTGCAGGCCTTGAACCATGACCACTAAGATCGCAACGGTAATCAGCATGACAGTTGTATCAAATCGCTGATAGCCATATGTAATGGCAAGGTCACCAAGGCCGCCTCCTCCTACTGCCCCGGCCATGGCTGATGCTCCGACCAATCCGATTGTCGCAATGGTAAAGCCTAATACCAGCGAGCTGAGCGCTTCCGGAATCAGGAACTTAAGAATGATCTGTCCCGGTGTCGCTCCCATTGCTTCTGCCGCTTCAATGACTCCCGGATCAACCTCAAGCAATGAATTTTCTATTAATCTCGCAATGTACGGTCCTGCATAAAAGACGAGCGGCACTACGGCTGCAGCAGTTCCAATCGATGTCCCGACAATCATCCTGGTGATTGGGATGATGGCTACCATTAAAATGATGAATGGGACTGATCTGAAAATATTAATAATGCTGTTTATGATGTTAAAAACAACGGTGTTTTCCAGCAGATGCCCTTTCCTTGTCACAACAAGCAATATGCCAAGCGGCAGTCCGATAAGAGCTGAAAACAGCAATGAGAATGCCACCATTTGGACCGTTTCGATTAAGGCTTCGATGATTTTTTCCTGGTTAACTAGCACGTGTTGTCACTTCCTTTATAGAAACTTTTTCCTGGCTGATGTACTGAATAGCACGTCTGATTTCACTGTCCGGACCCTGGAACTCGACAATCAGGTTGCCAAAGGGTGTTCCCTGAAGTTCAGTAATATTTCCAAACAGGACGTTGAAGTCGATATTAAACTTTTTGGCAACCTGCGAGAGCAGGGGCTGTCCGGCAGAGTTTCCGACAAAGTTGATTCTGAATACCTTTTGAAGTCCCTGCTGTTTTTTAATCACTTGCTTAATGGAGTCAGGTATTTGATCATTCATAACCGTGCTGACAAAGTTTTTAGCTGTTGGGGTTTTGGGTGAAGAAAAGACATTGAAGACCGTTCCCTCTTCAATAATTTTTCCTGCCTCAATGACAGCGACACGGTCACAGATCTCCCTGATGACAGACATTTCATGAGTAATAATCAGAATGGTAATGTTGTATTCTTTATTTATTTTTTTCAGCAGCTGCAGGATCGAGCTGGTTGTCTGCGGATCCAGTGCTGAAGTTGCTTCATCACATAATAGAATGGACGGCTGTGTCGCCAGCGCCCTGGCAATTCCGATCCGCTGCTTTTGCCCGCCTGACAGCTGATCGGGATAGCTGTTCGCCTTGTCGGCAAGCCCAACAAATTCCAATAGTTCATGGACACGCTTTTTTATTTCATCCTTAGGAACCTTAGCCAGTGTGAGCGGCATCGCCACATTGGCAAACACGGTTTTCGAGTTTAAAAGGTTAAAATGCTGAAAGACCATCCCGATGTTTCTCTTCACTTCGCGAATTTCTCTTACAGACAAAGCCGTCAGATCGTGTCCGCTGACAATGACCTTTCCTGAAGTCGGCTTCTCCAGCCAATTGACACACCGGATCAAAGAACTCTTACCCGCACCACTGAAGCCGATCACACCGAAAATCTCACCCTTATTAATCTTTAAATCTATTCCATCCAGAGCAGCTACCTGCTGACCTCCGCTTTCATAGACCTTCTTTAAATTCTGAAACTCTATCATGCAGCATCTCTCCTTTTGTGGTGACAGGTACCTATACCACTTTGGGGAACTGGTACAGGTGCCTGTCACCTTTTATTATCTATTATTCCTATGCGAAAACTAAGGATTATCTCCTGAAATTTACCCCTTCCGTCAGAAGAGGTTTTTTTGAAGTCCTCTCCTTATCTTCCAGGCTTTTCGCCTGCTGGATTTGGCACAGTGCAGTTTGCCTGCTGCCGAAGCTTCATTGGGCCAGGTCCCTCTGCTTCTCTCGATAAGAATTATTCATATGTTTATGAATAGAATCCTGATGCGTTTTTCCTCGTAAAACAAAAACCCTCTTCTAAAGAAAGAAGAGGGCAGCATTTATCAATGGTCCTCTCCTTATCTTTCAAGCAATGCTTGCTGGATTTGGCACGGTACACTTTTGTCCGCTGCCGAGGTGTCATAGGGCCAGTCCCTCAACCTCTCTTGATAAGAAGATTTTTATTATGCGGTTGTAATATGTTTATTACTTTACCACCATAAAGAAAAGGATGTCAATATAATTTTTAAAAAATATTTTCATTTGGCTTTCCTTTTAAAAAATGATAGTTAAATCCTATGTGTCTAAGACCCTAACTCATGTATAATAATGGAAAAGTGCCATTTTTCAAAAAAAGGAGGGACAGAAAATGATCATGACCGAGAATCCGGCAGATTTATTCGCGGACAAAGTCGAAGCGAGAAATCTGCAGCTGGCCATTCAGCATTCCAGCGATTTGATTGCAAGAGTGACAAAAGAAGGCATTGCTTTATATGTCTCCCCTTCCTGCTTGCCGATGCTGGGTTATTCACCACAGGATTTTTACCGGAGCAGCCTTTATACATACTGCCATCCAAATGACCGCAATCTTTTAAGAGAGGCATTGGCCGGGCTCGAACAGCTTCCGCATAAACGCGAGACCTTTCGTTTCAGGCATAAGGAGGGGCATTATCTGTGGCTTGAAGCCAATTTTTCAGTCATTAATGACGATAAAGAAATGATGTGCATCATCCGGGATATGACACAGAGAATCATCATGGAAGAGGAGATTCTTGAAACACAGGAGAAGTACCGCTTTCTGGTTGAGTACTCCAAGGATACGATCGGTATGGTGACACAAAAGGGGATTTGGACCTATATCAATAATGAAGGAAAGAAACTCTTCGGGTTCACGAGCATCAAAGAGATGATCGGCACCTCCCTCCATGACTACACTCCTCCTTCAGAACATTCCACCCTCGATGATTTTCTGCAAACAAAGCTAAGCGTGAATTTTGAGTTTAATTTGATCCGGACTGACGGACAAATAAGAAAAGCCGAAGTCCAGCTGATCCCAACCACATTTAAGAACAGAAAGGTCTACCAAATCATTATCAAAGATGTAACCGGACAAAAGAAGACTGAGGAAAAGCTGCAGAATGCTGAAAAACTTTCCGTTGTCGGTCAGCTTGCGGCTGGCATTGCCCATGAAATCCGCAACCCGCTTACAGCCATAAAAGGCTTTACACAGCTATTATACGAAGAACATAAAGACAATTTCGCAGAGGTCATTCTAAATGAGCTGGAGAGGATTGAAGGCATCGTCAATGACCTGCTCGTTCTCGCCAAACCTCAAATAACCGAAATGGAAGAAACCTGCCTGACGAACGTAGTTAAAAGTGTGATTACTCTTTTAAACAGCCAGGCAGTTATGGAAAATATCCTGATCGAATTAACTCAGTCACCCGGCGAGTTCTTTGTGAAATGTGAAAAGGATAAAATTAAACAGGTGCTGATTAACATCATTAAGAACTCAATTGAAGCCATGCCGATGGGCGGCAAGATAAACGTGAATATCCGCCAGGAGGACCATTCTGTCTTCATCACTGTTGAGGATGAAGGCATCGGCATACCGGAAGATCGCCTCGCCAAACTGGGAGAGCCGTTTTACAGCACAAAAGAAAAAGGCACAGGTCTAGGCATCATGATCTGCAAAAAAATCATTAAGAACCACGGCGGAAACCTATACATCCACAGCAGGGAAAATGAAGGTACAACGGTGCGGATTACTTTGCCGCTTGCCTGAATAAAAGAAGCCAGATGCCTGAACTGGCTTCTTATTTTCGAAGAATAAACTCCTGATCCTGACTGTCATCCCCATTATGAACCCTTTCCCTGTAAAAAATCTCACCCTCTGACATCAGCAGCACCGTCGAGCTTCTGGTTCCGTAGCCATCGCTTTTGATAAATAAAGGTGACAAAAGCCGTTCCCATTCAAGAGAAACTCCTGTTTTCGGAAGCAAACCATCCGGAGCAGGCTCTGCATTCCGGAGAAGTGTGAACAGGTCTTCCGTTAAGTTCCCGGCTGGATTTTTAATTATTTTAGTTAAGCCAGTCTTTCCCTTTTCCACCTTCGGCCATTCGGTATTCAGCACATGGTTGCTCACCCCGTAAACCCCCGGCTGCAGCTGCTCTATTCTATCCTCCACGTTCGAATAATAAAAGAGCTCGTCCAAATTTCCCGCCAGCAGATTGTAGCCGGTATAGCTGCTGCGATGTTCAGATGCCCAATTCATAAAGTCAGCAGGCGAAGCAGTGCCCTTTAAAAACTCTGCCGTCAGATCCCCTCTTGACTTCTTGCCTTCTGTCACTTCAGTCGGATCGCGGTAATTTGTCAGAGCTGCAAATCGTCCATTCTTAGTAACACCCATCCATGTCCCCATCTTCCTTAAATCCCGGCCAGCAAGAATGTGGGGGTCGTCCTCCCAAAAATGCGCGGGGGCAGTCGGACGCTCATAAAATTCGTCCCGATTGGCCGCCACTATCAGCTTGAATTTCGGATGGACTTTGTATGCGAATAGGATTAGACACATTGGGATCACCGCTTTCGTTTTTACAATTATTTTAACTTTACATAAGGAAAAATAATACCAATTAGAAAAAGCCCCTCTCTGCAAAGGAGCTTTCCCATCTTTACGTAACCGTCTCCTCTAGACGGGCTGCTTTCCTTGCCCTTAAAAACCTTACTGTATTTAAAACAATTGTTTTGGTTACAGCATAGGTAGGAATCGCCAGAATCATGCCAAGGATGCCGGCAAGATTGCCTGCAACCAGCAATAGGATGATAATGGTGGCCGGATGTGTGTTTAATGTTTTTCCGAGAATCAGCGGAGACAGCACATTCCCTTCAATCTGCTGGGCAATCACAATGACTACGACAACCAGAAAGGCTTTTGTCGGTGAGTCAAAAAGAGCGACAATAACAGCAGGTGCACCGCCAAGAAACGGGCCGACATAAGGAATAATATTGGTGATGGCCACAATCAGTGCCATAACCAGCGCATAAGGCAGGTCGATGATTAAATAGCCGATAAATGAAAGTGTCCCCACGAATAATGCTACTGTAATCTGTCCCTGAATATAGGAAGAAAGTGTCTCTCCTGTTTCCTTAAGCGTTTTAACCCCTTCTTCTCTATAAGAAGCAGGAAGAAATTTCGAAACAGCTGCAGGAAACTTATCTCCATCTTTAAACATGTAGAATAAGAGGAATGGCACCGTTACAATTGTAATCGCAATATTCGTGACCAGGCTGACAATACCTGCTACTCCCTGTGTCAAACGGCTAGGGAGAGTATTGGCATAATCCATAATGCGGGCTTCAATTTCTTGTATCGATATGTAGTCCTGGGCCAAAAACCACTTAAACTCTTCAGTGTTTGACATTGAATTAACAAAGTCTCTTGTCGTTTTCGCGTATCCCGGAAGATCGTTGAATAATTCAGTCACCTGTCTGCTGATAAGCGGAGCAATGTTGCCAATGACGAGCATTACTAATCCGATTACAGCTGCATAGATGATTAAAATCGCTGCCGTTCTTGGCACTTTATAGCGCTGCAGCAATCTGACCAGCGGGTTCAATAGGAAATACAGAAATCCCGATATAATGATTGGAAAAAACAAAGTGGATACAAATATGCCGACCGGTTCAAACAGGAAAGAAATTTTCGTTGATACGTAAATGATTGTTAAGATTATCAGTAATTGCAAAGTCCAGTACTGCAGTTTTTTCTTTGCCACAATGTCACCTTTTTCTTTGAATTGTTTATGTAAGAATACCATATTAATGTTGTTTTCTGCCATGAAGACATTACCTTCTATTACGTGCTTTAATTGAAAAAGTTTCGGTTAATTTAAGATTATATTATAAAAAAATATTGATACTTTTTTCCTAGTATGGTATTAATTAATTATTAAAAAATTAAAACACTTTATCTTACCGATAAAGGCAAACCTATCTAAAGGTAGGGACGCAAAGCCACGGGTCTAAAGCATTTTATTAAATGCCATGGCAGCCGGGTTGCCGAAGAAAGACGGAGCAAAGACTAATCCGCCTTTATTCGAGGCGGATTTTTTTACTATAAAAATAGGTACTTTTACCCAAAAACTACTTTGAGAGGTGATAATAAATGTCTATCAAAATGTCCGATGAACAAATCGGTGTGAATCATACAACGGTTTTTGTAGAGGGAGAGCTGGACATTTTCACCATCGAAACGTTGATTGAAAAGATTGATCGACTCTCCGTGACACGTTGCAATGTGAATTTAGACGGGGTTACATTTATAGACTCTTCCGGTATCGGGCTCTTAATACGCAAAGTAATGGACTGGAAGGAAGAAGGCCGCATTTTAACAATTTCTGATATGCAGCCTGTCGTTTATGAGGTGATGGAAGAAATGGGCGCATTTATTATTTTAGAGGAAGTCTATAGCCAATGATGAAAAATGCCGATGCCAACGCCGCAGAAACTATTGTGATCCCGACAAACCGATTAAGCGCTGAGTTAAAAGAAGCTGCCAATGTGCAGAAAGTCCTTCTTCAGCACGAGGCACCGTCCTGCTTCCTGCTCGACTGCAAAGGCCAGTCAATCCCGGCCCATTACTTAGGCGGAGATTATTACGGCTTTATCTATGAGGAAGAAAAGCAGAAATACTGGGTGTTCACCGGTGATGTGATGGGGAAAGGAATACCTGCATTTGCCAAGATGGCCATGCTGAGGACAGCCATTCGCACATTAGCGCCACAATGCAAAGGGCCTGCCGATTTGCTGGAAAAAGTAAATGCAACTCTATATGAAGATTTAAAGCTTTTAAAATCCTTCGCTACCCTATTTTGCGGAATGTATAACCTGACTGACAATACATTCACATATGCTTCAGCGGGTCACCCAAATGCCATTCTCAAGCGCGAAGGCAAGGCAAGTGAATTCCTTAAGGCAAATGGAATCGCAATTGGATTTCTTCCAAACCGGACTTACAGCGAGAAGATACTGGATCTAAAGCCAAATGATTACATTTGTGTCTTTACGGATGGAGTATTAGAAGCAATGAATGAAGATAAAAAGCAGTTCGGCAAGGAAAAAATTATTGAAATTGTGAATGAACATTCCGATTACCCGACACTGATTCAAACCATTACCGAACAAGTACTGACATACTCTAATTTTGAACAGCGGGACGATGTCACCATGGTTACCATGAAACGAATTTCCCATTAAGAAATCAGCTTGAAAGGAGGTGAAAAAAATGAAAGAGAAAATGAAGTATATCCTTACTGTTGGTGCGTTACTTGCTGTAGCTTTAGGGCCAATTGTTGCAAAGCCATGGTGGTGGTAATCAAAATACGAAGACTTGGTGATAATTTTAGCTTTTATATCAGCAAGTCTTCAGTTTTATTATCCTTTAAAGGAGGTCCTTGAAATTGATATATTTCTTATTGTCAGCATTTGTTATTACTCTATTGATGAAAAAAAATCCCCTATCATTTTTTAGAAATATAGAATTTCAATGGCCTCTTTTAATTATTGCATGCTTTGGAATTCAAATTGCATTAGCATTTATTACGATTAAGACGGAAGAAAAATTAGAGATGATTCTGATCCTGACTTTCTCAGGAATTATCGCCGGTTTATGGAAAAACAGATCTATTCCAGGAATAAAGTGGATATTTACCGGTGCAATTTTAAATTTGTTTGCCCTTTTATTAAATGGAGGATTGATGCCAGTTTCAAAAACCTCTATGGAGTTAACTGGACAAGCTGATGTCTCTTTCGATCAGGACTCCCGCCACCAATTAATGGATGAAATCACAATAACATCCATATTAGGTGATTGGATTCCTCTAATAAAGTACGTTTTAAGTCCTGGAGACTTATTAGTCGGAATAGGGATAGTTCTCTTAATAACTTTAAATTCATCGCATTTGATTAATACCAAGGATGAAACAGCATGAAAGTCTTAAATTGGTTTACCATCAGCTTAATAATAACAGCTCTGGCATCTCTAATTTATTCAATTCTTGATTTTAATTTAATTCATACTGATGTCTTTTTAATTACATGTGTCATTGTAATGATTTTGGAAGTACTTCCACTTCGTTTACCGAGTGGAGATGGATATTCAGCCGGAGGAATAGGGTGGTTATTTTTATTACTGTATGAAGGTTTTTCAGCTGCAGTTTTAGCAATTTTTTTAGCTGTCTTAGCCTACTACTTAAAAAATATGAGGAAGCGCCGAATTCCGCTTATGCGCCTTTTAGTTACACTTGGCATGTATATAGCGTCCATAGTCCCAGCCTATATCTTACTTGAAGCGCTCCATCCAACCAGTATTTTTGCAACAGTGATAATTGCAGCAATCTCCTTGGAAGTAACCAACTTTATTTACCTGGAAGGCATTGAAGCAACAGTACTTGGCAAAAAGATGTTTAAAAATTTGAAACAAAAAGTTTCCGAGCTGGTTATTCCCATTTTCGTGAGTATTATTGTCTTATCAAAATTACTTTATCATCGCAGTGAAGCCGAACTAATTTCCCTTATGCTTTACACCTTATTCTTCTTGCTTGTTGTCATCCTGTTTTCTAACGAGTTTATGAAACAGCTGGCACTGCGGAAAGAATCATCCAAAGCCTTCATCCAAGTACTGGAAGGACGAATTAAATCCAGTTTGACCGGTCATGGCAATAGGGTAGCGGAGATATGCGAAATCCTGCTTGATGATTTCAGCTATCCCAAGAGAAAAAGACATGATCTGGTGCAGGCTGCCATTATCCATGATATCGGAAAAGCATTGCTTCCTTCCTATATTTTCAGAAAAAGAGGGGATTTAACTTTATCTGAGGAAAGAGAATATAAAAAACATCCTGAGAAGGCCATGGAAATTGTAAAAACAATGTTTCCCAATGAATCTTTTTCAGACTGGATTCTTCATCATCATGAACGCTGGGATGGGAAAGGTTTTCCGAAAAGGCTGCAGGGTGAAGAAATTCCGCTTGGCGCCAGAATTCTCGCCATCGGAAATGAATTGGATCATATCATTTCACGTCATCAGGATAAAGAGACCATTTTAAAGCTGCTTAGAGAAAAAGCTGGAACGGTGCTTGATCCAAAACTGGTTGATAAGATTGACTTATTCCACATCGAACAGATGCTTTATACAGTCTCGAATCCCAATATCCAAAACGAATTAACTGAAGATTCAGACATGATATCCACCCAATATTCAGAAGTTGACACATACTCCCATATTGGCGAATCCTTTTTTGTCACTGTTAAAAGCGGGGTCATTTATAATGCTAAAGGAAAGCCTTCCAATGAATTTATTTTGGAACTGGCAGAAACATCAATGGAAAGACAAAAGCCTGTAAATGAAACTTACATGGATGCAAATGAACATTTCAATGTACATGCTATACCTTTTTCAGGTGATGAAGCTGCCATTTTTGTGCATAATATCACTCCATACATGCAATACAGAAAACGGCTTGAGCATAATATTTTAGAATCCTATGTTATGGTTATCAACACCATCTCTCAAGGTAAAGTCAAGCTGCTTACAACCAAAGCGGCTCTCGAATGCCAGCTCGGGGAACAAATTGGCGAAATGGCTATTCGCAAGTCCGCGGATGTACCGAAAACAAGGGCATTTGCTAAAGAAATTCTTGAACAATTTCCAGTAGACATTTCAACTATGAAAGTATTGGTAGCAATTTCAGAAGCAGCCTCAAACATCATAAAACATGCAACAGCCGGTACTTTCTCGGTATATAAAAAAGAAGGCACCCTGCAGTTTCTTCTCTCTGATAAAGGTTCAGGGATTCCGCTGCATGAACTGCCCAAAGCTATATTAATTTCAGGCTATTCCAGCAAACGCTCATTAGGACGGGGATATAATTTAATCGCAAACTATTCTAATGGCCTGCAAATCTATTCCTGTTCAGAAGGAACCTCCCTTTTAATCGAATATCCGCTCTTAGCGATGGAGGCAAGCATCTCACAATAGCCGCGAGATTAAAACAATGGCTGTTAAACAGATGTTTGCCTCTTATTTTTTCCATTTCCCTTTCTCATGAAAACATCCCATTAAACCCGCTGAATATTAAATAATAGAATAATCTAAGATTTATCTCTTGAATTTGAGAGTTTTATAGGTATATAATACTATACGCATGTTACTAATAGGACTTTAATACTATATATAATAATTTCAAGAGAGATTGAGGTGACACAATGCTAATTTCGCTTACCAGGTTATTTGAAACAAAACGGAGAGAAATGATAGAAAAGGTAAATATAGACGAGCTATCATCAAAGGATGCTTTAAAACTGAGTGAAGAGCTGGATATATTTATTAATCTATTGCAAAAAAGGTTCCCTAACCAGGACTTCAATGTTACGTGTATTGATGACGGCACAGAAATTAAATTATCCCTAAAAGGACATTTAGATTATTTATCTTCGGAACAGCTTGATATTTTTCTCTCCTCCTTTAGGGAAAGGTTTACAGGCTTCAAACGTCTGCAAATCGATTTATCCCATTTGTCTTTTATTGATTCTGCTGGTGCCAATGGTCTTTATAAGCTCATTATCGGCTCAAGGGATCTGGGAATAAAACCGGATATTATTAAAGCCAAAGGAACCGTATATGAAATTCTTCAGATCCTCGGATTCTTTAAATTGATAAAACATATCGCGTAACAAAAAAGGATAGAATTCCCCAAGGCTGAGGAATCCTATCCTTTCTTTTATCCAAAATTAAACAGGGAACTTTGCAGAGCATTCTTCCACTTTTCTAAGAACCCCACTTTATTGGATGTTATATCATTTAGATCTGATGTATATACTTTGCAGCTGTTTTTCCCATTATTCTTTGCATAATACATGGCTTTATCTGCATTTTCAAGCAGTGTTTCTTTGCTCTCGCCATCGTCTGGATACAAGCTGACCCCTATACTGACTGATATTTGAGCTTCCTGGCCATTTATGAGATAAGGAAGCGCTGCCGTTTTAATAATTCTTTCTGCAATTCTCTCAATCTCATCTTTGGATATACCTTCAAAAACCACTACAAATTCATCTCCGCCAATTCTGCTGATCATGTCTTCTTCCCTGACGCTTTCACCCAGTCTTAAAGCTACTTCTTTCAAGAGCTGATCCCCTGCATCATGTCCCATCGTATCATTGACTTTTTTGAACCAATCTAAATCAATAAACATGATCCCAAAAGGATGGCCGTGCCTTTTTGAACGTGCAAGGGCTTTTCCGATATGACGGTCAAGCGCTTTGCGATTCGGCAAATCTGTAAGATCATCGTTAAAAGCCATTTGCTTCAGACTTAGCTCCAGCTGCTTCCTCTCCGTGATATCGATGATGTGTCCAGTTATTTTTGAAACAGTTCCATCATTATCCATTATAGGAGCCGATCTCTGGATAACCCACTTTACCATGTCATCCTTCTGAATAACCCGATATTCGATATCACCGGGCTGCCCTTCCTGCAGCATTTTTTCAAACTCGTCCAGCCGGGTCATGTCATTAGGATGGACATATTGCCTCAAGCGGCTGGGATGTTTCTCTTCATGCCCAAACATTTCTTCAAGCCCCTTCGAAAAATAAACCTGATCCTTTTTCAAATCAATTGAAAAGATGGCTCCATCAAGGGAATACAGCAGATTCTCATAGTCCTGTATCTTACTGTTCAAAGCCTCTTTGCTTTTTTCTGCATCGATTCTCGACTTTTCAAGGTCGCTGTTAAGCTGCCTTAAGCGGTCATTCTTCCTGCACAGTGTCCAAATAAGGACTATTGACACTGCCAGAAGCATCGTCCATATCCATTGCGCCTGTTTTTCTCCTATAATCGTCAAATTCAGTACTGCAAATGCTGTTGCCGATGCTGTATAAGCTGCAGCTTGAAAGGCAGTGCTTATTTTCATTTTTTATTCACCTTTATCACCCGAGTATTAATATTTATTTTCAGCCTTCTTTAATATATCGAATGGACTATCTGGCGTCCATAATTTTTATTCATGAAAAAACATTGTAAATGCACCTAAAGCATTTTAATAGATAATCAGGACTTTTCACCCAGTTTTTTTGACATTTCACGACAATGTTATTGAACTTTCGAACTATACATTCTATGATAAGAAAAAATCTGCCAAATTTTGAAAGGAGAATTCCTTTGGATTTCCTTTTAACTTATCGAATTGAAATTCTGCTTACTGCACTTGTTTTTGCTTTACTTGGATTCTGCATGGCGTTTAACCGAAAGAGCAGAGTTTCTTCCATGAAGCAAACGACGTATGGCTCACTATTTGAACAGAACCTGGACGGCATTCTGCTCATTAATAGAGCTGCTGAGCTGCTTAAAGCAAATAATGCTTTCTCAACCATTACAGGTTACACGATTGAAGAATTAAAGAATATGAAATTAACAGATTATATCCGCACTAAGGATTTAAACCAGGTGAAAATGCATTTCAGCAAAACATTAAAGGGGCAGAATCAGGAATTCCCCATCCGCTTTCTTCATAAGAACAGACATGAAATATCACTTCAGATCCGGACGGTCCCCTTTATGATCGAAAATCGTGTGGAGGGAGTCTATGTTCTGGTTAAGGATATTACCGCTAAAATAAACATGCAAAATGAGTTATATGAAACAGTTGAACAATTAGAAGCTTTATTTAACAGTTCCCACGATGCAATTGACATTGTCAATATTGACAGAACAGTCAAATATGTCAATCCTGCTTTTGAAAAGATGTTCGGGTGGAAAAAGGAAGAAATCATAGGCGAGCTCCTCCCTATCATTCCTCAAAATACACTGGAGGAAAGTGAAAGAATGAGAGAACGTCTATTAAAAGGAGAATATATTAACGACTATGAAGCGGTTTTTCAGCGAAAAGACGGCACACTAATAGATATCTGTGTTAATTTGTTCCCACTTCTTAATACCAATAATGAGATTTATGGCATTGCCGCAATTACTCGTGACATCAGCGAACAAAAACGGATAAAAAAATCGCTTACTGAAAAAGAAGAAAAATACAGGCTGATTACAGAATATTCTACTGATTTAATCCGTCTCGTAAACGAAGAAAAGATCATTATCTATGCATCTCCTTCTCATGCCAATATGCTTGGCTTCAATCCGGCAGAAATGCTGGGAAAGGAGCTTTCCCATTTCATTGCTTCTGAAGATTTACACATATTCCATCGCCGATTTAAGAATGGGATTGAGGAAAAGAAAAAGGATAGCATTGAGTTTCGAATGAAGAAAAAGGATGGAAGCACCGTTTGGGTTCAGACCAAAACAGTCCCTGTTTTCAATGAAGAAGGGGTATTTCAGCATTTCATTTCATCATCACGCGATATTTCCGCTCAAAAGGGATACGAGGAAGAACTTAAACAAATGGCCTTTTACGATATATTGACCGGAATCCCCAACCGCAGGCTTTTTTACGACCGGTTATCCCATTCTATTCGCTCAGCTGGCCGCAATAACCACCACTTTGCTCTTTTACTGCTGGACTGCGACCGTTTTAAATGGGTGAATGATACATTCGGACATGATACCGGCGATGAGCTTCTGAAGAAATTTGTCAGGAGAGCAGAATCCTGTATCCGTCAGTCAGATACAATCGCAAGGCTTGGCGGAGATGAATTTGCGATTATTCTCGATCGCTTTGATACCGGGCAGGATGTTGGAAGAATTGCAAACAGACTGATCAAGTCTCTGCAGAAGCCATGGATCATAAAAGGAAGGGAATTTACTACCACCTCCTCCATTGGGATTTCCATCTACCCGAATGACGGCGGAACCATGGAGCAATTAATAACAAAAGCCGACCAGGCATTATACCAGTCCAAAGAAAAAGGACGGAATCAATATCATTTTTATACCAGCGAGCTGGCCTCCGAGATTGAAAGGACCATCCAGCTGGAGGATGAATTAAAGAAAGCGATTGACAGCGATTATTTCCATCTGGTCTATCAGCCGCAGGTTAATATTGCCGAAAATAAAATGGCGGGCGCAGAAGTGCTGCTGCGGTTCACTCATCCAGTATTAGGCTCCATTTCTCCGGTGGAGTTCATTCCGCTCTGCGAGAAGATTGGCATTATTGATGAGGTCACTTATTGGGTTATGCGCGCGGCTTTCAAACAGCAGAAAGACTGGGAAGCACAAGGCTATTCCGTTCCGCTTGCCATCAATATTTCACCTGCCACCCTTGAGAAAAAAAGCTTCCTGAATATTGCAAGAGATATTTTGAGGGAATTCGGCACAGATCCGCACATGATTGAATTTGAGCTGACCGAGGATACGCTTCTCCATGATATGGAAAGCATTTCATTCATTTTGGAAGAACTACAGGAATTGGGCATCAGGGTCTCCCTTGATGACTTTGGGACAGGCTATTCTTCCTTGAAATATATGAAAGAGCTCCCTATCCATAAAATTAAAATTGACAGATCCTTTATGATTGGTTTGCCGAATGGCGAAAGAGAAAGAGCAATATTTGAAGGCATCTTCCTTTTAACCAAGCGGCTGGGAGCTGAAGTTTTATGCGAAGGTGTAGAGACGCAGAAGCAGCTGTTATTTCTGCAGAAACAAGGCTGCAGGCTTGTGCAGGGCTATTATTACAGCAAACCGCTCAAGAAAGAGGAATTTAACGAAATGCTCCGCAAAAAGAAACTGAAGAATGCTTAAATAGGAGAGGATTTTGGATTATGCGCTTTAAAAGAGAGGAAAGCTTCCGTTTTTCATTCGGCAAACCTATACTTGCCTTTTTCACGATTGATGAAATAAATGGAAATGCTGTAGAAACTTCTGAAGGTACAGCCAAGCTGGTTGATGTCAGCCCGAACGGACTAAAACTATGCACTTCATTGGACATCCCTTTTTCTCAGCAAAAACCGTCTAAAGTTTCCATCCGTTTTCTTCTGATTGAAATTGAATATAAAGTACATGGAGAAATAGTCTGGAAGGACAACCATGGCGAAAACTATTTCTATGGCATTCACTTCTCCATTGACGAAAACATGCAGGAGAAATTAATCACTGACATAAAAAAATGTGCAAGAGAAACATCTGTTTGATTGAAGAAAATCAGCGCCTGGTGAAGCGCTGATTTTTTTTAGATTACTGACTTAACAGCTGCAAAAGTTTATGCCTGAGTACCTCTTATTTAAATACAATTTTCGTACTGTATCCAAGTGTACTGAAATATTCTTTCAGGATTTTCTCTGCATTTTTTTCTGCTCTTTCCAGGAGGTTCATTTGGATGGCCTCTTCTTTTATTTTTTCCTGTGCTTCAGCTGCATAAGCAAACCCATCATCCCACTGCGGTTCTCCCCGCAGAAGCCCCTCATCTGAGATAGCCACCACCTGATCTAATTGGATGGCCGGCTCCTGCAGGAGGTCTGCACGAGGAAGAATGATTTCCAGCTTTTTCTCTTCTTCATTGACCTTTATATTTTCACGGGACATGCTATCCAGTTTCACTCCGGCAATGACTGTGGCTGGCACAATCATCAGCAGCTCCCGTTTAGTGCCAGGGACATTCAAGCTGATCTCCTTGCCAAAAAGCTTATTGTCCTCATGCTCAATGACCACTTTTACATGAGCTTCTGCAGATGCAAGCATGGCCAAATCCCTCACTTGATCGACAAATAGAATGCTTTCCTTTTTGGCATTGCTATTATATTGAGACACAAATAAATAACCTGCCAAAATAAGGCCCATAATAGCAAGAATAAGCAGCCTTCCCTTCCAGATTTTCAGCAGATTCAGAGGAAGTGCCGGCTTTTGCATATTCAAGGCAGGTGCAGTACCGGCAGCACTCTCCTCCTTCGCTCTTCGCAACTCTCTTAACACGATATCCGATTGTGCAGCTCGCTTCTTCATTAGCACACTTCCTTTCAAATAGAATAATTGCATGGAAGCTTAGTTCTATTTTACTATATTTTAAGAGTTGTGAGATACTTAACGATACCATTTACATAGAAAAACCCTGCTTGAATAAGCAGGGCTTCCTTATTTATGTAAGAGATATCTGTTTTGAGTTGGAATCATCTAGGTTATGCACAAAGAGTTGAGGAAAAAAGAAGAATGCAGCAGTGACAAAGAGGGATTAGATAGTTTCGCATAATAAAGGAGCATCTTGTAAGGAATGGTCAGAAGTCTGATCAGCTGCCAATATTCCTTGATGGTCAAATTCTTTCGCCACAATCCATTTAATAAATTGGATTTCATCGATTGTCAGTTCTCTTTTAAGCATCGACTGATAAACATAAATTAACTCCATATAACGATTCGCCATGTTCACTATTTCTCCTCCGAATTATTTCCTTCCTATTTTTCTCAGAAATATAATTTCTCCACTCCTTATCGTTATCCCTTTAAAATTTTGGAAATATTTCAAATAATTTTATAGAATCCAGAGGGCTTATTTGATAAGTCCTCTGGATTCTATAATCTCCTGCACTTCATTTATCTTCAGTTTAGAAATATGTGCTGTTTTCTGGGAGTTGGAGAAGTGAGCCAGAAATGTTTCCCCTGAAGGCTCTATTTTATTGATTCTCGTTAAGTTAACCAAAAAGGAGCGATGTGTTTTATAAAAATAATCCGGAAGTTTTTCTTCAAGGTCCTGCAGTGATTCTGATGTTTCATACCGGTCATTTTTAGTATGCAAGATGGTTTTTCGCCCTTCCTTCTCAATATATAGAAGGTCTTCAATGGTTAAGTATAAATATGTATTATTCGATTTAATTGAAAGCTTATGCTGCTGTCTGTTCCTTGCTGACAGGGACCTTTCCAATTGCAGGGCTTTTTTTGCCTTATCCAGGGCTACGAAAAGCCTCGTCCTCTCAATAGGCTTGACAATATAGTCTGCAGCCGAAATATTAAAGGCTTCTACAGCAAACTCTTCATACCCGGTTGTAAACACCACCTGTAAAGAGGGGATGGCCTCCCTGCAGAGTTTTACAGCCTCCAGACCGCTTAAGCCGGGCATATTAATATCCACTAAAACAATATCAGGTTTTAATTCCAGTACCAGCTGATAAAATTTTTCCCCGTTCCCTGCTTCTCCTGCAACTTCATATTCATTAAACAGACGAATCGTATGGTGCAAAAGAAGACGGGAAGATGCATCATCATCGGCAATGACGATTTTAAGTTTTTCCATGCTCAACCCTCACTTAATAAAGCGCAAGCCGCCACCTTCCCTGCGCGGAAAGCCGGGATTGCGCCAGACAGTTATCCGAACTGCTGCCAGGTGCTTCATTTGCTTAAGAAATGAAGCACCTGGCAGTTAAAAGATCAGTACGGTTCATCTTTCACTATCATACCATTAAATGAGCACTTCTTCTCCTAGTATTTCCCTTAATTGGATCATATCAAAAACTTCCTGAACCAGGGGCTGTACTTCTATGATCGTAATTTGTGAATGTTCATTATTTTTTCTCAGTGTGTCAATGAGATTAATCAAGACACCGATTCCCGTTGAATCGACAAAGGGAACCTCCCCCAGATGAATAGTGACACGCTCAAATTTGGTTAGAATCGGTTTAATTTCTTTCTCAACGATTTCTGACACTTCAATATCCAAGTCTCCATAAAGCATGATGGATGCTTGATGATCACTAGATTCTATTTGGTATGAAAACATATTAATTCTCCTTGTCCCAATTTAGAAGATCAATCGTCCTGTTTCATCCAGCCGAGCGGCAATATGTTTATACTCACTCTGGAAACTATGCTTCACTTTCCCGATTTGAATAACCGTTCCCTCTTTTACATGATCGATTGATATCTTTTGATTGGCCGGTACAATAATTTTGGTTACTGCCCCCCCATCAGATCCCGTTTCTCTGATGGAAGCACCTTTGCGGGCATAAACCTCCCCGCCGCGCAGAACGCCTGCTATTTTTATAGCCCCGCCTGCATGAATCTTCGAATTATAGCATCCCTGCCCAAGAACCGACACATTCCCGCCGGAATAGATTGTGCTGTTAATGGCATACATGAGGGAAACCATGCATTCATCCTCTTTTAAGTTTTGATGTCTATCAATCAATTCGATCATCCGGTCTGCTAATTCCTCCAGACGATTCATAGAATGATATTCATTTGCAATGCTGGACATAAGGCATAGCCTCAGCTGCTCTGCCATCGTCATCCACTCAAGATCCAGCACATGCTTACCCTGTCTGCCAATCTCTAAAAATTGTTTTAATGGCGTAAGGATGGAACGGAACTTTTGTTCAAGCAATAGCTTGATGATGGGAAGCAATCCTTTGCTCTGAAAGTCTGTCATTTTAAATGCGGGCAATGTCATTAAATGATTAATGGATGAGATCAGCCTGGTAAACTGATCATGGATTAATATTAATTGATGAACCATCTCAGAAACAAAAACATTGTGTTTTCCGGCAGAAATAGTACTTCCAATTGAATTTCTCTGAAGGATGATGGAGCTCTTTGAAGAGATGGTTGCTTTATTGGCGTTATGGAAAATGTTGATATGGCCATCGGCTTCCACAACCATGCTTTCTTCCACACTTCCTAAAATATCCACATCCCCTTTAAACCTTATATTGCCGGAGGATATGTTGACATCTGAAAAATGTACCAGCTTCGGAACAATCGAAATTCTGGCAATCAGCCCTTTTCGCTCGACCATGGGCCGTCCTGTTTCCGTCGCCACTACCTTTTGTCCATCTTCAATGAGGGCAGTCCCTTTTCCGGTCTGGACTATTAATGGATACGTTTGTTCCGGCGGTATAGGCTCATTGGAGACATTATAGCCCGGCACTCCCGGCTCGGGAGGATGGATAATGGCAATCACCTGCCCTTTATTAACGGTTGGGATGACATGATTTTCCCGATAGTCAATTGTTCCATCCGCCCGCTTTTGAGGACCGGCTTTTTTATTTGGGTCAACAATCAATTCTAGCCTTCCGTTCTTCCCGTCCTTTGGCTTAATGCCGGATGCAATGGTGAAATTCCCGGGCTCTTCTGTATTAATGGCGTTCATAATTTCTGTATGATTGAAGCCATGGACAATCTTCAGAACTTCCATTGCTTCAAGTACCATTTTATATTCCAGTTCATTACGCACTTCTGTTATTTCTTTAGCTTCTGCGACTAGATGAACATCAGGTTCTTTATCAATAATTTGGTAATATTTTCTCATGCCCGGCTGAACCTGTAAAGTCACATGAAGCTTTTGGCTATCCATTGTAATATTCCAGGTTGTTTTTGTGATTTCCTCTGCTGTTTTGATTTCAAAGTGGTCGGCTCCTGTAACAAGAGCTGTTTCGGTCAGCAGTTCGCCATTTTTGTAAACTTCCACACCTTTTCCGGGTGTAATGGTCGGATACTGTAATACAGATGGCTTTCCGGAAATCACTCCGTCTTTGATCCAAACCTTTCCTTCAAGCGGATCTTTGGCCTCTTTCTCTGGCGGAATAGGCAGGATTTCGCCAATAGTCTTATCAGGAACGGTCTTCTCCGGCTCTAACTGCTTAATAGCCGCCTCCAGACTCTCATGAATAAGTTCTTCCTGATTCTTCTCTTCTATATGGGAGGTTTGCTTCATTTTTGTGATTTTTACAATAGCAGGTTTCATTCCCAGCTTTAAGAATCCTTTTGTTTCCTGCTGGATTACTTCAATCGAAACTTGATCCCTGTCTGTTCTCAGCAGCTTAAGACCCATTTCAATTGCTTCTATTACATCTCGTCCTTTAGAAAGTACGGATTGACTCATATTGCATCTGCCTCTCCCAGATATAATCTATTACTTTCAAGCGAAGAGTCCCGTTTGAACTCTTTTCGATTTTAATAGACAGCAACACCCTTGCTTTTATAAAATTTCACGATAATCGCTGAACCTTCCTCAGTATTGCAAAGCATCACCTGATCAGCCAGCTTTAAAATAATCGTAAAGCCCATTCCCAGAGATGCTTTCGTGGAATAGCCCGCAGCGAGTGTTTTATCTTTTAAATCATTTAAATTAAATCCTGGTCCTTCGTCCTCTACACAGCACGTAAAGCAATCACCCGAGTCGTACAGTTTAATTTTTCCTTTGTCTGCGTGCATGATTACATTTGTGGCCAATTCTGAAATGACCAGAATCCAATGCATAGTCCGGGCCGATTCTAAATGCAGACCATCCAAAATTTTTTTAATTTCCCCTCGTGCTTTTGGAATATCTCCGGTTGTATTTAACCCTGAACTGTATAATAGTGAACCTTCCGTATAAAGTTCCAGTTCCTGCCTATGAATGAGAAGCAGCTTTGACTTTGTGGCACGGTACACTTCGCCCCGGCAGATCATCCATTCCCTGCCTTCCATTCTGTCAGTTGTTACACCATTAAAACTATCAGGATAGCCTTGCTGTTTGGCTGGATAGTGAAAGAGATCATTGCCGCTTCCTTTTATTAAGTTGTATTCCTGGAAGTCGCTCATGACCTTCCACCTCCTGCCATAAATTAGTTTAAACAGATTGATAGCGCATGGGGTTCAGTGATTCCCGGAACTTTCCGAACAAATTGTCAGGTGTAATCTTCTGCGGTTTTCCAAGCAGATAGCCCTGAACAACAGGCACATTAATAAGCTTTGCCTGAGCTAAATCGGTATCCTTTTCAATTCCTTCAAGAATAAGACCCATCTTGTGTTTTGAATAAGAAATGAAAAGGGAAATCAGCTCCTGTTTCTCCTTCGACTTTGATAAGCCTTCCGAAAAATATCGGTCAAGTTTAATATAATTCGGTTCAAATTCAATAATTTTCTGCAGAGTTGCTGCACCCTTTCCAACATCATCGAGGGCTATATGAAACCCATAGTCTTTTAAAAGGGCCAGCCTCTCTTTTAATTCCGGAATTTCCCACGCGTGGCTTTCATCCTGTGTTTCATTTAATTCAAATACGATCTTGTCAGGCACAACAGAGTAACTGTTCATAATTGTCCTAATGAAGCCGGGAAATCGGTAATCCAGCAGAGTGGATGGGAAAATATTAATAAACAGGAGTTCATGGGTAAGGGAGGCCAGGGGGAAATTGCTGATGGCACTTTCGATGGCCATGGAATCCAATTCATATAGGCGGTTCTCCCTTCTGGCTAAATAGAAGGCAGATTCGATATCACGGCCGGCAGATTGCTCCGTAAATCTCAGCAGAGCTTCGTATCCGAATATACTCCAATTATTCAAATTCCACATCGGCTGATAGATATGTTCAATCGCATCCAATTTCGCTGCCTGTATTGCCATTCCCTCGTCCTCCTTTTTCTGTAAATCTATTAATATAAATGTAACTTTTGTCCTAGATACTGTCCAATCCGCAAATAGCATGACAGGTGCCTATGGGGACATATCAGGTTCCAGAACAGACAGAATAAGACATTTACAGGACATTTTGCGACATCTGCCAATATGACTGAAAATTTAGTCGATGCATAAAAAAAACAGACTCATAGAACCCCAGCCGGGAATGGTTCTATGAATCTGCTGCGTTTTATATATAATTCATAATGGTTTTAAGGAGATCAGGAATATCAATCGGCTTAGTGATATACTCGTCGAATCCGGCATCAAGAGCTTTATCGATATCGTTCTGCATCGCGTTGGCACTTACCGCTGCAACCGGAATATGCCTGGTGATCCCCTTCAATTTCAGGCTTTTCAGGACTTCAAATCCATCGAGGTCCGGAAGCTGAATATCGAGCAGAATCAAATCAACTTCATGCTTTAGAGCCATTTGAATTCCATCGGTCCCCGTTTTTGCTACAAGCAGCTTTATTTTTGGAATTGGCTTTATTATCTGCTGCATTAATTCTATGTTAGATGGATTATCCTCGATATACAAAATCACCTTTTCCAAGTATGGCGCCACTGCCCGTAAATCATTTTCGGCCTCTGCGTTGTCAAGTGAGGCAGCAGTGCCTGAGTACGGAACACTCACCCAGAAATCACTGCCTTTCCCCAGTACGCTGCTAACCCCTGCTTCTCCTCCCATAAGAGTGATCAATTGCTTAACAAGCGCCAGCCCGATACCTGCCCCTTCCGTATTGGCATGAGGAATTCTAAAAAACGGCTCAAATATCCGGCTCAGTTTTTCTTCCGGTATTCCCACTCCATTATCTATCACATGTATAGTCAGGTAACCTTTTTGACATTCGCTTGTAATAGTGATGTTCCCGCCATCATGATTGTATTTCATACCATTATCAAGCAGATTCAAGATAATTTGCCTGAATCTTATCTCATCGACATGGATGTGCTTATCGGCGCATTCATTCAGCTTCAAATCTATTGAAATATTCCCTTTCTTTGCTGTCGGACTCACCAGATTCACACATTCTTCAAGGACATCCTTCACATTTACAGGTCTAAAGGAGACTGTCAGCCTGCCTGTCTCAATTCTTGATAAATCAAGAACTTCGTTAATCAGGTCCAATAAATGGCGGCCGCCCTTCAAAATCTCTTTCACATATATCTGCTCCTGCTCCCCGAGCTGGGACTGAATCTCCAGCAGCTGAGAGAAGCCAAGAATTCCATTCAGAGGTGTCCGCAGCTCGTGACTCATATGGGATAGGAAGGTTGATTTTGCATGATTGGCCCTAATCGCTTCTTCTTTTGCTTTAATCGCTTCCTCCTTCGCCAGAACGGTCTCTTGGATCATCTTTCTTCTTTCCGTAATATCTTCAAATGTCCATAGGTGTCCTTTTAACTCCTCATCCATATAGAAAGGGACATACTTTCTTCTGAGTATTCTTCCATCAACGGTTTCCAGTTCCTCTTCTACAGGCACTCTCAGGGAAATGATCTCTAATATCCGCTGATCTGCACCTTTTGGATCCGGAAATAAAGCAAGATGGAATTGCTCCGCTCTCATGCCCGGCAAATCCGAAATCGGTTCCCTGATCTTAAACATTTCTCTGAAATATTCATTGGCAAGCACAATTTTACGACTTTTATCCACCACTAAGATCCCTGTAGGCATGCTGTTAAAAATGGTTTTTCTGAGCGCATTGGATTCCCGCAGCTTAAATTCCTGTTCCTTTTGCAGCGTGATATCTGACATCGTAAGCAGGACTTTGACAGTATCGCCTTTTTCAAGCGGTTCAATCTTCTTTGTGGAAGCGGAAACCCAGGTTGTTGTATTACCTTTTTTGATCCCGAGGGTCTGCTGGCAGATGGCTTCTCCGGTTCTTAACGTATGTGCAACCGGATACGTTTCCATATTAAGCGGGATGCCATCCTCATCGATAAAATGGATATTATTGATTGGTAATGTCTGCTTATGGAGTGTTTCTTTATCCATGTCGAAGAATTCGTACACATTGTTATTCAACACGGTGATCTTATCCTTTTCGTCATATAGCAGTATTCCTTCGGTCATTACACTTAATATATTCCGATACCACTGCTCATTCCGCTTTTGGATTTGCTCAAGCCTTTTCCTGTCCGAGATATCAGCAGCAGATCCGATCACCTCAATGACTTTTCCATCTTTGTATATCGGCGTTAAGCTTGCCAGATAGTGTACCCCATTCACCTCTACATCATATTGGGTAACTTCTCCATTCCATGCTTTTTCGTAGGCTAGGTTCTTTTCAATTGCAACATCCTCCGGATAAAAGTCAAACAGTGTTTTTCCGACGATATCATGAGGACTAAATCCAAGCTTTCTCAGAAGCTTACCGTCGCATAAAGTATGAATGAATCTGTCACCATGCTTGATAAATTTAAAAATCATGCCTTCCTGTTTTTCAACTGTATTAATAAGTTCTTTCTGTATTTTTTTAACTCTTTCTTTGTATGCCACAAGCTCGGATATATCCTTCCCGACAGTAAAATACCCCAGGATCCGCCGTTCTGCTGTAATAGGTACAATCGAAAGGGAAACCGGAATGGATGATTGTACAGAAAGAATTATTTCCACATCCAGATCATAAGGGACGTCAGAACCGAAGTTTTCGATAATAGACGTGATTCTTTGTCTATCTTTTTCTTCAACAATGGAGGCAAACGAGTGCCCATTGAGTTCATCACCCTGAATATTCATCATTCGTCTGCCGCTTGGATTCACATAAGTGATTTCTCCTTTGAGATTCAAGGTAAAAACAAAATGAGGGCTATTCTCTACAAGAGATTTATAATGGCCTTCAGATAATTTATGACGTTTCTCTGCATAGTTACGATCCAGCAAAACAACCAGAAGAATGATAAAAATGAGAACGACTGTCATTAAACCAATCCATAAGGCCAGATGAACTGAGGAAAGGTCACCGGGAAATGATTGGACTATCACAGAGTGGGGATGATTTTCCCGGACTTCCCCATGAAGAGTCATACCAGATACTGCAGTATAATGCATCCCGGCAATAGCTGCAGCATAGAAGAACACACCAGATGCCTTATGGATGGGATGCTTGCTGTAACGGGATTTACGGTATTGAAGAACAGTGAAAAATGAGCCAATTATGGCTACCAAGATGGACAGGACAATCCTATATGGATTATAGGAAACTTCATGCTCCATCTTCAGGGCATTCATAGCAAAAAAATGCGTCGCCACAATGGATAAAGCAAGGTAAACTGCGCCGGCGTACAGAAGCAGCTTATTACTCTCTGACACTGACATTAAATAAAATGCAAGAAAGCTGATGCAAACAGCGAGCAAAAGAGAATATCCCGTTATTTTAATATCAAATGTCAGTGGCGTGTGAGGATCATACCCGAGCATCCCGATGAAATGCATCGTCCAGATTCCAACCCCTGATATGATGGAACCCAAAATCAGGCCCAGAAGTCTTCTGATGCCGGCAGCTGAACGGACTCTCGTCATAATCATAATAGAGGTATACGCGGAAAGCAGGGCTACCAAGAGAGATAATATAACAATTCCTTCAAAATAAGAAGCTGTAACAATCATGTTCTAATCTCCTTTAATGTAGTAATACTTCTGCATTACAGACATCATTTTCTGCACATTAAAGCCTCCAAAAGGCATATCAGACTAGTATTCTTCCATATCGCTATGCAGCTGTTTAAAATATGTAATATTTTGTTATTATGTAGGAAATAATAATTATAGGCAATTGGACTTATTGATTATATTAGACTAAAAGGAGAGATCCGACAAATGACACATTTAATGCTTATGATTGAAAACAGCCGAAAAAAAATGATTGAGTTAGCTGCCACATACGGCATGACTTCCAGTGAAACTGTCCAATGCAGCCAGGAGTTAGATGCTCTATTAAATTTATTAATGAGTGAAGAAAGTAAAAATATTAATTGATCCTATAGGGGTTTATATCAAGTTCGGCGGGCTATTTCTTCATCATGCCGGGAATACAGGTGCTTTTGCCGGGAAAATGAGAAAAAGGCCGGCCAAAACATGATCGGCGGCCGCCTTTATGGTGTAAAAACTATCATTTTATAAAGAGGCAATTTTATCCCGCACTTCATTAATTTTAAGCTTCGAAATGCTGGCATGCTTATCAAAGTGATGAAAATAAGCAATATAGGTTTCGTGATGCGGAATGATATGCGAAACCTTTTTTAAATTGATAATATAAGAACGATGGGCCGAATAGAAAGAGTCATCCAGTTTCTCATAAATTTTACTGATGTTTTCAGCTGTTTCATAAACCTCTTCAGCTGTAAAAACAAAACACTTCTTTCCTGATTTCTCAATGAAATAGATTTCTTCGAGAGGAATATAGCGAATACACTGCTGATCACGGAGCACAAGGTTTTTAATGGGCTTTCTGATCACATCGGCCTCCCGGCCACCCTGCTCATATTGGATTATATTGACTGCCTTCTCTAAAGCCTTGTATAATCGTTCTTTTTCAACAGGCTTAACAATATAATCAACCGCTGCCATACGGAAAGCTGAAATGGCGAATTCGTCATAACCGGTAATAAAAATAAACTTAAGATTGGGGTAAAAGGAAAGACATTCCTTAACCGCCTCAAGGCCATTTTTCTTTGGCATATTAATATCTGCCAGGATAAGGTCCGGCTTCTTCACAATGATTTCATCAATCAATTCTTCTCCATTTCGGCAAATACCGGCAATTTCAAAGCCTTCTTTATTTCGAATAAAAAATTGAATAATTTCAATTGCATCTTCGTTATCATCCACAAGAACAATTCGGATAGGCTCCATTTCACTCCCGCTTTCTAGAGATACTCTCCGATTTTTTTCAGCAGCAATTTAATGTCAATCGGCTTTGTCAGGTAGTCAGATACCCCGCATTCCCGTGCCCTGTTAATTGTCTCGCGGCTGGAATCAGCGCTAATGGCGATGATGGGAATATCGCAGGTAACAGCATCATTTTTCAGTTTTTCCACAACCTTCAGCCCGTGGAAATCAGGCATGTGAATATCCAGAAGAATAAGGTCCGGGAAGCGGTCGGCTGCTATTCCCACTCCTTCCTTTCCATCGGCTGAAGAAATTAAACGAACGTTCTCCTGTTTTTCAAAAATGGTTTCCAGCAGCGCTAAATCATTGCGGTTATCATCAATATATAAGACTTTGCCGCTTAGGCTGCATAAATCGATTAACTGGCTTTCTGTGATGGTGTACTCCTCAATTGGGAGAATGGATTCTCTGCTGATTGGCAAGGTAAACCAGAAACAGCTTCCGGAACCCGGCTCACTATTGATTCCGATAGTTCCTCCCATCTGCATAATCAGCTGTTTCACCAGCGTCAGGCCAATACCTGTTCCTTCTATATTCTTTTCCTGATTAAAAATCCGGTAAAAAGGCTCAAAAATATGTTCATGCAGGTCTTCAGGAATCCCAAATCCGCTGTCAGCGACAGAAATTTTCAGCTTATTGTCCTCAATGTCAGCTGAAATGATTATTTTACCGCCAGCCTCACTATATTTAACCGCATTTTCCAGGAGATTTAGCAGAATCTGGTTTATACGCGTAGGATCCGCCTTGACATGGATATGGGAACAGGATTGCGTTTGATCGTAAATGCGGATATTTTTCGCTCTTGCCTGCGGTAAAATCATTTTCAGCGTATTATGGATAAAGCTTTCTACCCGCAGTGACTCTTTATTTAATATCGGCTTTCCGGCTTCAATTTTTACAAGATCGAGCAGATCATTAATAAGGTTTAATAAATGCCTGCTGGAATTTAAAATCTTCCCGACTTTCTCACTCTGCCTGAATGACACCGGCTCGCCGCAATCATCACTAAGAATTTGTGCAAAGCCGATAATCGAATTGAGCGGTGTCCTCAGTTCATGACTCATCATGGAAAGAAAGTCTGATTTAGCCGAGCTTGCTCTTTCCGCTTCTTCCTTTTTTTTCGTTAATTCGAGAATGAGCAGTGTCCGATCCAGTGTAATGGCCACCTGGTTGCACAGGGTCTGCAGCAAATCAAGCTCATCCTCTGTAAAATTGGTTCTGGAGCGTGAACCAAAGGAAAGGGTGCCAATCAATTTCCCATAGGAGATAAGCGGATGGCATGCATAGGCTTTTATTCCCTGCCCTTTAATAAAACTTACCTTTGGATCGGGGGAAAAATCAATATTCTCAGCGATAATTCTTTCCCTGTCACGGGCTACAGTTCCGCAAACCGCTTCACCTAAGTCAAGAAAATGCATATCCTGAGCATCTTCCCTGGATATTCCCTGATAATTCATCAGCTCAAGACATCCCTTTGAATCGTTGATCATGTAATTAAAATACACATCCAGATCCAGATATTCAGACAGCTCACGGAATAAAGCATCAAGCAGTTCCCCCGGCTCCCTTTTGGACAGGATGTGGTTGGCTGCTTCGCTTAACAGCATTAATTTTTTATTTTGATTTTCAATAGAAGATTCCACCAGTTTCCTGGATGTATTGTCACGCAATAGAATGGTCGTTCCAGTATCCGCAGGATATAAATGAATACTCAGCCATTTTACGGAGGGCTGCTTCATTTCCATCTCAAAATGCAGAGTCTCGTGCTGTACAGAGGCTTTACTGATTTTATTCTGCATAAATAGAGCACTGTCTTGATCCAGCAAATCACCCAGCGTATGCCCGCTGGTCATTTCTTCGCCGGCAATATTTAATAGTTTCTTTGCCTGTTCATTCATATATAGTATTCCATGATCACTGCCGAGGCCGATTAATCCGTCAGATATTCTTTCTAATAGAAAGGCGTCAGCATGTGCACCAGAGAGAGATAACATATTCGATCACCTGTAAAAGTAGTATTAATAACCATTTGATAGTGTAAACGTTTGCTTCTATAATATTACACTAAACGGCAGGATTTTTTAATAGCTGATAATTGTAAATTATTGGTTACTATTATTTTAAAGGGCAGTAAAAGTGATTGATTGTTTTTCCCAGGAACCTATCCGCATGAAAACCGCCAAAATACAGCCTTTCGGGACACTTCATTCCCCCTGAAGGACATTTCAAGACTTAGATATTGTTTAATGATGGGTAATTAGTAGAATGAAGAAAATACTATCGGTTAGGAGAGGATCCCAAATGAGCCTGCCCGGAATTCAGCCGCTGCTTCTAATTCTAGCATTATCTCTAGTTTTTGCCGTATTGGAATTACTGATTTATATAAAGTGGACATTTCGAAGAGGAAGGATAAAAAGTCCTAAATACAAGTCTTTATTCAAATACAACCCGGACGCTATTTTTACATTGGACACCTATGGAAGAATCCTCAAAGCAAACCCTGCTGCGGAATCGCTTACAGGATTCAGGAAGTTTGAGCTGCTGGGGAGGCCATTTTCCATCATTCTTCACAGCAAAAGCAAGGACCTTCACTTTAAAGAGTTTCATGAAGCCATTAATGGCCGGGCTGCCACATATGATGTATCTTCCTTGCAAAAGGATGGCCGGGAACTGCTACTTCATCTTAAAGCGGTTCCTCTTGTGTTAGAAAATAAAATCATTGGGGTTTATATGATAGCCCATAATAAAACAAAGCAGGCAGCAATAGAGGCCTCCCTTCATGAAACAAATCAAAGGCTGGAGTCTTTCTTAAACAGCACCACAGATGCCGTTAATATCACCGACTTAAACAGCAACGTGCTGTATATGAACAGTTCTTTTGAAAAGATGTATGGCTGGAAGAAGGAAGAACTTTTGGGGAAACAGCTGCCGATTATTCCCGAGGATTTAAAGGATGAGGAGAATAAACAAAAAAGGGCCCTGCGAAGAGGGATGAGCTTCAGCAGCCTGGAAGCTCAATACATCCGAAAGGACGGCTCTTTAATTGATGTAAATGTTACATTGTCCCCTTTACGGGATTCCGAACAGAAAGTGGTGGCTTTTGCAGCGATTACACGGGATGAAACACTAAGAAAGAAGGCGGAGCAGAACTTAATTGAACAGGAATCAAAATACAGGCTGATTGCTGAGAATTCCACAGACCTGATCCGCATTATCAGCGCTGACGGCATTGTGCAATATGCATCCCCTTCCCACAGAACTCTTCTTGGATACGATCCGGAAGAACTGGAAGGCAAGCCTTTTGATATTAACATTCACCCCGAAGATCTGGAAACAGTCAGGAATGGATTTGCCCAAAGCTGCCGGAATCCCGACCATTTAAAGCTGGAATACCGGAAGATGAATAAAAATGGAGAATATATTTGCGTAGAAGCCTATAGCTCGCCTGTACTGGATAAGGATCAAAATCTGCTGCATTACACCGTTGTGGCACGGGATATTTCAGAACGAAAAGAACACGAAAAACGATTAAGACAGTATGCATTTTACGACTCATTAACAGGTGCTGCAAACCGGCGCTACTTCCAGGAACTGCTGAACAGCGCGGTTGAAACATCAAGAAAAGACCATACTCAGATTGCGCTCCTTTATCTGGACTGCGACCGATTTAAGTGGGTCAACGATTCAATGGGACATGATATCGGGGATGAATTGCTGAAGCTGTTTGTGAAAAGAATACAAAGCAATCTGCGCTCTTCAGATATAGTAGGACGGGTTGGCGGGGATGAATTTGTCGTCATTCTATCAGATATAACCTCCAAGGAAGAGGTGGCATTCATAGCAGAGAGACTTCAAAAATCTCTTCAAAAACCATGGTGCATCCATGAACACGAATTTACCACTACCTCTTCTATTGGGATCAGCTTATTCCCTTTAATGGCTGCAGACAGTAAAGAATTAATCTCACAGGCCGATCAGGCTCTATTTAAATCAAAAGAAGCCGGACGAAACACGTATCACTTTTTCTCATCCGAAATTGAGCGAAATTATTCAAGACTTATTAAACTGGAGGATGGGCTGAGACAAGCCATTGACAAGTATCACTTTCAGCTGGTCTATCAGCCTCAGGTTGAGACTTCAACTGGAATGACAGCAGGCTTCGAAGTTCTCCTGCGTTATCATCATCCCGAACTTGGTGCAATCCCGCCATCAGAATTCATACCGATATGTGAACGGATCGGCATAATGGATGAGCTGACCTGCTGGATCATCCTCCAAACCGGCAAACAGTATCGGGAATGGCTGAAAAAGGGATATGGACCTGTTCATTTTTCAGTTAATATGTCACCTGTTTCTTTTTGCAGTGATGACTTTTTAAATACCTATTCGACCGCCATCAGGGACAGCGGCCTTCCTCCGCACTGCCTTGAGTTTGAGGTAACCGAACAGGCAATTATGGAGGACTTGACTGTTGCAGCTGTGAAAATGGCTGAAATGAAAAAATGGGGCGTCAAGCTGTCCCTGGATGACTTCGGATCCGGTTATTCATCTCTCAGCTATTTTAGAGAACTCCCAATTGATAAAATAAAAATCGACCGCCTGTTCATTCAAGATCTCGAAATCACCAACAGCAGAAAAGACAAGGCAATCATCACGTCCATTCTTTCTCTTGCAAAGGATTTAGAGATTGAGGTGATTTGTGAAGGAGTTGAGAATAAAGCCCAGGTGCAATTCCTGCTGGAATCCGGCTGCCGTATGGCACAAGGATATTATTTTGGCAAGCCTATGCCGGCAGAGAGCATCGAACAAAAAGGGTTCCTTTCCCCTTCCATTCTTTTTGCATAATATTTCTTCTTACTGGCAAGTTCCTTCTATAAGGATCTTGCCATCCTTTTCATTTTTAAATAGGTACAAATAACTATATAATAATAATGACTTTATGACTATAAATCAGGTTTACACTTTTGAATTCAGGGTAAAAATAACCATACAATTAGAAAAGGATCCCAGAGGTGAACTGAAATGAGTACAATTGATATTTTTAAAAAGGAAATGGAGCAATTGATGCAGGATTTTGAACGTTGTAAAGATACGGCAGTTAAAAAGCAGATTCTCCATGATATTCGTTTATTAGATCGTGCCATTCAGGATTTGAACAAGAGTACAGAGAGATATTGTTCATAAAAAGTTTAAAACCCGCCATAAAAAGTGGCAGGTTCTTTACCAATTATTTTCAGAACATTCAAACCCTACTTGAATTGAATTGCCACAATAGAGATATCATCCACTTGATCAAACTTCATTTGAAGATCTTCAGCTAAACTCCTCTCATTCAACTCCTTAAACTTTTCTGTCCATACTGTCTTTAGAAAGCTTTCACACTCATTTAGGGACATCTTCAGGGAGTCTGCCAGTCCATCTGTATAAAGAATAAGCTGCTGGCCGCCTTTAAATGTTACAGTTCCACAATTCACCTGTGGATCCTCCCTTAACCCTATCGGAATGGTTCTTTTGTTAAGAGCCGCTGCCTCCTCACCGCCAAGAAGCAACCCACTGGGATTGCCTGCATTAAAATAATGTATCGATCTTTCCCTCAAGTCAATTAATGCATAAATCCCTGTACAATAATGCACTATTGATTCATCATCCACTCCAAATAAGTGTTTGAAATGTTTATTTAACTCCTGATACACATCACTTGGCTGCACAGCTCTTGTAATGATGCCCTGCAGCAGAGAGCGAATCCCCATGCTTACAAGACCGGACGATACCCCGTGACCCATTATATCCAGAAGAATCACTCCAAATTGATGCTCATCGATCTGATACCAGGCATACATATCGCCGGAAAGCTGTCTTGACGGCAGATACAAACCGGCGATCTCCAAATCACCGGTTTGCAGAGGAGGGTGCAGCACGCTTTGCTGCAAAGACTTTGCAAGTTCCAGCTCCTTTTCCTGCTCCAGTTCCAACAGCTTTCGCTCTGTAATGTTCAAATGAGTAATAACGGCACCTTCAATTTCGCCTGTTTCATTTTCAGTCTTTAAAGGTGTTGCTGTCAGGATAAACCAGCGTTTTTCTTCCGGGGAATGGCACGGATATTCCTCTGTATAACTGTCTGCTGCCCCAGTAAGCACCTTTTGAATACCAGCTATCGTCTGAGTCTGCGATACCTGGAAATAATTCATCCCGATTCCGCACCGGTTTGGATTCCCCTTATTATCTATGCAAAAACGGTCCCAGGCCTGATTTGTTGCCTGAACAGTACCATGAGGATCAATTATCGCGACTTGATGAAGCATCGAATCAATTACAGCTTGCTCAAACATTCTTTTTGATGGTAACGGGCCGTTATTGGACATATTTAACTCTTCCCCTGTTTGCAGATTTTTTAATTATTTTTAGGAAAATTTTATCATGCCTGTCTTTTCTACCGCCAGCGTTTTTTATAATAGAGAAAAACCAGCACCCTCTATAAGGTACTGGTTTAAAGCTTTAAATTTTCTTTCTAAACTGCTTCACTATCCCACTTCTTATCATCCTGCACAAACAGCAGCCCCAGTTCATGATGGTCACCTTCATAAAGGGCACGCTGAACGAAACGAACCTGCCCGTTCACATCAAAGACCTCGAGCTTGCAGTGAGCTCCGTTCTTTTGCAGGGCTTCATAGAAACCTTTCTCATCATGGATTTTTACGCCATTGACTTTTGTAACAACCTCTCCCACTCCAAGAGACATTTTATGAGCTGGTGAATCAGGAACTACTCCGAGTACCATGATTCCCTGATTGCGCTTGGAAAAGTAAAACGGCGCCTGATCCTCTGCCATTCTCTGACGGAGCGAGATGAATTCACGCCCGATGATCGCAAGTGCAGCTGCTCCCACAGCAGCAAGCGGATACCAGTAGCCTGCAGAGGAAATCAGCAAAAGAAGTATGCCAAACACGCTGATTCTTTGTCCAAGCAGTGCTGTTGCCTCTTTAGGAAGCGTGCCTTGGATTCGCTGATGAAATCCGATCGAAAACGGGACAAGAATGAGCGAATATGTTTCTCCTCCAATTGGCAGCATTGGCCACCACTCAAACGGCAGCTGCAGGGCTTCACCCGGAATCAATAGAAACACTGGCACCATCCAGATTCTTTTGGACTCGTGTATGCCTATAGTTTGGCCCCGTTTACTCTTTACGAGTCTGGGAGATGTACCTTTCCGGCCGTTTCTTATAATCAGGAAGCCTTCCGTGATTACAAGAAGGGCAAGGAGAACAGCGATGGATGGGAAAATGGAAGAATCAAGAGCTGCTTCCGATCGGGTGAATGACGGCAATGGCCATTGCTGTTCAAAAGCAAACATAGTGGCGAAAAAGGCAAAGCCCAGCGTATAAACAGGAGCCATCCATCTCACTTTCGCTGTAAAGCTCCAAAGGAATGTAAGAGCAGCGGTAAACACAATCGTCTCCAATGGCAGGACAAGTCCCGCGCCAACCATCACCACGCTCACTGCAAGACCAGCCAGAATCCCCAGCGGAAGAAGCTGCCTCAGCTCAAAATAGGCATTTTCAGCGCGGACCGAAAAGTCCTTTCGCTCACGCTTTACACGGTAAATACCTAAAAAAGCTGCCACAAAAAACAGGTAATAAAATACCGGATTCAACAGCAGCTTTCCCGTTCCTTTAAAAAACTCAAAAATCCACTCCTCTATCAAACTTGCCACCAGCCTCTATTAATAATTCTCATGGATTATGTAAACAACAGAAAACTCTATTACTCTATATTCTACCAAAACCACCTTACAAAACCTATTACAATCTCGCTTGAAATAAAAAATAGCAGAAGGAAAATTCCTCCTGCTTCATTCGACAAAATTCGGGCGGTGCCTGTCACCTATATTATTTGGCTATATATCTCAGAGCCGTCTGCAGCTGCAAATCGTTCTGCTCTTTTTTCATTTCTTCGATGGCAGCCTGTTCGAGCGCTGCTGCGGTTTTCTTGTCTATCCGGCCGGTAGCTTCAAGCTCTTTTTGCTGCTGAAATGCTTTCACTGCTGATTCAGTGGAATCATTGAAATAGCCATCTGTCCGGCCCGGGGCATATCCAAGGCCCGCCAGAATCTCCTGGGCATTCTTCACCATTTCATTATTCATATCGATTGTCAAAGGCTTCTCCACCTGCAAAGGATGAGTTTGATAGATGCCCGGCTGTTTCACTTCAAGAGTAGGCTTGATTCCCTTGTTATGAATCCAGTTGCCATCAGGTGTCAGCCACTTAAACAAAGTAAGTTTGATATTGCTGCCATCACCCATTGGAACAGGCTGCTGAACAGTTCCTTTTCCAAATGAGTTTTCACCAATAATGGCATAACCCTGCGCTTCCTTTAATGCGCCGGCAAGAATCTCCGATGCAGAGGCGCTTCCTTTATCCACAAGAACGGCAATCGGATAGTTTTTTGGTTTTTCAAGTGTGGAGAAATACCTCATCTTCTCCCCATTCCTCTTCTCAATCTGCAAATATGGTTTGTCAGCCGTCACCAATTCCTTTAGGATTTCCTGAACAGAGGTCAGGAGGCCGCCGGGATTTCCGCGTACATCCACTACAAGCCCTTCGATCCCTTCCTGTTCCATTTCACTCAGCTGTTTCGCAAATTCTTTGGATGTATCCTCGGAAAAGGAGGTAATTTCCAGATACCCGACCTTTTTTCCTCTTTCCTTCTTGACTTCTGCATAAACCGTAACTTGTGGAATTTCATCTCTTTTTACTTCTACCTTTAAAGGCTCCTTTAGTCCCTGGCGCGCAATTTCAAGCTCTACCTTTGTTCCTTTTTCACCGCGGATTTTCATGGTCGCTTTATATAAATCGAGACCCTTCACACTTTCCCCGTCCACTTTTATGATTTCATCTTTTGGCTTCAGCCCTGCTTTTTCCGCCGGTGAGTCCTTAAAAGGCGCAACAATGATGATTTTTCCGTCCACCATGCTGACTTCTGCCCCAATTCCTTCAAAAGAAGATTCCAATGTATCACTGAATTGTTTTGCCGTTTCTTCATCCATATAAACAGAGTATGGGTCTTCGAGGGTTGCAAGCATGCCCTGGATCGCTCCCTCCACGAGCTGCTTTTCCTCTACTTTTTCCACATAGCTATTTAAAATCAGCTGATAGGCCGTTTCCATTTTTTCAATCTTCTCTTGATCAATTTGTTTTCCGTTTTCCTTGGAATCTATTAATTGATTTGGAGCTACTGCCTGCGGAGCTTCCTTTGCCAGCCACTGCATGCCTGCATATGTACCGCCAGCCCCTGTCAGCAATGATCCCGTCATCAGCACGGCGATCCATCTTCTGCTCATGGTCATCTCCCTTTCCAGTTTGCTGCGTTTCCTGTATCTTTTAAGTGTCTGCGGCCTTCCCCGATTTTTAAATAAATAAAAACAACCCGCAAAGGGAGCGGGATGTCTTCGCTTATTTCATCCTATGTATGGAATGGACGAGTTATGATTTCTTTTGCTTGAGACAATTTTAAAAACTAGCGTCTTATAGGATTAAAGACCCTCTTTTCGGGTAAAAGAAAAGTGAAAGAAGCTATGCTCCTTCCACTTTACGCTATTTTTATAGAGGCACAATGCCGATTGGATTGATCGCATTTGTTTTGCCTGCATTCCAAGAACCTCTGTGAAGTTCAAAGTGAAGATGCTGGCCGTAAGATTGTCCAGTGTTACCCATGATGCCGATTTGCTGGCCTTTAGAAACAGTCTGGCCGGAGCCGACAGAACGGCTTCTCATATGAGCATATACGGTAGTATACGTTTGTCCGCCTACAGAGTGGGCAATGAAAATCGCATTTCCGTAACTGCTGGAGTAATACGAACGGATGACAACACCATCTGCTGCAGCCACAATTGGAACTGTGCCGCCTGCAGCAATATCTACTCCAAAATGCTCGCCTAATGAACGGCTGCCAAAACCGGAAGAAAGTCTTCCAGCTGCTGGTCTTGTCCAGGCACCACTTGATACTGAAGGTGCAGATACCTGCGGGCTGCTTGATGATCCGCTGTCAGATGATGAGCTGCTTCCAGCTGATGAAGAGCTCTTCTTAGCCGCTTCTGCTGCAGCCTTTTGTCTTGCCAGTTCAGCTTGTCTTGCTGCTTCTGCTTGTCTTTCCTGCTCAAGCTTGATCGCTTTTTGAAGTGCCGCTTCCTGGGCCGCAAGAATCTCATTTTCTTCTGCCAGTTCAAGCTTATGAGCATGCATTTCCTCTTCTTCATGCTTTAACGATGCAAGCAATTTATCTTTCTCTGCCTTTTGGGCGTTTAAGCTCTTTTTCATGCCTTCAAGCTCTGCACGCATTTTTTCTAATGATGCAAGCTCTTCTTTTACCTGATTCTGTTTTTTCTCAAGCTCATCTTTATCCGCCTGATGCGCTTTTAAAATATCCTGGTCAGCTTCTACAATTGTTGCAACTGCTCCAACACGTTCAACAAAGTCCCCAAAGCTTTGCGCACCCATTAAAACATCAATATAGCTCACCATTCCGCCAGTTTCCTGATAGTTGCGTGCACGGTCTTTTAATAGTTCATTACGCTTCTTGATGCGCTCTACTAATATTTCAATTTCGGCTTCAAGCTTTTCTATTTCCTTTTTAGTATCTGCAATTTCCTGATTCTTTTCTTCAATTTTTGCTAAAGCATCACTGATCGCTTTGTCCAAACGCTCAATTTCACTTTGTACAGATTGCTGCTCGCCCTGGTTTTCGCTGATCTTTTTATCTGTATCGTTTAACTTCGATTCTACTCCGGAACGCTGCTGGTTAATTTTTTCCTTTTGGCTGTTTAGATCGTTTAGTTTATTGGCTGCAGATGCCTTTTCAATAGGCATTCCAACTGTTATGCTGCCAAAACCCAGAACGGCAGCCAATGATAATGTGATGATGGATTTCTTCAATTTCCGATTTCTCCTTTCAATGAACACCATATGTACAGGTCAATCGTTCGATTTTTCATCTTTGTCTGAAACATTTATATCTTCCAAATCGTCTATTATTATGAAGCATGAAGGCACCTGGACAGGTTCCCCCCGCAGGGCCTTCATGCTTTCTTATACTTTCAGGAACTTTCTGACTGACATTAAGCTTCCCCATACACCAATGAGGGCACCCATCAGGATAAGAAGTCCGGAAATCTGATAGACAAAAGGACTAAACTTCAGCAGCTCGATAAAGTGTCCTTCAAGCTTTGGCGCTAAATAATCATAGGCGTAGTAATAGGCTGTTGACACAAGTGCAATTGGAATAATGGATCCGAGAAGCCCAAGCCATAAACCTTCAAGGAAAAATGGCCATCTGATGAACGAGTTGGTTGCTCCTACTAATCTCATAATCTCAATTTCTTTTCTTCGTGACATAATCGTAATCTTAATGGTATTTGAAATCAGGAACATGGCAGTAAATAATAAGCCGATAATCAGCACAAGGCCAACGTTTCGGCCGGCATTGATAAAGTTGAATAGTTTTTCAACCTGCCCCTGCCCATATTTTACTTTTGCCGCATATTCCATTTTCTCTATCTGCTTTGCCGCTTTCATTGTGTCTGTCGGGTTTTTCGTCTTTACGATAAATACATCGTTCAGCGGATTATCCTGTTCGAACAGTTTGAAGGCTTCGCCTTCTTCACCAAGGCTGTCTATTAAATTATCAAGTTCTTTTTCCTTAGTTGAATATTCAACTGTTTTGACTTCGGGTATTCCTTCGATTTTTTGCCGTAATACTTCCTGATCCTGCTCATTTGCAGCGACATCGATGTGAACGCGGATTTCCACGTCCTCTTCAATGGTTGTTGCTACCTTGTTGAGATTCATCATAATGACGAAAAATACACCAACTAAAATGAGGGTTACCGTCACCGCACTTGCCGAAGCAAACGTCATCCAGCCGTTTCGTCCGAGACTCTTTAAGCTTTCGCGGAAGTGCCGGCCCAATGTTCTAGCTTTCATAGCCGTAATCACCTCTTTGCTCGTCACGTACAATCCGTCCGCCTTCAATAGCGATCACGCGGTGCTTAATCGTGTTAACAATTTCTTTATTATGAGTTGCCATGACCACAGTCGTTCCTCTCGTGTTGATTTCATCGAAAATGTTCATGATTTCCCATGAAGTATCCGGGTCAAGGTTTCCTGTAGGCTCGTCCGCTATCACGACCTTTGGAGAATTTACGATGGATCTGGCGATGGAAACACGCTGCTGCTCCCCGCCTGATAATTCGGTCGGAAGCATCCTCGCCTTATGTTTTAAACCTACAAGCTCCAATGTTTCCATGACTTGTTTTTTAATATTCTTCGGATGCTCTTCAATTACCTCAAGAGCAAAAGCGACATTCTCATAGACAGTCAGTGTCGGGAGGAGCTTAAAATCCTGGAATACAACCCCGATTTTACGGCGCATAAGCGGCACCTTTGCATTTCTTAATGTAGCCAGATTCACTCCGTCAATGGTTATCGTTCCGCTCGAAGGCTTTTCTTCCCGGTACATCATTTTAATGAAAGTGGATTTACCGGCACCACTCGGCCCTACTACATAAACAAACTCACCTTGCTTAATATGGATATCTATCCCGCTGGCAGCTGTAACGCCATTGGGGTATCTCTTATATACGTCTTTCATTTCGATCATATATATCACCTAGCATCTAGTGTGTATTAAGAATTATATAATAGATGGCTTATTTCGCTAAAAAACGACATCCCTTCGACATAGAGGATGACAAAATACTTGTAAATACTGCCTAATTAGCCATCTGAAATTCTCACACAACCCATTATAACATCATAAGTTGTCAAAATAACGGAAAAAATTATTACAGTTTCTTTTCAATCCCGATAGTTTTGTTACTTTTTTCCTTAATTTCTTTAATATTCTAGAGTATTATTCTCTTAATCGACTGATTTTTCCTTCTTTTTTCATATTGCATTCACTCGAGATTTGTCATAACTTGCGTCAATTTGAAAACAAACACCTCATGAGGGTGGGAGTTTTAACTTTTCCGTGCTTTAACGCTTGTTTGTTTCCAATGTAGTTCGATGCGGGGAAATATATATTGGATTTTGAGGCTGCTTGTTTTCACTTTGCCTAAATTAGCGGTTTAAACCGTAAATAGTGAGCTTATCAAAAAATAAAAACGCCCTGGTAAACAGAACGTTTTCATTTAAACTCTCTTATTTCTTGCCTGCGAGCCAAGACGCTACAGCAGAAGCTTCTTCTCCCTGAAGCAATCCTTTAGGCATAGCTCCTTTACCGTTAGCTATTGTGTTTTCAATATCTTCCTGTGATAGGTTTGCACCGATTTTATCAAGGGCCGGACCTACACCGCCTTCAAGATTTGCACCGTGGCAGCTTGAACATTTCTGTTCATAAAGCTTTTGTGCATCGCCAGCGTCAGCCGTATCAGTGGTTGTTTCACCGCCGCCTTTTGTAGCAGTGTCCTTGTCTTCTGCAGCATCGTCTCCGCCGCCGCAGGCTGCAAGAACTAAAGATGTACCCATCAGTAGTGCCAATAGCTTCTTTTTCACCTATAATTCCCCCTCAGGAAAAAATACTAAGTACAGCTATATTATACCAACACTACGCTCGTTTGAAACCCTCGCCCAACACCTCGGAAGCATCCGTAACAATGATAAATGCAGTAGGATCAATGGTTTGAACCAGTTGTTTCAATTTTGTGAACTCCGTCTGATCCACCACACACATCAGGACCGGACGTTCATGGTCGGTATAACCACCGTATGCTGATAGTTTTGTCACACCGCGGTCAATTTTATTCAAAATCCCATCACGAACGTCACTTTGTTTTTCAGTAATGATTAAAGCCATCTTTGTCCGGCTGAATCCAAGCTGGATAAGATCGATTGTTTTACTTGTTACATATAATGCGATTAATGCATATAAACCCTGCTCTATATCAAAAATAAGTGCAGCTGACAGCACAATCAGCCCATCAATAATCGCAACACAAGTGCCAAGAGACAAACCTGTATACTTGTTAATAATCTGTGCTGCAAGGTCTGTCCCTCCTGTAGATGCTTTACCCCTGAAAACAATTCCTAAACCAAGGCCGACGCCAATTCCGCCAAACAAAGAAGCCAGCAGCGGATCGGATGTCCATGGCTCATATTCCTTTGTCAGAAAAACTACAAGCGGCAGGAATATTGTCCCGGCCAGAGTCTTTGCTCCAAATTGTTTTCCAAGCAGAAGTACACCAGCGATAAATAGCGGTATATTAAAAGCCCACTGTACATATGCAGGCTCCCAGCCAACAACTGCATCCAGGATCGTACTGATCCCGCTTACCCCGCCTGATGCAATCCGGTTAGGAAGCAAAAACACATTAAATGCAACCGCCACAATACCTGACCCTATCAAAACGTATAGATACTCAAGCAGCCTCTCCGCTTTTGTACTATAAGTATATCCTCTTCTATTTTTGCCCATTTCTTCTCCCTCCGGTGTCCCGATCTATGCATTAGCTGATATTCCATTTTTACCGTCAGTGAGTATAGCATGGAGTTTGAGGCCTGTAAATGCCATTGAACTGCCGTATTAAAGGACTAAGCCCTGCCTTTTCATTATGTTGCGATAAAAGCGTACAATTTATCATGCAATATTAATCTGTGAAATGTTTATGAACATTGTGGAAGAATACTTCCAGGCCGCCTTCTCATCAGCATGAAATGCAGCGGCATGTGGTATAATGTCGAAAAGGAGGTGAGAAAATTGGAGAAGATTCTTAATGAAATTTTAAGTACATTGAAGGACCATTCAAAGAGGTTTGATGGAATTGATGAGAAGTTCGATTCGATTGATCAGAAGTTCGTTTCGATTGATAAAAAGTTTGATTTGATTGATCAGAGGTTTGATTCAATAGATAAGAGGTTTGATTCGATTGACCATGAAATCTCAGATGTTAAAAGCAGACTTGGAAATGTTGAAAATAGGCTCGAGAATGTTGAGGAAAGAATTGATAAAGTTGATATCAGGCTCGGAAATGTTGAAAGCAGGCTTGGGAATGTTGAGAATAGTGTTGAAAGACTTTCTGAACAGATTGAGAACAATGCGACCGAATTCAGAAGTCATTTTAAGCATATTGAAACAAAGCTGGATCAGCATGAAGAGACTTTTCATGTAATTTCAGATACATTGATGGGTACAAAAATTGATATTGAACACCTAAGTAAAAAAAGCGGAGTCCACGAAACTGAAATTAATCAACTCAAGAAGCGTATCCACTCCTAGAGCACTCCCCATTCACCGGCTAGCTCAGTTAAAATTCCATAGAAAAAAATAAGCCTATGCCGGTAATTTGCCAGCATAGGCTTCTTTGCATTTAATCCTGAGGCAAAATCAATTTTGAACGCAGGTATGCGTTAATAAACATATCCAGATCTCCGTCCATAACTCCCTGGACATTACCTGACTCCGTGTTGGTGCGGTGGTCTTTTACCATGGAATATGGGTGGAAAACATAGGAGCGGATCTGGCTTCCCCAGCCGATGTCTTTTTGCTCACCGCGGATTTCAGCCAATTCTGCTTCCTGCTCCTCAATTTTCTTCTGGTAGAGCTTGGCTTGGAGCATCTTCATGGCACGTTCGCGGTTCTTGATCTGGGAACGCTCCGTCTGGCAGGTTACCACGACATTTGTCGGCAAGTGGGTGATACGGACAGCAGAGTCAGTTGTGTTGATATGCTGGCCGCCGGCGCCGCTTGCACGGTATGTGTCGATTTTGAGATCTTCTGTACGGATATCGATTTCAATTTCATCATTGAATTCCGGCATTACTTCACAGGATACGAATGAAGTATGACGCCGGCCTGATGAATCGAATGGTGAGATCCTTACAAGGCGATGCACACCTTTCTCTGCCTTCAAGTAGCCATAAGCATTATGTCCCTTGATGCTAAGCGTAACACTCTTGATCCCCGCTTCATCTCCCGGCAGGTAATCAAGGGTTTCCACCTTGAAGCCTTTCTTTTCAGCCCACCGTGTGTACATGCGAAGCAGCATACTGCCCCAGTCCTGTGACTCTGTTCCGCCTGCACCCGGATGCAGTTCAAGAATGGCATTGTTTTTATCATATTCTTCGCTTAAAAGAAGCTGAAGCTCGAAATCGTTCAGGCGCTTTACCAGGTCTTTGAGCTCTTCCTCAAGCTCGGCCTGCAGTTCTTCGTCGCTCTCTTCTTTTACGAGCTCATAAGTTAATTCCAGATTCTCAAACGCTTCGTATAAATCGTGGAATTCAACTACCTGGTCTTTCAGTGAGTTTGATTCGCTGATAACAACCTGTGCCGCCTGCTGGTCATCCCAGAATCCAGGCTGCAGCATGACATCATCAAGCTCAGCGATGCGTGCCTCTTTGTTTTCTAAGTCAAAGAGACCCCCTAAAGTCCGCTAAAATCTTAGCTGTTTTTTCAAGTTCATTGCGAATATCTGCTAATTCCATTTTGGTCACCTCAAAAATTATTATGTTATTTATCTGTAAAAGCAATCAGTTTAGATTTAGTCCGTTGATTTCCGCTGCGGGCTTTCCGCGGGGAGGAACGGGAGCCTCCTCGGCTTCGCCTGTGGGGTCTCCCGCTCCCTCTCCTCCCGCAGGAGTCAAGTGCCCTCCGCTCCAATCAACTCAGTATGTTAAACTTAGTTTCCTTCTTAAAAAGAATAGCTCTACTGAAACAGCTTTGTCAAAAAGGAGAAGCCGGCAAAGCTGTTGCCGGCTCTCTTTTTATTTCTCTGCTCCACAGCAGTTTTTATATTTCTTGCCGCTGCCGCAGATGCATTGGTCATTGCGTCCAACGTCCATCTGCTTGACGACAGGTTTTTTCTTAACCTTTTCACCGTCTTCTTTAGGGTTGACTGCCTGGCCTTTGGCCACTTCCTGGCGCTCGAGGTTGTTGCGGATTTCGGCTTTCATGATGTATTTGGCCACATCTTCTTCGATGGAAGCAATCATGTTTTCAAACATCGCAAAGCCTTCTCCCTGGTACTCGCGGAGCGGATCTGTCTGCCCATACGCACGCAGGTGGATTCCCTGGCGAAGCTGATCCATTGCGTCGATGTGATCCATCCACTTGGAGTCAACTGCACGAAGCACGATAACCTTTTCAAATTCACGCATCTGATCAGGGCTAAGCATTTCTTCTTTTTCATTATAGCGTTCTTTAACCTTGGCAAAAATGGTTTCGGCGATTTCATCCGTATCCTTGCCGCGGATGTCATTTACAGTAAGGTCGCCTTCGTTAAGAAGATTGCCATTCACATAGTCAATGATGCCCTGCAGGTTCCAGTTTTCCTCATCTTCATGTCCAGGAGCATATCCTTCTACATTGCGCTGGATGCTGGTCATGATCATTTTTTCAACAATCTCTCTCAAGTTCTCAGACTCCAGAACTTCGTTTCGCTGACCGTAAAGAATCTCACGCTGCTGACGAAGAACATCGTCGTAAGAAAGAAGCTGCTTACGGGCATCGAAGTTATTGCCCTCAACGCGTTTTTGCGCAGATTCAACGGCTCTTGAAACCATTTTACTCTGGATTGGCTGAGTGTCATCCATTCCAAGGCGCTCCATCATCGATTTCATGTTGTCAGAACCAAAACGGCGCATCAATTCATCTTCCATAGAAAGGTAGAATTGCGTGACACCCGGGTCGCCCTGACGCCCGGAACGTCCGCGGAGCTGGTTATCAATACGTCTGCTTTCATGACGCTCTGTACCAATAACGCAAAGACCGCCAATTTCCTTTACACCTTCACCGAGCTTGATATCCGTACCGCGTCCTGCCATGTTTGTGGCAATCGTCACAGCACCCTGTTTACCTGCGTCCGCAATGATTTCCGCTTCACGGCCGTGGTTCTTCGCATTCAGGACATTATGCGGAACACCTTTTTTGCTCAGGTATTTAGAGATGATTTCAGATGTTTCGATAGCTACTGTACCGACAAGCACAGGCTGTCCTTTTTTGTGGCGCTCGGCAATATCTTCCACGACCGCACGGAATTTCCCATCCATTGTGGCATAAATAAGATCGGCACGGTCATCACGGGCGATCGGACGGTTTGTCGGAATCACCACAACGTTCATATTATAGATATTGCGGAATTCCTCTTCTTCCGTTTTCGCCGTACCAGTCATACCGGCGAGCTTTTCGTACATACGGAAATAGTTCTGGAATGTAATAGTTGCAAGGGTCATGCTTTCGTTCTGGATTTCAAGGCCTTCCTTCGCTTCGATAGCCTGGTGAAGCCCATCGCTGTATCGGCGGCCCTTCATCAGACGGCCGGTAAATTGGTCAACGATGACGATTTCATCGTCCTGAACGACATAATCGACATCCAGATGCATGCTGGAATGTGCCTTTAATGCCTGTGTAATATGGTGGTTAAGTGCAACATGCGAAATGTCGAAAAGGTTATCGATTCCAAAAGCCTTCTCTGCTTTCGTCATCCCTTCTTCTGTCAGCTGCACGCCTTTTGTTTTTTCATCATACGTAAAATCTTCGTCTTTTTTCAGGCGGCTGACAAACGCATTGGCCTGAATATAAAGCTGTGTAGACTTTTGGGCTGAGCCGGAAATGATCAGCGGTGTACGCGCTTCGTCGATAAGGATGGAGTCAACCTCATCGATTACAGCATAGTGAAGAGGACGCTGGACCTTTTGCTCTTTATAAAGAACCATGTTATCGCGAAGGTAATCAAACCCAAGCTCATTGTTTGTGCTGTATGTGATATCAGCCGCATAGGCAGCCTGCTTTTCTTCTTTTGAAAGTCCGTTTAAGTTAAGGCCAACAGTCATTCCAAGGAATTCATAAAGCTGACCCATTTCGGTGGCGTCACGGCTAGCAAGGTATTCGTTGACCGTTACAACGTGCACACCTTTTCCTGTTAAGGCATTAAGGTAAACCGGCATGGTTGCAGTCAGGGTTTTACCTTCACCCGTTTTCATCTCGGAAATGTTGCCGTCATGAAGGGAAATCCCCCCCATTAACTGAACCGGATACGGATATAAGCCAAGAACGCGCTTCGCTGCTTCACGGACAACCGCAAAGGCTTCAGTCAGCAGATCATCAACGGTTTCGCCCTTTTGGTAGCGGGCTTTGAATTCTTCCGTTTTCTCGCGCAGCTGCCCGTCCGATAATTTTTCCATATCAGATGCAAGCGCATCGATTTCTTCTGCCATTTTGGTGAGGCGTTTTATTTCGCGTTTATTTTGATCAAACACTTTATTTAAAATCCCAAGCATTAAAAACGCTCCTTTATGTTGGATATGACAGCTCTATATTCAGGGCTGGACATATCTGATTTCATAGTTAATATCATTGCACAGGTAGTAATAGATTCGCTGTTTCCCGGCTGAATCCTCCCATGAAAATTCACATTATTTCTTATTAATATTACCACTTTGGGAGGGGGGTGACAACTTATGCCGCATGCGGGCTTAATGGAGATCTTTAGTTTGCTGATAGGGACGTTGATTTCCGTTCGGAGGCTGGAGGGCTTAATATCGGGGTTTTGTGTCAGAAGCTGGACTGAGTTCGGACTCAGGATGGCCTATTATCTCGGTTTGTGTCCGAAGGTGGCTTGGGTTCAAACTCAGGATGTTATTTTCCAGGGATTTGTTTCCGAAGCTGGCTCCGGTTAGATTGTGACCAACATTCCCCCATAAATAAAAACAGAGAGCAGCAACGCTCTCCATTTTACGAATTCGACGATTCAATCAATTCAACAATAGTTTTCTCGACTGCGTCATAAATCTCGCCATAATAAGTGGAAACCCGGTTGGCATTGATGCCGTATAACTCTCCGAATTCTTTCTGAGTGAGATTTTCCTTTACAGGCGCTATAGTGCTTACAAGGTATCTCAGGCCTGCAACATAGTTATCAGGCTTTTTAACCTGTTTGCCGGTTTTCCCGAGGTACTCCATCCAAAGTGAAATTCCCATGCCGATCAGCCATGGTTCCTCACCTGCTTTGATCATATCATCCCGGAACATGTCGGCAACCTGCTCTGCACCCTTGGTTGGCCAGTCGAAATTGTCCATATTTGGACCTGCTAATGATTTTGGCGTGTCATTCATAAGATCAATGAGGAATTCAGCCATGTATTCTTCAGGATTCTCATATCCGGATTCTTCGAAGGAATATTGGATGTAATCCGCAAACTGTGCAGCATTATCTCCCGGCAAGTCAAATATAGCAGGGAACGCAACATACTCTTCTCCATAAGGAAGCAGCATGGCAAAGGCAAAGTTTCCTTCATTAACGTCCATATCACCAAATAGGGAGACATTATAAACCTTCCCGGTCAGACAATCCTCGATAACTGCTTTGTCTTCAGTCACTTCAATTAACTTACCAGCAGCAGCTTTGCTGTCCTCCCACGACTTCAAAATGCTTTTTAAGCGAGGGCGCGTGACGGCTGGCAGCTTAGAATGAATGAACTCATCCATTACGGACTCCACATCATCCAGCGTTCCAAAAAGAACGTACCAGAAAGAGTGCACAAATTCATAGAACTCTTTTTCCTGCGGTTCAATGTCTTCAAGTATTTCCAGAAGATCCTTGAAATCCTCTTTCATGTCCTCCTCAAAATGAGTAAGCGCAAAGACCCTTGCTTCCTTTTGAAGCTCAAGAACTTCGTGATTCAATACATCCTTAATCGAAACAGCATCCCTGCTGCCGCAGCATTTTTTATATTTTTTTCCGCTCCCGCATGGGCACGGTTCATTTCTGCTTACTTTTACTGTTGACATCTTTTAAATCTCTCCTACCAAATTCGTTTAACTCTACTATCCTAACATTTATCAGCCGTTTAGGCATTAATCAAGAGGATTTTAACATTTGGCAGGTTAAGGAAGTTTAAATAACTTGCCATTATGAGTAGGATTAGCGATTCGGACATTCACCTTCAAACACGATGGCCAATAGTAGAAAACAAAAAAACGAAGAGCATCACTCTCCGCTTTTCCCTCTTCATAGCTTTTTCATATACGCTAAAACATCCAAATCAATCTTCCCCGCTTCCTGCTCGCGGGCTTCGAAATTTTCGGTATGGATAAAGGCCGTTAATGCTTTCAATAGCTGTTCATCACCCTGACCAGCCTTTAAATAATCGAGCCGAGTTAATTCCCGGACAAGCTCCTCTTTGATCTCACCTTCAATGGCCGCAACCCGTTCAGCCTTTGACGGCGCAAAGTACAGCTGCTGCAGGTGATAAATCCGAATCAGCTCGGTAATCGGCTCGGGATGGTCGTCGACCCTTAAATCGATGTAGCGGTCGTTAAATCCTCCGTATCCCCCGGCTTCTTTCACTACAAGAAGAGCTGCAGATTGCTGGCCGCGGCTGTCACCGCCGGCTGCCTGGCCTGCATTCAGGGCGGCGAGCAGGCGCTCAGCCAGAGTGCCGTCTGTTGAGATAAACGTCTGGCCCATTGCCTCAACCGTTTTTTCATCCACCAGGATATTGCCCTGCGCGGCAAAGTGAGGCCCGGTCATGCCTCCAGCCCAATCATAGCAGCCTTCCCCTGTGAACGTTGCCGGGTTTCCCATGCTATCCAGCAGTCCGACCTGGCGGAGCTCTTTTTCGGGATCATCTTTAGTAATGATTTCCAGTGCTTCCTCAGCCGTTTTCCCTTCTTCCATCAATTGCAGCGCACGCGGTCCATATGAAGTATTGGCGTAGGACTGAGTCGCAACGGCTCCAATACCTGCTTTTGCAAAAGGCACTACTGCACCAACTCCGAGAAATTTCGATTGAACCGCAATTCCCCATTCTTTTTCCTTCGGATCGTATCCAACGATGGAAAATGTCATACAAATTCCTCCCCCTATCCTAAAATAAGTCCTCCGTATACGAGCGCTCCGGCGATAACATAAGCCGGATGAACCTTAAGCCTTTCCATTAAAAAGAAGCTAACCAGCCCGATGAAAAGTGTCTGCCATATTCCCGCACCTTCATATGCAGAGAAAAAGAAGTCATATGTCATAATGCCAAGCAAAACCGCGATCACCGGCCGGATATAAGTAGTCATGCGCTTGACGCGCGGTGATTCCTTATACTTCATAAGAAGTCCGAGCAGCGCAATCATCAGAATCAGCGATGGAGCTACAGTTGCAAATACCCCTACGATGGCTCCGAGGATTCCTCCCTGTTCATATCCGATATAACCGGCCATTTTTGTGGCAATCGGTCCCGGCAGTGCATTTCCCATCGCCAGCATTTCACTGAATTCATTTGTTGTGAGCCAGCCATAATTGTCGACCACTTCATTCTCAACCAGCGGAATGGATGCCGGTCCCCCGCCGTATCCTAGAATCCCCGGAATGAAGAATGCCAAGAAGATCTGAACGTAAATCATGCGAGATTCCTCTCCTTTTTTGCTTCATTTTTATCAGCTTTATCTTTTTTCAGGAGAGCGGCTGTCAGCAAAACAAAAATGATAATGGCAGGATGAATATTAATGAATTCAAGAAGAACTAAGCTTACGGCCACAAAAAGGAGAGTCCAGCCCCAGCCCAGAGATGATTTCGATGACTTTTTAACAAAGTCCCAAGTGAGTGTTGCCAGCATTACAGCCACAACTGGAACGACTGCCTTTGTCATGCCTGCTACCCATGGCTGATCTTTAAATGTATTTAATGCGGTAAGAAGAATAATCATAAGGACAATTGTTGGTACCATCGTTGCTGCAAGTGCAGTGACCATTCCAAGAACGCCGCCAACACGATAGCCGATATAGCCGGCCATTTTTGTCGCAATCGGGCCTGGAAGTGCGTTGCCCAGAGCCAGCACATCGCCGAATTCATCCGTATCCATCCATTTATATTTATCAACAACCTCTTTATGGACAAGCGGAATCGACGACGGCCCGCCGCCATAGCCGAGAATGCCTACTCTAAAAAAAGCCATAAAGATGTCAAGCTGCTTCATGATGCCTCCACCTCTTTTCGTTGTTTTCGGTACCAGGTACCTATACCACCACTAGACCAGTTGGGTAACACTGCCTCCGTGTCCGGAAAAAGCAGGTGGAGGAGCGGCTTTTGTCCGGTCCGCTCCCCTTTACCTTTTATATGGTTATTTTACTCTTATATGCGTGCTGCTTCCTCACTTTTTATTACCAGGCGGCGATTGATCCGTCCGTTCGAGCTTCTGTTCCGCCCATAAGCACGCCTGTTTTCGGGTCACGCCAGATAATCTGGCCGCGGCCGAATCCGCCGGTATCAACGGTTACCTCGATTTGATGTCCTTTGCGTACCAAAGCCTGGGCAATATGATTAGGGAAGTGCGGCTCCACCTGGACCTTTTTTCCTTCAATCCACTGCCATCTTGGCGCATCAAGGGCAGCCTGCGGGTTCAAGTAGAAATCCACTGTATTCATGACCACCTGCATATGCCCCTGCGGCTGCATATAGCCGCCCATTACACCGAACGGTCCAACCGCTTCTCCATCTTTTGTCAGGAATCCTGGAATAATGGTGTGATATGTTTTCTTGCCCGGCTTCAGTGCATTATGGTGCTCCGGATCAAGAGAGAAGTCGTGTCCGCGATTCTGAAGGGCAATGCCTGTTCCCGGAACGACAAGCCCTGAGCCGAATCCCATATAATTGCTTTGGATGAAGGAAACCATGTTCCCTTCGCTGTCGGCTGCTGCGAGATAAACAGTCCCCCCGCGCGGCGGCTGATATGGCTCAGGTGTTACGGCTTCCTCGCCAATCTCATTGCGGCGTGATTCACCGTACTCCTCTGAAAGCAGTTCTTCAACAGTCACTTTCATTTCAGCCGGATCTGTAATAAATGCCTTGCCGTCTGTAAAAGCTAACTTCATCGCTTCAATTTGTTTGTGATAGGTATCCACCGTATCTTTATCACCGAATTCAAAGCCTTTGGCAATGTTTAACCCTAAGAGAGCTACAAGCCCCTGGCCGTTCGGCGGGATTTCCCACACATCATAGCCGCGGTAGCTGACCTTAATGGGATCAACCCATTCCGCTTTATAATCTTCAAGGTCTTCCTTTGATAAAAAAGCATTATATTTCTTTGAAAAAGCATCAATTTTATCAGCGATCTCCCCGCGGTAGAAGCTCTCGCCGTCTGTTTCGCCAATGGCTCTTAAAGTGGCAGCATGTCCTTCAGAACGCCAGATCTCGCCAACTTCGGGGGCTCTGCCATCCGGAGCAAAGGTTTCAAACCAATGCTGGAATTCATCGTCCGTGAGAATCTGTTTGAACTTTTTATACGCATACTGCCAATACTTGCCGAGGATCGGTGTTAACGGATAGCCTTTTTCCGCATAATCGATGGCGGGCTGGAGGACTTCTTTTAACGGAAGCCTGCCGAATCGCTTGGAAAGCTCAGCCCACGCAGATGGAGCACCAGGCACCGTAACCGGCATCCAGCCGTGCGTCGGCATTTTTTCGAAGCCTCTTTCCTTTAAAGCTTCGATGGAAATCGATTTCGGGGCGGGACCGCTTGCATTCAGTCCATGCAGTTCCCCTTTCGTCCAGACGAGTGCAAATGCGTCGCCGCCGATTCCGTTGGAAGTCGGTTCAACGACAGTAAGAGCGGCTGCTGTGGCAATTGCTGCATCTATGGCATTTCCGCCTTTTTTCATGATATCTAATCCAGCCTGTGCCGCCAGCGGCTGAGACGTTGCGACCATGCCGTTGTTTGCCATGACAGTCGTTCGCTGGGATGGATACGGGTGGTTTTGGAAATCAAAATTCATGGAGTTCACCTCTGGAATTATTGGTTAGTTTCGATTATAGCAAATTATTAATCTATTAACGTTTTAATTTGATAAAAAATTTCGGATTTAGAAATATCTGCGATGAAAGGAGCCGCACCCATATGGCTACAGCTCCTTTCTGTGATTGTTTTATTCAACCGTAACCTTTTCAAGCATGTACAATCCTGATGGATGCATCCAGAAGCCTTTAACATTGCTGCCGATGACGGCAAGGTCTTCATCATTGCGAAGGAAGACGATTGGTGCTTCTTCCATCTCAATTTTTTGGGCTTCCGCATAGATTTCAAGACGTTTCTGCTCATCTGTTTCCTGGCGTCCCTGGTCAATCAGCTCATCCACTTTCGGGTTGCTGTAGAAAGAACGGTTACCAGGGTTTCCTCGTGCATCACTGTGGAACAGGAAGTACTGGTTATAATCCGCATCCCCGGTCATGTTGGACCACCCAAGGATAAACATATCGTGGTCGCCTTTTGCTGTACCTTCAAGGTATGCGCCCCACTCCACTACTTTTGTTTCCACTTCAATGCCAATGCCCTTTAATTGGGACTGAACAACTTCTGCCACGTCCATACGGGCTTTATTATCATTAGTCCAGATCGTTGTTTTGAAGCCGTCCGGGTAACCGGCTTCCGCTAATAGCTGCTTCGCTTTTTCAAGGTCATATTTGTAGCCTTCAAGATCCGGGTTATGACCCCAGATGGCAGGTCCCATCGGAGCTGTAGCAACTGTACCAACATTGTTATAAACACCTTTTACAATGGCTTCTGTATCAATTGCATAGCTGATAGCCTGGCGCACTTTTACATTATTGAATGGTTCCTTTTCAACGTTAAAGCCGATGTAGTCCACACCTAGCGCTTCACTGCGTACAAGCTCCATGCTGCCGCTGTTTTCAATGCGCTCTACTTCTGTGACAGGCACAGGCTCTGCGATATGCGCTTCCCCTGTTTCAACCATGGCAATACGGGTAGAATCTTCAGGAACTACTTTATATGTGACAGTTTCCATTGAAGGCTTGTCACCCCAGTAATCTTCGAATGCAGTCAATTTGATTTCCTGTCCAGGCTTCCACTCGCCAAGCTTGTAAGGGCCTGTACCAACCGGGTTTTGACCGAGATTGTCTCCTGACTCAATGGCAGTCGGGCTTAGGATGCCGGATGCATAGTGGGCAAGGTTCGCCAAAAGTGGAGCATATGGATATTCTGTAATCAATTGAACGGTATGATCATCGACTACTTTTACCTCTTTAATCATTTCAAAAAGATTCGAACGCGGTGAAGCTGTTTCTTCTGCCAGTACCCGTTCAATTGTTTTCTGAACAGCTTCTGCTGTAAAATCAGTGCCGTCATGGAATTTTACTCCTTCACGAAGCTTGAATTCCCATGTCAGGTCGTCAAGCTGCTTCCATTCAGTAGCAAGAGCAGGCTGGATTTCCATATTTTCATCCTGCTGTACAAGACCTTCGTAAATTTTACCGTGATACACATTCGCAGATGGAATATCTGTGCCAAGATGCGGATCCAATTTGGTTGCATCTGACAGGACAGCAATAACCAGGTCTTTATTTGATGCATTGGAATCACCGCTGGCAGATTCAAGGCTTCCCGGATCACTGCCGCCGGAACAACCTGCTAATAATAAAATTAAAGCTATTAATCCCAGCCAAAAACTTCTTTTTTTCATCCTCTTTACCCCCTGTTTAATAGGATATCACTTGCAAATCCTTTGTTGATTTAGTGAAATTCACATGGCCATCGTTTGTAATGACAACGAGGTCTTCTATTCTGACTCCGCCAAACCCGGGAATATAAATCCCCGGCTCAACAGTGATGACCATCCCTTCCTGAAGAACAGTCTCATCTGTCGCTCTCATCGCAGGCTGTTCATGGATGGCCAGTCCCAGCGAATGTCCCAGACTGTGCCCAAAATTGTCGCCATAGCCTGCTTCACGGATAATGCCGCGGCCCACTTCATCAAGTTCTCTGCACGTTTTTCCAGGTCCGATTGCCTTCAGGGATTCCTCCTGCGCCCGGCGGACGATATTATAGATCTCCACCTGCTTTTCAGACGGCTCTCCCACGACAACTGTCCTTGTAAAATCGGAGAAATAACCGTTTACGATCGCACCATAGTCCATTTTGACAAAATCCCCGACCTCAATTACCCGGTCAGTAGCCTGTCCATGCGGAAGACAGGAACGCGGCCCTGAAGCAATCACATGATTGGGCTTAATGCGTTCGGCCCCCTGCCTTTTCATGAAAATCTCAAGTTCCAGCCCGATATCCTTTTCGGTTATACCTGGACGGATGAAATCCAAGATGTGTGTGAAAGCCTGATCGCAAATCTCGATTCCTTTTCGCATGTTTTCGATTTCTTCCTCATCTTTAATCATGCGGATTTCATTTGTTGCAGACGCAACATCCACCAGCTCAGCTTCCGGAAGCCTTGCCTGGATTTCCAGATACACAGATGCCGGAACATCTCCAAGCTCCAAGGCGAGTGTTTCTTTCTTATTAGAAGAAAAAGATTCACAAACCATTTCAATCAGGTTTTGCTGATGCTGGATTACCTCAAAATCGGGTGCCTGATCCTTAGCCTGGTCCACATAGCGGAAATCTGTAAAGAGCTTCTGTGAGTCCTCTTCTATTAAAAGAGCGCCCGCGGATCCTTTATAACCGGAAAAATAGTATCTGTTTTCAGGTGAGTAAATAAAAACCCCTTTCCACCCATTTTCCGACATTTTCTTTCTAAGCTTCTCAACTCTTTGTTTCATCCCTTCACCCCCTAATAATATGTAAAAAACATGTAAATCTCTGCTGTTACTGTGTGAATTTTCAACCGGGACGGGCATTTGCTCTGCATCCCAATTGAAAAGGTTGTGTTCATTATAGGAAAAATTTTTCGCCAATGTTTTTGTTATTTTGTCATGTTTTTACGAATTTTTTACTTTATCTTAAAATTCAGACAAAATAGTTAATAATTTTGATAAATTAGTTCTCAACCAATAAGACACATGGGGGGACTAAATCATGAGCACAATTGCAAATCCTCAGGAATCAGCGAAAGCTCCTGTGCCTGTTTCCAAAAGGAAGGCCAAAGGAGCCGATCTGGCAAAAGCTCTTATCAGAAATAAAATGTCGCTGGTGGGCGGAAGCATTGTTTTTATCTACATTATTCTCGCTGTCCTTGCGCCGCTTATCTCGCCTTATGATCCATACGAAATTGATCTTGTGAACAAACTGCAGCCTCCATCAGCTGACCATATTATGGGAACTGATGATAAAGGCCGGGATATTTTCAGCCGTATTTTATATGGCTCACAGCTTTCCCTTGCAGTTGGCTTTGTATCAGTCTTCATCGGAGCATTATTTGGAATTGTTCTGGGGATTATCTCCGGCTACTACGGAGGCTGGGTGGATACGATTATCATGCGTTTCATTGACGTGCTGCTTGCATTCCCTGGATTGCTGCTTGCATTAGCCATTGTCAGTGCACTGGGACCAAGCCTCATTAACGTTATGATCGCTGTCGGTGTTTTTTCGATCCCTACTTTTGCCCGTATTGTCCGCGGCTCGACTTTAAGTGTTAAGAAAATGGAATATGTCGATGCAATCCGTGTTTTAGGGGCAAGCGACCTGAAAATTATTTTTGTTCATATCCTGCCTAATATTATGAGTCCGATCATCGTACAGGGAACATTGCGATTGGCGACATCGATTCTATCAGTAGCAGGCCTTTCCTTCCTTGGAATGGGGGCACAGCCGCCAACACCTGAATGGGGTGCGATGCTGAGCGATGGCCGTGATTTCCTGTTCACTGCGCCGCATATCGCGTTATTCCCGGGCATTGCCATTGCCCTGATCGTTCTGGGCTTTAACTTATTCGGAGACGGACTCCGTGATGCACTGGATCCGCGAATGAAAAACTAAGGAGGTTCTCACATGTTTATCTTTCTGATGCGCAGGCTTGTTCAAATGATCCCGGTTCTGCTGGGCGTTACCCTTATGGTTTTTCTCATCATGCAAATGGTTCCCGGCGATCCCGCCGTTCTGGTGGCAGGTGAAGGAGCAACCGATGAGCAGGTGGAAGCAATCCGCCATGACCTCGGATTAGATCAGCCTCTTGCCGTTCAATATCTGAGTTATGTTGGGGATGTTGTAAAAGGAGATTTCGGCGAATCCATACGGACAAGCCGTCCTGTTCTGGACGAAATCCTCGTCCGTTTGCCAATCACACTTGAATTGGCCTTCTGGAGCATTGTGATTACGATTGTTTTGGGTGTACTGTTCGGAATCATTGCAGCAACGAAGCAAAACAGCTTTACAGATGTTGGATTAATGATGGTTGCCCTTCTTGGCGTATCCCTGCCGAACTTCTGGCTCGGCCTGATGCTGATCATCTATTTTTCGGTCGGACTTCAATGGTTTCCGGTTGCCGGCTGGGGAACCTTCAGCCATGTCATCCTTCCGGCCATTACACTCGGGACAGGCGGCGCAGCCATTGTGGCCAGGATGACACGTGCGAGCATGCTGGAAGTCATCCGTCAGGACTATATCCGCACTGCCAAGGCAAAGGGTGTACGTCAGCGTCTGATTATTTATAAGCACGCCTTAAAAAATGCCCTGATCCCGGTTATTACGGTAGTCGGCTTGCAGTTTGGCGCCCTTCTCGGCGGAACAGTTTTAACAGAATCTGTCTTTGCGATTAATGGAGTCGGACGCTTGATTATTGATGCCATCCGGATGCGTGACCTGCCGCTTGTGCAGGGATCGATTTTATTCGTATCGGTATTGTTTGTCATCGTCAACCTGCTTGTTGACCTGTCCTACCGATTCCTGAATAAACGTGTTGAACTGAACTAAAACCATTCCCGATTGAGAGGAGCAGAATGATGGGAACTGAACATAAAGAAACAATACTGGAAGTGAAAAACTTAAAAACTCATTTCTTCTCCGGCAAAAAAGTCATAAAAGCAGTCGACGGCGTAGACTTTGATGTAAAAAGAGGAGAAACGCTCGGCATTGTTGGAGAATCCGGGAGCGGCAAGAGCATCACCTCTCTCTCCATCATGCGGCTGATTGCGGAGCCTCCGGGAAAGATCGTGGACGGTGAAATCAATTTCAAAGGGAAAAACCTGCTATCTGAAACAGAGGAAGGCATGCGGCAAATGCGCGGAAATAAGATTTCGATGATCTTCCAGGAACCGATGACTTCACTCAATCCTGTGTATTCTGTCGGTGAACAGATTGCGGAGGCTTTCCGGATTCATCAAAAGCTGCCGAAAAAAGAAGCCTGGCAGAAAGCCGTTGAAATGCTGCGTTTAGTCGGTATTCCTTCCCCTGAAAAAAGAGCCAAACAGGAGCCCCATGAATTAAGCGGCGGCATGCGCCAGCGTGTCATGATTGCAATGGCATTGGCGTGCAAGCCGGAGCTGCTGATTGCCGATGAGCCGACTACGGCTCTTGATGTAACGATTCAGGCGCAGATATTAGATCTTTTAAAGAATCTGCAGGAACAGCTTGGAACGGCTGTCATCATGATCACGCATGATATGGGTGTAGTTTCAGAAACCTGTGACCGTGTCGCCGTCATGTATTGCGGAAAAATTGTCGAGCATACGGATGTAGATTCCCTTTTTGAAAATCCAAAGCACCCATACACACAGGGCTTGCTGAGGAGCATCCCGGCAGTGGACAGGGACGTGGAGGAACTGGAGGCTATCCCTGGCACGGTTCCAAGCCCGGACAACCTGCCTAAAGGATGCAGCTTTGCACCAAGATGCACGTTTGCCACTGATTTGTGCAGAACGGAAGAGCCGGATTTATTGATTGATAACGATGATAAAGTCCGCTGCTGGATGTACTCGGAAAGATGGAACGGACCGGCAGCAAAGGAGGTTGCAGCAGATGTCAGCCACGCTAACTAAAGAAAAGGAAATCCTTCAAGTAAAGGACTTGCAGCAGTACTTCCCGATTAAAGGCGGCGTTTTCGGCCGCACCGTCAATCATGTAAAAGCGGTTGATGGCGTGAACTTTACGATTTATGAAGGGGAGACCGTCAGCATTGTCGGTGAATCCGGATGCGGAAAGTCGACGACAGGACGCGCGATTTTGCGCCTGGATGAGCCGACCGGCGGTGAGGTGATCTTTCAGGGAACGAATTTGCTGTCTAAGTCAAAAAGGGAGATGCGTTCGATCCGCAAAGACTTGCAGGTCATTTTCCAGGATCCTTTCGCATCTCTCAACCCAAGAAGATCGATTGGCCAGACGCTTGAGGAAGCAATGGGGATCCTGAATGTTGTTCCGAAAGCGAATCGGAGGAGCCGGGCAATTGAACTTTTAGAACAGGTTGGTTTAAAGGAAGAGCATATTGACCGCTATCCGCACGAATTCAGCGGCGGTCAGCGCCAGAGGATCGGGATTGCCCGCGCACTGGCGGTGGAGCCGAAGCTGATCATCTGTGACGAGGCTGTATCTGCACTTGATGTTTCCGTTCAGGCACAGGTACTGAATCTATTAAAAAAGCTGCAGAAGGAATATGGCTTAACTTATCTATTTATCTCTCATGACCTTGGGGTTGTGCGCCATATCTCTGACCGGATCATCGTTATGTACCTGGGAAAAGTAGTTGAAATTGCTGAGAAAAAGAGCTTATTCGACAACCCGCGCCATCCTTATACACAGGCGCTGCTGTCAGCCATTCCGGAGCCAAACCGGAAAAAGAAAAAGGAACGGATCATCCTGAAGGGCGATGTCCCGTCCCCTATTGATCCCCCTTCCGGCTGCCGGTTCCATACAAGGTGCCCGCTTGCTACCGACTTGTGCAGACAGTCCGACCCGGAGCTTAAGAGTCTGGGAGAAGGACATCAGGCCGCCTGCCATTATGCGGAGGCAATTTCTTAAATTGTTAGAGTACCAGCCTAGTGCTGATCTCAATATATTGTATAACCCCCTTTGTGCGGAGCTTTGCGGCTTCGCTCTTTTTTTATAGTTTGAGTCGGGCTTCATTCTTTCGTTTTTCGCTGATTACCGCCTTTTTGCATACTTCGGGACGTCCCCATTGCTGATTTTGCTATTCTATCAAGCCTTTTCTGCTTAATAATTGCTTGAATTCTGGATTTTTCAGCCACTCGCTCTTCTGCAGTTCGTTTACTTGCAGAAATCAGCTTTCTATTTGCAAATTTGCTATTCTATTTGCAAATAACCTTCTTTTATTTGCAAAATCCCTAGATCTATTTGCATATGCCATTTCATTACGTTTCCCGAATTAACTTACTAACCAGTTATCTGACATGTTATACTATTAGAAATTCTTTTAAGGCAGTGAAGATCATGCTAATTACCTACGAGACCTTTTCATTGTTTGCGATTTTTTCGATATTCGTGCCGATGGCCGGTGCCATTATTTTAATGATGGTGCTTGCGTTTGAGAAGCAAATAGATACTCTTTCCTTTGAGAAACAGCAGGTCGTTCTTGAAAACACGCTGCAGGAAAGCAAATATATGCAGCTCAACCAGCAGATTCATCCCCATTTTTTATTCAATACGATCAATCTGATGCTCGGTCTTGCCCGATTAAATCGCATAGATACACTAATCAAGGCGATGGAGACCCTGTCCCTGTTTTTAAAATTCAAATACCAGATAAAAGAGCAGCTCATTCCATTAAAAAAAGAATGGGAGTACACAAAATATTATCTGAAAATCCAGGAGCTGCGGTTTCGTAACCGCCTGATCATTACGGAGGATATAGACAAGGAAGCTTTGAAGCACTATGTGCCTCCTTACCTTCTTCAGACGATTGTGGAAAACTCGTTCAAGCACGGACTGGAGAAAAAGCCGGGGCCGCTTTCCCTCTCCATTAAGGCTGTCAGCCATAAAGACAGCATCACCTTATATGTGGAGGATAACGGCCTTGGCATCGGTGATTATTCATTTGAGGACATGTTAGCAAAAGGGCAGGGGCTTTCCAATGTCCAAAAGCGGCTTGATCTTCTTTTTCAAACCTCTGATTTAGACATATTTAAAAATGAACAAGACGGGGCAACTGTGAAAATAACACTTCCCAAAGTCGAATTGCAGGAGGAGGAGCAGGCATGAATGTGTTGTGCATAGATGATGAACCCATAGTAATTGAACAGCTTGAATATATTTTAAAGCCGGCATTTCCTTTATGGAATTTCCACTTTGCCTATGACAGCAGCCAGGCTCTTGCCATCAGCAAGGAACATTACTTTCATCTGGCCTTCGTGGACATCGAGATGCCTGGAAAGTCCGGGCTTGAACTCGTCAAAGACCTAAAGGAGATCCAGCCCCATCTGCAGATTATCATTCTATCAGCCCACCAGGACTTTGACTTTGCCAAAAAGTCCATTCAGCTGGGGGTTTCCGAATACCTGACAAAACCTATAATTGAAGAAGAATTAAAAGAGACACTGAAAAAGTTCTCCACCCCTATTTTTCAAAAGGAATATTCTAAAATGGTAAATGAGGCTTTAAATCAAATACATGAGTTCTATGAACAGCGGATAGGCCTTCAGGATATTGCCGCCAGGGTCCATGCAAGCCCAGCCTACTTAAGCCGCAGGTTCAGCGAGGAGGTTGGCACTTCCCTTATTGACTACCTGACCGTTTACAGGCTTGTAAAAGCTAAATATCTTCTGTCCACGACCCATTACAGCATTTCAGAAATTGCTGAAAAAACGGGCTTTAACAGCCTGCATTACTTCTCAAGCCAATTTAAGAAAAAAGAAAACATCACACCAAAGCAATACAGGGAGCAGCACTGATGAATACAAACCTATCCAAATCAGTTCAATATGGCTTCGGGCTTCTGAGCATCGCCATTATCTCAAGATGGACTTCAGGCAATGCCGTTTTTACAGCACCAGAAGCTTTTTTGCGTTACGGCTTTATCGGGACTGTCAGCTTTTCAGCAGCCGGTGCCCTTGCCTTTCTGGCCCTTATTCCCATAATCACACGGATACGGTCTTCAGAGGAATCTTCATCCTTCCCCGGAATCATGGCAAGCCGATTGTCCGAACCTGCGTTAAAGTGGATGAAACGGGTTCTTCTGCTGGCTATTTTTTTCGGGATGACGGTCATGGGATTTGCGGCAGGAATCCTTGTCTTCCCTTTGGGCACACCGGTTCCTGTCGGGATGAGTTTGTTCTTTTTATTCGGTTTTCTGGCAGCGATCTTTTTCCGGTTAAAGTGGTTTACCCGGTTCAGCATGCTAAAAGTGGGCATTCTCTTTTTAATCATGATCATGATTCTTGTACACGCATATATGCTGGAAGGTATTGAAGTCGTATATAACGGCATCCGCCTGTACCATCCGTATCTGCTTTATGCGGAATGGGAAATACTCCCCTTGCTGCTGACGGCCTTTACCATTGCCATGCTCGGTCATCTGCTGCTGGATCTGAAGATGTGGAATATGCTTCTAAAAAGCAAAAGAGAAAAACTGCGGCTCGGCCTCAGCATGACTGGCCTTATCTGGAGCACCATCCCCTTTTCGTTTTCAATGATTGCTTTATCGGCTATTTACAAGGGCGGTTTTCAAAACTTTTATTCAGTCTTTGAAAAAATTTTCCTGAGATACGAGCATTTCACGATTACGATTCTGCTCATTTTTATTCTCATGGTGATCTTCTTTGAAACATTTCTATCACAGATTCATTCGCTATATGTTTTGTATGACCGGAATGACCTCAAGCTGAATAAGCATATGTGGGGTATTCTACTATTGTTTGTGGCGGCCATTCCATGCTTGACCTACCTATTCTTGATATCTTTGCTGGATTTATTCTTCATTTCAGGAGTCTTTTTTGCAGCCGCATTGCCGGTTATATTGCAGATTTTATGGAGCAGGAAGAAAAAGGGCCTGCTGATGCCAGCAGCAGTGCTGATTGGGACATTATCCGGATGGACGTTTTTATTTTTCGGCGAAGGACCGAACAGTATCCTTATTGGATGCGGGTCCTCTCTGATTGCATTGCTGATAGGCTGGTTTGCTGAAAATAGAGAAGCAGTACATCATGACTGAGTACTGCTTTCTTTTATCCCACCAATATCTCCTTAATCACAACCGACGGGCTCACAGCCAGATCGATTTCCCGCTGATCATCCAGCAGACGGATGACCGGTCTGTGAAAATGCTGCTTAATCTTTGTCACAATAGCCTTCTGCTCGTTATGAAGAATCACTTTCGTTCCCGGATAGTAGGAAGGAATGCTATTGACAAAAGCTTCAATAACCTTTCCTTTATATTCCGTTTCATATTTAGTCATAATCAATTCCAGAGCTTCATGCGGAAGCATCTTGTCGATTGAGATCAAATTTTCGTATAAACTAGCCACTGCACAAACCTGCGGAAGCTCAAGGATGTCATCCCCTGCCAGGCCTCTCGGATAGCCTTTTCCATTCAAAAGCTCATGGTGCTGGTATGCAATATGGGCGGACAGCAAGCTGATTTCCCGCTGGCTTTTAATGATTTCAAAGCCATTTTGCGGATGTTTTTCTTCCTCTTCAGATACTGCTTTTCCAATGTCATGAAGCAGGGAGCCGATGCCGAGGTCCCGAAGCTGTGACTGCGTATATTTCAGCTTTTTGGCCGTCTGGATGGCAAGCAGAGCCACATTGACGGAATGGGCATAACTTTTTAATTCAGGGGGAACAGATGATGACGGGACCAGGACGATGGTCTTTCGTTTGGTGACTTCGCCAATCATTTGAGCAACCGCTTTTTGGAGCTCTGCAACATTTAACATCTGCTTTTTAGCTGCCAGATCAAATGCCTTCTGCACGACAGTGATGGTATCCATCCAGGTAGGCATATCAATCATTTCATCCATTGAAATGCCTTCTGATTCAGCATCCTTTACAATCAGCGTAGTGATTCCCATACCCTCTATTCTTTCCAGAATGGCAGGGTGAATGGCACGCCCTTCTGCCAGTAAAACTCTCTTCATCCTGTCATATATAGGCCTGGCCAGTTGCATTGTTTCCGGATTGTATTGTGTAATATCGATCATCTGCATACATCATCTTCCTTTCTTTAGCAGCCTGTATTAATAATGTACCGATTTCCATCACCATCTGTCTATGGAAGATTAAACAGGTTAAGCCGAGTTTAGCACATCCTGCATTCCATATTCGACAGAACAAGCCAAATTCCTGACTTTTAACAACCTCGTAAAAATACAGGATTTCAGCCGCCTAATACTCCTTTTAGAGCTAAAAAAACGCATCACAGGCAGGAATTTCGACATTTGAGGACATTCCCATTGGCAAAAGGGGTCTTTAGGACTATTATAAAAGAAATAGAAAGTTGTTTAAATTTTCAGATTTAAATTGCTGAAGGAGTCAGCGGTTCCCCCCCTCCCTGATTCCTGATCCCTTTTGGGTGTTCATATATTAACATAGATGCAGCCGTTTCTGGTCCTCTGCCAAAAAAAATCTGCAAATGGAGGAATGAAAAAATGAAAAAGAAAATCAGATATTCACTGGATGAACTTATTAAACGCAATAAAGAAGAGCTGCTGCGCGATAAATTAAAGCTGGAGCAGATTGAAGAAAGACTTGATGAACGCCATGAAAGTCTTCTGAAGGCTCATCAGGCATAAAAATGATTGACAGCGAATTTAGAATCCAATATGATATAACTATAAATTAAATAGTTTCTCCTAAAGGGGAGTAGCTTTTACAGCAGAGTCGTCATTACGGAGCACACGCTCTCGGCTTTGTTGGCAATTACAACAATTGTTAGCAAGACCTTTACCAAATATGGTAGAGGTCTTTATTTATGGGCCTTTACCACCGCGGTAAAGGCCCTTTTTGTCCAGCTCCGGTGCCTACCCCCTCGAGGTCATAAGCCAATCCTCCCAGTAAGGCAAAGGACGCCTTCCCGGAAGGCTCGTCTTATGCTTGTCGGGGGTGAGCAAGGCACCTCCGCATTTCCTAGTATACAGGCCCGCACCACGCATGTTTTACTTCATAAAATGGAGGAATAGGTAGAAGGAAAATTGCTTGAAACTTTATCATTATTTGCACGTAAAGAAGGAAACAGCAAAACTTGGTGTGAGCGAAAAGCTCCCCCCTATAAAATTAGAGGAGAGATCTTTGTTGATTTTACGAAAATACATGTCAATGCTTGGAATAGGCTCTGCGAAAATTGATCTGCAGCTGCCAAAGCTTCAATATACGCCGGGAGAAAATGTGAGCGGAATCTTCCTGATTGAAGGAGGAACCATTGAACAGCAGATTAAGCGGATTGAGTGTGACCTGGTCATGGCGTCGCCTGAAAATGAAAAGGAGGAAGTGATCGGCACATCGACCATTCTATCCACCAAGGTCATTGAATCAGAAGAAACCAATAAAATGGACTTTAACTTCCAGCTGCCTGAAAACATTCCCTGCTCTGCACCTGACCGGATTTTTCAATTCAAAACAAGACTGATTTTTAACGAAGGCGTCAAAAGTGCCGACCTGGATAAAATCACGATAATCCGATAACCAATCCTAAGGAGGAAGAAACGAGTGTAACATATCCCCTCTTACTCAATATAAAATTACAAAAAGAGGAGATTCATACCTAATTGAACACTTTGCAAAAGTGGCTAATTCTATTTACTTTTTGAAGCATACTTGAAACAAGCTATCTATCAGCTGCCACACTTGAGGTGAAAAACCCGCCGCGTATTCAGGTGACAGCTCCCATTCAGCGAATGAACTAGAAAAAGGTGAGCGAAATGAAGTTTCTAAAACGCATCAAATTTATATTTAAATTTTGGAAGTTCCTGCCCTTTCTGAAGGATTATTTTCTCTCACGGGAGGTATCGGCCGGTAAAAAGCTCTTCCCTATTGCGGCCGGCCTCCTATATATCCTTCTGCCGCTCGACCTTGTGCCAGACTTCCTGTCGATCTTCGGCTTTACGGATGATATTGTGATTACATCGTTTGTCCTTCAGCAGATGGTGAAAATGGCTCCGGAGTCATTGAAAGAGAAATATAAGGTGCTGGAGGAATGATGCTTTTGAAGCCTGTGAATATGCAGGCTTTTTTATTTTGCCAACTTTTCATCGCGAGGTCTGACTTCAGACTTAAAATCTCATCTTTTTTGCCGATAATAGGTAAGGAAATATATGACAACATGGAGGTCTACCTTGAAAAAACTACTACCCTTCCTGCTGATGTTCAGCTTGCTTTTGGCAGCCTGCTCTGCTTCTGAACAAAGCACAAACCAGCATAAAGAATATAAAATTGGCATTCTCTTATCGGACACTGGACTTGGAGATGAGTCTTTTAACGACTCTGCCTTCCGGGGCCTGGAAAAAGCCCGTGATGAGCTGGGCATTCTGTTTGATTACAAAGAAGCGCCTGACGGGAATTTTGAAAAGCCGCTTGAAGAGCTGGTCAAAGATGATCATGACCTGATCATCGGACTCGGCTTTACAGCACAGGAAGCACTTGAAAAAACAGCGGAGAAATATCCTGATAAGCAATTTTTGCTGATTGATGCAGTATCCGAGCTTGATAATGTTGTTTCACTTACGTTTAAGGAGCATGAAGGCAGCTTCCTTGTCGGAATGCTCGCTGCCATGACAAGCAAAACAGGTAAATTGGGTTTTATCGGCGGCGTTGATGTTCCTGTCATCCACCACTTTAAAAATGGATTTATTCAAGGAGCCAAGCACTTCAATCCGAAAATTGAAGTATTAACAGAATACGCTGGAAATTTTGGAGATGCCGCACTCGGTGAAAAAATCGCTGAAAAACAAATTGCTGCAGGTGCAGATTTTATCTACCCCGCTGCCGGATTCACCGGCTTTGGCGCACTGAAGAAAGCCGAAGAAAAAGGCGTGCTTGCCGGCGGTGTCGATTCCGATCAGTATTTTGTTGCAGAAAAAGCTGTTGCCACGTCGATGGTCAAAAACATCGACATTGCTGTTTTTAACCTGGCGAAGGAATTGACGGAAAACGGGAAAATCGAAGCTTCCTCCTATGAATGGGGACTGGCCGAAAACGGTGTCGGCCTTTCTGAAATCCGTGTAATTTCCTTAACAGAGGAACAGAAAGCCGCATTGAAAAAAGCAACCGAAGACATAATCGGTGGAAAAATCACAGTAAAAGCTGAATAAAGGAGCTTCCAAGATGACATTACGAAAACGCCTCATTATTGTCACGCTGATCCCGCTCGCACTCTCGGTCAGCATGATTGGCTTTATCATATACCAGACATTAAACATTCAAAGCTCCGCTAAAGATGATGTGGAACTTCTACTGAAAGTGAAGGACCTGGAGCAAAGCCTGGTGGTGACAAGCCAGTCTCTTGCCAATTATACCTATAATTCCAGTGATGCCAACAAGGACGAGGCACTGACCATGATGACAGAAGTTCAGGAAAACCTGGCTTCCCTCTCTTCGGTTGCCACAGTTCCAGAACACAAAAAGATCATCGTCAGCATTGAAGGAAAGTATGCAGAGCTCTCGAAAGTTTCAACTGAAGCCTTCAACAAGGAAAACAAAGCGGAAATCAAGCGCCAGAGCATACGGATTTCCGGCATATTAAATGATATGCACCTTTTAAAGAAGCGCACAAATGAATGGTATGAAGGCATTCTTCAGCAAACCAGCCAGAAAATCGCCTTTATCACAAATTCCTCCCTTATAGGAAGTGTACTGCTTATCCTTTTATCGGCTGTATTCTCATGGATGGCTGCCCGAAGAATTACAAAGCCAATCAATGCAATTGTGGAAAAAGCAGAGAAAATTTCAGAGGGCGATTTAACAGCAGACTTATCACAGTTTACTTTCAAAGAAAGCAGCCGCTATGAAGTGGATAAACTAACGGAAGCTTTTTCGAAAATGGTTGTGAACCTGAAAGGAACCGTACAATCCATTGAAGAAGTCAGCCAAAATGTAAAAGGATTTGCCGAGGATGTGGCTTCCTATATGCACAGCTTAAATGAAAGCAGCAGCCAGGTGGCCGTTTCAACAGATGAATTGGCGAGAGGCAGCCAGGCCATTTCTGAAGATGTTCAGGCAACCGCCGAGTTAATGAGCGTAATGGGTGAACAATTTTCAGCGGTCCATCAGTCGAGTGCCGAGAGTGCTGTGCAAAGCACCCAGGCATTAGATTCTGTTCATCAAGGACGGGTGTCCTTAGAAAAACAAATGAAGCTTGCGGACGAGATCTCAAGTTCATCTAACCATATTAGAAATTCAGTCAGTGAATTTGCCCAGTTCACCAAGGAAATTGAAGGGGCAGCTAACACGGTAAAAGATATTGCGGATCAAACCAATCTGCTGGCATTGAACGCAGCGATTGAAGCAGCCCGTGCCGGTGAAGCCGGTAAAGGATTTGCGGTTGTGGCAGAAGAAGTCCGGAAGCTTGCTGATTCCTCTTCCAAAGCAACCGATCTGATTGCCTCAATGGTCAGCAACATCCAAAATGGCATCAGCAATATTTACAATGCCACCGAGCAGGGACATGCCCTGTCAAAAGAGCAATCCCAGTCAATGAGCGACACAGAACAGGTCTTTGAATCTATTTCTAAGCATGTTTCCGGCATTCACAGCCATTTGGAAAAATTAGTTGAAGATATGAAGAGCTCCAGTGATATGAGCCAGCAGGTCATTAGCGCTGTAGAGAACATTTCGGCAGTAACTGAAGAAACCGCTGCCGGGACGGAGGAAATCTCCGCTTCTACAGAGGAGCAACTTCGTGCGTTTGAGCAGGTTATGGTTAAGGTGGAGCAGCTGAAGGAAATGACTGGTGTGATGGAGAGGGAATTGGAGAAGTTTACGGTATAGATGGGTGTTTTTGGCAGTATCGTTTTAGGTGAAGATGTGGACGATGCAAATAGGTCGTGGAAACCTGCAAATAGAAAAGCGTTTTTCGCAAATAGAGCTTGATACCTGCAAATAGAACGGCCAATTTGCAAATAGCAGGCCCATTCCTGCAAATAGCGCTCAATAATGAACCCGCACCAAACGAAAACCCCGCCTCAGCAGCGGGGTTTTCACCGTTTTATTATTGCGCTTCAATCAGACCATAGCGGCCGTCTTTACGCTTGTACACGACATTCGTTAAATTAGACTCTGCATTTGTGAACACGTAGAAGCTGTGGCCCAGCATGTTCATCTGCAGGATTGCCTCTTCACTGTCCATCGGCTTCAGATCGAAGCTCTTTTGGCGGACAACTTCAAGATCGTTATCCTCTTCATCCAGTTCAGGTGCCTCTGCATCATTTTCCAGCGCTGCAAACACAGCAGTCAGATTGCCCTTCTCGCGGAACTTGCGGTTCACTTTTGTTTTATGCTTGCGGATTTGACGCTCCAATTTATCGATAATCAGATCAACCGCTGCATACATATCGTCATGATCTTCCTCTGCACGAAGAACAAGGTTCGGCATCGGAATCGTTACTTCCACTTTAGAACGGTTATTGTTATACGTTTTTAAATTTACATGTACATTTGCATCAGGAGTTTCAGTAAAATACCTTTCTAACTTCGCAATTTTCTTCTCTACGTACTCTCTAATTGCTGGAGTTACCTCAATGTTTTCACCACGAATGTTGTAATTCATACGTGAACTCCTCCTTCTCATTATACAATGACAGCCTTTTCATTAGCCTTTACTGTAAAAATCACCAGTAATGTCTGAAAAGGAAATGCATAGTCTTAAAAGTATATTAAGACTATGTATTTATATTTCTATTTTACCCTTAAAAACTCCTGCTGAAACTGAGAAAAAATTTACGATTTTTTGTCGAAATTTTAGATTATCTTAAATCAGCCATCAAAGTGTTTACAATCTTTACTGTGTCTATAAAAAAGGCCGGGAGCGATGAAACTCTCCCGGTTTTATCATTAATTTTTCTTATCCAAAAACATCCCGTCCTGCGGTGACAGGTTATATGGATTTTCGTATCTTGAATGCTTTTGCTTTTTCACTTTTAAAGCAACAATGTCTCTCTTTATTTCGCCCATAATGTCTGAAAGAAGGACATTTATTTTTTTATCATAGATTAGAATCTCCTCGGCCAATCGTTTTTCATCCTCAGTAAAAGGAGGCCGAAACAACTGGAGTGTCTGCTGTCGCTCTTCCAGCAAAGCATTGATTCTCTTGATTAAATCATCCCGGTTTTCTTGCTTTGACTTCAGCAGGCTATATAACTCGGAAGTTTGCTGATGCAGATTTTGGACAATGCCCATTAAGCCTGACCGCTTTGTACGCCTTTACGGCTTTGCTGAATCATTTCTTTCCAAGTGTCCCTGAATTCCACAAGAAAACCTTCCACTTCATCAAGCAGTTTTGCATCATTTTTCACATTGGCTTCGACCAGCTGGCGGAACATAAAATCGTACATTCTCATTAGATTATTAGATATTTCAACGTCCGTATTAAGAGTGACCATGAGCTCCTGGATAATGCTTTGTGTTTTCTGGATATTGGTATTCTTCAGCTCGATGTTCTGCTCTTCAATTCCCTGCTTCGCGAGTTTAATAAATTTCAAGGCTCCGTTATAGAGCATTAGCGTCAATTCGGCAGGAGAAGCTTGTGTCACTGTATTTTCTTTATACTTTTTATATGGATTAGGTATAGCCAATGGTTTTTCACTCCCGCTTTACTATTGTTGTCCCATGCCAAGCTGCTGCATCAGGTATGATGATTGCTGATTCATCTTTTGCACTGCCTGTTCCATAGCCGTGAATTGTTTGTAGTATTGATCTTCATATTGTTTTAATCTGCTTTCGAAACTTGTCATTCGATCGTTTAAATCGTCTAGGTTCTTTCCGATCGTATACTGGCTCTTGGTTTCACTTCCGGCCGTCTCTTCAATATTTTGAATAGCCGTTGTCAGTGATTCCCTGAGTCTCCTGGCTATCCCTTTCTGAGAAGACGTTTCCCCGTCTGCTGCAAATATCTGATAAACTGCTTCAGGGTCTTCATTGATAGCCGCTTTTAATTTTTCCTCATCAATCTCCAGTTTTCCCTTGTTGACATTATATAAATTCGTTGTGGTAATTCCGATCGTTGTCAATTGCTTAAACTGATCGGCCCCTTCAAAGTCAACAGCTCCATAGAAGTCGACACGCATTTTATCAAGCACATTCATTAATGTCTGATCCCGGCGAAGCAGTCCGCTTTTGGCTTTTTCCTCCCAGAGCTCGACTTCCTTTTCGCTCATCGCTTCTTTTTGCTCGCTGGTCAGCGGAGTGAAGTCACGGTAACGGTCCTCGCCAATTTTCTTATTAATTTTTTCAATTGTTTCATTGTATTTATCGATAAAACCTTTGATGTTTTCAAACACTTTTTCCGTATCAGTGCTTGTGCCGATGGTTACAGGAGCATCATCAAACTTTTCTTTTAGGGTAAAAGTGACTCCGTTAAGAGTAAAATCATTCGTATGACGGCCAGTATCCAAACCATTGATGGTAAACTTGGCATCTTCACCGCCTGCTTCATTTCGTCCATGAAGCTGCAGAATGTTCTTTAAGAAAGGATCATTCATATAGTTCATTTCGGTATTACGGGTGGCCAAGGCCCCATCTGCATCATAAACGTTTGCATTGTAATCACCGGTTTCTGTGCGGGTCACGGTGACTTTATCCGCATATTCATCATAAAAAGCGGTCACACCAAGGTCGGATTTAGAGATTTTCGTTAGGATTGATTCGAATGAATCGCCAGCATTAAACTTAAACTTCTCTTCCACCGGTCCTTTTGAGGTATGGGATGTCATTTTGGATTCGAAATAGGAGTAGCCGTACTCCGCTTCAATTTTTGTGCCTTCATCCGGGTTGTCCGTAAAGATAATTTTTCCAGTCTCTCCATCCAAAGTAATCTTGTCATCCGTACTTGAAAAAGTTCCATCTAAATTATCAACTAATTCTGCAGTTGTATACGTCGTTTTCCCTGATTCTATCGCTTTTCCGCTGGAATCCTTTTTAATGGAGCCATCTGCGTTTCGTTCATAAGTCGTAACGGTGATTTTAACATTGTCTGTTCCGTCAATCCCAGGGTGCTTCAGCTGGAACTCATTGCTGGAGCCAGCAGTAAAGCTTTCCTTCTGCACATATTTATAGGAAAGCTCGAAGCTGCTGCCTGCTGCAATCTCTTTTCCGAATGTCAGCTGTCCGGTGTCTTTGTTGACATATACCTGGCCTTCAGCCAGATTGGCAAGGTCTGCAGGATCGGTAGTAACTGCAAAGGTATCACCTGCTGTTCCATCTGCCTTCGTAACCTGAATTGTCGCATCTGCAACACTTAGAATGGTTCCGCCAGACAAATCTTCAAGCTTTGCCGTTTTGCCGGAGCTTGAAATTGTGACTTTTTCTGTGAACCCATCAATATCTGTACTCTTCCAATTAAAATTGCCTATATCACCCGAAAACTTACCCTGCAAAGAGTAAATGCTGGCCTTTGTGTCGATCTTCCCGCCGCTTCCGGAAATTGTATTTTCACTTGCATTCGTGGCCACAGTCGCCAGGCGATCAACCTTGTTAAAAGTATAAGATGTATTTCCTGCAGTCGAATCTGCAGTTGCTGTAATTCTATTATCATTTGAAGAAGTCGCATTCTTCGCCAAAAAGGTTGTACTTAAGCGCATTTTTAAGGTTTCTTCACGCAGTGAGAAAAGCAGGGTATTCATTTCCCTGTAGCTGTCCCGCTTCCACTCCAAAGTCTGCTTTTTCTGTGCCATTTTATCATATGGCACACGCTTTGCCCGTATCATGTCCTGGACGATGCTGTCAATGTCCATTCCTGTGGCCAAGCCGCTTATTCGTAATCCAGCCATTTTAGATCCTCCCTTTCATTCATGGAGATTATCTTTTTTATCATATATCCTTTTTATCGGCAGGAAACTTCAGGTTTCAAGGTTTTCGCAAAAGAAAAAGAAGAGTTCACCCTTCTCTCTTAAGCCTTTTTATCCATTAAAATACCTGTAAATTCCGTAATTCTTGCCATCAGGTCCAAAAATTCCTTTGGAGGGATTTCCTTTACAACTTCCTTTGTTTTCTGGTCGACAACCTCGACATAATATCTGTCTGTTTCTTCATGAAGATTGAATTTTAATGAAGTTAAGTTTACTTCAAGGAGCTTGTTCATGCTGTCGACCTGTGTTTCTACTTTGTCTTTTGCTGGAAGAACAGATGCTTGGTCTTTGTCCTGCTCTCTTTTTTGAACTCTTTCATTCCCTGGCATACTTTCTGCTGACTTGGTTAGCTGTGTACTGACTGAAGGCTGGGCAGGGACTTTTTGTGTGATTTCCATCATTATACCCTCCATAAATAACCCTTTTTTTTTATATCGTCAGTACAGTCTGTTTCTTTTAGAGCCTGCTCTTCTTAAGTTTTCGACAAATTCTTTTATAAAAAGTGCTTGTCACTAAAAAATGTTTTTCTTTGGAATTTAGCCCGTTGATTTCCGCGGGCACTTGCTTTCCGCGGGGAGGAACGGGAGCCTCCTCGGCTTCGCCTGTGGGGTCTCCCGCTCCCTCTCCTCCCGCAGGAGTCAAGTGCCCTCCGCTTCAATCAACTCAGCATATTGGACTAAGTATGTATAAAAAAAACACCTTAATAAAAAAACGCCTAAAAAAAGCAACCATTACCGGCTGCTCTTGTAAGTTACCCTTTGAAATCGATATTCCCGCCTAAATGCGGCTGGGCTGTGTGCTGAAGGGCCGCAACGTCTGCTGAGGCCATCATTTTGGTTAATCCATCAGCTCCCTGCTGTGCCTGATCCATCGCTTGCTTCATGACTGAAAGAGAAGCCTGCTGCTGAACCTGGCCCTGGCTGAGTGCCATGGAAAGAAGGGCAATGTCCATTCTAACACGTCCTTTTCATTAATGGATTATGAAACTAAGTATGGCTGGAACGCTTTCTCTAGTTCTGCTGTTAACTTTCTGAATTGCGGAATGAGCGTAAATTGAAGAACTTCCTGTACTTTCGAGTAATTCTTTTCCTCAAAGGCACTGACCACCAGCTCTGCTGCCCTGCTGACGTCTGCTTGCTTAGCTGAAACAATGTCATTGCCCAGTTCACGAATGGCTGGCTCAATCGTTCTTCCAATTGTTGAGTACGCAAGCAGCACATCTTCAAATAGTAGAATGGATTGCTCGTGCTTTCCTTCTCCAATAAGCTTTTGGATATGCTGTAAACCCTCAAGAACCGTCTCAGCAAGTTCCTGAGATTTTTTCATTACTTCGATGTATTTTTCCATTATGCCGGCCTGCCTTTGTTAAGATTTTCGAGAATTCTTAACCTTACTATCGGTAGATTTGTGAGGAAGTTTAGTTATAACTTAGAAGAGCCCTACTTATCTTTTCAAATGAGGAATTTCTTGGGGATATATGATTGTGGATGCTCTAGTAACAGTGATATTTGATCAATTCATTATAATTTTGACATTCTCAAACCCTCAATGAAAATCCATATCCAGCTTTTGCTTTAAAGAAATCACATCTTCCTTTAATTCGATCAATCGAACATTCAATGCTTCCCCTTCAGAATAGGAAATCTCCCCCTCCAGCGCATACTCCGCTATCCGCTTCATCTCCTGAAGCTTCGCCTCAATCTCATCCAAAACACGCGCACGCTTCATGCTCCATAATAACTGCTCCTCGAGGAATCTTAGCCTTTCCTGTTTATCCTTGTCCATGTTGATTCCTCCTTGTGCTATGACTCCAGTGATAAAATTATTCTTTAAACATATCGTATGGAGCAGTAAATGGGAACAGGTGCAGAAAAACTTTATACTTTAGTGCTTTACAGATTGGGGGGGCAGGCACCAGCATTTTACCTCATATTTGTAAATATTCCAATCAATTTTGCCGATAAATACACTAAGGAATAATTAATAAAATTGAAAGTGTGTTTTTATGATTATAAACAACAATATAACTGCGCTCCATTCATTAAGAATATTAAATGAGAAGCAACGGATGAAATCTTCCGTCTCTGAAAAATTATCCAGTGGCCTTCGAATTAATAAAGCTGCTGATGATTCTGCCGGCTTAGCTATATCGGAGAAAATGCGAGCTCAGATAAGAGGGCTTCAGCAGGCACAGAGAAATATACAAGATAGTATTTCTCTCATCCAAACAGCCGAAGGGGGACTTGCATCTATTGAAAATCCACCGTTGCAGCGATTAAGGGAGCTGGCAGTTCAAGCTGCAAATGATACACTGACAGACACTGATCGTAATGAATTACAAAAAGAGGCAGAACAGATTAAAAGTAATATTAACGAGATTGCGAATCAAACACACTTTAACGGGATTTCATTACTAAAGGGGAAAAGCATCATCCTGCATACAGAAGTCATTAAAGAAGCTGGAGTTCAGTGGGAGATTTTTCAATCAGGGAGTACTGAAATCATAAACGGCATACAATCTTTCAAAGGACAGTACATTGCAGTTGGAGAAAATGGCAACATATTATCCTCTAGTGACGGTGAAAACTGGAGCATATCAAATATTGGCGGTAATGAAAACCTTTATGATGTCATTACCAATGGGAACCAATTAGTTGCATTTGGAGATACTGGATCTTTATATACATCTAATGATGGCATCAGCTGGAACAGTCAAACATTCACAACTGATGGTGTTTGGAACCAACCTCAATTACAGCTTCTTGATGGAATGTGGGATGGGAATCAATATATAATATCTACCGGTCGAGGGTACATGATGTCTTCTAATGATGGCGTTAATTGGTTGTACAGCACCACTGGCTCAAGTCAGAACTATGGGGTCGACTTTAATGGAAATACATATGTAACAGTGGGGAACTCAGGAGCCATCTATACTTCAAATGATGGCACCACATGGACAAGTCAAACCTCAGGCACAACAGATGGCCTTAGAAGTATCACCTGGCACAACAATCAATTTATTGCAGTCGGAGAGAGCGGTACAGTGGTCACTTCTGCTGATGGAACAAACTGGGCTCAACAATCGTTAGATGCTGATGTTCTTCAAAGCATCGTATCTGCAGGAGAAAAAGTAATTTCTGTTGGTTATAACACTGTTGGGGGGAAGAGCATCTTTACTTCATCCGATGGCCAAAATTGGGAAACAGTTGAAGAAATTGAAGGGAAGAGAATTTTAGATATCACATATAACTCCATCAATGATGAGGTTCTTGCTGTAACCTATGACGGTGAGGTGCTTCGATCAAAATCATTAACTCAAACCAGTACACAGGAAAACTATCAATCTTTAAATTTCCAAATAGGCAGCAATGCTCAGCAATCCTTAAATATAGAGCTAAGTGATGTCAGAACATCCTCCTTAGGAATTGATCATGTAGATCTCAGCAGCCGGAATAGTGCTGAGAATGCTATTACCTTACTTGATAAGGCATTAGAAACAGTCTCAGCTGAACGGTCAAAATTTGGTGCCTACCAAAATAGGCTAGAACATGCTTTAAACCACTCATCCAACTATGAAGAAAATTTAATCGCTTCAGAATCCCGAATCAGAGATAAAGACATAGCCAGACAAGTGATGGAATCAACCAAGCTTGACATCCTGCTGCAATCATCTCAGGCAATGTTAGCCCAAGCTAATAAACAGCCTGAAAATATTCTGCAATTATTAGGCTAGGTTTACTAAGGTAGGCCCCTGCTTGTATTACATGGGCCTACCTTTTGATTATCCTAATAATTGCAATACAGCCTGAGGCCTCTGATTAGCTTGAGCCAGCATGGCTTGTGAGGCTTGGGCGAGAATATTTTGCTTTGTGAATTGAATAATTTCCTTCGCCATATCCACATCTCTTATCCGTGATTCACTCTGAGTGAGGTTTTCCATGTAGTTCTCATTCATTCTAAGAGCATGTTCCAGACGATTCTGAAGGGCACCGAGTTTTGTCCGCTGACCGGAAACCGTTTCAATGGCTTTATTAAATAGCTCGATTCCCTGTTCTGCATCTTTTGCCACATCTATCTCTTTTATCTTTAAAGCCTCGCTGTCCACATTTATCAGATCAATGCTCATGGATTGTCCCTGATTCGAACCCAGCTGTACTTTCAGACCTTCAGCTGAACTTCCTATTATTCTTTCAAGCTCGATATTGGCGGGCCAAATTTCATTAAAACCTTTTAATGGGTCACTTGTTAGGTTATCAATATCAGGTATGACATTCTCCTTATTTTTCACCATTCCACCATCTGCATCAAATCCACCAATGGCACCAACATCTTCATTATTTAGATCCAATGAGCTTATAAAGTTTTGACCATTAGCTGAATTAAAGTCAGCAGCAAACCCGGCTAATCCAGCTGCATAACTTCCATTCGATATATTTTTTAATGCATCATCCAATGTCCTTGTTGCGGGGTCAGCCTTTAAATAATCGAGGACATCTTTAATCCCTGTACCTCCAGCATTTTTAATGACATCATGAAGATATTTCACTGCTGTGTAACCCATTGAATAATGATTGCTGATGACACCGCCATCTGTTTCAGAGTCGCTATACCAGCCTGTTCCGGATGCTCCCATAAGACTGGTGATATCGCTGGCGCTTTCAGTTGTTAAAGAGGATTTTAACCTTTCATCACCACCAGCCAGGAACTCTGCTGTTCCTTCCTTAAACCATTTTGGAATGGCAGGATTATCTGCTGAAGTATGACCCCAGTTTAGCGTGGCAGCCATAACCGCATGTACCATTTCATGTGCGACAATACGGTCATTATAGATGAAAGAACCGCCGCCATTCGGCCAGGAGGCAGGCAGAAAGTCTGCCATATCGATTGTCATGCTAATATTTGTTCCTGTTCCGCCTGTGGCTGACGGCACAAGAGAACTAACATAGGCAAGCGTCCCGCCCTCACTATCGTATTCCAGTTTAATCTCAAAATCTTCACCATTGGCTTTTAAACCGTAATGTTCCTCTATTAAACTCTCACTCTGTTCAAGAGCAGATCGCAAAAGCGTCTTGATTACATTTTCTTCGTCTGATAACGAATCATTTTCAGCAGCATTTTTTCGGTTTAATAGCTTAATTCCATTAAACTCCGTTGAATCCGCGATCCGGTCCACTTCACTTTGAATCTGCTTAATCTCTTCTTGAATCTTCAGCTTATCTTCTTCAGTATATGTACCATTGGCAGCCTGTACAGCCAGCTCCCTTCCTCTCTGCAAAAGAGAATGGGTCTCGGTTAACCCGCCTTCAGCTGTCTGAACAAGCGAAATGCTATCCTGAATATTCCGCGAAGCTTGACTCAACCCGCGAATCTGCGCGCGCATCTTCTCAGAAATCGCCAACCCCGCCGCATCATCAGCCGCCGAATTAATACGCAAACCAGAAGAAAGCTTCCCCATCGACTTGGAAGCCAGACTATTACTTTGATTATTTAATCTCCATGCGAACATGGAATCCAGGTTATGATTAATGCGCATGGTGGTCTCCTTGAAAAATATAAATATACATATGGTCAGAATATAAAAATATGTTAATAACTCTGGTACTTTAGTGCTTTACAGATTGTGGGGTCAGGCACCATTATTTTCCATGATGTATTTTAGGTTAGTCGTTGCTGAATTGAGTGTCTCACTGGTTAGCTTTTTCTTTCAAAGGTTCAACAGAGTTTTCAATCGTTGAGTATGCTAATAGAACATCTTCATAAAGGTAGATCGTTTGTTCAAACTTCCCTTCACTAAGTAGTTTTTGGATGTGGTGTAAGCCTTCGAGGATGGTTTCTGAAATCTCTAAACATTGTTTCATGACTTCGATGTATTTTTCCATTCGGCACCTCTTCTAAATATAAACTTTATTTCTCTTAATTATCTAACCTCAATAATTATTACATCTTCGCCTTCATCGATGACTTCTTTAATTACGCATTCAGACTTGTGTAATGCCGGAAAAACTGCAACCTTGTTATTACTAGAATAAATTGCTATTTGTCTTAACCCTGCGTAATTTTCTATTATTATTTTATCTACAACATTCGGCTGAAATAATACTCCTTCTAAATTAACAAATTTTCCATCAACTTGAATTACATTGGGCTCTGTGACTAGTAAATTCCTTAAATCAACTCTAGTGTTTTTCATATCTATCTCCTTATAGAAAAAGAGACCCCAGCATTGCTAGAGCCTCCTTTGTAATTGTTAATTGAGATTATCCTAATAATTGTAGTACTGCCTGAGGTTTTTGGTTTGCTTGTGCTAGCATTGCTTGAGAAGCTTGTCCAAGGATGTTTGCACGAGTCATTTCCATTACCTCTTTAGCCATATCTACGTCACGGATACGAGATTCAGCCGCTGTTAAGTTTTCAGATGCATTGTTCAAGTTAGAGATAGTGTGCTCTAAACGGTTTTGGAATGCACCCAGGTTTGAACGTTGCGCAGATACAGTTTCAATTGCATTGTTGATAACCTTAACTGCTGCAGCTGCTGATTCATGAGAAGATACATCTAATGCATACTCAACATTATTATCGTCTGTTCCGTTGGTTACATTTGTAGTAGCTGTGTACTTTGCATTCTCAACACCGATCTCTTCGTCTGCCTTTTTTCCTGTAATCCCCAAGGCATTTGAGCGCATATCAGCAATATTAATCTGCATACTCTGTCCCTGGTTTGCACCAATTTGAAACTTCGCTGTGAAGTCTTTTTTCACACCACCATCTGCGAATGTTACAGATCCATTACCTTCCGCTCCTTGGGCAGTAGCAGTAAAGACCACTTCGTGTGCATTGACCGAATCTACTGCAGCAGTAAATCCATCTCCCTTAACTTGACCTGCAACTGCACTAGCTACAGCATTATCCCAGTCAGCTGTCGCTTCAATGGCAGCACTAATGTTAATTCCTTTTGCTTCACCTGTATAAGCTCCATCATTCGCATTATAGAATTCATATTGAACTCCATCTACAGAAAAACCTTTTCCAACTAATCCTTCGGCATCAGCTTTACTAGTAATTGAACTAAAATCCATTTCATGCGTTGCTTGTACATAAGTTGATGTTCCTACAGATGCTGCTCCTCCAGTTGTAATTGCAGCAACATCTGCCGTTGCAGCAATATTCCCTTTAGCACCATCTAATTTACCACCTAGTGCTTCAGTTTGAGCAGTAATTGTAACTGCATCATCAGCACCACTGATTACATAATTTCCAGATAAGGCATCATTTTTATTAATCATATTTGTCAATGCAGTTCTAATTGCACCACCAAGAGCATGGTCGGAATCCGTTCCTGAACCAGTAATTTGGCCTTTTACTTTGACTGTAATGCTATTTGCCGTTGCGTTATCAGTGTCAACCGCAATATTATCAGTCCCAGTTAGAGAAGTATCTTCAACAAAATTCACTGTCAAATCTTGACCATTTAATGTTACTTTTAATGATGTTCCATTGAGAGTAGTCCCAGTTTGCGCTGTTGCTGCATTTATAGTTTGTGTTGCTTGAGTATGAGTTGTAGAACCTGTAGTACCACTTCCCATTGTACCTGCAACACTTGCAACACCAGTACTTTCTAAATTGGCCTTTCCATCACCCTTTAGAAGACTCTGAGTATTGAACTCAGTAGTGTTACCAATACGGTTAATTTCAGAAGATAATTGGTTCATTTCTTTCTGAATCTCATTACGATCCACTTCAACATTTGTATCATTCGCAGCTTGTGTAGCAAGCTCACGCATACGCTGTAAAATGTTATGAGTCTCCTGAAGTGCACCTTCAGCAGTCTGGATCATAGAAATACCATCTTGAGAGTTACGAGAAGCCTGGTCTAAACCACGAACTTGCGCACGCATTTTTTCAGAGATTGCTAGACCTGCAGCGTCATCTCCTGCACGGTTGATACGAAGACCTGAAGATAGTTTTTCCATTGCTTTTGCTCCAGCGCCTTGGTTAACGCCCATCTGACGATAAGTATTCAACGCAGAAATATTGTTGTTGATAATCATTGGTTATTTTCCTCCTTGAGTTTCGTTTGCCCACATCCTTGTGGCTGGAACAAAATAATCACAGCGGCCGTCTGCTTTTATTTTGTTTTACAATGATTATATCGGTCTATTTTACTGGTTATTTAATAGATATTGTCATTTTTTTAATTGTTTTGTAAAACTTTCTAGAATGTTGATGGATACTTCTGCAGCCTGTTTGTTTTCCTGCTGGATGGCCAGGTAGATTTCCTGACGGTGGATATCGACATTTTTTGGTGCATCTATGCCGATTTTGATTTGGTCGCCGTCGATGCTGAGGATTTTGATTGTGATTTCATCCCCGATGCGGATGGCTTCGTTTGGTTTTCTGGTTAGGACTAGCATGTTAGCGCCCCTCCCCGACAGAGGATTTTTTCTGGAACAGTCCGTGTCTTGTGTGGTAATCAGCTTCGTTTAGGACGATTTGTTTTCCTAACTTTTGCTTGCTGTTAATGATAACGGGACCTTTTAGGTTGATGGTGGTTTGGTCGAACGGCTCTTTGACCGTCAGAATCCCGAAAACAGCGACATCTTCTTTGTTTTCGATTTTTAATTTTTCAATCGCTGAATCTGATAGTTCTATTTGATAATCCGAGAAAAAGGCGAATGGACTTGTTACTAAGAAAGCGACTGCTGGTGTAACGGTTGATTGAAGGATGAAGTAAGCTGAGTCTTCTCCTAGTTCTAATAAGATAAATTTCTTTTCGTCTTCGAAGCTTGGAATGCCGTCTGCGAAGGTGATGACGTTTTCCGGATTGATTTCTGTTTCTCCGTGGTATTTCGTTTGTATGTTCATGGTTTCACCGTTCTTTCTATTTTTTATAATCCACGTTTAAGCCGGGCACTGAGAATGAGATGGATGGTTTTTGCTGAAGATAGATTTTTGTGCTCCCTGTTCTCACTGTTATTTGTGGCTTATTTGGATTAATTTGTATTTCTGCTCCTTTTGGTGTCGCGTTAACTTTAAATTCTCCAGGTGTGTAGTGGATCTTTACTCTCGACGGTGAAGACGGGATAAAACCGATGTTAAACTCCCTCATGGGATCTTCACTATTGGTTTTGGCAATCCCCGGGATAGCTAAACCTTTATTCTCGATTTTCATCATCTGATCACCCTGCCGTGCGGCTGTGGCCATGGCTTTTAATACCTGCTGCCTGCCTTTTGCCGCCCATTCCTGGATGTGGCGGCTGATGGGCTTTAAGCCAGCGTCTGCAAATGCTTCAGACTGGTCTATCTTTATTTCCGCATCTCTTTGGAGGTATTTCACATCAGCATGAGGCTGTCTGATTTTCATGTCCGCCATGGGCTGCTTCATTTCAATGGCAGTTGGGGTTTTCTGAATACCAATCTTCCCGCTGACGGCATTTATTTGTATCTGTGGCAATTTCAATCGTACCACTCCTTTTTTGATAGAAAAATAGCTATCTTACAGAGAAGATAGCTACTAAACTTATCGCAGGAAATCCATTAAAGTCGGCTGAATGATTCGTGCTCCCACTGCAAGAGCTGCCCTGTGAATGGATTCTTGTATTTTCAGATCCGTTACCGCTTTTTCAAAATCAATGTCTTCATTGTCTGACATCGTTTTCTTGGCGATGGTGTCCTGCTGGCCCAGCCGTTCCTGGATAAGCTCAACACGGTTGTATCTGGCACCAAGGTCAGAGCGCTCTGCTGTAACCTTATCAAAATGGTTTTCCATTTTGCTTAAGAATTTATTAATATCAGAGGCATTATTGCTCGGTTCTTCCAAAGCGTTAATTAAATCTGATACATCCCTGAACATTTCTGCAGAAAACACATTTTGTGGATCAATGTTGACGTTAATCTTAATGCCTTTCATAATTTCGATGCCAAAATTTTGCTCATTTGTAGAATAGGCATTTTTCTCAGAGATAATGACGTCATCAAAAGATAGATCAATAGGATCTTCGCTGCCTTTTTGATAGGAAATAAGTTCTTCTTTATTAGTTACAGAATCTCCACTATCAGTAGTGGTGGTTACTTCTTTGGAAGTCAATGTTAACGTCTCATCCCCATTTTTAAACACGTAGGCGGTGCCGGTTTCGTCAGGACCCGTAATAGAATTTGCTTCAGAGAATGTAAATTCCTTGCCTTTATACTGAACGACCATGCTTGCCTGATTATCCGCAGTGATCTCGGAAATGCTTTTGCCAATTTTGCTGATATCAACAGGCTTGGTGCTTGTGTTCGTGCCATTGAAGATATATTTGCTGTTAACCTTCGTATTGGCCAGAGCCTCGAGGTGATTCTGCAGCTCCCTGACTTCCTTCGCAATCCCATTTCGCTGATCCGGTGTATACGTTTCGTTGGAAGCCTGCACAGTTAATTCCTTGATTCGATGAAGCACTTGTGTCGTTTCATCAAGCGTGGCATCAGCATTATCCATCCAGCTGTAGACTTCGCCAAGATTTCGCTGGAACTGCTCCACTTCCACCACCTGGGAACGGTATTCCATTCCCTTTATCGCAATCACAGGATCCTGAGAAGGACGTGTGATTTTTTTATTGGAATTCACCTGATCGAGAATTTCTCCGTAGCGTTCATAATTATTGCTAATATAATTAAGGTTATTTCGAATAAGCATATTTTGCGTAATACGCATTATGTGTCACCTGCCTTATCTGCCGACTAAGCCCATGCTATTAATGATTTTATCGAGCATTTCATCGACCATCGTAATATTTCGTGCAGCTGCATTATAGGCATGCTGGAACTTGATCATATTCGTCATTTCTTCATCCAGCGATACAGAGGAAACCGATTCGCGCCTTGTAAGGGCCGATTCTGCGAGCACACCGGTATTTTTGGCCATTTGGTTGGCCTGTGAAGCTTTGACACCCATGTCTCCAATGATGGACTGGTAAAAGCTTGTTACGGTTGAGGTTGTACCGCCGTAATTAAGAATTTCGTCCTTTACATTGGCTAGCGCTGCTGCATTTGAACCGCTGCCGGCGAAGGCCTCATCTGCCGGGATAGTGCCTGCATTAACAGGTATGGCTAATGTCCACTTATCACCGACCGCTTTTGACGTAATCTCTGAAAAATCAAGCTTTAACCCGTTTGGCAATTCCATGGCAGAAACACTATCACTTAATGATCCGGTTAAAACCTCTGCTCCTCCAGGGTTATTAACTGTTACCGTGTAGTCCCATTCTGAGCCATCCCACTCTGCGCTGACATCCGTAGGAAACTCCACACTTCCTGAAACAACCGGATTGCCATCTGTATCAGAATCATTTGCTGCATCCGCAGACATAGCCAAGGAGACTGTTGTTCCTTCAGCAGCGGCAGCAATATTATCGGTTGTCTCTAAAACATCTTCATGTAGTTTTAGATTTTTGGCTGCCCCATATGGATTGCTGCCATTTGGCGCTGTTCCTTCGAATGCAAAGAAGTTCTTTCCGTCCTTTACCCCGTCATTCAATTCTGTCAGGCTCCAGCCGGAACGATGAACTTCATTGAATTTTTGTGCAAACGTAAAAGCCATTTCATCCAGCTTTCTCAGCATATCAGGGTAAAGTCCTTTAACTTTTCCGTCAGATGTTTTATAGCCATAAGATTCGATATGAGAAATCAGGCTGCCGCTGGAATTGTTTTTTAACGTTTCAAAATGGGCAAACGAGTTGGCGATAGCAGCCGGGTTTTTCGGATCAACTGCAAATCCGTCATACCCTTCCCCGTTTTTGTCTAACTGTAAAATATTGATTGAGCCTACCGGATTTTCAGCGCTTCCTGAATCATAGTTAATGCTGATTCCATAAGCTTCATTCATTGTGCTGTCTACAAGCTTTATATGCTTTCCGTTATCATCTTTTAAAATATTCCCATTATCGTCAGCCAGATAGATATCAAATTTACCCTCTGCAATCGCTGAAGATAGACCGCCGGAGGATTTTGCATCTACATTGATATTTACATATTTTGAAAGATTATCTAGTAACAGATCTCTTTTATCATACAAATCATTCGGCAAATAGCCGTGCACTTCGACATCGCCAATTTGCCCGTTAAGATCATTGATTTGTTTAATGATGCTGTTAACAGCTTTTTGCGTCACATCTATCTCTGATTTATAGTCTTTTTGTACTGCAGATAAACTGCTGCTGAGATAATTAAACGTATCCGCTACAGCTAATCCCCGCTGTCTGACAACAGAGCGCGTACCGGAATCCTGCGGTGTAACAGATAAATCCTGAAGCGATTTCCAGAATTGATCCATCGTATTGGCCAGTCCTTGTTCCGTTGGCTCATTCATAATCGTTTCCATGGAGCTTAAGCTTTGGCTTCTGGCGCTCCAATAGCCCAGCTTATTATTTTCTCCGCGGAATTGGTCATCAATGAAGCTGTCTCTCATTCTTTGAATAGAACCTGCCTGGACTCCTGTTCCCATCTGCCCCGGAATTTGCGGGCGGTTCATGGAAGGCGATGGATAAGGGCTGGTTGTTTCAAAGTTCACACGCTGTCTTGAATAGCCTGGCGTGCTGGCATTCGCAATATTATGCCCTGTTGTATATAAAGCTGACTGCTGTGCATTCATTCCTTTTCTGGCAACTTCCAGACCATGAAATGTCGATATCATGTGCGGTACCTCCTATTAAGCCTTAGAATCAAATATGGATCGCTTTTCTTCTGCCAGGTCCTGGGCACCTCCGGGATGATCATAATTGAATGAATCAATGGAAGGCATGAGAAGATCCAGTGACATATTGACAAACTGCAGGGATTGTTCGAGCAGCTGCTGATTCAGGTCATTTTGCTGTTTCAGCTTATCCACTTGTTCCTGCAATTCATTTTTTAAATTCAGGAGTATTTCTTTTTCATAGGATGAGGAGTGTGAGATGCAGTCATCCAGTGAGGGGTGCTCTTCAAGGAATCCCTGCTCCTGCAGAAACCCTTTTGCTTCATCTAAAAGCTGTTTCTCACATGTCTGAAGTCCTTTCAGATGCTTTTGCTCATCCAGCATTAGCGTGTTTAAGGCATCCGCATCCCCTTTTTTGATGATTTCGGTCTTCTTCTGTGCAATCTGATTTAAACTTTTGTACAGCAGGACAAGATTCTGAAGTTGATGTTGTATTTGTTCAGCGGACAAGGATGTTCCTCCTCGATTCTTTACATATTCCAGAAATCATACATTTTCTTCGCTACTTCTTTTGGGTTTACTTCATATTTGCCTGATTGGACTTCTTCCTTAAGCTTATCCACTTTTTGCTGGCGTTCGATTTCAAGCGGATTGGCTTTCTGAAGATCCAGTGCTTCTGATGAAATTTCCAATTTATCTCTTTTTGAAGCGTTTTGCTGTTTTTCCATTTTGTCGATTTGTTTGTTGTATGGATTTATGTTAATGCGGCCAGTGTTGTTAATCTTCATCCTCATCACCTCGCATAATGTTAAATTTAAGTTTTCTGCGTTCATACTGTCGCTCTACCCTTATATCGGCTAAATCCTTAAAAAGTAAAGAAAAAGGCTGCAACTTTTTGAATACTGCTGTTAAATGAGAAAAAACTACTAGCTTGATACTAGTAGCAGCTTAGGTGTAAATATTAATTAATAGGCCTTTGATTTCCCCAACTTGATTCAATATGTCTAGGCCCTTTTTCTCTTTATCCAAAACGGAATTCGTTAAGTCAATCAGCTTACGGTCTACTTCTTTGACAATTTTATAAATTTTTGTTCTTCCACGCCGGTTGAATCCGCGCTGTTCTTCAAGCTGCAGACCATTTTGAACCGCTTCTTCCAGGAACTTTTTTACAAGCTTTTTATATTTGCGAAGCTCATCAACTGTGCGGTTTTCAGAAAGGGTTTTTCCCTGGTCTTCGATTTCCTGAACCATTTTGGTGAATTTATCATACAGAACCTGCTCACGTCCCTTGGACATAACTTCCTGAAAAGAGATGCTTTCAGTTGGGACATTTTGTTTGCTCTGAATTTTATCAAGGCCGGCTTTACCGACTTTTTGAACGTCCATATTCATGACCACCTTATGTTCATGTGTAACCTTATTTTAACACACCTTTGACAAAAAAGAGAGATGCGCCATAGTGGACGCATCCCCGAAATTATTAACCTTGAAGCAGCTGCAGTACGCCCTGCGGCAATTGATTTGCTTGCGCAAGCATGGCTTGAGCAGACTGATTCAGGATGTTGTTTTTTGTGAATTGTGTCATTTCTAATGCCATATCAGCATCGCGAATACGAGATTCAGAAGATGATAAATTCTCATGAGTAACTTTTAAGTTGTTAATTGTGTGTTCCAGACGATTTTGAAGGGCACCAAGAGAAGCACGCTCTCCATTAACTCTTTCAATCGCTGTATCAAACAGCTTAATCGCAGCAGAAGCTTTATCGTGAGAAGTTACATCGATTGAATATTCCACAGCCCCATCACTTAGGCCGTTGGTCACATTTTTAATCACGTTGAAAGCAGCACCTTCGATTACATCACCATTGATATCAACAATCTTTGTTCTAGGATCTGTTGTAGAAATTCCCAGCTTTGGAGAGCGGATATCGTTTAGTTCTACTGTCATGATCTGTGACTGGTTAGGTCCGATCTGCAGGTTGGACTTGAATACATCACCGTCTCCTGCGTTTGAAAGCATGATTTGCGGAAGGACAGCTGATTCAAAGCCTGGACGCTGCTTAAGAACAATGTCATTTCCTGTTCCTTGAACGAAATACTTTGCTCCAAGGATAGGGTTTCTCTCGATTGCATTTCTCAGGTTATTTGCCTGTTCAGATAGCACATCGCTATGACGCATTGCCGATCCTGTGTTTACTGCATCGTTATATTTAGTAGAGTCATTTACAACTTCAATTTCAATGCCGTCGATTGTGTAGGACTGACCGACAGTGGCGCGTTCGATGCTGAAGCTGAATTCGCCTGGGATGGCTGCAGTTAAATCAGTCTCCGGTTTTGATAGTGTTCCTGCCCCATTCGCTTTAGCTTCTAGAGTGATTGTGGTACCTGCAATTGATATATCATAGCTTGTGCCATAAACACTTTCCATTGCTTGTCTTAAACTATTTGCCTGGTCTCGGGCATTACCGTCAACACTGAAAACAAAAGCATTTGGATCTGAAGTAGCTGGATTCGAAACAGGGCCTAATACCCCTTTAAAAGTCTTGTTTCCGAAAATAATTACTTCATTTTCTCTAAATACATTGGTGACATCAATCTCATATTTGGCTTTCTTGTCAACAGCACCTGGCTCGATGGTGTTAAAGTGAAGAGTACCTTCTGTATTACCTACTCTTCCAATTTCAGGAGCGACACCCGTAGCTTCACCCGTTTTTTCTGTTAGCGTTAATTTATTGTCGACAACACTTACATTAAATCTAGCATCTAGCGTTGTGTTTGCCTCAATTGCAGCCTTAATATTCGCAGCTTGTTCAGATAGGGTATTTCCTACTTGCACTTGTCCTGTTTCGTTGCCGAATGTGAGGCTTTCTCCGGCGATTTCGATTTGTTCGCCTGGGATGAACATTTCAGAGAGTTCTACTGTGTATTGGCCTGAAGTTTCGGGTTTATTATTAACATCATCTAAATCAAATGTACTTCCTTTTGCTTGGCCGGTCTTCTCTGTCAATGTAAGCTTATTACCAGATACTGAAGTGTCAAACTTAGTATTTAATGTTCCATCAGCATCTATTGCATCTTTTAATGAGGATAGTATTGTTGTAGCGTTTCTGGAGTTAATATCAAACTCTCCACTCCCCACAACTCCACCATCTTTAGCAGTAAAGGTTTGTCCAGCAATTGTTACAGAATCTCCATCACTTAACTGCGATAGAAAACCAGGAGTCATTTCAAAATCATAAACTCCAACTCTTTCGCTTACTCCTACCAATTCGACAGCAGATGTAACAGCTCCCGTCCCACTTCCTCCTTTAACTACTGTCACAGGATTTGGGGATTCTGTACCTGCTTTTTGTGTAAGGATTACTTTTGAAGTATCTGTTGAATCAATAGTAGCTGTATAATTTGTATTAAGTGAACTTGAGTTGATTTGATTCATTAATTCAGTTGCTTGAGTATCAGGTGTAGTAATTGTAGCTGTGTCAATACCTGGTCCACCGTCAGCAAAATTGAACACAACGCTATCGATTTCCAAAGTGTCTCCGTTTGTAAATGCACTTGTAATATCTATTGAGTACTCACCTTGTTTAGCTTCAATACTAGAAGTCTTAACATCTGCGCTAAAGCTTCCACCTTGAACACTTGCAGTAACTTCTTTGAATTCTACTTCCCCAGTAGCCAAAGCCACCCCAGCCTTATCAACTTCAGGTGCAATTTTAGTTGCCCCGCCATTAAGAAGTTTCTTGCTGTTAAATTCAGTAGCATTCCCAATACGGTTAATTTCCGAAGTTAGCTGATCGATTTCTTTTTGGATTTCTTTACGGTCTGTTTCTGTATTCGTGTCGTTTGCCGCCTGTACAGCCAGCTCACGCATACGGTGCAGCATGCTATGGACTTCTGTAAGAGCACCTTCAGCCGTTTGGATTAGGGAGATTCCGTCTAGAGAGTTTCTCTCTGCCATTTGCAGACCGCGGATTTGGGCACGCATTTTTTCTGAGATGGCAAGTCCCGCTGCGTCATCTGCTGCACGGTTGATGCGCATACCGGAAGATAATCTTTCCAGGTTCCGCGAAGTGTTCATTTGATTGGATGATAGATTACGGTATGCATTAAGTGCTTGAATATTATTATTAATTCTCATAATTTGTTATCCCCTTTAGTTCATTGTAAGAATATGTTTTTCATATGCCAGGTTCTTTTGACGGACTGTGTTAGGCTGAACACTGCTCTTATTTTTCAATGCTTCATTCCACGAAGTGCTTAGTTCTGTTAGGATTTTCAGTACCTCTTCTACCGCTGAAACATCTTTCTTTATATTGGCTTCAATCAGCTTTTCGGACATGTAGTCATATAAAGCATCAAGCTGATCTGCGATGATGCCGGCTTCATAGTTAATGCCCGCATCCAAACGATAGAGAATATCATTTGACTTTTTTAATAATTTATTTGAAGTAAAATAATCTTTCTTTTTTAGAGCTGAGATAGCTCTTTCCAAATTATCAATACATGCTTCATAAAGCATGGATGTAATTTCCTGCGGCGATTTCTTATAAATCAGCTCTTCAGTCAAGAAGTCGGTCACTTATGTGCACCTCCAAATGATTAACTATTTATCTTATCGGTCTTTTTTTAATGTGTTTAATAGTTTTTTTCCATTTCTTCTATTAATAATAAAATCTCTGCCATAACCGAGTAGAGCTGAGGGGGGATATTATCCCCTAGATCCATATCGAGGAGGTTTGCCACCAGATTTGAGTCCTCCTGCATATGGATATTATTCTGCTTTGCCAAAGCTATAATTTGCTGGGCTACCTGCCCTTTCCCCTGTGCCACAATGGTGGGGGATTTCCCTGTTTCTTCATCATATTTGACGACGGCAGCTGACGGACCGTTTAGCTCCCTGCGCTTTTTTTGATTATAGTAAGTGGATACCATCATATTTTGAAGTCCATTCCTTTCTCGGTAAAGACAGGTCTTAATGGTTTTGGATCGTTCTCTTGAGCCTGCACCCCTTGGTCAGGTGCCAGCTTCGGCTGTGATGCACTCATTCTTGTGAAATTAATGCTGCTGACGTTATAGCCGACCTCCTGGAGCTTTTCCTTTGTGAAGGCAGCCAATGGCTCCATTTTTTCCTTAAAGCCAGGCAGGTCATTTTTTATCGTGATAGACAGGTTACGGTCTGTCGAATTAAGCAGGATGCCGACATCTCCGAGTTTTTTGGTTTCTAATAAGAAATAGAGGTTGCAGTTTTCCCAGTCCACTTGCTGGCCCTCGTTTTTAGAATTAACGAACACTTGCAGATTTTCTGGTTTTCCGCCTAAAAGCATTGGCAAATTAAAAAACATGCTCTGCATTGTTCCAGTTGCATCTGATTTGCTGAGAAGCTGCTGACCAGTTAAGTTGGAGAGTGCCTGCTCGGCCTGCTGGGCAACTTTTGAATTGTTCTCCTGACCTTCTCCCTGGGCAAGCTTCATGAGAGCCGCCTTTAAATTTTCCTGTTGCTGCTCCTGCTGGGATTGATCGTTTTTATTATTGAATACAAGAGAGTTTGCTATATCACTATCGTGGTTAAGCCCCATGGATTTAACCATTTCAAACATTTGTCTGGCTGATGGCTCTCCGTTCACAAATCCGCTTGCTGTTTCACTAAATTGTTTGACCATATGCTGAGCTGCTGGCTGTTTTTCCATCATCATGCTTTCCTTCGCCACAAAATGAACCACTTTTTGCTCGGACGGTTTGAAGATGACTTTATCTATTAGTGTTTTTACTTCACTGACAATTTTCCCGGCTTGTGTGTGGTCGCCTTTTGCCAGCAGTTTTTTGGCTTCCGCCAGCTGGGAGCTTGCCTGCATCAGCTGTTTTTCCGTTTTCATATCCGTAAAAAGCATCATTTCACTTTTTAGAATGGCATTGTCCAGCTTGCTGATGGCTGTTTCCAGCATCTGCTTTGCCTGAGGGTAAGCATTTTTCTTAAATGTGTTAATCAGATGCTCTACATTATCAAGATTTCTGGTTATTTCACGCTTTAATTCGCGGAAATCATGGGTCGCCTGTGCAAGCTTTTGGGTTACCTTTGTAACAAGAATATCCTTTGACTGAATTCCCAGTGATTGAAGCTGTTCATTAAGGTCATACTGAAGGGCCTCTGCTGCAGGCTTGGCTTCCGTTGACATTTTAGGCTCTGATTTCGCTAATGTTTGTTCAAGATCTGAGAGTTCTTTCGCCATATGCTGGCGCGCTCCCAGCTCACGGCCTTTCTCCTGAAGCTGTGCAGCCTGGCTGATGGCTTTTTCTGCTTTATCAACAGTGCTCATATTCATGCCGGGATTGCTTGTTATTTCTTTACGGACAAGACCCAATGCCCGTGTCAAATCCGGCTCTTTCTGGAATTGCTTTATTAATTGCTTAATTGCTTGGGATGGCAGTCTTTCTGCTTTTTGCTCATTCATTCCTGTGCCCTGAGCCAGGCTATTCTTCTGGATTTTATTCATAAGCTGTTCACTGTCTGCGGCATTGTTTTCTGCTAGATTCCCTGTTTGCTTTAAAGCTGCTTCTGCCTGCTGCAGCACTTTAATCATCCTGTCACGGCCTGCCTGATCTAATTGACCGGTTTGTTTTGCAAGTTTTTCAATCTCTTTCGCTATAGAAGGATCAATTTGTTTATTATTTAAAAGCTGTTCCTGGACTTTTTGCAATACTTGCTTGGTATTCGCTTCTGACTGTATCTGCTCACGTACCTGTTTGAATGTCTCTCTTAGCGGAACTTCACCTTTAGGTCCCTGGGCTTCCAGCCTTTTTAACTCTGCCTCAGCTTTAGTTAAAGACTTTTCCAGAGCTTCTCTACCGGCTGACTCTCTGCCAATTCGCTGAAGGAGATCTGTCTCGTTTAGTGCTTTTTCTATATTTCTGGCAGTTTCTTTATCTATTGAAGGGTTGTTTACTATTTGGCTTCGGATTTTTTCAATAGCACGTTGAAGATCAGGTTCGTTTTGAACCTCTGCTTTTACCTGCTTGACCGCTTCGCTCGGTCGCTGTTCAGGAATATTTCTGGCAGACTGCACCGGCTGGCGCGCCTCAATTTGTTTGAGTTCCGTTTCCGCTTTCGTCAAAGCTTGCTGGATTCGTTCTCGGCCCGCAGTCTCCTGGCCTATCTGCTGGAGGCGCACTGCTTCGTTTAATGCTTTCTCCACTTTTTGCGCTACTTCCCGGTCCATTTTTGGATGCTGGACTACTTGTTCTCGAACTTTTTCTACTGCCCGCTGAAGGTCCGGCTCGTTTTGAACCTCTGCTTTTACCTGCTTTACCGCTTCGCTTCGGTGCTGTTCAGGAATATTTCTGGCAGACTGCACCGGCTGGCGGGCTTCGATTTGTTTTAACTCAGTTTCCGCTTTCGTTAACGCTTGCTGAAGACGTTCTCGGCCTGCTGACTCCTGGCCGATCTGCTGTAGGCGCACTGCTTCGTTTAATGCTTTCTCCACCTTCTGCGCTAATTCTCGTTCGATTTTGGGATGCTGAACAACCTGCTCACGTACTTTTTCTAGTGCCCGCTGAAGGTCCGGCTCGTTTTGAACCTCTGCTTTTACCTGCTTGACCGCTTCGCTTGGGCGCTGCTCTGAAATACTACTCTCTGGCTGCACCGGCTGGCGTGCCTCGATTTGTTTTAGTTCAGTTTCTGCTTTCGTTAACGCTTGCTGGATTCGCTCTCGGCCTGCTGTCACCTGGCCGATCTGCTGAAGCCGCACTGCTTCATTTAATGCTCGTTCTACTTTCTGCGCTACTTCCCGGTCCATTTTTGGATGCTGAACAACCTGCTCGCGTACTTTTTCCACTGCCCGCTGAAGATCCGGTTCGTTTTGAACCTCGGCTTTTACCTGCTTGACCGCTTCGCTTGGGCGCTGCTCTGAAATATTCCGCTCTGGTTGCACCGGCTGTCGGGCCTCAATTTGTTTGAGTTCTGTTTCCGCTTTCGTTAACGCTTGCTGGATTCGCTCTCGTCCCGCTGTCTCCTGGCCGATCTGCTGGAGGCGCACTGCTTCGTTCAATGCCCGCTCCACTTTTTGTGCTACTTCACGGTCCATCCTCGGATGCTGGACTATTTGCTCACGGACTTTCTCTACTGCCCGCTGGAGGTTTGGTTCGTTCTGGATCTCTACTTTTGCCTGCTTTACAGCTTCACTTGGACGCTTCTCTGTAGGAGTTCGTTCAGCTTGAACCGGCTGGTGTGCCTCCATTTGTTTGAGTTCAGTTTCCGCTTTTGTTAACGCTTGCTGAATTCGCTCTCGGCCGGCTGTCTCCTGGCCTATCTGCTGGAGGCGCACTGCTTCGTTTAATGCCCGCTCCACTTTTTGTGCTACTTCACGGTCCATCCTCGGATGCTGGACTACTTTCTCTCGGACTTTGTCTACTGCCCGCTGAAGATCCGGCTCGTTTTGAACCTCGGCTTTTACCTGCTTGACCGCTTCGCTTGGGCGCTGCTCTGAAATATTCCGCTCTGGCTGCACCGGCTGTCGGGCCTCAATTTGTTTGAGTTCTGTTTCCGCTTTCGTTAACGCTTGCTGGATTCGCTCTCGTCCTGCTGTCTCCTGGCCGATCTGCTGGAGTCGCACTGCTTCGTTTAATGCCCGCTCCACTTTTTGTACTACTTCACGGTCCATCCTCGGATGCTGGACTATTTGCTCACGGACTTTCTCTACTGCCCGCTCGAGATTTGGTTCATTCTGGAGCTCGGCTTTGACTTGCTTTACCGCTTCGCTTGGGCGTTGCTCGGGAATATTTCTGGCAGACTGCACCGGCTGGCGCGCCTCTATTTGTTTGAGTTCAGTTTCCGCTCTAGATAATGCAGCTGCCATAACTTCTTTCGCTGCTGTTATCCTGCCCTGGTTTGCTAACGATTGGGATTCTTGGACAGCGCGCATTAATTTGTCTGAGACCTCTTTAACGATCTTTGGATTCTCGATTAATCGGTTTTGAGTTAGTTCTATTGATTTTCGGATATCCGGATTTTTTGCCGTCTCATCCCTGACTGCTCTAATTATTTCTACAGGCTTCTCTTCAGCTTTAGGCGTGCTCACGTTTTCTTTGGGCTGAACTGCCTGCTGTTCTTTTCTGAGAAGCTGGTCCTCTGTATTTTTCAGTGCCTGTACGAGTCTTTCCTTGCCAATAGCCTGCAGCTTTTCAGCATCTGTCGCGGCTTTCTCAATGTTTTGGGCAAGTTCCCGATCTAATGACGGATGGTTAATGACAGTTGTTCTGATTTGCTGAATGGCTTTCTTTAAGTCTGGTTCATTTTCAAGAAGTTCCTGGCTGGATTGAATCAGCTTGCTTAATTCAGACGAATTTACAGACTTTCTGCTGCTTTCCGCATTTATGATCATTTGTGTTTGTACTTTCTGCTTTTGAGAAGTCGTGACATTCACAGACTCATTTTTTGGGATAGCGCTGTCCATGTGTTTTTGAACAGGAGCATCTCTTTTTTCGATTCTAAATTCCGGATCGATTTCTTTTGCCAGGTCTGTCAGCACTTCACTTAATGGCTTGCCATGCAGCGCTTCATGCACTGCACGCAGCTGTGTGCCTGTTGCTTCCAGCCGCTTGTTCGCAAGAGCCTTGACTGTCTCAAGCTTGGATTCGGTGGTTCCCTTAGCATGATCCATAAACTCTTTTAAGTCTCTGACAATTTCTTTTGAGATCGGAGAACCTTTATCCAATAAGGTTTGCACTGCTTTTTTCAGCTCAGGCTTTTCATCGCCTGATAGCCCTACACTTTGCAGAACCTTTAGTTCGCTCGCCTGGCCTGCTGGGCTTTTGGGATTTTCAGCAGCAATGGTTTTAACCGTGACTGCCTGTTCCTTTTGATCAGTAATCTGAACCGTCACACGATCTGATGAAGGAACACCTCCCTCAAATTTTGCCTGAAACTCTCTTCCTCTTATATTAATAACGGCTTCTGTATCCGATACTCTTTCTTTAATTTGCGCACGGCTTACTTCTCCTGTCTTAAGATCAAGAGGAATTTCAGCAGCTGATCTATTATTATTTGAAATCCGGCTCGTTACTTGCATTATTTCAACTCCCGTACGTGTTGCCTTATTACTTTTTTTATCGGATTGATTTGAATAATATTAATTAATGGATTAAACAAAGATAGACATGGTATGTATTCCCAATAAAAAAAGGACATCCCGAAAGATATCCTTTAACCTTAAAATTTTTTATATTTCCCGTCGACCACAAAATAAGTTCCCTGCTTCTCGCGTTTAGCCATTTCTATTCTTCTCTCTTCTTCGGCGGTAAACTCCTGAAGACTCTTCCTCAGCTCTCCTGCACAGCTCTTACAAATCTTGCCTTCCCGTATGCTTACTCCGCATTTTTCACAAGGATAGCCCAGGTTCGGAAATTGAGCAAGCTTCAATTTACCGCTTCGGATGAACTTTAAAATTAAATCTTCTTCTATTCCCGTTGCCTCCACCACCTGAATCATGGTTGCAGTCCGGTTCTCCCTCTTCCGGATAAACTGATAAACCGTCTCAAAATCCTTCTCTTCTTCCTTCCAGCAATCCTGGCATACATCACGGAATTGGGTTTTAACGAAAATACTGTCACATTTTGGGCAATTTGATAGTTCAGGCATAGTAAGTACTACCTCCCGCGGATAGGTATTTGTAATCATTATAGCTCGAAGAATAAGATAATTATAGAATATTTTTCAAAATACAGCAGACTGCTAATCATTAATTTTTATCAGTTGTTACCCTCTTGCCAGAGTAAGTGAAAATACCGAGGCTGCACCACCTGTTTTCAAGACCTTCGCTGCATGGTATAAAGTGGAGCCCGTAGTATAAATATCGTCAAATAGAACAATTACTTTATTTTCAATATTAATATTGAGCAGCTTGAAGACCTGATTATGATGAATCCGCTCAAGACGCGATTTCTTGGATTGCTTCTCAGAATGGATTCGCTGCAACAGTTCTGCTGGCGTAAAGCCTGTCTCTAGAATGAGTGCAGCAGACTGATTAAATCCGCGCTCATACAGCCTTTCAGGACTTAAAGGAATCGGAACGAGACAGTCGAATTTTAAGTTTTTCAGCTTTTCCCTTATAAAAGGAGAGAAGGCCCTGCTCATAACATAATCACCCCGGAACTTATACCGGGCGATTGTCTCTTTCAAAAAGTCATCATAGGAAAAAATAGAATGATTTCTATCAAGTATTTCTGACCACTCCGGATCATGGTTCCACCTTACACAATCAATACAAGTGTCGCCTTCTCGAAATTGTGGCTCTAAAGTGCGGAAGGGCCGGCTGCATTTAACGCAAGTCTCTCCGGTGATAAATGGGAGTTTACCTGTGCAGACTTGGCATATATGGTTCTCCTCTGGACGTGACCAGAGAGTAGACCAGCTCACTGCAGAGAGAATTTCTTCATGGCAGATTAAGCAGTTAATAATCAATCAATCCTTTCTTTTTGGCTTCATCATTCATATGGAGGATTTGCTTTCGTGCTTTGACCATGCCTTCGGTTTTACCGTAATGAAAAAAAGTGATATCTCCGCCTGGAAATTGAGCACTTCTTCCAACCCGTCCGGCAATCTGGACAAGTGCGCTTTCTGTGAAAATGCGGTCTTCTGCGCCAAAAACGGCTACGTCAATATTAGGAAACGTAACACCTCTTTCCAGGATGGTCGTGGTGAGAACCATAGGGATTTCATTATTGCGCAACATTTGAACCTTAGCTTTTCGCTCCGGGTCTTCTGCGTGCACTGCTTGGATTTTAGGATAGGTTTTCCGGAGTATAGTGAGGACCTTTTCCATTTTTTCAATTTTGGGGAGGAAGAGCAGGCACTGCTTTTGGTTGTCGATCCTCTTTTTGATCCATTGGATGACTGCAGGCGGGAGTTTGTCTTTTTGAAGGAGCTTTTCCCAATTGCCGCACCATTTGAAGGATGGAACAGGCAAGGGGTGGCGGTGATATCTGGCTGGGATGGTGACAAAATCCCTTTTCCCGCTCCGGCATTCCTTCTGCCATTTTTGGCTGGGAGTAGCTGTGAGATAAATCATCGAGGAGTGTTCTTTGCGGGATTGGCGGACAGCATACTGAAGGCTTTCGTCTGCCGTATAAGGAAAGGCATCCACTTCATCCAGAATGACTGTATCAAACGCCCTGTAAAAGCGGAGCAGCTGGTGTGTCGTGGCGATGGTTAAGGGGGCTTGAAGCTTGCGGTCTTCACTGCCGCCGTAGAGGACAGCCACCTGGATGCCGGGAAAGACTGCTTGAAGCCGCGGGCCAAGCTCGAGCACAACATCTGTTCGCGGAGTGGCAATGCAGACTCTTCTTCCGGAAGCGAGGGCAGTATTGATTCCTTCAAATAGAACCTCCGTCTTTCCGGCACCACAGACAGCCCAGACGAGGAGTTCTCTATTTTCGATTATAGTCTGTCTAACCTGATCGGAGGCAATCTGCTGGCCGGGTGAGAGGGTGCCAGCCCACATCAGCGGATTTCTGGTCAGTTCCTGCGCTGGATCAGGCCCGGACCAGCCAATCAGAGGAGTGCACTCACTGACCCGTCCCATCATGATGCATTTCCGGCAATACGTACACTCCTTCTCACCGCATCTGGCACACGGGAAACCTGCGAACAGTGTGCTATCTTTATTGCCGCACCTGGCACAACTTGTCTTGTTTTTAGTCTTAATGATCCCTTTTCGGTAAGTAATATAGCCATTTACATAGTGCTGATGGATTTCTTCAAGTGGATGCGGGAGATTTTCGAGTAAAAGCTGTTTTCCGTATAGGACTTGCTGCAGTTCTTTGTTAAAAGGGAAGTTTTCGTGGAGTGGCGGCTCCGGAATGGCGTCAATGGAGGATATCGGGAGGCTTTTTGGAGGAAAATCTTTTATATAGGGGGTCATTTTAGGAGTAAGTCTCAATTAGTTCACCTCTGGACTACATAGTTTATCTGTCTATTTGCAATTATTGCGGTTCTATTTGCAAGTTCTCGGATCTATTTGCAGATTTAGACCCGCTATTTGCAAAATCAAACTTTCTATTTGCAGGAATCCTTAATCTATTTGCAAATCCACTACATCCACATCACCCCTCTCAAAAAATCTGCGCCATCCCAAAGAATGGCGCAGCTCCAAACAAGCATTACTTCTTCACCCAGCCAAATCCCATCGCACCTTCGCCCAAATGGGTTCCAATAACCGGGCCAAAGTAGCTGATCATAAATTCCACATTCGGATATTCCACTTCAAGTTCAGCCTTCCACTCGCGTGCTTCTGCTTCGCGATTGGCATGGATAATAACCGCCTGATACGGCTCACCGTTTTTCACATCTTCCCAGAAAAGGTCAACCATCCGCTTCATCGCTTTCTTCCGTGTGCGGATCTTTTCAAACGGAACAATTTTTTTATCTTCAAAATGAAGCAGCGGCTTGACCTGGAGCAGACTTCCGATCAAGGCCTGCGCACTCGACAGACGTCCCCCGCGCTGAAGATGCGAAAGGTCGTCCACCATGAAATAAGCGCGAATGCTTTTTTTCATTTCCTCAAGCCGTTCCACGATTTCCTGTGGACTCTTACCAGCAGCAGCCAGTTCAGCCGCCTCAATCACATAAAAACCCTGCACCATACAGCTGAGCTCGGAGTCGAACGGGAACACCTGTATATCTTCCACCATGCTCCCGGCAGTAACTGCCCCCTGGAAAGTGCCGCTAATGCCGCTTGATAAATGGATGGAGATCACCGCATCATACTCTTTCGATAATTTTTCAAACAGCTCGGCAAACTCACCAACCGGCGGCTGTGAAGTAGTTGGGAGCTCTTTGTGCTTCACTTCTTCATAGAAGTCTTCAGCCGTGATTTCCACTTCTTCCTGGTAGGTCTCACCGCCGAAGATCACGCTCAGCGGAATCATATGTATATTTAACTTTTCTCTTAATTCCTTAGGAATGTATGCTGTACTATCCGTTACAACAGCCGTTTTCATAAATAGAGGTACCATCCTTATCTTTTTTCTCTACTGTATGTTCCATTTTATATGATAGCGGGTAAAAATGCATTAAATTTATAGGGTGCTCCATTGTGCCCAAGTTGGAAAACTGGTATATTTTCACATTCAAATAAAGATAGTGTATATGGTAAAATTCCTTTTGTGTCTTTATTTCGTAAAGGAGCTGTAACAATTGAAAAATAACACTTCTTTTACAGGCAAAGCCCACTCCGGTAAATATACTCTCGATACACTTCATCACATGTTGAATAGTGAATTAAGCAAATACAAAAACATTAAAGTTCCAAACATTAATCACTCCCTAAGCGGGACGGAACTTGCCTCCTGGCTGATAGACAGCGCATCCCCGCAAGAGCTTGAAGAGCTGGTCATAATGGTCAATCAGGCTAAGAAGAGGTCTTCTGATACGAAGACGATCTTCCAAATCGCAGCAGCTGCCCTGATAAAGTAAAAAGCACGCAATGGCATGAAACCATCTGCGTGCTTTTTCGACAAAATTCGGGTGGTGCCTGTCACAATACTATCGCACTTCCACCCAGCCATTTTTAATCGCTACTACTACGGCTTGTGTACGGTCATTAACATTCATCTTCTGAAGGATGTTGCTGACGTGGTTTTTAACTGTTTTTTCACTGATGTAAAGAGCCTCTCCGATGCCGCGGTTGCTTTTTCCGTCAGCAAGCAGCTGAAGGACTTCACATTCGCGGCGCGTCAGCAGGTGAAGCGGACGGCGGATTTCGATCTGTGATGAGTAGCCGCTGCTGCTTCCTGCTCCAACAGCGGATAAGCGCCGGTATTCGTTGACAAGATTATGTGTGACCTTCGGATGCAGATAAGATCCTCCATCTGCCACAACTTTTACTGCTTCAACTAGGGCATCTGCATCCATTTCTTTCAGCAGGTAGCCGCTCGCACCTGTTTTCAGCGCATGTGTAACGTAATTTTCATCATCATGGATAGAAAGGATGATGACCTTTGAATCAGGATGCTTTTCAATTAATTGGCGAGTTGCTTCCACACCATTCACATTCGGCATGTTAATGTCCATGATGACAACATCAGGATTATACTCTTCCACCAATGTGATAGCTTCTGCCCCGTCGTCACCTTCTGCTACTACATCAAATGATCTTTCAAAATCTAAGATGCGTTTTACCCCTTCTCTGAACAATTGATGGTCATCAATTATGACAATCTTTGTAGTCAATTGCTTCGCCTCCCAAATTCTCCGGTTAAATGGTTTCTCTATTTATAATTTCTACAAGTTCAAAGGTACCTGGATAATGACAACCGTGCCTTTTCCTGGTTTGGAATCGATGGAAAGCTGTCCCTCAAGAAGCTCGACTCTCTCTCTCATTCCAATTATCCCAAAGGACTCCGTCTTTCTTTCCCGGATATCAAATCCTCTGCCATTATCTTTAATGATAACAGCTACCCTTGTCTTATTAATCTCCAATTTGACAATAATCTCGGTGGCCTGTGAATGCTTCAGTGCATTTGTAACAGATTCCTGAATCAGCCTGAAAAGTGCGACCTCATATTGAGAAGGAAGCCTTTTTTCTTCTCCAAGATTGGAAAACCTGATTTTAGTGGGACTATGATATTCTTCGATGGTCTGCAGGTATTTTTTGAGGGTAGGCACCAGCCCCAAATCATCAAGTGCCATTGGACGCAGGTCGTAAATGATCCTCCTCACCTCATATAAGGCACTTCTGACCATTTTTTTGAGGCTCTTAATTTCTGTAATTGCCTCAGCTCCGCCCCGTTCTTTATAGATCCTTTCAATTAAATCGGATCTCATCATAACGTTAGCCATCATTTGTGCAGGACCATCATGGATTTCCCTGGATAATCTTTTTCGCTCTTCCTCTTGAGCTTCAATTATCTTCAAACCGAATTCCTGCTTAACCTTTGCATCTTCTATTATTTCACCCATTTGCTTCAGGTCACTTGTGAGATAACTCATGACAACGGAAATTTGTGAAACAAGAGCTTCTGCTCTTTCAATTGTTTCACCGACACCCAGCAGCCTTCTTTCAATATCATCCCTGCGATCCCGCAGCTGTTTTTCCAGCTGCCTGTTCATGGTTAAGTCCATCTGCAGCTGATGCGCCTTCTCATAAGCATCCCGAACCTCAAATTCGGTGTAGTTCTTGAAATGCATGCTGACTTCAGACAGCCGTTTACGGGCAAACTTAGTTTGAATCTCAAGCTGATCGCCTGCATCAATGGTTTTAATCACTAAGTGCTTAACATCCCTAAGCTCTTCAGTAAGGGTTTCATAATCTTTTCTGCATTGTTCGCCAATTCTGAAGATCTCATCCTTGCTCGTCCCAACAGTGTCTATTATCTTTTGCAATATAAGATCAAGGGTTTTTGAATCAAACTTCTTAATATTCATATGAACCTCCAAAAGGAAGCAAGTCCTCTCGCATCTATTATATCTGCCATATATTGTAGCTTGTAATAGGGAAGGTTACTATATCCGCATTATGAAAACTATGCCAAAAAGGCAAAAAATCGATAAAAAGACTCAATCTTGTTTTTCTCACCCGTGTCTTATATCCTATATATATTGATGGTAAACCTTTTTGCTGAAATTTATACAGCAGTTATTTCATAATAGAATTCCCAATGAGAATATTTCCTATTATACCATCTCTAAAAGTTACCTATATTAAAGTTTCATTACAATCACTTGAAATCTAAATTTATCGATTATTGTCGTTTTATAATGAAACTTGTATTTCAATTGAAAGGAGCTGCAGAAATGCTGCCCCGTTATTTAACAGTCAAAAGCACAGGTGAACATGAAATCGTTATTCAAAAATCAAGGTTCATTGCTCATATAGCACGAACAGAAACTGAAACTGAAGCCCAAAATTTTATTCAGGATATCAAAAAGAAGCATTGGAACGCCACACATAATTGCTCAGCCTATTTAATTGGCGAAAATGATCAGATCCAAAAAGCAAATGATGATGGAGAGCCCAGCGGTACAGCAGGAGTTCCGATACTTGAAGTTTTGAAAAAAAAACAGCTCAAAGATACAGCTGTTGTCATAACCAGATACTTCGGCGGAATAAAATTAGGTGCAGGCGGCCTGATACGGGCATATGGGAAAGCAACCTCCGATGGCATTGATGCGGTTGGGGTCGTTGAAAGAAAACTGATGCGCATCATGCATGCAAAAGCAGATTATACCTGGCTCGGAAAGCTTGAGAACGAACTGCGGTCTTCCATATATACTCTCAAGGAAATCCAATATTTAGACCGTGTCGAACTACTGACATATGTCGAAGAAGGCCAAACAGAAAGTTTTTCTGAATGGATCACTGAACTAACCAATGGACAGGCTGAAATTTCGCAGGGGGAACAGCTATATTTAGAAGAGGAAAAATAATTTTTAACATTTATTTACGAAGGGATTTTAATTCGGTAAAATAAACTATTGCAAGAAACGTAAATCCTTTCCAAACCATTTATAAAGTAGGGATAAAATGTCTGTTTCGAGATCGAGAAAACGAAAGATTAGAAGAAAACGCTTTTGGCGTGTCATAATACTTGCCCTCTTTCTGACGATTATTGGCGGAGGGACATTCCTGGCATATGATCTAATATATAGTGCCAATAAAGCAACAAGTGAAATATATCAGGAATTGGACAGTGATAAAATTGCAAATCACCGGTCCGAAGAAGTGGAAATCTCAAAGGACCCTTTTAACATCCTGTTAGTTGGGATTGAAGATCAGGAAGGCGGAGAGAGATCTGATGTCCTGATGCTCGTCACCGTAAATCCTCAAACGGAAGAAGTAAAAATGCTGAGCATTCCGAGGGATACACGGACATACGTGCCTGAAGTCGGATATAATACAAAGATTACCCATTCATACAGCAATGGGGGCATAGAGTCAACAATTACCACAGTAAATGAGCTTCTCGATGTTCCAATTGATTACTATATTACAACCAACTTTGATGGTTTTGAGGATATTGTCGATACGTTAGGCGGAATTGATGTCGATGTTCCATTCACCTTCAAAGCACAGCTGACCGACAGCTTAAAATGGAAGACTTACTACGAAGGAAATATGGAGCTTAACGGGAATGAAGCTTTGGCATATGTAAGAATGAGAAAGAAAGACCCTAAAGGCGATATGGGAAGAAATGAACGGCAGCAGCAAGTCATTAAAGCAATCGTAAATAAAGGGACTTCTTTCAGCACGATTACAAAAATCGACGACATTATGGAGGATTTAGGAGCAAATGTGAAAACAAACATCCCTCCTTCTAAATTCGCAAGTTTCGTCAAACTTTATTCAAAAATCAAAAATACAAACATCGAGAATTTAACATTAAAAGGATATGATGAATATATCGATAATGTATATTATTATATTCCTGATGAAGATTCTATTTCTGAACTAAGCTATGAACTTAATGATACCTTAGGCAACAGTACAGATAGTTTTACAGCTGAGGAGGAATCCTGGCAAACTGATGCCGATCAGCAGGAAGATGAATATTGATAAATGGCTGAAGAGTACACGCAATGTGTACTCTTCTTTTTTTACCATTATTTTCTACGGGTATTTAGAACTATCTTTTCTGAATACGGGTTGGAAGAATTGACAATTTTCGCTAGAATAGGTAAAGAACCCAAAAATATGTCGATGGAGGGAAAAAAATGAAAAAATTTCTGGCATCTTCGGTTCTTGCTACTGCTGCTTTGTTCCCTGTCCTCGTGAATGCGGAAGAGTTAAATCTTCCTGCCAATATGCTTGTAGGTCAAAAGGTTGAGATCAGGTCAGGTGCCACCACATCTTATCCGCTGGTTACATCCCTGTCAACCGGTAAAACAGTCACCGTTATTGATGAATTTACCAATTCATCCGGAGAACTTTGGTACCGGGTAGATCTGGGCACGAATAAAGGATGGGGATTAGCATCCAGTTTTAAAGAGCAGACCACTGGTAATTCCGGGATACAGATCGGAAAGCAGGCTGCCATAACCGGAGATAATGTCAACGTCCGCAAAGGAGCAACTACTTCCTATGAAGCTATTGCAAAACTATCAAAAGGAACTTCAGTTAAAGTGATTGATAGTTTTAAAAATAGCAGCGGTGAACTTTGGTACCGGATTGAATCAGGTACTATAAAAGGATGGATTATAGAAGACTATCTGAAAGCAGATGCAGAAGTCAAACCTCCTGCGCCTGCAACAGAAACCAAAACGGTTCAGATTGACAAAGCTCCTGTCCGCAAAGGAGCAACCGACTCTTATAGCATTGTTACATATGTAAATAAGAATCAAGCTGTGACGATTATTGATACATTTAAAAATGCTAAGGGCGAAGTATGGTATCGCGCCGACTTAGGGTCTGTTCAGGGATGGATTAAGGAGACTGCTTTTCAGGCTGTCACACTTCCGCCTGCTCCTGAGACAGGAACAAAAACGGTCATGATTGATAAAGCCCCTGTCCGTAAAGGTGCTACTGATTCTTATAGAATCGTTGCCTATGCGGAAAAGAATCAGAAAGTAAATATCATAGATTCCTTCAAGAATGCCAGTGGAGAATTATGGTATCGGGCTGACTTAGGAGCTGTTCAGGGATGGATTAAGGAAACTGCTTTTCAGGCAGGATCTTTGCCGCCCGCACCGGAAACACCGGATCTTCCTGCGATTGGAAGCTACGTCTATAGCCAGGTAAATTCTTTGGATGTCCGAAGGGGAGCCACTTCTTCTTATCAATCCGTCGGGAAATTGTCACTGAATCAAAAGGTAAAAGTACTCGACCACTTTGTTCCATCGAGCGGTGAAGCATGGCTGCGGGTACAAGTAAACGCAAGCCTTGCCGGCTGGATTCCTGCTGATAGTGCCAGTGCCAATCAGACTATTAACACAAAACTATATGTAAGTGTTGATGTCGCCAACATGCGCAGCGGCCCTTCCTTAAGCCACTCAGTTATCGACCAGGCTTCAAAAGGCGCTGAGCTGACTGCCTCCGAAACCGCTAAGGATTCAACAGGAGATTTATGGTATAAAGTCAAAACATCTTCTGGCAATATCGCTTGGGTACATGAAACGGTTGTCTCAAAACAGCCTTCTGTATCCATTGGCACAACCATGCTGGTCGGCACCATGAATGCTGCTTTATACGCTGGAGCTTCATATGATTATAAAATCAGTGAAAGACTTTCATATAACAGCAAAGTATCAGTTCTTGGCGAATTCACTAACTCTCTTGGACAGCGCTGGATCCGCATAAAAAGTGCATCCGGGAAAACGGGATGGACTCCGGAATATGAGCTTGTTACATCACAGAATGTTTTTAAGTATGTTTTTGCTAAAAAAGGTGCGGTCATCCGCAAAGGAGCAGGAACGAACTATGGAGTCAGCGCGTATCTTGCCGAAAGCGAGTCATTGAAAATTCTTCGCAAACTGAATGGCTGGCTGAATGTTGAAAATGCGAAAGGAACGCGGGGATGGGTTTTAGAAACACAAACAACGACTGTATCTGCTAAGAGACTAAGCTCTCCTGCCTATTCCACAGTCAATGGAGAGAACTATTTAACATGGATTAAACCCAGCAACTTTGCAGTCTCTTATACTACATTGTCTGCAAACCGCTTAAAGATAACAGGTGCTATGACCGATGTGGAACTGCCAAAAGGCAGCATCAAAGGAATTAAATCCATTGAAACCTTTGCATCCGGCTCACAAAAATCTGTTGTTCTTACGTTTGAGCCAGGCTATTCATTCACTTTAAGAGATTACTCAAATAAGGTCTCAGTGAAGATTGTTCCATTTGGATTATTAGGAAAGAAAATTGTGGTGGATGCAGGACATGGCGGACATGATGCAGGAGCTGTAGGACCTACAGGATTAAGAGAGAAAGATGTTAATCTCGGTACAGCACTCTTACTTAAATCAGAGCTTGAAAAATACGGGGCTACTGTCATTCTTACAAGAAGCACGGATGTTTTCCTTGAACTTGCAGAAAGAACCGCAATTGCGAACAACTCTACTGCAGACGCATTTATCAGCATCCATGGGGATTCCTTCTCCTCAACATCAAAAGGAACAACAACCTATTACAATTCAACGGTTAACTTTAATGGTCCCAGAAGTGAAACAATGGGAACTGCGATTCAGAAAAATATGATCTCTTCTATGAATACTTATAACAGAGGAGTAAAAGAACAGAACTTCTATGTAAATAGAATGAATCAGCTTCCAAGTGTTCTGGTTGAACTTGCATTTATTTCAAATCCAAAAGAGGAAGCTCTTCTCAAAACGACAGCTTTCCGTCAAAAAGCTGCTGTTGGCATTACTAAAGGATTAGAGGAATATTTTAACAATTTTTAAATAAATAGATTCTATTTCCTTTATTTTTACAATCTGTTAATCTACTTATGACCAAAATTGGGTATATATTTTACTATGTACCCAATTTATTTTTGCATTAAACCTTTATATAAAATTTCAGGGGGAAAATCAATGAGCCGTACGAAGAAATTGATCGCTGCAGGAGCCTTAACTCTTGGGATAGGAGCAGGAGCAGCATTATTCACTCCTCATGCAATCAATGCATCCAGTAACGTGGTTTTGGCAAGTGTAGAATGGGTTACATCACAGCTGAATCCGATGAAAAGCAAGATTACAGAACTAGAATCAAAGATAGCTTCCCAGCAGCAGGAGATTAATAGTCTGAAAAGTCAAATTGGCAATCCAACCACCCCGCCTGCAGAAGGACAGCTTCCTTCTGTTGTCTATGTGACCAAAAGCTCAGTAAATATCCATTCCGGAGCTTCAACTGATTATAAAGTCGTTGCGACTAAAGCGATTGGATCAAACTTGAAAGTAATTGATTCTTTTAAAGCTTCAACTGGACTTTGGTACCGGGTGGAATTGTCGGCTGCTTTAAAGGGCTGGGTGTTCTCAGGCAATGTATCGATAGATAAACCATCAACTGCAGCACCTACTCAGGTTATTACAACCGGCGATGTTCACTTGCGTAAAGGTGCCACTACTTCGTATGGCGTCATTCAAACACTGCCAAAAGGAACGGTCTTAAAATATATTTCTACTTTTGTAAACTCTAAGGGAGAAACCTGGTATAATGTCCAAACTTCTGCTGGAGTAAAAGGCTGGGTATTCGGCGGTCTTAGTGAGGTGAGATAGTTTTGAAAAAGATCATCTCACTCTTCAGCTTCCTTTTATTGCTCATATCCCTGCCTGCTTTCACGCAGGCAGCCGAACCTAAGCAGTATAGCAATGAAGTAAACGTGTCTGTGTATTTAAAATCAAGTTTAACTATTACGTTAAATGGAACTTATCAGCTGGTTAATAAAGACAGCGGCGCCAAAACGGTTGTACTGCAAAACACTGTCCTAACCGTAAGCAAGGACAGCTCCGGTGTCTCTGTCAGCTATACTGGCTTCAGCCAGAAATCTGCCAAAGGATTTGATTTACAAGAAATAACCGGTACCTCCAAGCTGGCAGTCTTTACAGCGGATACTCCATTAAGAAGGGGTGCAACTTCTTCATACGAAATCATTAAGACATTTAAAGCTGGAGAAAGCGCCAATTACCTTGACTCTTTTACAAATGCACAAGGACAAGTATGGTATAAAGTATCTTCTGGAAGTTTATCAGGATGGGTTTTATCGACAACAGCGAGACTTTCTGAAGTAAGCTCGCTATCCACAGCCAAGGTGAGCAATGGCACAACATACCGGGGCAGCTTCTTTCTGAAGCCAAATGGATCGCAAGTTGAGGTCATCAACTTTCTGGATATGGAAGATTACTTAAAAGGTGTTGTTCCAAACGAGATGCCTGCTTCCTGGCCGAAAGAAGCTTTAAAGGCTCAAGCGATTGCTGCAAGAAGCTATGCTGCCAACACGATGATGCTTACAAGCACAGCTGCAAGCCAGGTTTACAAAGGCTATTCAGGTGAAGATCCAAGAGCCAATGCAGCTATTCAGGAGACAGCCGGGTTAGTGGCCAAGTATAACGGGAAGCCTATCCAGACCTTTTTCTTTTCCACCAGCGGCGGCAGAACAGCCAATGTAGGAGATGTATGGAATTCCAATCAGGCTTATTATCCTTATCTCGTGTCGGTTGATGATCCATATGAGTCCTCCCCATACTCCAGCTGGAGTGAAACATTTACTTCTGCGCAGCTGCTGAAAAACTTTGGTATTTCAGATACATCTGCCGTCATTTATGATTTGACTCTATCGAAAACGGGAGCAAATGGAGAGGTTCGCGGGGTTACCCTTAAAACATCTGCCGGCGATAAAACTGTAACGGGTAATGAATCTGTCATCAGAAAGCTTTTCCCGCTTCCTAATTCAAGCGTTTATAACCAGCTTTATTCAAACTGGTTTGATGCGGTGCTCAATGGTTCCGCATCCGGATTAAGCGTCCAAACAGCAAGCGGCACGGCAAACATCAGCGATATGAAGGGCCAGACTGTACAGACAGCAACCGGCCAAGTAACACTCTCTGACTCAAAAGTTTCCATTCAAACTGCAAGCGGCGTCGTGACCAATGAAGGTTCAGGCATCACTTCTGTTACATTAAACGGAAAAGGCTGGGGACACCGAATTGGCATGAGCCAATATGGAGCAAAGGGATTTGCCGAAAAAGGCTGGAAAGCCGAACAGATTATTACCCACTATTTCAAAGGAACAACAGTTTCAAAATAGAACAAGCAAAAGAGCCAATTCACCTAGGAATTGGCTCTATTTTCGTTATTCTGCTCTCCCAAATGGAAAAGGATATCGTCAACGATGCTTTTCCAGGAGTATTGATCAATGGCAAGCTTCCTGCCATTTTCTCTCATGGTCTGATAATCCGCATCACTTACACTCATTAATTCTGAAATTGCGGCAGCAATGCCTTCCGGGTTTTCAGGCGGTGCAATCTTTCCGCAATGATACTCTTCCAGAATGGCTGCACTCTCTCCGTCTCCACAATAAAGAACAGGCACTCCAGAAGAAATGGCAGGAAATATTTTAGAAGGTCTCGCACCTTTGAAAAGTTCGATATTTCTTAAAGAAACAATGCTGTAATCCGCAGCGGCGAACATATCCGGCATCGCTGAGACAGGCACAGAACCATAGAAGGTTACATTATCAAGCTGCAGTTCTTCTTTTAAGCTCAGCAGCTTTTCCCGCTCCTGGCCATCGCCGACAAACAGAAAATGGGCATCCGGCTGCTTGTCCTTTAAAAGAGCAGCGGCTCTCAGTACAGAATCAAGACCCTGGGCATAACCAAGATTTCCGGCATACATAAAAACTTTTTTGCCCTCGATGCCTACTTCTCTCAACAGTTCAGTGTTTTTCGGCTGGGGAGCAAATGTATCTGTGTTGACCCCGTTAGGAAGAAGAAACACATCTTCCGCTTTCTTTCCTTTGCGGACCATGTAGTCTTTAATCCCTTCCGTGGCAGTTGCAATTTTCCATGACTTCTTATAAAGAAACATCTCAAGGCGTTCAGCCAGGCGGATAAAGGATTCATTCTTCAGAATACCAAGCTCTACAGCTGATTCCGGCCAAATATCTGCAACATTGAATACAAAATTTGCCCTTTTCATTTTCGCTCCTAAATACCCTGTAATGCCAAGGAATAGCGGAGGTGAATTACAGATGATCACATCTGTAGGCTTTGATTTAAGAATCGAGTAAAAAGCGCTGAACGTAAAAGAAAAATAGGAAGCAAGCCTTTTCCAGAAACTTCCCTTTGGAGATGGATAAATCCATGAACGGTGCACAGGAATTCCATCCCAGTTTTCAAACATATAGAAGCGTCCCTTATACTCCTCTGGAATGATGCCATGAGGATGATGCGGGAAAGCTGTGATGACTTCCACCTGATGCCCTCTGCTGATAAGCTCTTTACTTACTTCGTAAACACGAATCTGAGGAGCTCCAGTTTCAGGGGGAAAATGCTGACACAAGTAAATCACTCTCATTTTCCCATCTCCATTACTTAACATTTAGTTCCTTTAAATAAGCTGACAGCTTATCTTTAAGGTCAGGACGCTTTAATGCAAAATCGATTGATGCCTGCAGGAATCCGAATTTGTCTCCGACATCATAGCGGTTTCCCTGAATAATGTATGAGTAGATGGATTCCTTATCAAGCAGACTATCTATTGCATCTGTAAGCTGAATTTCACCCTTTTTATCCGGCTGGACATCCTCAAGCATATCAAAAATAGCTGGTGTAAGGATGTATCTGCCTACGATTGCCTGTGTTGATGGAGCTTCTTCAACTGCAGGCTTCTCAACCAGGCTCTGAACTTTAAAAAGGTCGCCAGTGTTTTCGGAATAATTTACAATCCCGTACTTATATACCTCAGAGCGCGGTACTTCATTACATCCCAGGATGCTGGACTGTACCTTTGTGTATTGATCAATCATTTGTTTAAGAGCTGGAACTTCACTGTCGACGATGTCATCGCCTAACAGAACAGCAAAGGGCTCATTACCGATGAATTTCTTTGCACAAAGAACGGCATGCCCAAGGCCAAGCGGCTCTTTCTGCCTTACATAATGGATATCAACGAGGTTTGAAATGTTCTCCACAACTTCAAGCATTTCATGTTTGCCCGTTCTCTCCAAAAGCATTTCCAGTTCAACAGATTTATCAAAATGATCTTCAATCGCTCTTTTGCTTCTGCCAGTTACAATAATGATATCTTCAATTCCCGACTCAACTGCTTCTTCAATGATATATTGAATGGTTGGCTTATCGACGATAGGCAGCATTTCCTTAGGCTGTGCCTTAGTAGCAGGCAAAAATCTGGTTCCAAGCCCGGCTGCCGGTATTACTGCTTTTTTAATCATGATTTCATCCCCTTGTTCAAGGTTTGCTCATATAAATCGAGCATGCCATTTGCGTTATCCGTCCAGTTGTAATTAGCCTTTACATGTTCGATTCCCGCGTGTCCCATTTCTATGCTTTTTTCTTTGTTGTCCGCTAAGTGCAGCATCGCTTTTGCAAGCTCTTCCGGGTTCTCTTTCGGCACAACAAAACCGGTTTTCCCTTCAAGCACCACTTCAGGAAGTCCGCCGACATTTGACACAACTGCCGGCACGCCGCAGGCCATTGATTCAACTGCAGCGACACCGAAACTCTCGCTGTCTTCAGTAGAAGGAACACCAAATACATCCATTTTATTAATGTATTCCGGGACTTTATCATTTGGCACCCGTCCGGTAAACCTGGTCACATGCTCGATTCCCAGGTCTTTTGTCAGCTGCTCATACTCAGCCCGCTGCGGCCCGTCCCCGACGATGAGAAGCTCAGAATTGCTCTTTTCCTTATAGATCCTGGCAAAGGCTTTAATTAAATCACCAATGCCATATTTATCTGAAAGTGCCTTAACAGTCCCAAACGTAACTTTTCCCTCAGTCTTAAATTCAGGCATTGGCCTGAACTTGTTCATATCAACGCCAAATGGTGTAACAAAAACCTTTTTATTTGTATACTTGTTTGTTTCTTTAGCCATGATATGACTTGTTGAACAAATGACATCAGCTTTTGAAAGAGTGTATTCAACAATTTTCCGGTTCGCGCCGCCCTGCTGGGGAAATTGAAAAATATCTCTTCCCCAAACGGACACATAAAAAGGCTTGTAATTGGCTAATGCACCAACAAATCCATAGCTTGATACATAATGTGCATGCAGAATGTCAGGCTGAAAGCTCTTAAGAACCTTTTTCAAGGCGAAAACACTCGAAATATACGATAATTTCCCGGGCAATAGCTTAGGAAGGGTGATCGTGTCGATTTCCCTGGCATTTTCTGCTGAAAAGTGGTCAGAGAATGTAACAACCTTAACATCAATGCCCTTATTTTTATAAAATAAAGCCCATTTATGGGTGTGTATCGATCTGCTTGGAGCAAGTATTAGTACTTTCATAGTTCCTCCTTTAACAAGGCACTCTTTACCTTCTTGACTCTTGCAAGCCAGGAATGCTTATCGGCAAAAGTCTGCTTGATGTTGTGGCGGTATATTTGCGTATTACCCGCCATTTCTTCAATTGCTTTAGCCATATCATCTGCATGGTCCGCACAAATTACCCCATAGCCATCCGTTTCAATGATATCTCTTTGTGCCTCACAATAAGTGGCAATGACAGGCAGCTCATTGGATAGATACTCCACAAGCTTTACAGGCACAGAGAAATCATTATATGTGCTTCTATATCGCGGGATGAAGGCAAAATCCATTTCACGGTATAATTCGTTTAATGCCTCACCGCTCAGATGCTTAACCGTCACGTTCAGCTGCTCAAGACGGCTTCTTCTGTCAGAAGGAAGGCTGGCAAACTCCTCTTCACGGCAGACAACAGTCAAATCACAGATTCTTTGGTCTTTGTTAGCAAGCTCTAAAGCATCCAGCAGCAAAAACAAGCCATAATCTTCGTTGTTAATCCCGCCAACATAAATCCCCTGCGCTGCCCCGATGTCTTTTTCTTTTTTGATGATATTCTTTGCCTTGCCACCAGGCGGAAGAGCCACTTTCTTCTTTTTAATGTCTACATACTCGCCCATTGCATCGCTTGGAAGGAAAATAACATCGCAATACTTCTCGTAAAACCTTTCTTCCATCCGATAAATTGTTTTCATAATCGTCTTCTTTGGACCTTTTAAAGGATAAAGCTCATCAAATTTCCAATAAACATCCCGATAAAATACACCGACAGGCACATTTTTCTGTTTTAAAAATTTCATGACCTTCAGGTCGATAAATGGTTTTTTGGGAACATGTCCTTTATCTGTAAGCCAAAAAGGAATCGTCTGGTTCTCCATATAGCAGAACCAAATATCTTCAAGCTTCCCTTCACTTTTCCAGGTGTTAAAAAGCTCCTCCCTTGCGGCTGAAGAACCTGACAGCAGTAGAATTTCTGCATCATTTTCCTTTCCCCAGTTCAAGAAAGCCTGGTGGATTTCTTTTGGCCTGAGTTTGGATCCGCTATTCGCATTTTCAGCTATTTCAAAAGGATAATACAGCAATACTTTTTTCATGGATTTTCTCCTTAAACTTCATTTCCTGACTTTTTCTTCTGCCAAAAAGCAGTCAAGTAAATGCGAAGCCTGATAAATATTAAGATTCCCACAAACAAACCTGTCATCAGCATCCAGATTGGATTGAATAAAAAGTCTGCAAACCCTCCAACCAGGGTTCTTGGAATATTAATGGTAAAGTAAATAAATAAACACAAAAATACCGGATTTTTAGGGAGTCTGATCAATACGATATACAAGATCTGCACTAATGCAGCTATATAAATCGTGCTGACAATGACGCCCAGGTACCCAAAGTTTGCATATGCTTCAGCAATAAAAAGAGTGTTCAGCACCCCCGCTGTACCTGCTTCTACCTTTTCCGGGAAAACCGTTTCCATTACAACCCTGGCGGAACGGACCTGATCCATATCAAATAAATCTGTAATGATCGGCAGACTTTTCCCATTTAAAAACGGCAGTAAATGACCATATAAATCAAAATGCAGGAAAGTCGGTGCAATTTGAGCAAAAATCAATCTGCCAACAGGACCGGAATTATAGGACAAATAAGAACCAATATCCGTCACACCCTGAATCACGATATACATGGAAATAAGAGCAGCAGCACCCAGCATCCCCCATAAAACGAGGCGTCTTACAGTAAATCGGATCACACCGATATATAGGCTCAGCAGCAGGAACATAATCAAATAGAAAAACACTGGTGATTTAGCCAAATCGTAAATATTAATTAAAATAGCACCTGCAAACAGAGACAGATACAGCAGCTTCCATTTCACCTGTCCGGTCCTGACAGCATAGACATAAGCAATCAGGGACAGCAGCGGGGTCAATGCAATCGCGAAAATGTTACGGATCAAAACATTACCGCCAAATTCCCTTTGAGCCATGATCCTTAATTCTCCAGGAGAATATTCACTGTTCCCTAAAGCCACTTCCAGAATAGGAATAACAGGCGCTTTCCAAAGCGTATAAAGAATGGACAACATGGAAATACCTGACAGCATGAGGAATATAAGATAAAATTCATTCTTTTCCTTAAAAGGCAATGAAATATCCTTAGCAAGATACGAATTAAATTCCTCTTTAGCATCAAAATTGCTTAGCTTTGAGATTAACAACATGACCAATGGGAACAAAAACATCACCAGACAAATAAGATAAAACCCTATTTGCCTGCTTTCCTCAAAATACAGCCGGTTAATCATATAGTAATCATCCACTCCCATTCCAATCAGCAAAGTGCCGATAAAGCTGGAAATGAGAAATGAATAATAAAATATGATTGAAATCATATTTGGCTTTAAAAGGGAGAGGCTTCCGCCAGCCTGTTTAAAAAGGTAAATGGAAGCCGTTAAAACAATACACCAAATTAAAAGATAGAGCATAGCTTAGCCGCCTTATCTGTTATCTATTAGAGATACAATTTTCTCCGCTGCTTTTCCATCTCCGAAAACTTCATTATAAGATGGATTTACCTCTTTGTTTACAGCATCCAATAGCTGCTTTACATCTGTACCAACCAGGATGTTTGCATCTTCTTCAAGCGTTTCAACCCACTCCGTCTGTTCCCGTACTGTTACGCAAGGGACTTTCATGAAATACGCTTCTTTTTGAACACCGCCGGAATCCGTAATGATTTTCTTCGCATTTGCTTCTAATGTCAGCATGTCCAAATAGCCGACTGGATCAATTACTTTCAGATTAGGAACATCGCTTAAGCTTAGGCCGTACCCTTCCAGTTTATGCTTGGTACGCGGATGAATTGGCCATACTTTTACATCCTCGATTTTTGAGAATGCTTCCAGGATATTTTTCATATTCCCGATATCATCCGTATTTTCAGCTCTGTGGATCGTGATTAGATGGTAGCCTTTTTCAGTTAAATCATTGCTGCTAAGAATGGATGATTTCTCAGCTGCCAGCCCTTTATTGTACAGAACTGCATCATACATAACATCTCCAATATTGAAGACATTGTGTGTAATGTTTTCGTTTTTCAGATTCTCCACTGCCGTATCAGTTGGGCAGAACAGGAACTCTGAAACATGGTCGGTCATAATCCGATTAATTTCTTCAGGCATTTTCTTATTGAAGCTCCTTAAGCCAGCTTCAATATGTATAACCGGAATATGCAGTTTGGAAGCAACTAAGGACCCTGCCAATGTGGAATTCGTATCCCCATACACCAATAGGTAATCAGGTTTTTCTTCCAGGACAATTTCCTCTATTTTCGCAAGCATCTCGCCAGTCTGCTTGCCATGATTACCGGATCCGACATTCAAATGATAGTCAGGCTTTGGAATGTTCAATTCTTCAAAAAAGATATCAGACATATTTGCATCATAATGCTGTCCTGTATGAACAATTAACTCCTGATGATTTTCACGCAAAACCCGTGAAAGAGGAGCGGCTTTGATAAATTGAGGCCTGGCACCTAATACTGTTAGAATTTTCATTATTCATCCTCCTGTGGAGTGCTCTTCTATTTAGCATTTCCAATTCTATTCATTCAATGATTTTTCATTTTGAAATGATTTTCTTCTGAAATCTTTATCAACCCGGCTGATTCCAATGATTAGAAGCATATAAAGCCAGGCTAAAGCAATATATAAGTAGTTGAGCTCATGTTCCTGAACATAAATAATACTGATAACAGCAGCAGTCATATTTACAAATAAAAATGCCATTTTCCCAAATGACACCGGTACATAATATGCTTGCTGGCTTTTTCTGAATATGAATACAATGGCAGTCATATAGGCAATCAGGTAAGCCGCTACGGCACCCCAAATTGAGAACACCGGAATAAGTGTAATGTTTAAGATTGTATTGATTACAGCTACAATGCCAAACGTTATGGAGATAACCCCAGTTTTCTTTGTGAAAAATAAACCGGCAGAAATAATCAGGTAATAAAAATTCAGAAACGTGGCTGCTGATATTAATGCAACGTATTGGTACGCATTGTAATAGTCTTTGCCAAGAATACCAATAATGAAAGGCATGACCGTTGCAATGGCCATGATTCCAAAAATCCCCATCAGCAGAAGTCCCATATAAATTTTTGAAAAGAGCAAGGGACTATTTTCTTTATCTTTGATGGACATGGAATAAGGACGCCAAGCCATTTGTACTCCGCTTGTCAGCAAAGTGATGACAGTAGCAAGCTTAGTGGCAGCTCCATAAATCCCTACTTCTTCTGTGGAATGAAAAGCCTGCAGAAAGAAAACACTCGCATTGGCAATCACCCAAAAAGCAAGGGAAGCCGGAACAAGCGGCGCTGCATACTTAACCAATTCCTTCAGTGATGGAAAGGAAATCTTGGGTTTTAAATATTTAATGCTGGATGAAAGCAGAAGCAAGAAGATAATTGCACTGCTCACTATTCTTCCAAGCAGGATTCCCTCTGGTGTCTGAACAAAATATTTTAGGAACAAATATGATAAAATCGCAACCAGCAGCATTTTTCCTACTGTGAAAACCACGACTTTTTTGGTTTTAAAGTCAAAGCGGAGCACCATCAGCACTACAACTAGAATGGTATCCAGAAAAAGTACCCCAATACTGATATACAAGAGCCGTACATACCCTGAATCACCAAAAAGCAGCTCAGAAATATAAGGGCCAGCTGCAAGTACAATGAGTCCCAGCAAAGCTACAATAAAAATCCTGAAATACATGACGTTACGGACATGCTCCAGCTTTTTGCCTTCATCCTTTGTTTCAAAATAGTAGAAAGACAATGCGGAATCAGTGCCGAAAATGATTAAAAACGTCAGCATGGCTGTCCATTTATCAATAATGTCAAGCACTCCATATTCCGCAGGAGGCAGATAGTTTGTATAAATAGGCAGCATGATAAATGCTATTAACTTGGTTCCGACATTCATAAATGCGTAAAGGAGCGAATCCGCTCCTAAACGCTTAAATTGGGCGAGCACCTATAACAGCTCCCGCTCGTCAACATCCTTGACGTACTTAGCGGGTACACCCTTTACTAATGTTTTCGCCCCGGTATTTTTTGTAACAAGAGCACCAGCAGCTACAAATGTTTCTTCTTCAATCGTAATGCCCGGCAGGATAATGGAAGCACCGCCAACGCGGGCACCTTTTTTAACGATTGCACCCTTGATTTTGTCAAAGCGCTCTTCCGTTCTGCCCATGAAGTTATCATTTGTAGTTGTCACACATGGCGCAATGAATACTTGCTCTTCCAAAGTCGTATAAGCAGTAATATAAGAATTGGACTGAATCTTTGTGCGGTCGCCAATAGTCACGTAGTTTTCTACTGTAACACCGCGTCCGACAATGACATAGTTTCCGATTTCCACGTTTTCTCTGACACTCGCAAGATCAGCAACCAAAGTGGAAGAGCCGATTTTAGCACCGCGATAGATGACACAGTTCGCACCAATCGTTACATCCTCTCCCACTTCAAGCGCAGGAATAGAGTCAGATAATTTTACAGTGCTCGTCTTGGCCGGTTTCGGCGGTTTCCCCACGACAGCACCATCCGCAATGGTTGTATTGTCGCCAATAACAGTGCCTTCATGAATGGTAACGCGATTTCCAATGACAACGTTTTTGCCAAGTTTTACGTCTTTTTCTATAACGGAATAGTACCCAACTTTTACAGATGAATCGGTTTGTACTGTAGGATCAATAAAATTCATAAGAATCTCCCTTTACCTTTAGAAATTATAGTTTAACGTACTTGTTTGGCTTTTCAACATCTTTCATTGCATTACGTGTATCAAAAATGACTTTGCTTTCTTCAGCAATCATCTTATAGTCAAAGTCTGAGTGGTCTGTTGTAACAAGAACAAGATCAGAATCATTAAGCAGCTGCTTTGAAAGCTCAACTGTTTCCACTTTTGCACCGCATGATTTGAATGAAGCTACATAAGGGTCAACCACCGTATAGTCAGCTCCATGCTGTTCTAAAAGTTCAACAATCTTAAGAACTGGAGATTCACGCACATCATCAATGTCCTTTTTGTATGCCACGCCAAGAATGGTTACTTTAGCTCCGCGAAGTGCTTTGCCGTCTTCATTCAGGATTTGCATAGCACGGTTGATTACGTACTCAGGCATACTGTTATTGATTTCTCCGGAAAGCTCAATCAATCTTGTGTGATAATTGTACTCACGCGCTTTCCATGTTAAGTAGAATGGATCGATTGGGATACAGTGTCCGCCAAGGCCAGGTCCAGGATAGAAGGCCATGAAACCATATGGCTTTGTTTTGGCAGCATCAATTACTTCCCATACATCAATGCCCATTTTTTCACAAAGGATCGCCATTTCGTTGGCAAGAGCAATATTGATATGTCTGAATGTATTTTCAAAAATCTTTTCCATTTCCGCAATAGCCGGAGAAGAAACTTCGAACACATCTCCTTCAAGTACATTGCGATAAAGTGCAGAAGCTACTTTTGTACAATTTTCAGTAATACCGCCAACTACTTTAGGCGTATTTTTGGTTTTGAATTCCTTGTTGCCCGGGTCAACACGTTCTGGAGAGTAAGCAATGAATACTGATTCTCCTACTGTAAGGCCTTTGCTCTCAAGAGCAGGCTTTACAATTTCCTCTGTTGTTCCAGGGTATGTTGTTGATTCTAATACAACCAGCATTCCTTCATGCGCATACTTGGCAATTTCGTTTGAAGAGCTTTCAACATATGAAGTATCCGGCTGCTGATAAATATCAAGCGGAGTTGGCACACAAATCGCCACTGCATCAACATCCTGAATTCTGGCGTAGTCTGTTGTTGCTTCCAATCTGCCGTCTTTAATCATATCGGCAAGATCCTGATCCACAACATCTCCAATATAGTTAATCCCCATATTAACTTGTTCTACACGGGCAGCCTGTACATCAAAGCCAATTACTTTATATCCCGCTTTTGCTTTTTCTACAGCAAGAGGAAGGCCAACATAGCCCAATCCTACTACACCAATAACTGCTTCTTTATTTTCGATTTTATTTATTAATGTCTGATATGCACTCATCTTGCATTCTCCTTTACTTTATAACGACTTTTTTCCCAGTTTCTGCTGATTCTAAAATTGACAGTATCAATTTTACAGGAGCTAAACCGTCTTCTCCAGTTACAATTGGGTTACGGTTTTCTTTCAATGCAAGTACCATGTCTTCAATAATGCATTGATGGCCTGGCTTGCCGAATGGATCTGCTTTGATTTCTTCTTTAATTTTCTCTGCTTCTTCCTCCGCTACACCCTCGATATCCCATGTTTCAATGTAGTTTGCATTTCTGCCTGAGATTTTAACCGAAGCGGTCTCGCCGAAAATAGCAAGAGATTCTTCAAGATTTTTCGGGTAAATGGTAGTCGCTGCTTCAATCACGCCAAGCGCACCACTCTTAAATTGAACAACTGCTGCCGCAACGTCCTCAGTTTCAATTTTACGCAGGCGTGTCGCTGCCATCGCCTGAACAGACTCTACAGGACCCATCAGCCATAGCATAAGATCAAGGTCATGAATAGCCTGGTTCATAAGAACGCCGCCATCAAATTCTTTCGTGCCTCTCCATGCTGCCTGATCATAATATGCCTGATTGCGATTCCAGCGTACAGTTGCATTCGCATGGCTCAGCTTTCCGAATGAACCTTTATCCATTTCAGCCTTCAGCTTTTGGATGGCCGGACGGAAACGGTTAGGATGGACAACGGCAAGCTTTACGCCATTTTCATTTGCATATTGAATCATATCTTCAGCATCCTGAAGCTTTAATGACATCGGTTTTTCAACAATAATATGCCTTTTATGATCTGCAACAATCTTCGTTAGTGCCGCATGAAGACCGGAAGGAACACAGATATTCACCACATGGATATCAGGGTTTTCTTCAAGCATTGTATTTAGATCGGTATATTTTTTTACATTAGGCTTGTCAATCTCAAGTCTTGCCGGGTTGTTATCACAGATTGCATACAGATTTGCATTTTCCGCCTTCTCAATTGCCTCGATATGCTTGTTTGCGATATGTCCCATACCTACAATAGCAAAATTAATCATTGTAGTATCTCCTGCCTTCACTTAGATATTTCATTAATGCCAATAATAGGACGGTTAGTACAAGTCCCAGGACTAGGCCGATGGCTGCGCCTTCTTTGAAGTAGCTTTTGCTTTGGATTACAGTTTCAGTTAAAACTCTCGGCTTCTCCTTCTTGTAAAAAAGCAAATCACTACTCATCCGGTTGAGAGTGGCGGCCGCATCAGTAAGCTCTTTCTCTGTTTCAATTAATAAAGCTGTTACATCTTCATATTGGTCATGATCTAAGCCTTTCTCAAGTTCCTGTTTATAACTTTCAATTGCTTTTTCAAGAACTAAAACTCGTTCATTTAGTGATTGGACATAAACATCTGACGTTTGAAATCTTTCATCGAAATGTTCTACCAGCATTCCCCTGTATGTCTCGGTAATTTTTCCGAGCCTGTTCTCAATATCCTTTTTATTTTCTCCTTTTAAGACGAATTTCACCTGCTTAGAAGTTACAACTATCTCTAGATTTTTTTCATCCTCAAATGTTGCTTCAATATTATTTTGACGGGTCAAATCCGGAGAAGTTATGGCACCTGTATATACCAGCGCCTGCCCCGTATACGGCATATCCTTCTTCAAAAAATAAACCGCACCGCCAACAAGCAGCATCGTAATAATTGGAACAATTAAAAAGTAATGCTTTCGTTTCCAGAAGTACATCAGATATTCATAAAGTACAAATCGTTTCTTTTCTTCTCTCATTCCAACACCAGCCCTTTGTAAGCATGTAAAGAAACGCCCCCAGTCCGGCGGCGTTTCCTGGATTTTTATTTACCGTAAAATTCTGCAATTTTCTCTACGACATACTCCTGCTGCTCTCTTTTCAGCTCAGGGAACATTGGCAGAGAAAGGGCTTCTTTAGCCGCTTTTTCAGTTATAGGAAGATCTCCTTCTTTGTAGCCCAGTTCCTGGAATACAGGCTGAACATGTAGTGGAAGCGGGTAGTAAATCATTGTTGAAACCCCTTGCTCCTGAAGGTATTTCTGAAGCTCATCACGATTTTCCACTCTTAGTGTGTACTGGTGGAATACATGGTAATTCCCTTCTTTTTCAACAGGTGTTACAACATGGTCACCCACTTTTTCCTTCAGAAGGCTAGTGTATGTGTCCGCATTCTTTCTGCGCATTTCGCTCCATGTATCCAAATGAGGGAATTTCACGTTTAATACAGCAGCCTGAAGCTCATCCAGGCGGCTGTTATAGCCCAATACATGGTGATAATATTTCGGCTTGCTTCCATGCACACGGATGACACGGCACTTTTCTGCTACGTCATCATTATCCGTAACAATCATGCCTCCATCTCCATATGCTCCAAGGTTCTTCGTTGGGAAGAAGCTGTAAGTTGCAGCTGTGCCAAGCTCCCCTACACTTTTTCCATTATGTTTTGCGCCAATTGCCTGTGCAGCATCTTCAACAATCGCAAGGTTATGCTTTTCAGCAATTTTCGCAAGACTTTCCATATCAGCCATTTGGCCGTATAAATGTACAGGAATGATCGCTTTCGTTTTTTCTGTAATCGCCGCCTCGATTTTGGACGGATCAATATTAAATGTTACTGGATCAATATCCACATATACAGGCGTAGCACCTGCACGGGCGATAGCTCCGCCGGTAGCAAAGAATGTAAATGCAGTTGTGATTACTTCATCTCCAGGGCCAACTCCTAAAGCCTGAAGTGCAATATGTATGGCGTCGCTTCCGTTACCGCAGCCAATGCCATGATTAACATTACTATATTTCGCAACATCTGCTTCTAATTTTTTCACATTGTCCCCAAGGATAAATCTTGAAGAACTCATAACCTCGTCAAGAACTTCCAATACTTCAGATTTTAATCCCTGGTACTGTTCACTGAGGTCAAGCATAGGTACTTTCATTAAGAATACCTCCAAAAATAAATAAAATTAAAATTCACAAGTTAGTTTACCACAACTTCTAATAATATAATGATCAAAATATGACAAAAAAAGTATAAGATATTCCCTTTTTCGACATAAATTCCACATAAAGAAGAACAGTGATTTTTCACCTTTTAAAATTCTTGCATATTTTTTTGAAAAAGGGAAATAATAAGCCATAAAATTTCTTAAAAAAACCGTTTGCACCAAAAAATGCTACAAACGGTTTTTATTTTATTTAATTATCGTTACTTACCATATGAACGGTTGCCCGTCAGCTTTTTAAACAGAGTCAGCACCGGCTTATACTGGACATGGACAATGCCAATGATTTCAGCAAATACTTCTGTAACTATAAGCAGGCCAAAGATGATAAATACAGATCCCCATAAAGTGGACTCTGATAAAATTACTGCACTTACACTAAACATAATCCCAAAGGCATATATCGCTAAAACTGTATTCCTATGGGAGAATCCAAGCGCAAGAAGCCTATGGTGCAAATGCGATTTATCAGGTGCTGAAATCGGCTTCTTATTTACAATCCGCCTAATAATGGCGAAGGTTGTATCAAAGACCGGCACACCCAAAATAATAATCGGCACAAGGAAACTGAACAGAGTTACACTTTTATAAAGCCCCAGCAGCGAAAGAATGGAGATTGAATACCCAAGGAACAGAGCCCCTGTATCTCCCATGAATATTTTCGCCGGGTGGAAGTTGTAAAATAAAAACCCGATAATACTTCCCAGCAAAATAACTGAAATCATTAAAATCAGCATTTTGCCATTTAATCCAGCCATGATGGCAATAGTTGCAATTCCAATAGCCGAAATACCGGCTGAAAGACCATCCAGACCATCAATCAGATTGATTGCATTTGTTATTGCTACAATCCAGAACACGGTAATAGGATAGCTCCACATTCCAAGCTCGAAGTTTCCTATATAAGGGATGGAAAGCAAATCGATTGTTAAACCGCTGGCAACAATTAAACCGGCAACAACTAATTGTCCGGCAAATTTCACCTTAGCAGATAATTCATATTTGTCATCCAGAATTCCGATTGCAACAATCAAAAGAGCACCAATACTAATAGCTGTAACTTTTTGGTCGTATAAACCGCCCGCAAAATAACCGGCGACGACTCCGATGAAAATCGCAAGACCACCCAATCGGGGCATCACATTTTTATGAACCTTTCTGTGGTTCGGTTTATCAATCGCACCGATTTTAATGGCGAACTTTATGACAAGCGGCGTAATGACTAAGACAGTTACAAGAGATACTAGAAAAGCTATAGCAGCTTGAATATACATTCATCATCACCTTTTGCAGAGGTTAGTTTTATTGTTAGCTTAATCATGAATATCGTAACACATATCTTTAAATACGCAATGTTTTTTTAATTGGAAGGTATATTAATTATTTCAGAAGGAAATCATATTAAGTTGGTCGCATTCCTCTATTCCCGTTTTAGCAGTTATTAATCATCTCTCCTTTCCGCATAATAATTAGACGAGGCATTTTTAAAAAAGTTACATAGCCTGTCCTATTATTCTACAATTATACTAGAAATATCTTCCACTACAACAAATTTATACCCAATATGATATAATTCGACTAGGTCAATATTTACTGGAAATAGAGGCGAAAAGTATGCTAACAAAGGTTAAAATGATGCTCAGTGATTCCACTCGCGAAATTAAAAGGCTGTCGAAATTATCCGATGCTGTGAACAGCAGGGAAAAACAGATCCAAAAGCTATCCGACGACGAACTACGGCAAAAAACTGCCATGTTCATGGAAGATATTAAGCAGGGGAAATCACTTGAAGACATAAAGATAGAAGCATTCAGTGTTGTCAGAGAGGCAGCAAAACGTGTATTGGGACTTAGGCATTATGATGTGCAGCTGATTGGCGGCTTTGTCCTTCATGAAGGAAGCATTGCTGAAATGCAGACAGGTGAAGGGAAAACACTGGTGTCCACTCTTCCAAGCTACCTTCATGCTCTTGAAGGCAAAGGAGTTCATATCATTACAGCCAATGAATACCTGGCAAAACGTGATTTTGAGCAAATGGGAAGAGTCCATGAGTTCCTTGGACTCAAAGTCGGTTTGAACATCTCGCAAATGTCTCCTGAGGAAAAGAAGGAAGCCTATTCTGCTCACATTACATACGGAACCGGGAATGAATTTGGCTTCGATTATCTCAGAGATAATATGGTTTATGACATCAATCAAAAAGTGCAAAGAAAGCTTCATTATGCCATCGTCGATGAAATCGACAGCATCTTAATCGATGAAGCCCGCACTCCGCTGATCATCGCCAACAAATCCAGTCTTGGCGCTGAATTATTCTATATTACTGCCGACTTGATGAAATCATTTACGGCCGATGCAGAATATGAATTCTACCCTGAAACCAAGCAGATTTATTTAAAAGATGAAGGCGCTTATAAAATTGAAGCAGCTTTTGGCATTGATAATTTATATGATGCCGAACATCAGGATCTCCTTCATAATGTTATGCAGTCTTTACGTGCATATGTAGTGATGAAGAAGGATGTTGATTATATCGTAAAAGACGGGAAGATTATCCTGATAGACAAATTCACCGGAAGAATAATGGAAGGCAGAACCTTCAGTGAAGGCCTTCACCAGGCACTGGAAGCTAAGGAAGGCCTGGAGGTTACGGAAGAGAATGAAACACAGGCGACCATTACCATTCAAAATTATTTCCGGATGTATGGAAGTCTTGCCGGAATGACCGGGAGCGCAACCCCTTCCAAACAGGAATTTTTGGAAACCTATAATTTAAAAGTGGTAACGATTCCTACAAATAAACCGATACAGCGTTCAGACGAAGATGATTTAATCTTCAAAGATTACCAATCCAAGATTAATAGAATCATTAAAGAAGTTAAAACACTTCATGAATTGGGCAGACCTATTCTAATAGGAACAACTTCGATTGAGCAGTCTGAAAAACTGTCTGATCAGCTTAAGAAATACAGCATTAAGCATCATATCCTAAATGCCAAGACTGAAGAAGATGAAGCGCGCATCATTTCACTTGCAGGTCAAAAAGGCCAGGTAATGATTGCGACCAACATGGCCGGCAGGGGCACGGATATTCTGCTTGGTGAAGGCGTCAAAGAATTGGGCGGACTTCATATTATCGGGACGGAGCGCCATGAAAGCATGAGAATCGATATGCAGCTTCGTGGACGGTCCGGACGACAGGGTGACCCTGGCTCTTCCCAGTTCATTGTTTCACTTGAGGACGACCTTTTTATCAACTATGATCCAGATGAAATGGAAAAATATCTGAAAAAGATTAAGACGAATGAATCAGGACTTATTCTATCTCCTGACCCAAATAAATTCGTCCGCCGCGTCCAGGAAACGGTTGAACACGCACATCATTCATCCAGAAGCCATCTGCTGAAGCTGGATGATGTAATCGACCGCCAAAGCAAAGTCATCTATTCAATGAGAGACAGACTATTGAAGGCTGAAGCGAGTGAGACATTCCCTGAAGTTACAAGCTATATCAAAAAATATCTATTGCAGATCATTGATAAATACTGTATTGAAGACATCGCGAGCGGAGAATGGAATCTAAATGGCCTTTTAGAAGAGCTTAGCTTTGTATTTATTCAGTTTAATATCAGCCTGCATGATCTTCAGGATAAAGAAAAAGATGAGATAACTGATTTAGTCATGAAGGAATATGCAGAGCTTGAGAATCAGATTCTTTCCCTTCAGGAAGAGGAAGAGCTGGGAAATCAGCTGCAAAGATTTATGCTTCAGCTGATTGACGCGAACTGGATTCAGCACCTGGAAGTCATGACAATCATTAAAGACGGCATCCACCTGCGAGGCTATGGACAGGAAGACCCTTACCGCCTTCTTGAAAACGAGGCACTAGCCGAATTCAATCGGCTGATGTTCGAAATTGAATCAGGGATCAGCCTGCGATTTATCGAATATCTAAAAAGTCAATTCCAGGCTTCAGAAGAGTAACTCGAGGGGGGAACTTATAGAATGGCTTTATTTAAAAGAAAAGCAAAAAAAGAGAAAACACCTGAACAGGATCAGCAGCAAGAACTGCAGCAGAACGAAGTAAATGCAGATCAGAATGATCTTGTAAAAACAACATTATCATTTCATCCTGACTGGGAGCTGACCAGCCAGGAGAAATATGTATATCAATTTAAACACCAGCAGCTTCCTTTGCTTAAGCCGAACCAAATTGCCATAAACGGCATTAAGCTCATTAATTTTGATGAAGGATTCGTGGTTGTCGCCATTTTAAGGAATACACTGCCTAAAGCCATTCGTTTCGAGGCAGTAGACCTTCTTTTATTGGACGAAAATGGCCAGGCCATTGCGAAAAAGCAATTTGAGCTTGATGGCATGGATGAGCTTCCATCTATGACCTCACGCCCATGGCGCTTCCTCTTTTCATCTGAAGATAAGCTTGTTGATAAGATCCCTGAAGAAGGCTGGAAGATCGCTTTTGAATTAAAAAAATCAGCAGCTGCCCATCAGCTGGATCTTGAAGAAAGCTGGGAAAATCAGATTTCCCCTTCCCAAAAAGAACATCTGAAGAAAATGGTTTCTTCCTTGCCTGCTTTATCACCTGGCGAAGTAAATTTCATGGGAATAGAAGCCAAGCATGGAAGTGAGGGAAACCTGGCTGTTACAGTTCTAATTCGAAATGGCAGCGAAAAAAATATCCAGCTGGAACAAATCCCTCTCATCGTAGAAGATGCGGCAGGAGATATCATCTGCCAAGGCGGCTTCAAACTTGAGAAATTCGAAGTAAAAGCCAACACAAGCAAGCCTTGGACTTTTATCTTTCCAAAAGAGCTGGTTCAAAAACAGCAGCCGGACTTATCCAAATGGAAAGTTTACCCGCCTCAGAAAAAATAAGAATAAAGTCCCCGTTCCGGAAGTGGAACGGGGATTTTGTATTTGTTAATCTATTTATTTGCGGAGTTGCAGAGAATTTGGGCATTTTTCTTTCGTGTGATACATCCTGATTGAAGTGATGCTGGATTCTATTTGCAGGTTTTACCGGGCTATTTGCAAATTTATGATTCTATTTGCAAGTTGCCACCATCTATTTGCAGGTTTTGGATTCTATTTGCAGAATGCCTCTTTATTTGCAGAACACCGAGTTCTATTTGCGGGTTCACCCGCTCTATTTGCAAATTTATGATTCTATTTGCAGGTTGCCACCATCTATTTGCAGGTTTTGGATTCTATTTGCAGATTGCCTCTTTATTTGCAGAACGCCGAGTTCTATTTGCAGGTTCCCCCGCTCTATTTGCAAATTTATGATTCTATTTGCAAGTTGCCACCATCTATTTGCAGGTTTTGGATTCTATTTGCAGATTGCCGAGTTCTATTTGCAGATTCCCCGTCTCTATTTGCAAAGTCTCACATTCTATTTGCAGGTCCTTGATTCGATTCGCAATCTGCCTTTCTATCTGCTGAACGCCGAGTTCTATTTGCGGGTTCACCCGCTCTATTTGCAAATTTATCATTCTATTTGCAGGATGGCACATTCTATTTGCAGATTGCCTTTCTATTTGCAGAACGCTGAATTCTATTTGCAGATTCCCCGTCTCTATTTGCAGAAATTAACATTCTATTTGCAGACTTCATATCCATTCTTCTCACCTCATCAAAAAGAGGCTCCCATAAGGGAAACCTCTAATTAAATAATTATTTCAGCCCGACAGATGCTGCAAAACCTTCTTTTCCATTAACTGAGACTTTGTACCAGCTGAATAGGTTGTATTTATTGTTATCTTCAATAGGGCCATCCAGGATCGTGATGCGCGTGCCCTTTGCAAGGGACGTTCCAGATCCTGCAGTTGAAGGTTTATCCCGGAATGTTGCAGCTCCAGAAATAACAATGCTGTCCCCTTTTTTAAATAGCTGAGTAGATGGAGTTTGTTTGTCAGTTGTATATTTCATTTTGCTGCTGAAGATAGCCTGTCCAGTGGAAGGGTTATAAGAGATTTCCAAGTCATCCTTATTAATAGACTCAGCATCTACTTGTGCCCACTTGCTGATATTGCTGTATACCTTCAGCTGATAAGGCTCTTCCGAGAAATTAGGATCATTGAACTTAGAAAGTCCATTGTATGCCATTATGGCAAAGTACCAATTTTCCAATACCGCTTTATTCCCGTCATTTACGACAGGAATTCTGGAACCTGAATAATTCCATTTTTCTAATAGGATTTGAATTCCGGTTTCAATGTTTATGCCAATATCATATTTGGCCTTTTCCCAATCATAGCGGTCATCATGCTCATCCAGCGGAGTTACCTGCATGATTCCATATCCGTTATCCGGGCTTTTAAATACTTCTCCACGCTCAGTGAATTGTTGAAATGCTCCATTTTCTGTTATAGCGATCGCCTTCACTAATTCTGGAGGAATGCCGGCTGCAGCTGCTTTAGTTGTCAGCAAATGCTTTAACTCTTCAATCGGCACCTGAAGCTGCTTCATCTCATTCTTTATAGCATCTGTAAACATCTGCTTAGATGCAGGGTTTTTAATTTCCTGGCTCAGTCTCACAGCCGAATCGTATAAGGCTGGAACTTTTGCATCGGAAACACCAGGCTTTACTAGTTCACGGAGCTCCCGAACCTGGTCGTTAAGAAGGGATAGATCCTTGTATTCCGCATCTTTAATGCTCTCGGAAATCTCCCCTTTAAGAGCATCCCATTCCGTGCGCAGCTGCTTTTTATATGTCTCCTGCGGAGTTACCTCTAAGAACATTAAGATTTTCTTGGCTTCTTTTAGAACGGTGTCATTCTGCCCTTTTGCCAGTGAAGCTGATACCTGATCAAGAGCCATTTTAACGGTTACAGAATAACTTAGTTCATCCCTTAATGCTTCTGCTGATTCTTTAAAGTTAGCACGAATGGCTTCCCTTGTGGTTCTGCCATATACCGGATCAAGCAGAGCCGCTTGTTTCTTAATTTCATAAGATAGCTCATGGTAAGCCTTTACTGTTTCACTTGAGAGGATACCCTGTTCAAGCTGGCTTTGCAAAAATTGCTTCTTTGCTTCTATTTTCTTTCCGGCGGAAATGGCATCAATATAATAAACAGCCCGCTTGATCTGAAGCTGGCTTTCATCCAGTTTCGCCAAATATGCCTGCTTTTTGCTGGAGCTCAAAGTATTTACCAGCTTAATAGCCTCACTATATGCTTTTTTGGCTGCGTTATACTCCGCATACGGTCTGGTAACTCCATCGCCGGACCATTCAATGGAACATGCCCTTCTTAAGATTTGAGAAGTTGAAACAGACTTTTGAACAGCATTTTCGATTTGAGTAATCGAAGCTGCTTCTGTATTGCTGACATTTACAACTGCGGCAGCCGGAAAAATGAGAGATGTAGATAATAATACTTTTAAACCTTTTCTATTTAACAAAATTATATCCTCCTACAAAATAAAAACTCTTGCTATTTTAATTATAACAAGAGTTTAATAGATTATTAACCGTATTTTGGAAATTTATTGTCCGACAGGGACATATTCAATATAAGATTCCATATTTGTAATATAAAGTTGAGATCCGAGGTTATATTGGCCTCCAAACTGGGTATCATAATTGTAAACACGATACTTTTCGCCTGGATTTAAGATTCGTATCATCTTTAGCTTATTGTTTTCCGTGCGCTGCCAAAGATTGATTTTCTTTTTCACATAAACCATGCCGATTTGACCTTGTTTAACTGGAACGGCAGCAGCCATTCCCTTTACGCTTTCCTGTGGCACAACTCTCTTAGCACCTATGTATCTGCTTTTATAATAGCTCATATCCATGCTGTTGATCATGATTCCGTCATCAGAATCTGCATGAATAAATTTATTGTCGCCTGCATAGATGCCTGCATGTGATGCACCAGGCTTATATGTAGTAAAAAAGACAATATCACCAGGAAGAAGTTCGCCTTTGCTGACAGTCTCTCCTGTTTTATATTGATCAGCCGTCGTTCTCGGAAGCTTGATCCCATGTTCACTGTATACATATGTTAAAAATCCTGAGCAGTCAAACCCTTTTGGTGTTGTTCCTCCCCATTTATAAGGTACGCCTTGCATTTGTTTTGCCAGTTTTACAATACTGTCCGGACTCGCTTCTGCTGCGCTTGCAGACTGATGAGTAAAGATCATGGGCAATGCCAGCAGTAACGCCAGCGCCTTAAATAAGACTTTCTTCATAGTATGTATCCTCCTGTGAACCTTTTGGTATATAAAAATTATCAAAAAATTATGTAATTAGTAGGGCTAACTAGATTTTATCCTATTATTAGACAATATTCTATTTCATTTTCATAACAATCTCCCGATAATATTACAAAAACATTACAACAGGACGCCGCTTAGTGGCGAATCATACAAAAAGATGCAGAATTTCACGAAAAAAGCATTAAAAAACAGACCATCAATATGATAGTCTGCAGCTATTTTAACTAAATGATGGCCAGTTACTCTGGTACTCGTCACCTTCTATTTTTTCAAGCGTTTTATATTTCAATGGCAAGAGCTCATCTTCTGATATCTTCAGAAAGTCTTTACCAATTTCAAATGGAATCAGATCAAACTGATCTTCATTTTCAGCAATAAAGTAGATTCCTGTCACTTTGCCTTTTTGAGACAAATCTATGTTCAGGAAAGATGGATAAAACGTATTATTTTTAGCTTCCAGAATAGCCTTGGCCGTAATACTGCCATCTTCTTCTTTTTCGATCGGATCATTGCTGATCTTCTCCAGAACCTTAGATGCCCACCCCTGCTTTTTATAACCGCCAATAATTTTAGGAGGATTCTCCTGTAATTGATTTAATAATTCCTGCATTTCTTTAGACTGTTCCATTGGTTAACAATACTCCCTCCAATGTTACGATGTTATTGTACAGCCGCATCAGTATATATGAGACTAGTGTTTCATTATACCCCAATTATATAATTATGGACAATTTCAGTAATTAGAGTAGCATAATTACTAATTTTCTGCAATTTGCACCCTTTATTTCCATAACAAGACTATAATATCCTAAACATTTATACAATATAAAATTTATGGTAAACGGTTTAATAAAAAAATAGAAGGCTGAGTCTCAGGTACTCAGCCTTCTGTTATTATTCATATACTGCCTGAATTTGATCGATAAAAATTTGGCCTCTATTTTTAAGTTCATCACTAACCTGCATATATCGTACAGGGATCTCCAATGAATACGGAGCTGTCAGCCCTGCCGGAATGTCTGCTTCAACATATTTCCAGCCAGTCCAATCAAGGTTCTTTGTAAAATCAAGCTGAACCTCTTTGCCTGCCGCATCCTTTAACTGGCTTCGCAGCCAATGTCCTTTGTTATCACCATAAACCCACATGCCAATTTTCTTAGGTGATCCCATGATTGGAATAGGTTCCTTCTTTAGGGCATAAACACCGGAAGTGCCTGTTGTACCAATGAAGTTATATGCCACTTTGAGCGATTTATTTCCTTCTTTCACATACACTGTCTCAGGGGCAACCATAACTGACTCATATCTCGCTCCTGATGCCTGCCAGCCGCTCATTTCACCTTCAAAGTCTTCAATGATAACAGGACCCGGATTTCCAGCAATCACTTTAATTTCAGCGGATACTTTACCATGTGAAACAGTAATTGTGCCTATTCCGTCCTTGCCGGAAGCTTTAAATATTCCGTTTTCAACTGTTCCAAGATTACCTGAAACGGTGTACGTAAAGGCAGCAGGATCTTTTAACACTTCCACTCCCGCATGGTAGCCGGCAGCAGAGATTGATGCAGTGCCATTTTTATCAGTAATAATCGTACTCTTTGACACTTTAATTGAATCCAATTCGTTTGTAATGCTGACAGAAACATTGCCTGAGACTGTGCCGGAGGTTCCTGTAATCGTGCCTTTTCCAGGTATGCCTGAAGCTGTAAAGGATCCATCAGAATTGAATTTTCCGATATTCGAAGTCCAAATAATAGGATCTTTTAAGCTGACAGGATTATTATTTTTGTCGACACCTTTTGCAGCAATCTTCAAGTCCTTATAGGATGCACCGGCAAATAAGGTGATTTCATCAGGGTTAAGCAATAATTGATGAAGCTCTAAAGCCTGCCTGCGTGCAATGATCAGCAGGGAGTTAGAAACATTTCGCTCCCTTCCATCAGACGGGTTATTCACTACACTTGTCGTGGATTCACCCTGCTTTCTTGTCACCATTGTCGACGATCCGCCGCCATCAAACGTCATCGCCTCAACAGCTCCAAAGTCTTTCATAACCTTCGCTAAATCCGTTAGAGTGACTCCCTTGCTTTGAGTTCTTCTTCCGTCAATTACAACTGCAAATACAGATCCATCTTCCTTTATTCCGATCGCTGTTCTTGGATGAGCGCCGGCAATATTAAATACTTTGGCATTCCCGCCTTTAACCAAGTGGTAGCGCCCGCCTATTGCCTGCTGCACCCGGTCCCATTCAGGCTTATCATAGCTTGCGTTAAGCGTAATGGAGTCACCGGCTTTGAGTGATTTTAAATAGTCACTGCCGGCAGCATGGCCTGACAGGATGAACTCGCCAGGATTAAGTGCTGCACTTCCTTTGCCAATTATCACTTCTTTTACAGTAGCAGTGACCTGGCCATTTCCATTCAGCTGCCCTGTCAGATTCGAAAGCACCACTTCAGTGCCTAATTCATTCGTCATCGTATTGCTTGCGAAGTAAGGCGTATAAAGAACCAGATGGCCCGCAAATCTCCGTTTATTAACAGAATTAATCAAGTATGGCTTCTGGCCATTTGCAGACACACTAAGCAAAACTTCCGGGTTGCCGATCATCGCTTTTCCGCTGAAGCTGACACCGAAAATCGTTCTTTCATTGACTGGAGTTGTATTCGTGGTAACCAATTCACCATTATGTACAGTTAAATCTGTTGGTGCTCCATTTGAATCGAAATAGTCCCCGTTTACCCCGGCAATTACATACTTTCCCTCTTCTTCTTCACGTTGTGCCATACTATTAACCGTTTCAAATCCGATCATTTGGTCTTTAGCCAGAGAAGTCTCAAAAGAAATCTGGCTCGTTTTTTGGTCAACATCCAGCTTGTAGATTTCCTGATTCCCTTTAGACCCTTCTACAGAAAGCTTGGACTGCGTGACACCGGGTGCAAGCACAGCTGTCTGCTCCTGGGTAACTGCTCCTAAAGATAGTTTAGTTCCATATAATTCAGGATTCACAAGCTTAAGCTTTAGCTTTGATGGCGTTTTGTATTGAACATAGCCTTTCATGTTGGTCACAAAGTACTGGCCTCCAACACCATATTGCCCGCCAAAAGCTGAATCATACCGGTATACCCTATATGCTTCTCCAGGATTAAGAACCCTTACAAACTTCAATTTATTATTTTCCCTTTTCCATAGGTTAATAGGCTTAAGGATATCCACCTTGCCTATTTGGCCTTTAACCAGCTGCATCCCTTCCCAATATACGGCAGGCGCTGAGGCTGAAGCCTTCTTTACAACATACGAAAAAGGGGACATGATCCCGGACAAAAACAAAAGACAACACAATAAAATTTTCTTTTTCATTACTCTCTCCCTCTGATGTACTATTTTCACAATAAGTCTATTATACGACAAAATACCAATTATTTTCCTATGATTCTACAAAAAAGAGAGAATGGTATATATTACCTGAATAAATTAAATGCAGGCATTTTCTATCCCTGGAAAAAATAGACCACATAAAAAGCCTTGCCCGTCAGGACAAGACTAAGTTACTGCAGGTTTTCAAAAAACACCGCCGTTAATGGTGCTTTCATTTTAAGTATTTTTCTCGTTTCTTCATTTAAATAGTACATAGCAAAGGTTTCCGCAAAATATTCTTCAGGATAATTTTTATAGTAGGAATTATCCCCAAAGAGACGGACTCTCTCTTTCCCCCAGATTTCTTTAAAACCTTGTGCAGAAGATAGATTATTATACACCAGGCTGTCAATCGTATGAGCTATCTCATGCAGTTCAAGGTTGCTGGAGCTATGGCCGTTGCCTGGCTCGCTGTACCCAATCCGTATTGCCACTACAGAAGATCCGCCAATGCCGGGAACATCATCCCAGGTTCTATTCGTTCCTTCCCATCCTCTCGGCACTTGCCCTTTCAAATAAGCGTATTCAGGCAGATTGGTGATTGGGGCTGCAGTCAGTTTAATCTTAACCCCTTTTTCCTTTAATTTTCCTAATAGTGAAATAGGGATTTTGCTGATTCTGCTTTTTATATTTGAAACCTCAGGGGACTGCTCATAGCCTTTATCAGCAATAATAAGCTGATTCAAAAGCCCTTCCTGTTCAGAATAGGACTTATGCAGGTCTGCCAGCTTAGACTTTGAAGGGGTCTCATATATAACTCTGTCTTTCATATTGGTAATAAAATAGGATCCGCCAACCCTGAATTGCTGACGTTCCGGAACATAGCCATATACCCTGTATTGATCTTTCGGATATAAGATACGCACAAACCTAAGACTGCTGCCTTCCAGACGCCATAAGTTGATAGGTTTTGTGACGGTTACCCGGCCTATTTGCCCCTTAACCAACTCTGCTCCATCCCAATAGACCTTAGCAAAACTGTCTTTCGGGAATGCAAACATAAACAAAGCAGAAAATAGAAGGAACACTATAAATCTTCTATTTCGCATGTGCTGGCACATCCTTCAATTTAATAAGGTTTAAAGAAATTTTGTGTATAATAAGGGATTGCAGTTTCCTTTTGGAACTGAACCCCTGCACCTAAATGAGTATATTGAGCATTCAGGATGTTTTTACGGTGACCGGCTGAATTCATGAGAGCTTCATGGGCGAAAATGCTGCTTGAATACCCCATTGCAATATTTTCACCGGCATATAAATAATGAATCCCTTCCTTTTCCATCCTTTGAAAAGGGCTTTCGTTTCTAAGATTCATGTGATCAAAGAAATCATTTTCGGCCATATCCAGACTATGTTTTCGCGCAGAATTTTGGGCAGCTGAATTCCAGGTGACAGGTGCCAGTCCATTATCTGCCCTTGCAGCATTAACCAAATCAAACATTTGCATTTCCAGGCCATTCTGAAGGCTGGACCCAGGCGCTCCATAGTGGCTGTCCTTCCGGTTTTCCAGCTTCCCTGAAATCAGCTGAATGCCTGTAACATTGCCTTTTTTATGAATATCATAGAAGACAGTAATATATGAATTTTTTTTATAAAATGTCTGCTGCTTATCATTATTGACCATTACAAAATTCACATTGTTTTTGTTGACCCACTTTATTGGTGCTCCTAATGCTGAAGTTACTCCTGATCTGGATGAGCCCTTAAAGATGCCAAAACTGTATAGCCTTTGGCTATTTGAATAAATGAATTCTGCTTTATTATCCACATACCCTATCATATAAAAATTCCGGTATTGATTATGATAAGTGTGCCAGGAAATTCCATACTCACCGAGCGATATCCGCTTTTCCTTTCCCAATTTTGCTTCTATAGAAGACTTGCTGTCGCCTAGTTTAATGGAAGCACTGATAATTTCCAGGGATTCCTTTTTACAGGCAAGAGCTTTCTTTTTTGCCGCTGAAGGAGTTTCGTATTTAATTTTGGAATCCCGATTCAAGTACATGCCCCCGCCAACACTGAGCATGTCAGGCTTAAAAGCATATATTCGGTAAGTTCCCCCTGCTTTCAAAGTCATCTGCTGAACCTTTGTGCTTCCTGATAATTTATAAAGAGGTGTATCCTTCAATACTGTTAATCTGCCAATTTGTCCGACTTTCAGTTCTGCCCCATCCCACCAGACCGGCTGGGTCCCTCTTGAACCTTCACACCTTTCCGCTGCCTCTGCGGAAGAAAATGGAGGAATACTGATGAATATGGCAGTCACTATAAATAGGGCTGCCAAAACCTTTTTTTTACTCAAGTTACACCCTCCAATTCGAAATATTCTTATTCCTATTCTAGTAGATTTAAGATAAACAGTATAGTAAAAGTTGGGGTCCTTCCGCAGGCTTCTTTCCATGATATAATGGGGACTGCACGAACATTTTGGAACAGGTGGAGAATACATTGATTTTTAATTCCTACGAATTTATTTTTGCTTTTTTGCCTGCTGTTTGGATTGTCTATTTTTTGCTGAATAAATGGCAGCTTTTCTTTATAAGAAATATCTGGCTTGTGATCAGCTCTTTATTTTTTTACAGCTGGTGGAATCCTGTCTATCTCCCATTAATATTAATTTCCATGCTGCTGAACTACTATATTGGCACATTGCTTGGAAAGGCCGGGAGCCGGCGGGGAGCCAAACTGCTTTTGACTGCCGGCGTAACTGCCAATCTTGCAGCTTTAGGTTATTATAAATATTATGATTTTTTCATAGACAACCTTAATGCTTTATTAAGCACAAATTTTGATTTATTGCACCTTGCTTTGCCGCTTGCCATCAGCTTTTTTACTTTCCAGCAGATTGCCTATCTTGTTGATGCTTACCGCAAAGAAACGAAAGAGTATGATTTTTGGAAATATGCATTGTTTGTCAGCTTTTTTCCGCAACTGATTGCGGGGCCAATTGTGCACCATAACGAAATGATGCCCCAGTTCTCCAGGGAAAAAGCACATAGAAGGTTTCATTACGAGAATTTCGCGAAAGGAATTTTCATTTTTTCAATTGGCCTGTTTAAGAAAGCTGTTATTGCAGATACTTTTGCCGTCTGGGCAACGGCTGGTTTTGACCAGGCAGAAGTGCTGACTTTTATCGAAGCCTGGATCGTATCTTTATCCTACACCTTCCAGCTCTATTTTGATTTCAGCGGCTATACTGATATGGCCATGGGGGCAGCGCTTCTATTTAATATCCGGCTTCCGGTTAACTTTAACTCACCCTATAAGGCAGTTAATATTCAGGACTTCTGGAAGAGATGGCATATGACGCTGACGCGTTTTTTAACCCAATACTTATACATTCCACTTGGCGGAAATCGCAAGGGAATTCCCAGAACCTACGTGAATGTTTTTCTTGTTTTTCTCGTCAGCGGTTTATGGCATGGTGCCGGCTGGACATTCGTACTCTGGGGAACACTGCATGGAGCTGCATCACTTCTGAACCGTTTGTGGCAGCAGCTTGGCTTTAAAATGAACAAGTTTCTTGGCTGGTTTATCACCTTTCAGTTTGTCAACTTTGCCTGGGTGTTTTTCAGAGCACAAACATGGGAAGATGCAGAAAAAGTGTTAAAAGGCATGATGGGAATGAGCGGGTTCACATGGCCCGAACAGCTCACATCCCTTTTTGAGCCGGCAGCCGTTCAGGCTGTGGAAATACTCTCACTTAACGCAGCAACTGATACATCCCTTTTGTACATGCTTTTCATACTGGCAGGTGCCTTCGCGGTCACTTTATGGGCTAAAAACTCGGTAAGATTGATGGATCAGCTTAAGCCTTCCTGGTTTTCTGCTTTCTTCATCTGTGCCTTGCTTCTGATTTCTTTCTTTAGCATGACAAGAGTCAGCGAGTTCTTATATTTTAATTTTTAGGTGGTTAGTCATGAATGTTTATAAAAAATGGCTGTTAAAAGTCCTGGCTGCTTTTATGATTTTAGGCTGTCTCTTCGCCATGCCGATTGCTGTATTTAACTACACGGCAGATCCATTATGGCTTTTTCGGCATCAAAACGAATGGAATGATGTGCAGCAGGGTTTTAATGAAAGGCAGCAGAAAGTAAACAAATTGAAATATGGGGAAGAACAATATGATGCCCTTTTATTGGGCAGCAGCCGATCTACTTATATAAACCAGCATGATTTTAAAGATTTGAAGGTGTTCAATTTTGCCGTAAGCTCTATGTACGCAGAGGAGTATAAAGGATATATAGACTACGCCAAGGAAATCAACGGAAAACCGTTTGAATATATTTTCCTGGGTCTGGACTTTTTCGCTACAAATAAATACCGCGAGCTTGCCGAAGAAAAACCGGAGTTCTATATTGAACAGACTGACAGCTATCTCTATAGAATCAAGTCGACAGCGTCCTTTGATACTTTGAAAAAATCTATATCTGTTTATCAATCATCGAAAAAGAATAAACCTGTATTCATAGATCACCGGTTTTATAATCGTGAAAATGTGGCTGTGCCCTTCCCTGTGGATGATCAATTAAGACAAGCCAGAATTGAAACGAATATTTATCAATTTTTCCAAAATAATGAACCCTATGAGTATGATCCTAAAGTAATCGAGATGCTGAAACAGCTCAAGGCTGAAAACCCGAAAACTAAATTTATTATCTACACAACACCTGTTACCCTTCCGCGTTTTGTCATTGAAATGCAGAATGAGGAATACCTGAAAGGTTATGAGCGCTGGCTCATGGACCTGACGGAAACCTTTGGCACAGTTCATCACTTTATGGATATAAACGAAATGACAAGGCACTTGCCAAACTTTATAGACTCACATCATTTTACTCCTGATACAGGGACAAAAATAGTTCAGGCTATTTGGAATGACAGAAACAAATACTCAGAGTCCGGAGTCACCCTGAACAAAGATAATGCCGAAGCCGAAATCGCAAAGATTAAGAAGGAAATCAGACAATCAGAAACAGAAGCTTATGACTACCTCAAGCCTATCGGTTCGAAGAGTCCATCTTATTCTTTTGTCCCGCCAAATTTCGAACCATTTTCAGCTGAAGAATGGCTTAGCCAGCTGATGCCGATGAAATTGCTCGGAATGGATGGCGATTTCCGGGTAACGGAAGGAAGCGCCGGAGGCATGGTATTGAAACCTCTGAATGAAAGCGAGAATGCGATACAAGCAGGCTTCAGCCTGACCGACATGAATATCTCTGCTTCTGAAGAGCTTACTTTTATCGTTTCTCTGAAAGGAAAAGCAGCCAATCCAGGCGATGTGCAATTATTTATCCAGGATCAGGTGAACGGCCAATGGGAAAGGAAAGCATATAATACCATTCCTGCAGAAGATGTATCCCGCTCCTTTAAAGTATCGAAAAAAATCAGAAAAGGCGCCGAAAATGTTATGGTTGGAATCCATTGGAAGAATGCAGATTCAGAGGATCAATGGATACAAATAAATGCTGCTGATATTTACTAGTGAGAAGAGCCATGCTCCAAACAAAGGAGATGGCTCTTTTCATTATTGGATAATTATAGTAATGTAGGAACTGATTACTATAAGAGTTTTTGGGGGAAAATATGAATCTATCAAAGTTAAAAGCCAATTACGTTCTAGCCGCATCTCTCATTGCCGCACCGGTTTTCTTTTCAAGTGCAGCGTACGCAGAAGATTTAACAGATCAGGAGGAGAGTATTGAATTGGATGACAGCCAGACACCTTCTCAAGAAGAAGCAGATCCATCACAATTGCTAAAAGAAGAAATAAACCCTGTGATCGAAAAGATTGGGCCCCAAGTATTCCACGGAACTGCCCTGGCAGCTGCATACGGAAAATCACCTGAAGACACGCCCTATATGTACATCATCCAGCACGGGACTCCATCCGCTTTATCTATCGTCAACCTGACCACCGGAAAAACTGAAAAGACTTACACACTGGAAAATTCCACAAGTGCTTGGGGAATTGATGTAGATGCTGATCAAAACGTCTGGATCGGAGGAACATCAGGCGGACATATTTACAAGTACGATCCTTCCTCTAAAAAGCTGACTGATTACGGAAATAAACTAAAGCACAGCCGGGATACCTCTATCCAGGATCTGCACGCCTCAGGAGGAAGAATATACGGATCCACAGCTTATAATGGAACGGTATTTTCCTATATACCTGAAACAGGTGAAAGAAAAGATTATGGCCAAATAATAAGAGGCAAAGAATTTGCAAAAAGTGTTTACTTTGATGAAGAACAAGAGAGTATTTTCATGGGGATCGGATCTAAGGCTGAGCTTATCCGCTATAATATCCGCACGAAAATCAGGGACCGTTTCCTGCCTTGGGAATACCGGATGGAGAAATACGTATCAGATATTCAAGTGGCCGGTGAGTATTTATTTGCCAAATTGGATCCAAGCCCCAAAGTGCTGGTTTTTAATAAGAACACGTTAGAATTTCTTGATGAGTTTGATTCAACGTCTAAAACCGTGTCTGTAAAGTCACCCGCAGAAGAAGCTGTTTATTATACAAACAATGAAGAGCTGTACGCTTATTATTTTAATACTCAGGAAAAGGTAAAAATTGATGTTCCCCTCGAAGGAATGAACGTTATAAATTTAGATTTTGTAGAAATGGGAACAGAGGATTACCCCGGGTACACTTTGACGGGATTGTTAAGCAATAATGGGGATTATTTCACCTATAATTTAGAGACACGGGAATATGAGATTCATCAGGCAAAACTCGCTCCTCTTCCAGTCACTTTATATACAATGGGAGTGACACCTGATAGAGATAAGATCATTATTAATGGCTATATGTCAGGCGGGCTTGGCCTTTTTAACATTGCAAGCGGTGAAACAAAAGATGTGAAGGGCATAAGCCAGGTTGAATCTATGGCATACTTAAATGACAAGCTATATTTTGGAGCGTATCCAAAAGCGAGAATCCTGGAATACGATCTGACAAAACCGTTTGAAGGCCAAAATATAAATGAAATTGCCCGTTATAAGGACATGGGCCAAGAAAGGCCAACTGCCATGCTTGGGATTAATGAGACCAATCAGCTGTTCATTGGCACTTATCCTGAAACAAGCACTGGCGGCGGACTGCTGTCTGTTTATAATCCTGAAACAAAAGAAACCATTAATTATGAAAACTATGTAGCAAATCAAAGCATCATTTCCCTTGTACAAGCCCATGATCATATTTATGGGGGCACATCGGTGTATGCCAATCATGAGCGTGCAAAGAGTGATGCTGTGTTATTCCGCTTTCCTTCTGATTCTCCTTCAGATAAAGAGGAACTTCACTTCCCAATAAAAGCTGCCATGATTAATGCGTTAACTTTTTACGAAGAAAACTATATCTTTGGGATGGCTGACGGAAAACTGTTTAAATACGATATCGAATCCGGCCAAACAAAACAGGTAATGATTGTACCAGCCATTTCAGGCCGCTTTAAAAATGCGAATCTGCAATTCGGCAAGGATCATTACCTATATGGAACAGTTGAAGGCGTATTATTTAAAGCAGATCCGAAAACAATGGAAGTCACACTGATCAAAAAAGAAGGTGCACATGACTTAGCCATCGATCAGAATGGCCATATATATTTCAGGCACGAAGCAGACATGTGGAAATACGAACCTAAATAGAAATAAATAAATTCCCTGCCTAACTAATTAGACAGGGAATTTTTATTTCTATTGCAAGTTAACTTTCAAACTATAAGAATCCAATGTAGAACCGCCGAATGTGTCACGGACTTTGATATGGTAGACTCCTTTTTTCAGGTTAAAGTACATCACTTCCCCATCCCCTTCAGGATAGTAGTCTGCATTAGCCAGTACTTTGCCGTCTTTATAGAGAGTCACAACCCCATCAATTTCAGTTCCGGCATTAAATTCGATATTGCCCTTCGTTTGTTTATCTATTTTCAATTCATACCAATCTTCGTCACCGTTCGGTACACCGGCATTAAGATGTCCGGAGGCAGTTAAGAGCTTGCTGCCTGACTTCTTCAACATTAGCGGCTTAGAAGGTTTGTTATTCTTCACCACAGAACCCTTATCTTCATCATTTTGGTTAACTGGAGCAACAGTCAATTCATAAGGAAGCAGGGAGAATGGAGTATTGCCATCAAAATAGCCGGAGGCAATAATAATATAGTTTTTATTTTTCTCTGTTTTAAATGATCCATAGGTTGCACCGCTGTCAATTCCCTTTTCAATATACTGGATTCGATCGAATTCCTCCGGATCCAGCTTGCGGTTCTTGTTTGCATCTTCTGCGATGACCACAATTCCATAGAACGGGCTCAGCAATTCTTTTGGATATTTCGCTTTCCATTTGGCATCAGCATTTTTCCTCTTCATGGATGCCCCATAAATATTAGCTGTTTTGCTTTCAAGATAGAAAACATCCTGATCGAAAGGCATCGCGAGGTTCCCCTCGATTTTTGCTGAAGGAAGATTCTTTATTTTCTCCAGGCTATCGTTATCTTCATAAGGATCCTGAGGATCTTCAATCACCATGTTGGCACTAAAGCTGTATGGATCAAAAGATGTTGAACCAGTATAGTAATCTGCACCAGCCTTAATATAGTAGCTCTCTCCAGCTTTCAGACCCGTTAGCATGGATGCATCCAGCTTCATGCTTACCCAGTCAAATTGCATATTGGTTCCAATCTGATCCAAATAGGCATACGTGTTTCCTTCCATATCTGTCTCTTCCTTAATGCGGTAAATCTCCATTAATGGAACCTGGCCTTTTTTATCGTCAAACTTAAATTCATAGATTCCCGTTTCATCCGGCACAACACTAAACCAGTCTTCATCTTCTAACGTCTGGATATAGCCTTCACCTTTTTCATCCATTTTAAAAGGCCGGGCACCCTCTTTAAGAATTTCAGTGAAATCAGGCTCAGCTCCAGCTTCTTCTTCAGATGCTTCTTCTGTTTCTTCTTCTATTTCCTCAAATGCACTGCGCTGTTTTTCAAGGCCATTGACGGCCATTTCTTTTTCAGCGGCTTCCTCATCCATCATATAAGGGAATATATCTTCATCTGCCGGCAAAGTTTTTCCATTAACCTGCAGTTTGTATGGAATCAGGGAAGGTTCAGGAGTTTGCTCATCTTCAAGCAAGTCGAAGTTTAACATAAAATCATACATGCCAAAGAAATATTGATCGATTTTATTAGATACTTTTATGAGATACGGCATTTCCGGCATAGCTGTAAAAGAGAGTGTCTCCCCTTCACTTTTTCCGCCCCTGTTTGCATAGAATGCAGGCTCAATCGGGTATTTGCCGTAAAACATTTCTTCAAGAAGCGCCTTTTTCTCTTCTTCCGTAATCTCTTCCATATCAGGAGGAAAAATCTGATCCCCCATATAAACACTGATGCTTGTATCAACACCCGGCAATTTAGCTAAGTCAATTTTCACTGCCTGTTCCTCTTTAACAGTGAATTGATAGAAATCATCATCGCCATCTTTCCCAGTTAAAAGCTCCTTGCCATATGAGTATGGCAATTCAATAGCACTCATATTGTGAATAGAATTCCCATCTTCTTCAATGCCAGATGCCTTTTCAGCGGAAAGGCTGAATTTTGATTGCCCTCTGCCCGAATCATCAAAGCTGCCATTGACATCCTTAACTCCGAATGCAAGTGTTCCTGAAAACGGAACTTCAAACAGCTTTCCTTCCTCTTGGCCTTCTCTGACTTTGTTTACATCCAGCTCCACTTTCCCTTCATCGGAAACCAAAAATAATTTGAGCTTGTAATCAAATTGCTTTGCTCCGCTAAGAACAAATTGAACTAAATCGCCTTTCTCGACATCTGTTTTGTACCATTTCTCCTGGAACGGGGCTGTAATCGCTCCTTTAACAGTCTGCTTCTTCTCAAGGCTTACCGTTTCTGCTTTTTCCAGAATTTCTTTTTCAGACAATTGGTGTTTTGTCAGTGCAGGCAGCTTCTTAATATCATATTGCATAGCTGCAGCCGGATTAAGCAGACCATTTCCATATACTACATCAAATCCCTTATCACCAAGATCCTCCGCTGTATGCTCCAATATATATTCGATCTGAATCGGAGTCAGGTCAGGATGCTTGGATAGAAGCAATGATGCTGCTCCAGCTGCCATAGGCGAAGCCATGGACGTTCCGCTCATTTTACGGAAGCTCGATTTTTTTTCGTATTCATACATAGTGCTGTAGACATCTTCACCAGGAGCTACAATATCAACGGATGTGCCATATGTAGATAGAATCCCCAGCTTTTTGCTGCTGTTTATATTTCCAACACTGATGACACCTTCATAGGCAGCAGGATAGCTTAGTGAATCATCCCCTGTATTGCCTGCTGCTGCCACCACCACAACATTCTTTTCAGCTGCCTTTTTGAGCGCTTCTTCAATCAGAGGAGATTTCATAGGTCCGCCGAGACTCATATTGATTACTTTTGCACCTTTTTCTACTGCATACAGAATCCCCTGGGCAATCACATAATCTGAAGCGCCCCATCCCCTGTCAAAAACATCAATCGGAAGAATTTTCGCATTTGGATTAACACCATAGCCGCCAATGCCGTTATTCTTATTGGCTGCAATAATTCCAGCCACATGGGTGCCATGATAATCAGGTGTACCGGGGCTCATTGGATTGACTGCATTATAGCTCGGGAGCAGCTTTCCCTTTAAATCAGGATGGTTCACGTCCACACCCTGATCGATTACTGCAACCGTTACAGAGTTTTTCCCTGCCAGTTTTTGTGCTTTTTCGAGCTGAAGGAGTTCGTTTTGATATTGCTCTTTTGCTTTGGGGTCCGGCAGCGAAAGCGGTTTGTAATTGACGCTTGGATAGGCGGATACCACTCCGTTCAGCTTTTTGTAATTGGTTAATACTTTGCTGAACTGAGTTTTATTCCTCACTTTAACAACAGCATAATTTAAATTGGAGAACTGCTTAATCAATGTTCCTCCTGCCATTTTGTGCTGCGATTGAGTGAGCGGCTTTTTAAATTTAACCACGAGAGTATCTCCGCTTAATGCAGATTCTTTTGACAGCTCCAGCTTCTTTTGCATTGACGGCTGGTCAATTTGCACCGCCGAAATGCCCGGCACCTCTTTTCCTCTTTCTGCCGATACACCAGATGCCCCCAGCAGAGATCCGGCAGCAATGCCAATTCCTGCTGCTAGAGTAATAGATTTTTTCAGCCAGCTTTCCATTCCCTTCCTCCTCATAACCGTAAAGTGATAGTTGCTATCATAATATTACTATCATTTTCAATTAATAGAAAGTTTTACCATATTAAATTATTCGACAAAGAAAAGCAGAAGGCGCCCGCCTACCTAGGAACGCAGACTAAAACCGCCACGTCCTGTGGCAACGTCCGCATGACCCGCATCCGTGCGGGCCTCAAGCATAAGACGAGCCGGCTGAAAGGTTGTTCTTTAACCTTTTGGCCGGATTGGAAGAAATGTTGAGGCGACTGCCCAGGGACGACAAGCACAAGACGGTCCCTGGAAGAAGGTGGTTTTGAACGGCTTATGACCTCGAGTCCCTAGGAGCCTAAACTAGACAAGCTTATGACCTCGAGCCGATGGCGCCTGGAGCTAGACAGTTATCTAACTTCAGAATTTATACATTCTTATCTAAAAAAAGAGCCGGGTTTTTATAAACCCAACTCTAATGGTACACTTATGGCTGCTCTTCTATAACAGCTTCTTCACTGGTTTGAGAGGCACCAGCTTCGGGTTCTTCTGTTGTACTAGTGTCTGCTTCCGAACCCTGTTCTGATGGCACTTCACTTTCGGTATTAACAGCCGGGTCCATTTCCTGTGAGCTGTCTTCCTGCTCCTGAGCCGGATCCAATTCTGGCTGCTCCTCTGAAGGCTTTAAGACTTCATACTTTTTCACGATTTCCTGCTTCATTTCTGTAAGCACTGCTTCAAATCCAGGCAATTCACGGTATTTTCCAGGATAAAGCTTGTTGCCTGCTTCTTTAATTTCAGCAGAACGTCTTTCAAGCCTGTTTAACTCCGCCAATTGGCTCTCAACTATATCGAGCTTATCAGCATCAAGGTTAATCTGAATTTCTTCCATAAGCATGTATCTGGAAATTTCGTAAATAACTGTCTCTTTCGTAATCTTTGCAGGCAATACATACTTTTCTGCAGCAATGTCACGTACATGAGGCCCATAAAGCTTATTAATAAACAGCCCCGCTTTCTTAATCTGGTATGAAAGCTTATGGTAAGTTTCCACTGTGTGTTCATCCAGAGTACCAGCATCTATCAATTTAATTAGCTCTGAATTCATAGCTGTCAGCTGTGCTCCGGTTTTTTCTGTATCGATAAAGACTGCTGCCCGGGCTTTATGATCATAAGCTTCCTTCAGCACTGCCATTAACCGGTTTTGATCGCTTTGAGGAAGGCCTTTCAGCAATGTTTCTGCTGAAGCAATACTTTTACTTGCATTCTGGTAGGCTTTTGCAAAGTCTGCACTTACTTTGAAATCACTTGTACTTTTTATGTTTCCAGAATAATAGGATCGGAGCTTTCTTGATTTTGCAACCGCATCATTTGTCTGGTTTGTTGCCTGGGTAACCTTTGAACTTGTTTTTGCCCCGCTTAAGTTATAGCCGATGCCTGCTACATAAAGCCCTACACCCTGGTTTTGCTTCCAAATGCTTTGAAACTCTGAAAGCGGCAAGCTGGTTTCACCGGCATATCTGCCGATTTCCGGTGTAAATCCTGGAAGCTTATGTGTTGAAGTAAACCAATCAGTAAAGCCGCCTCCTGAAGGTCTGGCACCCGGGTACACCAGGCTATATCCTGTCATTTTCCCTATGGCTTTCGCATATTGATGATCCCGATCGTATAAAGCACCTGTCTGATGGAATTTCCAGTAAAGAATCTGCCCGCTTGAATGGTAAGCAAGAGCAGATGCAGGCTTAATCTCATTCACAAAGTTTATAATCGCCTTCACTTCAGAAGCCGATTGCGGCTGGGATCCTTTATAATTCTTATAATATGGCTTTCCCGGATTGCTTTTAATATTCGCCCAGTCAGCAGGATACTGGCGATTCAAATCGACGCCCTTTCCATTTGCTTTCCAGCGTTTAAAATCCTTGCTTCCTGCATTCATTTTGATTAATCCAGCATGCGCACTCGAAGGAAATGCTTTTAACCCAAATTGCTGCAGTGTCACACCATCCGGATTAACCATTGGCACAAACCACATGGTGGTTCTGTTCAAATGAGTCCGCACATCCGCACCCGCTATTGTCCGTCCGCTCTTATAGGCTGAAGCATACTGTTCAAGCATATACATATTCAGCGTAGTAGTCATCCATTCCCTGGCATGGTGGGATCCATTAATAAATATGTTTGTTCCGCCTTTTCCAAGTGATACGGCATAAATATTTCTTCCATATTCACTTTTTCCAATAACTTTATATGTAATAAGATCCGGGTATTGCTTGGCAAGCTCCACAATATCAGCCTGCATTTTTTCATAAGTATAAACTTCTGCCGGATTCACAGCTGCAGCTTCTGCCCGATGTTCCAAATGGACGAAGCCGGCAAGAACTAACAATAATGTAAATATGAATCTCTTTAAACTTTTCATCTTTTCCTCCTAATATTTTGTACATCTATTAATATACTATGCAGGAGGACAAATTTGGGGAAAATTCAGCAATTTTTTCAAAATCAGCCCATCGAAAAAAAAGCCTGTCTAATCCGGACAGGCTTATGCAAAGGTATGCCATTTTTGAATTTTACTATTAATAAAGTTTACGTACTTCTCATCTTCCTGAAGCTCAAAAATAATCAGGGATTTTTGCATGCATTCTCTTGCTTTCTGGAACTTGCCTTGAATTTCATAGTTGTAGCCAATATGATAATGAAGCTCCCCAAGAAGATAAAGGTTGTCTTTTTCAATGCACCACCTGACGGCTTCCCTGCAGTATTTAATTGAATCACCATACTTCTCAAGACGTGTGAGTGATCTCGCAATATTATAATAAAGTCTGCACAATAAAGTATGGTCATTAATGAATGGCAGCTGATGAAGATATTCTTTTGCTTCAAAATAGACTTTCAGCGATTTTTTATAATCTTTTTCTTCAAAGTAGACAGAACCGATACTCAGCAAAACTTCTATTTCACGTTCAGACCAGATCTTGTCAGTATAATGAGTTAAAGCTATCGCTTTAGAAAGAATGTCAATCGCTGCTTTAGAATCCTTATGAAGCATATACTGGCAAATTCCTTTATGCCATAATAGAACCTGGAAATTTTTATTGTTTTGCTGGAATAATGGATTCTTCTCTTCTGTTTTTACGATTTGTTCCATTTCCCTGTAATCTGAGTTTCTTCTGGCCAAGGTTAATTGCCTTAAGACCTCCTGCACATAATCCAGCCGGGGCGTTGTGCCAATGTCGAAGAAATAGTTCACATCCACACCAAGGCGTTCGGATATTAAATATAAAGTAGATGCATAGGGATACACATCACCCTTTTCAATTTTGCTGATCTGCGCCTGCGTACAAATCCCTTTAGCAAGCTCTCCCTGTGATAAATTCATCAGTTTTCTTAGTTCCCTGATTCTTTGGCCAATCGCGGAGAAATTCATCCTTTTCACCCCTTTCATGTAAATATGCCTAGAGTTATATTTTTATTGTTGATAAACAGGAAAAAGGATATAAGACAAAGTATACTGGTAAAATTAAATAAATATACAAAAAACGCTTCTGAATTCTTTATGGTTTAATATAGATAGTTCCTTAATTTTAAAAAGCAAGGAGGAATTTTCATGAAAAAACGTTTATTAGTTATGATGGCCGTATTCACTTTTGTATTTGGAGCTGCAGGCATTACTTTTGCTGCTGGAAATAACGGCGGCGGCGGAGTTACAACTCAAGAGCTTCCGACTATATTCTAATTTTGACTGCATATCTGTTAGAATTTCAAAGGGCTTGGCCCTTGTCTTATTAATCTCCAATTGAGGCACTTCATCTGAAGTGTCTATTTTTTTGCAATTAAAACCTACTTACTGCTCAAATTCAACAAGCCAGCATAAATTTCCTTCTTTTGCAGAGCAGTGACGCTGATTATATTCTTTCAGGAATATTCCTATAGTTATAATTTTATATAAAAACCTTACTTTTTAATATAAAATACTCATTCTAATATCTAAATCACCTTCAGATTTCAATCAGCAAAAGGAACTATTTTTGTTATGATAAGGGCATAAAGATGCAGGGAGGGTGAAAGGGTATGAATCTTGATATGAAAATTCAGCCGAAGTTTATCGAAAACGAAAGCGCGATCATTTTTTCATTCTACTTTAGAAACGCATCAATGAAAGTTGGAGAAGCGGTTATCTATACTTGTGAAGAAGAACAAAACGAAGAATTGGCAAGAAAGGTTTACAGCATCCATGAAGAATTAACGGAACTTAACGCTAACTCAAAAAGAAAAATGGCTTATGTTACGGAGCTGACTATACCTGAAGGATTTAAAAACCAGTCGTTCACTAAAATAAAAGAGTTTTTAAAAATCATCGGCATCAACACATGCGTATACCAACATTGATGTCAAAGAATACCTGATGTTGATGGATGAGCATCAGGTATTTTTTATAATATTTTCTTCCTGCCATTTCATTAACTTGCCATTAATATAATCCGAATATTTCTGATCCTTCTGCAGGTCAAAAATCAGCAATGCCTTATTCATATAATCTTGAGCAGAACGATAGTCTTCCGACAGTTCGAAATTGTAGCCAATATGATAGTGCAGTTCTCCCAACAAAAAGAGGTTATCTTTTTCAATACTCCATTCGATTCCTTCTATGCACACCTCAGTTGATTTTTCATATAATCCTTTCCGGGTAAAAGCTCTGGCCATATTATAGAGCAGTTTAGTTTTTAATATATAATCCCGCAATTGGGGAAGATTTTTCATCTCTGTATATACACTTTCATAAATCTGAATAGCTTCATCCAGCATATTATTTTCAAAGAATACGATGCCTTTGCTTAAGAGAATTTCCATCTCCTGTTCCGTCCGGAATTTTTCATTAGTCAGTTCCAAAGCTTCATCAAGAGTTTGCAGAGACCGTTCAAAGTCCGAATGGACGTGATGGAGGCATATGCCTTTGTGCCAAATAAGAAGCTGAAGATATTTCTGGTTTTGATAAAAAAGCGGATTCCTTTCTTCCATCTCCACTATCTCTTCCATCTCCCGATATCTAAAATTCCGCCGTGCTATTTTGAGCTGTCTGGCCACTTCTTCGACATAGTCCAGCCTTGGCGTTAAACCAATATTGAAGAAATAATTCACATCAATGCCCAGTTTTTGAGATATTAAAAAAAGAGTTGATGCACACGGAATTACTTCACCATTCTCAAGCTTACTGATTTGCGCCTGAGTGCATATATCCTCTGCCAGCTCCTTTTGAGTAATTCTTTGTATTCTGCGCAGTTCTTTTATCTTGTCTCCTATAACAGAAAAATCCAAAGTTTCCACTCTCCAAAAATTATTCCAATTATTATATTTTCATTATAAATGCTTATATAACCTAGTAAAAGCTATATTCTTTTAAAAAAATCGGCCTTCAGCCGAAATCCAGACTTTTATGGAATATGTTTTAATAAGATTATCAGTATTTAATACTTACTGAAGTTCGTCACTTTACGAACATCATCCAATTCTCCAATTTATTGCCGTCCGGACTGACCGGGCGGCCCTTTTTTTGGGCTTGGGCCTTGTTAATTGGGTTTCTATTTGCAAGTTTTACTTGTTTATTTGCAGGATTTTGTTTCTATTTGCAGGTTCCCCCGGCCTATTTGCGGAATTCGTTCCT
>NZ_APVL01000004.1 GCF_000565285.1 Cytobacillus firmus DS1 | reverse complement strand
CTTTCACCAATTAGCAATTAACGGCTTGCTGGGCACGCAAAAAGCAAAGCGCCATTTAATGGCGCTCTGCTGAAACTGCTTGTTATTTCTTAGGGACAACCTGGCAAACCGTAAACCGTTCTTCACTTATCAAATTACCAGCCGCATTTTCCACATCCTCAAGAGTGATGCTTTCAAGGGTCGGCACAACATCAAATAAATCCATTTCATTAAAAGCATACCGGGTAAATTGATTGGCGATATATTCCGGTGAATTGACAGCCCGCAGGAATGCACCTATTTTCTTCTTTTTTGTCCGATCAAGTGTTTCCTGTGAAATAGTCCCCTTTTCCCTTGCATCCAGGAGCATCTTTTGCAGTGTTTTAGCCAAACGGTCAGGATCGTTCGTGTCTCCGCCCACCATGGCAAATCCAAAACCCTGCTCCTGTGTATAATCAAAGGAGAATGTGTCATCAATTAATCCTTCACTGTACAGTGTGCTGTACTGCTCAGAGCTTTTACCGAACAAGATATCCAGCAGCACATTCAGACTCAGCTCATTTTTAAGCATTTCTTTGCCTGACTGATTTGCAGTACTGCTCTTTATCCCGACCAGGCACTTTGAGGTCTGGACATTCATCTCAAGAACTTTTTTCTTATTGGCCGCTTCAGAAGGCTCTTCTTCGAATTGGCGTTTGATTTCCGCCATCTCTTTATAATCCTTCTTGTTTTGATTATTCCTTACCTGAGACATAATCTTATCCGGATCAACGGGTCCGACTATGAACAGCAGCATGTTGCTTGGGTGGTAGAAAGTCTCATAGCATTCATACAGCATATCTTTTGTGATATGGGAAATGGAATCGATCGTACCTGCGATATCGATTTTAACCGGATGGTTTTTGTACATATTTTCGATGAGGCCAAAATATAGGCGCCAGTCAGGATTGTCATCATACATGGTGATTTCCTGACCGATGATGCCTTTCTCTTTTTCAACCGTCTTTTCTGTAAAATAAGGATCCTGTACAAAATCAATCAGCGTCTCAAGGTTCATCTCTACATTGGATGTGCTGGAAAATAGATAAGCTGTCCTTGTGAAAGATGTAAAAGCATTAGCTGATGCTCCCTGCTTGCTGAATTGCTGGAACACATCCCCGTCTTCTTTCTCAAAAAGCTTATGCTCCAAAAAATGTGCAATCCCATCGGGAACTTTTACATACTCTTCCTTTCCGGGGGGCAGGAAATGATTGTCGATTGAACCATATTTAGTCGTAAACGTGGCATAAGTCTTGTTAAATCCCTTTTTCGGCAAGATATATACATCCAGCCCATTTTCAAGTTTTTCATAATACAGCTCTTCCTGAAGCTGGTCAAAAGTGATTTTATCCATTACTTGCCCGCCTCCTTTCCTGTCAGAAAGTACACTGTATCCAAACTGACCTTCTTGGCTGTTGCGGCAATTTCCTCTTTTGTTACCTTATCCATTTCATTCATCCAGGTTTGAAGGGTAATTTCTTTTCCTGACACAACATTATGGTAAAGGACCTCGACAATCCCGCGTGCTGTATCAACAGTCTCCAAAAGCTGATTTTTAATGACTGCTTTGGTCTGTTCCATTTCCTGTTCTGTAAAATCGCCATTCTTCATAGCTTCCAGCTGCTCTTTAATAATACTCACTGCCTGGTCATAGTTGCTGTTATCTATTCCGGACATCACCATCATTAACCCTTTATGGCTTTCCAGGCGGCTGGCTACATAGTATGCGAGACTGGCTTTTTCCCGGACGTTCAAGAACAGTTTTGAATGAGAAAAACCTCCGAAGATTCCATTGAATACCTGAAGCGCATAATATTCCGGATCACCGTACACGACATTTGTCCGGTAGCCGATATTTAGTTTTCCCTGCTTCACATCTTGTTCTTCCCGGACTTCGTTTACAGATTCTTTCGTTCTTACCGAGGATGCAGGCGCTGTCTGAGGTGTTCTCTTCTCAAAAGTTAAAAGCTCCCCAGCAAAGGATTCGGCGTCTGCCTCTTCCACGTCACCAATAACATATAAATCAAGCTCATCCTCCGCCAATGCCTGCTGATAATATTCATAAAGGCTTTGAGGAGTGATATTGTCCACATCTTCTTTCTCGCCATGCACATGCAGTGCATACGGCTCATCTTTGCACATTTCCTGAACCAGCCGGAAATTGGAATAGCGCATTTTATCATCGTATACTGATTGAATTCGCTGTTTTAGCGTCCTTTTTTCTTTTTCAACTGTATCCTCGTCAAAAGCTCCTTCATGCACATTAGGCTTTGTCAGGATTTCCGCTAAAAATTGGAACGCTTTTTTCAACAGAGGAGTTGGATCTGAAAGAAATTTTTCGTTTGCGATTTCAACTGAAATGGTAATGACATGATACTCTCCCTTTTTCGCCAAATCGACGAAAAGCGTTGCACCATATAATTCATCAAGGTAAGCGCGCAGCTTTCCGGTTGAAGGGTAGGACGAACTGCTGCTCTGCAATACATGAGGCAATAGGGATCTTAATGTAACTGTATTCTTTTCAAGCGGGGCTTTCATTTTCCAAACCAGGGTATTGGTTTTATATTTCTCTGTTTTAACCACGTGAAGCTTATAGCCATTCATGGCTTTTACGGATTCAGAGATTACGGCCATGTCTTTTCCTCCTGTCAGTAGATTGATCAGTCCAAGGTACGGTCAATAGTAAAAAGAGGGAGCATCCCCTGTATGTAAACACTTTGCTGCTATCTTCTATAATATCCTTTGTAATAAATCATATTCTTACTATACCTTGCCCTATTTCTTTATTTCAAGTTATTGGCTGTATTGGAAGGTTTAATATAAGCAATCACGGCTTGTCCATGAATGAGTGAAGAATAAATGGTTCTCCAATAAGAATATTAGCAATAAAAAGCCCCATTTCCGAAAAGAAATGAGGCTTTGCTGTTTAACGTTTTCCTTTTATATAAGGAGTACCAGAAGCTTTTGGAGCATCTGCGCGTCCGATGAAACCCGTTAATGCAAGAATCGTTAAAACATATGGCGCAATGAGAAGATAGACATTTGGAATATTCTCAAGGAATGGAAGGCTGGAGCCGATGATGCTCAAGCTTTGCGCAAATCCGAAGAATAAAGCCGCACCCATAACACCAAGCGGATGCCACTTACCAAAGATCAATGCCGCTAGAGCCATAAAGCCCTGGCCGCTGATGGTTGCATGCCCGAAGTCTGAAGAAATAGATTGTGCGTACACACCTCCGCCTATTCCTGCAAGGGCTCCGGAGATTAATACCCCAATGTATCTCATCCTTGTTACATTGATACCCATTGTATCGGCAGCCATTGGATGTTCACCAACCGCCCGAAGCCGCAGCCCGAATGGTGTTTTAAACATTACAAACCAGGCCAGGAATGCAACGGCAATGGCAACGAATGAAGTATAATAAGTGTTTGAGAAGAATAATTTACCGATAACAGGTATGTCACTCAAAAACGGAATATCCACTTTGCTGAATCCTTTTTGAATGATATCTGTCTGGCCTTTACCATAAATGAATTTAACCAGGAACAGTGCTGCACCAATTGCCAGAAGGTTAATCGCAACCCCTGACACAACCTGGTCAGCTCTAAACGTAATAGAAGCAACAGCATGCAGGATGGATAACAGAGCTCCAACAACCATAGCTGCGAGTAATGCAACCCATGGTGTCATACTGCCAAATACATCAACAAACGTAAGGTTAAAAACAATGGCAGTAAATGCTCCAATTACCATCAAGCCTTCTAAACCAATATTTACAACACCGGAGCTTTCTGAAAAGTTTCCGCCCAATCCAGTGAAAATAAGCGGGGCTGCCCAAAGCAAAGTTGATGGAATAATAATTAATAAGATCTCCATTAAGCCCACTTACTTCACCCCCTTTTTGCTGATACGGTCAATAAAGATGCGAATCATATAGCTTGCTGCAACAAAGAAAACAATAAGAGCAATGATAATATCAACCAGTTCATTTGGAACTCCAGCTTCAAGCGGCATGTTTAAGGCGCCGACCTTCAAGCTTCCGAATAGCAATGCTGCAAAAATAATTCCAATTGGACCATTCCCGCCTAAGAGTGCTACCGCGATACCATCAAAACCTACTCCGGTAAAGCCGCCCTTAATGGCTGCATAGCCGAATGTACCCAACGCTTCCATCGCACCCGCAAGACCTGCAAATGCTCCTGAAATTACCATTGATAGAATAATATTTTTGCTTACGCTCATGCCGGCATATTCAGATGCATGCTGGTTAAAGCCTACTGCACGCAATTCGTATCCCTTTGATGTTTTTTCTAATAGGAACCACATAATAAACACACATGCTAAAGCAATTAAAATACCCCAATGCAGACGAGAATAATCAGTTAATCCCTCAAGAAACGGGGAACGCAATGATGCAGATTCTGCAATCATCTCAGTCCGGTCACTTTTTTCTGAAAGAACCGTACGGATTATATAGTTGGTTACATGCAAGGCCACATAGTTCATCATGATCGTGACAATTACTTCATGCACTTTAAACTTGGCTTTCAAAAGGCCCGGTATGAATGCCCACATCGCACCAGCAGCTGCAGCTGCGAGAACCGCGAGGGGCAGATGGATGAATTTTGGAAGTTCAAATGCAACCCCTACCCAAACAGCTGCAAGCCATCCGACGATCAGCTGTCCTTCAACACCGATATTAAATAAGCCTGTACGGAAAGCAAATGCAACTGCCAAACCGGCAAGAATATAAGGTGTGACCTGTCTGACTACTTCACCAGTGTAGTAGATTTCACCAAAAGCACCGTTCCATAGGGCAATAAATGCAGATCCAGCGTTATACCCTGTTGCTACCATTATGATTGTACCTACTAATACCCCGAGCAGAACGGCAACTAGAGGTACGACAATATTCTTCATGCGATTAGACATGGTTTTCGCCACCCGCTTCCTTCCGTTTAGAACCGGCCATTAATAAACCTAATTCTTGTTCTGTTGTTTGTTTAGGGTCAACTACCGCTACAATTTCACCTTCATAAATAACAGCGATGCGGTCACTGACATTCATAATTTCATCCAATTCGAATGAAATCAGCAGCACTGCCTTCCCCTGATCGCGCTGTTCAATCAGGCGCTTGTGAATGTATTCAATAGCTCCAACATCCAGGCCGCGTGTCGGCTGAGCAGCGATCAGCAGATCCGGATTCCGATCAATTTCACGCCCGATTATAGCTTTCTGCTGATTACCGCCGGAGAGTGCCCTTGCAAGTGTATATTCACTTGGAGTTCTGACGTCAAATTCTTTAATCAGCTTTTTTGCTTTGCTGTATATTTCTTTAAAGTTCAGAACACCTTTCTTAGAGAATGGAGCTTTGTAATAGGTTTGCAAAACCATATTTTCTCCGATTGGAAAATCGAGGACAAGTCCATGCTTATGACGGTCCTGAGGGATATGCCCAACACCCGTTTCCGTAACTTTACGCGGAGACATATTCACAATTTCTTTGCCATTCAATTTAATTGAACCGCTTTCAGACTTCCTCAAACCAGTGATCGCTTCAATTAACTCTGACTGTCCATTCCCATCTACACCGGCAATACCGACAATTTCACCTGCCCGTACATTGAGGTTAAGATTATTAACAACACCAAGCCCCCGTGAATCTTTCACATTTAAATCATGAATCTCAAGCACCTGCTCCTGCGGCTTTGAGTCTGTTTTATCCGTTTTAAAAGTAACTTCCCTTCCCACCATTAAGCTGGCAAGTTCATTCGGGTTCGTTTCAGTAACATTAACTGTACCGATTCCAACTCCTTTGCGGATAACTGTTACCCGATCACACACTTCCATAATTTCCTTCAGCTTGTGTGTGATTAGAATAATAGATTTTCCTTCCTGAATTAGAGTTTTCATTATCTGGATTAACTCTTTAATTTCCTGAGGAGTCAGAACAGCAGTAGGCTCATCAAAAATAAGGATTTCAGCACCCCGATATAGAGTCTTTAAGATCTCCACCCGCTGCTGCATTCCTACTGAAATATCGGAAATTTTCGCCTGAGGGTCAACCGCAAGTCCATATCGCTCGGAAATCTCCCTGACTTCCTTCTCAGCCTTTTTAATATCTATTTTTCCGCCTTTGGTTGTTTCTTTTCCCAGAATAATATTTTCAGTGACAGTGAAACGGTCTACAAGCATGAAATGCTGGTGGACCATTCCGATGCCCAAGTCGTTTGCTATATTAGGATCAGTGATGCGCACCGGTTTTCCTTTAACTTTAATTTCACCCTTTTCGGGCTGATACAGGCCAAAAAGGACGTTCATCAACGTTGACTTGCCAGCACCATTCTCGCCAAGCAGCGCATGAATTTCACCAGGTTTCAGCTGAAGCGTGATATTATCATTTGCAACGATTCCAGGAAACTCCTTGCGAATGTTGAGCATTTCAATAACATAATCCATTTGTTTCACTCCTTGCTCAAAATATAAGGAAATCATTAGTAGTAAGAGGTCAGACCTTGGAACTCCTTAGAAAAACCTGGCTATAAAAGCCAAGCTCCTAAATAATATGAAAATATAATTAGTGCATTAAAAATCTAAGTGAAATACAGAATTTATTCTGTCCTTCATTTAAACTTTTAATATCTTAAAGAAGGAATAAGAGGCCGCAGCGCAACCTGCTTATTCCTAAAATTAATTATTCAACTGAGAAAGAAGCCAGTTCATCTTTAGAAGATGGAACAGTCAGGTCACCATTCTTGATCTTTTCCTGCCATTCTTTAACTGCACCTTCGATTTCTGCTTTTGTAGATACTTCCGGGTTGATAGGAGCAAGGCCTACACCGTCTTCAGCCAATCCGTAAGTAGTTGTTTCTCCACCAGGGAAGCTGCCGTCTTTTGCCTTTGTAGAAAGGTCCTTAACAGCATTGTCTACACGCTTAAGAGCAGATGTAAGGATTACATTGTGCTCTTTACCATCGATTTCTACTACACCCTCAGCTGTCTGATCAGAGTCAACACCAATTGCCCAAAGCTCTCTTGCCGGATCTTTCTTTTTCAGGTCACGAGCTTCTTTGAAAAGACCGTTTCCAGTTCCGCCGGCAGCGTGGAAGATTACATCTACGCCAGAAGAGTACATTTTAGAAGCAATTGTCTGGCCTAATTCAGCTTTATCAAATGCTCCAGCATATTGAACTTCTACTTTAATATCAGGATTTACCGCTTGAACACCAGCAAGGAATCCAGATTCAAAACGCTCGATTACCGGAATTTCCATACCGCCAATGAAACCAATTTTGTTTTCTTTAGTTGCATTTGCTGCAGCAACACCTGCAAGGAATGCAGCTTCCTGCTCTTTAAACATGATGCTTGCTACGTTCGGCTGATCTACGACCGCGTCAACGATACCGAAATGAGAATCTTTTTGCTGCTGGGCAATCTCATTGATTGCACCTTCCATTAAGAAACCGATTCCAAAAACAAGATCAAAGTCCTGACGTGCTAATGTATTCAGGTTTGTAGAATAGTCGGCATCTGACTGTGATTGAAGATAGTCAAATCCGCCTTTTCCTTTTTCAAGTCCATTTTCTTCACCAAATGCTTTTAAACCTTCCCAAGCAGATTGGTTAAATGATTTATCATCTACACCGCCGACATCTGTTACCATCGCTACAGAGAATGCTTTTTCTTTATTGTCTCCACCAGCTGTTTCTCCGCCTTTTTCTTCACTTTTGCCGCAAGCACCCAGAATTGTTCCGGCAGCAAGAACTAAAGATAGCGCCAATCCAAATTTACGCTTTTTCAAGGTTGGTACCCCCTAAGAAATTGTTTTTGCATTAGCGGAATGAATGATATTGTTTTCGTGCATCCCAAAAAGCTAGATTCTCTTCCTGAGGACATGGAAACTGAACTTATCAGCTCTGAAATAATTGACCGAATAAAGAATCGGAGTATCCGCTTCATCGAAATGCATTTGCTTTAATACAAGCAGTGCAGTTTCCGGGTCACATTCCAGAATAGGGGAAATTTTCTCATGATAGCCAATAGGCTCTATTTGGGCCACAGCATAAGTGATTTTCCGGTTTGCCTCCTCTTCAAGCATGTTGAGGATCGACTCCTGTTCGTGGGAAAATGTGTCCGGAAGAATATTCTCAGGAACTTTATCCACACAATAAACGACCGGTTCACCATTAGCTGTCCTAACCCGCTCAATCACGGCAATTTCCTGGTCTAAAGCACATAAGAATCTGCGGATATCATCTTCAGTCGGTCCCAAAGTTACAGAACTCAAGAAAACGGTTCCCGGCTTCATCCCTGCCTGCAAAATCATGTTTGTGACACTATTAAGCTGTTCGATGCCGGATGTAAAAAGCGGCTTTGCATTGACAAAGGTGCCTACACCGTGACGGCGGATGATGACGTTTTCTTCTTCAAGAATGCGCAGCGCCTCCCGCAGTGTAGCTCTGCTTACACCAAGCTGTTTGGCAAGATCGAATTCGGACGGAAGCTTTTCTTTTTCTTTATACACTCCATCTTCAATGTCTTGTTTTAATCGATCGATGACTTGCAAATATAAATGCCGGTTATCTGACTTAATAGACATGCAGGGTTCCTCCAACTTCAGTTCTCAAGACATCAGACCTCTGATGTTCAATCATTCCTACTAATCGAAAATACTATAACACTTTTTACCCAATAAAGAAATAGAAATTTATCAATTTGTCGAAAAAAGGTGAAAAGAACAAAATGTTTGTGAATCCCTCTGTACCAATTCTTTTTTTCTGGTATAATACTACTTTGAAAACGATTACATTTAAGTTTTATGCTAATAATGCACCAGACAAAATACCCTCTTTTGAGATGAGTTGAAAGCACCATACCTCTTTCATTTTATGTAATTGCTTTTAGTAGTATGGCATATTGAACTATATTTTTTTATTGATCTCAGTTTTAGTCATATATCTTCCTATTACATAAAAAAATGGCCGTCCGGAGACTGGCCATTTTTTTATAAGTCATGCTTATAAATTTTAAGAGCTTGCTTCTTCAGAAGGCTTGCCCTGGAGCACAGCTCTTGGCTTGCTGCCTTCATATGGTCCGACAATGCCCCTTGCTTCCATTTCGTCAATCAGCCTTGCCGCTCTAGTATAACCGATCCTGAATCTCCTCTGAAGCATGGATACAGAAGCAGTCTGCATTTCCAATATCAATTCAACAGCTTCTTCATAAAGATCATCATCCACTTCTCCCGCTGCTTCCGGGATATCCTCTGGAATCATTTCTTCCTGATATTGTGCCTTCTGCTGGCCGATGACAAAGTCCACTATCTCTTCAACTTCTTCGTCTGACAGAAAGGCACCCTGTACACGGACTGGTTTAGAAGCACCCACAGGAAGGAAGAGCATATCTCCTCTTCCCAGAAGTTTTTCCGCTCCGCCCATATCCAGGATGGTTCTTGAATCTGTCATCGATGAAACAGCAAACGCAATTCTTGAAGGTATATTCGCTTTTATTACACCTGTGATAACATCCACTGACGGCCGCTGGGTTGCAATGATTAAATGGATGCCTGCCGCCCGTGCCATTTGAGCAAGGCGTGTGATTGCGTCTTCGACATCGGAGGATGCTACCATCATTAAGTCTGCAAGCTCGTCCACTATGACAACAATATACGGCAGGAGGGGCTGTTGTGCTTCCTCCTCGGCATTATGTCTTTTTACATACTCATTGTAGCCTTCGATATTTCTTGTGCCGGTATGGGAGAAAAGCTCATAGCGCCTTTCCATCTCACTGACAACTTTCTGCAGAGCCTGAGCCGCTTTCTTCGGATTTGTCACAACCGGCGCCAATAAATGAGGCACCCCATTGTAAACATTCAATTCCACCATCTTAGGGTCAATCATCATTAATTTTACTTCATGAGGTTTTGCCCTCATCAAAATGCTGGTAATGATTCCGTTAATACACACACTCTTCCCGCTTCCTGTCGCGCCGGCAACAAGAAGATGGGGCATTTTGTTGAGTTCTGCAAGGACTGCTTCTCCGGTGATATCACGGCCGAGTCCGATCATAAGCTTGGAGTCCGGCTTGTCATTTTGTTTGGATTCAATCACTTCCCGTAGAGAAACCATCGCCACTTCAGAGTTAGGGACTTCAATTCCAATAGCTGATTTACCCGGGATAGGTGCTTCGATCCGGATATCCTTTGCTGCAAGTGCCAGCGCCAAATCATCATTCAGACTAACAATTTTGCTTACCTTTACCCCAACATCAGGATGCACCTCATATTTTGTAACAGCAGGTCCTAAATGAACCTGTGTCACTCTTGCTTTTACTCCAAAACTCTGAAATGTTCTTTCGAGCTTGGCAGCATTCGCGTGTATAAGTTCATATTCACCACTTTGGTCAGTTTGCCTTGGCAGCTTTAAAAGTCTGATAGGAGGCAGCTCGTAGTCTTTGTTTTCCACTTCTGTAAACGTGATTGGCGGCGCATTCTCATCCTCCGGCTCTGTGACTGCCATTTCCTGAGGCTGATTAGAACCAGCTTCCAGGGGATCCTCCTGATAAGCTCTTTCGGCAAAGCTTGATATAATTGGTTCGGGATTTGGTTCAGATACCGGTTCAGCAGTATTATTGATGGTAATAACCGTTTCTGGTTCTTCTTCGTGCTGGAGAGCCTGCTGTTCTTCTTCTCTTCTTGACTGCCTTTCTTCACGTCTCTCTCTGCCTTTTTGTTTCCATTCTTTTATATCATCTATAAAACCAGCCCATTGTTTCTTGCAGAAATTCAGAATTGCGGCCATCATTTTCCCAGCAGCATCTCCGAATGTTTTTCCTGTAATAAGAACAAAACCGATAATAATTAATAAAAAGGCTACAATTTTTGAACCTGCTTCATCAAAAAGATAATAAAAGAGAGCGAAAAAAATAGCTCCAAGCATTCCTCCTCCTAAATCGGTTGTGCTTGTTTCTCCCCGGGCTTCCATCCGGAATAATTCCCATGTATTAGCTATTACGCTCGGATCATCAAACTTCCCTCCATTTGAGAGAAGCTGAAATAATGTTACATGACTCAGCAGCAGAAGGGAGCTGATGATGAGATAAACTCCGATTAATTTAGTGTGGAATAGATAGGGAAGTGCCCTCTTCCACATCAGGAAACCTGAAAAGATAACGAGTCCAATCAGGCTGAGCATGTACCATTCTCCCATAAAGAAACGGAAAAAAAGTACCGTTGCATTCCCGACCGCTCCCAGCCTGGCAATTGATATTACCGCAAGTGCCAGTAAAATCAGGGCAATTAGTTCAAATTTCATCGTCCGTTTCAATGTTTCGTTTTTTTTAGACTTTCTTTTCTTTCTTTTGGCCATATTATCACCTTATCATTGTTCTTATTAACAGCATCATCAAAATTCCATTATGTAATACATCATGTCTGTTATGAAAGAAGAAGCAGCCATTTTTTGGCTGCTTCTAAAGTTACTTTTATTATATCATAACGATTCTAATTTAAGTTGTTTTTTGAAAGGTTTTTCAGCTTAACTGCGTTAAAGTGATCATGGATCCGGGAGTGTACCTTTCATCCATATAATGGGTAGGATCACTGCTCATAATTCTTAAAATGCGGCATTCTTGTCCTGCATTCATTTCAACAAGGAGAGGGATTCCGTCATATGAGACAATTTTCTGCTTGCCGAAATCGTCCTGTTCATTTTGGTAAATGAGTTCTTGCGGCATCATAGTATAGAGGATCATTGAACCATCACTTCTTCTTTTGGTTTATTCATATCAATTAGCTCATTCAGCTTTGCAAGCGCCGGCCCGACCCCGCCTACTTCATCAATCAGTCCATATTCAACAGCATCCCTGCCGACCACATTGGTCCCTATATCCCTGGTCAGGTTGCCCTTATCAAACATCAGGTCTTTAAATTTCTGTTCGGATATATTGGAATGCTTTGTTACAAAATTAATTACCCGATCCTGCATTTTATCCATATACTCAAACGTTTGCGGCACACCGATTACCAGGCCGGTCAGCCTGATAGGGTGGATGGTCATCGTAGCTGTTTCTGCAATAAAGGAATAATCGCATGATACCGCAATTGGAACACCAATGGAATGGCCGCCTCCAAGGACAATGGAGACTGTTGGCTTAGACAATGAGGCAAGCATTTCTGATATTGCCAGTCCGGCCTCCACATCGCCGCCAACAGTATTCAAGATAACAAGAAGACCTTCTATTTTTGGGTTTTGCTCGATCGCGACGATCTGAGGGATTAAGTGCTCATATTTTGTTGTTTTATTTTGCGGCGGAAGCTGTAGATGACCTTCTACCTGTCCGACAATTGTCAAGCAGTGAATTTTGGAATCCTGAGACAGCTGCGGCACATTTGTTTGTCCAAGCTGCTGAATTTTCTCCATAAGGGCAGATGGTTTATCCTCTTTCGGCTGTTCTTGCCCTTCTCCGCTCTCATTGCGGTTTTTATTCATTTCGTTTTCCATCCTTATTTCTCCCTTCAAGCAATATATTGTTAGTATGAACGCGTGATCATTTTTCATGCGCATTATTGCCTGTGGGGCAAGAGCAAAAAAACACAGCCCTGCAATCAATGCGGGCTGTGTTCTAACTGTTATCCCTCCATAAGAATCGGAAGTATCATTGGTCTGCGTTTTGTTTTTTCATAAAGGTATTGATTCAGGCTGTCCCGCATATCCTGCTTAATCCCTGACCAGTCAAATGCTTCTCTGGCAAGGTTCTGTTCCACCGCTTCCCTAACTATTTTAACAGCTTCCTCCAGAAGCTTTTCCGATTCCCTGACATATACAAATCCTCTAGTAATGATTTCAGGACCAGCGGAGATTTTCTTTTCCTTTTTATTAAGAGTAACCACCACTAATAAAACCCCATCCTGTGAAAGCAGCTTCCGGTCTCTTAAGACAATATTGCCGACATCGCCGACACCAATCCCGTCAATCAGCACATTACCAGATGGGATTTTCCCTCCGGGAACGATTGCGCCGTCCTTTATTTCTGCTACATCGCCTTTATCCGGGATGAAAATTTGTCCGCTTGATAATCCGCACTCCATAGCAACTTTAGCATGGGCTTTCAGCATTCGGTACTCCCCATGAACCGGGATGAAGAATTTGGGACTCATCAGATTAATCATAAATTTAAGTTCTTCCTGACTGCCATGGCTCGAGGTATTAAAGGTTCCCTTTCCGGGGATCACCTCAGCACCCGCTCTAAACAGCATATCAATCGTTTTGAAAATAAATACTTCTGTTCCTCTTAAAGGTGATGCAGCAAGTAGGACGGTATCACCCTGTTTTATATTGACCTGTCTGTGGGACTGCTTCGCCATTTTTTGAAGGGCTTCGATTGGCTCTCCCTGTGTACCCGTGGTAAGAACAACGATTTGGTTATCACTGTATTTGCCGATCTCAGTGACAGGTATAATCACATCTTCTCCTACCTGCAAATACCCGAGCTGCAGAGCAATATCATAGATTCTCTGCAGACTTTTGCCGACCACTGCCACTTTCCTGCCTGTTTCGATCGCTGAATCAAAAATATGCTGTATCCGAATTAAGTCAGATGCAAATGAAGCTGCAATGACTCTCCCCTTCGCAGCATAGAATGCAGCTGTCATCTCTCTGGCCACTTTAGATTCTGAGCTGGTGTAGCCTGGCTTTTCTGCTTCTGTACTGTCAGATAGAAGGCAAAGAACTCCCTCTTCCCCTAAGCGTGCCATTTTGCCGATTTCAGGTTTGTATAAGTCAGTCGCTGCCTGATCGAATTTAAAGTCGCCGGTATACACAATTGCACCCTCTGATGTATGTATAGCCACACCGACACTGTCCGGTATACTATGGCTCGTTCTAAAAAAAGTTACATCTGCCGAATCAAATTCAACCTTGGTATCTGAATTAATTTCAATAAGCTGTGCTTTGCCTTTGTATTCCTGTTCCTTCATTTTTGCTTTGGCCAGTGCCAGAGTCAGCTTTGTTCCGTATACAGGCACATTGACCTTTGCAAGCACATAAGACAGGCCCCCAATGTGATCTTCGTGTCCATGTGTCAGAAAAATTCCTTTTACTCTTTCCTTATTTTGAAGTAAATATGTAACATCCGGTATGACGATGTCAATTCCGAGCATTTCATTTTCAGGGAACATTAATCCGGCATCAATGACATATATATCATCGTCCACCTCTGCCAAGTACATATTCTTTCCAAGTTCTCCGACTCCTCCGAGTGCTGCCAGCTTGATGCTTTCATTCTGTCTCTTTTTCAATGTATTATCCTCCCATGCATGTTCAGCCGATCAAGATCAGTTATCCATATTATACTTGAAGTCATAAAACCATGACAACCAAATTTATACATGGACTTTAATTGAGCGTTCCTGAGCTTTTTAATATAATGGTCTCTGGTTTTCGGTCCTCATGATGACTTTATGAAGACCCTTTTCTTTCATGTTCATTGATTTTGAAAGACTTAAGTACTCCATATAAAAATAAAAACCAACCAGCAAAACACTGGTTGGCAAGCTTACATTTATTTAAATAGAGCAGCAACTGCACTGCGTTCCTGTTCTGTTAACGGAACCATTGGAAGACGGACGGATCCGACATCCAGCCCTTTAAGCTGCAGCGCTGTTTTTACAGGCACTGGGCTTGGAGCAGCGAAAAGCCCTTCCATGATCGGAAGAATTTTTTGATGGATTTTTGCAGCTTTTTCATTTTCACCATTCAGGTAAGCTGTGATCATTTCCTGCATTTCATTTCCTATTACATGGGAAGCAACAGAAACAATTCCAGTCCCGCCTATTGCCATGCATGGAAGAGTAAGTCCGTCATCGCCGCTGTAAAGCATGAAGTCCTCATCCGTATTAGCAATAATTTTGGCCATAGCATTCAGATCTCCGCTTGCTTCTTTAACAGCAGCGATGTTAGAGATTTCCGAAAGGCGGATAATGGTTTCAGGCAGAATATTCACGGAAGATCGTCCCGGAATATTATAAACCATTACCGGAAGGTTCGTGCTTTCCGCAATCGTCTTGAAATGCTGGTAAAGCCCTTCCTGATTTGGCTTATTGTAGTAAGGTGCTACGATCATGATCGCATCTACCCCAATTTGCTCTGCTTTTTTCGTTAATTCAATGGATTCATACGTATTATTGCTGCCGGTGCCGGCAATGACAGGCACACGTTTGTCAGCTGCTTTCACGGCGTGTTTGAATAAAGCCAGCTTTTCCTCTTTTGTAAGTGTTGGCGACTCGCCTGTTGTCCCGGCAACGACCAAAGAATCTGTACCGTTTTCAATTAGATGATTGATAAGCTGTGTGGTTTTAGGGAAATCAATATGCCCCTTATTATCGAATGGTGTTACCATAGCTGTTGATACTCGGCCAAATAGAACCATGTTTACACTCCTTGCAGATGTTTAAAAGATCAGGAAGAAACGGGCGGATCTGCCGAATAGGATGCAAATCCGTCGTTAACCGCTGAATGGCTTTCTTCTCCTTTTTAAACATGTTATTTTCTAAAATTAAATGTCTGTTCTCTCATATTCCGCTAAATCTTCTTCCAGGCGGAAAGCATCATGCAATGCATTAACAGACTTTATCAAATCTGTCTGCTTCACCAGAACCCAGATTGTTGTATGGCTGTCTGCTGATTGCAGGATGCGGATTCCCTGCTCGGACAATGCCGTAACAATTCGCGAGGCCACACCGGGTACTCCCTGCATTCCAGCTCCGACAACCGAAACTTTTGCACACTCTCTTTCAACAAGCGGATCATGACCAAGGCCCTTTAATATACTAATTGCTTTATCGGTCATTTCTTCCGTAACCGTGTAGTTGACGCCATTCGGATATATATTGATAAAGTCAACACTGATCCCCTGGTTTGCCATAGCTTTAAAGACCTCAGACTGAAGATCATACTGGTCTTTCTTAGCAAGGACCTTTATTTGTGTCACATTGGAAACATGGGCTATCCCAGTTACCGAACGCTCTTTAATATCTGTTCCGCGTCTGTTCTTATTCAATGTTGTGACAAGTGTTCCGGGACTGTCGGAGTATGTTGAGCGGATTCTGATCGGAATTTTAGCCTGCATGGCAATCTCGACAGCACGAGGATGAATCACCTTAGCACCCTGATACGCCATATTGCAGACTTCCGTATAAGTGACAACTGATAAAGGGCGAGCATTTTCAGCTATACGCGGATCAGCAGTCATAATGCCTTCCACATCAGTGAAGATATCAATCCACTCAGCATTTATGGCTGCGCCAAGAGCCGCTGCGGAGGTATCACTGCCCCCCCTGCCGATAGTTGTGACATCACCGGTTTTAGAAGATCCCTGAAATCCTGCCACTACGACAACATCATGATTTTCAAGCTCTTTCAAAAGCCTGTCGCATTTCATATCGATAATTTTTGCGTTAGTATGATCGTTATTCGTTCTAAAACCTGCCTGTGCCCCAGTCAGAGCTGCTGCAGTGATTCCATGTTCATTTAGCATGTTTGATAATACAACACTTGAAATGACTTCACCGCAGGATAAAAGCAGATCCGTTTCGCGTTTGCTGATTTTGGTATTATTGCCTTCTATCAGCGAAAGCAGGGTGTCAGTTGCATATGGATCTCCTTTTCGGCCCATTGCCGAAACAACGACAACAACCTTATATCCATCTGCCAGCGCTTTTCTTATATGCTTAATTGCATGTTCGCGGCTGGTCTCGTCGCGGACTGATGTGCCTCCATATTTTTGAACGATGATATTCATTAAAACACCTCTAACCTCTCAACATGAAGAGAATACGTTAACTATTTTACTATTCCCAGATTAATTAAACTTTCGGCGATCTGCACGGAATTCCATGCTGCCCCTTTAAGAAGATTATCAGAAACCACCCACATATGGAAGCCTTTATCCTCATCCAAATCTTTACGGATACGGCCGACAAATACATCGTTTTTCCCGACACAATCAGCAGGCATCGGATAAATCTGATTATCCGGATCATCCTGCAGAACAACTCCAGGTGCATTTTCAAGAAGGCTCTTTACTTCATTTGCAGTCACACTGTCAGTTTCCACTTCAAAATAAAGGGACTCTGAGTGTCCGGTTGCCACTGGTAGACGAACGCATGTAGCAGCCACTTGCAGCTCTGGCATATGCATGATTTTCTTTGTCTCATTGATCATTTTCATTTCTTCATATGTGTAGCCATTATCCTGAAATTTATCAATTTGCGGAATCGCATTGAATGCAATTTGATAATGTTTTTTATCGCTCTTAACCGGAAGAATTGACGGCTCATACTCTTCGTTATTTAAAATAGCTTTTGTCTGTTCATTCAGCTCTTGAACAGCAGCTGCTCCAGAACCTGAAACAGCCTGGTAAGTAGAAACAATTACTTTTTTCAAACCGAATTTCTCTTTTATTGGCTTCAGTGCAACAACCATTTGGATCGTTGAACAGTTTGGATTGGCTATAATGCCATTATGCTTATGAAGGTCTTCTTCATTTACTTCAGGTACGACAAGAGGCACATTGGGATCCATTCGGAAAGCACTTGTATTGTCTACCACAATGGCACCATGTTCCACTGCATGAGGAGCCAGTTCCTGTGAAACACTTCCTCCCGCACTGAATAATGCAATGTCCACATCTTTAAAGCTCTCTGGCTTTGCCTCCTGAACCGTATATTCCTGGCCCTTGTATGCTACCTTTGACCCAGCAGAACGGGCTGATGATAAAAGGGTTAATTGGGAGATCGGAAAATCTCTATTTTCAAGTGTTTGAATCATTTGCTGACCAACTGCACCAGTTGCTCCAACTACCGCGACATGAAATCCTTTTTTCTGTTCCAAATTTCTTTTCCCCTTCCAGTACCATTATATTTTTCTAGCAAAGTTAGTTTTTAGTGAAAAACAATAGCCCAAAATTCAATAGAACGGCAGCCAAAGTCAATTGGCAGCCGTTTTCCTGCCTGGTTATAAAGATGGCAGGCTTCCATTTATATTATCAGCATATTGTCAATACTCCAAGAGGTTAATACTATTTTAAACATAGCTTGGAGGTTGGTTATCTTAATAATCTTTATTCTAACATATTCGTTCACTAAAGGACTAAAATTTTTTGCTAGAAAAAATAGGGGACTAATTGTCGTCTTTATATTTTTCCACTAAAACCGGCTGAAGCTGTTTGCCTTCCATTGCATGAAGCACTGTATCAGATAATGCTGTCATTCTTGCCACCATTGAATTCGGCTTTTTCACAGGATCATCCTGGCCATATGGAATAAAATAAATATTTTTTGTAGCCATTAGTCTCATTAAATTTACTCCGTTTAAACCCAATGCATCATTTGTAGATATTCCCAGCACCACTGGCTTCCCGTTTCTTAGAGTTGCCTTTGCTGCCATCAGCACAGGTGAATCGGTCATGGCATTGGCGAATTTGCTCATCGTATTTCCGGTAAGCGGGGCAATCACCATGCAGTCAAGAGGAATTTTAGGTCCCAGCGGCTCAGCTTTCACAATCGAATCAATCACTTTATGTCCAGTCAGATCTTCTATTCTCTGAACCCAGTCTTCCCCTTTTCCGAATCTGGTCTCAGTGCTCTTTACGGTAAAGGTGACGACGGGAAGCACTTCAGCCCCTGCAAGAACAAGTCTCTCTATTTCCGGGAACACTGCATCATATGTGCAATGCGATCCAGTTAATCCGAATCCGATTCTTTTTCCTTTCAAACTCATATTGTATTCCCCTTTCTCTTTTGCAAATCTTCCTTAATCAATTGAGAAAGAACATTCGCCAGTATTTGTCCGGCTGTTTTTGGAGCAACGATTCCAGGCAGGCCAGGGGCAAGCAGTGCTTTTACGCCCCGTTTTTCTGCGTAGCGGAAATCGGTTCCTCCGGGCTTTGAAGCCAGGTCAATGATGAGCGTATGTGTCGGCATCTTCGATATGACGGACGCTGTTACAACTAAATGGGGAGCTGTGTTTATGCAAATATCAACATCTTTTACCGCATCATCAATCTCTTTCAGGTTAAATGGAGTTAGGCCCATTTCCGTTATCCTGGCGATGTGCTCACTTTTTCTCGCTCCCACCTTTACTTTTGCACCCAGTGCATGAAAGGTTCTAGCTACACTCATTCCAACTCTGCCTAGGCCGATTACGGCAATATTAGAACCATGTATGGTGAAATCTGTATGCTGGATTGCCATCATGATGGTTCCTTCAACTGTTGGGATAGAATTATAAATAGCTACATCATCTCGTTCAAATAATTGAACAAGACGGCGGTCTGCCGATTTGGTGACTCCGGTTAAATATGAATTGGTTATGCCGGAATATACTGTACAGTGTGCTGGAGTCTGGGCGAGAAGTTCCTCTTCAAAAATCACTTTTTCATTGGAGAAAATCGTTTCAATCTGACCCTCCAGACCCGTACCGGGAACAGGCAGGATAATCGCGTCTATATTGGAAAAGTCCACTTCATCTATTTTTTCTTTTACTGCACCAGAGAACGCATGATCGAGCTGCTCAAAACCAATTAATGCGAGCTTTGCATCAAGCTCCGTCAGTTTACGGATGATTTCGAGCTGTCTTGCATCACCGCCGATGACTGCTATTTGGGTTCCTGTCAGCATGCAACACTCACCTTCTTTTTTCTTTCTTTTTAAGAAAGCATTTATTTTTGAAGCCAAAAACTGCATGACTCCTGGTAAAAGTATCCTCGCACCGGCAACGCCGCTATACTAAACAGCTGCACAAGACAGCAATTGCAAGCAGATTTATCATTAAACAAATGTGGCGTTATTTTGGCCGGCAATTCAATTAATAATCATAAGGGAATTGTTGTAATGAACTACTTCAACATCTTATGTATGAACGGGGCAATAGGTGAGTTTTCCACTTAAAAGAAAATGGGTCAAAGATGGAAGGGTTTTAAAGGGATTAAGGAGATTGACTTTAAACGGTAAAAAACAAAAAGGACCTAATCGGCCCTTCGTTCAAAACTAATCCTGCTGATCTTCAGATTGCGGAATATCAATAATGATCATGTCATTGCCAATTTTCCTTATATGCTCCCACGAAACCCGGATCTCGTCACCTTGGCGCTTGAAGCCGAACCACTTTAATGAAGGAATGAGCAAAGCCTGGATCTGCCCATTTTTTTCATTTATTTCAAGATCTGTCTGCCCAAGTACTCCCAGCCGTTCTGCCCGCTTCACATCCACGATTTCCTTTCCGCTCAGTTCACTTAATCTCATCATCTGCCCCCCTTTTCTTTTTCTCTATATTTTTATCGTTCAGATGGAAGTTTTAGAAGTCCTGGACAAAAAGAAAACAGCCTGCAGGAACAGGCTGTTTCTCCAATTTTGCAATCGGCCCTCAAAATTTACAGATTTTTCGGAAGTTCTCCATCCGGGCTGATTAAAGCCACAGAATAATGATCTGTGAAAATGGAATTCGCCATATTATTAACGCCCTCCATGGAAACTGCATCGATTTCATCGACAATTTCATCCATAGACCGATGGCGGCCAAGAAGCAGTTCGTTTTTGCCATTGCGGCTCATCCTGCTGTTTGTGCTTTCAAGGCTTAACATTAAGCTTCCTTTGAGTTGTTCTTTACTGTTATTCAGCTCTTTATCTGTAATGCCTTCTTTTTTAAGAGTAGCAAGTGTTTCCTGAATCGTATCAAAAAGAACATCCAGCTGTTTAGCTCCTGTTCCGCCGTAAAGCGTAACTATTCCGCTATCCTGAAAAGCAGAATGATAAGAGAAAACAGAATAAGCCAATCCTTTTTGTTCCCTGACATCCTGGAATAGGCGGCTGCTCATGCTTCCACCCAAAATATTATTTAAAACAATCAGATTGTATATATCCTCATGCCCTACCTGCAGTCCCTCGAACCCTAAGCAAAGATGCGCCTGCTCAGTATCCTTTTTACGGGCAAGATGGTTTGAATGGAACTCAGGCTTCTGCTCTGTGCGTTCTCTCTTACCGCCTTCGTAGGATCCAAAGTATTTTTCAACTTCTTTAATGAAAGATTCCTCGATATTTCCGGCAATGGAAATCACGACATTTTCAGGCGTGTATGTTTCATGCATATACTGTTTTAATGTTTCACCATTAAACGTGCCCAGCGTTCCTTCAGTGCCGAGAATCGGATAGCCAAGTGAGTGGTTCTCGTAGATTGCTTTGCTCAAAAGATCATGAACGATATCATCAGGCGTGTCTTCATACATTTTAATTTCTTCGTAAACAACATTCTTTTCTTTGTTCAGTTCCTCATCCACAAATGTGGAGTTAAAAAACATATCAGAAAGCACTTCAAGGGCAAAGTCAGAATGGGTGTCGAGTACTTTTGCGTAATAACATGTATATTCTTTTGAAGTGAAGGCATTCACCTGCCCGCCAATACTATCAAAGCTCTCAGCAATTTCCCGGGCTGATCTCGTTTTCGTTCCTTTGAAGAACATATGCTCAAGGAAATGAGAAATTCCATTATTCTCGGGAATCTCATTTCTTGAACCTGTTCCGATCCATACTCCTATTGCTACAGAACGGACGGTTGGAATGTTTTCTAGTACGACTCTTACCCCGTTTTGGCATGTATATTTCTTGATCAAATAAATTCCTCCTGTTCTGAAACCCAAAGACATAGCTTACATTAGTTTATATTATTATTGTTATTTTTTCCAAAATCCTGATTATTATTTTCTCTATATTGGATTCTCTTCTCGCTTAACAGCTCCGATACTGTTCCAATCTCCAGGTTCTTCTGCTTAAGTCCTGTTATAAGTCTATCAAGTGATTTTGCGGTGGATTCCGTAGGATGCATCAGAATTAGTGCTCCATTATGGACCTTTGATAACACTCTGTTTATCAGCACATCCGGGGAGGGCTTCCTCCAATCCACTGTATCAACAGTCCACATGACAGTGCCAAGGTTTTTCTCGGCAGCAATCTTCACTGTTTCATCTCTATAGCTGCCGCTTGGAGGAGCAAACCATGTAATGGGCTTACTCAGTTTTTCATCCATTGTGGCTTCAATCACATCATTTGTCTTTTGGATTTCTTCCCTTGTCCTGGCAGAAGAGATCACTTTCATATCCGGATGGGTGTACGAATGGTTGCCTACTTCATGGCCTGCATCCATTATCATTCTGGCAAGTTCCGGGTTATTCTTTACCCATCTACCTTCAAGAAAAAAACTTGCTGACACATTATGTTCCTTTAAAGTGGCCAGCATACCGGACAAATATTCATTCCCCCATGCCACATTAATGATGAAGCTGACCATCGGTTTATCGGGATGGCCTTTATATACAGGTGACGGCGGCAGGTCCTTTAACTTCACCTTCGGTTCAATTTGTTTAAATACAAGCTTATCATCATTGAACTTTTTGCCTGACTTCATCTTTTTATATGATGCCTCAACATCTACTTCAATCCCGTTAAGACCGGGAATGGCTTTCCATACAGGGTCAATTTTTGCGTCCTGTGCAGGGATGCTGTATTCCTCTTTTTTTGCAGTAATTTCTTCATATAGTGAACCCTTAGGCTTGGAAACAGTTACGGCATCTGTTTCTTGTTTAAGGCCTGATACATACTGATCAGTAAAAGGATTATTGATAAATACAAGTGCCATCACAAACATGATTGTAATATGGATAAACTTTCTCATTCTTCATGCCTCCTTCAATTCATAGTATGATTTGAAGGGACAAGGTAGAACGGAACCGAATAACAAAGGCGTGCAGTATAGGGCAAAAGCCCATTGAAATTCATATATGTAAAAAGCCAGGGTTTCCCCTGGCTTTTAGGAAATTTTGCCCCGCAAAATGCTTCTCTTTAAAATAGAGGTTAGTATTATTGCTGTGCTTTTTCCTTTTGCTCACGCTGTTCACGCAAAACGGCTTTGCGGGAAAGATTTACGCGGCCTTGCTTATCGATTTCAGTAACTTTTACTAGAAGTTCGTCACCAATGGATAGAACATCTTCCACTTTTCCTACACGCTCTTCAGCAAGTTCAGAAATATGAACTAATCCATCTTTACCTGAGAAGATTTCAACAAATGCGCCGAATTTTTCAATCCGTTTTACCTTGCCCAGATACATTTGTCCAACTTCCACTTCTCGTACGATATCTTCAATAATTTTCTTCGCTTTTTGATTCATCTCTTCATTTACTGATGAGATGAATACTGTTCCATCTTGTTCAATATCGATCTTAACGCCTGTTTCTTCGATAATCTTATTGATCTGCTTTCCGCTCGGTCCAATAACATCACGAATTTTATCAGGGTTGATTGACATCATCAGAATCTTAGGAGCATATTGAGACAGCTCTTTTCTTGGCTGTTCAATAGTGCTCAGCATGGAATCAAGAATCTGCATGCGGCCTTTCTTCGCCTGCTGCAGTGCTTCCTCCAGAATTTCACTGGACAAGCCTTCAATCTTAATATCCATTTGCAGAGCAGTAACTCCCTTGGAAGTACCCGCCACTTTGAAGTCCATGTCGCCAAGGTGATCTTCCATCCCCTGAATGTCTGTCAGGATTGAATAATGCTCACCTGATTTAATTAGGCCCATTGCTATACCGGCAACTGGCGCTTTAATAGGCACACCTGCATCCATCATAGCCAAAGTACTTGCACAAATGCTTGCCTGTGATGTTGAACCATTTGATTCCAGCACCTCAGATACAAGACGAATGGTATACGGGAAATCCTTTTCAGATGGAATTATCGGCTCAAGAGCACGTTCTCCAAGAGCACCATGCCCGATTTCACGGCGGCCTGGCCCTCTAATTGGCCCGGTTTCACCTACACTGAAGTTAGGGAAGTTGTAATGGTGCATGAATCTTTTTTCTTCTTCAATTCCAAGCCCGTCCAGAATCTGTACATCTCCAAGAGCTCCTAATGTACAAATGCTCAGTGCCTGAGTTTGTCCGCGTGTAAACAAACCTGAACCATGTGTGCGCGGCAGAAGGTCTACTTCTGAGGACAGCGGGCGGATGACATCCAATCCGCGTCCATCCGGACGCACTTTATCTTCTGTAATTAAGCGGCGTACTTCAGCTTTAACAATTTTATCAAGGATCTGCCTGATTTGCTTTAGCTTGTCGTCGTCTGCTTCTTCACCTTCATATTTAGCTGTAATTTCTTCTTTAACTGCTTTAATGGCAGCTTCACGGGCATGTTTCTCCTGCACCTGGATAGCTTTAATCATATCTTTCTCACAGATGCCGCGAACTTCAGCCTCTAAATCCTGGTCAACCTGGTATAAAACGACTTCCATTTTCTCTTTCCCGATTTCAGATGCAATTTCTTCCTGGAAAGCAATAAGGCGTTTAATTTCCTCGTGACCAAACATAATTGCTTCAAGCATAGTTTCCTCAGGCACTTCCTCAGCACCTGCTTCAACCATGTTGATCGCATCTTTTGTACCCGCTACAACAAGGCTGATATCGCTTTTTTCAGCCTGATCTACAGATGGATTAATGATGAATTCTCCATCGATGCGGCCTACGCTGACTCCCGCAATCGGTCCCCCAAATGGAATATCCGACACAGAAAGGGCTAATGATGAACCAAACATTGCGGCCATTTCTGATGAGCAGTTTTGATCCACACTCATCACCATGCTTACAACCTGTACATCATTTCTGAAACCGTCAGCGAATAATGGACGAATTGGCCTGTCAATTAAACGGCTTGCCAAAATTGCCTTTTCACTTGGACGGCCCTCTCTCTTAATAAAACCGCCCGGTATCTTACCAACAGCATACAAACGTTCTTCATAGTTAACTGTCAGAGGAAAGAAATCCAGATTTTTCGGTTCTTTTGATGCTGTAGCTGTACTTAAAACTACAGTATCACCATAGCGCACTAAAACTGCACCGTTAGCCTGTTTAGCCAGCTGGCCAATCTCTACGGTCAATTTGCGCCCAGCCCAATCAAGGCTGTAGACATGTTTATCTTGTCCCATAATTGTACCCCTCTCTACATTCACTTATGGACAGGCGTCTATTCTGCCTGGTCCGTTTAATTGTTTAATTATCCTGCATATTCTGCAGGCATTCCTGCGAGGACAGCATCAAAAGCTGATGAGCTTTGCATTGCCCGCAGTCCAGTTTTATATAAAAGCATGAAATGCTCGTTAATCATAATAAAATTAGGCATCTTATAGTATGCACAGTTTTCCCGTTTGCTAAAATAGGATAAGTTATGTATGTACATGATCAGGAACAAAATTCAAGTTTTTAAAGCTAATAAAAAAGCGGGAAAAAATCCCGCTTCTGTTGATTATCGACGTAAGCCAAGCTTATTGATTAACTCACGGTAACGTGCAACGTCCTTGTTGCGAAGGTAAGTTAATAGGTTACGGCGCTTACCAACCATTTTCAAAAGACCGCGACGTGAATGGTGGTCTTTCTTGTGAGTACGTAAATGGTCGTTCAAATTGTTGATTTCTTCAGTAAGGACAGCGATTTGAACTTCTGGAGATCCAGTGTCGCTTTCATGAGTTTTGAACTCATTGATTAGCTCATTTTTACGTTCTTTAGTGATTGCCATCCGGTTCACCTCCTAAATTTTCAATCCCCTGTTACTGAGCAAGCGTCGGTGACTCGACTTGCCAAGCAAAGGTTCATTTGGTACGTTACTTAGAATACAACTTTTTATGACAAAAAGCAAGGCTAAACCCTGTTTTTCTCAAAATATTGCTCAGTCAGCTGTTTATCTTTTTCAATTTGCGCAATTAACTCCTGAACGCCGGCAAATTTCCTTTCGCTTCTAAGATGTTTATGCCATTCAACGGTAACCTTCCTGCCATAAATATCTGAAGAGAAATCAAAAATATGGACTTCAACAGATGGCCTGTCCCCTTTTTCCTGATTAAAAGTAGGTTTGTAGCCAACATTGCAGACACCTTCATACCAGCTGCCATCTACTGAGAATCTTACAGCATACACTCCAGGCGGGGGAATGATGCTGTCATCAGAAACATCCACATTCGCTGTAGGAAAGCCGATTGTACGACCTCTCTTATCACCATGGATAACGATTCCTGATGTTTTATAATATCTTCCTAAAAGGTAGGGAAGATCAGCGGTATTCCCTTCACGGATATATTTCCTTATTAGCGTAGAGCTGATTTTTTCGTCTTCTTTTGCCAATTTTGCAACGACTGAATAATCAAATTGATCCCTCGAATGGAACAGCAATGTTTCCATTGTGCCGCGCCCCATCCGTCCATAGGAATAATCAAAGCCTGCCACGACATGTTTTGCATTAAGACCAATCAGGTATTGGTCAACAAACTCCTGCGGCAGAAGATTAGCAAATTCCCTTGTAAAATTGATAACAAATAAATAATCTATACCAAGATCAGCTATGATAGCAATTTTATCCTCAAGGGGCGTAATATACTCCACATGCTGAACGCTTTTCCCCAAAACCACCGAGGGATGCGGATCAAATGTCATGACAGCACTTTTTAATCCTTTTTGTTCAGCTATTGATTTTGCTTCACGGATGACTTTCTGATGACCCAGATGAACACCATCAAAATATCCAAGTGCTATTGCCAATTCAGGCATTTCGTTTCTATCCATTCGATGGGGATGATGTATATGAATTACTTCCATATTAATATTTCACCTTTTCTCTACAGAGCCTGGCCTATATAAATGCACAGCTTTTTAACGAGTGCTTATTGATCATTCCTTAACACCTTTACTGGCTTCATTAACCCTGGTTTGCGGGGGTGATGCTCATAAATTGCCAGCACAAGACCTTCTTTTTTCTCTACTGCAATTGGGCCTTTAGTGTCGAGCATATGATCAGGGATAGTTAATACAGCCCCATTTTTTACTTTCTCTGCTACTTTATCACTTATTTGAAATTTCGGCAAATGAGAAAGCGCGGCTTCCATAGGTCGAAGAACCTCGGCAATTGTCCCCTTTTCGGCCCTGTCTTCTATTTCTTCAAATGTCAGGCAATCATCAAGTGTCAGTGAGGCCGACTGGATTCTTACCAGATCAGACATATGGGCGGGGTATCCCAGTTCACAGCCAATCATGACTGCAAGCGTTCGGATGTATGTACCTTTGCTGCAGGCTACACGGAAACGGAAGGTAATATTCTCTCCCTCAAACACCTCTCTGTCATCGAGAAGTTCGATTGAGTAGATAGTGACTTTCCTGGACGGCCGTTCCACTTCTATTCCCTGTCTTGCATATTCATAGAGGCGCTTCCCATTTACCTTTACTGCTGAATACATGGGGGGAGTCTGTGTAATTTCCCCGGTCAGGCTTTGAAGTACTTGCAGCACCTGAATTCTGGAAATAGGTGCTGCAACATCTTTCCTCTCCACGACTTCACCTGATGCATCTTCTGTTGTCGTAGAAAAACCCAATGTGACTTCTCCCTCATAAGATTTCCCTGCATCTGTTATGTATTCAGCCACCTTTGTTGCCCTTCCAAGGCAGATTGGAAGTACTCCTGTCACGTCAGGGTCCAGTGTTCCGGTATGACCGATTTTTTTCATTCTTAAAATCTTCCGCAGCCTGAAAACACAGTCATGGGATGTCATTCCCTTAGGTTTAAAAAGCGGCAAAATCCCTTCCATATTATGTACCACCTTGTCTATTTGTGTTTAGAAAAAAATGGATAGACAAAGTGTCTATCCATTCCATTATTCTTCTTCTTTGGAGCGTTCCTCATCTTTGGAACGGCCTTCGTCCTGAATTTGATGGAGCAATGATTCAATACGGTTTCCGTAGTCGATTGATTCATCGAATTCGAATAGAATTTCCGGTGTTTTCCGCAGCCGGATTCGCTGGCCGATTTCAGACCGGATAAAGCCTTTTGCTTTAGCCAGCCCGCGAAGCGTATTTTCCCTCTGTTCCTCATCACCCAGAACGGAGATAAACACGGTTGCCTGCTGGAGATCCCCGGTTACTTGAACATCAGTGACTGTTACAAAACCAACCCGCGGGTCCTTGATTTTTCGGCTGATGATTTCGCCCAGCTCTTTTTTCATTTGTTCTCCAACTCGATTTGCTCTAAGGCTCATTCTATATCACCTCTTCTTAAAGCCACTCAAAATCTGTAATTGTCCGTTCAATTTCCGGGAACGAATCAATCATTTTCAGTGCATTTTGCAGCTCGTGCTCAGTTGAAACCTGAGTGGACGATACAGCCACAATGGCAATTTTAGTCCTCTGCCATAGGTCCTGAAAGTCCACCTCAGATACAGAGACATTGTATCTTTGTTTCAGCCGGGTTAGAATACGCTGCAAAACTGCCCGTTTTTCTTTCAAAGAATGTGTGTCATAAATGATACATTCACAGGCAGCAAGCCCAATTATCATTAACGTTCCACTTCTTCCATAATATATGCTTCGATAACGTCTCCTTCTTTAACGTCATTGAAGTTTTTGATGGTAATACCGCACTCATAGCCTTGGGCAACTTCTTTAGCGTCATCTTTGAATCGCTTAAGAGCGTCAACTTCGCCTTCAAAAATTACAACTCCATCACGGATTAAACGAACGCCGCTGTCACGGGTGATTTTTCCGTCTGTGACATAAGAACCTGCAATTGTACCGATTTTGGAAACTTTGAATGTCTGGCGCACTTCAGCCTGGCCGATAATTTTCTCCTGGAACTCAGGATCAAGCATGCCCTGCATCGCCAATTCGATTTCCTCGATTACTTTGTAGATGATGCGGTGCAGGCGGATATCAACATTTTCTGCATCTGCTGCACGTTTCGCGTTATTGTCAGGACGTACATTGAATCCAATCACAATAGCATTGAAAGCAGCAGCTAAAGTGATGTCAGACTCGTTAATGGCACCTACACCTGTGTGAAGGATACGTACATTAACACCTTCTACATCAATTTTATGAAGAGCAGCAGTCAATGCTTCCGCTGAACCTTGAACGTCGGCTTTCACAACGATGTTTAAGTCTTTCATTTCCCCTTGTTTCATATGTTCAAACAGGTTATCCAGACTTACGCGTGTTTTTTCATTTCTTTGAGCCTGCAATGCCTGCTGGGCACGGGCTTCACCAACCTGGCGGGCTGTTTTTTCATCATCAAGAACAGCGAATCGGTCACCGGCTTGAGGAACATCGTTAAGACCTGTAATTTCAACAGGTGTTGAAGGTCCCGCAGTTTTCACACGGCGGCCAAGGTCATTTACCATTGCACGGACACGTCCAAATGAGTTACCGACAACGATAGGGTCTCCTACCTTCAATGTACCGTTTTGTACAAGCAGCGTCGCAACTGAACCGCGTCCTTTATCAAGCTGTGCTTCGATAACAGTACCAACGGCATTGCGGTCAGGATTTGCTTTGTATTCTTCAACCTCACCAACAAGAAGAATCATTTCAAGCAGTTCATCAATTCCCTCGCCTTTAATAGCTGAGATTGGAACAAAGATTGTGTCTCCGCCCCATGCTTCTGGAACCAGGCCATGTTCAGTCAATTCCTGCATAACACGGTCAGGGTTTGCTGCTTCCTTATCCATTTTGTTAACAGCCACAATGATTGGCACTTCCGCTGCTTTCGCATGGTTAATTGCTTCAACTGTTTGCGGCATAACACCGTCATCAGCTGCTACAACGAGAATTGTTATATCAGTAATTTTCGCACCGCGGGCACGCATAGTTGTGAACGCAGCGTGTCCAGGAGTATCAAGGAAAGTAATCTTTTTGCCGTTTTCTTCAACCTGATAAGCTCCGATATGCTGAGTGATTCCGCCTGCTTCTCCCGCAGTTACTTTCGTGTTGCGGATGGAGTCAAGCAATGTTGTTTTACCATGGTCAACGTGTCCCATGATAGTTACAACAGATGGACGTTCCACCAGTTCGGCATTTTCATCTTCAGCGAAGTATACTTCAAGGTCTGTTGTATCAACCAGTATCTCTTCTTCTACTTCAACACCGTATTCACCTGCAATCAGCTCAATGGCATCTTTGTCAAGTTCCTGGTTAATGGTTGCCATAACACCAAGCATAAATAGCTTTTTAATGATTTCAGAAGGCTCGCGGTGAAGCTTCTTTCCCAGTTCCGCTACTGTCAGTGATTCGCTGAAAGTAATTTTTGAAGGAAGCTCCTTCACTTTTTTAGGAGCTGGGGCCACATGCGTCTGCTGCTGTTTGCCTTTGTTGTTCTTATTCTTATTGTTGTTTCGGTTATTGTTATTGTTTCTATTGTTATTATTGTTTCTGTTGTTGTTATTGCCTCTGTTATTACCGGAGAAGTTTTTGCCGGACTGGCTGCCCTGTCCCTGGCTTCTGTTTTCACCGGATTTATTCTGAGGCTTGCTTTGTGCAGCTGTAGAATTGCCGGCACTATTATTTGAAGCCGGTTTTTGATTTCCCTGCGGCTTCTGCTGGTTTTGAGGTTTGCTCTGCTTTTGAGCCTGGCTGTCATTCTTGATAAAAATACCGTCAAGCTTCTGGACTGCCGCCGGCTCAATCGTTGTCATATGATTTGAAACCTCTATATTCATGTCTTTTAATTTTGTAATAACATCCTTGCTTGAAATGTTATGTTTTTTCGCATATTCATAAACGCGCATTTTACTCATACTTTCACCCCCGCTAGTATTAATCGAGCAACGTTAACAGCTTTTTTGCAAATCCGGCATCTAACACTGCCACTACAACGCGGGCTTCCTTCCCTATAGCCTTGCCGAGCATTTCCCGGTTTTGAATCAGCTTATAAGGAACCCCGAATGATTTACATTTATCTGTAACTTTTTTTGCCGTATTTGCGGATGCATCTGCAGACAGCAAAACAAGCTTTGCTTTGCCGTTTCTGATCTCTTTAACAGCAAGCTCTTCTCCCGAAGTAATTTTCCGTGCCCGATTGGCTAAGCCAAGCAATGACATCCATTGATTTGAGTTCATTTGGATTGCCGTTTCTCCTTCTCTATTAACTCCAAGAGTTCTTCATAGATAGCATCATCTATGGAAACTTCTAAATGATTGGCTAAGATATTCTTCTTCTTCGCTAACAAAACTGCTTCCTTTTCTTTGGAAAGATAAGCCCCGCGCCCTGATTTTTTTCCGGTCGGGTCAACAGATACTTCCCCTTCTTTGGAGCGAACGATGCGAACGAGTTCTTTTTTCGGCCTCATTTCACCGGTAGCGACACATTTTCGCAAAGGAACTTTTTTACGATTGTTCACGATCATTCACCTCTTCCCTATTCTTTTTCCTCTAAAAGCTCATCCTGAAATTCGAAGTCTGCATCATTTTCGTAGTCTTCGTTTTCATAATCATCATTATCAAAGTTCAACAGTTTTTCATCCCTCGGATAAATTCCGGCTTCCCGGGCATCTGTTTCCGATTTGATGTCTATTTTCCAGCCTGTAAGCTTTGCTGCAAGTCTTGCATTTTGTCCGCGCTTTCCGATTGCCAGTGAAAGCTGATAATCAGGAACTACAACAGTTGTTGCTTTGTCATCTTCATTTACGATTACGTCCAGCACCTTTGAAGGACTTAGTGCATTTGCCACGAATACTACCGGATCTGAAGACCATTTTACAATATCAATTTTTTCGCCCTTTAGCTCATTGACTACCGCCTGTACACGGGTGCCCTTAGGCCCTACACATGAACCTACCGGATCAACTTCTTCATTGTCTGAATGAACAGAGATCTTGGAACGGTCCCCTGCCTCACGCGCAACGGATTTGATTTCAACAGTTCCATCATAGATTTCAGGAACTTCGATTTCAAATAATCTCTTCAGCAGGCCAGGATGGGTTCTGCTTACGAAGATCTGCGGTCCTTTTGTTGTCTTTTCTACTTTTGTAATAAAGACTTTAATGCGGTCATGGGGCTGATAACGCTCATTAGGCATTTGTTCGTTCGCCGGAAGGATCGCTTCAATCTTTCCAAGGCTCACATAGATGAACTTAGGATCTGTACGCTGAACAATTCCCGTCATGATATCTTCTTCACGGTCGATAAATTCAGAATAAATGATGCCTCTTTCCGCTTCACGGACACGCTGTGTAACAACCTGTTTTGCCGTCTGGGCAGCGATGCGCCCAAAATCCTTAGGTGTTACTTCCATTTCAACGACATCTTCCACCTGGTAGTTCGGGTTGATTTTTTGAGCGTCCTCAACAGAGATCTCAAGACGCGGATCAAATACTTCATCCACTACCTCTTTACGGGCAAAAACTCTCATCGTTCCGTTCCCTAGGTTTAAATCAATGCGCACATTCTGTGCCTGGTTAAAGTTTCTGCGGTAGGCTGACACCAATGCAGCTTCTATGGCTTCGATAATCACATCGCGAGAAATGCCTTTTTCTTTCTCAAGCAATGTCAGAGCATCCAAAAGTTCACTGCTCATGAGATTTATATCCCCCTTTATTTCTCTAATAAAAATAATCAACTCCAAAGCAGCAATTTGCTTTTCTTAATAAGCAAGCCCGCAATCAGCCGTATTAAAATACAACGGCTAAACGGGCATTCGCTACCTTCTCATAAGGAATTTCAATATTTTTCTTCCTTGTTTTGATTTTCACTTCTACTGTAACGGTCTCGCCGTCAAATTGGGTTAACACACCTTCGAACGTTTTTTCACCGTCAATTGGCTCGTATGTTTTAATGAAAACATTCTTGCCGACTGCTTTAATAAAATCACTGTCTTTCTTAAGAGGGCGTTCAGCTCCCGGCGATGAAACTTCCAAGAAATAGTTGTATGGAATCGGATCTTCAGCATCAAGCTTTTCGCTTAGCCTTTCACTGACCATTCCGCATTCCTCGATATCAACACCAGTTTCTTTATCAATAAATACGCGAAGGAACCAGTCTTTCCCTTCTTTTACATATTCAATGTCGACTAATTCTAAATTAAGTTCATCCACAATAGGGGTGACCAGTTGTTCCACCGTTTCAGTCACTTTGCTCATTCATATCCCTCCTTTTTCCTGAATTCTTAAGCGCTGTTTTTAATCAATAAATTAGAAATTGTCTCTGCTAAACTTTAACTACATATAGTTTTAACATAGATCCGATAGTAAGAAAAAACCGTACACAACACGAAAGAGTGGGTTGCCCCACTCTTCCTTTTGCGAGAGTTATTCTTAGTATTTCCAATAAAACTATACCATAACCAATTTTTTTATGCAAATGGAATAGCTGTCAGCAGAAGGGTTTGGAACATTTGCTGGTCTTATTTTTAGAACAGAGACAGCTGATTTTGTTCCGGAAGGGATTCCAGGCAGCCGTGGTTATCGAGATACTCGATTATCGTCTTGGACACTTTTCCGCGCTGCTGCAGGTCTTCCTTCGACAGGAATTCCCCATCTTCCCTTGCTTTAACAATATTGAATGCTGCGTTTGTACCCAAACCCGGAATGGAATTAAACGGCGGGATCAAAGAATCTCCATCAATGATAAACTCACTTGCGCTTGAGCGGTATAAGTCCACCTTTTGGAAGTTAAAGCCCCTTTCGTTCATTTCCAGAGCCAATTCCATGACAGTTAGCAGGTTCTTTTCTTTCGTTGAAGCATCAAGTCCCTTTGCATTGATTTCTTCGATGCGCGCACGGATCGCCTGGGATCCTTTAACCATTGCATCCACGTCAAAGTCCTCTGCGCGGACAGTAAAATATGCTGCATAGTAAAGAAGCGGATGGTGCACTTTAAAGTACGCAATCCGGACAGCCATTAATACGTAAGCAGCTGCATGGGCTTTAGGGAACATGTATTTAATCTTTTTGCAGGAATCAATATACCATTCAGGCACTTCATTCTTTCTCATTTCTGCTTCCATCTCATCGCTCAGGCCTTTACCCTTACGGACCGATTCCATAATTTTGAAAGCAAATGCAGGCTCAAGGCCCTGATAGATTAAATAGACCATTATATCATCACGGCAGCCGATTACTTCACTTAGGTTACAAATATTGTTATGGATTAATTCCTGGGCATTTCCGAGCCAAACATCTGTACCATGAGAAAGACCTGAAATCTGCACAAGCTCCGAGAAAGTGGTGGGCTTTGTATCTTCGAGCATCTGGCGTACAAATCGCGTACCAAATTCGGGTATGCCGAGTGTTCCGGTTTTACACATGATTTGCTCTTCGGTCACACCAAGGGATTCCGGCCCGCTGAAAATTTTCATTACTTCCGGGTCATCTGTGGGAATGGTTTTTGGATCAATTCCGCTCAGGTCCTGAAGCATCCTGATAACGGTCGGATCATCGTGACCCAGTATATCAAGTTTTAATAGATTATCGTGAATGGAATGGAAGTCAAAATGGGTTGTTTTCCATTCAGATGTCCGGTCGTCTGCAGGGAACTGAATAGGCGAAAAGTCGTATATATCCATGTAATCCGGCACAACAATGATACCGCCCGGATGCTGTCCGGTCGTCCGCTTTACCCCTGTACAGCCGGAAGCCAGCCTGTCAATTTCCGCACCCCTTATTTGCAGATTATTATCGTTCTGATATGCTTTGACGTAACCATAAGCTGTTTTGTCGGCAACAGTACCGATTGTTCCAGCACGGTATACATAATCCTCCCCGAATAGCACCTTTGTATAGTTATGGGCTCTAGGCTGGTATTCCCCTGAGAAGTTCAAGTCAATATCGGGAACCTTATCTCCCTTGAAACCAAGGAACGTTTCGAACGGAATATCATGTCCATCCTTTTTATATTTAGCTCCGCAGCCCGGGCAGTCTTTATCAGGCAGGTCGAAGCCGGAGCCCACTGACCCGTCATTGAAAAACTCTGATGTTTTGCATTCCGGGCAAACGTAATGCGGCGGCAGCGGATTTACCTCCGTTATTTCGGTCATCGTCGCAACAAAGGAGGATCCGACAGATCCACGGGAACCAACCAGATAGCCATCATCAAGTGATTTTTTTACAAGCTTATGAGAGATCAGATAGATAACCGCGAAACCATGCCCGATAATACTCTTAAGTTCTTTTTCAAGACGCGCCTCAACAATCTCAGGAAGCGGATCACCATAGATTCTTCTTGCCATTCCGTAACTCATGCTGCGCATCTCTTCATCTGCGCCTTCAATTTTTGGCGTATACAAATCATCTTTAATCGGCTTTATTTCTTCAATCATATCTGCAATTTTGTTGGTATTCTCTACCACAATTTCCTTCGCTTTGTCTTTGCCGAGAAATGAAAAAGCGTCAAGCATTTCATTGGTAGTCCTGAAATGGACATCCGGAAGCTGATGGCGATTCAGCGGATTGGCTCCTCCCTGTGAATTAACAAGGATTTTCCGGTAGATTTTATCATTTGGATTCAGATAATGGACATTACCTGTCGCGACTACCGGCAGACCAAGCTTGTCCCCCAGTTTTACAATATTGCTGATGATTTCTTCCAGGGCTTTTTCATCCCTTACAAGTTCAAGCTCTAAAAGGTGTGCATAAACGGCTTTTGGATGCACTTCAAGATAATCATAGAATTGCGCTGTATCTTCCACTTCGTCCGGAGATTTCTGCATCATGCCTTCAAAAACTTCCCCTTTATCACATCCGGAACCAACCAGTATTCCTTCACGATGCTTTTGAAGGACTGACCTCGGAATGCGCGGCACTCTGTAAAAGTATTCCATATGCGAGATGGATACGAGTTTAAAAAGGTTTTTCAGACCTGTTTCCGTTTGTGCAAGCAGGGTGCAATGGGCCGGTCTTGCACGCTGATAAGCGTTTCCCTGTCCCATATTATCATTGAATTGATCATGAAATTCGATCCCTTTTTCCTCTGCACCTTTAAGCATCTTAAGAAGCAGATAGCCTGTTGCTTCCGCATCATAAATAGCACGGTGATGCTGGGTGAGTTCAACATCGAATTTTTTGGCAAGGGTATTCAGACGGTGATTTTTCATGTCAGGATATAAAAAACGTGCGAGTTCAAGAGTATCTATTACAGGATTAGGAGCCTTGCCAATACCGATTTTTTTATAGCCGACATTCAGGAAGCCCATGTCGAATGAAGCATTATGTGCTACTAAAACAGCATCTCCTGTCCATTCATGAAACTTCTTCAGAACATCTTCTACTTCCGGTGCATTCTCCACCAGATCATCTGTTATTCCAGTAAGATTAATAGTTGTTGCGGATAAAGGGTGATGAGGGTTTGCAAAGGATTCAAACCGATCAATGATTTCACCATCATGAATCTTAACTGCGGCAAGCTCTATAATCGTATCATATACAGCTGATAAGCCGGTTGTCTCAACATCAAATACAACATAGGTATCTTCACTAAGCTTGCGATGCGCATCATTATAAGCAATCGGCACACCATCGTCCACAAGGTTTGCTTCAATTCCATACAGAATCTTAATATCATTCTTTTTCCCGGCACCATAGGCTTCAGGGAATGACTGAGCAACAGCATGGTCTGTAATGGCTACTGCTTTATGTCCCCATTTCTTCGCCTGAGAAACCAGTGCGCTGACAGAAGAAACTGCATCCATTTGGCTCATAGGTGTATGAAGATGAAGTTCAACCCTTTTTTCTTCTGCAGGCGATGTATCCTGCCTTTGTATAGGTTTGATTTCATTAATATCGTTCCCGATCATTACCAGGTCACGGACAAATGTATCGTTTTGAATGCTTCCGCGGACCTTTAGCCACATCCCTTTTTGAATATGCTGGTATAAAGCAGCATCCTCTTTATCCCGGGAAAACATTTTTACTAGAATGGAACTGGTATAATCCGTAATTTTAAAAGTTAAGAGTGTCCGGCCGCTGCGGAGCTCTCTTGTCTCAGCAGCAAACACGTAGCCTTCAACTGCTACTCGGCGCTCTTCATCTACTATATCAATCAATTTGCGGTAATCCGCATCATCTTTAATGGTAAGACCGATTGTAAGCGGCCCCTTGGGTGCTGTGTGATCTGCAGATTCAGCTTCCGCTTCTTTCTTCTGCATCTCGATTGCTGCCTGTAGACCACGCTCCTGGTCTTCTTTGCGTTTAGCTTCCATGAATTTTTCATATTCTTCATTGGAACCCTCTGAGGATACTTCAGTATCAACTGTTAAGGCCGGAAAACCAAAGACTTGAAAAACATCTGAAATAGTGCCGGCATACTTCTTTTTGATAGACAATCCTTCCAATTCATTACGGACTTTTATGATAAGTTTGTTGCCCTGTACAGAAGGAACCTGTTCATTCAGAAGCTTTAAAAGCGGCGGCGCCATGCCATCCATTTCTTTAATGCAGTTATGCCAGTATTCAAGTACAAGCTTTTCAGTAAAATCCTGATTTCTCACAGAGATGCTGTATGAAATTTCTGCGATATGGGAAAATGTTTTTTCCAGCTGATCTGTGAAACGGCTATATACACTGCAAGGCAAAATCTTTGGAAAAGCAAAACAAAAATGCCATTTCCGAGACTGTCTTTCGACTATGACCCTTTCGATTTGGGCATCATGAAAGTGCTGCACAAAGGCATCCTCAGTTAGCTGCATCTGCTGGAGCAAGAGCTGAAATCTAGAAGGTTCGCTCATCTTTCTCTCTCCCATCCAATAATCTTGGTTTCTATTTTAAGTTGAATTTTTTTGATGTATTTAAAAAAACAGACGGACTTAATTATAACATATCGTATCAGATAGTGATTGAAAAAACGGATTCCATTTTGGAACCCGTTTTTTCGTCTAAATCAAATGATATTTACACATATTTTTTATGCAGGAATACTGCAGCTGCATTAACATTTTACAGGAAAAATCTCTGAATATCGTTCCAAGTGACCACTAGCATTAGTAGCATTAAAAGGGCAAAGCCAATAAAATGGACCATTCCCTCTTTATGGCGGTCAATCGGCTTCCCTCTTACAGCCTCAACCGCAAAGAACATTAATCTTCCGCCATCAAGAGCCGGAATTGGAAGAAGGTTCATAATCCCTAGATTTATACTTAGGATTCCTGCCCATTTCATTAAGTAATATATGCCTGATTTGGCTACAGTATCTGTTGAAACATAGATTCCTACCGGGCCAGATAATGCATCAATTGAAAACTGTCCAGTAACAAGCTTGCCAAGCATGACAAAAATTTCTTTCGTCCAGAAATAGGTTTCCTTGGCTCCGTAGGTAATGGCCTTTAATGGAGATTTTTCCATCGGGCTATACACACCTATGATTCCTATTTTTTCGCCTTCTACGTCCTGAACCTTTGGTGTTACCGATATTGTATGTTCCTGGCCGTTTCTTTCCACTAAAAATTCCAATTCTTCACTTGGATTCTTTCTAATGATTTCAACTACATCTGACCAGCTTGAAATTTCGGCACCATCCACACTTTGAACCATATCGCCTTCCTTAAGTCCAGCTTCATATGCGGCACCATCAGGCGTCAGCTTGCCAAGGGCAGGTTCATTTGTCGGAATGCCCTGCATTAAGGCTATTAGAACAAAAACGATAAAAGCCAGAACAAAATTCATCATTGGGCCAGCAAAAATCGCCATTGTTCTCTGGCCCAAGGTCTTTGAAGCAAATTGACGGTCATATGGAGCAATGAGCGTTTCAGTCCCATCCTCTACCAGTACGGCTGAACGGCTGACTTTGAAAATTTGGATTGACTCATCCTCTTCTCCCTCAACATATCCTTTTATTACAAGGCTATGCTCAATATCAGCATCTTCAACTTCAATGATTCTTGCATCAGGATATTTATCCTTGTTGTTTAATATAATTTGGCTTACTTCCTCGTTTTTATCAAGGATTAAGCCAATTCGATAGCCGGGTTTGATTTCCACCATTTCTGGATCTTCACCGGCCATGCGGACAAACCCGCCGATGGGCAGAAGTCGAATCGTATATACTGTTTCATCTTTTTTAAAGGAAAACACCTTTGGCCCGAATCCAATTGCAAATTCCCGGCAGAGTATTCCTGCCCTTTTTGCAAATAATAAATGTCCGAGTTCATGAAAAAATACCAGTGCCCCGAAAATAACAATAAAGGCTATTACTGTACTCAAGTTTTAACCACCTTTTTTTAGAGGTTGTTCAAATGCCGCTGGCAAGTGCATTACATTAAGAAATCAGTTGTTACGCACTCTTCAGCACTTGAACACAAGCTTATAGAAGCGAGCTAACATATTTTCTCGTTTCCAAATCTGTCTCCTGAATTTCATTCAGACTTGGATTTGAGATAATGTCATGGCTGCCCAGCGCTCTTTCGATGAAATCTTCTATTTGCAGGAAGGTAATCTTTCCATCCAGGAATGCAGCAACAGCAGCTTCATTCGCAGCATTCAATACGGCTGGCATTGATCCGCCGGCTTTTCCGGCTTCATAGGCAAATTTCAGACAGCGAAAACGATTAAAGTCCATTTCTTCAAAATGAAGCTTGCCGATTTCAGCAAGATTCAGCCGCTTTGCTGTTCGCAGCGGGAGCCTGTCAGGATAAGTTAAAGCATACTGTATAGGTACTCTCATATCCGGGGTGCCAAGCTGTGCGATTACACTGCTGTCATGATATTCCACCATGGAATGGATAATGCTTTCTTTATGAAGAAGAACATCTATTTTACTGTAATCCATAGAGAAAAGCCAATGCGCTTCAATAACTTCAAGTCCCTTATTCATCATTGTGGCAGAATCGATGGTTATTTTTGCTCCCATTGACCAGTTCGGATGATTAAGCGCCTCTTCAACAGTCACATTTTCCAGTTCTTTGCGGGAGCGATCTCTGAAGCTGCCTCCCGAAGCTGTTAAAATGAGTCTTTCAATATTTTTTTCTCTTTCCCCCTGCAAAGATTGAAAAATAGCAGAGTGTTCACTGTCTACAGGAAGGAGCGTTACACCATTTCGCTTTGCTGCTTCCATGACCAGATGGCCGGCTGTCACAAGGGTTTCCTTATTCGCGATGGCGATTGTTTTCTTTTCCTCAATCGCCTGCAGGGTGGGGTTAAGGCCTACACTGCCTAATACAGCATTAACCAGTATTTCTGATTTTTCGTAAACGGCAACCTCTATCAAACCTTCATGTCCATATGTAAATGTTATGCCGGGAAACTCCGCTTTAAGAATATCTGCGGAACTTTTTTCTGATAGTGAGACAAGTTCCGGCTGAAAGTCAGAGATAATCTTCCTGGCAAGGTCTATATTCCTGCCTGCAGACATGGCGGCAAGCTTAAATTCCTCGGGGTGCTCCTTAATAATATCAAGGGTCTGTGTGCCAATAGACCCTGTAGCCCCCATCAAACTGATATGTTTCATAGTCTCCTCCTAATAAGAAAAGCGGAAGCGCCTTGCCCACCCCCCGAACAAGCATAAGACGAGCCTTCCTGAAAGGCGTTTTTTCCATTTCTGGAGGAACATCTTATGATCTTGAGGTGGCAGGCGCTGGAGCTGGACAATTATCCAGTATACTGCTCTTTAACCAACAGGTTTAGAGCAGGTGGAAAAAATGAAGCAATGGCAGGACGAATAACAAGCTGTCAAACCGGTCCAGAATTCCGCCATGGCCAGGTAAAATATTTCCTGAGTCTTTTACATTATAATGACGCTTTAATGCTGATTCCACTAAATCCCCTATCTGTCCAAACACGGACAGGATGGCTGTAATTATTAATAGCCCCAGCAGGGACTCATCAATATCTGTAAAGATAATAAATAATACCGCAACTAGAAGCGCACAGACTACACCGCCAAGCGAACCTTCAACAGTCTTATTCGGGCTGATTTCCGGCCAAAGCTTCTTCTTTCCCAGCGATTTTCCTATAAAGTAGGCACCTGAATCTGTTGCCCAAATAAGAAATAATGCAAAAAAGAGATATGTCAGGCCTTGATCAGCGAAGCGGGTCTCCATAAAATAGTAAAATCCAATGCCAACATATAAAGTAGACATTATGGAAAAAGCCACATCATCAAAAGTAAATTTATTTTTTGTCGCGACAGTATACGTTAAGAAAAGAAGCACTCCAAAAAGAGCTACCTCAATTTTTGTGTAATTCAAATCATCCAGGATTGATTGAAATTCTTTGGGCAAAAGGAAAATCCACAGTAATAGTAAAGAGATAATGCCTGGAATCGAAAATAAACTTAAATTCCTCATTTTCAAGAGTTCATATAGTGCAATTGATGCCAGTAAATATGCCAGAATGATGATTGGCATGCCTCCATAGATAATAATCGGCAGGAGGATTGCTCCAAATATAATGGCTGTGATAATACGCTGTTTCATTCAATTTTCAACACCTTTATTGTACTCCACCAAAACGCCTTTGGCGGCTTTGGAATACTTCGATCGCTTCAAGCATTTGCTCTTCATTGAAATCCGGCCATAAGACATCAGTAAACCAGAATTCTGTGTATGCAAGCTGCCAGAGCATAAAATTGCTTAATCTGATTTCACCACTTGTGCGTATCAGCAGATCAGGATCCTTCATCCCTCCTGTCATAAGGTAGGATGAGAACTTTTCTTCATTCAATTCATTTTCATCCAGTATACCACTTTTGCATTCATTTAAGACATGCCTGACGGCTTCGAGTATTTCGGCTCTGCTCCCATAATTCAGTGCAAAGTTAAGCACCAGTCCCGTGTTATTTTTTGTCTCTTCCATTGCTTTAGAAACTGCTTTGCGGGTGTGGGCAGGCAGATGGTCAAAATAACCTATCATTCTTACTTGTACATTTTCTTCTACCAGCTCAGGCAGAAAAGTTCCCAGAAATTCCTCAGGCAGTTTCATCAGAAAATCCACTTCCATTTTTGGCCGTTTCCAATTCTCAGTTGAGAAAGCATATAAAGTTAGCGTCTTCACTCCAATATCGCTTGCAAACCTGGTGATTTTTCGGACTACCTTCATTCCCTCATGATGGCCGGCAATTCTTGGAAGCGCTCGTTTTTTAGCCCATCTGCCATTCCCATCCATAATGATGGCAACATGCTCAGGAATATGCAATCCTTTTATTTTTTCAACTCTCTCTCGGAGTTCGGAAGAACTGTTTTGGGACTTCCATAACTTCATTTTATCAAACATAAGTCTGCTCCTTTAAAATAGGTTAATCCTCCGATAAAAGACAAAGTGTGAAACTTCAATCAGTGGGCTTTTTCATCGCTGATTGATAGTTGATATTCAGTCATAGTATCTTTTAGAGATTATTCTAATGGTAAAATTATGATATTGCCTCTTTCCGCATGATAATATCATACCAAAAATAATTAAATATATCTCTATAAAAGAGTATGTTACCAGAAAGTTAATTCAGATAGGAAACTGCCTTCTTCGCATATTTCAGCTAAGTCGGCGCCCTAACGCCTGAGCAGATTATGTAAGCTCCCAAAGAGTAAAAGAACCCCCTATTGATAGAGGGTTCTAACTATAGAATAAATTTATACTGCAAGGATTTCTTTTTCTTTTTCTTTTGTTAATTCATCAATCTTGCTGATGTGGTCATCAGTAAGCTTTTGAATGTCATCAGAAAAACCGCGGAGATCGTCTTCAGTGATTTCTCCATTTTTCTCAAGCTTTTTCAGGTCATCATTGGCATCGCGGCGAACATTGCGGATGGCAACTTTTGCTTCTTCTGATTCTTTTTTAACAACCTTAACAAGCTCTTTACGGCGTTCTTCTGTAAGCTGTGGAATAGCCAGTCTGATTACACTGCCGTCATTTGATGGATTTAATCCGATATCAGATTTAAGGATGGCCTTTTCAATTTCTCCCAGAATGGTTTTGTCATAAGGCGTTATAACTAAAAGGCGCGCTTCAGGAGCAGACACCCCGGCAAGCTGATTAACAGGAGTCGGCGCACCGTAGTAATCAACAGTGATGCGATCAAGCAAAGAAGCGTTGGCTTTACCTGCACGGATGCTCGCAAGCTCCCTTGTATAAGCTGAAATCGCTTTAGTCATTCTTTCTTTTGCATCTGCAATAACTTGTTTTGGCATTATTTTTTCCCCCTAACGATTGTTCCAATTGTTTCACCCATTACAGCGCGGTTAATATTGCCTTTTTCCATGATTGAAAATACAATTAACGGAATGTTGTTATCCATACATAAAGATGATGCTGTGGAATCCATTACAGCCAATCCTTCTTTCAATACATCAAGATAGGAAAGCTCATCGTATTTTTTTGCGTTTTTATCAATGCGGGGATCAGCTGAATAGACTCCATCCACATTATTTTTCGCCATAAGAATTACTTCTGCTTCAATTTCCGCAGCTCGCAATGCTGCTGTAGTATCAGTTGAGAAGTAAGGATTTCCGGTTCCTGCAGCAAAGATCACAACCCGCTTTTTCTCAAGATGGCGGATAGCTCTTCTGCGGATGTACGGTTCAGCAACCTGTCTCATCTCGATCGAGGTTTGAACTCTTGTCTCCACTCCAAGGTTCTCGAGGCTATCCTGCAATGCCAATGAGTTCATAACAGTTGCAAGCATGCCCATATAGTCGGCATTTGCTCTATCCATACCCATTTCTTCTCCGATCTTTCCTCGCCAGATGTTACCGCCGCCGACAACAACAGCAACCTCAACACCTAGTTCAGCCAGATCCTTAACCTGTGCAGCAATTGATTTTATCACTGAAGGATTAATTCCGAAACCTTGCTCTCCTGCTAAAGCTTCTCCACTTAATTTCAAGACCACGCGTTTGAATTTTGGGCTGCTCATAAGAACCTCCATATGTAGTATAAAAAGCTCAAGCGCTAAAAGGCGCTATTGCTGCATTTACAATTTTATCTCATTCTTGAAAAACAGGGAACACAAAGTGTTCCCTGATTCATAGCTTGATTATTTTTTATTCAAAATTATTTCTTAACTTGGTTCATTACTTCTTCTGCGAAGTTGTCTTCACGCTTTTCGATGCCTTCTCCAACTTCATAGCGAACGAACTCACGGATTTTTCCGCCTTTAGATTCAACGAATTTGCCAACTTTTTGATCAGGGTTTTTAACAAAAGCCTGATCGTTTACGCAAACATCTTCGAAATACTTGCCAAGACGGCCTTCAACCATCTTTGCAACGATGTTCTCTGGCTTGCCTTCGTTAAGAGCCTGCTGAGTCAACACTTGACGCTCGCGTTCTACTTCGTCTTGTGACACTTCATCGCGGGATACATATTTAGGGTTTAGGGCAGCAATATGCATTGAAACATCTTTCGCTGCATCTTCGTCAGTTGTTCCCTCAAGGACTGTTAACACACCAATGCGTCCGCCCATGTGAAGGTACGCACCAAATGCATCACTGTCAGTTTTTGTTTTGATTTCGAAGCGGCGAAGAGAAAGCTTTTCTCCGATTTTAGCAATCGCACTATTGATGTGAGATTCTAAAGTAGCACCGTTAGCCATTGTCTGACCAGCTGCTTCTTCTACAGAAGCCGGCTTGTTAGCAAGCAAATGCTCAGCGATTTCTTTTACAAGAGTTTGGAATCCTTCGTTTTTGGCAACGAAATCTGTTTCAGAGTTTACTTCAAGGATAACAGCTTCGTTTCCATCAACTTTAACAGAAGTAAGACCTTCCGCAGCAATACGGTCACCTTTCTTAGCAGCTTTAGCGATTCCTTTTTCACGAAGAAAGTCGATTGCTTTTTCCATATCACCATCAGTTTCCTGAAGTGCTTTTTTGCAGTCCATCATGCCTGCGCCTGTTTTTTCACGAAGTTCTTTAACCATTTGAGCAGTAATTGCCATTATGAGATCCTCCTTAATGAGTTATGTAATAATATCTTTACCATTTATTACTGTATAGAAAACTAAACTTTGCCTTTTCTTTAAAAAAAGGTGATAAAGGGTGCTCCCTCTTATCACCTTCTTTAAATCAAGAAAAAAGCACCTTAGAGCTGTAAAGCTCCAGCACCACATGGCGCGTCTGCTTTTATGTTAAGCAGTTGTAACTTCTTCACCTTGTTTAGCTTCAAGGATAGCATCTGCCATTTTACCAGTTAACAATTTAACAGCACGGATAGCATCATCGTTTGCAGGGATTACAACATCAATTTCATCCGGATCACAGTTAGTGTCAACGATACCAACGATAGGGATGTTTAATTTGTGTGCTTCTGCAACAGCAATGCGCTCTTTGCGAGGGTCAATGATGAATAGAGCATCTGGAAGGCTCTTCATGTCTTTGATTCCGCCCAAAAACTTCTCTAAGCGCTCTTGCTCTTTCTTCAATTGAACAACTTCTTTTTTAGGAAGAACTTCGAAAGTTCCATCTTCAGACATTCTTTCGATATCCTTTAAACGCGAAATACGCTTTTGGATTGTTTCAAAGTTTGTTAAAGTTCCGCCCAACCAGCGCTGGTTCACATAGAACATACCGGAACGGATAGCTTCTTCTTTAACAGAATCTTGAGCTTGTTTCTTAGTTCCTACGAAAAGGATTGTACCGCCGTTTCCAGCAAGTTCCTTAACGAAGTTGTAAGCTTCTTCTACCTTCTTAACAGTCTTTTGAAGGTCGATGATGTAGATGCCGTTACGCTCAGTGAAGATATATTTCTTCATCTTAGGGTTCCAGCGACGTGTTTGGTGTCCGAAGTGTACACCAGCTTCAAGCAATTGCTTCATTGAAATTACTGACATTTGTGTTTCCTCCTAATGGTTTTTATTTCCTCCGCCTATATCATTTTCAGCCGGCAACTGCATGTGAACAGCACCATCCGGCTAAATCCATAAGCGTGTGTATTAACACCATTTGTTAATATAGCATAAGTATTTTTCACAATCAAGCTATTCTTGCTGATTTTGGCGAAATTTAAGCATTAACTCGACTTCTGTCTTCCCTTTACCTAATTGTTTGGCAATATCCTCGGTACTCATTCCCTGCTTTTTCAGAGTAAACACTTGATCATATGTTGATGAAGGAATCTCTTCCTTAAATTGCTGACTGCTATCTGACTGTGTGACAGATTCAGTTTCCATTATGGATGATAAGTTTTCTTTTTCACTCAATTTATCCTCTGTTTTCCTCAAATTCTGTTTATAAGCTTTAGATGCCTGGTAGATGGACGCTTTGGCTAATCGCATTGATTTCTCATCTACTTTAGCTATTTCTTGATCATTTTTTCTGTCCAAATTTACTCTGATACTATTCTCTTTTATAGATGGATCATTTTTCGTATTAAACTGTGAAATTTTGCTAATAAAATCATCGTTTTCTTCTTTCATTTGAATAAGGTACGACGATATAACCTCTTCCATTTCAACAATCACTTTTTCCTGTCTTTTCTCTGTATCCATTAATTTATTCTGACGCAAATAAAGCAGAATAATGAATAATAAGGCTACAATATTCAATAGCAGGCTTATAGCTATTAGAAAAGCTGTCATGATATCCCTCTATCCGCTGTAGTCAATAACCTTCCCTTTGTAAGGATGGTTCTGTTTGTCATTGCTGTCTTTTTTTCGATCTTCTTTCCGATCATGCCCCCCGGCCTCTTTTTGTCTTTCGCTGTCATCATTGCCAAGATTGACATTTTGTTTATGCTCCTGTTTTATTACAGTTTTCCGCTGCTTTTCAGTATTTTCCTCTGTACTGTCGGCAGCAAACCCGCTGATTATCTGTCCCCTCTGCTGAAGCTGATCCTGAATTTTACCTGCTTCGAACGTTCTGGGAAGTGCTATCTGCAGTTCTATTGATTTCAAACTCATCCCAGATCACATCCTTGATAACGTCTCACTTCTTATTTTCACTTGCCAGATCTTCATTTTTTTCCTTTGCAGAAAGAAATGTCATAAATCTATATGGCTTTTTCCAACAGCTGTCTCAGCTTAAAAATTGACTTTGAATGGATTTGGGATATTCGGGATGTTGATAGTCCCATTACTTCGCCAATTTCTGTAAGGGTTAATTCCTCTTTGTAAAATAAACTTAGCACAAGCTGCTCTTTTTCATTTAATTGTAAGATTTTTTCAGCCATTTCTTCCAAGATTTCATTCTTTAATACCTTTTCTTCCGGAATAATTGCTTTTTCATCCTTAATTGAATAGCTGGCATCTTTTTCTTCTGAATCAGGCTGCTCATCGATTGAGAGGATATTGGCGTAAAAGTGTTCGTTCATAATAGAATAAACTTCGTCTTCCTGCATTTCTGTTTCTTCAGCAATTTCACGCACTGTTGCATTGCGCATCAGCCGCTGCTCCAGCATCTCAGTGGCAGCTTCAATTTTTTTCGCCTTATCCCTCGTACTTCGGGGAAGCCAATCTTCTTTTCTTAATCCATCTAGAATTGCACCGCGAATTCGAAAGGAAGCATATGTATCAAATTTCAAATCTCTTGCAGGCTCAAACTTTTCCAGCGCATCGTACAAACCCATTAGCCCAAGACTTCGTATATCATCTCTTGAAACATTCTTCGGCAGGGCAGCGGATATCCGCTGTACATGATAGCTTACAAGAGGCAAATATTTTTTCACAAGAAAATTCCCCGCTTGAGCATCACGAGAGTCGACCCATTTAGCCCAGTAAGTGCTTTCTTCAGTTATCATGTCTGCCATGGCCATCCTCCTCAAACGTTTCCATTTCTATTAATTATTGTTAGTATATCAAAATGTTTCCTATAAAAATATTATCTTACATCCAAACTGCTTGGTTCGAAACCAATAAATAAGGGGTGTGTCCTTCGAGGAAATAATTAGAGAGAATAATTAATAAGACGGAGAGAAAATCAGCTTTTATGGCTGGCTGTGATCATCCGGCAGCATTTAAAACCTGTAAAGCCGACCAATATAAAGCTGATTCACTTGTAACTGCCCATACCTTAGAGCGGGAGCTTAAATAACAACTTTGTCTTTATTAACAGTCCGAATCACCAATTCGCCTGATTCAGGATTGAATTCAATTGTTCTGCCGCTATGCCCGCCAACATCTTCACCTAAAATAGCAATCTTTAAGGAATATAGTTCCTTTTTAACCGCTTCCACATTCCTTGGGCCAATCCTCATTAAATCACTTCCGGAGGAGTATTGGAACATCTGGGCTCCACCGGCAATCTTGGCATTTAATCGGGAAGCTTTTGCACCGTTTTTCATCAGAAGGCTCACTAAATCCCTGATTGCTGTATCAGCATATTTAGCTGAATTAAAGCTTGTGTTCTTTGCAAGAGAAGAATCAGGCAGCATAATATGCGCCAGCCCGGCAATTTCTGCACTAAGATCATAAAGAACCACACCGACACAGGAACCAAGTCCTGATGTCCTGATTAACCCGGGAGTTTTAACTATATTCATATCTGCTATGCCAACTTTTACAATTTCTAAAAGACTATTCATAATCCGGAACTCCCAATGCCTTAAAGATTATTTGAAAGGATTCAGGATCAGGAAGCAGAAAGAAATGGCCATTAACAGCATTCGTATTTTGAAGTTCATCATTTAAAGCTGTATCAATTACGATGGCGTAATCACTCACCTGCGAAATTTCAAGGAGACCCGTACCAATAATTGCCCCCACCATATCAATGCTAAGCATCGGCACTGAAGGGAAAAGTGACAGCTTAGTAAAATCCGATAATGATGATAAATATGATCCTGATAGAATGTTGCCAAGCTCCTGGAGTGCGGATACAGCAAGTTCATCATATGGCAGCTCATCTGCACAGAAAGGAATGTTTCCAGGCAGTTCCCGAATAAAGATTTCAGCCTGTTCAAGAGGCAGGACAAAAAACATGCTGCCAGGGGCGTCTCCTTCTATCCTTAGGAACACCCCTGCCACAACATTTTCCGGTCCTCCGGCCATATCAATCATTTCATCAAAAGAAACAATTTTCACATCCGGGACAGACATATCGATTTTTTTATTAAGCAGCGTTGATAATGCAGTAGCCGCATGACCCGCACCAATATTCCCGATTTCTTTAAGAATATCCAATTGAATGCTGCTGATATTTTTTTCTGAAAAATTCATCCCGCTATTCCTTTTCCATCCTGAGCTGCCAATTCTTCCGGATTCAGGACTTTTTCCAAATCTATTAGGATAAATAAACGTTTTTCGATTTTTGTAACACCTTTTATAAAATCGGCCTCTTCTGAACCGATTACCTCCGGAGGTGGTTCAATTGATTCAGGCGCCACATCAATCACATCATTTGCTGAATCTACAATCAATCCGACTTCCATATCATTCAATACTGCGATGATGACTCGTGAATGCTCATTATATTCAGCCTCTTCCAGATTAAATCTGCTTCTGAGGCTAATGATAGGTGTCACTACACCCCTTAAATTGATCACTCCTTTAACAAAGCCGACTGTTCGAGGAACCCGGGTTATATGCTCAACCTTTTCTATGGAACGCACCTGATTAACGGGAATCGCATATTCCTTATCTTTCAGCTGAAATACAATCAATTTTAAATCCGCGGCTGTCATCTCACTCATCATGTTCACTCCTCGTCAAAATTTATTTAATCAATGCATTGCAGTCCACTATCAGGGCAACCTGTCCATCTCCTAATATAGTTGCTCCGGAAATGGCAAACACACTTGTTAAGTAGTTTCCAAGTGATTTTAAAACGACTTCCTGCTGCCCGATAAAGGAATCCACCACAAGCCCGGCCATCTTTTCCCCTTTTCTTACGATAACAACGGAAATAAATTCATCTTCATGATTGTCAGATGGCACTTCAAAGATTTCCTTCAATGAAAGGAGCGGAACAACCTTGCCTCTGAAATCAATCACTTTCTGATTATGTGCACTTAAGACATCTGCTTTCCTGATAATAGCAGTTTCAATAATAGAAGATAGAGGGATTGCGTATTTTTCCTTCTCAATCTCGACGAGCATGACAGAAATAATGGATAAAGTTAATGGCAGCTGAATGGAGAATATGGACCCCTGTCCAACTTTTGAATCAATTGAAACTGATCCTCCCAATGACTCAATTGTATTCTTGACAACATCCAGCCCTACACCCCGTCCGGAAACATCTGAGATTTTATCCGCAGTTGAGAATCCTGAGGCAAAAATAAGTTCATATGCCTGCTTGTCCGTTAATGCTGAAGCGCTTTGCTCTGTAATGATGCCATTTTTTAATGCTTTCTTTATAACCTTATCTTTGTTTATGCCTGCGCCATCATCCTCTATTTCTATGAAAACATGATTGCCGCTGTGATAAGCCTTTAGAATGACATTTCCTTCTTCGTTTTTACCAATTGCTTTACGGACTTCCGGTGTTTCTACACCATGGTCTAATGCATTTCGGATTAAGTGAACAAGCGGATCGCCAATTTCATCGATAACCGTTCGGTCCAGTTCAGTATCTGCACCGACAATTTCTAGATTGATCTTTTTATTTAAATCTCTTGCTAATTGTCTGACCATTCTCGGGAAACGATTGAATACTGTTTCTATTGGGACCATGCGCATATTCAGAATAATATTCTGCAGGTCTCCGGATATCCTTGACATATGCTCAACTGTTTCATGAAGTTCCTGATTGTTTAATTCCTTGGATATTTGTTCAAGCCTGCCTCTGTCAATCACCAATTCTTCAAACAGGTTCATAAGGATATCCAGTCTCTCGATATTCACCCTAATGGTTTTGTTGCTGACTTGCTTTGCTGCAGGCGCCTTCTTTTCCTCTTTTGGCATCTCTGAAGCACGATCTGCCTTCTCCTCCACATCAGGCTTCAGGGTACCTTCATCCTTCACGGTTTCCCGGGAGATGTAATCCCCCATAGAAACCTCGACCACATCTATCCTATCCACTTCTGAGACCTTCAACAATTTCTGACGGATAACTTCGGGTGTTTCTTGGGTCACAATTGTTACAGAGAATTCCTGATCAAATTGCTCCTCTTCAAGCTGCTCAACAGAAGGAGTGGCTTTGATCACTTCCCCGCTCTTCTCAAGGACCTCAAAAACCATATAGACTCTGGCTGCTTTCAGCAGACAATCTGCCCGCAAGGCTATTGAAATTTCATAGGTTTCAAAGCCCTGCTCCTTCGATTGCTGAATCACGGTCCACTCGAAATCATCATATGTACTCTTGACTGGTCCTGGAGGTTCAGCAATTGCTGCTGCCGTTTCGGCTCTTGCTTTTGACAGTGCCGGGCTTTCCCCTTTTTCAATAAGCATCAACTTTTCAACAGCTATGGAAACATCCCTTTTTCCGTCTCCGCCTTCTGCTATTGATAGGACCATTGCTTCAAGATCATCAACAGCCAGAAAAACAACATCGAGAATTTCACCATTTACCTTAATCTTCTGATTTCTGATTGCATCAAGAACATTTTCCATCTGATGAGTTAGATTTGCGAGATCTTCATACCCCATGGTGGCCGACATGCCTTTCAGCGTATGAGCAGACCTGAATATCTCATTAACTATTTTTATATCATCAGGATTTTTTTCTAATTCAAGAAGCTGTTCATTGCACGACTGCAAATGCTCCTTGCTTTCTTCGATAAATACCTCTAAATATTGGTTCATCTCCATGTGCCTGCCCCCTCGGCTTTAAACATATTTCAATATGGATTCTGCTATACGTTCAATATTCTGCACCTCATCTGCAAGGCCAGATTCAATCACTGCTCTTGGCATTCCAAATACAATTGATGATTCTTTTGATTCAGCAATGGCTTTCACTTCACCGCTTTTCTTCATTGCCACCAGGCCATTTCTGCCATCTGCTCCCATTCCTGTCATTATGACAGCAATTTTTCTGATCTCTTTAATTTCACCTACAGATTCAAACATCACATCAACTGAAGGCCTGTGTCCGTTCCTTGGCGGTGATTCATCCAGATGAATCACAAGATCCCTGCCTGACCTTGCTGCTGTCAGGTGAAAGCCACCAGGAGCAATATAGGCTGTGCCGTTTTTAAGAATATCCCCATCTTCGGCTTCCTTAACAGATAACGACGATAATCCGTTTAGTCTGCTTGCCAGTGACTTCGTAAATCCGGCAGGCATATGCTGTACAATCAGAATCGGTGCGTTAAGATTTCCTGGAAGATCATTCAGCACTTTTTGAAGTGCACGAGGTCCGCCCGTGGAAGTTCCTATACAGATAATCTGTTTGACTTTTAGGCTCGGTTCATCAGCAGAACGATTGAGCTGAATAGATTTACACGGTTCTATTTTACTATAACTCCGGTGAAGTCCGGCAGTTTTTTTCCACTACCTGAAAAATTAACCAGCCCTTTCATATTCGCTTTGCTTGCCTGCACTACTTTATCTGTTAATTCAGTTTTTATTTTATGCAGGTCAAGTGAGATTGGCCCAGATGGCTTCGCTATAAAATCTACTGCCCCATATTCCATGGCTGTAAAGGTGTTTTCAGTACCTTCCTTCGTTGTGCTTGAAAGCATGACTACAGGAACAGGCATAGTTTTCATAATTATTTTGAGAGCCTCCAGGCCGTTTAGGACCGGCATTTCAACATCCATGGTTACTGCATCAGGATTTAATTCTTTAATTTTCCTTAAGCCCTCTTCTCCGTTTCTGGCTGTCCCAATAACTTGAATTCTCTCATCTTCAGACAAGAGATCCGCAATCAGTTTCCTCATAAAGGCTGAATCATCTACTACAAGCACTTTGACACTCTTCAAGCTGATTCACCCCCTATTAAAAAGAAATTTTTTGAGCTTTGAAATAAACTGGGAAGTATGATATTCACCAGTCTCCCCGCCAGCTCCGCCGCCAACTTTCTCAGTCATATTCCGAATCGCTTTTGAAGCAGCTGAATTTTCCTGATAAATAATGAAAGGAATTTGCCGTTTCACAGCCTGCTTTATGCTGCGATCATCCGGAATAATTCCCAGGAGGTCAGCATCTCTCCCTAAGAATCTTGATGCAACAGCAGAAATCCTCTTAAATGTTTCCTGCCCTTCTCTCTCTCCTTCAGACCGATTAATTACCAAATGAAATGGTATCTTATCATCCAAAAGATGTATATGCTTCATTACTGAGTATGCATCAGTGATGGACGTTGGTTCAGGTGTAGTAATGACCGCAATTTCCTGAACTGAGAGTATGAACTTCGCGGATTCTTCTGTAATGCCTGCACCCATATCAAAGATGATATAATCATAATTTTGAATTAGTTGGGCAAGTTCTCCGGTGAATCTTGAAATTTGCTCATCATCGAGTTTCACAATATGCGAAAGACCCGTCCCGCCTCCAATATAATCCAGTCCATATGGTCCCTCTGAAATAATATTATTTAAAGGCATATTCTTTTCTAAAAAATCAGCAATTGAATAACTGGCTGATCTTCCCATAAGAATCTCAACATTCCCCATGCCGATATCCATATCGAATAACAATACTCTGTGGCCCCTTTTGCATAGGGAAATAGAGAAATTCAATGAGAAATTTGATTTCCCTACTCCCCCTTTTCCGCTAACCACCGCTATTGTTTTAAATTGATGACTTCGGCTGTCTTCTTCTTTCAGCCTGGCTCTTAGCCTTTCTGCCTGATCGTTCATTTCTTATTCCCCATTAGTTGTTTTACAATATCTACCGGCCCTGCCGTCAGGATATCATCAGGAACATCCTGGCCATTTGTAATATAAGCTGTGCCCTTTTTATATTTATGAATGATGTTGTACATCGCACCGTAAGTTGACGTTTCATCTGCCTTTGTGAAGATAAGCTTATCAATGTCTATAATTGAGAACTGATTAAATATATCTTCCATATCCTTTTGTTTCGCAGTAAGCGAGAGCACTAAAAAAGTTTCCATCTCCTGCTCGAAATCAATCACATTCTTTAAATCTTCTACATACTTTCTGTTCCTGAAATTCCGTCCGGCTGTATCTATTAAAACAAGGTCATATTCTTTCAGTTTCTCTGCTGCCTGTCTGAAGTCATCTATTGTGTAGCAAACTTCTAAAGGTATATCCAGGATGCCTGCATATGTTTTTAATTGATCGATCGCAGCTATCCTGTAGGTGTCGGCTGTGATAAATGCAGCCTTTTTTTTATGTTTAATCACACACTCTGCTGCCATCTTCGCCAAGGTAGTTGTTTTCCCTACTCCAGTAGGACCTGCTACATTGATATATTTTTTGGTGAAAGAAATCCCGCAGAATGGAATATCCTCAATTTGCTTTATAAGCTCTTCTTGCATCCAGGCTTCCACTTCAGCAGCTTTAGCTTTGGCACCGCCCAAGTACCATTTTTCCAGCAATACTTGAAGTACCTGATCCTGTATTGACTTGTCAATTTCCTGTTCATTAAGTAATTGCATGACTTTTCTTATCGCTTCAGGGTAGACAGTACTTATCTGCTTTCCACCTGCCAATGAGGACATCATTTGTTTCAGGCTGCTTATCTCTCTAATCAGCTCATCTGATGTTCCTGATCCGGGAAATTGAGAATCTTCAGTGTTTCCCTTGAAATGATTTGAAGCAGCAGGGATTGCTGCAGGCTTAACAGCGGGTTTTTGCTCTATTTCCTTATTTGAATCCGCCGCTGCCATTATTTCTATATTTCTCTTTTTAAAAAAGCCTAAAACCCCGCCTGTATATACTACTCGTGAATTTATAATTACTGCATCCTTACCCAGTTCCGCGCGTATTTGTTTCATCGCATCAGGCATGGACGCTGCCATGAACTTTTTTACCTTCAATCTATATTCACCACCCCGACACTTTGAACTTCCGCATTTGCTTCCAGCTCGTTATAGGAAAGGATCGGTATCTGCGGGAAATACCTTTCTGTTAATTGCCTGACATACATTCTGACTGCTGGAGAACAAAGGACAATTGGCGTCTGCTCCATCAATGAAAGCTGTTCAACCTGGGAAGCAATTGATTCAAGAATATTCTGGGATACCGTTGGATCCATGGATAAATAATTCCCATGTTCTGTCTGCTGAACACCTTCTGCAACCATTTTCTCGACTCTCCCTGATAGGGTAACGACTTTTATAGAGTCACCCTGCTGTGAAAACTGGCTGGTAATTTGTCTGGCCAAAGCCTGACGGGCATATTCTGTAAGCAAATCTGTATCACTTGTAGATTTGGCAAAATCAGCAAGTGTTTCAAAGATAACCGGCAAATTTCGGATCGAAACGTTTTCCCTCAATAGTTTTGCAAGCACCTTTTGAACTTCACCAACAGACAATGGATTTGGTGTAACTTCTTCAACAAGGATTGGATAGCTTTCCTTAACATGATCAATCAGCTGCTTTGTTTCCTGGCGGCCTAATAACTCATGAGCATTGCTTTTTATAATTTCTGTAATATGAGTAGAAACAACAGATGGCGGGTCAACGACTGTATAGCCGAAAATTTCTGCCTGCTCCTTCATTTCTTCTGTTATCCATTTTGCCGGCAGGCCGAAGGAAGGCTCAATCGTATCAATTCCTTCGATGCTATCATCTTCAATACCAGGACTCATTGCCAAATAATGATCTAGCAGAAGCTCGCCGCGGGCCATTTCATTTCCTTTAATCTTCAATCTGTATTCATTCGGCTGCAGCTGAATATTATCACGTATTCTAACTACCGGAATGACTAGGCCCAATTCAATCGCCAGCTGCCTTCTGATCATTACAATCCTGTCAAGAAGGTCCCCGCCCTGATTCGTATCGGCAAGAGGTATTAACCCATAGCCAAACTCGAATTCTATCGGATCTACATTTAATAGGTTAACCACGCTTTCAGGACTTTTCATTTCATCGCTTTCGACCTCTTCTTCCATCTCCAGCAGCTGATCTTTATCCGGCTGTGGAGTCTTAGCTATCGTATATCCGCCAAAAATCATCAAGCCGCCAATCGGCAGTGTTAAAACAAGCCCTATCGGTGTCAATAACCCTAGCAGAATGATAGTTCCGCCAGTGACATATAACATTTTCGGATAAGCAAACAGCTGGGAAGTAATGTCTTTTCCAATATTTCCATCTGATGCTGCCCTTGTTACTACAATACCCGTTGCTGTGGAGATTAACAGAGCCGGAATTTGACTGACAATTCCGTCTCCAACCGTCAGCATTGAATATTTCATGGCAGCCTCTGCAAACGGGAGCCCCAGCTGCACCATGCCAATGACAACGCCAAATAATAAGTTGATAAGCGTAATAATGATCCCGGCAATGGCGTCACCTTTAACAAATTTACTGGCACCATCCATCGAACCGTAAAAGTCAGATTCACGGCTGATTTTTTCACGGCGTTCCCGGGCTTCATGCTCAGAGATCATACCTGCATTTAAGTCTGCATCGATGCTCATCTGTTTACCCGGCATGGCGTCAAGTGTAAAACGCGCCGCCACTTCGGAAACCCTCTCAGATCCTTTGGTAATGACGATAAATTGAATAATAATAAGAATTAAGAATACAACGAGTCCGACTATAACATTACCGCCGGTTACAAATGAACCGAATGTTTCAACGACCTTTCCTGCTTCCCCTTCCGATAAAATGGATCTGGTTGTAGAAACATTCAAACCCAGCCTGAATAATGTCATTAACAATATTAAGGAAGGAAAAATGGAAAATTCGAGCGCTTCCTTCATATTCATGGCCGTCAGCAAAACCATAAGTGCAAGCGCAATATTAATGATTATCAGTACACTTAAAAGCCAAGGCGGAAAAGGAATAATAAGCATGGCTACTATTAAAATTACACTCATCAATACTGATAAGTCTCTTACTTGCATCAAAACTCTCTCCTTACAAGAAAAGCGCAAGCGCCTTGCTCACCCCCGACACCTCGAGGGGGTAGGCGCTGGAGCTAGACAGTTATCGCAGTTCAAAGATCAATACTTTCTTATTTTACAAAAGCGGAAACGCCTTGGCAGCCATTCAACAGCTTCCTATGACCAGCTATTCCATATTTCTCTGGTTAAATTTTGTTTTTAGTTCTGTACACATATGCTAAAATCTCTGCAACAGCTTTGAAAAATTCTTCAGGGATGGCTTGGCCAATTTCCGCCTGACTATAAAGAGCCCTGGCAAGCGGCCTGTTTTCAACTGCAATCACATCATGCTCCTTTGCAATCAATTTAATCTTTTGGGCAACAAAGTCCACACCTTTCGCAACTACAATCGGAGCATCACTTTTTGTTTCATCATAGCTCAGGGCTATGGCAAAATGTGTAGGGTTCGTGATAACCACATCCGCTTTAGGGACTTCCTGCATCATCCTTCTCATTGCCATTTCCCTCTGTCTTTGTTTGATCTTGGATTTAATTAAAGGGTCTCCTTCACTATTTTTGTGTTCGTCTTTAATGTCTTGTTTAGACATGCGGATATTTTTTTCAAAATCATATTTTTGATAGAGATAATCCAAAACTGATAAAAATAGGAGAGCTGCTGATGCTATTAAGCCCATTTGAACGGTTAGACTTGCAATGGTGGCCAGCGCCGTTCCAACTGATTTTTGAGAAAGAATTAATATTTCATCTATTCTTAACCATAAAACCGCAAATGCAGCGACACCCACAAAAGCAATCTTGAGCATCGACTTCAGCAGCTCCACGATCGCCCTCATGGAAAAAATGCGCTTAAAGCCTTTTATTGGATCCAATTTCTCCAATTTAGGCTGTATTGCTTCTGTTGACAAAAGAGTACCTACCTGCATGAAGTTAGCAAGCACACCCGCAAGCATAGCAATCAGCATGATCGGACCTAAAAAAAGTACCAGTTCCTTTAAGACATCAAGAAAGATCACCTGAACATTCGCCTCTGTCAGAGGCATCATCATATAATCATTAAATGAGTGCGTAAATATATAAAGGATGATATTCTTCAAATACGATCCGGCAAACAGCAAAAACAGAAACACCGCTAAAAGGACGATGGCTGTATTAACATCCTGGCTTTTGGCTACTTGTCCTTTTTTTCTGGAATCCTGCCTCTTTTTCGGAGTGGCTTTTTCTGTTTTTTCTCCGGAAAACAGCTGGAGATCTAAAGAAAGCAATAACTTCATTCTATGAACCTCCCATAAGCTCCATCAGCCCTCTCATTGTTTCCAGCATCGTTTCAATTGCAATGGAAAACGCGTATATTAATACACTCATAACAATTATGAGGACAATAAAACTGACGCCTATTTTCAAAGGAAGCCCGACGACGAAAACATTTAGCTGCGGAACTGTCCTTGCGACAATCCCTAACGCGACATCCACGAGAAACAGACTGCCGACAACAGGGATGGACATCTGAAAGGCAATAACGAACATCGTATTCATGGCTTTTATGACATATTCAGTCATATTTTCATTCCCGAAAGAAATCCATGCCTGATCAAGCGGGATAAAATTATAGCTGTAAAACACTCCATCAAGCATGAGATGATGTCCATTGACAGTTAATAAAAAAAAGAGAGCGATCGTGTACAAATACTGTCCCATTAATGGGCTCTGCGCTCCTGTCTGCGGATCAATCACATTCGCTATGGCAAAACCCATCTGAAAATCAATAAATCCTCCGGCAATTTGAATGGCTGAAAGAATCAAATAGGCAATAAATCCAACCATCAGCCCAACCAATGCTTCTTTTATGATTAATAGAAAATAAGTACCGTCAATTTCAAGAGCCGGGACATCCATTCCGAGGAACATAATCCAGGCCAAAAAGAAGCCAAGGCCAATTTTGTGTGATGCCGGAATGGATCTGTATGAAAAAAGGGGCATCATTAAAAAGAAAGATGTCACCCTTACAAAAATAAGTAAAAAAGCAGGAAAAGAAGGCAGAAAATCTAACATGTCATCAGCCTACAAACCTGGTCAAATTAGAAAAAATCTCATTTGCATAAGATAGCATATGGCTAAGCATCCATGGTCCAAAGAAAACAACACCGACAAGGACCGCTACAATTTTAGGAATAAAAGCCAGTGTCTGTTCCTGAATTTGGGTTGTAGCCTGAAAGATGCTGACTACCAAGCCGACTACTAGTGCCAGAATTAGCAAGGGACCGCAAATCATCAATACGGTGATGATCCCTCTTTCTGCAATGGATATTACTGTTTCTGGAGTCATTCTGAATGTTCACCTGCTTAAAAGCTTTGTAAAAGGGATTTAACTACTAAGTACCATCCGTCCACCAGTACAAATAATAATATTTTGAACGGAAGCGAAATCATAACGGGAGGAAGCATCATCATCCCCATGGACATCAATACACTGGCAACAACCATGTCGATCACCAGAAATGGAATAAAAATCATAAAGCCAATTTGAAAAGCTGTTTTAATTTCACTTATGGCAAAGGCCGGAACAAGACTCGTAAGCGGAATATCTTCAATGGAAGCCGGTGCTTCAGCTCCGGAGTATTCAAGAAATAAAGCCAAATCCTTCTGCCTCGTATGGGCACTCATAAATTCTTTAAAGGGTATTGAAGCTTTTTCATATGCTTGTTCCAGATTTATTTCTTCATTGAATAAAGGTGTTAAAGCCTGTTCGTTCACTTCCTGCATGGTCGGAGCCATGATAAAGAATGTCAGGAATAAGGATAAGCCTATTAAAACTTGGTTCGGCGGCATTTGCTGAGTAGCAAGCGCCGTTCTGACAAAGGAAAGAACGATGACTATCCTTGTAAAACAAGTCATTAATATTAGAATACTCGGCGCGAGAGAAAGTACCGTCAGCAATAAAAAAAGCTTCACAGATGTAGATACATTTTCAGGAGAGCTGCTATTAAAAAACTCCATGAATTCATTCATCTTTCTTCTGGCCCTTTCTTTCTAACTCATCAAACAGTTTTTTTCTGCCCTTTTTCATTTCAGCCAGCTGAATCCCGAGCAGTGTACTGAAATTTTGGCTGCCTTGCTTGCTTTCATCTGTTTGCTGTGTTCTTTTCATCACCTTTGTCACAATATCGCTTGGACGGATAAGCTGTTCCAGTTTGTCATTATGCTCTTTGATGATCTGGCTGTACTCTTCTGAGTTGTCTATTTCTTTTAACAGCTGAATATTTTCTCCTACCCCTACTACCAAAATGCGCTTTCCCACTTTAATCAGCTGGACTGACCTGTTTGCACCTAAAGCTGTACCACCGAGGTTTTCAACTAATTGCGACCTGTTATATACTTTGCTTTTTTTATTGATGAACTTTAGGAGAGCATAGAGTAATCCAATAGTAAAGCCTGTTGCTAAAATCATTTTTATAAAATCCCAGGAAGTAAGACCGATCTTTCCGCTTTCATCCTGTTCAGGCTGTCCTTCAGCTGCCTCTGAATCCTTTGATTCTTTTGTTTCCTTTGATTCTTTTGTTTCCTTTGATTCCTGTTCCTTGCATTTTTCCGGGTTATCCATACATTCTTTAACACTATTATTCAATTGCTCTGCCTGGGCCAGCGGCTGCATGCCCAGCAGAACAATTGATAACAACAGCAGCAAAGAAATCACTTTCTTTACATTCCACACTATTTTGCACCCTCTAAAAAGAATAATCACTAGCCCAAAGTTTTGCCGATTGCTTCAAGAACTCTATCAGCCTGGAATGGTTTTACGATAAAATCCTTCGCGCCAGCCTGAATGGCATCAATGACCATCGCCTGCTGGCCCATTGCAGAACACATAATGACTTTAGCACTTGGATTCAATTTTTTGATCTCTTTCAGAGCTGTAATTCCATCCATTTCCGGCATGGTGATATCCATTGTGACAAGGTCAGGCTGTGTTTCCTTATATTTTTCAACAGCCTGTGCACCGTCAGCAGCTTCACCCACTACGTCATAGCCATTCTTGGATAAAATATCTTTTATCATCATTCGCATAAAAGCTGCATCATCAACTATTAAAATTTTATGTGCCATTCTTATAACCCCCACTTATTATCTTAATTTTTTTATACGGTCACTCTGGCTGATAATATCTGTAACCCTCACACCAAAGTTCTCATCAATGACAACTACTTCACCCTGGGCGATTAACCGGTTATTCACCAGAATATCAACAGGTTCACCGGCCAGTTTATCCAGTTCAATAATTGAACCGGAAGACAATTCAAGAATCTCCTTTACGGAACGTTTTGTCCTTCCCAGCTCAACCGTTACCTGAAGCGGTATGTCCAAAAGCATATCCAAATTCTTTGTTTCAGTCTCTTGCATATGGTATGGTTCAAAGCTCGAAAAAGCTGCCGGCTGTACATTCGGCTGCACCCCGTTTGCATAAGAGCCTCCGAAATGCTGCGGTCCGGACTGCTGAGCATGGTTTTGTGCAGGTGTATAGCTTTGAGGGTTCGATGCCTGATTCATAACCGGCTGTGAATAAGCCGGGGTCCCTGGATAATTTGTTTGAGCGTACTGCTGGTCATAACCCGAAGTGCTTACTTCTGGTTTTTTATCAAATGAAAGCTGACTATCCTGAAAATCAGAGTGAGACTGCATAACTGGTTTTTCATCAGGAGCCGCCCCCTCTGCCGGCAGACCTTGACCCGGATTCAATAATTCATTTACAAGACTTTTACCAAATTCCAAAGGAAGCAGCTGCATAATATTCGAATCAATAAGACTGCCTATCTTTAAGCGGAACGATATTCTTACCAGCATTTCTTCCTCAGGAACTCGTTCAGCACCTTCTCCATGCGGCAAATCAAGAAGATCAATTGCCGGTGGCGAAATATCAACCTTTTTACCAAAGATGGTTGACATCGAAGTGGCTGCAGAACCCATCATCTGGTTCATTGCCTCCTGAACAGCGCTTAACTGAATTTCACCCATTAGTTCAGCAGGGCTGGTCCCGTCTCCCCCAAGCATTAAATCAGCAATGATGGCAGCATCCGATTGCTGTATTACAAGCAGGTTGCTTCCGAAGAAGCCTTCCGTATAATTCACCTGAATTGCTACATAAGGATGCGGGAATTCATCAGCTAATTTCTTGCGCAAAACAACTGAAACAGCCGGAGTTGTGATATCAACTTTTTGATTTAATAACGTAGACAATGCAGTTGCAGAGCTTCCAAAAGAGATATTGCCGATTTCACCTAAAGCATCCTGTTCCATATGTGACAAATAATCCTCAGTTTGAAAAAATGCCTCATTATAACTTTCTGTTTCGTCACTGTCGTCAGCTGCTCCCCTTAATAGAGCATCAATCTCATCTTGCGAAAGCATATCATCACTCATCATCCTCATCTCCCCCTTTCACAGTGTCTAAAATTTGCACAGCCATTTTTTTGTTCAATTTTCCGGGTTGTCCAATGAATTTAGGGATATTGCCGACTTTTATAGTAAGCGGCCTATCAATTCCCTGGTTTAACTCAATGACATCTCCAATATCAAGTGATAAGAATTCCTGGATGGCTATGTCAGAACTGCCGAGTTCACATATGACCGGAACTTCCGCTTTCTGAATGTTTCGTTCAAGCCGGGCAATGACCTCCGGCTCCCTTTCCTTTTTGTCCGTCTGCATCCAATAATGTACAGACAGCTTAGGAATAATGGGCTCCAGAACGACGTGAGGTATACATATATTAATCATTCCACTCGTTTCACCAATTGTCGTATTTAGTGATATAACGACAACTGTTTCATTTGGCGAGACCATTTGCAGAAATTGCGGATTTACCTCAAAATCAGACAATATCGGATCAATGTCAGCGATTGTACTCCAGGCTTCCCTTAAGTTTTCAAATGCTCTTTCAAATGTAGCTGACATGATTTTTGTTTCAATTTCTGTTAAATTATCAACTTTATTGATGCTTGTCCCTCGGCCGCCCATCAGCCTGTCCATCATGGCATAGGCGACGTTTGGATTCACTTCCATAAGAATTCTTCCAGCCAGAGGGGGCACCTCAATTACATTCAATATAGTCATTTTAGGGATGGACCGGATAAATTCTTCATATGGTATCTGATCCGCAGAAGCAACCGAAATCTGGACATAGGTCCTCAGCTGGGCAGAAAAAAAGGTGGTTAGAAGCCGGGCAAAATTCTCATGAATTCTAGTTAAACTTCGAATTTGATCTTTAGAAAATCTTAATGCTCTCTTAAAATCATAAACTTTTACTTTTTTCTCAGTTTGTTCCTTTTTCAGCTCATCTGCATCCATTTCTCCGGTAGAGAGAGCCGAAAGCAGAGCATCAATCTCGCTTTGCGATAAAACCTCACCTGACATGAATCCTCACCTCCATCTATTGCAGTTAATTATTTGGTTATCACTGGAGGAGAGATTCAGTTATGTACACCTGAACGATCTTTCCTTCTTGCATTAAACCATTTATCTTGGTTTTCAAATCTTCCTGCAGCTTGATTTGGCCTTCTTTCCCCTGTATATCCTCTGATTTCATTTCAGACAATTCCTGGATGATGAGATTTTTAACCTGGAAATCTCTTTTTTGCAGTTCCTCTTTTGCTTTTTTGTTTTCAGTTTGTATCTTAAAAGAAATCCGGATATAATCATCACTCGCTAAATTGGCTGTAACTTGCGGAATATCCACAGAGGCCTCCAGCACTTCATCAATTGTCGGCTCTTTTGTTTCATTATCACCCGAAAACTTCATTACAAGCACAAGGGCAATAGCTCCTATAAGCGTGATTGCTACAAGCATCATTAACATTATCATTAACAGCTTATTGTTCTTCATTTTCAATTCCCTCCGCCAGCTGCTGCCCCAGTAGATTAACAGATTGATAGAATCCTAAAATCAAATGCATGACTCGGTCTTCAGTTTCCTTTACAACAAACTTCTTTCCATTAGTGAGCGTAATAGTCGTATCTGGAAAAGACTCTACTGTTTCTATGTACAAAGCATTCAATACAAAAGTTTTGCCGTTCAGGCGAGATACTTTAATCAATGTTTTTTTCAGGGCTCAAGATCCTGTATCTTCAGCCCTGACCCTCCTTTAGATTAACGTTTTAAATTAACAAGCTCCTGCAGGATTTCATCTGATGTTGTAATGATGCGGGTGTTTGCCTGGAAACCGCGCTGGGCTGTAATCATTTCAGTGAATTCTTCTGATAGGTCTACGTTGGACATTTCCAGGGAGCCGGAAGCGATAACTCCACGACCTTCTCCTGCTACGTTTATATTTGCAGTGCCTGAGTTGATAGATTCTTGGAATAAGTTATTACCAGTTTTTGTCAGACCTGATGGGTTACTGAATTTTGCTAGAGCTATGAAGCCAAGATTTTGTATCAGTCCATTAGAATAGACACCATTTATTTCACCCATTGATCCTATATTAAAACTTTCAAGGCTTCCTGAAGTGTTTCCATTCGGATCTGCCATGGCAGTCAGTTCGCCATCTGCAGATGTCAATTGATCAACATTGATATTGATATTTGCATCTGTAAAATCAGCATTACTATCTCCGTCTAAATCAATAGTCCATGATGATTCATTAAATGAAGCAGCCAAAGGAGTACCACTAAATGTTATATTTCCTATATCCGCCTCTTTAGTGCCTGAAATAAGCTTGACTGACCAAGTGTTGGTTGCACCTCTTTCAAACTGAACCTCAAAGTTGTGGCCATTTCCATTTTTATCAATTAACTTCATTTGTTGAGTAAATAATTCATTTTCTTGACCATAAAGATTCCCAGAAAAGGTAATAGTATCTGTTGCTTTTGAGGGCATAACCGAGTTAACGTTAACTGCTACATCACCAAGAATATTCGTTGGTTGTTTAGTATTGGGATTAACAGTATATGCTTGCACTTTTAGCCCATCGGCATTTACGAGGTTTCCATTGTCATCTAAATATAAGTTACCCGCCCTTGTATAATATTGTGCATCTCCTTGTCTTACAACAAAATACCCATCACCATCAATCCCAAGGTCTAACGAACGCCCAGTTGTCTGCAAACTTGAACCTGTATGAATCGTATCAATCGTAGCAATGGTCGAACCCAGTCCAACCTGCATCGGGTTTTTACCACCACGATTATCCTGGGCGGCACTTGCTCCAGAAATTGTCTGGTTCATCGTATCTTTAAAAGTTACACGGCCCTTTTTGTAGCCGAATGTATTTACATTCGCAATATTATTTCCAATGACATCAAGCTTCGTTTGAAAGTTTTTCATTCCGCTTATTCCCGAGTACATCGAACGTAGCATATCTTAAATCGCTCCTCTCTTTATTGGCAGCTTCTGTCATTCCGCAGCCCAGGCTTCCTTTATAAAGGTCCAGCCTTGTTAATTTAATCAAGAATAATAGTTCCATTGATGTTGGTGAAAATTTGAGTACCTGCTTCTTGTCGATCCATAGCAGTTATTACTGTATTGTTTTTGGCGCTTACAACAAGTGCTGCATCCTTCAGTAATACAAGGGATTCATTTACACCAAGCTTTTTTGCTTCATGCATTTTATTTTCAATTTGCTGCCAGCGCTCACCTGTAATTTCTATGCCTCTTTGGTTCATCCGCTGTTCTGCATGTTTACTGACAATTAGTTTGCTGTTATTTTCCAGGGCAGTCTGCAAATGTTTTGAAAAACCATTTTGCCCCTTGTTTGTTAAATGAACAGGTTTAGCCTGTTTGGTGACTACATTCTGGGTATGGATCGGACGAAACATCAACTTATCCATCCAATAACGCTCCTTTACTTATTCAACACCGATAATTTGAGACGCTGTTATGCTCATTTTGCCATCTTCCAATTGGAAAAGTGTCTTGCCATCTCTAAAAGAAACTGACTTGATTAGAGAAGAAACTTCCTTTTCGTCAGCATCCAGAAAAGTAACCTTCTTGCCAATCATCATACTGGCCTGCTGTACATGACTATCGTTAGATGCTTCCTTAACCTGTGATATATTTGCAGGTTCAAGTTTGGTTCCATCTTCTAAAATAAAGAGGACACTGCTGTCCTTAAACTGAATAGAAGCTACTTTGCCATTCCCCTCTTCAATAGTTGGCGGCTTAGCCGGGTCATCTGATTCTTTCAATTTATGCCATGTAACATTTTTCCCAACAAATTGATTGTAAGAAATTAATTGATTTTGCTCGTTGGCTTGAACAAACTTCTCCATCGTCTTATTCATATTGGTCATCTGCTCCAAAGACGAGAAGGTTGCCATTTGCGCAATGAAGTCCTTGTCCTGCATCGGATTCATTGGATCCTGGTTTTGCAGCTGTGTCATTAGAATTTTCAGGAAATCATCTTTTCCTAATATATCTGAGCCGGTTTTTCTGGTTTGGCTTTGATAGTTTGATAGCATCAGGGAAGAATCTATTGTGTTTGCCAATTACTATCACTCCTATGCTTCTGTATTAAGAAGTGCTTCTTCAAAAGAGCTGTTAAATTCTCTCTCAGGCTGCTGATTATTATGTTCATCCTTGTTTTGCTGCTGCCTCTGTTCCTGCTGCTGGGGATCTCTGTTGAAAGACCGATCCTGCTGTGTCATTTGCTGAGAGATTTCTATTCTCTCGATCTGGATGTTTTGTGAACTAAAGGCCTGCTTCAATCCATTAATATGTGAATCCAGAATTTCTTTAGCTGCTCCAGTGGAAGTAAGTATCCTTGCAATCATCGCAGAGTCTTTTTGAATAAGCTCTATCCGCAGCGCTCCAAGATGGTCTGGGTTCAGTTTGATAAATAACTTTTGCGCCCCTCCCATTTTTAGGAAATTACTCCGGGATAATATGTTTTCAAATTGCTGCATAAGCTGGTCTGCACTTACTGTCTTTCCCTGAGGACTCAGGAGAGACATCTGTTCAGGCTTTGAGAAGGATTGCACCTGAATAAATCCCTGTAAACCAGTTTCTGCTCTGTGAGCAAATTTACCGGCAGTCTCGCCCGCAGGTTCATTAGCAGCATTATTTGATTGTTTTATAGAGTTTAATTCGGCTGCAAGCGGGGTAAAAAGCTTCTGTAAAATACCCTCTCTATTTTTTATCAGACTCTCAATTTTCACTTGAACATTATTCAGGAAATCTTTCAGGTTTAGTTTACTAGTGTGAAAGTCCTGTTTCGCAGACAGCAATTCATACAATTTCAGAGCTTTTAATACCCCGTTAAAATCTTTCCCCTGCATGCTGATGCCTTCTTTTTGATCAAAATCGGAGATTGCTGAAATTAATAAACGGATTTTGTTTTCTGGATCTATATCTTCTTTGGAATATACACCCTTAAGCTTTACTTCCGGCAGTACCTGCTCAATAAATCCCTCAAGCATCTGCACCAATTCTTCCTGTGAAAGATCCAGCTGCTCTGAAATGATATCAATGATGCCAGTTTCATTTTGTAGTGAAATCTTCTCTAGCAGCTCGCTTCCGTTTTCTAAGTCGGTAATCTCACTTACTTTAAGAAATTCAATTATTTCCTTTAACTGTTCGATCTTATTCTCATCTGCTGCAGAAGTTAAACTTTCTCCTTGCGGTTTGGCTGATCCGGTTAAAGCGAAGAAAAGACTACCAAAACCTGGGCTGCCTGTGTCCTGCTGTGATAGTTTATCTTCAGATGAAAATTGTGACTGGATGAATCCTACCCCTCCAATTTGCACTTATTTCACCTCCTTTCAGGATTTCTGTTAATTATCCGATCCTCCTGCTTCTTTAGCTGCTGTCAGGAGTCCTGTATAACGTGCAGCATCTTCGGGATTCATCTTCTCCATGATGGCAGCCAGTGTATCAGAATTAACATTTGATAGGATTTTTACTGCTTCTTCATCCTTCATCTCCGTTAAAATGGGTGCAGCTTTTTTAGCAGAAATACTTTCATATGTCTTTACGATATCTTTAAATGCCCGCTTGTTCTCTTCCTTTATAGCTGTTAGCTCGCTGATTTCTTCCTCCAGCCTTTGCTTTTCCATCCCTGCCCTTTCTATTTCCAGCTCTTTGCTGTCAAGCTCGCTTTCCAGCTGAGATATCCTTGCTTCACGATCTTTTACTTCTGCCTGCAGCCCGATGAGCTGCTCCTCCATCACTTCCTGCGAACGGGAATTTGTATCATCAAAAACTGAAGCTATAAATGGCACTTTCCCGCTAAATTCTTTAGCTGTTTCAAAAATATTATTTCCGGTAATTGTAAAAACCAGCAGAGCTACAGTTATTCCGAACAGGATCGGGATTAAGAAAGCATATATAAACCACTTAAACCTGCTTGTTTTTGGTTTCTCTTGTTCTTCTGAAATTCTTTCCATTTAACCACCTAATTTCCCCGATTCATATACAGCTGAATCGAGATATCATCCATTTGCCTTCCTTCTGCTTGCTTCATGCTTTCCAAAAAGCCTGCTAAATCTTTTTCCTGCATTTTTTCATATTTTTTTACTTCAATATTTTTTTCCATCAGTTTCTCCTGCTGGAAATTCATTTGGCTTCTTGCATTTGCCACCATCTTTTGATAGTGGTCAATTGTTTTCTCAAGGCTGCTCACAAAATGCTGGTGATGCCTGATTTCCTGAACAGGAAGTCCTTTAGTCAGTCTTGATAGCTGATATTCTTCCAGATCTTCTTTCTTTTTCAGCAGGTCGTACAGTTTCTTTGCAGTTTCTTCGAATCGTTTTACAGCCTGATTGTATACATCAAACGCCTGATCTTTTTCTCTTTCTTTAATCTTCAGAATTTTATTGAATTTAAATTGGTACTGCATATTTTATTCTCCTTTTCCAGCTAATCCCTTTAATTGGCCAATGCTTTCCAAGATAGAAATTTTTTCATTCGTTTCTTGTTTCAAAAAAGAGATTATCGAAGGATACAATCGTATGGCTTCGTCTATTTCCATAGATGACCCGCGTTTATAGGCTCCAATATTTATTAGATCCTCTGCATTGATATATGTGCTCAGCATTTCTCTTACTTTTTCTGCTGACTTAATATGAGAGGCATCTGCGATATGATTCATTACCCTGCTTACACTTTTCAGGACATTTATAGCGGGATATTGCCCCTTGTTCGCTAATGACCGGTCCAGGACAAAGTGTCCATCCAGTATTCCCCTGACTGTATCTGCGATTGGCTCATTCATATCGTCGCCGTCCACCAATACGGTATAAAATGCCGTTATAGAGCCATATTCATTTGTTCCTGTTCTTTCAAGCAGCTTAGGCAAAACGGCAAAAACAGATGGCGTATATCCTTTTGTTGTTGGCGGTTCACCGACTGCAAGGCCGACTTCCCGCTGCGCCATTGCCACCCGTGTTACGGAATCCATCATTAACATGACATTTAAGCCTTTGTCCCTGAAATATTCAGCAATTGCTGTGGCTGTGTATGCCCCTTTAATTCTCATGAGTGCCGGCTGATCAGACGTAGCGACAACCACGATGGATCTTTTTAATCCCTCCGGCCCTAAGTCCCTCTCAATAAACTCCCTAACTTCCCTGCCCCTCTCGCCAATAAGGGCAATCACATTTAAATCTGCATTAGTATTACGTGCTATCATTCCAAGAAGTGTGCTTTTTCCAACTCCGCTGCCTGCAAAAATCCCGACCCGCTGTCCGTTTCCTACAGTCAGCAGGCTGTCGATCATTCTTACACCCACTTCAATAGGTTCAGAGATTGGCGGCCTTTTCAGCGGATTTGGAGGAGTTTGTTCCGTTAGGACAGGCGTCAGCCCTTTTGGCAGCATTGACCCATCGAGAGGCTGTCCCAGTGAGTCTATCGCCTGACCAATTAGAGTTGGACCTATCTTCACCTCAAGAGGTCTCGCGGTTGTCTCGACAAGAGAGCCTGGTGAAATATCTTGTACATCTGTATAAGGCATAAGAATCACATTCTCATTCTTAAATCCGACAACTTCCGCCTGGATCTTTCTTGTGCTCCCTTTGCCGATATGAATAATGCATACATCCCCAATCGAACTTTCCGGGCCTTGGGACTCAATCATCAGACCCACTACTCTTTTTACCCTGCCAAAACGCTTAAAGCTATCTACTTTTTCAATCTCGCTGATCAGCTGTCCAAGTTTCAATTTGGTTCACTCTCCAGCATTTCAAAGAGTTTTATTTTTATTTCTTCAAGCTGGCTGTCAACACTGGCTTCAATTCTTCCGTTTGCTGATTCAATTATGCAGCTTGTATTGCTTAGTTCATCATTTGGATAAATATATAAATCTGTCTCTTTAGGAAATACCCGGATTAGTTCTTCCTTATGGGATAGAAGCAAATCATAGTGCATTGGGTGCACATGAAGCTGAATCTCAGTATATTCTCTCGCTTCCTTTAAAGCCCTTTTTACAATTGAAAGGAATTGGTCACTATTCTGTTCAAGAACTTCGCCGAGTATTTTTCCTGCAACCTTTAAACCGATATTCAGAATGGTCCGTTCTGATGATTCGATGTGCTGCTGATAATCATGTTTAGCTGAGTTTACAACTTCTCTTGCCATTTGAATCAGTTCACTGTATTCCCTGAGAGCGGTTTGTCTGCCTTCATCTGCTCCCGCAGCAAATCCTTCTGATCGGGCTTCCTCAAGAACTTTTTGTTTTTCCTGTTCAAGCGCCATTCGCTGCTCTTCCATTTGCCGGGCCAAATTTTCTGAATCTATTCTTGCAGAGTTTACAATCCTCTCAGCTTCCTCACGGGCACTGTTCAGCATGGCTTGAACCTCTTCATGCGGTCTCGCTGCACTCTGCTCTACTTCCTCTTCAATATGGTTTGAATTGCTTTGCAGCAGTCTGATCGAAATGACCTTCTTTTCTTCTTCAGGCACTACGGAAGAGTATGATTTTATAAGCCTAGACAATAATATCATCTCCTCCGCCGCGTGCGACGATGATCTCCCCTGATTCTTCCAATCTTCTTATAATGCCAACTATTCTTGATTGGGCTTCTTCAACATCTCTTAATCTCACAGGACCCATGTATTCCATTTCATCCTTAAAGGTTTCAACCATTCTGGAAGACATATTTTTAAAGACAATTCCTTTAACTTCATCACTGGATACCTTAAGTGAAAGCATAAGGTCTTCACTTTCACAATCCCGGATAACACGCTGTATAGCGCGGCTATCAAGAGTAACGATGTCTTCAAACACAAACATTCTCTTCTTAATTTCTTCAGCAAGCTCCGGATCCTGAATTTCCAGCGCATCCAAAATGGTTCTTTCGGTCGCACGGTCAACTCCATTAAGCACATCGACAACTGACTCGATGCCACCGGTCTGGGTATAATCCTGCGTTACCGTTGAAGATAGTTTGCGCTCCAGAATCTGTTCAACTTCATTTATAATCTCAGGTGAGGTGCTGTCCATAACGGCAATTCTTCTGGCGATATCCGCCTGCATCTCCTGAGGCAATTCTGATAAAATCTGCCCTGCCTGAGCCGGATCAAGATAGGATAATATTAATGAAATGGTCTGCGGATGTTCATTCTGAATAAAATTCAGTATTTGTGCCGGATCCGCTTTTCTGGCGAAATCAAATGGCCTTACCTGCAGAGAAGACGTTAACCTGTTAATAATTGCTGAAGCCTGCTCTGTACCTAATGCTTTTTCCAGAACTGTTTTTGCATATCCAATCCCGCCCTGGGTAATATAATCCTGTGCCAGGGCGATCTGATGGAATTCTTCAAGGATTTCTTCCTTAACATAAGAATCAACTTTCCGAACACCCGAGATTTCCAGGGTCAACTTTTCAATCTCTTCCTCGCTCAAATGTTTATAAACAGAGGATGCAACATCAGGACCAAGGGAAATAAGAAGAATAGCCGCTTTTTGCTTGCCTGTTAATTCTTTCTGATCTTTTTTTGGCATCTTTCACCCTCCTTAATCTTCAGCGATCCATGTACGAAGAAGTTTTGCAAAGTCTTCAGGCTTTTCTTTTGCCATTTTTTCAAGCTGCTTGCGTTTCATTGTACTTTCTGTCTCCTGCTCTTCATTAACGTCAGGAAGATTAAATGTCTCAGCATCCTGTACTTCCATCTCATCTACCATTTCCTGTTTCTGCTTCTTTCTTGCTCTAATAAATAGGAAGATTAATATAGCAATAATCAATAGCAAAAGCCCGCCAATAGCATAAACCCACCAAGGAAGCTTGTAGCTTGACTCATTAGGAAACTCAACTTTTCCGTTGAATGGCTGTACCGAGACAACAATTTTATTCTGAATCGCCTCGTCTGTTAATTCCTCTTCTCCAGCAGCGTCTTTATTAATGGTTGTACGGACTACCGTTCCGAGTATCTGGGTGATATCGTTGATTCTCTCCTGCGGAAGTGATGCAGGATCATCCGCTGTCGGCGGTTCAACCATTACCTGAATGCCCAGGTCTCTGACTTTATATGGACTTTCGACTATCTCTTTGCGGATTTTATTTACTTCATTATTGATTGTTTCTTCAATTCGTTCATAGTCCCCATTGGAATTTCCATTTTCCTGATAAGTGGCAGCATCGGTGCCTGCAGGTTCATCATTGCCGCCAGCCGGAGTAAATCCGCCAGCAGCGTTACCGTTTCCAGTGAATGTTTCAGTTATCTTTTGAGCGCTGATCGCTATGCCTTCCATATTCTCCTCATCTACAGGTGTAACGAGGTTTTCTTCCCTGTTTTCCTGGGTAAAGTCAATATCAGCAGTTACAGAAACAACCACCTTATCCTGACCCATTAGAGTGCCAAGCATATTCTGGACCTGACGCTGCACATCCCGTTCTATCTCTTTTTTGATTTCATGCTGTGCTGCAAAGGTGCTTTCAGGTGAAGAATTTTCTTTATTTTTTAAATCAAAATACTCAAAAAACTGATTGGTAATGACGATATTATCAGTGGGAAGATTAGGCACACTTTTCGCAGCCAGGTGATAAAGCGCCTGAATTTGTGATTCTTCAAACTGATGACCCGGTTTGGTGTTAAGAACAATGGAGGCAGATGCTTCCTCTGCAGGATCATTTACAAAGATGCCTTTATCAGGCAGGTTTATCATTACCTTGGCATCGTTAACTCCATCGATCCCTTTCATAAGATTCGCTAATTCTGTCTGCATTGCCTCAAGCTTTAAAACATTAAATTCGTTTTCTGTCATACCAATGCCCGCATTTTGGCTAAAAAATGAATAATCAATACTTCCCGATTTAGGAATCCCTTCAGCTGCAAGTTCAACTTTCAGTGTATCGACCACCTCTTCAGGAACTTTAATTGTGGTTCCTCCATCTGCTATTTCAGATACAACCCCCCTGGCATCGAGACTTTCTTTAATTGTTCCAGTCTCCGAAGGTGTCAGGTTGCTGTAAAGAGGGACAAGTGTTGTCCTGGTGCCCAGAATTGCGCCAGCTGTGATAAGCAATAAACATAGCGCAGCAGCTCCGATCATGATCGTCTTTTGTTTTTTTGTCCTGCTGCCCCAGTATTCTCTAACTTTCCCTATATATCTCTGTAGCTTCTCATTCATCACAATCCTCCGGTTATTCTGTCTTAGCTAATAACCGCCCTAACTAGTTTTTAGCTTTAATAATTTCTTTAATTAAAAAATTGAAAAAACCCCACCAATCAGCGGATTCTTTCAATTTTCTAAGTTTTTTCAATGGAACAGCTGTAATATTAAACTTGCATTCTCATTGCTTCCTGATAAGCTTCAATTACTTTATTTCTAATTTCTAGTGCAGCCTGCATTGTAATGCTCGCTTTTTGAGATGTAATCATCACCTGGTGAAGATCAATATTTTCTCCCCTGGCAAGTTTTTCAGTCATAGCATCTGACTCAAGCTGTGCATTGTTTATTTTTTCAATTGATTGCTTTAAGACCGACGAAAAGCTTTGCTGGGCATCGAATGATGTATAAGTATGAGTCTTTTGATTTTCAGTAGGCTTAATAGCATTCACTGGCATAAAAGTTAAGTTATTCATTTAAGGTTCTCCTTATTTGCCGATTTCTAAAGCTTTCATCATCATACCTTTAGAGGCATTAAAAACCGTCACATTAGCTTCATAAGATCTTGTTGCACTAATAAGATCTGCCATTTCTCTTAAAGGGTCCACATTTGGCATTTCAACATAACCATTTTCATTTGCATCGACATGGGTTGGATCATAAACCATTTTAAATGGTGTTTCACGATCTTCTTCTATTCTTGACACCTTTACACCGTTACCAGCAGTGCTTCCCCCGGTTCTGCTCATTGCCATATTTAAGAAAGATGAAAATTGCCCTTCTTTCGGCTCCAATACAACCGACTTTCTCCTATAGGGCTCATCTCCATTTACACTTCTTGTTGAGTCAGCATTAGCCATATTTGAAGAAATCACATCCATACGGAGCCTTTGGGCAGTTAGTGCCGATGCTGTGTTATTCATACTATGAAACATAGACATTACTATTTGCCTCCCCGCAATACATTCTGCAGACTGGAAAACTTACCGCTTACCCGTTCAATAACTGCATTATAGTAAATCTGATTTGTAGCAAGATCGGCCATTTCCTTATCTAAATCAACGCTATTGCCATTATGATTGTAAGAAGTATCAGGTTTTGTCACTATACCTTGCCCTGAGGATGAACCATTTTTAAAATCGTAATGCCTGTAATCACTTTTGTTTGCTTCCATTGGATCATTTAAAGCGTTCTTGAAAGCGGCTTTAAAGCTTGCATCTTTTGCTTTATAGTTCGGAGTATCGGCATTTGCAATATTTTGTGATATTACTTTTTGTTTAAGTGAAGAATAATTCAGTGCTTGTTCTAATGTTGATATAGTGCCGGAAAACAGCTTCAATCATAACACCTCGCATAAAAACAAATTTTACATGGTAATTATTGTAGAAAATTGGTGATAATGGACAAAATATGTCATCATAAACATTATTGTAATGAATATGAAATAATATGTCTATGTACATAAGGTTAATTTTAATGATTCTTTGGACCTATTTTCGACAAATCTTTTAAATATGCTGAAAGTTACACAAGTTATTTTGTAATAATTACCATATAAGCTTAAATATGTATTCTTTCTGATTTTTCCCAAGATCCTCTTTTATAGTTCTTTCGAACTGCAAAATTAATTATCTCAATTGAAAAGTATGTAATCTATGTCTAATGAACTTATAAATAATGTTTAAAATACATAAATTTACCAATTACTTATGTAACAAATTTGTAACAAAAAAACCCGCCATTTAAGGACGGGTTTTACGGATTTTATTAGTTTGATTTAAGTTTTTCCAATTCAACCAGGAACTTGTCATTCAGGACTTTGATATAAGTACCCTTCATACCTAAAGACCGGGACTCAATAACTCCTGCACTTTCGAGTTTTCTTAGGGCATTTACGATTACAGAGCGGGTAATGCCTACACGATCAGCAATTTTTGATGCAACTAGAAGTCCTTCGTTGCCGTTAAGCTCTTCGAAGATATGCTCGATCGCTTCAAGCTCGCTGTATGAAAGAGAACTGATTGCCATTTGTACAACAGCTTTGCTGCGGGCTTCTTCTTCAATTTCTTCCGCTTTTTCACGAAGAATTTCCATACCAACTACGGTAGCACCATATTCAGCAAGAATTAAATCATCATCATGGAATTGTTCCTGCAATCTCGCAAGAATTAGTGTGCCGAGACGCTCACCGCCGCCAATGATGGGAACAATAGTAGTCAAGCCGCTTGCAAAAAGATCCTTGTTTTCAACAGGGAATGCAGTATATTCGCTTTCCATATCCAGATTTGATGAAGTCTCCTGGATGTTAAATAAATTTTTTGTATATTCTTCTGGGAACTGACGATCCTCAAGCATTTGTTTCATGCGCTCATTTTCGATTTGCTGGTTTACTGCAAATCCAAGCAGTTTGCCTCTGCGGCTTACTACAAAGATATTTGCTTCGATTACATCACTTAGTGTTTCTGACATTTCTTTGAAGTTAACCGGCTTTCCGGCTGCTCTTTGAAGCATAGCATTAATTTTTCTTGTTTTTGTTAATAAATCCATTGTATTTCCTCCTATTTGCTGCAACCCATAAACATATATTTTGTTAAAATTAAATATCTTATTGCTTCAGATTGAATCATACGTCATTTTGACTTTTTTCAGGATTCACTTTCCGTTACCCTTTGACCTTGATCTTTAAACTATAAGGTCACAGAATAAACTGGCTTAAATCCTTATTGCGGGAAATGGCTCCAAGTTTCTCCTCAACATACTGAGGGGTGATTGTGATTTTATCCATGGTGATGTCCGGTGCTTCAAAAGATAAATCTTCGAGCAGTTTTTCCATGATTGTATGAAGACGTCTTGCACCGATATTATCTGTATTTTGGTTAACTTCAAAGGCAAATTGAGCAATCCTACGAATAGCATCGTCAGAAAATTCAATTTGTATACCTTCAGTTACCAATAATGCTTCATATTGTTTTATTAATGCATTATCGGGCTCCACAAGTATTTTGTAGAAATCTTCAACGGTTAGCTTGGTGAGCTCCACACGGATCGGAAAACGCCCCTGTAATTCAGGAATAAGGTCAGATGGCTTTGCCATATGGAAAGCACCTGCAGCAATAAACAATACATGGTCTGTTTTTACAGATCCGTATTTTGTTACTACTGTTGAACCTTCCACCACCGGCAAAATATCTCTTTGAACCCCTTCCCTTGAGACATCAGCTGATGAACCGCCGCTGTTTTTGCTGGCAATTTTATCAATTTCATCAATAAATATTATTCCTGACTGTTCAGCACGGAATACAGCCTCCTGACTGACTTCATCCATATCAATCAGCTTTTGGGCTTCTTCATTTGTCAGGATCTTTCTGGCTTCCCTTACAGTCAATTTTCTTTTTTTCCTTTTCTTTGGCATAAGGCTGCTGAGTGCATCCTGCATATTCATGCCCATTTGCTCCATCCCCGAGCCCTGCAGCATGTCAAACATGGAAGGCTGCTGCTCTTCCACTTCAACGGTAATAACTTCATTTTCCAATTCGCCAAGTGCAAGCTTTTCTTTTACAATCTTGCGCTTTTCCTGGAGGTTTAAATCTTCTGTCTGATACGTATCCTGCTGCTGATCATTACCTCCGCCAAATAGCATTTCAAGTGGATTTTTATAATTAGCGGCTTTTTTGGCACCAGGTACAAGCAGTTCAAGAATGCGGCGGTTGGCACTTTCTTCTGCTCGTTCCTTTACACTGGCCATCTTCTCTTCTTTTACCAGACGGACAGATGTTTCCACGAGATCTCTGACCATGGATTCAACATCCCTGCCCACATATCCCACTTCAGTGAATTTGGTTGCCTCCACTTTAACAAATGGTGCACCGACTAATTTAGCCATTCTGCGCGCAATTTCAGTTTTTCCAACTCCAGTTGGGCCGATCATCAATATATTTTTAGGATTTACTTCTTCCCGCAATTTTTCATCCAGCAAGCTGCGGCGATAGCGATTTCTAAGAGCAACAGCAACTGCTTTTTTTGCATCTTTTTGACCGATGATATATTGATCCAAGCGCTCAACAATTTGGCGCGGAGTTAAACTAGTTCCTTTACCCATGCAACAGCACTCCTTTTATTAGAGTTCTTCCACAATGATGTTGTGGTTTGTATATACACATATTTCGGCAGCCATTTCAAGTGAGGCCTTGGCAATTTCTTTTGCTGACAAGTGTTCGCCTGCAAATCTTTTTAATGAACGTCCGGCTGCAAGAGCATAATTGCCTCCTGATCCAATAGCCAGAATTCCATCATCCGGCTCAATAACTTCACCTGTACCGGAGATGAGCAGCAGACTATCCGTATTCATTACAATAAGCATTGCTTCAAGCTTGCGCAAAACCTTATCGCTTCTCCATTCTTTTGCAAGCTCTACAGCTGCTCTCTCAAGGTTTCCATTATACTCTTCAAGCTTTCCTTCAAACATTTCGAATAACGTAAATGCATCTGCTACTGAGCCTGCAAATCCAGCAAGCACCTTCCCGTTGAATAGCTTTCTGACTTTTCTTGCAGTGTGTTTCATTACAACTGCATTTCCAAAGGTAACCTGGCCGTCGCCGGACATTGCACATTCTCCATTGTGATGCACAGCAAATATTGTGGTTGCATGAAATTCGGACATGAAAGACTCCTCCTTTGGAGCATATTGCCTTTGATTTTTTTCTGCAGACTATTCGTTAATGGCTTTTTCCCGTTATGCCCGCGGATGATGGGCCATATAAGTTTTTTTCAAGTATTCATTCGTAACATGTGTATATACCTGGGTTGAAGATAGAAATGCGTGTCCGAGCAATTCCTGGACTGTTCTCATATCAGCCCCATTAGCCATTAAATGCGTCGCAAATGTATGGCGAAGCATATGGGGGTGTATTGTGCCTGTTAAGGATGATTTCTCTATGATCCGATCAAGAATAGTCCTGATTCCCCTTGCTGTAAGAGGACCGCCCCGGGCATTCAGAAACAAATTTTCCTGCGAGTTTCCATTTGCAAGCAACTCTTTGCGTCCATGATTTATGTATGTGTCAATTGCGTCCTGGGCGAAGCTTCCGAAAGGGACATACCGTTCTTTGCTGCCCTTGCCCCGTACAAGAACCGTTGATAAATGCATATCCAGGTCTTTTAAGCGGATTTGACTGCACTCACTTACGCGGATGCCGGTTGCATATAATAATTCAAGAAGGGCTTTATTTCTTTGTCCAAGAGGAGTACTTGATTCACAAGCATCAAAAAGCTGTTTCATTTCCTCTTCATAGAAAAATTCCGGCAGCTTTTTCTGTGCTTTCGGAATGGAAACAAGTGCGAAAGGATTCTCAGAGACTATCTCTTCTCTAAGCAAAAATTTAAAAAAGCTCCTTAGGCTTGATATTTTTCTGGCAACAGACTTGCGTGACATCTTTCTATCGAAAAGATCAGTAAGAAATATCCTGACATCCTGATACTCGACCTTTGTTAAATCTGAAATGGCTTGTTCAGACATGAACATAAAGAACTCACTAATATCATGCTGGTAATGTTCAATAGTATATTGTGAATAATTTTTCTCGATTTGTAAATATTCAATAAACAATTTTAAAGAAACGTTCACATTTTCAGACATTAAATGTTCACCTCGCATGGGCTACTAAATAGTATCACAACTCAGCAGCCCAACGCAACATAATTTACAAATTTTTCATAAAGTTCTGAATTGTTCCCAGTGCTCTTTCTGCATGTTTTTCATTTCTTTCTTTTTTCCCTCTGATTTTTTCAGGAAGTTCAGGGAATAAACCAAAATTAGCATTCATAGGCTGGAAACTCTTCGGGTTTGCTGTAGTAATATAACGTGCCATGCTTCCAATCGCTGTCTCATGAGGAAACTCAATTGGATCTTCACCCATAATGAGTTTTGCAGCATTGATGCCTGCAACAAGTCCGCTGGCTGCAGATTCGACATACCCTTCAACTCCGGTCATTTGACCTGCAAAGAATAAATCATCCCTATTCTTGAACTGATATGTTGCACGAAGGACTTTTGGGGAATTGATGAATGTATTCCTATGCATAACACCATATCTTACTATCTCAGCATTTTCAAGACCAGGAATCAAGCGGATTACTTCTTTTTGAGGACCCCATTTCAAATGTGTCTGAAAACCTACAATATTATAAAGGGTTCCTGCAGCATCATCCTGGCGAAGCTGGACAACTGCATATGGCCTTTTGCCTGTCTTAGGATCTTCTAAACCTACAGGCTTCATCGGCCCGAAAAGCATGGTTTTCTTCCCCCTGTTTGCCATCACTTCGATTGGCATGCAGCCCTCGAAAAAGATTTCCTTTTCAAATTCCTTTAAAGGAACTGTTTCCGCGGAGGTAAGAGCCTCGTAAAAGCGGTCAAATTCTTCTTCAGTCATTGGACAATTCAGATAAGCCGCTTCACCCTTATCATAACGTGATTTCAAATAAACTTTATTCATATCGATTGAATCTTTTTCGATAATTGGAGCAGCCGCATCATAGAAATATAAATAATCTTCACCGGAAAGCTCTTTTAATTTTGCGGATAAAGCTTCACTTGTGAGCGGTCCAGTAGCGATAACAGTTGGCCCTTCCGGAATATCTGTCACCTCTTCGTTAAAAACCGTTACATTCGGATGGTTTTTGACTTGTTCAGTTACACGGGCTGCAAAATCATGGCGGTCAACTGCCAAGGCTCCGCCAGCAGGAACTGCACTGCTGTCAGCTGAATGGATAATAACAGAATTCAGCTTCCTCATTTCTTCTTTTAATACCCCGACTGCATTTGTTAAAGTATTTGCACGCAGGGAGTTGCTGCAGACAAGTTCTGCAAATTTATCGGTGTGATGAGCAGGAGTCTGCCTAACCGGCCTCATTTCATAGAGCTTTACCTTTATTCCCCTGCTGGCAAGCTGCCAAGCGGCCTCACTGCCTGCCAAACCTGCGCCAATTACATTCACTGCTGTATCTTTCATAAATTGAACCTCCATATATACTTATGATGACGATGTCATGAATAATTTATATTTTTAGAACAGTCTCTCTTACTTTACCCTGTTCTTATTCATTTTGCCATTTTACAGTACGATTTAAAAATAAAAAAGTTTCATGTACTAATTCATCTGAAAAAAGCCGGGCTGGAATTATTTTGGATGCTGATCCATCAATAGAAAAGAGTGAGCATTTAAGCTCACCCTTAACTTTGCTTTTCTTCCTTATAATCGCATTCAACACACTGAACCTGAACACCCTTTTTGAGTTTTTTCTCAACTAGAAGGTTATCGCATTTTGGGCAGCTTCTCGGCAGCGGCTTATCCCAAGATATAAAGTCACATTCAGGGAACCTGTCACAGCCGTAGAAGATCCGGCGTTTTTTGCTTTTTCTTTCAATTATATTTCCTTCTTTGCACTTTGGACATTTCACACCTATGTCCTTGACAATCGGTTTAGTATTGCGGCAGTCAGGGAAATTGCTGCAGGCCATGAATTTGCCATAGCGTCCCATCTTGAACACCATAGGATTTCCGCATTGTTCACAATCCTCACCGGCAGGTTCATCCTTAATTTCTACTTCCTGCATTTCCTTTTCCGCTATTTTAAGATTCTTTTCAAAATCTATATAGAAATCATCTATAATCTGTACCCAGTTGACTTTGCCCTCTTCTACATAGTCAAGGTCTTTTTCCATCTTTGCGGTAAACTCTATATCAAGGATTTCAGGGAAGAATTCCATGATTAATTCAAGAACGATTTCACCCAGTTCGGTCGGAATAAAACGTTTATTGTCCAGAGCAACGTAGCCCCGTTTTTGAATTGTATCAAGAGTCGGAGCAAAAGTGGATGGCCGCCCAATGCCCTGTTCTTCAAGTGTTTTCACCAGTCTTGCCTCAGTATACCTTGGAGGAGGCTGTGTGAAGTGCTGTTTAGGTTCGATGTCTTTTTTAAGGACTTCATCCCCTTCTTTCAGATCAGGGAGCATATTATCTTTTTCCTCCGACTGATCATCGGTGCCTTCGACATACACTTTCATGAATCCAGGAAATTTCACTTTAGAGCCTGTTGCCCTGAAGATCACTTCACCATTTTTCAGATCGACACTCATGGTGTCCATAACCGCTGGTGCCATTTGGCTCGCAACAAAGCGTTCCCAGATAAGCCTGTATAATCTAAGCTGATCACGCGACAAGTATTCTTTTAAACTTGCAGGGGACCTTAATGTGCTTGTCGGGCGGATGGCCTCATGGGCATCCTGGGCATTGCTGTTTTTCTTTTCTTTTTTCTTTTCACCCTGCAGGAACTCTTTCCCGTAGGAGTTTTGAATATAGTCGGCAGCTTCACTTTGCGCAATTTCGGATATACGTGTTGAGTCTGTTCTCATATAAGTAATTAAACCGACAGTTCCTTCCTTGCCCAGTTCAATTCCTTCATAAAGCTGCTGTGCAAGCATCATTGTTTTCTTGGCACGGAAATTTAATTTTCTTGCAGCTTCCTGCTGAAGGGATGACGTAGTAAAAGGGGCTGCAGGATTCCGCTTTCTTTCCTTCTTGGTAACCGATTCCACCTTGAATTTATTACCCTTCATTTTACTTAATATATTTTGTACTTCGCTTTCCGACTTCAATTCCACTTTTTCATTCTTAAATCCGTAAAATGATGCATCGAAGGCTGTTTTTCCTTTAAGGAACTCTCCGTCAATGGACCAGTACTCTTCAGGTATAAAGTCTTTAATTTCCTTTTCACGGTCGATGATCAACCTGACTGCAACAGACTGTACTCTCCCTGCACTTAATCCTTTTTTCACTTTCTTCCATAATAAAGGGCTGATATTATAGCCGACCAGTCTGTCCAGCATCCTTCTTGCCTGTTGTGCATCAACAAGATCCATGTTTATTGGCCTTGGATGCTTGAAGGATTCTTTAATGGCATCCTTCGTAATTTCATTAAAAACAACACGGCAATCCGACTTGATATCCATATCCAGGCTATGTGCCAAATGCCAGGCAATAGCTTCCCCTTCTCTGTCGGGGTCAGCTGCGAGATAAATTTTCTTAGCTTTTTTGGCCGCTGTCTTTAGCTCCTTTAAAACAGGGCCCTTTCCGCGAATCGTTATGTATTTGGGTTCAAAATTATTTTCCACATCTATGCCCATTTGGCTTTTGGGAAGATCCCTGACATGTCCCATGGAAGCTTTAACTTTATATTTTTTTCCTAAATAACGCTCAATCGTTTTTGCCTTTGCAGGTGACTCAACGATAACAAGAAACTCTGACATCAATAGTCCTCCTTGAGAGGGAATTTTAAAGCATTCAGGCAAAAATCTTTTTGAAATGCGGTATTTTTCACCTGCCAAACTTGCCTGTATTTCTTATTTATTACCAATAAAACAGCCTTATCTACTGCATGTGTATTGAAATATTCATTATTATTCTACATTCTATTCAAGTTTGTCAAACTTAATCGGAGTATTTCCGCAATCGTTTCCAAGAAAAAATCCTAAATTAACAAAATAAGCATTCTCTTACTTTCCTTAATACCTGTTGCAAAATGTATAACAGTTTTAATAGAATTTCAACCTTTTTGTAAAAAATCCTTTAAATAAACAAATTTAATATGAGTGATGTAAGAGAAGGAGCCGTTAATCTATATCAAGGCTCCTTTTTCATTTGACCTGATCAGTAAGGGAACTCCTCTAAGATTTCTTCAGCAGACTTAACAAGTTTGGCGCCTTGCTGAATTAATTCATTCGTTCCGCCTGAGAATGGGCTAAAAATATTCCCTGGCACTGCAAACACTTCTCTTCCTTCTTGCACAGCATAATTAGCAGTAATAAGAGAGCCGCTTTTGCTTTTCGCCTGGATTATCAGTGTCCCTCGGCTTATGCCGCTTATGATTCGGTTTCTCATTGGAAACTGCCACCTTGAAGGCCTTGTGTCAGGCGGATATTCAGATATAACCAGATGATTTTTCATCATTTCATAAGCAAGCTTCTGGTTTGCGTGTGGATAAATATGAAACAGGCCACCGGCTATGACACCGATTGTTTTTCCTTTATTTTTTATTGCCTCCTTATGCGCAATGGCATCGATGCCGGCAGCCAGACCGCTTACAATAATAACCCCCTGTTCAATAAGCTTGGGAAAAATAGACTGAATGGCTTTTTCGCCATACTCTGTTGCCTGTCTGGAACCAACAACTGCCAGATGAACCCCGCTATTCAAAAGACTGGTATCACCACTGGCATATAAAACCCAAGGCGGCTGGTATGTTTCTTTTAATAGAATTGGATATTCCTCATCAAAAATTGTGATGGCTTTAATGCCATTTGGTGAGTATTGGCGAATTTGTTCCTGGATTCGATCAGATTGCAGATCCTGGAGTGCATTGGAAAGAGTTTCCTGAGTGGTTATAGCCTGGGGCACTATTCGGCGGGGCGCATCATTATACAGAGATTTCAATTCGGGATCTTTCTTTAGAATGTAATAAATCATCTTCCAGCTCATTCCTCTGCAGTGATGGAGATGGGTGAGCCTCATATTAAAATCATTCATGGGAGCCTCCTGAAATGTTTTTGAAAAGACGGGGTATGTGGGGGATAACCGGATTTAGCTATGCAGAAATAGTCCCTCTTTTAGAGGGACTATTCTTAAGTTATTTGAAAAGATTAATGTGTTTTACACTGGTCATAAAGGCCTTTTTCTTTCAGAACCTTAATTAGTGTTTCACCCATTACGGATGGAGTGTCAGCTACCTGAATACCGCATTCATTCATTACACGGATTTTTTCATCAGCTGTTCCTTTGCCTCCTGAAATAATTGCGCCGGCATGGCCCATACGCTTTCCTGGAGGTGCAGTGCGTCCGCCGATGAAGCCTACAACAGGCTTAGTCATGTTCTCTTTAACCCATTCTGCAGCTTCTTCTTCAGCAGTTCCGCCGATTTCACCAATCATGATGACAGCATAAGTTTCCGGGTCTTCATTGAATGCTTTTAATACATCAATGAAGTTTGTTCCGTTAACCGGATCTCCTCCGATTCCAACAGCAGTAGATTGGCCTATTCCTTCCTGAGTCAGCTGATGTACAGCTTCATAAGTCAATGTACCGGAACGGGAAACAACTCCAACATGGCCTTTAGTATGGATGTAACCAGGCATTATGCCGATCTTACACTCTTCAGGAGTGATAACACCCGGGCAGTTAGGACCTACAAGGCGGGTCTTCTTGCCTTCCATATAACGTTTAACTTTAACCATATCCAATACAGGAATATGCTCAGTAATACAAATTGCAAGATCCAATTCTGCATCTACAGCCTCAAGAATAGCATCTGCAGCAAATGGAGCGGGAACATAGATAACAGAGGCATTGGCACCTGTCGCCTTAACTGCTTCCTCCACTGTATTGAAGACAGGAACACCCTCTACTTCAGTACCGCCTTTACCCGGAGTTACACCGCCGACAATTTGCGTTCCGTATTCAAGCATTTGCTTTGTATGGAAGAGGGCTGTTGAACCAGTAATCCCTTGAACTATAACTTTAGTATCTTTATTAATAAATACGCTCACGTTAATTCTCCTTTCTGGTCTAAAGAGTGCCATCCTGCGCTCAAAGGTTATAAGCAGAAAATCTTCATGCAAAAACTGACGATCGGATTCCGCTGAATGCCTTTAATACTGAACGGCCGCTCATTTTTGATTCTTACCCTACTAAAGAAACGATTTTTTGTGCGCCGTCAGCCATGGATTCAGCTGCGATGATATCGATATCGGATTCTGCAAGAATCTTCTTGCCCATTTCAACATTCGTGCCTTCCAGACGTACAACTAATGGCACAGTCAAGCCTACTTGCTTCGCTGCTTCCACTACACCAGTGGCGATGATGTCGCACTTCATGATTCCGCCGAAGATATTAACAAAAATACCTTTTACGTTTTTATCAGAAAGGATGATTTTGAAAGCTTCAGTTACTTTCTCAGCTGTCGCTCCGCCCCCAACATCAAGGAAATTGGCCGGGTCTCCGCCATAATGCTTAACGATATCCATAGTTGCCATCGCTAAACCTGCACCGTTAACCATGCAGCCGATGTTTCCATCAAGGGAAATATAGCTCAGGTCATATTTTGATGCTTCGATTTCCTTTGCATCCTCTTCTTCAAGGTCACGAAGATCCATAATGTCTTTTTGACGGTAAAGGGCATTTGCATCAAAGTTCAGCTTAGCATCCAGTGCCATAACCTTGCCGTCGCCAGTTACAACTAATGGATTGATTTCAGCAATAGAGCAATCCTTTTCAATATAAGCTCTGTATAAGCCCATCATGAATTTAACAGCTTGTCCGACAAGCTTTGATGGAATATTGATATTAAAAGCAATTCTGCGGGCCTGGAATGCTGTTAAACCAAGAACAGGATCGATTTCTTCCTTGAAGATTTTTTCTGGCGTTTGTTCAGCCACTTCTTCGATTTCTGTGCCGCCCTCTTCTGATGCCATTAACACCACGCGGGATGTGGCGCGGTCCAGTACAAGTCCCACATAATATTCCTTCTTAATGTCACAGCCCTCTTCAATCAGTAAACGCTTTACTTCCTTGCCTTCCGGGCCTGTTTGATGTGTAACAAGTGTTTTTCCTAAGATCTCACCTGCATATGTACGAACTTCGTCAAGATTTTTGGCAACTTTTACACCGCCAGCTTTGCCGCGTCCTCCTGCGTGGATTTGCGCTTTAACCACACAAACCTCAGTGCCAAGTTCTTTTGCAGCTTCGACAGCTTCTTCTACTGTAAATGCCACTTTTCCGTTCGGAACGGCTACCCCGTATTGTCTGAGGACTTCTTTACCTTGATACTCATGTATATTCATTTCCCATCCTCCTATCTAACTCTTCAAAAAAATAGACTGCGCTTTCATTTTATTAAATGACACAACCCTTGTCTACCATTTACTCTAAAATATTATATTTCTTTAAAAATTATAAATATTAGATAGTACACAAACCCTGTCATTATAGAGGGTTTGAACCTGATTTTATCGAAAAAATATTTTATTAAAATAAAGAAAAACTGCCTTTCGACAGCTTTCGATTCTATTTGATTTAAGTATAAACCCGCTCATTTCTGCGCGAAAAGATTATTGTGAGAGAAACATATTGGTTTACCAGAATAGATTATTTACTATTTTCCCTCTTTCCAGCTTCCTGATCAGCCCTGTAGATGAAAGCGAATACCTCAGCAACAGCCTGATAAAGTTCTTCTGGAATTCCTTCATTGATATTAAGCTTGCCAAGAAGCTCAACAAGGGCAGGATCCTCCTGAACCGGAATACCATGTTCCTTAGCCTTTGCAAGGATATTTTCAGCTGTCAGGCCCTTCCCTTTTGCAGATATCTTTGGTGCCCCATGACTCTCAGGGTCATATGTTAATGCTACCGCTTCTTTTCTTTGTGCAACACGCTCTTTTTTCATATTCTTATGTCTACTCCGCTGAATTGATTTGCCTGTACAATCGATGTCATTGTTTCTTTTGCTAAAAGTGAATCTCCTGCAGGCTCAGGCTTCTGAAAGGAAACCGAGGACAGCTTATAATTTAATTTTAATAAATTTGATTTTAGTTCAGCTGCAAATGGAGCTGTTAACTCCTTTAGCTGGCTGTGCTCATTAATAACTGAAATGTTGATGATTCTGTTTTGGACCTGCAGGTCGATAATCGTTTCATTCAGATGCTCCAGATCCAAATAAAAGATAACCCGGCAATGGCTCGGATCAATGTTTCCGCCTTCTGTTCTTCTCCCGCTCCACTGCATTGTCAACTCGGAGATCTTTCCCCATAAAGAAACCGGCAGCTGAAAGATGTAGTGCTGCAATGGTCCGGATTCCTGCGAGAGAGCCTGAAAGCCGGTTATTTTATGCAGAAGCCGTTCCGCTGCATCTTTAGCTGCATGTGCAGGTTCTTCCGTTAAGAAGCCCATCAGGAGCGGTTTGAGGGTGTCCAGATTTTTGGCGGCTTCATCATCATACTGTTTTAATAACTTTAGAACGTCATGTTCATGAGAAAACCCCAATGTTGTGATTATTCTCTTTAACTCACTATGTATATTACGCTGGTCATATGGGAAATAAGATTCTGGACGCATGCTATTTTTCAGTTCTTCCAGCATTGTGCTTTGCTGAGGGTTGAGAGCAGCTCCCGCGGATGGTTTTTCACCGTCCAATATTCTTCCCGCCTGAACAGCAGCCTGCCTGAACTTGTCTCCACCTATTAAATGTTCTAAATCATCATTTATTGTAAGAGATAGAGCCGATTTGAAAAAGGTGTTAAGTAAATTTTTTTCTGCAGGAAAAGATATCCTGCCATTTCGAAATTCATTGAGTAAGGTTTGTAGAGCTTGAGCCTGGCCGCTGCTTTCAGACCTTTGTGCAATAACACCATTGAGTTTGGCCAAATTCAATATAAATTCCTGCCTGTTCCCTGTTTCGTTTGTTTTGAGAAGTTCAGTCAGTGACTGAATAATCGGTTTATTTTGAACGCCGTCCTCAATAAGCTGTTTTATGGCAGCACCCTCGGCAGCTTCACCCGGAAACATCCCCACTGCCTTCAGGAGCTGGAAAGCTGTACGGGAACCTGCCTGATCTTTAGCATTCAGCCACTCTGAAAACAGTCTGACTACTGCCTGCTGGCCCAGTTTGTCCCTTGAAGTCTTTGTCAGGTTCCCCAGCAGGGAGTATATTTGCTGCCCTTTGGATGATAAATCGGCTCCCTTTAACTCATCCTGCAATTCTCCCATAAGGGAAGAAAGAGAGTCCCCGTTTAAGACTGAGGATAGCGCTGAATAAACATCCTTCGTAAAGGGAAGTTGCCTTATTATCAGCTCTTTTACAGTCTTCAGGCTTTCAGCAGCAGATTTGCTATCATAGATCCATTCCGATGCCATTCTTAATGTTTCACCAGTAATCGGAAGCTGCTCCTTAAGAAAATATTGAATGAGCATTTTATTTTCCCGGGACAACTGCATTCCCAGTTGACTTAAAAGGCTTTCAGCCGGAGCTCCTTTACTTTGTCCTTTTACAGATTCCATTACTCTTAACCGCAGCAGTCCTTCACCCGGCTCGACCCTGAACCAATATCTATTGTCCGCTGACAAAGGGGTTTCTAGCTGCGCAATCACTTTATGTGAACCGATCTGCACCTCTGCCGTCTGATTCGGAAATAGCTTTGCCACTTTTCCGCTGACAATTTGCCCTGGCCTGAATGCAGCCGTATTTCCTGCATTGCTCTGGTCATGCCTTATGATTTTTTGAATTAATTCAGACGGCTTCATACCTTCACCTTCTATTCTATTTTTAATAGGATCTTTTCGTATTAAATGTTGTTATCGCCTACCAATGTTTTCCGTTGATTTTCGCTCCAGGCTTCCCGTTTTCCGAGGAGCGTGTGTTAAGCCTCCTCGACGCTGCGCGCCTGCGGGTCTCACCTCTCCCGCTACTCCCTCTGGAGTCTCGCACCTTCCGCTACAATCAACTCAGTAAATAAAATACAAAAAGCAACAAACCTTGCGAAAACAGCCTTTCAATAAGAATCTTTTATTGGCGCAAAGCTTTTCCGGTGATAAGGCGTAATTCCATGAAGTGTTATCGCTTCAAGATGCTCCTTAGTCCCATAGCCCATATTTTTCCCGAATCCATACTGTGGATACTCTTTGCCTATTTCAGCCATCATTCTGTCTCTTGTAACCTTGGCTATGATCGAGGCTGCTGCAATCGTTACGCTTTTGCCATCTCCCTTAATGATTGCTTCCATTGGATAAGGTGTTAAAAGTTTTACGGCATCTACAAGCAGGAAGTCCGGTTTTGGATTCAGGCCTTCAATCGCTGACAGCATTGCCTTTTTTGTCGCTTCAAAAATATTGATGCGGTCGATTTCCTCTGGCTCGATGATCCCTACGCTGATCGCCTCGGCCTCAGTGTTAATGATTTCAAAATATTCTGCTCTTTTTTGTTCGGACACTTTTTTTGAATCATCTAATCCCGGCAGATAAAAGTTTTCAGGCAAAATAACTGCTGCAGCTACCACCGGCCCCGCAAGCGGCCCTCTGCCGACTTCATCTATTCCGGCAATTAATTGAAAACCCTGACTTCTGTACTGACATTCATACCTGGTCATTTCTTTATGCTTCTCATATATTTTCTTTTGTAACAGCTGACGTGAATGCCATTTTGCCAAAAGCTGCTGCACGCCTTTTCTGTCATCCTGTTTGATTGATTGAAGGAACGGATCATCCTCTAACTCAATTGTTTTCATCTTTTCTTCTATTTGGCGAATGGTTAACCTTGCCATGTTTTTCACCTTCTCATTCTAATCTATGTATCGGCATTTCTGCCAAAAAATAAAGGCCTTCTGCGAACAGAAGGTCTTCATTAAAATTATTCAGCTTCATTCCGCACTGCCATTTCTTCCGGCAGCTCCAGTGTAATTGGCCCCATTTTTTCAGAACGGAATTCTCTGATTACCAGCTCAGTTACCTTATCATAATCAATTTCGCCGCCGCCCATCAGGCAGCCGCGCAGCCTGCCGATTTTATCAAAGACTTCAACGATATCTTCCGGGATTTCTTCGATCTGGTAGCGGTCATTCAGACGATCCGGATATCTGTCGCCGAGAAAGCGCAAGGCATATACTGCAACATCCTGGAGATTTAAGATAGTATCCTTGATCGCTCCTGTCAGAGCCAGCTTAAGACCTACTTCCTGATCTTCAAATTTTGGCCATAATATTCCCGGGGTATCGAGCAGCTCCAGCTCTTTCCCTACCTTTATCCACTGCTGGGCTTTCGTAACGCCTGGAGTATTTCCTGTCTTTGCAATATTCTTTTTGGCCAGGCGATTGATAAGAGTGGATTTTCCGGCGTTTGGAATACCGACAATCATTGCCCGGATTGCCCTTGGCTTGACACCTTTCGCTCTCATTCGATCAAACTTCTCCTGAAGAATTTCCTGAGATGCAGAGACAATTTCTTTCATTCCTTGTCCAGCCTGTGAGTTTATTGCAAGTGCCCTTATGCCCTTATTTTCAAAATGTCTGATCCACTTCTTCGTCGCTTCTTTATCAGCCATGTCAGCTTTATTCAACAAAACAAGCCGGGGTTTATGCTGAATAATTTCATCAATCATCGGGTTTCGTGATGAATAAGGAATTCTTGCATCAACGAGCTCAAAGATGATATCAACCAGTTTTAATTTTTCTGTAACCTGCCTGCGGGCTTTCGCCATATGGCCGGGAAACCACTGTATCGTCACAGCTGGCCACCTCCATCCAATATGTATTTACAATAGGAAGAATCAATCAACGATTCGAATGTCCTCTATAGGCCAATATATTACCCCGGCATCTCCAAGGACTTCTTCCATAGCAACAGGGCCAATGTGACGGCTGTCCTTGCTGAAGCGGCGGTTGTCTCCCATTACAAACAAGTGGCCTTCTGGCACTGTTTCCTGTCCTATCTTTTCTTTTAAAGTAAACGGCTCCGTCAGCGGACCGTCAATTACCTGCTTCTTATATTCATCAAGGTATGGCTCTTCATAAGCTTTTCCATTTACATAAAGAGTATCATCTTTATATTCAATCTTATCTCCTGGAAGACCTATTACTCTTTTGATGTAATCTTTGTTTTCCGGTGCATGGAATACAATGATATCGAAGCGCTCCGGCTCTCCAATCTTATAGCTGAACTTATTAACAATCATTCGATCCTGATCATGCAATGTTGGCATCATGGATAAGCCGTCAACCACAATCGGCGCAAATAAAAAATATCTGATGACTGCCGCTAACAGGACTGCGATTACAAGAGCTTTTGTCCATTCCCACAATTCATTTTTCTTTTTTGCCATAGCCTTCCCCACCATTCTTCCGTCAAAAATTATGCTTATATCCCTGCATGTACCGCAGTAAGTGATTTCTATTGTTTATTGTACAAAAATTCATCTTAATAAACACGATGGGAATCTCATTTATATATTATTTAACATTTATGTAATATTATTTGCATTCTGCTTCATGAAAGAAAAAGGAGCTTGAATATCAAGCTCCTTCTTTTCTTTATTATCGAATTTCTTTGATACGAGCTTTTTTACCGCGAAGGTTACGCAGGTAGTAAAGTTTCGCACGGCGTACTTTACCGCGGCGGATAACTTCAAGCTTCGCAATCTTAGGTGTGTGCACAGGGAATGTACGCTCAACGCCTACACCGTAAGAAATCTTACGAACTGTGAAAGTTTCGCTGATTCCACCACCACGACGCTTAATCACAACACCTTCGTATACCTGAACACGCTCACGAGTTCCCTCAACAATACTTACGTGTACACGTACAGTATCACCAGGACGGAAAGACGGAAGGTCAGTACGAAGCTGTTCTTTTGTGATTTCTTCAATTAACTTTTGCATCGTTTTCAACTCCTCTCAACAGACGCTCTTGCACAACCTATGTTTGCAGCGGAACATCTTTATCAGACGTAAACTGAACAAGTTCAGCCTAAGTCACAAAAAGTATCATATCATATTTGGACGACAACTTCAATGTTAATTATCTTCTTTTTTTATTTCATTTAACCATTTTTGCTGTTCACTTGTTAATTCTGCATCTTCAAGAAGATCAGGCCGTCTTAAATAAGTTCTTCTCAAGGATTCTTTGGCTCTCCATTCTTCGACAAGGCGGTGATTGCCTGACATGAGAACATCAGGCACTTTAATGCCTCTGAAGTCGGCAGGACGCGTATAATGAGGATGTTCAAGAAACCCTGTGCTAAAAGAATCTTTCATATGAGATTCCTGGTTGCCTAATACACCGGGCAGCAATCGGACGACACTGTCGATTACGACCATCGCTCCAAGCTCTCCGCCAGTCAGCACAAAATCACCAATTGAAATTTCATCTGTCACAACATGTTCACGTATTCTTTCATCATACCCCTCGTAATGGCCGCATACAAAAATCAGGTGATCTGCTTCTGCCAGTTCTTCGGCTTTTTTTTGCGTATAGCGTTCCCCTTGGGGGCACAGCAGGATAACCCTTGGAGACGCACCGCTTTTACTGCGAAGATCCTCAACCGCATCAAAAATCGGCTGCGGTTTTAAAACCATCCCTGCTCCACCGCCATATGGGTAGTCATCAACGGTTTTGTGCTTATTGTCGGCATACTCCCTAAAGTTGACCACATTGTACGTTACCGCTTCATTTTCTGCGGCTTTTTTTAATATGGAATGCCCAAAGACCCCTTCAAACATTTCAGGAAACAGCGTGAGCACATCAATATTCATCATGAAAGCAATCCTTCAATCGCATTAATTTTCACAAGTTTATCTTCCACATTAACTTCTTTAACAACATCTTCAATATACGGGATTAGAATTTCCTTGCCGCCTTTTGCTTTAATTACCCACACATCATTCGCTCCGGGAGAAAGAATTTCTTTGATTTTGCCTACTTCTTCTCCATCAAGTGTTTCAACCGTACAGCCTATGATTTCATGGTAGTAAAATTCATCCTCTTCGAGATCGCCAAGCTGTTCTTCTGAAATTTTCAGAATGCCGCCCTTCATTTTTTCAATCTGATTGATGTTCTCGTAGCCTTCAAAAGTAAGAAGATCAAATGATTTATGAGTGCGGTGTGATTTCACTGTCAGTTCAATGGGATCACCTTTTGTGTCAGGCATGAACAAATAAAGTTTATTTCCCGGCTTATACCTGTCTTCAGCAAAGTCTGTTTTTGAAATGACTCTCGCTTCCCCTTTAATGCCATGGGTGTTCACAATTTTTCCAACGTTAAACCATTTCTGCATCCACTATCACCTCTAGCGTATTTCATCAACAATTCCATCTCTTATGATGATTGTTTTCCCTTTTTCTATGTCTTCCCAGGCGGTACCCTTTTGAACCTCGATAATCGCCTGGACTTCTTTTTCTTTTAATTCACTACCTAATGGTAGCATATGTAATTGTTCTATTTGAAAATCCAGCAGCTGGACTTTTTCCTGCCTCAGTTGAATTTCTTTTTCAAAGTGCTGCTTCAGACTGGCCGGATGCAGTTTTTTGGTTTTTTCCTGTTTTTTCAGTTCAAACCTCAGCTGATCACTTTCTTTCTGCAGCTGCTTTTTTTTGGCCGCATAGCCTTCCAGCAGTTCTTTCTTGCTGTTCTCTGTCAGCACCTGCTTAACTGTAACCGTTTGGATAATGTTCATGTACAGCGCCTCCCAAATCATAATCCGAATGAAAAAACGGCGTTACTGACACTGCTGTCACATTCATAGTTGGCGATGTTTATTTTTTAGATTGTAAAAAAAGGAGGGGAAACCCCTCCTTTTTTGGCTGCATCCTGCTCATTGCAGGATAATTATTCGATGATCTCTAAAAAGATCTTCTTTTGTTCTGATGAACCTGCTGCGTAAACAACGGTCCGTATTGCTTTCGCAACGCGCCCTTGCTTCCCAATTACTTTCCCCATGTCATTCCTGTTGACAGAAAGCTGATAGGTTACGCGCTGATCCTCTTCATGGACATTCACTTGAACATCTTCCGGAAAATCAACAAGGGGCTTAACAATCGTTTCGATAAGCTCTTTCATCTTATAATGAATTACTTACCGTTTTTAGCGTTATGGAATTTTTCCATAATGCCTTGCTTAGAGAAAAGGTTACGTACTGTATCAGATGGCTTAGCACCTGTCTGAAGCCATTTAAGAGCCAACTCTTCATTGATTTCAACGATCGCTGGTTGAGCAACCGGATTGTAAGTTCCTACTGTTTCAATGAAACGTCCGTCACGAGGAGAACGAGAATCAGCTACAACGATACGATAGAAAGGGTTTTTATGAGCACCCATACGCTTTAAACGAATTTTTACTGCCATTTTAAATAAGCACCTCCGAATAGTTTCACACAAGATAGTATAATATCAGATAGTTAATTAGTTTGTAAAGGTTTTTTTCTTTACATGTTATGAAAAGCTTAAATAGCGGCTTAAAAAGGGTTAAAAGGAAGCTTGAATCCGCCTTTTTTCTTGCCTTTTTGCTGCATGCCAGCCATTTGCTTCATCATCTTTTTCATGTCTTCAAATTGCTTCAGCAGACGGTTTACTTCAGGAACGGTTCTTCCGCTTCCCTTGGCAATCCGTTTGCGGCGGCTTGAATTGATGATTTCCGGATGAGTTTTCTCTTCCTTAGTCATCGACTTAATAATGGCTTCCACGTGAGTGATTTGCTTCTCATCGATTTGCATATTATTCAAGCCTTTGATTTTGTTGGCGCCAGGCATCATTTTCAGAAGCTCATCAAGAGGTCCCATTTGGCGGACCTGACCAAGCTGATCCAAAAAGTCATCAAATGTGAAAGAAGCAGTGCGCATCTTCTGCTCAAGCTCTTTTGCCTTTTCTTCATCCACATTGGCCTGTGCTTTTTCAATTAGGGATAAGACATCCCCCATACCTAAAATACGGGATGCCATCCGTTCTGGGTGGAATGCTTCAAGGGCATCAAGCTTTTCACCAAGACCGACGAATTTAATCGGCGTGTTTGTAACGGATCTAATGGATAGAGCCGCACCGCCTCGGGTATCGCCATCCAGCTTTGTCAGGACTACTCCTGTAAGACCCAGCAGGTCATTGAAGCTTTGTGCTACGTTAACCGCATCTTGACCAGTCATGGCATCTACAACAAGGAAAATTTCATCTGGATTGGAAAGCTCTTTGATTTGCTTTAGCTCATCCATTAAAGCTTCATCCACATGCAGTCTTCCTGCTGTATCGATTAGAACATAATCATTATGGTCCTCTTTTGCCTTTGCGATTGCCTGTTTTGCAATTTCGACAGGACTGACTTGATCGCCAAGGGAGAAGACAGGCATATTCAGCTGTTTGCCAAGCGTTTCGAGCTGTTTAATCGCCGCAGGGCGGTAAATGTCTGCAGCAACCAGCATCGGATTGCGGTTATACTTTTTGCGGAGCAGGTTCGCAAGTTTTCCGGTTGTAGTCGTTTTACCGGCACCCTGAAGACCGACCATCATAATGACTGTCGGCGGGCGATTGGAAACAGCAATTTTGCTCTGCTCTCCGCCCATCAGCTCCGTTAATTCTTCTTTAACAACCTTTATTACCTGCTGTCCCGGCGTCAGGCTCTTTAATACTTCCTGCCCGACAGCGCGTTCACTGACTTTTTTGACGAACTCCTTGACAACTTTGAAGTTAACATCCGCTTCCAAAAGGGCGAGTCGGACTTCACGCATCATTTCTTTTACATCCGCTTCATTGATTTTGCCTTTTCCGCGGATCTTCTGAATTGTATTTTGCAGTCGGTCGGCCAATCCTTCAAATGCCATATATGCCGCCTCCTAATCTAATTTCTCAAGCTCTGCCACTGCTTCTTCCAATGCCTCACGGGAAGGGGAGCCTTCCTGAAGCATTTCTTTAATTTCTGCAATCAGCTTGCTGCGCTCTTGAAATTTATGAAATAATAGTAGCTTTTCTTCATACTCTTCAAGCATTGCTTCTGTTCTCTTAATGTTGTCATAAACCGCTTGCCGGCTAACATCATATTCCTCTGCAATCTCTCCAAGCGAAAAATCATCCAGGTAGTAAAGGGACATATAGCTTCTCTGCTTAGGAGTTAACAACGATTGGTAGAAATCATAAAGGTAGTTCATCCTCGTTGTCTTTTCGAGCATCCCTATTCCCCCTTGTTAAGTGAAAAGCCTTTACAAAGTAAGTTTACATAGAATTTCACAGCATGTCAAGAAAATATCTTTACAGTGCTGGCTGCACCTATTTCCGGGTAAGCGCTGAAGGCATCATTCAACTCTGATTTAACTTATTTCTTCCTGTTTTTTGCATCCAGCAGCCTTTTCATCCGTTCTTCTTTTTCTTTCGGCGAGGGTTCTGATGCTGGTTTTAGCCGGTTTGGCTTTTTTGTTTTTGTTTTTTCCGATGTTTCCTTTATAGGAATTTCCCCTAGAAGTTTAACTGGCACCTGATCGGAAGGAGACGTTTTTTTTCTGGAAGCTTTAAGTTTTGGTATCTTCATAGGCACATCCGGCTTTTCTTTTACTTTTCTGTTTTTCTTCAAAATTCCCGCTGCGAGACCCGTTAGACCAAAGCGCCGTACTGCGATTTCTGAAAAAAAGAACAGGAATGCAGCCAGAAGCAGCCATTCGCTGATTGGCTGTTTAGTGCTTGCCGGTTTTTTCAGCGGCCGGAATGCTTCTTCTCCGCTCGCCAGCTCCTTGCCTCCAGTCATTTTTGAGAGTGACTTCAAATGCTCTTTATTTGTTCCCTTTTGCAAATACTCCTCAGAATAAGGAATGGTAAAACCGGTTTGATGAATCTGATCATTCCCATTCTGATCTGTCTGTTTAATATTTAAAAAATACATTCCCGCACTTTCAGGCATCAGCGCCTCATACTTACCTGGCGCAGTAAGCCTCATATTGGCTTCTACCTGTTCACCCGTTTCGGACACGATGGATGTTTCAATAGGCAAAGTAATGCTTGCCGCAGACTCCAGCCTGAGTACTGTACTACCATCCTTGTTCTCAACATCAACCCTATATGGTTCACTTTCATATTGCGGCAGGGTTTTAGTAACAAGCTGATTAATAAAGGACGGCCACTTTTCCCAGCTTGCCCATTCTCCCGACCACTTGCCGGAGATGTCGGATGTAAAGGCCGCAGTCCACCCCATTCCATATTGCCATTCAGCAAGTACCGGGTCTTTTTTTTCACTTAACAGCGGCACCTGTGCCCGCGGCTTAGCAGTGGAAGCTATATAAGCATTCATTTCCGGCACACCTTTTTCAAAGAGTGAGGACCAGTCCGGGTAGGGCTGGATACTTGGGTAAAATGGATTATCTTCGATATAGGTTCGCGTAGCCATTACGGTTTCACGAGATAAAATGCTCGGTATGACGGAAGAGTCTGTAACATCGTAAAAACGGCCTGAACCCATTCCCGCAAGTTCTTCCAGCAGCCCTCTATCAGCATCCTGGCCAAGTGCAACAGTTGAGAGAGTGATATTCTTCTCTTTCCCGCTTTCGATTAAAAGTTCATAGTCTCCATTTGTGGCAGACTGGCCATCTGTCAGCAAAATGATATGCTTTCTCTGCAGCTGTAAATCTTCAAGCTCATTGTATGCCTGTTCCAGAGAAGTAAAAATTTCTGTCCCCCCGCCTGGTGTAATGGATTTGATTTTTTCAATTGCCTTCTTCTTATCCTTAAGAGGCTTGGTTTCAAGGATTTCCCATGGCCGGTCATCAAATGCAATGAATCCGAGTGTATCTTCTTCACGCAGCAGTTCCACTGAACGGGCAGCCGCCTCTTTCGCCAATTCAATTTTATTTCCTGCCATGCTTCCAGAACGGTCCATAACTAACACAAGACCTAAGGAAGGCATTTCTTTCTTGCCTTTGATATCCATATTCACCGGAAGCAACTTCTCAATCGGAGTTTTAAAATAGCCCCCCAGCCCGAAGCTTTCTTCACCGCCAAACATAATAAAACCAGTGCCGAATTCTTTCACTGCCTTCTCCATCAGGATCATTTGCTTCTCTGAGATAACTGTTGCAGGGACATTATTAAAAATAATCGACTGATATTGCAAATAACCAGAGAGAACGGTCGGGAGCTTCTCTGGAATAACGGTGTCTGTATCCAGGCCTGAACCTTTTAAGAGATTCGCAATATCACCAGCTTCCTCTCCTTGTACAATCAGGACCTTAGGTGTCCCCTTCACATTCACAACTGAGTGAAGTGTATTGTTTTCAGAGTAGGCATCCCGGTCTGCAGCTATTTCTGCTTTATACACCGTTAACCCTGTGGTATCCGCTTTGTGGGTAAACGTATAAACATTTTTCCCTTCGTTTACTTGAACGGTTTCCTTTAATACTTCTTTATGATTTACCGATAGTCTGATATCAGCTTCTTTGGCAATATTGCTGGTAACTTCTATTGTAATCGGAGCTTCTTCTCCTAAATATATTGAAGGAGGAACGTTTAATTCTGAGATTGATACATCGTCACCTGCTGCTGTTCTTAATGGCACATGGTCAATCTCGATATTCCGGTTTTTTAAGACTGCTGCAGCTTCCAGGCTTTCGCCCTCCGTTTCATTCCCGTCCGTCATCAGGACAATTCTGCCGGAAGACTCCCGCGGAATGAGTGAAGCAGCAAATTGCAGGCCTGCTTCGAGATTCGATTGGGAATCATCAGCCATCCCATTAAATTCGTTTATAGCTTCACGGTTTCTGCCCAAATTCTGTTCAAGCACTGCATTTTTTCCAAAAGCGGCCACTGCAAATTGATCGTCATTTTTACTGTGGCTGATGCTGTTTTCTATCCAGGCCAGTGCTTCCTCATTTGTGCCAATGCTTGCAGAACGGTCTGCCAGAAATACGACGGTCTGTCCCTTTACCGGAAGAACCACCTGGGGAATAGTAAGTGCAATAATTAATAATGAGAAAATGAACAGCCTCAGGACTGCAATCCAGAATTTTTCATTTCCTTTTCCCCTGTGATTTCGAATAAATAAAAAGACGATCAAGACAGCAGGAATCAGGAGCAGAAACAGGATGGGATATTTAACCTCTATGCCCACGGCGATATACCTCCCATTCGATAGCAATCAGGATTAAAGCTATTAACGCCAGCCAGAACCAGAGACTTTCATTAGGCCTTTGGGTCATACTGCTTTTTTCTGATGATTTAGCATTCAGTGTGAAGGATTCTTCTGTTCCTGCACTTTTCTCCCTTTCATCCAGAAGGACGGAAAAATAATAAATTTGATTTCCTGATACAGCCTGGTAAGTTCCGGGTATTATAGGAGCTTTAAAGGTTTCCTTATTTAGATCAAGAGAGTATAAATTTTCGTCTTTATTATTGAAAATTTCCCAGCTTCCAGTTCCATTGCCGATATTAATCCATCTTTCTTCTCCGGAGCTGAAATATCCGAGGAAATCTGATTGCTGAGATAGCCACTGGTAAGAGTTATACAGAAAGATTGGAAAACCTGGCAGGAGAGGCCAATCTGTGTCGGACAGATCAAAATTGACGATAATAATTGGCTGCCCATTATGCATTCCCCTTTGGATTAAAGGAATATCTCCGCTTTTCAATACAGTCTCCCATTCTCCTTTCAGAACGGAGGATGCAGAACTGATATACACCTTTTCAAAGTTTGCATATTCAAAAAGACGATCATCATCCCCGGAAATTGCTTCTTCAAGTTTTGTTTTATCTTTGCTTGTATTAAAAAAGATCATCGGCAGCTCCGGGAGTTCCGATAAAGTGCTTCCTTCTGCCACAATGACACCTTTCATATCCAAACCTTTGAGAGCAGCCGGATCTGTCTGCAGCAAATCGGCACCAATAGTTTGAAAGCCCTTCACAGCAAATGGATTTACATCTCCCATAGTGTAAACCTCTGGTTTTGGGTCTGTGTAAATAGAGGCTGCATGATTATCTGCACTATAGCCATCACTAATGGAGACTGCTGCCTCGTAGTAAGGTTTTTCCGGCAGATTTTTTATTTGAACGGTTTTCTCCTCATTTGCTTTTAATGATAGATTCTGTTCAAACAGGACTTCTTCCTCAGATTTCACTGTGAAACCTGTCTCTATATTTCCAGAAGACTGGTTTTCTATCACTGCAACTGCTGAAATACCATCACCGGCGGCCGCTGTCCCAAATGACTGCAGCGACACATTCCCTGCGTTCTCTCCAATATTATGTACCACAGTATATAGACCGGCCAATTCCTTCATTAAATCTTTCTTTCCAGCTGAATCTGAAAAGATATGAAGAGCCGTGTCTTTTCCTGAAGATAAGGAGCCTGCCAAAAGAATGGCTTCTTCGATATTCTCATGTTCATAAGTAAGCTCAAGCCCCTCAATGGTTCTTCGAATAGCATTTGGATCATCTTCCCGGCTTAAAAGAATCTCATTTTTCTCTCCTGCTTTAATTAAGCTTACCTGCTGGCCATTAAGCTTGCCCGCCAGACCAAGCATTTCCTCTTTTGCGATCTCAAAACGGCTTTTCCCTCCGCTTTCAGCCGACATAGAGGCGGATGGATCTGTGATGATGATTATGTGTTCTCCTTTTAAAGAATTTTCAAGCCAAAATGGACGCACAAGAGACAGCATCAATAATAGAAGTGCCAATAATTGCAGCCAAAATAACAGATTCTGCTGAAGCTTTTTCAGCCAAGGGGAAGCCTGCCATTCATTCAGCACCTGCTCCCAGAGCAAATTGGATGAGATGGTCTTTTCCGTATACTGCTTCCGAAAGAAATAAAATAGGACAACTGCTCCGATAAAAACGGATAAAATAAAATAAGCAGGATTTAAGAATTGCATTTTGTTCTCACCTGACCAGCCCCTTCGCATACAGATCCCTGAAAAGAACTGTCTGAAGATCTCTTGTTTCAGGGGCAAAGATATATTGGCCGCCATACCGTTTGCATAAAATCTCAAGCTGTTCATTATGTTCTTTTAGGCGCTTTTCATATTCGGCCAAGACGGCAGGACTCATGCTCACATTTACAGCGGTCCCTGTCTCACTATCAATTAACTTTACATCTCCAGAATACGACGGTGTCATTTCTTCATTGGCCTGCACCTGAAATAGCCAGAACTCCTGTTTCAGCCCTCTTAGCTTCCTAAACAGGCTTTCCCATTCCTTAAGCGGCTCAAAGCCATCCGCTATTATTACAGCAAGCTGCTGATGTCTTGAAAGAGTGTCTTTAAGACTGCCAAGAAATTTATTGGACAGAGCTGGAGGTTCAATTTTGTGGATTTCCATAAAGGTTCGCCTGCTGTATACAGAGCCTTTTCTTTTAATAGGCTGTAAGCCATCTGAAGAAACAGGTGAAAACAGGAGCCGGTCTTCACCAGAAAGAACCATAAAGCTCAAAGCAGCAGCCAGCGCTTTGGCATACTCCCATTTTGCTTCCATTTTGGTCATTGATGAAGTGGCATCCAAATAAACAGCAATAGACAGTTCCTGTTCATCCAGGAAACGTTTTATATAATGTTTTTGTGTTCTGCCAAAGACATTCCAATCTATTTGCCGGATATCGTCTCCGGGCTGATATGCCCTGAAATCAGAAAATTCCATGGAAGATCCGAATTTATGGGATTGCCTGGAACCTGAATGAAACCCTCTTTTCCTGGTCTTTACAGCAATTTTACGCTTCTGCAGCTTTCCAAGAAGGATTTGATGGCCGTTCATCAGCTCTTATCTCCCCGGGAATTTTCTTTTATTAGAGCTTTAATTATCGAATCTGCCGTAATCCCCGCTGCTTCTCCTTCAAAGTTTAATATGAGGCGGTGGCGCAGAACGGGACAGGCAACATTTTTAAGGTCGCCTATTGAAACATGGAACCTTCCTGAGCACAATGCTCTTGCCTTTGCCATATTTATCAGACTCTGAAGGCCGCGGGGACCGCTGCCATATTGGACATATTCTTTTACTGTTTCCGGCGCATCCTCTGAATCCGGGTGTGTGGCTGTGATCAGCCATACAGCATAATCCAGGATATCCTCTGATACGAGTATTTCTCTTGAAAGTTCTTGAAGAGCAATAACATCATTCAGTCCAGCCGCCTTATTTAAATGAGTTTTTTGAACACCTGTAGTTCTCCGGGCAATTTCTTTTAATTCTTCTTGAGTCGGATAAGCTACATTCACCTTACATATAAACCGGTCGGTTTGGGCCTCCGGCAGAGGATAAGTTCCTTCCATATCAATCGGGTTTTGAGTTGCGAGAACAAAAAATGGCTTTTCCATCCTTTTGGTTTCACCCATAATGGTAACCGTTTTTTCACCCATCGCCTCAAGCAGGGCACTTTGTGTTTTAGGTGTTGCCCTGTTAATTTCATCTGCCAGAATGATGTTGGCGAATATGGGCCCTTTATGAAAACTGAATGTTTGCCTGCCTGCTTCATCAGGCTGAAGCAGCATCGTTCCGGTTATATCGGATGGCATAATATCAGGGGTAAATTGAATGCGGGAAAATTTGAGATCCAGCACTTCTGCAATAGTCTTAATCAGCATCGTTTTACCAAGCCCAGGCAAACCTTCAAGCAAAACATGGCCGCCTGAGAAAATGCTCCATAATACTTGTTCGACCACTTCCTCCTGGCCAACTATAAATGATTGAATTTCTTCTCTCACTCTTGCAATAATATCTGCTGCTTGTGCGAATTGCTGTTCTTTTTCCTGTGTTACGGACATTGAAGTCACTCCTTGTCAGGATCTATACTTGTAAAATAATTTTTAACAATTTCCTCTAAATCAGCCGGCAGCTTATACCGGTCCGCACTCTGCCTGTATGACGCCTCGTAATTTCCAAATACCTCACTGTAAGGTCTGATTGTTCCTTTTAATACAGGACCCTCCCCTTCAAACTGCTGGCCTGGCGTCCCCTGTCCAAGACTGCCATTATCATTTTCAATATTTCTCTTCCCTTCCATGCCTGATGGAATGGTGAGCAGATCCCTGGATCCCTGTCCGAGTCCGGCACCTCCTCCAAGACCGCTGCCCGAACCACTCCCTGTGCCTGAGCCTGTGCCTGCACCAGATCCCGAACCATTTCCGGAGCCACTGCCGGAGCCGCTGCCTGAACCTGTTCCTGAGCCGCTGCCATTTCCGTTGTTTCGGCTATTGCCGGGCTGATTTTGATTACTTTGTGGATTTGAATTATTCTGATGCACAGGCGGTGATGTATTAGGATTATTTGCCTGGCTCCCCGGCTGCCCGGGAGGAGCAAATGCAAGCTGCCCCGGCGGCATTCCATTCGCAGCCATTTTCTGCTGTAATGATAGCCCTGAACTCTGAAGAGCTTTTTGAGCTGCAGCCAGCTGTTTTAAGAGCCCTTCTGATTGCAACAGGTTCTCCAGCTGTTCAATAAGTTTTGACAGCTCCTCTTCAGACAGCGTCTCCTCACCGCCGGTAAGCTGTTTCAATGCATTGCTTTGGTCTACACTTAGTTCCTTCTTCTGCTTATCAAGCTTTGATAATTCTTCCCGAAAAGAAGACAGATCTTTTTCCTCCAGCATTCGGCTTAATTGCTTTAAACCGCTATTATCAAGGGTGTTTTTCATATTTTCCAGGCTCAGAGATTTTTCTTTTTCTTTGATTGCCTTTAATTCCAGGCTTTTTGTTTGTTTCGCCAGCTCCTTCAAAGCTTCCTCAGCTGACTTTTTTTCTGCAATCTTTTCTTTCGCTTTCTCTAATGCTTTTTTGACTTCAGGATTCTTTACTTTCTCAGCTTTTTTCTCAAGTTCCTCTTTTGCTTCTTCAACTATCTTGTTTTCCTTCTCCCATTTTTGCGCCAAATCCATTTTCTCTCCCGGAATCATGTATAAAAGTACTGCCAGGCATAGAAAAGCCAAACACATTAAAACAGGTTTAGGGTGAATGAAAACCTTCTTCCTGCCTAAAACCTGATGGTGTACCATTTTCATATGCTTAACTGCATCTGCAAGCTGCAATCTTGCCAGAACAGCATCATCCAAAAGGAAAGAATAGGCTGTAATGACCCTGTCTTCCGATACAAACCTGTTATACAATGAAGCTGCCTGGATTATGTCAGGCCGTTTCTTCCAAATTCGAAAAGCAGCGAAAATAGCTGAGAGCAATATAATCAGAAGGAAATAGTTTTGCAGGTATGGGATAACGAAAAGTCTTGCTAAAACCATAAGACATAAGGCCAAGACAGCCGCTATAGAAAGGAATACCTGAAATTCCTTAACAATCAGCTGAAATAAGAGCTGTCTTTTTACCGGTTTTAAGAGTCTAAGATATTGATTGCGGTCTTCCACCGATATCATTCCCTTATTATAAATTTCGGGCAATCCCCTCACCAGGGGATTTGCCCGAATAAAGTGAAACTTCAATCAGTGGGGGCTTTATCCCCCAATGATTGTTAGTTGAACCAATCTGGCCTTTACGAGCAGTTTGACTCCCACTTATCCTCCTTTGATTCCTCTTAGTCTTGAAGTGGGGGTCTTACTGCCCGTTAGACTGCGATAACCTACTAACGCTTTTTCATATTGGGACGGAGTTTTTTTATGCTAAGCAGCACAGCTCCAATGAAAATTAAAGTGTATGAAATTAAGTATGACATCCACAAAGGAAATTCAATGCCTGTTGATCTTGTAATTTCATTGGTCATTTCCGGCTCAAAGGTACTCATCAGAATAATGACCGGATTGAGCATAGCCGGGAAATATGCCAGCGGATTCGTCGGCTGAGTCCCTGTATATCCATATGCATTTGTTAATTGCATAAAAATTAATGCAAGGAAAGCCGTTCCGCCTGCTAAGAATAAAGTAACCCCATAGGTGGTAACCATCGAGACAATGGTTTTTCTGATTAGCGTTGAAAATAAGACTCCAATGCTTCCGTAAACCACAATTGTAAACAAATAAAATCCCATTGTCGTAAGCAGCTGGCCTGGAGAAATACCTCCAAATAAAAACACAAAGCTATAAAGAGGCAAACTTGCCGCAATCAGCAGAATTAAATATGAAATGGAAGAGATCAGCTTGCTTAATATTATGCTTGAGGAGCTTTGGGTCGTCGTGAGCAAGATATTTAAGGTCTGCCTCTCTCTTTCGCTGCTGATAACCCCTGCTGTTAATCCAGGGGTAATAAACAAAATCAAGCCAAGCTGCAATATAGATAAAACCATAAACATTGTCCGGCTCTGTTCCGGTTTAAAAAATCCCTGCATGTTGTTTGACAGTGATTCAATAAAAATAAAACCAACAATGATAAGCCCTAATGCCAAGAGGTAAAATAGGACCCCGAGGTAACTTTTAAAGCTTCGGAAGCGGAGCTTAAATTCTTTATTCAGTACAGGATTAACGACTAAATTCTTCATGTCAGCTCAACTCCCTTTGTAATTTCCATAAAGACATCTTCCAGGTCTGTTTCCGCTTCAGCAAAGCTGGTGATTGCCAGATTATTTAAAATGGCTCTTTTAAGAAGTTCTGTTTGTTCTTCAGCTGTCCCTTTATAAATAAACTGAAAAGATACCCCGTCCTCCTGCAAAGACAATTTAAAAATATTAGGATCATCTTCGAAAAAGGAGATGGCATTTTCTGGATTTCCATGAACTTTTACAAAAATCAGCCTTTCTCCTCTGAGCTGCGACTGGATATCAGCAACAGACCCCTGAGCCACCAGTTTACCCTGATCAATAATGCCGATGGTATCGCACATTTCTGCAAGCTCAGGCAGAATATGTGATGATATTAAAATCGTTTTGCCCATACTTTTCAATTCTTTTAATATTTCCCTCATTTCTACCCTTGCTCTTGGGTCAAGTCCCGATGCCGGTTCATCCAGGATCAGGACTTCAGGGTCATGAATCAGGCATCTTGCCAGGCAGAGACGCTGTTTCATGCCTCTTGATAGAAGGTCCACATATGACTCTCTTTTATGTGACAAGTTGACAAGGTCGAGCAGCTGTGGAATCAGCTTCTCGCGTTCTGCAAAAGGAATACCGTAACTTGCACCGTAGAAGTGCAGATACTCATCAGCCTTAAGCTGATCATAAACCCCGAAGAAGTCCGGCATATACCCAATTTGCTTTCTTACAAGCTTTGGATCCTTTTGCACATCATACCCGTTTACGTAAGCCGATCCCGAAGTTGGGGCAAGCAGGGTTGCCAAAATGGAAAAGGTTGTGGATTTTCCTGCACCATTCTGTCCGACAAAACCAAAGACACTGCCTTTTTCAATAGTAAGATTTAAGGAATCAAGTGCTGTGAATTTTCCATATCGTTTCGTTAAATCTATGATTTCAATCATTTCGCCACCTCCCCTTTTATTGTTACAGCCGGCAATGGAACGAAAGGATCTCCCTGTGAGGATTTAATAAGCTTCAAAATAAATCGGCCCTCTTTTGAAACAAACTGTGATAAGTCATCTTTACTTGTCAGCTTTAAGCTCCTTTGATCTGGTTCAATCGGGAGCCATTCTCCTGTTCTATGGTTTTCAATTGAATACTGTACGTTTTGGCTATTAATCCTAACCGAAATTTCTTCCAGTTTATAGGTTTTCTCTTTCAGCTGCATTGGAAGGCTTAGAGAATATTCATATTCTCCGTCTTCAAGCATCATTTCACTACTCGTGCTGCCCATGCCTTTTTCATAAATCTGGCCCTTTATCACATTCCAATCAGCTGCCATCATGCCATCCTTCAATGTGAATTTGCCGGAAAACTCATTTTTGGCCACAAATGGCTGAACAATCAGATTGGTGTTATTCTGTTTTGCTTTCTTCCCTTTCATGGCTACATCAATAACAGATTCTCTTGTAATTCCTGCAAGAACTGGCTGTGAAACATCTCCCAGAAGAAATGTATTGGAGGCATATTCAAGCTTTTCTCTTCTTAATCTATTAATATCATTTTGGCCATTGGCAGGACTTCCTCCATTAAATGTTCCTCCGTACGGTCTGCTCAGAAGGGACTGTTTTATGGATTTATCTAATTTAATTGTCTCACCTTTTTTGATTGAACCCAGTTTAATTGCTTCATTTCCTGACCAAATATATAATTCTTCAAAATCAAAGTCACTCTGGTTTTGAATTGTTCCTGTTAATCTTTTTTCTTTAAGGGTGATATCTGCTGTCAATTTCCCATTTATTTCTGTTTGAGCTTTTCCGTAAATGGTTTTGGATGACCAATATTCTACCTCTGGGAAAATTATCTCATTGTTTTTTACTCTTTCAGCCATAATTCCGCCTCTAAGCGGGTCAGATGACGTGGAATTGTTTGAATAAACCACAGCATTATATTCACCTTTTGGCATAGAGAGGATATATTCACCGCTTTTATTTGACAGCAGGGTTGAAGCCTGATAGCCGGTAAGCAGATTGTTATTCACTTTATATATCCCCATCTGGTTCAGCTGCGGCTGAGAAATTCTGTCTTTTGCCCCCATTCCAAAGACAGCTGCACCCATTAAAATGGCTATAGAAGGAATGATCCACCAGGAATGCTCTCGTTTATCAAGCTTTCTTAACACAAAATAAAGCACAGGCACTATTAGAATAATATAGCCTGCAAAAAGTCCAATAAGCTGTCCGACTGAAAAATTGGATGCAGGAAAGAATTCATTTATTTCTGCAAATTCCCAATAAAGCTGGTCTAGATAATCCTGTGAATAGGGGGTTGATCCATTGCCTGAACCTGATGCCTGTTTCATATAGCCTTCAAACCATGTGTCATATCCCTGCCATGAAGCTAAAGGCTCATCCCCCAGTGAAAAAGCTGTCTGCAAAATTGTCCCGCTTCCATACTCCTTTTTCAACGCTGCAGGGAGATCACCGCTTTTTGCAATAACTTCTGCACTCTTATCAACCGAACCAGTGAAGAAATTGAGCTCATCAAATTTTGGCTCCTCTCCCTTTGCCGGCTGAAGGAATTTGACTGGAGCGGATGCCTCATTTTCTGATTTCATCGGCAGCAGTGAATATAAATTTCCATAGGAGCCGCTGGCATCTGGTACTCCTCCGGCAATCAATGTTCCACCACTGAATATCCAGTCCCTTATTGCTTTTTGCTGTTTTTCACTAAGCTGGGAAACCTTAAACTCATCAATAAGCAAGTAATCGAGTGTTTCCAGCCCTGTTGCATCATCCGGCAAATCTTCCTCTTTAAGTTCAAGCAACGATTTAGAAGGAAGTGTCCGAAGCTCTTTTACACGGTCATAGTTTTCACTTAGAACTCCAATTACTTCAGTAGCCATATCTACAAATTTAGGCTTTAGTGTATTTTCTCCTTTAAAACTAACTTTTTTTCCGTCTTCCCAATCTCCTTCATAAAGAGTCAGCAATGGAATGTTCTGATACATGGAGGGGTGGTCCTCCGTCATTCCAGGTATGGAAACCAGATATTCCTTAGCTGTTCCGGCAGGCAGCTCTACTTTTACAGAAACCGCACCGCCGGTATTGAAGGATGGATGGTAACTTATCAGCAAATCTCCGCTAAATGCGTCACCTGAATTTTCCATCTTAATACGCAGAGGAAATCCCTCTCCTCTTTTTACTTTTCCGTCAAAGCCTTCATCGAGAGTAACTTTAATGCCTGTACCGGCAGCTTCTGCTGATTGGAATGGATGAAACAATAACACAAAGCAGAATAAAACCATAATGATTATTTTTAATTTACCGTGCAACCCAATCTCCCCTTTAAATATCGTAAGTATTAGCTTTTTATATTTATAGGCAGCTTCTATAACAAGGATTATTGCCAGCCTGATAACTTCTTCGATTTATAGACGCAGCTTAATGACAAAAAGTTCCTGAGGATATTAAAATAATTTGTTTTACAGGTTAATTTTGATGAAGAACAACATCATTATAGTGTAATTTTACACTATTAATTGCATTATTTAAACTATTTTTTATTTTCATTCTATTATCTTTAATATAAAAAACAGCCTGAGAACGGATTCTCAGGCTGTTTAATCAGTCATATTTTTATTCTTCCTTTTCTTCTGCTTCTTTTTCAACTATGTCGGCAAAGAGTCCATAGACATATTGTTCTGCATTAAATTCCTGCAGGTCATCCATTTTTTCACCTAAACCTACGAATTTCACAGGTATTTCCAGCTCATTTCTGATTGCCAGAACGATGCCGCCTTTTGCAGTACCATCCAGCTTTGTAAGAACAATACCGGAAACATCTGTTGCTTCCTTGAAGGTCTTAGCCTGAATCATGGCATTTTGTCCGGTGGTAGCGTCAAGAACAAGCAATACTTCGTGCGGTGCACCAGGCACTTCTCTTTCAATTACGCGCTTCACCTTTTCCAATTCTTTCATCAAATTGACTTTATTTTGAAGACGTCCCGCTGTATCACAGATTAAAATATCGGCTTTGCGCGACTTTGCTGACTGAACAGCATCATACATGACAGCTGCAGGATCAGAACCGGCTCCCTGCTTAATGACATCAACTCCGACACGTTCGCCCCACACCTCAAGCTGTTCAATCGCTCCTGCACGGAAAGTATCACCTGCTGCAAGAAGGACATTTTTCCCTTCGCTTTTGAACTTATGGGCAAGTTTTCCGATGGTCGTTGTTTTTCCGACACCGTTAACACCAACAAACAGGATAACCGTAAGTCCATCTGTCTGTATATTTAGTTCTGTCGAGGTTTCGCCTGCGCTGTCATAAATGTCTACAAGCTTCTCAGATATAACTGCCTGAACCTCGCGCGGATCCTGAATATTCTTGCGTTTTACTTCTCTTCTCAGTTCATCCACCAGTTCCATGACAGTATCAAAACCGACATCTGCCCCAATTAAGATTTCTTCGAGTTCCTCAAAAAATTCCTCATCCACTTTACGGTACCTGGAAACAAGGTCATTTACCTTATTTGAAAAATTATCGCGCGTTTTGGTTAGCCCGTCTTTAAACTTTTCAGTAACAGTATCTGTCTGCTTGGTGATTTTCTCTTTTAGTTTTTTAAAAAAACTCATGTTTTCACTTCCTTATAAAAGCAATATGTATAAGTGCGGAACAGTGTTACAAGCTGTTCCGCATTAAAGCTGCTATTGAGTAATTAATTCCCTGGTTTCTTCCAGACGTACAGATACCAGTTTGGAGACACCGGATTCCTGCATGGTTACACCGTAAAGGACATCCGCTTCTTCCATTGTTCCTTTTCTGTGAGTGATAACGATGAACTGGGTTTCGGCACTGTATCTTTTTAAGTATTGGCTGAACCTTTGGACATTCGCTTCATCCAAAGCAGCCTCAACTTCATCAAGAATACAGAATGGAACAGGCCGGACTTTCAAAATGGAAAACAGTAATGCAATGGCTGTAAGTGCCCTTTCTCCCCCAGATAATAACCCGAGGTTCTGCAATTTCTTGCCTGGCGGCTGTGCAACGATTTCCACACCTGTATTCAATAAATCATCAGGCTGGGTCAAGCGTAAATCTGCTCTGCCGCCACCGAATAAAGATTGGAAAACCGCCTCAAAATGAAATCGGATCCCTTCGAAGGTTTCTTCAAATCGCCTTTTCATTTCAACATCCATTTCATCAATAACCTGGAATAAAGTATCTTTTGCTTCCTGAAGGTCTGTTTTTTGCTCAAGCAGGAATTCATAGCGTTCCGATACTCTTTCATATTCCTCGATTGCTCCAAGATTTACAGCTCCAAGTTCCTCGATAGCCAGTTTTATGAGTTTTACTCTTTTTCGCGCCTCATCTATTTCAATCTGCAGGGGGTATTCTTCTTTAGCCGCTTCAAAAGACAGCAGGTATTCTTCTCTTAAATGATTCAGCCTATTTTCAAGCTCAACATCCAGCCGGTTCTGTTTAACTTCCTCATCTTTCAGCACTTCAACGAGGCCTTTATGCTGGCGTTTTAATTCTTTCGCCTCAAGCTCAAGATCCTCTAAAGATGTTTGGAGCTTTAAGCGTTCATTCCTTCTTGACGCAATCAGTTCAAGCGTTTCATTCTTTTCCTGCAGTTTTTGCTGTGCTGCTTCTTCCAGATGCTGTTCACCTGAAGAGCTGTTTGTCATTTCGGATGAAAGCAATTCTAAATCTTCTTTAACGGTTTTCAGCTTCTCCCGGGTAACAACAAGCTCAGAATTTATGGCGGCAAGCTTGTCCTCAGCATGGTTCAGCTGCTCACTTTTGGAAGCGAAGCTAATTTTCAGCTCATTAATTTCATATACTAAAGTTTCCTTTGAAGACTGCTGGGTGTTTTTTCTTTCTGTTAATGCTTTTATTTCATGATCAAGATTAGCTATTTGCTTTTGCTGCTGATCCAATAAAGCTGCAAGCTCGCTTTTTCTTGCCAGCAGCCTCTCTATATCTTGCGAAAACTGTGCTTTATCCATATCATAAAGGGATAGTCGCTCATTAATGCTTTTCTCTTCAAACTCTGCTTCTAATAGTTCTCCTTTTACCTTCTGTTCCATCAAACGAAGCTCTTCACCTGTTTTTCTAAGCTGTTCAATGCGTAAATCCTGTTTTTGAATTTCACTTTTTTGCAGTTTTACTTGCTTTTCGAGATTAGCTGTTTTGGATTCCATATCTGTAATTCTGGACTTCAGCTCTTCAAGTTCACCTTTACGGGAAAGAATTGAAGTACTTTTCTGTTTCACAGCTCCGCCGGTCATGGAGCCGCCGGGATTAACCACATCTCCGTCCATTGTTACGAGCCTCACACGGTATTGAAGCAGCTTCGCAAGTTCATTGGCACCTTTCAGATCACGGGCAATAACCACATTGCCAAGTAAGTTTTCAATCGCAGGCTGGTGCCTTCCTTCAAATTGTATCAGTGAAGCAGCTTCACCAATAAAGGCAGGGTGGCCTTGAACCGATTGCATTTGCCCGGTATTCAGCTTCTTCCCCTTAACTACACTTAACGGCAGGAAAGTGGCTCTGCCGTATGAATTCTTTTTCAAGAATTGAATAGCACTTCTCCCATCCTGTTCATCCTGTACGATGATATGCTGCATGGCACCGCCGAGAGCTGTTTCAATCGCAGTTTCGTATTCCTTTGGCACCTGAATTAATTCCGCTACGGCCCCTTCAATTCCCTTCAGCGTGCTGCCTCTTGCTTTCAATACTTCTTTTACCCCTTGGAAGAAACCCGAAAAGTCCTCTTCCATTTCTTCAAGCATTTCCTGCCTCGATTTTGCCTGCTGCAAATATTGATAAGCCTGATACAAGGTTATTTCCTGCTTTTGATAATTATTCTTTAATGATTCAAGCTTGCGGTCTTCATTTCGGAATAGATGAACTTGATTTTCTAATTCCTTTTGCAGGTTTTCCAGATTTGATTGTATCTTTTGTTTTTTCTCTTCATTTTTCTTGCGGTCAGCAATATATTTTTCATTATCCATTTCAAGCCTTGAACTGCGCTGACCCTGCTGACTCAGCTGCTGATCAATATTCTGTAATTCATTCCTTGAAGCTGCCTGGCTGTTCAGCACTTCAATATAATCACTTTTCAGTGATTCAATTTTTTCTTCTGTATTTTCACTGAATAGTTTGAGCTGCTCCTGCTTTTCCTTTAATGCTTTTTGAAGCTTAACAGCTTCTGTCTTCACTTTTTCCCTGAGAGCCGAGTGCTTTTCTTTCTGCTCTTTTAACTCAGCAATCTTCATTGTAAGTTCTCTCATGTTTCTATGAAGCTGGTCTTTATTCTGGCTGGCATTTTTCTTTCGCTCTTTGAGTACTTCTTTTCTGCCTTCCAGCTTTTCCAGCTCTTCACTGGCATGAAGGAGGACATCCTGCAGATCATTTACTGATTCATCAATTGCAGCAATATGATCCTTTAACTCTTCCATTTTCGCTTCTTTGTTTTGGATAACTGCCGAGAGCTTCATTTCATCTTCCGTATGCAGCTCGAGCTGACGTGAAAGCTGCTCCCATTTTGAATGCAGATCCTCTATCTCATAAACTGTAAGGGCAACCTCTATTTTCTCCAGTTCTTCCTTCTGCTGAAGATAATCTTTTGCGATCGAGGCCTGTATTTTCAAAGGCTCTACCTGGGTTTCCAGTTCATGAAGAATATCATTCACCCTGTTTAAATTATCCTGGGTTTCAGAAAGCTTGCCTTCCGCCTTTTTCTTCCTTGTCTTGTATTTAAGCACGCCAGCCGCTTCTTCAAATATCGTCCGGCGTTCTTCAGCTTTGCTGTTTAGAATTTCTTCAACTCTGCCCTGGCTTATGATTGAAAAAGCTTCCCTGCCAAGGCCAGAATCCATAAATAAATCTACGATATCTTTAAGTCTGCATGTTTGCTTATTGATCAGGTATTCGCTGTCGCCGGACCGGTAGACCCTTCTTGTAACACTGACTTCGCTATATTCGATCGGCAGACCCTGATCGGCGTTATCAAGCGTCAGCGTCACCTCTGCAAAATTCTGGGCTCTCCTGGAATCACTGCCCGCAAAAATGACGTCCTCCATTTTCGCTCCACGAAGGGACTTAGCTGATTGTTCACCCAATACCCAGCGGATGGCATCAGTTATATTGCTTTTCCCGCTTCCATTTGGACCGACAACTGCTGTGACGCCTGGAACAAAATCAACCGTTATCCGCTCAGCAAACGACTTAAATCCAATAACATCAAGCCTTTTTAAAAACAACCTTGGTCCCCCTCTGTCTCCTCATGTTTCTGCTCTTTGATGTCAGAGTTAGAAAATGTTCACTTTATATGATTTTTTAATACTTCAAGAGCCATTTGGGCCGCATGCTGTTCGGCTTCTTTCTTTGATCGGCCAGTGCCTGTCCCAAGTTCCCTGCCATTCAGAGAAACAGTGGAAACAAATTCTCGATTGTGGGCAGGCCCCTTTTCCTGAAGGATTTTGTATTCAATTGCACCTGCACCATCCCGCTGCACAAGCTCCTGCAGCTGGCTTTTAAAATCCATCACATGCGAAAAAGCACCTGAATCAATTTTCGGAAAAACAACTTTTTCCAAAAAACCGACAACTGTATCTAATCCTTTATCCAGGTATAATGCACCTATAAAGGCTTCGAATACATCTGCAAGCAAAGCCGGACGGGTTCTTCCTCCTGTCATTTCCTCCCCTTTACCAAGGAGCACCAGGCTGCCAAAAGACAATTCATGGGCAAAAGAGACCAGGGATGGTTCGCAGACAACCGCAGCCCTCAGCTTTGTTAATTCACCCTCGCTCATCATCGGATATTTTAAGTAAAGGAATTTTGAAACAGTCAGTTCCAGGACGGCATCACCCAGGAATTCCAGCCTTTCATTGTCTTCATAAGGCTTTCTCCGGTGCTCATTCACATAGGATGAATGGGTAAAAGCTTGTTTGAGTAATTTTTCATTTTCAAAGTGAATTCCGATTTCCGCCTGGAATTCTTTAAATTGTTTTTCGATTGCGCGAAATGATTTTCTTTCTTTATCTTTATTACTGCGCATATTGCATCCACCTTGCTAATATTAATATTCTTTTTAGTAGTAGTCTCATTTCAAAAATAGTGATGTTTTAGGTTTTGAACTAAGCCCGTTGATTTCCGCTACAGGCACTCGCTTTCCGCGGGGCGGGCGGTGAGCCTCCTCGACGATGCGCGTCTGCGGGGTCTCACCTGTCCCGCTGCTCCCGCTGGAGTCTCGCACCTTCCGCTCCAATCAACTCAATGAAAAATATAGATAAATGTCCAAAAACCATAAGATTTAAGTAGACTTACATTCACAAAAATCTTAAATAAATGGTCTTCCCTAAGTTTACGTAATAAAGAGGAAAAACGCAAAAAAACTTCTATATAAAGCAATTTTATAGTTACGGTTATTTTCACAGAAGAAAGCCCCGTTATCAAACGGAGCTTTTGAGAAACGTATTTACTGTCCACAGTCACCTGCTGCTGGCTGGAAGCTTTATTCCATGCTGCCCTTTTGATGCTGCAGGTAACACCGGACAGTAAACATCTGAAAAAAATTGCTGCAGTGAGGGGGGTTCCCTCACTGCAGAGTGGTTCTACTAACGATTATTGGCTAGCTTTTATGTAATTTACAGCGTCACCGACTGTTGCGATTTTCTCAGCATCATCGTCAGAAATTTCCATGTCGAACTCATCTTCTAATTCCATTACTAATTCTACAACGTCAAGGGAATCAGCACCTAGATCATCTTTGAAAGAAGCCTCCAGTTTCACTTCAGACTCTTCAACGCCAAGACGGTCCACGATGATCTTTGTTACACGTTCTAATACTTCTGCCATGCTTGTTCACCTCCCCTCAAGTATTATAGATTATTTTTAGCCTTTATTGAAAGGTTTTATAAAAAAATTTGCATTACAACCCTGTTACAAATTACATGACCATTCCGCCATCAACATGCAGGGTTTGTCCTGTCATATAACGGCTGTCCTCTGAAGCAAGAAACACTGCCACATTTGCAATATCAGCAGGATCGCCGAAGCGTGCCAATGGGATTTGTTTCAGCATCTGATCTCTTACATCCTCGTTCAGCTTATCCGTCATATCAGTTGTGATGAAGCCTGGTGCAATCGCATTGACTGTTATCCCTCTTGATGCAAGTTCCTTTGCGGAGGTCTTTGTCAGGCCAATAACACCTGATTTAGCAGCGACATAATTAGCCTGTCCAGGATTTCCGCTTACTCCGACAATGGATGAAATATTGATAATGCGGCCGCTGCGCTGTTTCATCATCTGCCTTGTAACAGCTTTGGTACAAAGGAAAACACCTTTAAGGTTAATGTTAATAACATCATCCCATTCTTCTTCCTTCATTCTCATAAGCAGGTTGTCCTTTGTAATTCCAGCATTATTAACCAGAATATCCAGCTTGCCAAACTTTTCTACTGTTTCTTTAACCATACTTGCCACGGAATCACTATTTGACACATCGCATTGAATAGCGAATGCATTTCTGCCTAATGCTTTTATTTCATCAACTACTTCGTTTGCCCTTGCCTCACTTCCGGAGTAGTTAACAGCAATATCCGCACCTTGCCTGGCAAGACCCAAGGCGATTTCTCTTCCGATTCCGCGGGAAGCTCCTGTTACTAAAGCGGCTTTTCCCTCTAGCTTCATCTCAATTCCTCCTTCAAGGATTCTGTAACTGCCTGGCAGGATTCAGCATCGGAAACGGCATACGTTTTGAGGGAACGATCAACCTTTTTCACTAAGCCCGACAGTACTTTTCCAGGTCCTATTTCAATAAATGTATCTACTCCAAGCTCTATCATTTTGCGGATTGAATCCTCCCAGAGTACAGGAGAATACAGCTGTTCAATCAATCTGCTGTTGATTTCTGAAGCGGAAATCATTTCAGAAGCCGTAACATTTGCAATGACAGGAACAGCTGCATCTTTGATCTCAATCTCATCCAGGATTTCCCTGAATTTCTCCGCAGCAGGCTTCATTAATTCAGAATGGAAAGGACCGCTTACCTCCAGCGGAAGAACACGCTTGGCACCTTCTTCTTTAGCCTTTACAGAAGCCAGTTCCACTCCTGCTTTTGAACCTGAAATGACAATTTGTCCAGGACAGTTCAGGTTTGCAAGCTGAACCGGATTTCCTCCTTCAGTAACCTCTTCTGTAACTGCAGTAAGCTTGTCCCTGTCAAGACCCAATACCGCAGCCATTGTTCCTTCGCCATTTGGAACTGCTTCTTCCATGAATTCCCCCCGCTTACGGACAGCATATACCCCATCCTCAAAGGATATAGCTTCCGCAGCAACTAGTGCAGTATACTCACCAAGGCTATGTCCCGCCACAAAATCAGGTTTTATACCAGATCTTTTAAAATAATCGAGAATGGCAATGCCGGTGGTCAACAGTGCAGGCTGAGCGTTTGTTGTCAAAGTCAATTTGTCCTGAGGCCCTTCAAAAATAAGTGCCGATAATGAAAAGCCAAGTTTTTGATCGGCTCTTTCGAAAAATGATTTTACTTTTTCATTCTGTTCAGCTAACGATTTACCCATCCCTGCAGCCTGGGACCCCTGCCCAGGGAATAAAAAGGCGATTTTACCCATCGTGCTTCCCCCCAAGTTAAAATGTGTTTATTTAAGAGCTGTTTTCTGGGCTTCTTTTTCAACTGCTTCCTTAATCGTATCAGCAACATTGTTTTCGACCATGTTCCTGGTCTGCCTCACTGCACTGAATAAAGCTGTTGCATCTGAAGAACCATGCGCCTTGATAACCGGCGCCTTTAATCCAAATAATCCTGCACCGCCGTATTCCGAATAATCCATTCTAGATTTAAGCTGGTATAAATCAGGCTTTAAGACTGCTGCTGCCAATTTTGTTTTAAAGTTGCTGGTCAGAGCTGTTTTTAGCATTTTGAATACAGATAGAGCAGTACCTTCAATTGTCTTGAGCACCATATTGCCGGTAAAGCCATCCGTCACTACAACATCCGCAGCTCCCTCAAGCAAATCGCGCGCTTCCACATTGCCGATAAAATTGATATCCGCCTTCTTCAGCAGATCAAATGTATTTTTTGCCAGCTCATTGCCTTTTTTCTCTTCCGTTCCGATATTTAGGAGCCCTACTCTGGGATTGGCTACACCCCGGACTTTTTCAGTATATATAGATCCAATAATCGCATATTGAAGAAGATGCTCTGGCTTCGCATCCACATTCGCCCCTACATCGAGCAAAAGGAAACCTTCCCCTCCTATTGTTGGAAGCGTAGGTGATAATGCCGGGCGTTCAATGCCCTCTATCCTTCCTACCACAAAAAGACCTGCTGCCATAAGAGCACCCGTGTTTCCTGCGGAAATGCAAGCATCAGCCTTACCATCTGTGACAAGCTGCGCTGCAAGCACCATAGATGCATTTTTCTTTCTGCGTACAGCCCTCACCGGCTCATCATCAGGCAAAATGACTTCATCTGTATGCAAAATGTCAATTCGCTCATTTGAAATAAGGTATTGGTTTATTTTTGACTCATCGCCTACAAGGGTAATATGTACATCTTTAAACTCTGCGGCGGCTTTCATTGCCCCAAGGACAATTTCCTTTGGGGCATTGTCGCCACCCATTGCGTCTATGGCAATTTTCATGATGCTTCATCCTTTAGTGATTATTTTTTTCTGAACATGTCAAATTCGCCCTTAAATACCTGTTCGTTATTTACAAAGCTGTTCACTTCAACCATTGTCCTTCCGCTGTCAATATCAATTGTAAGGACCTTTGCTTTTGCGATGACACGTTCATTTAATCTCACTGGCCTTGTAAATTGAATATTGGCTTTTGCCGTTAATGCCAGCTCATCATTTATTACAGCGACAGCCAGTGAGTTGGCCTGTGCAAACAAGTGATGGCCCCGGGCAATTCCATTACGCTTAAAGACATGTTCATTTTTTACATCGAAAATGGATATCGCCGTTTTATCCAATTCTATATCTATTATTTCACCGATTATTTCTTCTATTGGTAAAGATCGCACTTCATCCTCAAAACTTTTCTCGGCAACATGCTTGATTCGCTCACGCAATTCCGGAATTGATAATTCCAGCCGATCGAGCCTGATTGTCTGGACGCTGACAGAGAATTTGTCCGCAAGTTCCTCGTCCGTGACAAAAGGATTTTCTTTTATTGTGTCCGTTAATAATGCTTGACGTTCTTTTTTGTTTCTTTTCATTAAAATCCCACCGTCCGAGATATTAAGACTAGGTACTAATAGTAGTATATAATCAAAAAAAGCAGATTGCAAGAAAGAACTTTTCCGCAATCCGCTCTGATTACCTTATTTCTAATCCAGTTTTTCCCCTTCCAGCACTCCTGTTTCCTTTAAGTAATGCCGCAAAGGCAAGTACTCATCTGAGTGCCAGAATTCATCTGATTCCACCAGCATTGATGCATCGTTTCTGGCGGTTTCGAGCGCGCGGTAATCATGGACCATATCAGCGACTTTAAATTCAGGGAGCCCGCTTTGTTTTCTTCCGAAAAAGTCTCCAGGACCTCTCAGCTCGAGGTCTTTTTCACTTAGTGCAAAACCATCATTGGTTTCTGTCATGATTTTCATGCGTTCTTTTCCAACTTCCGATTTAGGGTCAGCCAGAAGCACACAATAAGATTGTTTATCTCCTCTTCCTACCCTGCCCCTCAACTGATGCAGCTGTGCAAGTCCAAACCTTTCCGCATCATAGATCACCATCATCGTTGCATTCGGAACATTTACACCCACTTCGACAACCGTCGTTGAAACAAGAATCTGATTTTCATTTCGGCTGAAAGCTTTCATAACATTTTCCTTTTCGTCCGGATGAAGCCTGCCATGCATGAGCCCGACATCATAACGGCCATGAAAATGATGCATCAATGTTGCGTGGACATCGATAGCGTTTTGAACATCCAGTTTGTCTGACTCCTCAATAAGGGGACAGATCACATATACCTGCTGACCTGCTGAAAGCTCCTTTTCCATAAAACCAAGAACCCTATCCAGCATTTCAGGTTTTGCCCAATAGGTTTCAATTGTTTTTCGTCCTGCCGGCATTTCATCTATGATGGATACATCCATTTCCCCAAAAACAGTAATGGCCAATGTTCTTGGGATTGGCGTTGCAGTCATGAAGAGAACATCCGGATTCTCGCCTTTTTCCCTGAGGATGCGCCTCTGCCCGACCCCGAATCTATGCTGCTCATCGGTAATGACAAGTCCCAATTTATTAAATTCCACTTCATCCTGGATAAGTGCATGTGTGCCTATGAGAACATCAATTTCTCCGTCCTTGAGATGCTGAAGAATTTCTCTTCTGCGTTTTCCTTTTACTGAGCTTGTCAGGAGTTCACATCGCATCCCAAACGGCAAGAGCATCGACTTTAAAGATTCCGCATGCTGTTCTGCCAGGATTTCGGTCGGGACCATTAATGCTCCCTGAAAACCCGCTGTCCTGCTGGCAAAAAGAGCAATCGCCGCAACTGCCGTTTTGCCGGAACCAACATCCCCCTGTAAGAGCCTGTTCATCCGGTATGGAGATTTCAGATCAGTCATGATCTCATTAACTACTCTTTTTTGTGCTCCGGTTAATGCAAATGGCAGTGAGTCAATGAACTCCATTAATCTTGAAAGATCATAAGCCTGTGCAACACCTTTTGACTGCTCTCTTTCAATCTTTCTTAGTGCCTGCATTTTTAATTGAAAATAGAAGAACTCCTCATAAACAAAACGTCGCCTTCCCTGCTTGAGTTCCTGATCATCGGCAGGAAAATGAAGTGATCTCACAGAATCTCGCCTATTTAAAAGTCTATATTGCAATAAATATTTTTCAGGCAAAGTTTCTGATATGTCATTCCCATACTGTGAGAAAGCTAGTTTAATAAATCGCCTGATTCCCTTGACTGTGATATTTCCTTTTACAGCGTAAACCGGCTCAAAATCCTTATTGTTAGAGGCATTTCCTATTTTAAGTTCACTGGCTGTTATGACCTGCCTATGCTGGTCCCATTTGCCAGTCACCGTAACAGTTTCATTTAATACAATTTTGTTCTTCAAATATGGCTGATTGAACAGGATCACTTGAATAAGATACCGTCCTACAAGCACCCGAACAGTCAGCCTGGAGCGTTTCCTGCCGTAATAAGCAAGTGAAGGTTCACTGTGAACCTTTCCTTCAACCGTCACTCTTTCATCATGCTTCATTTCTGCCAGATCCTTGAGCCTGTAATCTTCATATCTATATGGAAAATATTCAAGCAAGTCTTTTACAGTGTAAATATTCATTTCAGCCAATAATTCAGCTGATTCCTCTCCGATGCCTTTGACAGCTGTAACAGACTGGATTAAATTTGGATTCACCATTTATTGAACGGATGCCAATTATATTTTCTTTCAGGCAGTCCGTCACCCCTCCCTGCTCCGTTACTTTTATATATAGGCTTATATAGCGCCTGCTTTATAACTAGCACATTGTGATTTAAAAATGCAAGAAAGTAAACTTTAAACAAAAAATTCATGCTTCAAAAGCATTAATTAAATGTCTAAAATGGACAAAAGCGAAGGCTGGGCCCTCGCTTTGTTTATTATTTATTGGTTATTCAATTGCGAAAATGAAAGAGTATAGAGGCTGTTTTCCATCATGAAGCTCGACCTCAATATCTTCATATTTATCTTCAATATAGCTGATAAGTGAGTCTACTTCCTCTTCTGCTGCATCTTCACCTTTTAAGACGGTAAGGATCTCAGAGTCATCGTCGATCATTCCTTCCAGAAGATCTTTGGCAGCCTGTACTCTATCCTTGTTTTTCACAACAATTTTCCCGTCTGCAATGCCCATGAAATCATCTTTTTCGATCTCAAGGCCGTCAATGCTTGTATCACGGACAGCAAACGTGATTTGGCCTGTTTTCACATGCTGAAGGGCATCTGTCATGCCTTCTTCGTTTTCCGCAAGTTCAGCACTTGGGTTAAAGGCAAGAAGTGCCGCCATTCCCTGTGGAACGGTCTTTGAAGGAACAACCACTGCTTCTTCTTCAGTCACTTCTGCAGCCTGCTGTGCAGCCATGATGATATTTTTATTGTTTGGCAAAATGATTACTTTTTTTGCATTTACTTCTTTGATGGCTTTTACGATATCTTCCGTGCTGGGATTCATTGTCTGCCCGCCCTCAATGACCGCATGTGCACCGATGCTTCGGAAAAGATCTGCGATGCCGCTTCCCATTGATACTGTCACAATTCCGTACTCCCGCTTTTCTTTTGGCTTAGCCCCGGCTGCCAAAGGTGTAGGAACGTCTTCGACCAAGTTGGTGTGCTGCTGGCGCATGTTTTCAATCTTCATATTGATTAAGCTGCCATAGCGCTGTCCGTATGTCAGACAATCTCCCGGCTGTTCAGAGTGGATATGTACTTTTACAAGCTGCTCATCCGCAATCACCAGAAGTGAGTCGCCATATTGGCTTAAGTCCTGGCGGAACTTTTCTTCTGAAAAAGGATTACCAGAAAGCTTTTCATCTTCGAATTTGACCATAAATTCAGTGCAATAACCGAATTCAATATCCTCCGTGTTCATAAAGCTATGAACATTTTTATGGTGTTCTGCGTTAACCAGATCATCCATCTTTGGAAGGGCTGCCGGTGTATCAGGAAGTTTTTCGCCCTTTAGCTCGGCAAGGAATCCTTCATATACAAAAACAAGGCCCTGGCCGCCGCTGTCTACAACTCCAACTTCTTTTAAGACGGGAAGAAGATCAGGAGTGCGGTTTAGAGAAGCCTTTGCTTCTTTTAAAACTTCCTCCATAATCACTATGATATCATCTTCATGATTTGCAGCCTGAACCGCTTTCTTAGCGGAATCTTTTGCAACAGTAAGAATCGTTCCTTCAACCGGCTTCATAACAGCTTTATATGCCGTCTCTACACCAGAATTCAAGGCATCAGCAAACTCTTTTCCATTGATAGATGCTTTTTGTTCAATGGCTTTTGAGAAGCCCCGGAACAGCTGGGAGAGAATTACTCCCGAGTTCCCCCGTGCCCCCATCAGCAGACCTTTAGAAAGAGCCGAGCCTACCTTTCCAATATGCTCCTGGATATTAGCTTTAACTTCCTTTGCTCCGGAAGTCATTGACAAATTCATGTTGGTTCCCGTGTCTCCATCAGGAACAGGGAAAACATTTAACGCATCCACTAATTTTGCATTAGCAGATAAATGGTTCGCTCCTTGTATGACCATTTCGGCAAAAAGCTTCCCATCTAAATCTTTTTTTGACACAAGTCTTTCCTCCTCACTACGGGTTCGTTACTCGAACTCCCTGAACGTAAATATTAACCGAGTCAGTGCTAAGCCCAACTGTTTTATCAAGGGTGTATTTCACTTTAGATTGCACATTGTGGGCAACCTCGGAAATTTTCGTTCCGTAACTTACAATAATATACATATCGATATGTACTTCATCTTCTTCCTGGCGGACAATTACACCACGGGTAAAATTCTCTTTTCGCAGTATATCTGTAAGGCCATCCTTAATTTGATTTTTAGAGGCCATTCCTACGATGCCGTAGCAGTCAACTGCTGCTCCGCCTGCGATTGTTGCAATTACATCATTAGAGATATCAATTTGCCCGAAATTTGTTTTTAATTCGATGGACATGGTTCGTTCCCCCTTTGGAAATTGCTTTTCATAAAAGCTTCTTCAAGCACTCCCGCTTAACGATAGTGCTGGCTTTCCCCTGAATTGCATCCTGAAGGCTAAGCCTGCCGGCAAAATACAATTCAACTATTTTAGCTGGGCAGCGATCTTTCTGACTTCAAAGCTTAAAGCATACCTTATAATATTTTACTATATGGGCTGTGATATTGAAAGTCATACTTCTCCATCTCTATTATAGCTCATGTTCCATCCCCCTATGTCAAGGAAATTTTCTTGAAAGCAAACTATTGCAATCAGAAGGGTTGTATGATAAATTATTAAAGTATCTTTTAATGTCGAAACCCGCAAAGGGATTCCGCATTAATTCAGATGGATGAATCTGACTATTGCAGATGAAAGCATTGAAAAATAGTTTCAGCTTATGCTTTTAGTAAGGAGGGAAACATACATGCCACGCAAATGTGTAGTAACTGGTAAAAAAACAACTTCAGGTAACGCACGTTCTCACGCAATGAACGCTAACAAGCGTACTTGGGGTGCTAACCTTCAAAAGGTACGTATTCTTGTAGACGGTAAACCTAAACGTGTTTGGGTTTCTGCAAGAGCACTTAAATCAGGTAAAGTTGAGCGCGTTTAACATGCTCAGGGACATCCCTTTTGGATGTCCTTTTTATTTTCCTTTTTTGACCCACTATCATTCTCCCCCATTTAGACAAAAAATAAAAGCACCCCAATGAGGTGCCAAGTTTTGATGCTATTTTCTTTTTAATTTATGGGTGTTTACCCCTTTTTGAAGGTCCCTAACATGGCACGCACAATGCCCCCTAAAAATTTAGGAAGTTTGATTGTATAAAATCTCATTACTCGTGTCCCTCCTCACGATCTTACGCATCCATTCTGTCCTTAAATCGTCTTTACCATCTTATTCAAATAATGAAAGATGAGTACTCATGATTACAAAAAATGATCAGAAAGCAATTCATGCTAAGACTCTTATCCATCTTTCCCGCATCTTGCAGGGCAGCACCGGCCCGGCACTTAATCCTTGCTTCTTACAACCATTAATATGCCTTCAGTAAAAGAAAAAGTACCACAATCATCAATAAGTTCATTACTGATACAAAGAGTAGAACCGGCAGAGACGGTCCGATCTGTCAGCGGATACTTGAAATTTCTTAGAGTGAGGCCTTTAATTTCCATAGTGATCGGAACAAAAGAAATGTATTTGAAATTTGAATGCTGTTTTATGCTGTATTTACCTGGAGTCTTAATATAAATCTTGTTCGTTTTGTCAATAATTTCGACTGGAACAAAGACTTCCTCAAGTGCAGGCTTAATTAGCAGCTGAATATTTGCAAATAAGTGGTCAAGCCTGCCGCCTGTGGCGCCAAGTAAACGCACTTTTTCAGGTTTTTGACCCAGTGCCCAATTCAAGGCAAGCTCCATGTCCGTTTCGTCCTTCTCCGGCTTGAACCTGTTCAGCTCTTTTACATTTTCTTCAATGATTAAAAGCTCTTCATCTGTCACCGAATCAAAATCACCAAATGCCATTTCCGGCTGAATGCCACTTTGAATTAGAGTAAGCACCCCTCTGTCTACTCCTACCCAAATAGCACCTGTATTACTGAACGAATGCAGATCAGGCAGCAAGTCATCTGGGCCGCCAGCTAAAATATTGATAATCATTATACATTGCTCCATTCATTTATGTATGTATCTTAAATGACAAAAAGCCAGCTGTATTCCAGCTGGCTTTAATTATCGCAGTCTAACGGGCAGTAAGACCCCCACTTCAAGACTCAGAAGAATCAAAGGAGGATTAAGTGGGGGTCAAATTGTCCGTAAAGGCCCGATTGGTGAGATACAGTGAAACTTGCCGGCGCGCAGGCAGAGGCTTAGTTGAACCAATCGGGTTCGTAGTGGCGATTGATTGAAGCGCTAGCGGAGATCTTAGCGACACTAGAACGCGACTAACAATCAGTGGGGGATAAGGAAACCCCCCCACTGATTGAAGTTTCACTTTATTGCGAACCCTTTAAAGCAGCAATCGCTGCTGCTCTGTCTGTCTGATTATAAATTGCCGACCCGGCAACCAGCACATTCGCTCCAGCTTCAATGCACAATCGGGCTGTTTCTTCATTCACTCCGCCGTCCACTTCAATTTCAATATTTAGACCTTTTGCGTCAGCCAATTCCTTAACGGCTGCAATCTTCGCAAGAACAGCTGGGATGAATTTTTGCCCTCCAAAACCAGGATTAACTGACATAAGCAATACCATATCAATATCCTCGATAACATGCTCTATCATATTAACTGGTGTAGCTGGATTAAGAACCACTCCTGCCTTGACGCCAAAGGATTTAATAAAATGAACCGTTCTGTGAAGGTGCTTGCATGCTTCTGCATGAACAGTGATGTAATCAGCTCCCGCATTAGCAAATGCCTCAATGTAGCTATCCGGATCTTCTATCATCAAATGAACGTCAAGGGGCAGCTTTGTTACAGGACGGATGGCATCTACTATTAATGGACCAATTGTAATATTCGGCACAAAATGGCCGTCCATTACATCCACATGAATATAATCAGCGCCGCCGCGTTCAACGTCTTTAATCTCTTCACCCAATTTAGAAAAGTCTGCCGATAAAATAGAAGGTGCGATTTTTACCATGAATTAATACCTCGGCTTTCTATCTTTGATTTCCTGCAGAAAGGTTTTGTAATGTTCATACCTGTAGGATGGAATTTCACCGCCTTCACAGGCGGACTTTACAGCGCATTTAGGCTCAGCCATGTGCAGGCATCCTCTAAATTTGCAAAGTTCGCTTTTGTTCTGAATTTCAGGGAAGCAATAATTGAGATCCTCCAGTTCAATATCTGTGAATTCAAGTGAGCTGAAACCCGGGGTATCAGCAACAAGCCCTTTTCCAACCTCGATCAGCTCTACATGCCTGGTCGTATGCTTTCCCCTGCCCAAATGCGAAGAAATGTCATTTGTTTTCAGCTCCAGGTCAGGTCTTAAAACGTTTAACAAAGAAGATTTCCCCACCCCTGACTGTCCGGCAAAAACAGATATCTCACCTTCCAGATAGGGCATCAGATCTTTAACCCCTTCTTCTGTCTCAGAGGAAGTCAGCAAAACATCATAGCCTGCTTTGCGGTAATCTGAAGCATATTGCTGAATTTCCCTATACTCAGTTTCGTCCGCCAGGTCAATTTTAGTAATGCAGATGAGCGGCTTTATATGATTGAATTCAACCAGCACCAGGAAACGGTCCAGAAGGGATGTGCTAAAGCCCGGTTCAACAGCTGAGAATACAAGAATTGCCTGATCAACATTGGCAATCGGCGGACGAATCAGCTCGTTTTTCCGTTCCTTTACTTCTAGGATGTATCCTTCTGTATTATTTTCTGCCTGAAACACTACTTCATCACCGACTAGCGGTGTGACTTTATTTTTCCTGAAAACTCCGCGTCCGCGGCACTGAATGGTTTCATTTCCGCTTAATACATAATAAAACCCTGCTAAGGCTTTAATAATTTTGCCCTCAGGCATAGCAACACTCCTTGCTTATGATTCTTCATCCGGATAAGGTATTTCCTTTTCCTCAAAAACCTGGCCATCCCGCAGAACCTTATATGTGGCATTTTGTCCAGGGGCTATTGTCAGATCAATTGGTATTACCACATCTTCATATATCAGCTCTGTATGCATTGGTTCAGAACCTGTGTTATTCATATCCTTAATGATAATCTGAACTTCATTCGGCTCACCTTCAGCGGCAGGCTCATATGGAACGCTGATCTCAATATTTTCAGTCTTAGGAAGAAGTTCTTTTTTTCCTTTTGAAAGAACCACCGTCACCTTCTGTCCCCTTGTCAGATTTGTGCCTGGTGCCGGGTCCTGTTTGATGACCAGCCCTTCAGGGACTTCTTCATGGTACTCTTCTTCCCCATATTCTACTTTCAATCCGGAAGATTCTTCGTACTCCTGCAGACCCTTTTCGTTATAGCCCCGCAAATCTTTTAATGCTATTGGCGCCGGTCCTTTGCTCACAGTGAAAATCAATTCCGTATCCTCTGGAACGACAAGATCGCCTTCTGATAAGTTTTGATCCAGTATAGTCCCAGCAGGCTCACTATCATTAGATTCTTCGTTTTTTTCAATGCTTTTAAAATTTTTGCTGTCAAGCAGGCGGACAACATCATCAAATTGCCTGCCCTTGTAATCTGATAATTCAAATTTTTCCTTGCCGGAGCTTTCGTAGATATCGATAGAAGTTCCCTCTTTGACAGTCCTGCCTGCTTTCGGATCTGTTTTAACTACCAGGCCTTCTTCAACCTCAGGGTCACTTAACGGCTTTGTATCCCTGACCGTAAATCCTGCGGCAATCAGCTCTGCAACTGCATCTTCAACCTCTTTTCCGGACACATCCGGAACCTGTACATCCTTTGGCTCCATAAGATCAGGGAAAACGGTTATGGCCAGAATCCCTGTCACAATCAGAAACATAAAGACTGAAACGAGAATTATCGGCCATTTCTTTTTCTTCCTTTTTTCCTTTTTCTTTTCAGGGAGGGGTTTTGCTGCAGGCTGCGTGTCGCCCTTCAGGTCTTTTGCATGCACAAGGGTTTCGTCCATACTTTGGTATGGGCGGTCATCTGTAATAACAGGGATAGCTTTTGTAGCATCATCGTCAATCGGCACTATAAACTTTTTTTCATGAAGCCTTTCGGGCTCAAGAGCTGTTCTAATATCTTCTTCCATTTCTTCAACCGAATCATACCTATGGAAAGGATCTTTAGCTGTTGCTTTTAGAACGATATTTTCAACACTTTGCGGGATGGATGGATTCCACCTCTTAAGGGAAGGCGTTTCCGATTGCAGATGTTTGAGTGCAATTGATACCGCAGATTCGCCCGAGAAAGGAAGCCTGCCTGTCAGCAGCTCAAACATAACAATGCCAAGGGAATAGATATCAGACTTTCTGTTGGCCATTCCCCCTCTGGCCTGTTCAGGAGAAAGATAATGAACAGAGCCTAACACTGAATTAGTCTGGGTTATGCTGGTAGCACTTAATGCCATGGCAATCCCAAAATCAGTAATCTTAACATTACCATGCCTGTCTATCAAAATATTATGCGGTTTTATATCCCGGTGTATGATATGGTTCTGATGTGCATGAGATATGGCTGAGGTCAGCTGTTTCAAAATTTCCAGGGCATCATCTATGCGAATAGGGCTGTTTTGCTGTATGTATTGCTTTAACGTTTGTCCATCTACATATTCCATCACAATATAATAGATTGTATCCTCCTCGCCAACATCATAGATATTGACGATATTCGGGTGAGCTAAGCTGGTAGCGGACTGGGCTTCACGATGAAAACGGCGGATAAATTCTTCATCTTCGGCAAAGTCCATCCGAAGCACTTTCACGGCTACATCACGATCAAGAATCATATCATGGGCCAGGTAGACATTCGCCATGCCGCCTCCGCCAATCATATCAATAATCTTATAGCGGCCGCTTAATCTTCTTCCCTTAATCATCATTAATCATCCCGCTCTCATTGCTTTCATAATACTCAGCAATCACGAGCGTAATATTATCTTCGCCGCCATTATCATTGGCCTTTTCAATCAGCACAGAGGCTTTTTCTTCCAGTGTACCGCCACTATTAAGGATTTCACTCATTTCTGCCACAGACACCTTGTTGGACAATCCGTCAGAGCATAATAATAATAAGTCGCCTTCTTCGAATGTAATTGTTTTAATATCCATCTCAACAGCTGATTCCGTTCCCAATGCTCTAAGCAGCACATTTTTTCTTGGATGATTCTCGGCATCTTCCTTTGTAATCTGCCCTGACCTTACAAGTTCATTCACCAGGGAATGGTCTTCCGTCAGCTGCTGAAAACCTGATTCATTTAAAATATAACATCTGCTGTCGCCGATATTCGCAATAGTCGCAAAACGGTCGGTACATATCGCAGCAACAACAGTAGTGCCCATACCTTCGCACTGTTCATTCACTTTCGAATGCTCATAAAGAATGGTGTTGACCTCTGCAATATACTTCTGCAGCCACGCTTCAGCCTCATCGGCAGTCTGAAAGTCATCTGTCTGATCCCATAATCCTTTTAAGCTAGTTAAAGTCATTTCGCTTGCCACATCGCCGGCACGGTGGCCGCCCATGCCATCTGCTACGATGGCAAGGCGCTGCCCCCTGCTGTTCAAAAAGATGCCGCCATTATCTTCATTATGCTGCCTGACTTTGCCCCTATCTGTCATAAAAACAGCTTTCATTCTGTCACCTCGTCTCCTCTTTTCGCTCCTTTGCACGAAGTTGTCCGCATGCTGCATCTATATCATGACCGTGCTCCCTGCGAATGGTTACATTAATGCCGTGGTTCTTCAGTGTCTTTTCAAAAGCAAAAATTTGATCCTTGGGTGTCCTTACATAATCTCGTTCCGGCACATAGTTTACTGGAATCAGGTTAACATGGCACTTCACATTTTTTATTAACTTTGCCAGCTCTTCAGCATGTTCCACCTGGTCATTGACCCCTCCGAATAAGCCATATTCGAAACTCACCCGTCTGCCTGTTTTATTTATATAATACCTGATTGAATCCATAAGGTCCGGCAGCTTATAAGCTCTATTTATCGGCATCAGCCGGCTCCTGATTTCGGTGTTTGGAGCATGTAAGGAAATCGCGAAATTAATCTGCATATTTTCATCTGCAAATTTATAGATTTTTGGGATGATTCCGCTTGTCGAAACCGTTATATGGCGTGCTCCGATATTCAGCCCTTTATCATGGTTGATAATTTTAAGGAATGAGAGCATGCTGTCATAATTATCAAAAGGTTCACCGATCCCCATAATGACAACTGAGCTGACCCGTTCATCTGTTTCATCAAGTGCCTGTTGTACTTTTACGACCTGAGCAACGATTTCTCCTGCTTCAAGATTACGTTTTAATCCGCCTAATGTGGAAGCACAGAATGTACAGCCGATCCGGCAGCCCACCTGAGTGGTTACACATACTGAATTCCCATAGTCATGCCTCATCAGTACAGTTTCAATAGAATAGCCATCATGAAGTTCAAATAAAAATTTTATTGTCCCATCAGCTGACTCCTGCTGGATGATCGTTTTAAGGGTTGTCAGCGAAAAACTTGATGATAACGTATCCCGCAGCCCTTTTGACAGATTCGTCATATCCTCAAATGACGTGACTCTCTTTGTGTAAAGCCAATCAAATATCTGTTCAGCCCTGAAGGCTTTCTCATTATTCTCTTTTAACCATTCCTTCAGCTCATGAAGCTGTAAAGTATATATGGATGGCTTTTGTTCTGCTGCTGTAATTTTCTCTGCTGCTTTTTGTTCCATTTATTGCACCTTCTTTCTCAGACAGGCAATATAAAACCCGTCCGAACCAATATCTTGCGGTAAAATCTGCAGTTCAAAGCCATCCATTAATGGAGCAATCGCATTAGGCATCCGCTCCTGAACAGATAGATTTCCCTCAAATTCCGCATTGTCCTTTAAAAACGCGTGAACAACATGCTGATTTTCTTCTTTGTCCACTGTACATGTACTATAAACAAGGATACCACCTTTTTTCAGTAAAGGTGAAACGGCGTCCAATAGATTTCTCTGAATCTTATGGAGATGATATAAATCTTCTTCTTTTTTAGTGTATTTCATATCGGGCTTTCTTCTCATAACTCCAAGGCCTGAACATGGGGCATCCACCAAAATGCGGTCAAAAGATTCTTTTTCATAATGCTCCTGGACTTTTCTGCTGTCAAGGGCATTCGTCTTAATATTTGTCAGTCCCAGTCTATCGGCATTATCATTGATCAGCCTTACTTTATGCTCGTGAAGGTCCAGTGAAATGACCTGACCGGTGTTTTGCAGTTTTTCTGCTATATGTGTCGTTTTTCCTCCCGGAGCTGCACAGGCATCCAGGATCTTCTCATCGGGATTTCCTCCAAGAGCATAAGCAGCAAGCATGGAGCTTTCATCCTGAATAGTAATCAGTCCTTCTTTGAATACACGGGAATTGGCCAGATTGCCTCTCAAACATTTAATGGCAACTGGAATAAACGGACTTGGCTCCACTTCAAATCCCTCTTCCTGAAGAAGTGACAGGCACTCCTCCCTTGAAGCCTTTACCTCATTTACCCTTGCCGTCTGCAGCGGGGCAGTTAAGTTTATTTCGCACATTTTCTTTGTTTCTTCAAATCCCAGCTGATCGGCCCATCTTTTTACAAGCCATTCGGGATGGCTGGTCTCAATGGAGAGGCGCTTCACCCTGTCCTCAATTTGTTCGGGATCGGGAAGCCCCTTCCTCTGAATGTTTCTCAGCACACCGTTGACCATGCCGGAAATCCCTTTATGCCCTCTTCGTTTTGCTATTTCTACTGCCTCGTAAATTGCTGCCCGGTCAGGAATTTTATCAAGATAAACCATCTGATAAAGTGTCAGCCTCAAGAGCTGATTTACCCAGCTTTCGATTTTTTTATTAGGTGCCAAAAAGGGCTTCAGGTAAAAATCGAGTGTCATCCGGCGCTGAAGTGTACCATATGTCAGCTCGGTAAGCAGTCCAATGTCCTTCTGGTCAATTTCATTCTTTTTTATGGCGTTATTCAGTAAAAGATTGCTGTAGGACTGATTTTTTTCTATGGCCTCAAGAAGCTCCATTGCCGTTTCTCTAACATTTTTCGTCTGTAGTTTTTTCATTCGATGTCTCCCAGACGGCCGCCGGCAGTCAAATTGGACCCTGCACCTCTTAAAAATTGTTCTGCTGGCATCTTTTTCTTTCCTGAAGGCTGCAGTTCAGTAATTTTAACGGCTGTATCATTCCCTGATGCCACAACGATTCCGTCTTCCTCAAGCCTGATGATTGTTCCCGGCTCTTCGCTTTTAGCATGTTTGACTTTCTTTGAATTCCAGATTTTAACCACTTTGCTGTCAAATGTTGTATAAGCAACCGGCCATGGATTTAACCCTCTAATATGGTTATAAATTTCTTCTCCGGTTTTGCTCCAGTCGATTTTTTCCTGTTCTCTTTTAATGTTATAGGCAAAAGTGGCTTTTTCTTCATTTTGCCTGATGGGATTCAGTTCACCATTAAGCAGCTTTGGAAGGGTTTCAGACAAAAGCTTGGATCCTGCCTCGCTAAGTTTATCGTGAAGAGTGCCAACTGTATCTGTTTCAGTAATCTGCACCTCTACTTGTGTTAATATATCGCCGGCATCCAGCTTTTCAGCCATATACATAATGGTGATTCCTGTTTTTTCTTTCCCCTGCAGAATGGAGTAATGAATGGGCGCACCGCCCCGCAATTCCGGAAGCAATGATGCATGTACATTAATACAGCCAAACTTAGGCGCATCCAGAAGTTCCTTCGGCAAAATTTGCCCAAACGCCGCTGTGACGACAAGGTCAGGCTTAAGAGCAAGAACTTTCTCCAGCTCTTCCGGCTGGCGGATTTTTTCGGGCTGATACACAGGGATGCCCTGTTTTTCAGCTTCGACTTTTACAGGAGGGGGAGTAAGGACCTTTTTCCTTCCAACCGGCCTGTCAGGCTGAGTAACCACTCCGATCACTTCATATCCGTCCTCTATTATTTGCTTTAGTACCGGCACTGAAAAATCTGGTGTGCCCATAAAAACGATTTTTGTCATTCAGCTTCCAATCCTTCCAACTCTTCTTCATTCAAGTATCTTGTTACTTTTGAGGTAAATAGCACCCCATGCAAATGATCAATTTCATGGAGGATCGCTCTTGCAAGGAAATCTTCAGCCTCCAGGGTAAAAAATTTCCCTTTGCGGTCCTGCGCCTTTATTTTGACATATTCAGGCCTTGTAACTTCACCATATAACCCTGGAAAACTCAAGCACCCCTCAGGGCCTGTCTGCTCCCCATCCGTTTCAAGAATTTCCGGATTGATCATTTCAATTGTTCCAAACTCATCATCTATATCAACAATGGCAATTTGCAGCTTTTGCCCAATTTGCGGAGCAGCAAGCCCTACACCATCGAATTCAAGCATCGTATCATACATATCATTTAACAATTTGCCAAGCTTCTTATCAAACACTTTAACTGGTTCGCATTCTGCTTCCAGAATTTCAGCCGGATAAGTAACAATTTTTTTAACCGCCAAAACATTTCCTCCATTTTTATCTATTTTCAACCAATTTGGGTTTATTCATAACCAGAAAAGCTGGAGTGCCTTAAGGTACTCCTTCTAAAAGATGACTCCAGTAGAAACTACATTAAAATATATGGATTCAGGTCAATTGAGACGGTTAGGCCCCCGGCAGAAATTTCCTGCTGGTAATTATCCAGAATCTTTTTCAGCGTCTGGCCAAGTTCCGGCTCCCGCTTGTATTTTATCAGACATTGATACCGATATCTATTATTGATCCGCGGTATTGGGGAGGCAACAGGACCAAGAACAATGCTCTCTGCAGATAATCTTGACTGAATGTACTGCGTGATCTTCTCGGTTACCGAAACAGCCTTCATTAACTCCTCGTGGCTGACGGTGATAAGGGAGATATAGAAGAAAGGAGGATATCTATGGATTTTGCGGACCATCATTTCTCTATCATAAAATTTATCGTAATCCTGCTCCCCCGCCAACTCAATACTATAATGTTCAGGCGTATAGGTCTGAATGATTACCTCACCCTCTAATTCATGCCTTCCGGCTCGCCCGCTTACCTGTGTCAGCAGCTGAAAGGTTTTTTCGGAAGAGCGGAAATCAGGCAAGTGCAGCATGGTGTCTGCCGAGAGGACGCCCACTAAGGTAATATTGGGGAAATCAAGGCCTTTAGCAATCATCTGAGTCCCAAGAAGAATATCTGCATGTCCTTCCTGGAATTGATCGAGGAGCTTTTCATGTGCACCCTTCCTGCTGGTAGTGTCGACATCCATCCGGATTACCTTCGCTTCCGGCAGAATCTTTGCCAATTCCTCTTCCACTTTCTGCGTACCGGTCCCAAAATAGCGGATATGCTCACTTTCACATTCCGGGCATGCAGTCGGAACCAATGCTTCATAGCCGCAGTAATGGCATTTCATCTGCTGGTTATAACGATGATACGTCAAAGATATATCACAATGCGGACAATTAATAACATATCCGCAGTCCCTGCACATTACAAATGAGGAGTGCCCTCTTTTATTTAAAAATAAAACGATCTGCTCTTTTTTTCCAAGACGGTCTTTTATTTTTTCAAGGAGCTTCCTGGAGAACATAGACCGGTTTCCTTCTCGCAGCTCTTCCCGCATATCAATGATATCAACTGCAGGGAGAGCCTGATTGTTCATTCTGTTTTCGAGAGTGAGGAGATGGTAAACTCCTTTTTGTGCCCGCGCGAAAGATTCCAATGAGGGAGTTGCACTGCCGAGCACCACAGGACATTTATAATTTTCCGCTCTTTTGATGGCAACATCCCTTGCGTGGTATCTTGGATTTTCTTCCTGCTTATAGCTGGTTTCGTGCTCTTCATCAATGATAATAATTCCGAGGTTTTCAAAGGGGGCAAAGATCGCCGATCGGGCTCCGACAACAACCTTGACTTCCTTCCGCTGAATCTTTCTCCATTCATCATACTTTTCTCCCGCTGAAAGGCCGCTGTGCATAACCGCAACCTGATCGCCAAACCTTCCTTTAAAGCGTTTGACCATCTGCGGAGTTAAGGAAATCTCAGGAACAAGGACAATGGCTTCTTTGCCATCCTTAAGGACCCGCTGGATGGATTGCAGATAAACCTCCGTTTTTCCGCTTCCTGTTACCCCATAAAGCAAAAAGGTTTCATGCCTGTTTTCTTCAATAGAATCAAGGATGGGGATAATGGCTTTTCTTTGTCCATCAGTCAAAGAGAGAGGTTCGGTTCTTTCGAATTCACGGTCTGCAAAAGGATTACGGTAAATTTCAACGTCCTTCTGGCCAAGCAGCCCTTTTTGCAAAAGTCCTTTTAACGTGGAAGAGGTGATTCCAAGCAAGGAAAATAACTCTTTCTGATCGACCGGTCCCTCATCCTGAAGGAAATACTCCAGCACTTCCTTTTGCTTAGTTGCATTGCCTGGAAGCTTTTGAAGGTAATCAGCAAGCTCTTTAGCGGCAGCGGCCGCAAAAACCTGCTTGACTTTTTTCTTTTTGACCCGTTCTTTTACCTGGTAAATAATTTCAATATTTCCATTTGATGCTTCCTTCTGAAGAAGCGGTAAAGCACCGCCCTTTACTGCATCATCCCAGGTAATCTCTTGAGCATTCTGAAAGAGTGTGCTTACTTTTTCAGGAAGCAGCTTACGATCTGCATTTTCCGCCATTACGAGCTTCTTTTCATATTTTGCCTTCAATGCTGCAGGCAGCATAGCCTGAAAGGCTGAAATTTTGTAGCATAAAGTTTTTTCTGTCAGCCATTCACCAAGGGTCAAAAGCTCCCGATTAAGGACTGGATATAAATCCATCGGTTCTAAAATGGATTTTAACTGCTGAAGATCCGACTCTGCTTTTAATCCTGTAACAAACCCCTGTATTTTCCTCGGCCCAAATGGAACAACCACCCTCATGCCGGGGAAGATGACGCCATTCAGATGAGAGGGTATTTTATAGTCAAACGCGCGGTCAGTCTGTTTGGCAGGAACATCGACAATTACACTCGCTATATTCATTCATGCTCATCCTTTAGCAGCTTCGAGGCTTCTTCAAGAATTTTTTCGGCAACATCCTTTTTAGACATTAGCGGAAGTTTTTCCGATGATCCATCCTTTTTAATTAATGTAACAATATTAGTGTCAGTTCCAAAGCCTGCACCTTCTGCAGTTACATTGTTGGCAACGATCATATCGGCGTTTTTCTTCATTAGCTTGCCCTTTGCATACTCTTCGACCTGTTCGGTTTCTGCCGCAAACCCTATCAGGATTTGCTTTTTCTTTTTTTGTCCCAGCTCGAACAATATATCCTTTGTTCTTTCAAGCTCCAACACTTCATCCCCAGGCTTTTTTTTCATTTTTTGCGCAGAAGTCACCTTTGGACGATAATCGGAGACTGCAGCGGTCTTTATGACAACATCGGCATGATCAAATTCACTTATTGCCGCCTGATACATTTCTTCAGCAGATTCCACCTTTATCAGTTTTAAGCCGGCAGGCGCATTAATTGAAACAGGGCCGGATATTAATACAACTTCAGCACCTGCAGAGACGGCAGCTTCCGCTATTGCATAGCCCATTTTCCCAGTAGAATGGTTCGTAATATAACGGACAGGATCAATTTTTTCCCTCGTCGGGCCTGCTGTTATGACCACTTTTCGGCCAGTAAACTCCAATCTGGAAGGCTTGAAAAATTCACTGATTGTTTCTGTAATTTTCTCCGGCTCTTCAAGCCTGCCTTTTCCAACATAACCGCATGCAAGATACCCTTCTGAAGGCTCTATGAATCTGCAGCCAAAACCATATAAGGTTTCAATATTTTTTTGGACAGCAGGATGGCTGTACATATGCACATTCATTGCAGGTGCAATCCAGATCGGTGATGATGCAGCCAAAAGAGTTGTTGTGATCATATTATCTGCAATTCCATTGGCAAGCTTCCCAATAACATTTGCTGTAGCCGGGGCAACAAGAATTAAATCTGCCCAATCAGCCAGGTCGATGTGAGCGATAACCTTCGAGTCTTTTTCATCAAAAGTGTCGGTGTAAACATCATGTCTTGAAAGCGCCTGAAAAGTTAGTGGTGCAACAAAATTAGCAGCCGAATCACTTAGGATAACTTTTACCTTTGCCCCGGCCTGTGTCAGTTTGCTCGTTAAGGCTGCAGCTTTATAAACAGCAATTCCTCCGGTTACACATAATAGTATCTTCTTTCCAGTCAGCATTATATGACCCCACCAATCTCAAAAATAATTCTTCTCTATGAAAAACGGCCTGGCTATCAATTCTATATAAAGCCTGGCCATTAATGACAATTAGCTTTCATGATAGTTTTATTATGCAAGAAGAGCAGTGAATTTTCATCTAATAAAACCTCAAACAAAAATAACAACCTTTTGAAAGGTTGTTATTCAGCGATTTCACTCGTATGATTCATTGGCTGTTTTTTCGCCCAGGCGGTAATGAAGCTGGTCTGCATGTATTTCCTCAAGTGCTTTGCCCACATTTTTATGTGATTTGTATCTTTCAAGCTGCGGCCTTGCATTAAGCTGAAGCTTGCGGGCACGCTTGGCAGCAACTGAAACAAGTGAATATTTGGAGTCAATCTTTGTCATTAGAGAATCAATAGAAGGATAAAGCATAATTTATTCTACCTCCAGCATTTTTTTATATTTAGGTTCTACACGTTCCCTGCGGCAGTGTTCAGCTACCACAATAGATTTTATTCTTTCACAGGCCAGGTTGATTTGATCATTCTCTACAACATAATCATATAGATTCATCATTTCAATCTCTTCTTTCGCTGCATTCATGCGATTGTTGATGATATCTTCTGTCTCTGTCCCTCTCGTCACGATACGGTTCTTAAGCTCTGATAAACTAGGAGGAACCAGGAAGATGAACAGGCCGTCCGGAAATTTCTCGCGTACCTGGCGGGCACCCTGAACTTCAATTTCAAGGAACACATCTTTGCCGCGGTCGAGTGTTTCTCTTACATAGTCAACCGGTGTTCCGTAGTAGTTCCCGACAAACTCTGCATATTCAAGCAGCTTATCCTGCCTGATGAGCTCTTCAAACTCCTCGCGTGTTTTGAAAAAGTAATCAACTCCATTGATTTCTCCCTCTCTCGGAGATCTCGTTGTCATTGAAATAGAATATTCAAACGCTGTATCAGACTGAGCAAATATCTCTTTTCTTACTGTTCCTTTTCCTACACCTGAGGGTCCGGATAGAACGATCAATAACCCTTTTTCTTTCATTTATAAAATCCTACCCTTCCTCAATAATTTCATCACGGTCATTTAATCGGTGCGCGACAGTTTCCGGCTGGACGGCAGACAAAATGACATGGTCACTATCCATAACGATAACTGCACGGGTGCGCCTGCCATATGTAGCATCTATTAAAGAGCCCCGGTCCCGCGCGTCCTGAATAATCCGTTTTATCGGGGCAGATTCGGGACTGACTATTGATATAATCCGGTTGGCAGAAACTATATTGCCAAAACCGATATTGATCAGTTTAATTGACATTTGGGTCCTCCAATCATCAGTTATTTAGTTTGACCCCCAGATCCGGAATCTAAACAACTGCTATTCAATATTTTGAACCTGTTCCTTCATTTTTTCCAATAAACTCTTTATTTCAACCACTTCGGCAGCTATATCTGCACTATTTGCCTTGGAGCCGATCGTATTGGCCTCCCGGTTCATTTCCTGCAGAATAAAGTCAAGCTTTCTTCCTGCCGGATCTGTAAGCTGAAGTGTATGCTCAAACTGGCTAATGTGGCTATGCAGCCTTATCAGTTCTTCACTGATATCCGCTTTATCAGCGAATACCGCTACCTCTGTCAAAATTCTCGGTTCATCCACCTGGCCATCAAGAAATTCCTTCATACGCTTATGCAATCTTTCCTTGTAAAGCTGTGCAATCTTTGGTGCATACTCTCTCAGTTTGCTGACACTATTGCTTAAAAGACTAAGATGGCTGCGAAGATCTTTTTCCAGCTCATCGCCCTCTGCTTTCCTCATTTGCATTAACTGCTGGCATGCCTCTTCAGCAGCAGAAAGGACCAGCTGGCTCATTTCCTCATTGCCGGACTCTTTTTCTTCTATGCTAATTAATTCTTCGCGAATGACATCCCCGATGGATAGTTCCGTTTGAATTTGATACTTTGCTTGAATTGCAGTTATGTATTGATAATATTCATCTAATAGTGCCCAGTCAACATTTACTTTCCTGCTGGCCAGGACATCGCCGTCAATGGTGATAAAAACCTCGATTCTTCCTCTTTTGATATGCCTATTAAGCTTTTTCTTTATTTTGTCTTCAATATGCATCAGCTGTCTCGGCATTCTTATTTGAAATTCGGAAAAACGATGATTAACAGTTTTTATTTCAACCGTAATGGAGCCTTGCCCGGAATCTTTCTTGCTTCTGCCATAACCAGTCATGCTTACTGCCATTTCTCACACTTCCTTTTGGGAAAAGCACAGCTTATAAAAAGCACTTACTTTCAGTTAGCGGCATGTTGCCTGTGCAGTTTATGTATAAAAATCATGTAGTGATGGAGATTTATATGTTTGCGCAAAAAAGAAAGGTAATAGAGTTCTTCTCTACTACCTAAAGGATTATAACATATTTTATTTTGTTTTTCTTGCCAAAAATGTGCCAGCCAGTAAAAATGTTGGAATGGCTGAGAGTCCAGTGATCATAAACCAGTCACCTAATTCAATAGGGACAGTGTGGAAAATTGGCTGAAGCGGCGGATAATATATGACAATCAGCACTAAAATCAGGGAAGAGATGACTGCCCAGACTAAATATTTATTGCCAAATGGATTTCTTGAGAACACTGATTTTTCACTGCGGCAATCAAATACATGAATCAGTTGTGCCAATACCAATGTAGCAAATGCTACTGTCTGAGCATAAGCAAGATGATCCGGATTTGCCCGGTAGGCAAAAATAAACGCCAGTAATGTTACAAGTCCAATTAAAAACCCTCTTGAAACCACCTTCCAGCCAAGGCCTCTTGAAAAAACACCTTCCTTAGGGCTCCTTGGCTTCCGCTTCATCACATTTTCCTCAGGCTGGTCAAGACCTAGAGCCATTGCCGGAAGTCCATCCGTTACTAGGTTCACCCAGAGAATCTGAATTGGCACTAATGGCAGCGGAAGGGCTAGAAGCATAGCAAACAGCATAACCAGAATTTCACCAACATTTGATGCAAGCAAATACCTGATGAACTTGCGGATATTTTCGTAAATATTTCTTCCTTCTTTTATCGCAGCTTTTATGGTAGCAAAATTATCATCAAGCAATACAAGTGCAGATGCCTCTTTAGCAACATCTGTGCCTGTAATGCCCATTGAAATGCCAATATCCGCTGCTTTAATGGCCGGAGCATCATTGACTCCATCACCTGTCATGGCAACGATATGGCCTCTATTCTGGAGAGCCTTGACAATTTTCAATTTATGCTCAGGCGATACTCTGGCAAATACTGCGACATCCTCAACCACATCCTCAAGGTCTTCTACAGACATCTCTGCCAGGTCTTTGCCCTGAAGGACTTTGGAACCTTCTGTTAAAATGCCCAACTGTTTGGCAATGGCCTGTGCTGTAATCACATGATCTCCTGTGATCATTATCGTTTTGATTCCTGCTTCCCTGCATTCCTTTACTGCTTCTTTAACCTCCGGCCTTGGCGGATCGATCATCCCCTGCAGCCCGATAAAAGTTAATCCCTTCTCCGCCTCTTTTTCATCAAGAATGACATTTTTGGATGGGATTTCTTTATAGCCAATCGCGATGGTCCTTAATGCTTGTGAAGCCAGATCTTCTATGGCTGCCTGAATTTCACCATAAAGCTCCTTTGACAGAATCTGCCGCCTTCCCTCCCAAAGAACCGATTCGCTTTTTCCGGCTAAGACATCAGGGGCACCTTTCGTAACAATAAATTGTCTCCCATTATGATCCTTTACCACAACACTCATCATTTTTCTGGCTGAGTCAAACGGAAACTCATTAATAATCTTAAATTGATTTAGCAGACTGCTCCTGTTATAGCCGGCTTTCATGGCTGCTACAAGGAGAGCACCTTCAGTTGGATCACCATCAATCACAAACTCATTATTTTTCTGCTGTATTTCTGCATGATTGCATAGCATGCCAAACATCAGCATCTGCTGGAGTGCTTTATCACTTTTCGGCTCAATTTGGCTGTCATTTCTATAAAACTGCCCTTGCGGTTCATATCCGACTCCATCTACTCTCCATTCTTTCCCTCCGCTCCAGAGATGGGTGACAGTCATTTTGTTTTGGGTCATGGTTCCGGTTTTGTCTGAACAAATAACAGACGCACAGCCAAGTGTTTCAACTGCAGGAAGCTTCCGTACGATTGCCTTTTTCCTGATCATTCTTTGTACACCAAGCGAGAGCGCCACCGTGACAATGGCCGGCAGCCCTTCTGGAATTGCTGCAACAGCCAATGAGACTCCCGCAAGGAACATTGTATATAATTCCTGCCCCTGCATCACCCCTGCCGCAACAACGAGAACTGTAAGGAAAATCGCTGCCGTAATGAGGATTTTACCGAGCTGTTCCAATCTCCGCTGAAGCGGTGTTGTCATGGTTTCGGCATTTTGCAGAAGATCAGCAATTTGTCCCATAGCAGTATTCATCCCTGTTCCGACAACCACACCCAATCCATTGCCGCGGGTTACCATTGTACCCATAAAAGCCATATTTTCCATATCGCCAATAGCGAGGTTAGGCGTTTTCAGGGAACCGGTCCTCTTTTGGACAGGCAGCGACTCTCCCGTTAAGGCAGACTCCTCAATTTCAAGGCTATTGGATTCTACTATTCTTACATCTGCTCCCACTCTGTCTCCCGTGGAAAATTTAAGCAGATCCCCAACCGCCACTTCTTTTGAAGGGATTTTCTTCCATATCCCATCCCGAAGAGCAATCACTTGGGGAGCGGATAATTCTTTAAGTGCACTTAGCGACTTTTCCGCTTTCCTTTCCTGAAAAAAGCCCAGAAACCCATTTATGATTACGATCGCAATAATGGCAATCGCATCAATATATTCACCAAGCAGCCCCGAAATCAAGGTGGCAGCTAATAAAACAAGAACCATGAAATCTTTAAATTGACTAAAAAATAAGAGTAAAGCAGACTGCTTTTCTCCCTCTTTCAATTCATTAAAGCCATATTGCTTGTGGCGTTTTTTTACATCATCCTCTGTTAAGCCTGCCTTAATGTCTGTATTTAAGGCCTGCTCAACCTCCCTTTCATTCATTTCATGGAACTTCATCCGGACATCACACTTCCTCCTTTGTGGTTTGAGAAAAGCCATGAGTGTCTCCGGTGCAGGGAATAAACCGAAAAAAGAATCCCGGAAGCACTCACGGCCAGACTTTAAGAGAATGCGCCAAATGGCTTACTATCCTCTTCTGCTAAATTAAGGCAGAGTTGTCCAATCTCACTCTAAAGAAAGCATATTCAGCCCTGTCCAAAAAAATGCTATTATTATTAGAAAAGCGGAAGGCGCCCGCTTATCGGCGACAAGCATAAGACGAGCCGGCATGAAGGTTGTTTTTTAACCTTCTTGACGGATTGGCTTATGACCTCGAGCCGATGGTGCCTGGAGCTAGACAATATTAGAAAAGCGGAAGCGCCTTGCCCACCCCCGACAAGTACAAGACGGGGCTCCCGGAAAGGCGTCCTTTGCCTTTTTGGGAGGTCCGGCTTGTGACCTCGAGGGGGTAGTCGCTGGAGCTAGACAGTATTAGAAAAGCGGAAGCGTCTTGCAAATAGAAAAACCAAGCATTAAAACTTGATTTTTATTCAATAAATGAAAGAATAAGGTATACCTAATGTAATTATTATAGAAGAGGATGTTCCGATATGTCATTTGATGGTTTGTTCACAAGAGCTATGACGAAAGAGCTTATAGATACTTTAAAGGGTGGCAGAATCAATAAGATTCAGCAGCCATATAAAAATGAAATCATTTTAGTTGTGCGGGCAAACGGGAAGAATCACAGGCTTTTACTGTCAGCCCATCCAAGCTATGCGAGAGTCCAGCTTACGAATGAAACACACGAAAACCCTTCAGAACCCCCGATGTTCTGCATGCTATTAAGAAAGCACCTGGAAGGCTACATACTTGAAGATGTCCATCAAATCGGGCTTGACCGCATAATCGTGTTTGAGGTGAAAGGCAGGAATGAGATTGGCGATACATCCTATAAACAGCTGATTGTTGAGATTATGGGCAGGCACAGCAATATTACGCTGGTGGATAAATCCCGCAACATCATTCTCGACAGCATCAAACATGTTTCTTTTGCCGTTAATAGCCATCGTGCCATTTTGCCCGGACAGGAGTATGTACTCCCTCCATCTCAGGATAAAATGAATCCCTTCGAGGCGGATGAAGAAGCTTTACTGCGCAAGATTGATTTTAACAGCGGGAAAGTTGATAAACAGCTTGTGGCGGGTTTCTCCGGAATCTCCCCGCTATTTGCAAAAGAAGTGATGCACCATGCCGGTCTTGTAAACAGGACAACTCTTCCTAAGAGTTTCCAGCATTTTATCGGCTTGCTGAAAGACCATAGCATCAGGCCAGCCATTACAGAAGGGGAAAATAAAGAAAGCTTTTATTTATTGCCCCTGCAGCATATTAAAGGGGAAAGCAGGGAGTTTAATTCCCTGAGTGAAATGCTGGACCGCTTTTATTTCGGTAAAGCTGAAAGAGACCGGGTCAAACAGCAATCCAATGATCTTGAACGTTTTATAGTTAATGAGAAAGAAAAAAATGAGAAGAAGATTGAGAAGTTGAAGATAACCCTTCATGAAGCAGAAAATGCCGATAAACATCAATTATATGGGGAATTGATCACGGCAAATATTTATGCGATTCAAAAGGGGATGAAGCAAGCGGAGGTCATCAATTATTATGATGAAAATGGCGCTTCAGTGATTATTCCTTTGGATCCGCAGAAGACTCCTTCGGAGAATGCACAAAAGTATTTTACAAGATACCAAAAAGCAAAAAATGCCGTTATTGCAGTAAAAGGGCAAATTAAAAAAGCAGAAGAGGAAGCGGCATACTTCGAGTCCCTTCTTCAGCAAGTACAAACGGCATCAACAAGAGACATTGCTGAAATAAGGGAAGAGCTTGCTGAAGGCGGTTATATTCGTGAAAGGCAGAAACGGGGAAACAAAAAACAGCAAAATCTTAAGCCTGTTCTGGACCGTTATACTGCCACTGACGGAACGGAAATTCTAGTGGGTAAAAATAACAAGCAAAATGATTATTTAACGAACAAATTAGCCGGAAGGGATGAAATCTGGCTGCATACAAAAGATATCCCTGGTTCACATGTGGTGATCCGAAGCAAGGAGCCTTCAGAAAATACAATACTTGAAGCTGCATCCCTCGCAGCTTACTTCAGCAAAGCACGCAATTCCAGTTCCGTACCCGTTGACTTCACACAAGTCAGGCACGTGAAAAAACCAAGCGGCGCGAAACCTGGATTTGTCATATATGACAATCAGCAGACTGTTTACGTTACGCCTGATGAAGAAACGATTCTGTCCTTAAAACAAAACCTTTAATAAATGAAAAAAGCAAGCTCCGATGCTTGCTTTTTTCATTTGACTAAAACTGAAATACTTTTCCCCACTCAGCAGGGTCTTTTCGCCATTCAACCAGCTTCTTCATATCCTCTTCCCGGATAAAGCCCTTTTCAACCGCTACTTCTGTCATAGCTTCAATATCAGTCAGTGTATATGCTTCAATTTTCTCTTCGGCAAGCAACTGTTTGCCTTTTTCAAGCTGGTATGTGAAGATGGCCGCCACACCCAGCACTTCACAGCCCGCTTCTCTTAAAGCCTTGACAGCAGTGATGGCACTTCCTCCTGTTGAAATTAGATCTTCAACAACAACAACCTTCTGGCCTTTGTCAGCTTTTCCTTCAATTTGCTTGGCTTTTCCATGGCCCTTAGCCTTGGAGCGGACATAGCACATAGGCAATCCCATAATGTCACTTACCCAGGCAGCATGCGGAATGCCTGCTGTTGCTGTACCTGCAATTAGTTCTGCTTCAGGAAATTTGTCCAGAATGATTGCTTGAAGGCCAGCAGCTATTTCTTTTCTAACTTCAGGGTATGACAATGTAAGACGGTTATCGCAATAGATTGGAGCACGCAATCCTGAAGACCATGTAAATGGATCGTTTGGGTTTAATGCAACTGCTTTTATATCTAATAATTTTTCTGCTATCTTACGCTTCATTTAGAATGCCCTCCCAAGATTGCTTGCATTGAATATATTTTTCAAATGGATTTTCCGCTCTTGTAATCGATCGGCCTACTACAATTGCGGAAGCCCCTTCCTTTCTGGCGAATTCAGGTGTTGCCACTCTTTTCTGATCTCCGGAGTCGTCAGATGACAGGCGTATTCCTGGTGTTACAGTCAAAAAGGAAGATCCTATACGCGAACTTATCTCCCTTGCCTCAAAACTTGAACATACTACCCCATCAAGTCCTGCTTCTTTGGCAAGCTTGGCATAATGAAGAACAGATTCGTTTAATGAAGCAGGAATTAATTGCTCTGATTTCATTTGCTGTTCGGATGTGCTTGTCAGCTGTGTCACAGCAATACAAGATGGCCTTTTCCCTGGACTTCCGGCTTCAAGTCCTTCACGCGCTGCTTCCATCATGGCTTTTCCCCCTGCAGCATGGACATTAACCATATCGCAGCCAAGCCCGGCAAGTCTCCTCATGGCACTTTTAACGGTATTAGGAATATCATGAAGCTTGAGATCAAGGAAAATTTCATGCCCTTGTTCTTTTAAATCGTAAACGATGGAAGGACCCTCCTGGTAAAATAACTCCATGCCGACTTTTAGAAATAATTTTTCATTTTCAAAGTTTTTCAGAAAATGATTAACTTCCATTTTCCCTGGAAAATCAAGAGCAATAATGAGCGGCTTTTTCATGTTTCTTCCAACTCCTTCCTGTGCATTCTGAAATATGTTCATATCCCAGCTTTCCAATAAGTTCCGGCAGTTCACCGATAATTTTCGGACACACATAAGGATCTACGAAGTTAGCTGTTCCAACCGCTACTGCACTTGCACCTGCATAGAGGTATTCGATGACATCCTCTGCCGATTCAATGCCGCCCATTCCGATGATCGGAAGGGACACCTGCTGGCTCACTTCATAAATCATCCTGAGCGCGACAGGCTTAATGGCTGGACCTGAAAGTCCCCCTGTTCTATTTGCCAAAATCGGATTGCCTGTTTTTAGATCGATTCTCATGCCAACAAGCGTGTTGATCATCGTTAAACCGTCAGCTCCGCCATCTTCCACCGCTTTCGCCATTTCTACAATATTTGTGACATTTGGTGAAAGCTTCACATAGACAGGAACCTCTGAAACCTCTTTTACTTTTTTCGTTAGGTTTTTAGCAATTTCCGGTATAGTCCCAAAGGCAATTCCACCTGTTTTTACATTCGGACAGGAGATGTTGAGCTCAAGCGCATGTACATTCGGGCTTGCAGAAATTTTTTTGGCAACCACAACATAATCCTCTTCCTGCGAACCAGCTACATTGGCAATGATCGGTACATCAAATTGTTCAAGCCAGACCAGTTCCTCATTCACCACTTTTTCCAGTCCTGGATTCTGCAGTCCTATCGCATTCAACATCCCTGCTGAGGTCTCAGCAACTCTTGGTGTTGGATTTCCAAAACGGGGCTCAAAGGTTGTCGCCTTGATCATGATCGCACCCAATTGGCTCAAATCATAAAGCTGGCTGAATTCTCTGCCGAATCCGAAACATCCTGATGCAGGCATAATTGGATTTTTCAGTTCCAGTCCGGGCAGACTGACATTTAATGAGTTCATAGAACTACCTCCCCTGCTTTAAAGACCGGTCCGTCACTGCAGACTTTTTTATAACTGTATCCATCCGGATCATCCCCTGTATGGCAGACGCAAGCAAAGCACGCCCCGATGCCGCAACCCATTCGTTCTTCCAATGACAGGAATACCTTTTTATGAGGGAATTGATTTTCAAGTGCCTTCAGCATCGGTGTTGGACCGCAGGAATATAAAACATCGAAATTAATTTTCAATCCATTAATAACATCTGTAACAAAACCTTTCGTTCCTGCGCTCCCATCAGCTGTAGCCAGATAGGTCTCGCCTAGCATGGCAAATTTGTCTTCATAGAAAACCGCACTGGCCGATTGAAAGCCCAGGATGTGAATTACCTTAACGCCGCGGTTTACAAGCTGATTGGATAGTTCATATAAAGGGGGTACTCCGATTCCTCCCCCTACAAGAAGTGCCGTCTCTTCCCGGCCAGCTTCGCTGATGGGAAACCCATTTCCCAGCGGTCCCAATACATCAGTGTAATCACCGGGCTTTTTTTCTGAAAGTAATGCCGTTCCTCTGCCTTCAGCACGATAAATCATCTTAAACTGGCTTTCATCAGGTAAAATTTCAGCAATGCTGATTGGCCTTCTCAGCATTGGGTCATAGCCCTCTGATATTTTCAAATGGACAAATTGCCCGGGTTCTTTCATTTCATGAACAAGCTCACCTTGAAGGGTGAGCTCGTAAATATTTTCGGCCAGTTTAATTTGTGATATTACTTTACAATGTTCCTGTCTGATCAAGATAAAACCGCCTCCCGGATTTCTTCTGGCTTATCCATCGCATCTGCTGAAAAATTCATTGATTCGATAACTTGAAGAATTGCTTCTGCCGTATCAAGTGAGGTTAGACATGGCACGCCATTTTCTACTGATTCACGGCGGATGCGGAAGCCATCTCTGGCAGGCTGTTTTCCTTTTGTTAGAGTATTAATAACAAATTGCGCTTCCCCATTTTTTATGACATCCAGAAGGTTTGGCCCTTCTGACCCGATTTTTCCAGTCACTTTTACAGGAATGCCTGCAGTTTTAAGGAACAAAGCTGTTCCGCTTGTCGCCATTAGCCTGTAGCCGATGGATACAAATCTCTTTGCCAGCTGCAGAGCTTCTTCCTTATCCTTGTCTGCGACAGTCATTAGTACCGTTCCAAACGGCTGGATTTTCATGCCGGAAGCAACAAGGCCTTTATAAAGGGCTTTTTCAAGCGTTGAATCTTTTCCCATAACTTCACCGGTTGACTTCATTTCAGGCCCTAAAGTGATGTCTACTCTTCTTAATTTCGCAAATGAGAACACCGGTACTTTTACAAACACGCCTTTTCTCTCCGGCAGAAGACTTGTTCCGAAGCCCTGCTGAGCCAAAGTTTGCCCCATGATAACCTTCGTGGCGATTTTGGCCATTGGCACATTTGTAATCTTGCTCAGGAAAGGAACGGTCCGGCTTGAACGCGGATTGACTTCAAGGACATATACTTCCCCTTTTGCCACTACATACTGGATATTCAGGAGTCCTATAATGCCAAGGCCCTTAGCCATCTTCTCGGTATACTCAACAAGCTTGTCTTTGATTGCCTCTGAAATGTTTTGCGGAGGATAGACTGCAATGGAATCTCCTGAGTGTACTCCAGCTCTTTCAATATGCTCCATGATGCCCGGGATGAGCACATTTTCCCCATCCGAAATGGCGTCAACTTCAATCTCCTTCCCAGTCAGATACCGGTCGATTAATACTGGGTGCTCAGGATTCACTTTTACAGCGTTTTCCATATAATGCAGAAGCTCTGCTTCTTTATAAACTATCTCCATGGCCCTTCCGCCAAGTACATATGATGGACGGACAACCACTGGATAACCGATTTCACCGGCAATTGCTACTGCCTGCTCCACAGATAGGGCAGTCTTTCCTTTTGGCATCGGAATTCCCAGCTCTGCAAGGGCATTCTCAAATTTATCACGGTCTTCTGCCCGGTCTAAGTTTTCAAGAGAAGTTCCGAGAATTTTCACTCCTCTTTTTACCAGATCTGCTGCAAGATTAATAGCCGTTTGTCCGCCAAATTGCACAACTACACCTTCCGGCTTCTCAAGATCGATAATGTGCATGACATCTTCAATTGTTAGCGGCTCAAAATAGAGCTTATCGGAGATGCTAAAATCAGTAGAGACTGTTTCAGGATTATTATTAACGATGATTGCTTCATATCCTGCTTCCTTGATGGCCCATACCGCGTGTACAGTTGAGTAATCAAACTCCACTCCCTGCCCGATCCTGATTGGTCCTGACCCCAGAACGACAACACTTTTGCGGCCGGTTACTTCCGATTCGTTCTCATCTTCATAAGTTCCATAGAAATATGGAGTTTCCGATTCAAATTCCGCTGCACATGTATCAACCATTTTATAAACCGGTACAATCGCATGTTCTTTTCTCCAGCTGTATACTGCCATTTCACTTGAATCCCACAGCCTCGCAATTACCAGATCGGCAAATCCCATTTCCTTTGCAGCTTTCCCTGTTTCAGGGTCAAAAGGATTTTCAGTTAATATACTCTCAAAATCTATGATTTTCTTAATCTTATGAAGGAAGAATAAATCAATTTTGCTCCATTCATGGATCGTCTCGAAGGTAACTCCCCTTCTGATGGCTTCCCCGATATAAAACAGACGTTCATCTCCAGCTTTACGGATTCGCTTTTCGATCAATTCATCCGAAATTTGGCAGGCATCCTTCAGCTCAAGATGATAAACGTTTGCTTCAAGTGAACGGACTGCTTTCAGAAGAGATTCTTCAAATGTGCGCCCTATCGCCATTACTTCACCTGTAGCCTTCATTTGGGTTCCAAGAGAACGGTTCGCCGATTCGAATTTATCAAAGGGCCAGCGCGGGATTTTTGAGACAATATAATCCAATGCCGGTTCAAAGGAAGCATATGTTTTTCCTGTGACAGGATTCATCATTTCATCTAGAGTCAGCCCCACCGCTATCTTGGCTGCCAGTTTGGCAATCGGATATCCTGTTGCCTTTGATGCAAGTGCTGATGAACGGCTGACACGCGGGTTAACTTCGATAATATAATAATTGAAGCTATCCGGATCAAGGGCCAGCTGGACATTGCATCCTCCTTCAATCTCGAGAGCGCGGATAATTTTTAATGAAGTGTTTCTTAGCAGCTGATACTCACGATCACTCAAAGTTTGACTTGGAGCTACAACAATGGAATCACCTGTGTGGACACCTACAGGATCGAAGTTTTCCATATTGCAGACAACAATCGCATTGTCATTGGAGTCCCGCATCACTTCATACTCAATTTCTTTGAAGCCCGCAATGCTCTTTTCAAGCAGGCACTGTGTTACAGGGCTGTTCTTCAAGCCGCTTGTCACAATTTCGATTAACTCCTCTTCATCGTGGCAGATTCCCCCGCCTGTTCCCCCTAATGTGAAAGCAGGGCGTACGATGACCGGATAGCCAATCCTATTTACAAACTTATATGCTTCCTCCAGGTTATGGATAATTTCACTTTCAGGCACCGGCTCGCCAAGTTCATTCATCAGATTTCTGAAAAGATCCCGGTCTTCCGCTTTTTGAATAGCAGATAATTTTGTACCGAGGATTTCAACCCCGCATTCTTCCAAAACACCTGATTCAGCAAGCTCTACTGCCAGGTTTAATCCTGTCTGTCCCCCAAGAGTAGGCACAAGGGCATCAGGTCGTTCTTTTCGGATGATGCGGCTGACGAATTCCAGCGTAAGCGGCTCTATATATACCGCGTCAGCAATCTCAGTATCTGTCATAATGGTAGCAGGATTTGAGTTTACAAGAATTACGCGGTAGCCTTCCTCTTTCAATGCAATGCAGGCCTGTGTTCCGGCATAATCAAACTCTGCTGCCTGCCCGATGACAATTGGTCCTGATCCGATTACTAAAATGCTTTTTATATCTGTACGCTTTGGCATGCTGCAGCACCTTCCTCTTTATGTGATTCAATCAATTGCATGAATTGTTCAAATAATCCGTTTGCATCCTCTGGTCCTGGTGAAGCTTCAGGATGATATTGCACAGTGAATGCAGGGGCTTTTTTATGCTTTAAGCCTTCGATTGTTCCATCATTTAAGGCAATATGTGTTACTTCTAGCGGAGTACCTGTAATTGAATTTTCTTCTACTGAGTATCCATGGTTTTGAGATGTTAAAGCGACTTTTCCGGTTTGCAGATCTTTTACCGGATGGTTCGAACCGCGATGGCCGAATTTCAGTTTTTCTGTATTGGCACCGCAAGCAAGGGCAAAAAGCTGATGTCCCAGGCAAATTCCGAAAATCGGTACTTTCCCTAACAGACCTTTAATCATTGTGATGGCTTCCGGAACATCTTTCGGGTCTCCGGGGCCATTTGAAAGCATAACTCCATCGGGGCTCATGCTGAGTATTGCTTCAGCTGCTGTATTATAAGGCACAACAATCACATCACAATCCCGTTTGTTCAATTCTCTTAAGATACCGTGCTTCATGCCAAAATCCACAAGGACAACCCTTCTCCCGCGGCCGGGGCTTGGATAAGGCGTCTTAGTTGAAACTTGCTTAACCTGATCGTTTCGCAGCTTGGTTGCCCGCAGTTTTTCAATGATTATTTCCGGGTTTTCACTTATGCTGCAAATAGCACCTCTCAGCGTACCATGCTGCCTGATAATTCTTGTTAACTTTCTAGTATCAATGCCAGCAATTCCAGGGATGTTTTTCATTTTAAAATATTCTTCAATCGATTGTTCATTTCTCCAGTTTGAAGGAAACTCGCACGCTTCTTTTACAATGAAGCCGGAGATTGCCGGGGAGATCGATTCAAAATCGTCTCTGTTTATCCCATAATTTCCGATTAAAGGGTATGTCAAGGTTACGATTTGACCGCAATAGGAAGGGTCAGACAGGATTTCCTGATAACCCGTCATTCCTGTATTAAATACGACTTCTCCAATCGAAGTCGTATCACTACCAAATCCCTTTCCAATAAAAATTGTTCCGTCTTCCAGAATCAGCTGTTTTTTCATGCTTTTACACTCCCTCTGTTCCAAACAATTTTTCCTGCTGCTATTGTCACTACCGGCCAGCCTTTACAATCCCAGCCGGCGAATGGCGTGTTTTTCCCTTTTGATAAGAACTGTGCAGGATCAATCTTTTCCTGGTGGTTTAGGTCAAGCAGAACAAGATCTGCAATTTCACCAGCTTCCAATTTTCCTGATTGAATGCTGAATGCCTCTGCTGGCTTGATTGTTAAATAATCAATCAGCTGCTTTAGCGTGAATATCCCCTTCTCAACGAAGTGGGTGTAAAGAAGCGGAAAGGCTGTTTCAAGTCCAACAATTCCAAAAGGGGCCAGCTCCATCCCATCTTCTTTTTCTGCCGCTGTGTGAGGTGCATGGTCAGTCGCGATAAAATCAATCGTACCGTCCAGTAAGCCTTCTATTAAGGCAGCTCGGTCATCTGCCCCTCTTAGTGGAGGATTCATTTTAAAGTTAGCATCCAGACCCGGGATATCCTCTTCACATAGAAGGAGGTGATGGGGTGTCACTTCGGCCGTTACCTGGATGCCTGCCCGCTTGGCGTCTCTTACTACCCTGACAGACTCTTTCGTGCTGATGTGGCAGACATGATAATGGCAGCCAGCAGCTTCGGCAAGGAGTACATCTCTTGCGATTTGTACTGATTCACAGACGGAAGGAATACCATTTAAGCCGTTCTCTTTAGCAAAAACTCCATCATGTACGGAACCTTTGTTAATGAGGGTATTTTCTTCACAGTGCGCAACAATCGGCATGCTGATTTCTGCGGCATTTCTCATTGCCTGCAGCATCATGGCTGCTGATTGCACTCCAACTCCGTCATCTGTAAAAGCAAACGCTCCAGCTTCCTTCAGCGCTTTAAAATCGGTTAATTCCTGGCCAAGCTCACGGATTGTAATCGATGCATAAGGCAGAACCTTGACCGCCGCAGTCTCTTCAATACGGCTGTTCAATTTATCAAGCTGTTCTTTTGTATCAGGTACCGGCCGTGTATTTGGCATCGCAGCAACCGTTGTGAACCCGCCTTTAGCTGCTGCCTTTGTGCCGGTTTCAATAGTTTCTTTCTTTTCACCGCCTGGTTCACGCAAGTGTACATGCAGGTCAATAAAACCTGGTGCAACCAGCAATCCTTCTGCATCAATCACTTCCTGCGCCTCTTTCCCGACGCCTGCTCCTATCCCGGCGATTTTTCCTGACTTTATGTAAATGTCAGTTTTTTCAAAGTTCCCCTCATTAGTAAGCAACTGGCCATTTTTTATCAATGTTGACATGTGTAGCTCCCCCTTCAATATGTTCAATTGATCTTTTTAATACAGCCATTCGGATGTACACACCATTTTGCATTTGCTTGAAGATTCTGGATCGCCCGCATTCCACTAAACAATCAGCTATTTCAACACCGCGATTTACAGGCGCCGGATGCATAATAATGCTGTTTGGCTTCATTGTTCTTTCACGTTCTACTGTAAGGCCGTATGCCAGGTGGTATTCTTCAGCCGTTTGGTCAGCTTTCGATTTATGCCGCTCATGCTGGATTCTCAGCAGCATGACAACATCAGAAGTTTCTGTAGCTGTGTCAACATCTTCAAACATGCCATTTTCAAGCAATTCTTCATTGAACCATTCCTTTGGACCTGAAAAAACAACCTTCGCACCGAGCCGGACAAGTGCATCCGCATTGGATCTTGCGACACGGCTATGTGCGATATCACCTATGATGGCTACTTTTAATCCTTCAAATGAACCGAATTCCTGTTTAATTGTCAGCAGATCCAGCAGGGATTGTGTTGGATGGTGTCCGCAGCCATCCCCTGCATTCAGGATGGACACACCACTTTTATCTGCCAAATCGTCAAAGTAGCGATCCTCGCTATGGCGGATGACGACTGCATGCACACCGATCGCTTCCAGTGTTTTGACTGTGTCGTATAATGACTCACCCTTGGATACACTTGATGTGCTGACTTCAAAAGGAATAATATCCAATCCAAGCCGCCTTTCCGCCACTTCAAAGCTGCATTTAGTTCTTGTGCTATTCTCAAAGAAGAGGTTAGCTACAAATACCTTTTGTTCAGGCGTCCATGTTCCGCCATTTAGAAAATATTGTGCATCTTCAAGGATTTTATTGATTTCTTTAATTTCCAACTCTGAGGTAGTGAGTAAATGTTTCATTTTTTTCCTCCTCTTAAAAAAGAAAGCACCCTGCCGATTTGGTCAGGGTGCTGCAAAGTTGAGGCAGCCGGCTATACGGATACACTGATGCCGTTATAGCCAGGTTTGCCGCCAACACCCTTTTAAGCCTCTCGGGACTTAGTTAAAAAGCGTTAAGCTACATTATTTTTTTTTTCGTTTTCTGTTTCAAACATATCTTCCTTAGCCTCTTCCCTGCCAGGGAGAATCAGGTTCAGGAGAACACCGCTGATTGCTGCCAGTGCCATTCCTTCCAGTTTGAATGCCCAAATTTCGATGTGAGCTCCGCCAATTCCCAGTACAAGGATGACTGATGCGATAACCAGATTGCGGTTGTTTCCAAAATCCACTTTGCTGTCAACCAGCATTCTTAATCCTGAGGATGCGATGATCCCGAACAGAAGGATTGATACACCGCCCATTACTGGAGTAGGGATCGAGCTGATCAGTGCTGTTACCTTGCCAATGAATCCGAAGATGATGGCGATGACTGCAGCACCCGCAAGTACATAGACACTGTAAATTTTCGTTATGGCGAGTACACCAATGTTTTCACCGTAAGTTGTCTTTGGCGGACCCCCGATTAATGCCGAGATTATGGTTCCTGTTCCATCAGCAAGGATGGAGCGGTGAAGACCCGGTTCTTTAATGTAATCTTTTCCAACTACTTTTCCAAGGACAAGCTGATGGCCGATATGTTCAGAGATTGTCACAACAGCTACTGGAATCATTAGAAGCGCAAGATCGAGGGTTATCCTCACTTCATAGTCTGCAAACGGGATGAGGAATTCCGGCATTTCGAACCAGGCTGCCTGCTGCACAAGCGAGAAGTCTATCAGGCCCACAGCCAGTGAGTATACATAGCCGATGATGATGCCTGCCAGAATCGGCACCATGCTGAGCATACCTTTTGCATAGATGGAAAAGATGATTGTTGCACCTAAAGTGATAAGCGCTGCTGAGAAATGCAGCATGCTGTACTCCCCGGTTTCAGGGTTATTCATTGCCATACCGACTGCTGTACCAGCCAGAGCCAATCCGATTACAATGATAACCGGGCCAACCACAATTGGCGGAAGCAGATTCATAATCCAGCGGTATCCTGCTTTTTTGATGATCAGGGCAACAGCTCCATACACAAGTCCTGCCATGAAGCTCCCGATCATGGCAGCACCCGGTCCACCGGCAGCTTTGGCAGCTATGATCGGGGCAATGAATGCGAAAGATGAACCAAGGTATGCCGGCACTTGCCATTTTGTAATGATTAGAAAGGCTATCGTCGCCAGTCCGCTTGAGATTAAAGCAATGGCAGGATTTAAACCTACTAAGTAAGGTACAAGTATAGTGGCACCAAACATTGCGAATAAATGCTGTAAACTTAATGTCAGCCAATGGGCTGGTTTTGGAACATCCTTTATATCTAAAATAGGCTTATTCATTACGATCTCTCCTCTGCTTTTTATTAAAAAACCCTCCTTGCCAGATTCGCAAAGAGGGTATAAGAGCACAGCAATAGACAGACCGATTCTGCTGTGTTCCCCTTTGCCAGCCTCTCTGGACTGCATTTAAAAGGGCTATTTAATTTTCATATATACTTACCTGATCGTTTTCATCCACTTCCTTGAGCTCAACGACAATTTTTTCCGAACTGGAGGTTGGAATGTTCTTTCCTACATAATCAGCTCTTATAGGAAGCTCCCTATGGCCCCGGTCCACAAGGACTGCCAGCTGAATCTGCGATGGCCTCCCGATGTCAATCAGCGCATCAAGGGCAGCTCTTACTGTTCTTCCAGTATAAAGAACATCATCGATCAGGATCACCTTCTGATCGTTAATATCTTTTGGAACATCGGATCCTTTGACAAGCGGCTCCTGATTTTCAGTCTTTTTTGTAAGATCATCTCTATAGAGAGTGATATCAATTTCGCCTACATCAATTTTGGCTCCCTCAATTTGTTCAATCCTCTCCGCCAGACGGTTCGCCAGGTAAATTCCCCTGGTCCGGATTCCAATCAGAATACAATTTTCAATCCCTTTATTCTTCTCTATGATTTCATGAGCAATCCTTGTCAGCGCTCTCCTGATTGCCTGGTCATCCAAAACAATAGCTTTTTGCTGCGGCATCATGATCACCCCTATTATCAAATTTTATATACAAAAAACCCTCTCACCGATCAGGTGAGAGGGTAAACGATTTCTTTCTGCAGAATAAAGATACAATTCTCCTTATTCAATCCGTTTCCTTCCCAGCCTCACGGGACTGTTTTAAAGGACTTATTCAACTATTGTCATCATATAGCACATTTGGACAATTGTCAACGATTATTAGCCAGGTTATCTACTAGTTCCTTAAAATAAGCAGGCGCAGGTGCTTCAAATTCAAGGTACTCGCCGGAACGTGGATGTTTAAAGCCCAGAACGCCTGCATGAAGTGCCTGTCCGCCAATATCAAGAGTCTTTCTGGGACCGTATTTAGGATCTCCTGCCAGAGGATAGCCAATGTATTTCATATGAACACGGATTTGATGTGTTCTTCCCGTTTCCAGCTGGCATTCCACCAGTGTAAAATCCCTGTAACGCTCAAGGACCTGAAAATGAGTAACCGCATGTTTTCCATTGTCCACAACACTCATGCTTTGACGGTCTTTGGGATCGCGGGCGATTGGCGCATCAATTGTACCGTAATCGTGTGGAATAACTCCATGGACAATGGCCCGGTACTTACGTGTAACAGTTTTGTTCATCAGCTGGTTCACAAGACTTTCATGTGCCATATCATTCTTTGCAACCATGAGAAGTCCCGACGTATCTTTATCTATTCTGTGAACTATCCCGGGCCTCATGACCCCATTAATTCCTGATAAGTCTTTGCAATGAGCCATAAGACCATTTACAAGTGTGCCTGTTCCATGCCCGGCTGCCGGATGGACAACCATTCCTTTTGGTTTATTTACAACGAGGACATCCTGGTCTTCATAATAAATATCCAAATCCATTTCTTCAGGCACTACATCGAGTTCTTCCGGATCAGGTATTGATATTTCAATTCTATCGTTTTCAGAACATTTGTAATTGGTTTTAGGCTTTTGGCCATTCACTAAAACATTGCCATCCTTGATCCATTGCTGTACCTGAGTTCTTGACCAATCCGCATTCAATGTGGATAATACTTTATCTATTCTTTCTCCTGCCTGTTCATCAGGAATGATGTGTTCCATTTTCTCCATAAGATTTCTCCTTTTTCTTTGCTTCTCTCTCTTCAAGCAGCATCTGAATCATCAATAGTCCTACACCGATAACCAGCGCCGAGTCAGCAATATTGAAAACGGGAAAGTCATAGCCAAAAATATAAGTGTTTACGAAATCCACCACTTCTTTTCGAAATACCCTGTCAATAAAGTTTCCAATCGCTCCGCCCAGCATCAGGCCCAAAGAGACTCCAAGAAGCAATTTGCCTTTGGCTGCTTTTTGAATGTAATAAATGATACCAATTATGACAATAACGGTTATTACGTAGAAAAACCACATTTGCCCCTGCAGGATGCCCCAGGCAGCACCACGATTGCGGTGTGATGTAATATAAAGAAAGTCCTCGATAACTTTAACACTTTCCCCTAATTCAAAGTTCTTTACAATCAGCCACTTCGTAAACTGATCTAGTGCAATTACGAACAATGCAATTATGTAATAAAACACAAAGGCAACCCCCATATCTCATATCATTACCTTTGCATTTTAGCACAAACTTAATAAAAAACACAGCACGCGCTTAAACTCAGTGGAAAATAGACTTTCTGTAGAAATTCCCCAGCCTGCTGCAATCCTCCATTGTTTTTAACGTAGGAATCATCTGCAGCAAATCTTCCGGCAGCAGCTCACCTGAAATTTCACACTTGCCGAATTTTCCTGATTCAATTTTGCCTAGTGTTTGTTCAATATCATGCAGCTCTTCCAATAAAATAGGCTTTATCAACGGGGAACTGTTGCCTTCCATTAGCCTTTCCAATATTTCCTGTCTTGTATTACGGAGTTCTGTATATAGCCCTTCTGCTTTTGCATCCATGCTTTTTCCTCCGTTCTCTGATGTTTACTTTATTATTTTCTCGGAACGGGTTTCAGACACGGACAAACTTTTAGCAAACGGCACAACATTTAGTGAAGGTGGAATTATTTATAAAAAGAATTTGAAGAAGTTCAATTAAAAACAGTCCCCCAGTATTTGAGGGACTGCCGGTATTAAGCCAAGTGGCTATAATTATTTTTCACAACATCTGCACAGCGGGGGCAAAGCGTGTCATATCCTTCTGTCTGGCCAACTTCTGGAGTAACTGTCCAGCAGCGGTCGCATGTTTCACCTTCAGCTTTGGAAACAACAATAGCAGTGTTTTCAAATTTCACGGCATTTTCAGGTGCATCTGACAGGCTGCCTGCTACTTCGAATCCAGACACGATAAAGATTTGCTGAAGATTTTCCTGAATTGAATCCAGAAGGCTCTTGGCTTGATCATTTACATAAAGGGTTACTTTAGCAGTAAGGGATTTGCCGATCACCTTCTCATTACGTGCTTCCTCCAATGCCTTTAGGACATCATTGCGAAGCTTCATGAATGAAGTCCACTTGTCTTCCAGCTGTTTAGCGTTCGGAAGCTCCGTATATTCAGGCATATCTGTTAATTGAACACTTTCTTCTTTCACATTCTGAATAAAGCTCCAAACTTCATCAGATGTATGGGAAAGAATAGGTGCAACAAGCTTCACAAGAGCAATCAGGCTCTCATAAAGAACAGTTTGGATTGCACGGCGTTCTGCATTATCTTTTGCTTCAATATAAAGGACATCTTTTGCAAAATCAAGGTAAAATGCACTAAGGTCCAATGTACAGAAATTGTTGACAGCATGGTAGATGCTGGCAAATTCATAGCGATCATAGGACTCGCGAACACTCTTGATCAGTTTGTTCAGCTTCACTAGCATAAACTGATCCACTTCACGCAGATTCTCAAAGGATACCAAGTCTGCTGCCGGATTAAAATCATCCAAATTTCCAAGCAAGAAGCGGAAAGTATTGCGAATCTTTCTATACACTTCGGCAACCTGCTTCAGAATAGCATCAGATACCCGGACATCAGCCTGATAATCAACTGAAGCCACCCATAAACGCAAAATGTCAGCTCCAAGCTGGTTCATAACTTTTGCCGGAACAACTACATTTCCTATGGATTTACTCATTTTCCTTCCTTCACCATCAAGTGTGAAACCGTGGCTCAGCACTCCTTTGTAAGGCGCTTTCCCTGTTACTGCTACCGCAGTTGAAAGTGAAGAGTTAAACCAGCCTCGGTATTGGTCAGAACCTTCAAGGTATAAATCTGCTGGACGCTGTAAATCATCGCGCTCTAAAAGAACTGCCTGGTGGGAAGAACCGGAATCAAACCAAACATCCATAATATCCGTTTCTTTTGTAAACTGGCCATTCGGGCTTCCGGGATGTGTAAACCCTTCAGGAAGCAATTCTTTCGCTTCTTTCTCAAACCAGATATTTGAACCATGTTCTCGGAAAAGATTTGATACATGTTCAATCGTCTCATCTGTGATAATTTCTTCGCCATTTTCCGCATAAAAGACCGGGATAGGCACTCCCCATACACGCTGGCGGGAGATGCACCAATCACCGCGATCCCGGACCATATTAAATAGTCTGGTCTCACCCCATGCAGGATACCAATTTGTTTCTTTAACAGCTTCCAAAAGCTCATTGCGGAAATCCTTAATGGATGCAAACCATTGGGCCGTAGCACGGAAAATAACAGGCTTTTTCGTTCTCCAGTCATGTGGATAAGAGTGAGTAATAAAAGTCAGCTTTAATAATGCTCCTGCTTCCTCAAGTTTCTCAGTAATCGGCTTATTGGCTGCATCATAGAATAACCCTTCAAAGCCGGGAGCTTCATTTGTCATGTTTCCTTTATCATCTACAGGACATAATACGTCAAGCCCGTACTTCATGCCGACTTGGAAATCATCTTCCCCATGTCCGGGAGCAGTATGGACACATCCTGTACCAGCATCAGTTGTAACATGTTCCCCCAGCATGACAAGAGAATCACGGCCATAAAGCGGATGTTCGGCAATCACATTCTCAAGGTCAGTCCCCTTAACCGTCTGGACAACTTGATAACCTTCCCATTCGAACTCTTTAGCCACAGCTGCCAATAAATCTTCTGCAACCATAAACTTTTTGCCGTTTACCTCAACTACAGTATAGGAAAGGTCCGGATGAACTGAAATTCCAAGGTTTGCCGGAATGGTCCATGGAGTTGTAGTCCAAATGACGATATTAGTATCCTGGTCCAATACTTCTTTGCCATCTTTTACTTTAAATGCAACATAAATGGATGGCGAACGTTTGTCTTTATATTCAATTTCTGCTTCTGCCAAAGCAGATTCAGATGACGGAGACCAATAAACAGGCTTCTTGCCTTTATAGATATAGCCTTTTTTCGCCATCTCCCCAAAAACTTTAATTTGCTGGGCTTCATACTCCGGCTTCAGTGTGATATATGGGTTCTCCCAATCACCTCGGACACCTAAGCGCTTAAATTGTCCGCGCTGGCTGTCGATCTGCTCATATGCGTATTCTTCACATAGCTCGCGGAACTCAGCAACACTCATTTCTTTACGCTTTACGCCTTTGTTTGTCAGCGCCTGCTCAATTGGCAGACCATGTGTATCCCACCCAGGAACATAAGGAGCATTATAGCCAGTCATCGACTTAGAGCGTACGATGAAATCCTTTAAGATCTTGTTCAGCGCATGGCCGATGTGGATGTCGCCATTTGCATATGGAGGTCCATCATGAAGAACAAACATCGGACGTCCTTTTGTCCGTTCCTGGACCTTTTCATAAATGTTCATCTCTTCCCATTTCGCCTGAATTTCAGGTTCGCGCTTTGGAAGATTTCCACGCATTGGGAATTCAGTTTTTGGCATTAATAAACTATCTTTGTAATCCATTCCTTTTCCTCCTGTTTGTAACTCATTAAATACCATGATAGCCAATGAGAGCTTAGAACAACCTCGGGATAATACAAAAAACCCTCTCATCCCAAAAAGGGACGAGAAGGTTTTATTCTCCCGCGGTACCACCCTTGTAGATGAAATATAATGAAATTTCATCCGCTCAAAGCATTCTTAACGTGAATGATCCGCCTTGGCCTACTGATTTCTTAACGTTCGGCAAGGAACTCAAGGGTGATTTTCCAGCTTTTGCTTATACCCGGGCTTCCACCATCCCCGGCTCGCTTTTAGAGTGAGTATGCCACTCTGAAAATAAGCTATTTGATAAGACTGTACTGTCCCTCTCATTGTTGATAAACATTGTATTTACTTTGTTTTAAAATTATATGCGATATTTCCAGCTTTCGTCAAGCCAGTGATTCTTCTTCTTCTCTTAATGATTTGAGTTCAGTGGAATCCAGCTTATATTCCATTAAGTGATCCCAATCATCGTTATTCAGCATATCAAGCTGTGCTTCAACAAGCATTTTGAAGCGTGTTCGGAATACTTTGGACTGTTTCTTTAAATCTTCAATATCCAGTGCGATTTTTCTCGCTTTGGATAGGGATTCGTTTACAATCCTGTCAGCATTTTTTTCAGCTTCTTTGATGATTAGCTTTGCTTCTTTGTGAGCATTGCGTTTTAATTCTTCTGCTGCTTCCTGTGCAACCACAATAGATTTATTAAGTGTTTCTTCAATTGTGGTAAAGTGGCCAATGCGGTCATTTGTTTCATTGAGTTTTTCTTCAAGCTCTTTTTTTTCCCTGATCAGTATTTCGTAGTCCTTTATGATTTGGTCGAGGAATTCGTTCACTTCGTCTTCGTCATAACCTCGGAATCCTTTGCTGAATTCCTTGTTATGAATATCTAACGGTGTTAATGGCATGAGTGCCACCTCCCAGGTCTGTTGATCTTATGTAAATTGGTATGAGCCTGCTGGTTCATTTTAATTATAGCAGACTCCTTAGTCTTTTGATTATTTATTCGACAGGTTGTTTCAAAATCCTTCAAATTAAAATTATTTCTTTTAACTGTCTTTTAATTATTTTTGGCTTTTAATATTGCCCGTTGATTTCCACTGCGGACACTTGCTTTCCGCGGGGCGTGCGGTGAGCCTCCTCAGCGCTTTGCACCTGTGGGTCTCACCTGTCCCGATACTCCCGCAGGACATTGAATAAACTTCCTCGAATGAACACCTTACGCAGGAATTGCTGCAGCATTTACGAGGATCAAGTGCCCACAGCGAGGATCAACTCAGCAGATTAACAATATGTTGCATTTTGAACAACAAACAAATAAATAGCCTCAATATAGGTTTGTTAAAACCCTCTCCTGCTTTACTAACTCTGCCTCCCTGCAATTATCCTCCATTTGTCCTTTTTTGTTTTCCCATCTATTTCTATGATTTTGGAACGGCCTTGTCCCCTGACTGAAATGATGTCGCTTTGCTGACATTCAAATGAGGGGTTTTCTAATTGCGTCCAATTGACTTTGACGAGTCCCTGTTGGATATAGAGCTGGGATTTCTGTCTTGAGATGTTATAGATGGCTGAGATGACTGTGTCCAATCTTAGGGATGAAGAGGTGATGGAGCTTTCTTTCCACACCTCTGATGATTGAATCGCCTGAGAAAAGGGCTGCTTTTTCAAAGATACTGTCGCTCTGCCAATTGACTGCAGCTGCAGACTGATGTAATCTTCAATTTCTTGTGCTGCAAAAAATTGGATTCTGTCATCTTCAAAAAGGATATCACCGAATTTTCCTCTCTTTAGCCCCAGAGACATTAGACTGCCCAGGACTTGAGGATGTTCAATGCTGATAAACTTTTTTGGATATTCCAGTTCAAACAGCCGAATTTGAAAATCTTCCTCATCACTTTCATAGTAATCCGGAAATATCAGGGCTCTCTTTCTCTCAACATTTGAAGTTCCGCCAAAAAAAGCAAATAAGATTCCTGAATGCTGTCCTATGACGCTGTTAAGAATTTGCTGCTCCCTTGGATCAAGGAAATCCGTAAGCTTTGATGCATATGTATTTTCCACAAGGTCTTTCCAGTTAAGAACCTGATCAATAAATTCTTTTTCTTCCGGCCGGAAGTGCTGATAAATGGTCAAATTTAGCCGACCTCCTTTTATACAAATAAAAAAGGGCCATTTTGGTAGCCCTGTTTTGTCAGTCTTATGAAATCCAATAAAAAAGCTGCTGCAAACCTCCAGTGGCAAATCTCAAAACTAAGATAGCCACAATTGGAGAAATATCAATCATTCCGAGCGGCGGAATGATTTTGCGGAAAGGCTCAAGGTACGGTTCACATATCCTTGCCAGAAACTGGCCAAAAGCAGATTCCCTTGCATTAGGGAACCAGGACAGCAGAATATAAATAATCAGTGCCCATGAGTAATAATAAATTGCAGATGACAATATTCCAAATACTAATTCCATTAAGTGCTACCACCTCGTATTTTCTATTTCTTGTTCTTTCATCAGCTGAGAGATATTCCCTGATACTTCAACATTGTCAGGTGTACACAAGAAGATATCAGTTCCAATCTTCTGAATGTCTCCGCCGATGGCATAAACGGTTCCGCTTAGAAAGTCAACAATGCGCTTTGCCTGATCTTTTTCTATTCTCTGCAGATTGACTACAACAGCTCTTCTGTTTTTCAGCTGATCCGCAATATCCTGTGCTTCTGCATATACTCGAGGTTCAACAAGAACTACTTTTGAAGATTTCTGCACACTTTGGAGGCTGACAATGTTCTGTTTTTGAACTGGCTGCTGCTGTTTCTGCACTTGCTTCACTGGCTCTCTTTCTTCTTCGATGATTTCCTCTTCCTTATAGTCATATTCATCATCCAGGAAGAAAAATGTTTTAAATTTTGATTTTATACTCATTTTATTAAACCTCCTGACCCTCTTTGCCTACTAAAGCTGTCCCAATCCTAACCATTGTGGCACCTTCTTCAATTGCCAGAGTAAAATCATTGGACATGCCCATTGAAAGCTCAGTACAAGGAGCAAAATCAAATCCCAGCTCCTTTACCTGTTTTTGAAGGTCCTTGAGTTTACGGAAACAGGCACGAAGCAAATCTTTGTCTGCTGTATGCGGCGCCATTGTCATCAGGCCAATGATATTGAGATTTTTATAATCAGCCAGGCTTGAAATAAAGTCAGCTGCCTCTTCAGGATTAATTCCCTGTTTCGACGCTTCGCCTGAAACATTGACCTGAACAAAGCAATTTATCTTTCGATCCGCCCGCTTGTTAATTTCTTTAGCAAGGGATAGCCTGTCCAGTGAATGAATATAGTCGACTTTATCAATTATATTTTTCACTTTGCGCGTTTGCAGTGTTCCGATAAAATGCCAGGTTGGCCTGTCCTTTAACACTTCCCATTTAGCAAGAATTCCTTCATCTCTGTTTTCCCCTAAATGATGAATACCTGCTTCAAGGGCTTCTTGTGCTCTTTCCACTGAAACGTACTTAGTAACAGCAATTACGGTAATTTCTTCCGGCTTACGGTTAGCCTTTATGCACGCTTCGTGGATGGCTGCCTCTATTCTCTTTAAATTTTCTTCTACTCTCATTTAGCTTCCTGCTTCCTCCTTCCAGCCAATAAAGCTCAACATCCTGCCGGTAATTCCCCTGTCTCTTCGGTGGGAGAAAAAATAGTCTGCATGACAGCTAGTGCAAAAATCAGTCATCATGATATTTTCATGTGGAATCCCTGAATTTACAAGGATTTTTCTATTTAATTCTTTCAGGTCAAGCTGGAATTGATTGTCACTAATTTGATTATATGGCTTTATATCGACATCTTCTAGTATTTTTTGCACTTTTGAAATAACACGATCATCAACAATATAACAGTTTCCGCAAATGGAAGGGCCAATCACGGCTTGGACCTCTCTTATGTCTATGCCTTCACCTGCAAACAGTTCAGCCATATTCCTGCCAATCCCCCCTACAGTACCTTTCCAACCTGCATGGGCAATGCCTATGGCTCCTGTCTTTTCATGCAGGAAATAAAGCGGGACACAATCAGCGTAACACAGGGTCATCATGACACCTTTAGAATAAGTGAAAAAGCCGTCAGTATCCGAAAAGGAATCTTCGTAAACAAGAGCACCTTTCCCTCTATCATTTCCAGTAACTTTTTTTATGTTTACTTCGTGAGTTTGTTCAGCGCCAATCCATTTTTCAATAGAAAATCCAAGCAAGTCAGCCACATGCTGCCGATTTTGACTGACTGCTTCATAGCTGTCATTCACGTGCAATCCTGCATTAAGCGTTCCATATTCATCACTGCTGAAGCCGCCTTTTTTAGTTGTAAAACCAGCCATTATATTAGGAAAACGATCTGCCCACTCTTTTATGACAAAATACTCTTCCGTTTTTAAAGAAAATGGTTCCATGCGACTAACCCCATTTTATTTTTCTATAGTTTACCACAAGGAAGGCAGTGATGACACCATTAACAACTCTTATGCCTCTTCCTCTATATATTTCGGCTCAACCGCATCCTGATAGCGGACAAGTATGACATCTTCACCAATTTTTATAATATTATTCCATGGAATGACAATATCTGCGTCCCTGCCAAAGAAACCTAACACTTTCCCCGCGCCTCCGATAATTACCGCTTCAATTTTCCCTGTATTTATATTAATATCTATGTCCCCAATATTTCCAAGTTTTTTGCCGTCAGCTACATTTACAACATCCTTCATTTGAAATTCAGATATTTTCACCATCGACACTTCACTCCCAATTTTTGTTCTTATTCAATATATGTTTGCTTCTATAAGAAAAATGTTCGGTAAATATAAAAAGCAGCCAAATTGGCTGCTCTAGCTTTGAATATTTTTATTCATTTGTTTGATGGCCGCTTTTTCAAGCCTTGAAACTTGTGCCTGGGAAATGCCGATTTCCTCTGCCACTTCCATTTGCGTTTTGCCCTGGAAGAAGCGTTTTCTGAGAATCAGTTTTTCCCGTTCATTCAATCTCCTCATACCCTCTTTGAGCGCTATTTCTTCAATCCACTGAATATCTTTGTTCCGTTCATCGCTAAGCTGATCCATCACATAAATAGGATCCCCGCCATCATTATAAATCGGCTCAAATAAGGAAACAGGATCCTGGATGGCATCCAGTGCAAAAACGATTTCTTCATGAGGCACATCCAGTTCTTTAGCTATTTCTTCTGCTGTTGGCTCTCTGGATGTTTTACTCATGAGGCGTTCTCTTACTTGCAGAGCTTTATAAGCAATGTCCCTTAAAGAACGGGAAACACGGATCGGATTATTATCACGCAGATACCTGCGTATTTCCCCAATAATCATTGGAACGGCATAGGTGGAAAACTTAACGTTTTGACTTAGATCAAAATTATCAATAGATTTCATCAGACCGATACAGCCGACCTGGAAAAGGTCATCAACAAATTCGCCTCTGTTATTAAAACGCTGAATCACACTCAATACGAGGCGCAAATTGCCGTTGACGAGTTTTTCCCGTGCGGTTATATCCCCCTTATGCATTTGCTTGAAGAGCTCTCTCATTTCTTCGTTTTTTAAAACTGGAAGCTTTGAAGTATCAACACCGCAAATTTCTACTTTATTTCGAGTCAATCCATTTCCCTCCTCACAGGAGCTGCTGTACAAAAAACAGTATCTCCTTGGAAAGGAAAAATATGCACCGGCTAATCAGGCTGCCTGATGGGAAAATTGTCAAAGCATCATTAACACTAGGTTTTCTCCTTGCAAAATTCTGTAAAAAATATTCCCGGCATTAAACTTCTAAACCATCTTGTTAAATTCTTTTTTAAGTCTTTTTATTATTCTTTTTTCCAGACGTGAAATATAGGACTGGGAAATTCCCAGCATATCTGCCACATCTTTTTGAGTTTTTTCTTCACCTGATCCGAGGCCAAATCTAAGTTCCATTATCTGTTTTTCACGATCTGAAAGTTGATGTAATGCCTTTAACAGCAGCTTTTTATCAACATTTGCTTCGAGATCTTTGGTAATGATATCATCCTCAGTGCCCAGAACATCGGATAGAAGAAGTTCATTGCCATCCCAATCAATATTTAGTGGTTCATCAAAGGAAACTTCAGAACGGATTTTGTTGTTTCTTCTTAAATACATTAGAATTTCATTCTCAATACAGCGGGATGCATATGTAGCCAGTTTGATTTTTTTCTCCGGGTTAAATGTATTCACTGCTTTAATAAGCCCAATCGTTCCAATACTGATTAAGTCCTCTATATTGATGCCTGTATTTTCAAACTTCCTGGCAATATACACAACAAGACGAAGATTTCTTTCAATTAAAATGGATCTTGCCGCTTTATCTCCTTTTGGAAGCTTGATCAGGAGCATCTCTTCTTCTTCCTTACTGAGTGGAGGAGGTAGTGCTTCGCTGCCGCCTATATAATATACTTCATCTGTTTTGATCCCCAGCTTAATCAATAATTTATACCAATAGTAGGATAAGCGAAGTTTTAACTTTTTCATGAATTGTCCTCCTTCTAAATTAAGTTCGTGCAGAGTATAGTATATTAACTTACTTTTGCATCCGGCTTCATTGTACTTTTACCTGTAAGCATCTTGGGGTGTACAATGCACTGAAACGCATCGTCTGCTGAAAGCTGCTGCATGGAAAATGATATTAATCCTCGTTCCGCTTCGATTATTTCATTCTCTTTTTCAAGGAGAATCCTGTCAGGCTTGAACCCTATGATTAATTGGTGTTCTTGTCCAACAACCTTACATGGAATGACCCTCATTTTATGCTCCCAATCCCCTCCAATTGACTCGCTGCCCATGATGATATCCTCCGGGTTCCCTGCCAATTTACTAATTTCAGGCGGAAATTCATCTAGCCTGTCTTTTATGGATATAAACATCACAGGCATTTTCGAAATGGGATCGTATAACTGGTTGCCGCTGTCAATCAGGCCTTTGAAGCAATATTCTGTTTTATTGATCACAATACGCACCAAAATTAAAGAATCATAATGAATTTTTGTCATCTCAATTCCTTCAACATTTCTCTTTGAAAAGTGCCAGGCTAGAGGAAACCCAAGAAGCACGAACAGCCAGCTGATAGGATCACCGAAGCCTTTGACACTGGCCATCATGACAGATGAAGAAAGCTTAAAATCAAAATTGATAAAATAATGAATGCCTATTAAGGAGCCTCCAACTAAAAAAGTAGCAAAATAAAAAGTCATGAGACCTTTTACAAAATAACGTAAACGCTTAAAGCCGAAAACAGTCAGTACCATTGCAATGGAGAATAATAGCTTAGTGAACGGGTGACCTGAATATTCATTAAATGGTGTAAATGCTAATAAAATGATGATCGATCCTATGAAGCCGCCCGCAAAAATTCTCCAGAGTCTGGTTTCTCTTTTTAAAATTATGGCTGTTAAATAAAGGAGAAGGCTGTCAAACATAAAATTCAATGCCCAGATAACATCCAAATAGACCGTCAATTATCTTCCTCCTTTATAAAGTGAAACTTCAAGAAGTGGGGGTTTTCTTTATCCCCCGCTGATTGTTAGTTGAACCAATCGGGCCTTTACGGGCAGTTTGACCCCCACTTTTCCTCCGTTGATTCCGCATAGTCCTGAAGTAGGGGTCTTACTGCCCGTTAGACTGCGATCAAATCAGAATCTGATAGATTGACTTGAGGTTCCGATTCTCTCATATAGTTAAAGTGCTATGATTCTGTTGAAAAAAGTATAGCGCATTTCAGTAAAGAAAGTGTGTCGCTTTCTGTATGCAAAAAGATAGAAATTTTCCCTATTCCCAACGGATTTTGTCATTATTTTTCTATTCATTGCCCCTTCCTATTTTCCCTGGGTGTGATTTATATCACATTTTTTGTTTTTATTATCAACTATAATGACAGTGAAAATAATAAAAAGGAGTTTTGCTGATATGCTAGACACAAAAACAATTGAAATTATTAAAAGCACTGTACCTGTACTTGAAAAACACGGTGAAGATATTACGAAAACCTTTTATAAACTGATGTTTACAAATCACCCTGAACTGCTGAACATTTTCAATCACGCTAATCAAAAGCAGGGCCGTCAGCAAAAAGCACTTGCAAACTCAGTATATGCTGCGGCAAAATATATCGATAATCTCGAAGCTATTATTCCAGTTGTCACACAAATCGCACATAAACACAGATCATTAGGAATTAAACCTGAACATTATCCAATTGTGGGAGAGCACTTAATCCTTGCAATCAAGGAAGTACTGAAAGAGGCCGCAACTGAAGAAATAATTGATGCATGGGTTAAAGCATATGGTGTTATAGCTGATGCATTCATCGGATTAGAAAAGAGTCTTTATGAGGATGCAGCACATAAGCCAGGAGGCTGGGATGACTTCAGAACGTTCACAGTGGCAAAAAAGGTGAAAGAAAGTGATGTGATTACATCCTTCTACTTTACACCTGCTGATGAAGGAAATATTTCCGGCTACCTTCCGGGTCAATATATTAGTGTGAAATTAACGATTCCAGGGGAAGAATACACACATATTCGCCAATACAGCCTGTCTGATTCCCCGGAAAAATCATATTACCGAATTTCTGTAAAGAAGGAAGAAGGCAACTCTGAAAAGCCGGACGGAAAGGTTTCCAGCTATCTTCACAATGACCTTAACGAAGGCGATTGTATAGAGATTAGTGCCCCTGCAGGAGAATTTGTTCTGAAGAACGTGGATAAGCCTGTGGTTCTGCTTAGCGGCGGGGTAGGCATTACACCAATGCACAGCATGCTTCGTCATCTTGATGCGACAGGAATAAATCATGAAACTATTTTTGTTCATGCTGCACTCAATGGAAATGTACAGGCATTTACTAACGAAATTCAGGAGATTGCAAAGAATAATCCATTAGTTAAATCATATTTCTGTTATGAAAATCCAACAGATAAAGATAAAACGGAAAAAGTCTACAGCAAAGAAGGCTATATTACTTCTGAGTGGTTAAAAACAATTGTGTCAAATAAGGAAAGTATGGTTTATATGTGCGGTCCAGTGCCTTTCATGCAGGCTATGTATGAAGCATTGCTTGATGCAGGTATTAAAAAGGAAAATATCCGCTATGAATTCTTCGGGCCATCAATGCAATTAAAGGAAACTCAATCAGTTTAAAAATTTAATACGCATGGCTCATCACTTTGAGCAGTGCTTAAATGTGTAAAAACTTTCATGACAATTGTAAAAAACACCTGGAATCGAGCTGATTCCAGGTGTTTTTTCATTCATATATTATCTTCTGCGGTTACGGTTGCGCAGAAACGTCGGGATATCCAACGTTTCTTCCGGCTGGTGAGATTGGCTGCTTCTTACAGTTTCCTGTGGAGCTTCCTCCCTTTTAGACTCACGCTTCATAGCCGTGCCCATGTTTGGAGAAGATTTTGGCTGTCCAAATGTTGGTCTCATAGGCTTAGGCTGGATCACTTCTTCATTAAATCCAGTTGCAATAACTGTCACAACGATCTCATCTTTAAGATTTTCATTAATAACGGAACCGAAGATCATATTGACATCCTGATCAGATGCCGAAGCAACAATGTCAGCAGCTTCCTGTACTTCATACAGGCTTAGATTCGACCCGCCGGTGATATTCATTAAGACGCCTTGTGCTCCATCAATGGATGTCTCAAGTAAAGGAGAAGAAATCGCCTTTTTCGCGGCTTCTGCTGCACGGTTTTCTCCTGCAGCCACACCAATTCCCATTAGTGCTGAACCTTTATTGGACATGATTGTCTTCACATCTGCAAAATCAAGGTTAATTAATCCTGGGACAGCGATTAAATCGGAAATACCCTGAACACCCTGGCGTAAAACATTATCCGCTTCGCGGAATGCTTCAAGCATTGGGGTGCTTTTATCAACGATTTCTAATAGCCTGTCATTTGGAATGACGATCAGTGTATCAACCGCTTCCTTCATAGCCGCAATTCCGCCGGCTGCCTGAGTGGAACGCTTGCGGCCTTCAAATGTGAACGGGCGCGTAACAACACCGACAGTAAGAGCACCTAAATCACGTGCAATCTGGGCAATGACTGGAGCCGCTCCAGTTCCAGTTCCTCCTCCCATACCAGCAGTAACGAATACCATATCCGCTCCTTTAAGTGCTTCTTCAACCTGCTCTTTACTTTCTTCTGCCGCTTTCTTGCCTACCTCAGGGTTGGCACCAGCCCCAAGTCCCCTTGTAAGCTTGCCTCCGATTTGCATTTTTACTTCTGCTTTTGATAAATTCAGCGCCTGCGCATCCGTGTTAACTGCAATAAACTCGACACCTTGAACACCATGCTCAATCATTCTGTTTACTGCATTGTTACCGCCGCCTCCAACGCCGATGACTTTTATAGTTGCTAATGAATCCAAATTTGTATCAAATTCCAACATGACTTATCCTCCTAATTCGTCGACATTCCTAAGAACACCTTTTTTGATTCGCTTTTTTACGCACTCCCAACTGGGGTTTCAGTGCTTTTACTATCCGCCGTATGGCTTTCGATTCCGTTTCCCTAACCCTTGCGAATCAAATCAAGTTATTCGAAAAAGTATCCGAGGAACTTTTTAACTCTTGATGTGATCTTTTCTTCCGGCTGTTTTTCCGGCTTTGTTTTCGGTTGCGGTTGCGGTTTTTGCACTCGGTTTTCTTTTGCTTCAGGAACAGTCACTGGCTGCTCCATTTTTCTGCCCTGTATTTTGGCATTCTTATAGGCGAACTTAATCAATCCAACAGCAGTTGTGTACTGCGGTTCCCTCACTCCAATATAATCTGGAATTGCAATGCGGACTCTATTCTGGAAAACATCCTGTGCCAGTTCAAGGATCCCCTGAGTGTTGGCTACGCCCCCAGATAGAACATAGCCGCCGGGAAGGTCTTTTGCACCCAGACGTTTCACTTCGTGCTGGATAAGATCAAAAATTTCTTCCATTCGGGCTTCTATAATATCTGAAATTTCCAGCTGATTAAATTGCTGATGCTGATCACTTCCGATGATAGGCACACTGAATACTTCGTCTTCAGATGCATGGTCATAGAACGCATAGCCATACTTTGTTTTAATTTTTTCTGCATCTTCTGTAGAAGTGCGGAGTCCGATTGACAAATCTTTTGTAATATGGTCTCCACCTACAGGAAGGACACTGGTTGCCTTTAAATAACCATTTTCGAATATGGCAATGGTTGTGGAGCCGCCGCCAATATCAACAAGTGCAACTCCAAGGTTTTTTTCATCCTTGGATAATGCGAATGCACCTGCCGCCAGAGGCTGAAGTGTAATATCCATGATTTCAAGGCCGGCGCGTTCCACACAGCGCAGTGTGTTATGTAAAATCGTTTTTGATCCAGTAATAATGGTGCCTTCCATTTCCAGACGCACACCAATCATTCCGCGGGGATCACTGATCTCGTCCAATCCGTCGACGATAAACTGTTTTGGAATAACATCAATGATATCTCTTTCCGGCGGGATTGAAACAACTTGTGCCGCATCAATAACTCTAGCAACATCTTCGTCTGTTATTTCCCTATTTTCACTTGAGACCGCGACAACGCCATGGGATGGCTGAAGCATAACATGGTTGCCAGTTATCCCCACAATCACATTTTTTATTTCCATTCCTATCATTCTCTCAGCCTGTTCGATTGCCTTTTTAATAGAATGAACGGTTTCGTCTATATCAACAATAGAGCCCTTGCGCAGCCCCTCTGAATGTACATTGCCAACACCAATAATATTTAAAGAGTCATTGACCATTTCCCCAATGATTACTTTTACACTGGATGTACCGATGTCAAGACTAACATATATTTCATTGCTGTTCATTCTCTGGCACCTCCTTTTTTTGCTATTCCGATTATTGAACAACAATCATTTTTTGCTGTTGTTTGTTTTAATAAGTTAGTTTATCTATAAAATTATTCGTCAAAACTAATATTTTCCCTTTTTTAAATATCATTTTTTTCTGTTTTTTCTCTGTTTTGAGACCATTTTGCGATTAAAATTCTTCTGATGACCGCAATATTCTGGAATAACCTGACCCCAAATGCAAATACTGCTGCTAAATACAAGTCTACACCAAGATGCACACCCAGAAAAGCTAAACTTGCTGCCAGCAGGATGTTAAAAAAGAAACCGGAAACGAAAACTTTTTCATCATAAATGTTTTGAAGCTGTGCCCGAATCCCGCCGAATAGAGTATCCAATGCAGCAAGAACAGCTATGGACAGATAATTCGAGTATTCATCCGGCACCTTTATATCTGTCATAAGTCCAAGTATCACACCTATGATCAATCCTAAAACGGGAAGCCACATTATGATTTGCCTCCTTCATCAGGTTTCACAGGCTCCATATATCTGATTCTCAATGCCTCGTCATATGCTGGAATCGTAATTGGCTCTCCAGACTTTTCCACCTTTACCCGAAGATTGTCAATGAAGAATTCTTCTGCAGATTTTGATACCTGCATGCGGTTAAAAAGCTTCTCTGCAGATTGAACATTCTCGGTGATTACTTTCACTTCAATAGGCAGGGATTTTAAGGCATAGCCGTCTATCATGGTCTCCCTGTTAATGTCCCTTATGACAGTAGTATTGATAATTCTTCTCCCGCCAATGGAAATGTGCATGGCATCATACATATTTAACTCGTTTACCAGCCGCTTGAGTAAATCTGGTGAAACAGAATCAGGCTGCTTGCCCAGGAGCAGCTCCTCATGTACCGCTTCTAAGGTTAAGATTATGCCTGGTCCCGTCACTTCACTTAATCCGGCTTCCATTTTTAATTCCTCCAGCGTCTCACGAAGCACTCGTTCTTTGCTTTGTTTGCGCTTTGTTTCATATTGGGCAATTTTTTCTTCATTTGAACTGATTTCACGCAATAGTTTTAATTGCAGTTCCTTTTCCTTAAGAATGTCAGCTCTAAGCTCCCAAGTATCTCTCGTATCCCGGACTGCCGGTTCCTTAACTGTTTGAAACTGAATGGCAATCATAAAGCCAATTACAATTGTTATAAAGGTAAAGCTGAACTTCTTTTTGCTGTCCACTTTAATTCCACCTTGCTTTCCCGAATAAATTATTCTGTGGACAATTTTTTTATACGAATGCTAGTTTGGCTTTACGAACCCAGTAATGGTTCAATGATAATTTCGCCCTTTTCCTCTAAAGTGAATTGGATGTTTTCATCTACCAATGTATCTTTCACTCCGCCCGTCAGATTCAGAGCGGACGAAAGCACTTCGGCATCACCAATGGCCGTAATGACAAAAGGTGCAGGGTGCTGATAGCCATCTACTTCTATCACAGGTCCGTTGCATACAATATATGAACTGTGTGACAGCCTCTGCCCGTTTATGGCAACCGCTGATGCACCGGAAATATAGAGCTCATTAATCACTTTAAAGACATGGTGTTCATGTACAATATAATTATTAATGTTATCTTCATCCGGATTGTAATCGCCATCTACAAGAGTAACTTCCACTCCTGGGCCCTTTACTTTCACTTTTCCCAGATGCATCCTGTACTTCTCAGCATCCTCAGCAAGATTAAAATAAACCTGCGCTTCCTGTGAAAGCTCTTTTTCGATATCAAGAACGTTTTCCTGCTTTTGATTTAATTCTTTTTGAAGAGCTCTGTTTTTTTCCTCCAGTTCAACAAGCTGATTACGGAGCTCCAGGTCTCTTTCCCACTGTTTCCCGCTCAATGCCGGCTTTTCTTCTTCTCCCTGTGTAAGGTGATAGGAAAAAGCCATCATGTAACCCAGCACAAGAAAGACCAGGGAGAATATTACATGATTACCCTTCACCTTCATTTTCTTCTTCAATCTCTTCAGCTCCCTCTTTTTCATAAGCTTTAAAATAAGAGCCTACTTCCAAGTCAATGATTCCCTTTTTCTCGGGATCCAGCTGGCTTATGATAGAAGGGTAGTGAGCCATTTTTTCTGAAAAACTTCTTAAAGTAGCACTGACTTCAAAACCATCATTCATATACAGAGTAATATGATTGGAATCTGTCTTTTTTGGAGAGTGATGGACCTCTGAAATTGAATTTAATACCTCTTCGGGCAGGGTTCCAAGTTCTCCGATCATCATATCAAGGATGTCACCCTCAGAGAAGCCATGCAGGATTGGTGCGTTAACAGGGATCTCTGCAGCTTTTTCATCCTTTAATATGTTCCCATTCTCCATGACAGGGAGGTAGTGCTTCTCTTTCGCTATGTAGGCAATTCGCTTTAATTCATCTACCTGTATAATGATTGTGCCTGGCAGCTGAACCTTAATAGTTGAAGATTTTATTTCAGGCAGCTCTTTAAGCTTACCCTCCATTCCCTCTTCGTCAACCTTCCAAATATTTGTTTTTTCAGTAACACCGCTAATTTGAATAATTTCTTCTTTATCATAAATTGAATTGCCGGATACTTTAATTTGTTTAATATGGCTTAAGGGCGATTGAAAGTAGATAACTAAAACAATCAGCGAGAAAAAAAGCAGCAGCAAAAAGATCAGTCTTCTGTTCGCTTTCTTTTTTCTTTGTTGTTTGAGCTTCGGGATTCGATCCTCAAGCGAGACAACCTTACTTTTCTCCACATTTATCACCCCATCAGGAAAAGCGCAAGGACAATAAATTAAAACAATCAAGTGGCTTGTCCAGCACAATTTATGCAATAAAAAAATTAGGGAAGAGAACGGCATGTTTCACATGCCGTTTACACTGCATTTAATGTTATCTAATAAATCATTATATCACAATAAATGGTATCTGCGAGGTATTATTTCCCGTTACTTTCGACCGATTATTTCCACTTCTGTCTCCATTTTTATTCCGTAATAATCAAAGATTGTATCCTTAATATGCTGAATAAGCGCCAGAACATCCTCCGCTTTTGCATCTCCCGCATTCACGATGAAATTCCCATGCATATTGGAAATTTGAGCACCTCCGATGGAGTGGCCTTTCAAGCCGGCTTTTTCAATGAGCTGGCCGGCGTATTCAGGCAGCGGGTTACGGAAAATACTCCCTGCACATGGGAAGTTCCAAGGCTGTGTTTCCTTCCTGTAATCCTTATTCTTTTGCATTGCGGAGGATATTTTTTCCCGGTCTCCCTCTATAAGCTGAAAAACGGCCTCAAGAACAATTCCTGGACGCTTCTTTTGGAGAATAGAGGTTCTATAAGAAAATTCCATTTCATCCTTCGTGAGCCAGCCCATCTTCCCATCCTCAAAAAGAACATGTGCCTTGGTCAGGATTTGCGAAATATCTGAACCGTGAGCCCCAGCGTTCATATAAACTGCTCCGCCTACCGACCCGGGAATCCCACTGGCAAACTCAAGTCCTGACAAGCCTTTTTTACTGATTATCGTGGAGAGGGCAACCAATGAATAACCGCCGCCAGCTCTCAGCTCCGTTCCTTTAAGATCCAAGTGGTCCATGCCTCGGCCCAATTTAATGACCACGCCTTCTATGCCGCCATCAGATACGAGCAGATTCGATCCTCTTCCAATCGCTCTCCAGTTCACTTTATATTGACGGATCAAATCCATCGCTTTTGCCAGGCTATCTATGGAAGAAGGCTCAATAAACAAATCGGCGGGCCCGCCAATTTTCATTGTTGTATGATTAGCCATCGGCTCATTTTCTTTAACTGTACCGATGTTTAATTCTCTAAGCTTGCTGATAAATTCGTCCATATTTACCTCCCTTTCTATTGATCTATGCCTAAATTTATTTATTCTATGCAAATTTTCTATTCAGGGCTACTTCCCATTATTTGAGACCAATTCTGCCATTAAGTTGTAAAGCCTGCTTGATGCATCCCGGATTCCAAGCTTTCTCGAAGCTTCCTTCATGCTATCCATTTTATCTTTATCGAGAATAATTCGGTCAATGCTATCAATAAGTTTTTTGCCTGTTAATTCTTTTTCAAGCAATAGCTCTGCAGCACCATGGTCACTAAGCGCCCTTGCATTTTTCTCCTGGTGGTTATTTGTTACATATGGGCTTGGAATTAAAATGCTTGGTATTCCTAAAGAAGTTATCTCTGCCAAAGTGGTGGCTCCTGCACGTGATACGACAAGGCTGGCACCGGCCAGCACTTCTGGCATATTGTGAATAAATGGTTTGATTATTACGTTTTCAGGACTTCCCACAAGTTCTACTTCTTTTTGTACATCATCATAATGGACATCCCCTGTAATATAAAGAACCTGATATGGCTTTTCACCAAGCTCAGCCAGTGTTCTTAATACTGCATCATTTATCGGCCTTGCTCCTCTGCTGCCGCCAAATATTATAACGGCAGGAACACCTGTCTTTAATCCCGCAGACAGCCTTCCCCTGATTCCATCCTGTCCCAATACCTCCGATGCGCGTGGATTCCCTGTCATGACGGTTTTAGTTTCCGGAAAAAAGTCCTTAGCTTCTTCAAAACAAACTGCGATTTTATCTACATATCTGCTTAAAAACTTATTGGTTAATCCAGGGACGCTGTTTTGCTCATGTATTATGGTCGGGATGCCCAGCTTTGAAGCAGCATATACAACAGGACCGCAAACATATCCGCCCGTACCGATGACAACATCCGCCTTAAATTCCTTAAGCATCTTTTTACTGTCACGAACGCCTTTCAGGAACCTTAAAACAGTTTTTACATTATCCAAAGAGATTTTTCTTTTAAAACCGGTTATATGTATTGACTTAAAAGGGATATTTTCACGATTCACAATTGTGTTTTCAAGCCCCTTTTCAGTTCCAATATATAAAAATTCAGCATCCTTATGTTCTTTTTGAATTTGTCTTATAAGCGCAAGTGCCGGATAAATGTGACCGCCAGTTCCTCCGCCGCTAACAGCAATTTTCATTCTTTCACCTCATAAAAGAGTAATAATCTATAAAGTTTTCCTTTATTATGCCATCAGTAAATATTTATGATGGCCACCAGCGCGTTGGAGTGAAAACACTCCTCTTATTTCCCTATTCTACTATATTCAAAACAAATAGATAGGAACGAACATCATAATGTTAAAGAAATGTAATAATGTGCAAAATTGCAAAGAAGTTTGATAATTCTGCGTGTGGGATATACTATTGCTTCCAAAAAAGAAACCCTGATTCACAGGGTTTCCTAAAATGCATGTTATAAATGCGCTAGTACCTTGCATATCTGCTAATATTAAGCAAAACCCCTATAGCCATTAGCATCAGTGTCAGGGAAGATCCTCCGTAGCTCAGAAACGGAAGTGTGATGCCCGTAACAGGCATCAGACCTGTTACAACACCGATGTTGATCATTACCTGAATAGCGACCATTGCTATAATCCCAACAGCCAAAAAACTCCCATATAAATCAGGGGCTCCAAGAGCTATGCGGATCCCGCGCCATAAGAGAAGCGCAAATAATAATATGACAAAAGATCCGCCAATAAACCCAAGTTCCTCAGCTAAAATGGCAAAAATAAAATCTGTCTGCGGTTCTGGAAGGTAGAAAAACTTTTGTCTGCTCTGTCCCAGACCAAGGCCAAACAGCCCTCCCGGCCCTATTGCATATAAGGACTGGATAATCTGGAACCCGCTGCCCAGCGGATCCTCCCATGGATCAAGAAAGGATGTAATCCTCTTTATCCTGTATGGGGCCGACAGAACCAGTGCCACAAATCCGGCCAGACCAGCAGCGGCAAACCAGATAAAGTGGCTGATTCTGGCCCCTGCAATGAAAATCATGACAACACAAGTACCCACCATTACTGTTCCAGTCCCTAAATCAGGCTGCAGCATAATTAAACCAAATGCTAAAAACACAAGCCCTAAAGATGGTACAAGACCTTTTCGGAAAGAGGTTATCAGCTTTTGTTTTTCAGAGAGGAATTTTGCCATAAACACAATCATGGCAAGCTTCATAAACTCCGAAGGCTGTATGGAAAATGCACCAACGCCAATCCAGCTCCGGGAACCGTTTCGCACATTGCCTACACCAGGAACCAGCACCAAAAGCAAAAGCACAAAACAGATGATGATTACGACTTTTGCCCAAGTTCTCCAGGTCCAATAATCCACATTCATAATAAAAAACATCGCAATAATTCCAACTCCGGCAAAAAGCATTTGCCTTTTCGCAAAAAAGAAAGAATCGTCAAATTTATAATCTGCCCAAATTGCACTGGCACTATATACCATAGTCAATCCTACAGCAAGCAGCATTAAAGTGACGATCATTAATATAAAATCGGGAGTGGTTTTTTTAGCCGGCAACGAAAACACCTCGAATGCAAGTTTTAGGGCTGTCAAGGAGTACTATATGTCCTGCCGAAAATAAGATTACCCGCTTTCCGGCAGTCTTTTGCTCCTTTTTAAAGCTCTAAATGTCACGCGAGGAAGATGAATGACTTTGCTGAAAGTTTCTCAGTCCCGCAGACAAGCCCTTAACTAAGTTTATGCACCGCATCTATAAACATGTCTCCCCGAACCTCAAAAGTTTTATATTGGTCCCAGCTTGCACAGGCAGGAGAAAGCAGAATTACATCTCCTGGCTCAGAAAGCTTAAAGGCTGCAGGTACGGCTTTTTCAACATTATCGACACGCTCAATTGTTTTTATTCCCGCTTCCATTGCTGCTTTTTCAATCTTTTCAGCAGTTTGCCCAAAGGTTACCAGAGCCTTTACCTTTTTAAGAGACGGAATCAGTTCATCAAAATCATTTCCGCGGTCAAGGCCACCTGCAAGAAGAAGAACAGGCTGAACAAATGCTGCGACAGCATTCTTCGTTGCAAGGATGTTCGTTGCTTTAGAATCATTATAAAATTTCCTGTTCTGATATTCTCCAACATACTGCAGGCGGTGCTTTACACCTGTAAAGGATTCCAGTACCTGCCTGATGGCCTCATTCCCCACTCCTGTTAGTTTGGCAGCAGCCACTGAGGAAAGGATATTCTCAAGGTTGTGCTCTCCCGGCAATGAAACATCCTTTCTTTCCATCACTTGTTCATCATTAAAATAAATCCAGCCATCTTTCACATATGATCCTTCAGACAGCACTTTGGAAGTCGAAAAAGGAATTATGCGCGCCTTTGACCGGGCGGCCGCTTCCATTACTTTATCCTGGTCGGCGTTGACAATGAAATAATCCTGTTCAGTCTGATTCATCGTAATGTTCGCTTTGGCTGCATGATATTCTTCTCTTGTGCCATGGTAATCCAAATGGGCATCATATAAATTTGTTAAAATGGCAATTCTCGGACTGAAATCCTGAATTCCCATCAGCTGAAACGAAGAAAGCTCAATCACGATATTGTTTTCTTCCACGGCATCCTGAGCGACTTCGGAAGCTACTGTACCAATATTTCCTGCTATCAGCGGCATTTTGCTTCCTGCCTGAAGCATTTCAAACACAAGTGTAGTGGTTGTAGTTTTTCCGTTTGTACCTGTAATCGCAATAAAAGGAGCTTCAGAAACCTGATAGGCAAGCTCCACTTCTGTAATGACCGGTATGCTCTTTTCAAGTGCTCCTTTTATCATTGGATTATGATAAGGTATACCGGGATTTTTCACAATCAGCTCAAACCCCTCTTCAAGAAGTTCAATGGGATGGCCCCCGCATATAACGGTAATACCCTGCTCAAGCAGACCTTGTGCTTCAGGATTTTCTGCAAGCGGCTTATAATCATTAACAGTCACAAATGCTCCAAGCTTATGTAAAAGGGAAGCTGCACTCACTCCGCTTTTCGCCAGCCCAAGTACTAATATTTTTTTATGTCGATAGCGATTAACTTCTTTCACTTACACCCACACCTCGATATAAATTCCTAAAATTGCAAACAATAACCCAACCGTCCAGAACGTAACAACAACCCGCCATTCTGACCAGCCTACCAATTCATAATGATGGTGAAGCGGGCTCATGCGGAAAATCCGTCTGCCGGTGGTTTTAAAGGAGGCCACCTGTAAAATAACAGATAATGTTTCAATAACAAAAACACCGCCGATAATAATCAGGATGATTTCAAGTTTTGTCAGGATGGCTATGGTCGCAATAGCACCACCTAGAGCCAGTGAACCTGTGTCTCCCATAAACACCTTTGCAGGATGGGCGTTAAACACAAGGAAACCCAATACCGCTCCAACTACTGCTACAGAAAAAATGGATACTTCAAATTGGGATTGATTCCAGGCCAGTACTGCAAATGCTCCAAAAGCGATTGCAGCAGTCCCGGAGACAAGTCCATCAAGTCCATCTGTCAGATTGACAGCATTCGAGAATCCGACCAGCCAGAAAATAATCATTAAAACATACCCCCAGCCCAAATCAATCGAAAAGTCTGTCAGCGGAATATGTACTTCTGTGGAAAAGTCATTCTGCTTGTAAACAAAATAAAAAATAACTGAAATAATAATCTGGCCCAGAAGCTTCTGTTTTGAAGTCAGGCCTAAGTTGCGCTTCAAAACCACTTTGATAAAATCATCAAGGAAACCGAGAAGTCCAAACCCCAGGGTAACCAGAAGAAGCAAATATGTTTCTACTGTAGGTTCTGAAAATTTACCGGTCATTAATAAAGTGGCCACCGTAACGGAAAGAAGAATCATAATCCCGCCCATCGTCGGAGTACCTGTCTTCTTCTGATGAGATTTTGGGCCTTCTTCACGGATGCTTTGCCCAAATTTCAATCTTCTAAGGAAGGGAATGAATATGGGAGACAGCAGAACCGTAATTAAAAAGCCTGCCAATATTGTGAAAAAAATAACTTGCTCCATCATACTTATCCCCTCCTTTCCCGCTTGGCATTTCCAGCAGCTTCCGCTAATCTTTCAGCCATTACAGCAATATCATATGTTGTTTCGTTTTCTTTAAGACTTTCTTCATCCGAAATAAGGAAATTAGTTGTGTTCATTTTTACTTCTGCTTTACTTAATTTATTTATATATAATTCCATGATATCCTTTAAGCCTTTCGTTAAGTCGTTTGTATAAAAAATAGGGAAATGATTTGGGGTGTATGCCGGCGTCTCTGCATTTTCATTCCAGATTGCAGCAATAGCCCCTTTTTCAATAGCTTCCTTCAGATTTCCGTCCTCTCCGTAAGGAATATAAATTCCTTTTGGCTGCGGATCAGAAGAGGACGAAGCGACGGTATGAAATTCCAGCTCATGATCCTTTATCCCTTTTACAGCCGGAAACAATTCCGCTAAATCCTGATACTTCAAATACATTTTATCGCTCCTCTATAGCCTCTTTTGCCACCAGTCGGTCATCAAAGTCAAAAACATGGCTGCCTACAATCTGATAAGTCTCATGGCCCTTTCCTGCTATTAAGATAACGTCTCCTTCACTGGCATTTTTCACAGCATAGTGAATGGCCTCTTTTCGATCGACGATAATTTTATAACTTTCACCTTTTACTCCCTCTTCCATATCCCTCAGTATTTGGATCGGGTCTTCACTTCTCGGGTTGTCTGAAGTAAAGATTGGGTCTGTACTATACTGGCATGCAATTTCAGCCATAAGCGGACGTTTTGATTTGTCTCTGTCTCCTCCGCAGCCCACGATGGCGAAAATGCGCTTCTGAGCAAATTGCTTTACCGTTTCCAGAGCATTTTTCAGGCTGTCCGGTGTATGCGAATAATCAACAATCACAGAAAAATCCTGGCCTGCATCTACGGTTTCAAATCTGCCGGCTACCCCTTTGACTTCTTCCGCAGATTTAATGATTTGAGAGATTGATATCCCCGCAGCGATACCTGCCCCAATACTGGCAAGGACATTATAGATGCTGAACCTGCCTATCATTTTTAAAGAAACTTTATGCTTCCCGAATGGTGAGATTAAGTCAAATTCCGTACCGGCAGCAGTCATCTGAATATTAATGGCCCGAAGATCAGCTTGCTGATCAATTCCATAGGAAATAACGTGAGCTGCCGTCGATTTTTCATATTCTGCAGAAGCAGGGTCATCTGAATTTAAAATGGCATACTTAGGTTCATCAAGATTATAGGCACTTCCAAGCTGGGCAAACAACAACCCTTTTGCTCTCCTGTATTCATCCATTGTTTTATGATAATCCAGGTGATCCTGTGTCAGGTTTGTAAAAACGGCTATATTATAATCACAGCCATGAACACGGCCTTCAACAAGTGCATGGGAAGACACTTCCATTACAGCTGAATCCACACCAGCATCTGCCATTTTTCTGAATGTGCTTTGCAAAGTCAAACTTTCAGGAGTTGTATTTTTCACTTCAAAGGTTTCATCGGCAATCTTCGTATACATCGTGCCAATTAAGCCGGTTTTCCTTCCTGCATCAGCAAGGATCTTTTCAATTAAATGGCTTGTTGTTGTTTTGCCATTAGTCCCTGTTATGCCGATTAAATGAAGCTGCTTGCTCGGCTGTCCATAAAAAGCATCAGCCAGCACGGCCATCGCCCGTTTTGTATTTTTAACCACTATAACCGGGACATCCAAGTCCAGCTCTTTTTGGGCAACTACAGCTGCTGCACCTTTTTCGGCAGCAGAAACTGCAAAGTCATGGCCATCCACCGTATAGCCCTCAATGCAAACAAACAGACTTCCAGGTGTAACTTTCCGGTTATCATTAACAATCGCTGTGATTTCAGGGTTTTCCCCTTTATATGTAATGTAAGGCTGTAAAAATCGCAGCAGTTTACTTAATTCCATCTTACCATTCCTCTCATGTTAAACAGAGCAAAACTAATTCCTTTTTTAGTGAAGCTGGTCAGTATAAAGTGAAACTTCAATTAGTGGGGAGTGCTTTTTCCCCGCTAATTGTTAGTTGAACCAATCGGGCCTATACGGACAGTTTGACCCCCGCTTATCCCCATTGATTCCTCTTAGTCTTGAAGTGGGGTCTTACTGCCCGTTAGACTGCGATAAATAAATATAATCAAAATAACATTCTAAATGATGGCGATATATATTGTACAGGATAATCGCTTTTTTAGCTATTTAATATATAGAAGCCAAACTTTGAAAGTATGTTACAGTTTCCTTACAAACAAAAAAATTCAGGCGGCGCAGGAGGAAGCCGCCTGAATTCCTATTATTATTTGTCATCAAAATACAGGCGGATCGTTGAACCTGCTTTTAACTTAATGCCCGGCTGAGGCGTTTGCTTCACCACCGTATTTCCTGTCCCGCTCGCATCAATTTTCAGGTTGAGATATAGTTCACCAAGGTCTTTCTTTGTCAGACCTACCATATCCGGAACCTCAATCATTGGGGAATCCATCCATGTCAGCTCTTTTTCAATTTGATCTTTGCGGGGCTTTACACCCATTGCCCGGAGGCTGTCCCCCATGATTTCCCCTACAATCGGAGCAGCAACAACACCCCCAAATTGAACGGTTCCTTTTGGATTATCTACAGCTACATACACGACGAGCTGAGGATCATCAGCAGGTGCGAATCCTATAAATGATACGATATGGTTATTTTCCAGGTACCGGCCATTCTGCGCTTTTTGTGCCGTCCCGGTTTTTCCCCCAACACGATATCCGTCAACGAACGCTTTTTTTCCTGATCCTTTTGCCACAACTGATTCCAGCGCTTTTCGGATTTCATCCGATGTTTCCTTTGAGATTACCTTTCTCTTTGCTTCAGGTGATTTTTTCATCAATATTTCTCCGGTAGCCGGATTAATAAGCTCTTTGGCTATATAAGGTGTATATAATGTTCCTCCATTAACGGCAGCCGAAATGGCTGCTACCTGCTGAATCGGAGTCACGGAAACTCCCTGTCCAAAAGCAGTAGTTGCCTGCTCAACAGGGCCAACCCGATCGAGATCAAATAGAATCCCTTTCCCTTCGCCTTGCAAATCGATACCGGTCTTTTCTCCGAACCCGAAGTCACGAATATATTTAAACAGTTTCTCTTTGCCTAATCGCTCACCCAGCTCTACAAAACCAGGGTTACAGGAATTCTGTACTACTTCAAGATAAGTCTGGCTGCCATGACCGCCCTTTTTCCAGCATCTTAGTCTGGCACCGCCAACTTCAACAGAGCCCGGGTCATGGAAATGATCCTTTTCCAAGTCTACTTTGCCCTCTTCTAAAGCTGCTGCCAAAGTGATGATTTTGAATGTGGAACCAGGCTCGTACGTACTCCAGATTGGCAGGTTGCGATTGTAAATTTCCGGGGGTACATTCCTGAAATTCGCAGGGTCAAAATCGGGCCTGCTGGCCATGGCAAGAACTTCACCGTTATTTGGATTCATGGCAATTGCAATTATTCCATCAGGGTTGTATTCAGCCTGGGCAATATCAAGCTCCCTTTCTACGATTGTCTGAATTTTGGAATCGATAGTGAGCTTTAAATCCATACCATCAACCGGCGGCTTGTAGTCATCCGCCATATCGTTCATCCGTTCTCCCTTTGCATTCGCATAAAACTTAACAGATCCTTTTTTTCCTTTTAGTTCTTCATCATAATATAATTCAAGACCCATAAGACCCTGATTATCAATTCCCGAAAACCCCAAAACATGCGAGAGATAATTCCCGAAAGGGTAATGGCGTTTTGAATCTTCTCCGATATATATGCCTTCAATTTCCAGTGCACGGATTTCTTTCGCTTTTTCATGAGAAATTTTTTGGCCTTCAGGGATTTTCACACTTGATGCTCTTTTTGTGATAAGCTGGTAAGCTTTTTCTTTTGACATATTCAGCACTGCAGCCAATTTCTCTGCAGCATCAGCAGGATCTTTTATTTGCCTGGGTACAACATAGACAGTTGGGGCACTGACATTCGTAGCCAGCGGAACACCGTTGCGGTCGACGATTTCTCCTCTTTCCGGTTCGAAGGGGATGTCTCTGCTCCAGAGCTCCTTTGCGCCATCTGTAAGCACATTCCCCAGAAAAAATTGAACATATCCCAGACGCAAATCAATAATAAAAAAAACGAGAATACCAACAAACAACGCTGCAGTCAGCCGTTTTCGAACGGTCACATTTGAAACTCGCATGTACGGACGAACCTCCTTAGATTATGGCTCGTTCCAATATATGCTTGTACCAAAATGAATAGAACGCACTGCCGCACATCGGCAGTACGTTCTTCATTTAATCCAGCACTGCTTCCTCTTCTTCCTGCTGCTCTTCTGATTGAAGGTTCTCCTCATTATATTTCTCAGCAGGCTGCTTAAGTTCGACGATTAAATAGTCACCTTCCCTAAGCACAGAACCGGCTTTTAGATTTTGTTTCACCACATATCCGCTTCCTACAGTATTAAGCTTTAAGTCAGCAAGCTTTGCCACCTTCATGACGTCCCTTAGCGACCATCCAGTCATATCAGGCACTGTTAATTCGCCATCCGTCTTTAAGATCACTCTTTCTCCTTCAAGCAAATTGTACATATTGCCAGGAACCTGTCTTTGCACCTTGCTGCCCTTTCCCAGCACAATAGCTTCAAATCCGGATTTTTTTAATTGTGCTTTTGCTTCCTCAACTGTTTTCCCTTCCACTTCAGGTGCTTGTTCTGAGTTTGCCTTTAGTTCTTTTGCCGGTTCAATATTTAAATATTGGAGACTGCTTTTCATTACCGGTGTAAAAATCTTAGCAACAGGTTCTGCACCATTTGTACTGAGGTCAATATCCGGCTGCTGGACCGCGACATAGATGATCAGTTCAGGATCATCTTTTGGCGCCATACCTAAAAACGAGAAGATAAAATTTTCATGACCCGTTAAATATCCCCCGCCATTTGGATCAGGGATTTGAGCAGTCCCCGTTTTTCCTGCAACCTCGTAACCTTCGATATTATACCTTTTATAGCCTGTTCCATTTTCAGAAGACACAACCGTTTCCAGTATATCTCTGGTTTTCTTTGCCGTTTCTGCTGAAATTGGATTTCCCTTCACCTTCGGCTCTGTTTTTTTCACAACTTCATTTTTATCGCTATTAACAATACTGCTGATGACATGCGGCTGCATCATTTTGCCGTCATTTGCAATGGCAGTAGCTGCTTGTATTTGCTGAATAGGCGTAATGGCTGACCCTTGTCCGAATCCGGTAGTTACCTTATCAAGAGGCCACTCATAAGCGATCTTTCCGCCAGTTTCATTCGGCAGGTCAATTCCCGTTGGATTTTCAAACCCGAACCTTGTTATATATTCCCTGTATTTTTCATACCCGAGCTTTTCTTTCACTATTTTCGCAAAAGCCACATTCGATGAACGCTGAACACCCTCTAAGTAAGTAATGGATCCCCATCCCCGTCCCTGGTTATGGTCACGTATAGCCGGTGAATTTTCCGTCACTTTATAACTGCCTGATTTATACCATTCATTCGGATCAAACTCTCCCTCCTCAATGGCAGCAGCCAAAGTAAAGATTTTCATGGTTGATCCGGGCTCAAATGAGTTTTCAATCACTTCATTATGCCAAGTGTCTTCAATGCCTTCCTTTGTTTTCGGATGAAATGAAGGCCTCTGTCCCATAGCCAAAATCTCACCTGTTTTAGCATCAGCGACTACTGCGACCATCTTTTTCGGCTTATATTCCTCGTCTACTTTATTCATAGAATCTTCGAGGAAGGTCTGGATCTTTTTATCGATCGTCAGATACACATCTTTACCATTTTGAGCCGGCTGAATTTTTTGATCTCCATTAGGAAGCAGATAGCCCCAAATATCACTTTCATAGCTGAATTTTCCATCTTTTCCTGTGAGCACCTTATTCAAGCTCTGCTCAAGGCCAAGCATCCCGACTGTATCGGTCTTATTTGTCTTCGATTTTTTCTTTTCAACATACCCTACTAAATGTGAGGCGAAGACTCCATTTGGATAAAACCGTTTGGAATCTGTTATGAATGTAATCCCCGGCAGCTTCAAATCTTCTATTTCTCTTTTGGTCTTTAGCGGAAGATCGCGGCCCTCTTTTCCAAATTCAACCTGAAATGGTTTTTCCCCATCTTTTGTTTTCTTTGTCAAAATTCTATAAATTTCCGACTCTTCCAGGTCAATAGCTTTTGAAAGCGCGGCTGCTGTTTTACCTGGGTCTTTCACATAATCAGGTTTCATGCTTTTGTCAAGGATTGCTACAAGCTTGTAGGAAATAGTATCCTCGGCAATGACTTCCCCATTACGATCATATATAGTTCCCCTTTTGGCCTGAATTGTCTTTTCGCGTTCATATTTCTGCTGAGCCTTAGCCGCAAGTGCGTGGCCCGCTGCTTCACCCGTTGCCTGAATGGAAACAAAGCGAAAAATTAATACAAAAAAGAGCAGGCTGAATATTAAAAATAATATCGCTGCTCCAAAATTGATATTTGGCTGTTTCTTCATTAATCTTCCACGACCTTGACATTATTTCCGCTGAATTTGAGACCCATTTCTTCAGCTTTTGCTTTGATGCGCTCGTATGTACTTAATTCGCTCACTTGCATTTTGAGATCTGTATTCACTTTGTTCTGCGTTTGGATTGCTTCTTCAGTTTGCTGAATTTCTTTGTTTACTTCGTAAATGGCTGCCTGATTTGAAACCATTTGCACTGCACCAAAGCAAACAATGCCAGTGAAAGCAAGACCCAGTATTTTCTCGCCGGGGGAAAGCCATGACTTTTTTGATTTTAATTTCTTTGGGGCCTGTACGGGCTGGGTTTGAACATCAAATTGTTTATCTTCCTGAATTTTTCGGGCTAAATTGCTCATAATTCCCCTCCTGAAATTTTTTATTCTCTATTTCGGGTCTTCGATTAAAGCTTTTCTTAAAGCTTTTCCGCTATTCTCAGCTTTGCGGACCTTGCACGATTATTATGTTCCAGCTCTTCCTCTGAAGGCAGGATCGGCTTTCTGTTAATTAGCTTTAAGGTTGGTTTATATTCATCTGGAATAATCGGCAGGCCGGGAGGCAGATTCGGTGTTTCACTGGCTTTTTTAAAGGCAGCTTTGCAAATCCGGTCCTCGAGTGAGTGAAACGTAATTACGCTGATTCTTCCATTGGGATTTAATATGTCAATAGCCTGGTGCAGAGAATCCTCAAATACACCCAGTTCATCATTCACAGCTATTCTAATTGCCTGAAAAACACGCTTGGCGGGATGCCCGCCTTTTCTCCGGGCAGGTGCAGGAATGGCCTCTTTAATAATTTCAACCAGCTGGCCTGTTGTTTCTATTGGAGAAACTTCCCTGGCCGCTTCAATTTTCCGCGCAATTTGCTTCGAGAATTTCTCTTCTCCATATCTGAAAAAGATTTTCACAAGTTCACCATATTCCCAGCTGTTTACTACATCATAAGCGGAAATATCAGCACCGGTATCCATTCTCATATCAAGCGGGGCATCATTATGATAGCTGAATCCCCTTTCAGGTGTATCCAGCTGAGGTGAAGAAACGCCAAGGTCATATAAAACACCATCAACCTTATAAACACCAAGGTTTTCAAGCTCTTCCTGAAGGTACTTGAAATTGCTTTTGATAATCGTGATTCTGTCGCCATATGCAGCCAGTTTTTCTTTTGCGTGTGCAATTGCTGTGTCATCCTGGTCAAATGCGTATAGCTTTCCCTTTTCAGACAGCTGGGAAAGAATTAATTTACTGTGGCCTGCTCCGCCCAGGGTACAATCCACGTACACACCATCAGGATTGATGTTTAAGCCTTCTACTGTTTCTTTTAATAGTACTGTTGTATGTTCAAACATTGTTGAATGAATCCACCTTTCCAATCAGAGAAGCACAAGACGCAATTTAAGCATCTGGAGCTAAACAAGTATCTTTGTTTCATGGGAAATTATATTACTAAAACATTCCCATTATATATCAAACCCAATCATATTTTCCGCAATATCAGCAAAAGATTCCTCTGATTCTGCAAAATATTCTTCCCAAAGATTTTTGCTCCATATCTCGATCCGATTGGAAACGCCCAGCACTACACATTCTTTTTCCAATTTTGCATATTGCAGAAGCGGGGAAGCAATATTTATTCTTCCTTGCTTATCTATTTCACATTCAGTGGCACCTGAAAAGAAAAAACGGGTAAATGCACGGGCATCTTTTTTAGTAAGCGGAAGGCCTTTTAATTTCTCTTCAAGCTGACTCCACTCATCCATGGGGTAACCAAACAAACATTGATCAAGTCCGCGGGTCAAAACAAATGTTTCACCCAGGTTATCACGAAACTTGGATGGCACGATGAGACGGCCTTTATTATCAACGTTGTGATGGAACTCACCCATGAACATACCCACTGCACCCACTTTCTAACTCAAATGTACCACAATCCCCCACTTTCCTCCACATGTTTTTAATTATTCTACCACTACATTTAAAATCCTGCTTCCCATAAGGTATTCGTCCATTTTCCGTTCGTCTTTTTATTACAATTTCTTTAAACTCTTTACTGTTGTTTCACATATTTTTTTAAAGGGGAAATTACAGGTGATAAATAGGCTTCACCGTCTTTTTCATATAGAAAAAAGACCTTATCCGATTGGATAAGGCCCGAAGAATAATGGCGAATATTAAATTTTTATGACTTTGTGTGTCCCATCAAAATCAAATGAGAGTTCAAGTAATTCTTCAATAAGATTAATTCCATATTTATTAAGGTAATAAAGAATATTCCATACTCTTTCCTGAGGAATCCCGCCCGGTCTCAGGGAGTTTTCAGCTTTTTCATATTTTTTAATGACTACTTTATGTTTTTGCTGTATGGATTTCTGGATTTTATTCTCCATGAAATCTATCTGCTTTAATAACAGTTCTTCATTTTTCTTCAACATTGGAAGAAGGGCACTAACCTCTATTAATGTTAGTTCTTCAATAAGTTCATAGTTTTGTTTTAATTGATCTTTTGTTTTTCGGAACTTGTCTTCTATGAATTCATTTTTTATACTCTTTAAATAAACTTCCTTTACATCTTCGGTTCCTGATACGAGCACAGCCTGCAAATCAAGCCCTAAATCGTCCAAATCACTTTCTACAGACCGTTCTAATAAGGTTATATTTAAACGCGGCATAATAGGAGGCATTTTCATCCCAAACCATTCAAATGCCATTTTAAGTTCAGCCCAATAGGCAATTTCACCAGGCCCGGCTATAAAGGCAAGAACCGGAAACAGGCATTCCTGAGTGATGGGTCTTGTCACCACATTATTGCTAAGTCTTTCAGGATGATTTTCAGCAATCTCCAGAAGGTCATTCATGGTAAACTCATGGAAGCATTCCTTACCCGTAAATACCTTTTTCTCCTGATTGAACTCTAAAAGAATCCTTTCTTTATGCTTTTCATCATAATAAAACAGGTTGGCAGCATTTTCACTTAAATCAATGGCATTTGGAAAACCGGCATTCTCCAGGCTATGCTGCTGGCTTTTCACACGGTTTGTGATTTCTTCAAAGCCTTTGATCTGTTTGCCAAAAATACTGCTTTCAAGTTTGCGGAGCCTTCGGTCACCTGAATCAACCAGAAGAAGCCCTGTTTCTTTAAATAAATGCATGATAATGCCGGCAAAGAAATCCACATAGGTTTGGGAATGCATAATTATTTCTTCCAATATCAAAAGAAGATTTTTTGTATGTTCGGTCTCTCCGAAAGTTTCAATGATGTCTTCCACCCATGCCCTGCACGTTTCACGGTTCAAAGGGATATTTGAAACCATTTTCTTTTCTAAAACTTTTTCAGGATATGTCATTTTTTCCATTTTATTATTTTTCTCGATGAAAATATGATTTACTTCCTGATAGTCATGATCCTCGCCCGCAATCCAGAAAACAGGGACAACGGGTATGCCCAGCTTACTTTCCTGCTGTTTTGCAAGATGTATGATTGAGATGATTTTATGTATAGTATAAAGAGGCCCCGTCAAAATCCCTGCCTGTTGCCCTCCGATAATCACTGCACTATTTTCTTGCTTCAGTTTATTTAGCGAATCATGAACTGCCGGGGAAGAAGGAAAACGATCCATAAACTCTCCAATATATTGAGAAAGTTCATTTCTCATAAACGACCGGCTCTTCAGCTCAGCTAACCTTGCTTTATAGTCAGAATCCGAATTATAACGATAGTGAAAAAACTGCATAAGTTCTTCTGTTTGTGCAATATAATCTGTTGCGAACCGGTTTGTCGCCGGTAATGAGAGATTAAGAATCTCCATTAATGAACTTCCTTTCTCATAGCTGATCGATTTTGATTTTCATCTTATGAGTATAGCATTGTCTTAATTCAAAAGAAAAAAACTTTGCTTACCTAAATGCTTCAATTCTAAATGTTAAATCATTTTGTTTTAAAACCCGTTATTAAGGTATAAAAACAACAGAAGTTACCCTTTGAACAAGCCCGATTATCATCAGAATAATATAAGCGGTTAAATAGAGCAGGAAATTAAATCTCCAGAACCCTTTGAATAAGACACGCATATTGATTTCCTGCTTAATTCTCCACTGAATGATAATAAAAAAGACGGCTGTAATGAGCAGGGATAAGATAATCATCCATAAATACGATTTATCCCAGATAACGATAATTAAATAGTGAACCGCCAATATAAATAAAAATGTGCTTACATCCAAAGCAATATGTACAGATTTTTTATGTTTTTTAGTAATTTGTTTGCTGATAACAAAAACAGCCAGATATCCAAGCAGCGGTATGGTCACCATCGTTGCAATCAGGCTTGAGAGCACAGCGTTCAACTTATTTCCCCCTCTCCCTGCCTTTGATCTGATAATAAAGACTTTCTGTATATGGAGCAGATATCTTCTTCATTTCAGCTTCCTTGAGGATATAGCCTAAAATAGCATCGATCTCTGTTTCCCTGCCTTCTTCAATATCCTTAAGCATTGAGGATCTGTTCATCCCGGTCTCCTCACAGACACTTTTCACATGGTTTAAAGCAGATGCTTTATCGTGGATATTTAATATGGCACTTACCTCGTCAAACAGCTTCAAAAATAGCCGATAATAACTTTTATTCGAAAGCAGTTCACCATTTCTAACACGAAGAACTGCTGTGAGAGGGTTTATAAGACTGTTTACGATTAATTTTTGAATTAGCATTTCCAGATGATCCCCGACAAAAATAAAAGGAAAATAACAAGATGCCGAATCGGATATTTTCTTCAGAAATTCCACATCTCCCTTTATTGCTGCCACTTTTGTGACTCCTATCCCAGTATGCAGCACAGTGTCAGGCTCTGTCTTTAAAGCACCATGCTCAACACTGCCCACAAAAAGGCTATCAGTTTCAAGCATTTCTGCCCACTTCAAGTGCCCCATCCCATTTTGCAGAAACAAAAAAGAGCCTGATTTGCAAGCATCCATCTTCAATATTTCTCCTGCCAATTCAGGAATGCTGTATTGCTTAACCGCAATGATTGTTAAATCCTCTTCCCCCTTCCATTCACTAAAATGACATGCTTTAACGCGGGTATTGCTGCGGATTCCATTTCTCTCGAATGTAAGTCCATTTTTGCGCAGTTTCTGCAGCTGGCTGCTGTTTCTTACATAAACAAGCACTTCATGATTTTCATTTAAGTAATGGGCAAACAGAAGACCTACAGCGCCTCCACCGATAATAGCTATTCTCATAACAACTCCACCATTTTTACTTTTTAAACATATTTTAACAAAATAAGATAAATTCATGGGTAAAATGGAATATTTTTAACTTGAAATCTAATAGTTATTTCTTAATTCCATTTTTCATCAGCTAAATCCTTTAAAAAAATCCCTTTTTCGAAAAACGAAAAAGGGATTTTTAATGATGAGGATTAAACCGGATAAACCGGATGTTTGCGGACACTGAATGTCAATTCTTTAGTCTCATACAGATCAAATCGGTTAATTAAAACATTTCTTAAATCTGAAGGTGCAACAATATCGTCAACAATTAATTCAGAGGCGAGCTTGTAGATATCAATTGTTTCTTTATATTCCTGCTGTTTTTCCTGAACATACTTGATCTTTTCTTTCGGGTCTTCAATCGCATTGATTTTATTGGAATAAACAGCATTTACTGCTGCTTCAGGTCCCATTACTGCAATTTGTGCTGTTGGCAATGCTATGCAGCAATCAGGCTCAAATGCCGGACCAGCCATTGCATACAGTCCGGCTCCATATGCCTTTCTGACAACAACAGAGACCTTCGGAACTGTTGCAGAACTCATGGCAGCGATAAGCTTGGCACCATGGCGGATAATTCCAGCTCTTTCCACCTTCGTCCCAATCATAAATCCAGGAACATCCGCCAGGAATAACAGCGGAATATGGAAAGCATCACAAAGCTGAATAAATTTCGCTGCTTTATCCGCAGAATCCACAAATAAAACGCCGCCTTTAACCTTTGGCTGGTTGGCAATAATTCCTACGGGCCTTCCTCCTATTCGGGCAAGTCCTGTAATCAGTTCAGAAGCAAAAAGCTTCTTAATTTCAAAAAAGCTGCCTTCATCAATTAAGGAATCAATACACTCGTACATGTCAAATGGCGCATTCTGATTTTTAGGGATAATTTCTTCTAGGACGCGGCCGGATTTTGGCAAGACGGCCTCCAGCCTCTCGGGTTTTTCTTTAAAGCTTGCCGGAAAATATGCCAAATACCTTCTTGCTGACTCAATAGCCTCTTCCTCACTATAAGCAAGGACATCACCACATCCGCTGACAGAACAATGCATGCGGGCGCCGCCCATTTCTTCCAGGGTTACCTTCTCCCCGATAACCTTTTCTGCCATCCTTGGTGATCCAAGATACATAGAAGCATTTTGATCTACCATAATAACAATATCACAAAACGCAGGTATATAAGCTCCGCCGGCCGCAGATGGTCCAAATAGGAGGCAAATCTGCGGTACCATGCCTGAAAGCTTTACCTGATTATAAAAAATTCTTCCTGCTCCGCGTCTATTCGGAAACATCTCAAGCTGATCGGTAATTCTGGCACCGGCAGAGTCAACCAAGTATAGAATCGGAATTTTTAACTTCTCTGCTGTCTCCTGAATACGGATGATCTTTTCAACCGTTCTCGCACCCCAGGAGCCGGCTTTTACTGTTGAATCATTCGCCATGACGCAAACAGTCTGGCCGTTTATCTTTCCAACAGCAGTTACAACTCCATCTGCAGGAAGGTCATTTTCCTGGCAGTTTGCAAATTTGCCGTCTTCCTCATAGAATCCGTCATCAAACAAAAGCTCAAGCCGTCTTCTGACAAATAATTTGTTTTGTGCTTCATTCTTTTCATGATATTTTGGATGTCCGCCAGCTTCAATTATCCTGCTTCTTTCCTGGAGCGTCTCAGTTAATGTCTTTGCAGTAGTCATTCCCATCCTCCTCAAATATAAAGTGAAACTTCAATCAGGGAGGACTTATCCCCTGATTGTTAGTCGCGTTCTAGTGTCGCTAAGATCTCCGCTTGCGCTTCGATCAATCGACACTACGAACCCGATTGGTTCAACTAAGCCTCTGCCTGCGCGTCGGCAAGTTTCACTGTATCTCACCAATCTGGCCTTTACGGGCAGTTTAACCCCCACTTATCCTCCTTTGATTCCTCTGAATCTTGAAGTCGGGGTCTTACTGCCCGTTAGGCTGCGATAAATTTCACATATTGCAATAACCTGCATTGCAGATAGGTACACGCTTCAGACGGGGCTTAGCAGCAGCCCACTTCCTCACTGAATCCGTGTCCCTGCCTCCTTATTCAAATACAATCAATACATCGCCTTCGTTCACAAAATCTCCTATGCTTACCTTTACTTCGGAAACTTTTCCGGCAGTTTCGCTTTCGACCGGAATTTCCATTTTCATGGATTCAAGCATTAGTACTTCCTGTCCTGCATTAACATCCTGGCCCGCTTCGACCAACACATTTAATACAGTACCTGCCATTGATGATGTAATTTCTTTCATTGTAATTTCCTCCTTTTAGTTAACGGCAAAAGCCTTCTGGGTTAGGTATGATGTAGAATAATTCCCTTTACGGAAATCATCGTCTTTTAAAATTTCTTTAAATAATGGGGCATTCGTCTTAATTCCTTCAATTTCCAGTCCATCAAAGAATTGCAGTGCATTTTTGATTGCTTCATCCCTTGATTGGCCATAAATAATGCATTTTGCGATCATTGGATCATAAAATGGGCTGACTGCCGTATTTGAAGCATATCCGTAATCTACTCGTATTCCCGGAGAATCTGCCCATTCAAATTTTGACAATTTTCCAGGAGAAGGCATGAAGCTTACAGGATCCTCTGCATACAGCCTAAATTCAATCGAATGGCCCTGCTGCTCTATGCTGTTCTGTTCAAGTGGAAGCTTTTCCCCTCTTGCTGCAAGGAGCTGCCATTCGACAAGATCCAGGCCGGTTACTTGTTCAGTTACGGGATGCTCAACCTGAAGCCTTGTATTCATTTCAAGAAAATAAAAATTCTCCTGTTCATCTACAATGAACTCAATAGTACCGGCATTTTTATAATTGACTGCTCTGGCAGCAGTCAAAGCTGTATCATACATCTTTTGCTTTGTTTGCTCTGAAAGGAAAGGAGATGGTGATTCCTCCACTACCTTCTGATGTCTCCTCTGTATAGAGCAATCTCTTTCAAATAAATGGACGATATTCCCATGATGATCACCAAACACCTGTACTTCAACATGTCTGGCATTCTCTATATACTTTTCTACAAAAACCTCATCAGAACCAAAATAAGCCTTAGCACGGGCCTTGGTTGAGGCAAAGGACTTAGCGAGCGCTTGCTCATTTTCACAACGCACCATTCCAATTCCTCCGCCCCCACCACTTGCCTTCAGCATGACTGGGTAACCCATATCATCAGCAAGCCTGCATGCTTCCTCAAGGGTGGAGGTTCCCTCTCCGCTTCCCGGGACAACCGGCACTCCTGCTTCCTTCATGGTTTTGCGGGATACAATTTTATCCCCCATCAATTCAATGGTTTCGGGATCTGGTCCTATAAAGGCAATCCCTGCATCAATTACGGCTCTTGCAAAGCCGGCGTTTTCGGACAAAAAACCATATCCCGGATGAATTCCATCTGCCTTTTCCCTTTTGGCAATCTCTAGAATGGCATCTGTTTTTAAATAAGATTTACTGACAGGCGGTTCACCGATACGGAAAGCATATGTAGCTTCTTTAACAAATGGCAGGTCTTTATCTGCATCAGAATATATGGCAATAGTTTCAATTTCCATTTCACGGCAGGTTTTAATGATTCTTAAAGCAATTTCTCCCCTGTTGGCAATCAGAATTTTTCGCACAATCCGGCCCCTTTCTACTTGTATTAATCCTGCAATAATAAATATTTCTACAATCTTCTGCTAATTTCCTGCTATTTTTGTAAACGCTTTCTGATTTTTATAAAAAAACTAAAAATATATTAAGTTTTCCATATGTGCAGAATTTTTTGTTTACTTGTTATATAATAATAGACAAAGAAGAAACCTTTCAACTATAAGGAAGGTATTATAAAGCGTTTACATCCGCAGAAGTCCTACACACCGATGGCTAAGGGGGAGATTTTATGAACTATAAGGTTGAAAAATTAAAGGTAAATTATAAAACTCTGGAAGAGTTCAAGAAATTTAAAGAATATGGATTGCAGGAGCTTTCCATGCTTGAAGACCTTGAGGCTAATATTATCGAAAACGACAGTGAGTCGCCTTTTTATGGTATTTATTTCGGGGATAAACTTGTTGCACGCATGAGCCTTTACCAGATTGAAGCAAGATTTGACCGCTATTTCGAACCTGCACAGGATTATTTAGAGCTATGGAAGCTTGAAGTTTTGCCTGACTATCAAAACAAAGGCTATGGACAATCACTTGTAGAATTTGCAAAAGGATTTGGACTTCCTATTAAAACAAATCCGCGTGTGAAATCAAAGGCCTTTTGGGAGAAGATGGGATTTGAACCCGTTCATTATGATATGGAACGCGACCTGGGAGAGAATCCGCTTGCCTGGTTTCCGGCTGGTGTTAAAGAACAAACCCATTAAGCAGATGTCTTCTACTATAAATGCATAAAAATAAGCGGACAAATTTCAGTCCGCTTATTTTTATGCATTTACAATAATCTATTTCTCAACCTTTTCAGGCTTTATTTCGGGATTTACAGTAAAATTCAAGTTTTTGTGGCGGCTGCCGTCCTTATGCCAAACAAGCTTTCTTGCACTTTCCATAATCTCTACCAGTGCTTTGTAATCCTGTTCAAGCGTATTTAACTCATTAATTAATTTCTCATTTTCCGCAGCCAGGTAGTACATTTGCTTCTCCAGCTCCTGAATGCGTTTCAAAGCACTGGGATCTTCTGCAGGTGCAGGTTTCTGAGCATTCTCATATAAGACTTTTAGAAAGCCGACTAATTCATTAAACTCGATTCTCCTATTAATTGCCTGAACTGTGTTTTTGCTTTTTTCCGCCTTTTCCGCAGGAACTTCATGAATATCTTGTTCACTTCCAGCAGCCTGCGGGTTTTTCTTTATTTCTTTTCTCTGCTTTTTTGCCAATTCAATACCTGATTTATATTGTTTTCTTACATAAGAATTCCAGCGAAATCCGCAGGCAGCCGCGGTTCTGCTTAACTGTTTGCCAACTTCTTCAAATGCCTGAAGCTGAGTTCCTCCTTCACGTATATGACGGAGCACAACTTCTGCAAGAAGTAAATCTTCATCTTGAGACCAAGCATCCTGACGGGTTGAAGACATCAGCGTATCCCTCCTAGTGTTTTTCTTTATACATATGCCAATGCTAGAAAAGATAGACTGATATCATATTATAAAATGCAACTTTATTCATCCCCGCAAAGAATACACTTATGGCTTATTCAGGAAACTGTCAACTTTTGCATGGTGTGCTTCTCCCTCCCATAAAACCGAACAGCGGCGCACTTCTTGGTCAATTCTCTCTTCTAAGCCAGATTTCGACCACTTATTTACAAGAAGATCTTTATAAGCTTCCAAAACCTCACTCTCAAGCCTAAGCATTCTTTCCAGAAAACTCAGACACCCATCGGCTGAATCCCCCTGAAAGACTGAATGTATGAAACCTAATTCTTTTAATTCTTCTTCATTATATAATTTTGCTTCCATCAACATTCTCATGGCATTGGCAGGAAGCATCTTTTCCATAATGATGGAACCGCCGCCCCAGCCGGTTGTTATAGCTAAAGTTCCCTGGATGAAACCGGCTTTTATTCCTGCTTTGGCAATCCGGTAATCACATGCTGCAGCCAGCTCACAGCCTCCGCCGACAGCTGTTCCATTCAATATGGCAATAGTTGGTTTTCGCAAGAATAATAATTTTTTTAAAAGAGCAGCCATTCTGCTTAGCATTCCAAAGGCTTCATTTTCTGTCTTTAAACTGTGAAAGGAAGATAGATCTCCTCCTGAGCAAAAAGCCTGGTCTCCCTCACCCGTAATCGCAAGCACCTTAACTGACTGCTTACCAGCCATATGAATTGCGGTCTCCAGACCATCCATAACCTCATAGTTTATGGCATTTCTTTTTTCTGGCCTGTTAATCCTGAAAATTAACAGTCCATTCTCAAATTCTTCAATTATGTAAGGTTTCATCGGTGCCTCCTTAAACTTTGATTAAACTATTTTTAATATTAGCAAAAATACAGATAGTCTTGTACTTATAATGATTAAATCGATCTTTAAAACGACAAAAGCACAAGAACTAAGTTCTTGTGCTTTGTATCTAAAGGATTAGTCGTTAACTACTTCTTTTCCTTTGTAAGTTCCGCAAGCTTTGCAAACGCGGTGAGCAAGTTTCATTTCACCACAGTTTGGGCATTCCACCATACCAGGAACCTGTAATTTAAAATGGGTACGACGTTTTCTCTTCGCAGTTTTAGATGTTCTTCTAAAAGGTACAGCCATTCTTCCCACCTCCTTAAAGAGTATTAGAGGATGTCCATAGGAATTGGACAAACCCATTAAGAAAGTTATGAAGGCCAGAGCAAGCTGGTGTCTTCAAGTGCTTCTTGTTTTTCTTCCGTTATGAATCGGAAGAAGGATCATTCTGATCAAAAAATTGAGCAAGTCCGGCAAGACGAGGATCTACTTTATCCTGTTTATCCTGCTCATGAATGACCTCCCAATCCTTACCGGATTGCGGAGCTCCCTCTTCACTGCTGTCTTCGCAGAAAACTTGCATTGGGACTTCGAGTAAAAGGATCTCATGAAGGATCGGATTTAAATCAATCACATCCCCTTTTACCTGGTGAACTTCCTCTTCAGTCTCATAATCAGGACCTTTTAAGAGGAAAGTTTCAGTTGTTTCAACATTAATTGGATAATTTACGTCAACTAAAGTACGAGAACAAGGCAGTATTAAATGACCCTTTATAGTTAAATGAAAGGTCACTTTGGCAGAATCGATATCCGCACGGCCAGTCACATGCATTTGTGATGCACCGCGTATTTCCGGATTCAATTTCATGACCTCATCAGCATTGACAGTTTCATCAATGGGAAAGTCCTTGCTTCGATATTTTTGTAACTGACTTAAAGTCCATTTCATACGAATCACCCCAAGGCAACAAAGGTAATTATAGCCTTCCTATAATTATTTGTCAATATTTTTTCTTTACACTATAATGTAGCTATTATCATACTATTGAAGGCTTCTTTAGTAAAAAGTTTTTTTGCGGGATTTAGAGATTTTGTCTACTGGGCAAGGCGCTCCCGCTTTTCTTTTAATACTTTTTCCAATACATATCTTTTTAAACCTTTTCGAGGAGTATGTCAATATGAAAGCAACAGGTGTAATTGTAGAATATAATCCTTTTCATAATGGCCATGCCTTCCATTTGGAGCAGGCCAAAAATATTTCAGGTGCAGAAACCATTATTGCGGTCATGAGCGGCAACTTTCTCCAGAGAGGAGAACCAGCGTTAGTTTCAAAATGGAAACGAACAGAAATGGCACTAAAGGCAGGTGCAGATATTGTATTTGAACTTCCCTACCAGTTTGCTGTTCAGCAGGCAGATATTTTCGCAAGCGGAGCAGTATCCATACTCGAAGCAGCCGGCTGCAGCAGCATATGCTTCGGGAGTGAATCCGGCAATATGGAAAGCTTTCACCAAACGCTGTCATTTCTCGGAAAACATCATGCTGCCTACCAGGAAAGGGTCAGAGTACACCTTGATGCTGGAGTCAGCTATCCAAAAGCAACATCCTTGGCATTTCTTGATCTGAACCCTGAAGATGAATTGGTTGACCTTTCAAAACCGAATAACATTCTTGGATTTCATTATTTAAATTCAGCCCGCAGGATCAATTCATCTATGCAGCTGTTTACAGTTGCAAGAAAAAGTGCAGGATACCATGACGAACAATTTTCTTCTGAATCTATAGCAAGTGCGACAAGTATAAGAAAAGCACTTTTTACCGAGAATGGAGAAATTGAAGCCATTCGCCAATATGTTCCGGAAACTACATATCAGGGTTTACTTCAATATAAAAAAGAGTATGGTGCATTTAATCAATGGGAACAATACTGGCCATTTTTAAAATTCCGACTGATTCATCTACAGCCGGAACAGTTAAGATGCATTTATGAAATGGAAGAAGGCCTGGAGCATAGGTTTTTATCAGCAGCAATTCAGGCAGAAAGCTTTCAGCAATTCATGGAAAAGATCAAAACAAAGAGGTACACATGGACAAGGCTACAACGGGCTTGTGTACATATCCTTACGAATACAGAAAAAACAGAGATGCCCAATAAACCATTAAAAGCCGAATATCTTCGTCTTTTGGGGATGTCCAGGAATGGCAGGAAGTATTTAAACAAGTATAAGTCTGACTTAAAGATTCCACTGATATCAAGAATTTCATCACATGCTGCACAGCAGCTGCATTTGGATATCAAAGCCTCACGGATATATGCAATGGGCATAAATGCTCCTGCGGAACGAAATCTTATGCAGCAGGAATTTAACCAGCCTCCTATTATGGTTGACTAAATTCTGATGTGCCTTCTTTTTTCAAGACTAATTACTCCAGATTAAAAGAAAAGCCAGCGGCATCTCCCGATTGCCGCTGGCTTTTTGCTGCCGGCTGCAAGTTATATTAATCCAGGTTTCTTAAATATTCCACTGCATCATCAAAAGTATCCACCGGAACGATTTTCATATCGGTCTTAATATCCTTGGCTGTTGCAGCAGCTGCTTTGTAATTGGAGTCTTCTGCACCATTTTCATTTGGCGCAAGGAAAATTTCTGCTCCTGCTTTGTCTGCTGCTACGATTTTTTGCTCGATCCCGCCTATTCTCCCGACTGTCCCTTCGGAATTGATTGTTCCGGTACCGGCTATTTTATAGCCTCCCGTCAAATCTTCTTTTATGAGCTGATTGTAAATTTCAAGAGAAAACATCAATCCGGCAGAAGGGCCGCCAATTTCTTCACTGTCAATATTTACAGACGGTTCGACCTCTATTTCTTTGTCGTCAACGAGAGTGATCCCCACGCCAGGTTTTCCTGTTTCCTCAAGTGTTTTTAAAGGAATCGAGGTTTCCATCGTTTTATCCTGTCGTTCAAAAGTTAGTGTTATTTCACTGCCCTCCTGCTTATTGGAGACAGCGCTGATAAATTCATCTGAGGATTTAAACTCCCTGTCGTCCACTTTAAAGATGCGGTCACCTGCCTGAAGTTTGCCGTCAGCAGGCATATCAGGCAGCACATTAAGGACATACACGCCATTATAAAGATAATGAATGGGCAGGCCGGCTTTTTTGTAGGCAGTTTCAATAGCAGCCAGTTTGGAAGTTGCCATCATATGAAGCTGCCTTACATTATACTCTTCATCTGTTTCATTTTCGGACCGTATTTCTTCCACAGGATACAAATCCTGATACGTGCTGAATTTGGCAGCCATATATGCATATATATTCGCCCGGCCCATTCTTACGGTCGTCAGCATGAAGCTTCCTTGTTCTTCATAGCCGTTTTCCACCTCAATAATCGGTTCGAGTTCCTTTGCCATACCCGGCTTTGATACATAGTAAGGCAGATAATAAAACGAACTGGCCACAAGGATAACTGCCAAAATCAAGAAGGAACGGGTATAAAATTTGCTTCTCATGATTCAGGATGCTCCTTCCATTTAGTTATGTAATGATGAATATTGTCAATATGCTTTTTTGCTTCCTCTTCGCCAATTTTGATGATTTCTTCAATATTTGTAAAGGCGCGGGAGCTATACATTTCCACCCTGGGTTTGATCATAAAATCAGAAGCAATTTCACGGTGACTGACAAGCTCCATCTGCATGATATCCAGACTTTGCATGATTACGTCATAAATTGAGGTGATTTCCGCATTTGTCTTAACATGTGAAACATCGATAGCGATAATGATATCAGCTCCCATTTCCTTAACAACTGACACAGGAACCCTGTCCACTACTCCTCCGTCCACTAAAAGCCGGCCATTTAATCTTTCAGGCACAAATATACCCGGGATAGATATGCTTGCCCTAACAGCATCAGAAATGGGACCCCTTTTAAAAACAATTTTTTCGCCAGTCATTAAATCCGTGGCCACAACATTGACAGGAATATCGAGGTCCTCGAGGTTTTTTCCATGAGTAAATATACGAATCAGTTCCTTTACTCGTTTCCCTGCCACAAAACCCATTTTAGGCACTGTAAAATCTAAATAATACTTTCTTTTAAATGCTTTGGAGAGCTTATATAAACGATCAACATCCAGCCCTGCCCCATAAAAGCAGCCTACCATGGCACCCATGCTGCTGCCGGCAATATAATCAATCGGTATGCCGGCTTCCTTCATGACCTTGATCGCACCCAGGTGGGCGAATCCCCGAGCTCCTCCCGAACCAAGTGCCAAACCTATTTTCGGACGCTGCAAAAGACTCCCCCCTTATAAGCCAATGGCCGATTCGAACTTATGCTTATTCTATTCTTTTTATTTCCAAAGGAAGCATACAATAAAAATTTTCAGGTGAAAATTCACATATGCCTGTACCTAATTCTATGGTCTATTTTAAAGTTCTATGAGTATATTGAGTTATATGGGGACAAGACTTGACAGCACAGGCATAATCAATGTATTCATTTGTTCCGGATTCAGGAAATAATAAATGAAAAGGCCGGAGAAAAATATAGATGCAAATGCTTCTTTATTTTACCATTGTTTAAATTCATTTCACAGTCAGTACAACTTGAGGGAGGCTTGTCCGTGTTTCGTTCCAAATTAAAAACGGTTACTCTTGCACTCTCTGTAACCTTAATGGCCATCTCATTAATTTCATTCCCCCAGGAATCGGTTGATGCATCCATCAGGGGACTAGATATGTGGTGGGAAATTGTCTTCCCTTCATTGCTGCCCTTCTTCATAGTATCAGAAATGCTGATCGGCTTTGGTGTAGTAAAATTCATTGGAGTACTCCTTGAACCTTTGATGAGACCTTTATTCAGAGTACCTGGAGTTGGCGGGTTTGTTTGGGCAATGGGGATGGCTTCAGGCTATCCGGCCGGGGCAAAACTGACCGCTAGATTGCGGCAGGAAGGACAGCTCTCAAAAACAGAAGCTGAGCGTCTGGTTTCCTTTACTAATTGTTCAAATCCTTTGTTTATATTCGGTGCAGTATCGGTTGGTTTTTTTAATAACGCAAAGCTTGGGGTTATATTGGCCCTGGCACATTATCTCGGCAACATTACCGTTGGTTTATTAATGAGGTTCTATGGAAAGAAACCCAAGCAGCCCTCCCATGGTGCAGGGACGTCAAAGCCATCTTTGCGGGCTGCCTTATCAGCTCTTCATCGGACAAGAATAAAGGACAATCGTCCGATTGGCAAGCTTCTTGGAGATGCAGTCATGTCATCCATCCAAACACTTCTGATGATCGGCGGATTTATCATTTTATTCTCTGTTATTAACAAACTCCTATTTCACATTGGGATCACAGCATTCCTAGCTAAAGGCTTAGAAGCCGTATTGTCAATTTTCAGCCTGCCAACTGAATTAAGCATCCCGTTCATTTCAGGCTTGTTTGAAATAACACTTGGCAGCCAGATGACGAGCCAGGTTCAGCAGGCAACATTAATGCACCAGGTCATCATTGTCAGTTTCATACTCGCTTTCAGCGGATTCAGCGTGCAGGCTCAGGTGGCGAGCATCCTTGCACAAACTGATATAAATTTCAAGCCTTTCTTCTTTGCAAGAATTGTTCATGGCTTTGCGGCTGCCTTTTATGCATTCATACTTTGGCAGCCAATTTATGAACGCTATTACAATACGGAGCAGCCATCAAATGCCATTCCGGTCGGATTCTTTGAAAAATACTCGTTTCTCGGTAAATTGATGGATGGAATCGTCTCTTCTGGACCGCTTATAACTATACTTGCACTTTCTGTTTATACTTTAATGCTCGCCAGGCGTTTGGATAGGAAGTAACAACAAAACGGGTACCACCTATCAGGCACCCGTTTTGTTAAACCCCATACAATCATCGGGTAAGGATATCCCCTCTGATTCATTATTGAAACTTGTTTTTAAGAGCCTTTTCTACAATGTCAGGAACCAGTTCTGATATGTCTCCGTTATATTTTGCCACTTCTTTCACAATGCTTGAGCTTAAAAACGAATATTGATTGTTAGTCATAATAAAAAAGGTTTCCACTTCATCATTTAAGACTCTGTTCATGGATGTGATCTGCATTTCATATTCAAAATCAGAAACTGCGCGAAGGCCTCGAATAACAGCATTCGCATTTACCGATTTTGCATAATCCATCAGCAGCCCCTGAAACGAATCAACTTTAACATTCTTAAGATCCTTTGTAACTTCTTCTATCAGCTGAATTCTTTCTTCAACACTAAAAAGAGGTTTTTTTGAAGAATTATTTAACACAACTACATACACCTGTTCAAATACCTTTGCCGCTCTCTTAATAATATCCAGATGGCCGTATGTAATTGGATCGAAGCTGCCTGGACAAACCGCGATGCCTCCCATTGTTATCCCCCTGTCATGTTCTTATTATGTATTTTTTCCATCAGCATTCCTAGTATGTATTATTCAGCCAAGCTGTAAATAGAGATTGAAATGATCCCGTAATTTTCATGTTTCCGCTGAACCAGTCTTCCAACAGTTTCAGGCAGCTCCACATCTGACCCGTGTTCGCATAGAATTGTTCCCTGTTCCGAAAGCAGATTATTCTCATCAATTACCTTGAGAAGCTTAAGCAGCTGCTGCTTGCGGTATGGCGGATCGAGAAATATATAATCAAAAGCCAGATCTCTTTTTAAAATTGCCTTGAGTGCACGATCCGCATCATTTCGATATATTTCTGCCTTTTCTTCAAAATCGCAATTCCGAATATTTTCATGAATGGTCTGAATGGCCTTTCCGTCCCTATCCACAAAAATAACCTTGTCCGCTCCTCTGCTCAAAGCTTCAATGCCAAGTCCGCCGCTGCCCGCAAATAGATCAAGCCCTTGGCCACCGTCAAAATAAGGCCCTATTATATTAAAAATAGCTTCTTTTACTTTATCAGTAGTCGGACGGGTTGAGCTGCCCGGAACAGCTTTTAATATCTTCCCTTTTCTAGTTCCCGATACCACTCGCATACGATCACCACTAACCTGCAATATTTCAATTTTCCAGACTGCCGAATTGGAAAACTGTTTTTTTCTATCCTATCCTACCATATCTTACAATTTGTAGCCAACCGGCAAATTGTAAGCGAAATCATCAGCTGGAAAAAAATATAGTATGAAGTGTATATCCATGAGGATTGTGGAAATAATGTAATTAACAGCATCTATTCAAGGATGTTGTTGCCAACCGCGGAGAAGACTTACGTTTCCCCATAAGTTCTTCCTCCGGTTTCTCCTCTCCCTTTGCCTTCTATCCTGAAAAGGATATAGAAGGACCCTGCAGTTTAACTGCAGGGCTTTTTATTTTGTAATTCATTAAGTCCTGTCAGGGCGTCAGGTGAATCCCGCCTTCTCTTTCTTCAGCAGTCACTCCGAAAAGTGTTTTAAACCATTGGATTTCCATCCATACAGTTCCGTTTTGCCTGGTTAATGGATTTATAAGCAATCCATAGTCTTCTTCATTATAGATAAAAACATTTTTATTCAAATAAAACCGATAACTATTATTCCCTTTTGACACAAGCATCGTTTCCTCGCCGGATAGGATCTTGACTTCATATCCTAATGCCTGCATCGCGGCTGTAAATGGTAGAAAGATCTTCCCATCCCTATATACTAAATTAATGCTCGCCTTCTCAGCACCAGACACCCACACCTTTTTTTCTTCCTGAAAATACAGCGGGACAAGCGGTGCTTCGTTTTTGATATTCATCGTGAAAAATTGTGTGTGCAGACCTTTAGCATTGCCTAAAAGCTTGTCCAGCTTTTCTGCATTCAGAGAATCCGCCTGGAATACATTTATCAGAAAATCTTTAAGTTCATCTTCGGTCAACTCCCCCTGCAATTCCTTCAGGGCTATGCTTCCTTTCGCGGAGCCGGGTTTTAAATCCAATATGCCTGCTGTGAAAGCATCAATAATCCAGTCAGAAGAGTCATCTGCGAACTTTCTGTATAATTGCAAAGCTATAAGCCTTTTTTCCAGCTGGTCGACTTTAATGTTTGGAGAAGCAATCAGGATCGTTTCATCCGTATATTCAGGATAGTGATCTGTAAGAATAATCGACATAAATGGAAAATTTCCGATGTCATTCAGTCCCTTAAAATCCAAGCTGGCTGCCTGAGTATCTGCTGTATATGCATCTGCGTTGTTTATAGCTGTCTTTAAAAGCGTTTCCTTTTGCCAGTAAAGTGATGGAACATTTCCATAGCCCTCGAAATAATAAAAATCGATATGATCTAATTTCTTTTGGCCTTTTAGTCTGATTCCCGCAGCCCATGAACCCTCTCTTTTCAAAGAATCCGAAATTGAAATGGACAAGCCTTCAGCCTTTATTCCGGGTACTTTTACAAACCAATCAGTTAATAAGAATGCTTTTTTCTTTTCATCTATCGGTACCGTATATTCAAATATCATCTGATCATCAGCAGAAAAAAATGTATAAGTACTTTCGTCTGCTGAATCACAGGCTTTTCCTGTTCCACTTTTGCAGTTCCATTTATATAGAGTATCGGGGATATCAAGCCTATATTCTTTTCGGGCCATGAGTCCGTATAACTTTTGAGTGATTTTTAGTTCTTTCAGATGCGTTTCAACTGTGATTTCCTGTGTAATCACCTCGGAACTCTCCAAGGCAATCGCACGCTCAGAATAAGACTGCCACTGCCACAGCAGCATACCTGAAATAGTTCCAGACAAAATTAAAAAAATTAATAAAGGTGCCTTCCACATTGCTATGCCCTCTTAGTCATTTTTCTTTTAACCTAACAATACCAAAGGGAAGGTCATCAGTCACATTAATTTTTATAAATTTTATGATTTTTTTCCATTCTATTTTCATCTTGAAAATGATAAAGTATGGATGGACAAAAAGTATTTAAGAAGTGAATGCTATGAGTTTTAAGGAGGTTTTAATTTTGATACAGCGTTTTATAGAACTTGGCGAGGGATACTCAGATATTTATGAATTAATTGAAATTGCACGGGCGAACAAGCATCGACTGTCCCACATGGCCGCATTCCATACGAGCATCAATAATAAAGAAATGACATCCCTGGCAGTCATATTGAAGCCGACAGACCCGGGAGAATTTCAGCCGTTATATATATGCCGTGAAGGGATACCGAATCCAAAGTCAGCGCCAAATAAAAGGTATGATTTATTCGAGGATGCTGCGAAAGAGCTGGATAAAGAAATTATTCAGCTGACAGTAAAGCCTTCTGTTATTTTTAATGAAAAGGAATTATATTATCAATATTTGATTGGAATTTTAAGGCTTAATCATTTTATTGCACCTTTGCATTAAATGAGAAAAAGGCATGAGCTTTTGCTCACGCCTTTTTAAATTCCCATTTTATAATCATATTCTTTAGCCTTGTCCGGTTTGGAATTTTCAAATTCCGTTTTTAGGAACGGCTTATAGGATGGTTCCACTTTTTTAACAAAAGAATATGAATTTATCTTCTCCATAATGGTTTCCGTATCGGCAAGGTCACAGTATAGCACTACATATTTGAGCCGTTTTGAAACATAATGGACATTTCCAAATCTTCTTAACATTTTTGCCTGCTTTAAAGAATAAAGCCATACGATTATTCCTTGCCTTTGACCAAGCATATAGTTTTCCCCTTCAGTGATCGTTTGTTTTATTTAGTCTAGCATAGAAAAATAACAGTTTTCAATGGGAAGGTTCAAACTGCGTATTTTATTTAAAAAGAAAAAACCAGCATTAGCTGGTTTTGTACGCTGCCTCTGCGGGCGGGGAACTTCCCTTTTCTAAGAACAGCCGCAGCTGCCTCCAGAACCGCAGCCTCCTCCGCAGCTTGATTCAAAGAAGGGATTGCCGGTGGGAACTTTAATATGTTCTGACACAGAACGTCCTATCAGCATGCTTACCTCATCCAGGAGGGTTTGCAGGCCGGTCTCTGCTCTTCTGAATTCCGCAACATGGATGTCCATGTCCATGTCGCGCTTTAGCTCCCTAATTGACATCATCACCCTCTTGTACTCCGGATGATACTTGCCGAATCGCTGAACTTCTTCATACAGTTCTTTCATTTTGATAAAATCCTGTATCTTCCTTTGAGTTTCACGGCTGTTCTTTAATTTATATAAACTTTTGCGGTAATGTTCCGCTTCTTCAGATTCTGTAATCATCGCTGCAAGTTCGTCAGCTTTGTCCAAAATAGCCATTCTTTCTAATGTAGCAAGCAAAATAGCCCACCTCCGTTTCTTATTTTATCATGAAACGGTTTAAAGCTAAAGCAAGTAGACTAAGGGATCAGCACAAAAAAATCTCTTTTCAAAGAGGCTTCAGCACTGTTGCCTTTAACTAGTTCCAGTCCGATCCGATGTTTGCCTGAAGGAAGCCCTTTGATAATAAAAGCAGCTGAATGAATTTCATCCTTCTTCTTTCCGTTTATATACAGCAGAATTTTGCCTTTTTCTTTGCTGCTCTGCTTTCTAAAGGACACATCCTGCACAATACATTCAACAAAAACGTCTTTTCCTTTTATTTGATGCCTTACAAAAAAAGGATCCTTGGCTGAGCTTTCCACACCTGAAACTGGCAATAGCGTTTCAGCTTTAACTGTATTCACCGGAGAACTGGTTTCCGCTTTTGTTTCGGGCTCTGGAATATCTTTCTGGCACGCTGCAAGAATAAAAATAACCAGCAATATAAAGATTAAATTTTGCCTTTTCATTATTTACACTCCTTTAGGATTTCTTCCGTAAAGCTCTAATAAAGTTAGTGTTTGCCCGGCTGCTAATTTTTACTCTATAACAAATAAAAAGCTCTCTCTTGTGTGAGAAAGCTTCCTAACTGGATTGAGAATTCATGGCCTGAAACATGCTCATCATCATGGAGGCCATTTGCACTCCATTCGTGAATTTTTCAACCTGGTGGGGAATTGTTTTTTTATAATAGTGCAGTGCAGCCACTTCCAGGGATTGAATTTCGTTCGGGTTTCTGCTCAGTTTTCTATACCAATGAGGCTGCTCACGGATAAATTGCTTAAGCTCCTGCTTTTGTTCAAGATACTCGACGATATCTTTTCTCATCTGATTAACCCCTTAATCCTTTTTAAATGTAAAAGGGCTGGCTGGTTTAGTCATACTTGACTTGGAGCCTCCTGATGGTTTCTGGCCGCCGCCCTGAAATTGCGAAATAACCCCCTGAACAGCTGAAAGTGCCTGGCTGAGATTAGTAATGTACCCCTGCATTTGATTCGCATCCATTTGCTTAAGAGTACCCATGATACTGCCCATCCAGTCACTTTTTTTCTCTTCGGGCTTTTGTGTATTATCATTGTTTTCTCTAAAGGAATCCCACCTTGAATCTTCTTCCCCAAGCAAATACCAATCCTCATATAATTCCTGCCATGTTGTATTTCCATCCCTGACTTCTTTGATGATCCGGGGGTTCTGTTTAACAAACTCTTTAAACTTTTCAACAGAGGGATGAAGCTTCGTTTTGGACATGCAATATCACCTCGTTCTAATGCAAATGCCTATAATACCATATGAATATGAATGAAAAAGGTGAATATGAATCTCTGTTTTATTGATCCATTAAAATTCAAAAATTCAGCCATTAATGATAATATATGAATGCAGAAAGATATTGAAAGGTGAATAATAATGAATAGAGATCTTATGGAATTATTTGATCAGTGCACCAGGAATGCGACTGACGAAGAATTAACCGCTTTAGAATCCCTGCTATTAGGTTTTCATAAAAGACAAACCGGTCAAAACAGCTCTTATATTGGCGGTCTGCTTCATATGGAAAGGCACATAACTGAAGATGAGTGCACATTGACAGTTCCTTTAAGTAAGATCGTCAATAATCCGCTCGGAATTCTACATGGGGGAATAACCGCAACAATTATTGATTCTGCGATGGGAACACTTGCGGATTCACTGCTTCCTGAAGGCTTTGGTGCTGTTACGACTCAGTTAAATATTCATTATCTTGCAGTCGGCAAAGGGGAACACGTAACATGCAGAGCGACAATTGACCATAAGGGAACAAAAAGCATGGTATTATCTGCAGATGTAATCCGGTCGGATGGAAGAAAAATTGCACAGGCAACAGGCAGCTTTTTTATCATCGAAAAGAAAAATGTAAATAATTAAAGGCAGGTGGGAAGATGGTCACCGCTATCGTTATACCAATAATTTGCCTTTATTTTTTTTGGCTGACAAAAAAGGAAATGCGGGAGGGTTATGAGAAGTGGAGGAGCCTGGCAGATGTTTCCGAGGAGGCCATCATTTCCGGCGAAGTCGTCCATCTAAGCGAGAGCAGGCAGCGCTATAATTACAGCCGCGATGTTCATGTTCTTGAATTGACCGTCCAAACAAAGGGCTTCAAACATTCAAATATAAAAAAAATTACTCCTTTAATGAATAATACTTCAATTCCTTCTGTCAAGATCGGTGACCCTGTTCACTTGTATGGAAATTGGAAGGATGACTTTTTTCAGGTTGGGCGAATTCAGATTGTTAATAGTAAAAAAGAGCCATAATTTAGGCTCTTTTTCATTTTTCAGCTACTCCATCAGCTTTTTTTATGAAATTTTGCGTGTAATGCTTTTTATAAACACCAACTCCAAGATGTGTAAATTCTTCATTCAGCAGACTATCCCGATGGCCTTTGCTGTTAAGCCACCCTTCAACTACAGCGGGCGCATCCGTATAATTTGCAGCTATGTTCTCCCCTGCAGCCTCATATGAGACCTCCCCAGCTTTAAGACGGTCAGTCAAATCGCCGTTAGTTTTAGAAGTATGAGAAAAGACATTGGATTCATACATATCTTTACTATGAGCCAATGCTGCTGATGCAATCAGATCATCCCATATCAGCGGCTGTATATGATGCCTGACTCTTATGACATTGGTGATGTCGAAAATTTGCTTCTCTTTCGCTCTCTCCACATCTTCTGCAAAGGCAGGAGAAGGCAAGGGGGGCTCCAATAATTCACCACGGTAAACCATTTCATACGGGCGAAGCTTTATCAAAGTGGCTGCATCCATTAACCTCACACTGGATAGCGTCCCTGTAAATCTATCGATATTCAGCTGTGCAAAATACTCATCAACCATAACAAGCGGCCTTGTGTTGAGGTCATCTTCAGATAATTCGAAACGGTATGAGCTGTCATTTACTTTAAGACTAAATTCTGTTTCAAAAAAGACGGATGAATATAATTCACCAATGGGCTGCCCTATTTTGAAAGGATGAATGTCTGTATCTTCACCTGTCGCAAACAAACTAACCACTTTATTATTGCTGACGCCAGCCTGAATATACTCAGTGCTGCTTTTATCGTATATCCACCAATCGTAGCCATAAAAAGAAGGATCTATTCTGGACGGCTCTCCCAAACTTTCTTTAAGCTCCCCAGCCGATTTCCCCATTAGTGATGCGACACCCTTTTCAGGGAACCCCGTATTGGAGGATAAGTTATTTTCCTTATTATTTATATCCTTAATTGTATTTTCCTGACTGACAAGTATTTCCCCTTTTTCTTTACGCCCAATATCGATGTAAAAGCCTGCTGCCAGAAAAATGCAAATCAATACTAAAATTCGGAAAAGTGCTCGCAGAGAACCGTACCTCCCTTCGTTTACCTGCTGTATTTAAGGCAATTAAAAGTATAACATGCAGCCGTTCTGCTAAATGGAACCTGAATGAAATCATTGCATATATACTATTAATCATACCATTAGGTGTATTGTTTATCTATTATTTTCAATAAGTTCTGCATGCAGCAGCCTTTGCTGTAAGAAAAGCGCAAGCGCCTTGCCCACGAATGAACGCAGACTAAGAACGCCACGTCCTGTGGCAACGTCTGCATGACCCCCATCCTCCCAAAAGCTGTCGCTTTTGGTCGTGCGATGATTATGCTGACGAAGCCTTCCTTGTCCTGCGGGCCTCAGGCATAAGACAGTTCCTGTAAGAAGGCGTTCTTCCTTCTGAAAGGAAATGGCTTATGACCCCGAGTCCCTAGGACCCGCAACTAGACAGGCTTGTGACCTCGAGGGGGCAGGCTGCTTGCGCTAGACAGTTATAGACGTTCAAAATTTTATACTTTCTTACCTTTCAAAAAAAAGAACACCCTGATGGTGTCCTCTTAATGCTGTGCTTCAGTTTCGTGTTTAGAAATATCAGTAAGGGCTTCTCCAGCCTGGTCATCTGTTAAATGGCGCACGGCAAAGTCACCTAGTGATACGATCCCAACAAGCTTGTCACCTTCCACAACAGGAAGCCTGCGAATTTGATGTTCTGCCATCAAACGGGCTGCTTCCCGAGCCTCTGTATCCCTCGATACAGTTACTAAATGGCTGCTCATAATATCTTCTACCTTAGATGAAGCAGGGTGTTTTTCTGCTACACAGCGAAGAACGATATCCCGGTCAGTAATCATTCCGACGAGCTTTTCACTATCCACAATCGGGATAGCCCCTACGTTTAATTCTTTCATCTTAACTGCCACTTCATAAACATTGTCCAATAGAGAACAGCTTTCAACCTGGTCTGTCATAATATCGCGGATTTTTTCCATTTTTTATCCTCCTTAATTTTTTTCAACAATGAATATGGTCCAATAGTGACCGTGCAGGCCTCCTTGAATATATCCTGAACCAATATGAGTTGCCTTTTTGTTTAGAATATTTTCACGGTGGACTGCGGAATTCATCCAGGCATCAAACATTTCATCAGCTGTTTTATAGCCCGCCCCGATATTCTCCTTTACGGTCAGAAAAGAAATTTGCTGATTCCTTAACATTTCTGTAGGATTTCCATATGTAGGAGAATTATGTGAAACATATTGTAATTTCATCATATCTAAAGACTTTTTTTGGGCTGCAACATTCAGCTTCATATCTACAGACAATGGTTTTAGCCTTAATTCCCTTCGTTTTTCGTTAGCGAGCCTCATAAGCTCATTTTCATTTTCATCCATTTTTGGGATAGCAAACTTCTTTCCATGGTCGGGAATGACAATAATTTCACCTGGAAAAATTAAATCAGGATTTTCTATCTGAGGATTGCTATAAATAATTTCCTGCAGATCTTTCTGAAATCTTAGGGCAATTTCCCAAAGAGTATCCTTTTGCTCAACTCTGTAATCTGCTGCAGCACCTGCAGACTGTGGTGTAAAAAATATTAGAAAAAAGAAGATACTGATGGCTTTGTATTTCTGCAATTGACGCTTCCCCTTTCACAGTTGGGCAGCTGAGAGTTTCAGCTGCTCAAGATATGCCAGTCAGACGTTAAATTACGGTATTTCAGCAAACGTTCTTTAGAGAAGGATGTTTTCTTACATGAATCCGTTGCAAGTTATGCTTTTTTCTACTATTATTAAATTTGAGATAAACTTGTTAAAATTATGCATGGATCGTTCATCAGAACCATGGATGTTTTCAGGAGGGACAATTATGAAATTTGAAAACACGGGTCTGGAAAATAAAAAAGCAGACTTAACCCGCTTAGATGAAGTAATGCTTTCTCACGGCCTGGTCCGCGAAGGGCAATGGGATTATGAAAGAGTTACATATGACCGTAAATTCGAATTAAAAGAGGGTGTTTTTTACCTTCGTGTATTTGGATATGCGGCTGAAGGAGATGTAGGAGCTCATAGAGCAACTATCCAGCTTATGACACCGCTGCTGGGCAAACATTATTATCCGCATGGGGTAGAATACGGTGAAGGCGAAAGCTTCCCTAAATCATTAGTAAGTCAGTGCGAAAAAACGCTAAATGAGATCAAAGCAGAGATTGACCAATTCGCTGAATAATTTTGTCTAACATTTTGATTACTGAATTTATTTTCTGCATGGAAAAGACGCATGAACCTCATGCGTCTTTTTTACATTAACTTTAGATCTGCAAAATTTAGTTTTCTGAAAGAGCGTTTCCTGCAGATATAATTTTTTGAACTGAGAGATCTACTCTTTTAACCTTCAGTCCTGTTAAATGAACAATTTCATCCTTGATTTCTTTCTGAATCCTGAGAGTTTCCTCCAAGATATTTTTTCCTTTTACTATGTTAAGCTTAATTTTTAAGTATACTTCAGTGTTTCTGAAAGTTATGGAGATCGGTTCTTCTTTTCTCTTAAAGAAAGTAAATCTTTCATGCTTAAGAGGAATGACACTTTTTCTTTCCTCCAGGCTGGATTCTACAATTGCGGAGATTATATCACTGGCTGCCTGAATCGTCTCGAAGTCAAGATGATCGTTATGCATCTTCCTTTCACTTCTTTCTTTACGATTTTTTATATAAGGGCAATAATCTCTCAGCTTTAAACCGTTTTATTTTTAGTTTTTATGATATTTAATGCATAATATAAACAAAGTGTTACGGTCTTTTGATGGTTAACATAATTGGGAAGGGGATTTATTTTGTCTGCAATATTCACGAAACGCTTTTTATTAATATTGATTGCTGTAATTCTTATAACTGTCCTTTTTTATTTCATTTTGCCTGTTTCTGTTCCTCTGGTTATTGCTTTTATTACAGCATTAATCCTAGAACCAGCTGTGAAACTGCTGCAAAAAAAAATAAAAATAAGCCGAAGAATATCTGTGCTGATTACTTTTCTCGGATTTGTCCTCTTCATTGGATTATCAGGCTACTTTATTACGACAAAAGTAATAACTGAAGCCATTAAACTTGTTGAAAATGCTCCTATGTACATTAATGAAATTACAAAAGCATGGCTCAGGGCAGAAGCGGACTTTTCAAATGCTGCCAAAGACCTTCCTAAAGACCTTGTTAATGAAATAAGTATCCAGATTCAATCCTTTTTGAATAAAACGAAGGATGACCTTGTCGCATACGTAAATATTGATAGCTTAAAAGCACTTCTGACAAACATCCCGAACTATCTTGTCAGTTTCATCGTATATTTGATTGCCTTATTTTTGTTTTTAATAGATCTGCCGCGATTAAGGAAAGGTTTGTATAATCACCTTACAGAAAAAACTGCAGATAAAGTCAAGTTTATGACCTCACGGCTTTCTTATGTCGGATTTGGCTTTTTCAAGGCTCAATTCCTTGTAAGTGTGATTATCTTCATCGTTTCCCTGATTGGATTATTATTCATCAATCCAGAAATGGCATTGATTATGTCTATAATCATTTGGGTTATTGACTTTATCCCTATTATTGGCTCCATTGTCATTGTTGGCCCATGGGCAATGTTTCATTTACTGACAGGAGATGTAGCTATGGGGACACAATTGGCAATTCTTGCAGCCGTCCTCTTAATTATCCGCAGAACAGTTGAGCCAAAGGTAATGGGCACCCATATAGGGCTATCTCCGCTCGCCACACTAATAGCTATGTATCTAGGGCTGAAACTCATTGGGATACTGGGCTTCATCATTGGCCCATTACTGATCATTGCCTTTAATTCGGCAAAAGAAGCAGGACTTATTAAGATGAATTTCAAAATATAAACTTAATAAAAAGTAAAAAAGCGTCCGCCTGGACGCTTTTTCTTTCCTGCAAACATCTGAACTGAGTTTCCTTAAAAAAAGTCATAGAAAAAGGACTTTTGCACAGGAATTTTTCTTTCAAGTATTTCTGCATCATTTCTTGGACCTTTAATTTCACCTAGATCATATAACTCCATTGGCCTCTTATAGCCAATTATAATCGCTGAAAAAGCATTGATAGACATATGCAGGCCTCGTGCTGGAGCGTTTGTGCATTGGCTTCCTACTTTCTCTTTAAACACCCTGACACCTTCGTCAGCAATTAGGTAGCTTCCATTATTCCATGGTGCATGGGGATCCTCAATATGCAGAAAGACATTTTCACTATTTTCATTGAAAGAATATTGGCCGAGACACTTTCCAGCATTGACGATTCTCCCCATAAAGTACGGAAAAACCTCCATTTTTAAATTAGGCTGATACAGGTAATAAGGAAATGGATCGTGTACTGATGTAATGATCTTTACTTCCTCAACCATTGAATCATGCTGACAGATAAAGTTCCATAAATTCACTCTGGCTTCCTGATTTAGAGCTGCGAATTCTTCGATATCCATTTTATTGTCTTTTACCTTAAATAATATATAGCCCTGTCCTTCACCTGAGTCGTTAAAATACACTGCAATCTGGCAATCAGAATACACAAAGTTCTCCCACCAGTATGAGTCTCTTACAAGCCCTCCTGAATAACGCTGCATATATTCCTTATAAATCTTTTCGATGGTTAATGTGTGCTGGTTCTTAGTAAATCGCTTAATGGTCCCTGAAGGTTTTCCCGTCATTTTTAAATCTATTTTCTTAATAAGCGTTTTCTTATATTCAGTGAATATCTCCCATCCGTATTTCCGATAGAAAGAAATATCGAATGGATGCAAAAATGAAAATAGCTGACCCTTATTGTTCATCTCGGCTAAAGCGTGCTTGATCAGGCTGCTCACATGCCCTTTTCTTCTGAATTCTGGATATGTTGCCACACCAGCAATACCTCCCATATCCCATTCAAAGCCATTAATATGAACTTTAAGGGGGATGATGTGAAGTTTGGCAGCCAAACTTTCCCCTTCCCGGATACCAAAAATGGCATGATTTTTTAAACGTTCCATCCTGGCCGGGATATCAGCTTCAGGCACATTGTACTGGAAGGCATACATGGAAAGCTTCATCGCCTCAAGATATTCATTCTCTGTTAATTTACTTACCGACACAAAATTCACTCCCAATTAAATATCATTATAACTATTCGCCATATACTTATTAAGTCCTTTTAATTTAGAAGTGGATAATTTTTTGGCATAAAAAAATACCGCTAAACAGCCAGCGGCATCTCATAACATGTTACGTACCCAGGATTGCTTTTATAACTGAAGTGGTTTCTCCACCATGGTAGAAAACGTACAGCAGCAGATAGACTGCAACACCTGTTATGCCAGTAAAAAACCAGACCACACTAGTTATCGGTCCCAATTTCCTATGTGCTGCCACTTTATTTTTATAGCCCGTATATAACGAGATAATTCCTAAAACTGCCCCAACAGTTGCCAGGGTAATATGGAAAATTAAGAAAATCGTATAATAAATTTTTATATCATCAGGGCCGCCAAATGCAGTATTCCCGATAAAAACAGTTCTGCTGGCATAAATGATAAAGAAAATAACAGCAAACACAGCAGCCAAAGTCATTGTTTTCTTATGAGCCTCAAGCTTTTTTTTGCTGATTTGCACCCAACCAATCGCAACCGTTATTGCACTTAAAACAATAAAGGTTGTGCTTATGGTAGGGAGTATAGGCAATGAGTATTCCATAAATTCTTCCTCTCTCCAATATCAGTTTAAAATGCATCTTCAAGGTGTTTTTATCACAAAGTTCATTTTATTAAAGTGTACTATATTTTTCAACAAACAGTATGAGCTTTTAATAAAAGTTCCTTAAATGTTCAATATTTATTTAATACCATGTGAGCATTATCATTGCAATACGCCACCATCATTACTTTATCGAAAAAATAAACTCCAGCCTCTGACTGGAGTTTATTTTTTATCGCAGTCTAACGGACAGTAGGCACCCCCGCTTCAAGACTCAGAGGAATCAACGGAGGATAAGTGGGGGTCAAACTGCCCGTAAAGGCCCGATTGTTGAGATACAGTGAAACTTGCCGAGGCGCAGGCAGAGGCTTAGTTGAACCAATCTGGTTCGTAGTGTCGATTGATCGAAGCGCTAGCGGAGATCCTAGCGACACTAGAACGCGACTAGCAATCAGTGGGGATAAAGAACACCCCACTGATTGAAGTTTCACTTTATTTTACTAAATGCGGATTTAGGATAGTTTCTTCTTCTGAAGGTGTAATTTCCTGTTCTTTTTTGTACCATGCATAGAAGATTTGCGCAAGAATAAAGCCATATACAATTTCCTGGATTATCTTCATAATGACCCCGCCAAGCTGCTGATCGTGTATAAGTGACATTGAATTGAACATTTCCGGCCCGCTAAGATTGAGGCTTGCCAGTGTCGCAGAAGGAACACATAACTGAAGGGCCTGTGCCCAAGCATTTGGATCAGAATATGTGCTGTACATTGGAGTATCTGCAAAAATGATCAGAGCACATGCAGGAGTCAATAAAACTCCATTTGCAAAAATGTATCCCACCTTTTTCAAGCCGTCCAGTGACTCCATTTCAGGAAGCTCATTAATAGTCGGCCACCACATAAAGATTGCCAGAAGAAACAGGCCAGATGTATACACAGTATGAAACAACATATCCGTTTTTACCACGTCAAAAACATCTGGTATGTGGTATATAGAAAATACTCCATTAAACAGGATAATGGCGATTAATGGCTTTGTAAAAATACTGAATACAGGTTTAATAGCTTTGCGATTAACCACTCTTCTCCACACCCACTGAGGGATTCCCATGACTACAAGGGGAGGAACAACTAAATACAGGATAGCCATCTGTATCATATGGGCATAAAACATTAAATGGCCCATCAGATCCAGCGGAGAGCCTTTGATCGCATACAACACAATCATAGCGATTGTAAAATACACACCCTGCCTTTTAGTTAATGGCTCACTATCATTGAACTTTCCACGATACTTCACTGTTAACATAAAGTAGCCTGCAAGAATCACTGCTACAAATAAAAAGAAATATGGACTCCAAAGTGCACGGAAACCGAATATTTCCAAAGACATGCTATCACCTCATTAAATAATTCCCAACCGGCCTTATACGTTCCCAATACTAAGCGATATTGACAAGTACTATTATACTCTCTTCAGTCTGCAATCTCAATAAATCGGAAATTGGGTATTAATTGCAAATACTTCATTACATAAAAAGAAAATCGGCCAACAGCCGATTTTCTTTTTAACTTACCACCAAATAACAGTCAAGAAAGCAATGATTGTGATAAATCCGACAAATGCTCCTGAGTATAAGAACAAAGACGGTGCTTCATGACCTTTGTGGCTCATATGCATGAAATAATATAATTGGAAGATTACTTGCACAAGAGCAAGAATCAGGATGAACGGCACTATAAACCATCCGGAGAAACCTTCATAACCTGCTGCTACGAACGCAACAATTGTCAGGAAGATCATTAGTGCAAACGTGATAACTTGATGTCTCATCTCTTCTGCACTTTTTTTGCGTCTATATTCAATGTCTACTCTTGGGTTACCTGAGTTTGGTTGTTGATTGGCCATCAGTTTATCCCACCATTCCCATTAAATATACTACTGTGAAGATGAATACCCATACAACGTCGATAAAGTGCCAGTATAGGCTGGCGACATAAAACTTAGGAGCATTGTAAAGGCTCAATCCTCTTTTGCTGTTTCGGATCATCAAAGTAGTGATCCATAATAAACCGAATGCCACGTGAGCACCATGGAATCCAACTAACGTGTAGAAGGCTGAACCAAAGGCACTGCTTGTGAAGCTATGATGGAATTCATGCACATAGTGATTGAACTCGTAAATTTCCAAACCGAGGAATCCAAGTCCAAGCAAAACAGTAATTCCAAGCCATAGCTGCATTTTTTTGAAGTTGAAGTTCTTCATGTGATACATAGCATATACGCTTGTGAGCGAGCTTGTTAATAGCAGCATTGTCATAATAAATGCCAGTGGAATTTCAAACAAGTCTTTCGCAAGAGCCATGTCACTGCTAGGTACTTTGTCTTTTAAAGCAAGGTAAGTGGCGAAAAGGGAGGCGAATAAAACCGTCTCTCCCCCAAGGAAAAACCAGAAACCTAAGAATTTGTTCTTGGCTTCGAGGGTTTGCTTTTCAGGCGACGCAGGCCATGTTTCATAAGTCATTTTTTGCTCAGTAGCCATTATGCCTTAACCCCCTTATCATTAGTGTCTTCCAAATCTTCTTTATGAATGTGGTATCCATGATCATCTTTGACAGAACGCACAAACATGGAGCCTAGAGTAATAAGCATACCCACGATTAGTACTGGGATACCCCAGCTGTGTTCTGCGCGGTACATTGCACCAAATGCAGCAACAAATAAACCGAAAGAAATCACAAATGGAATGAACGAGTTGTTTGGCATATGGATATCACCAAGCGGCTCAGCAGGCGACATGCCTTTTTTACCTTCCATTTTTTCAAGCCAGTATGCATCAAGGCCGCGAATAAGCGGAAGCTGCTTGAAGTTATAGAATGGAGGCGGTGATGGAATGGCCCATTCTAGTGTACGGCCGTCTCCCCAAGGATCATTGCCAACTTTTTCATTTTTAACGCTGGTAATAACAATATTTATTAACAAGATGATTACTGCAGCTGCCATGAAGAAAGCACCTACAGTACTTACCATATTCGACGTTTCAAATCCCTGTCCAGGAAGGTAAGTGAAAATACGGCGCGGCATTCCCCAAAGTCCAAGGAAATGCTGGATAAAGAATGTTAAATGGAATCCAATAAAGAATAATACGAACGTAATTTTTCCAAGGAATTCGTTTAACATTGTACCGAACATTTTTGGCCAGTATAGGTGAGCACCTGCAAATAATGCAAACACAACACCTCCGACAATAACATAATGGAAGTGGGCAACTACAAAGTAGCTGTCATGGTACTGGTAATCCTGTGCAGCAGACGCCAGCATAACACCAGTAACACCTCCGGCTACGAATGAAGGAATAAAGGCAATAGCCCAAAGCATCGGTGTTGTAAAAGTGATGCTTCCGCCCCACATTGTAAATAGCCAGTTAAAGATCTTAATACCAGTCGGTACGGCAATTGCCATTGTTGCAACAGCAAAAATCGCGTTTGCAATCGGCCCCATACCAGTTGTAAACATATGGTGAGCCCATACCATGAATCCTAAGAAGCCAATAAGAACCGTTGCGAATACCATTGAAGAGTATCCGAAAAGGCGTTTTCTTGAGAAAATTGCAAAAATCTCGGAGAAAATACCGAAAGCCGGCAATACCAGGATGTAAACTTCAGGGTGTCCAAAAATCCAGAAGAAATGCTCCCAGATAATTGTATTACCACCCATTGCAGGATCAAAAAAGTTAGATCCAAACATGCGGTCGAAAATTAATAGGAATAATCCTACTGTTAAAGCAGGGAATGCAAATAAAATCAATGCTGATGTAACAAATGTAGCCCAAGTGAACATAGGCATACGCATGTATGTCATACCAGGAGCACGCATGTTAATGATGGTAACAAGGAAGTTGATACCCCCGATTAACGTACCAGCACCTGATATCTGCAGTCCAAGTGCATAGAAGTCGATCCCATGCCCTTCAGAAGCAATTGATAAAGAAGCATAAGAAGTCCAGCCGGCATCAGGAGCTCCGCCTAAGAACCATGATAGGTTCAAGAAAACTCCGCCAAAGAAAAACAGCCAGAATCCTAAAGAGTTCAAGAATGGGAATGCAACGTCACGCGCACCGATCTGAAGCGGCATAACAGCATTCATAAAAGCAAAAATCAGTGGCATAGCTGCCAAGAAGATCATCGTTGTACCGTGCATAGTTAAAATTTCATTATACAATCCGGCACTTACAAAGTCATTATTTGGTACTGCAAGCTGGATACGGATGAACATGGCTTCCAATCCGCCAAGCAAGAAGAAAAATCCGCCAGCTATAAGATAAAGGATTGCGATTTTTTTATGATCAACCGTTGTTAAGTAATCCCATAAAACCGCTCCGAAACCTTTTTTTTGTGCTAAGGTACTCACAATTTTACCTCCCTTTTCAAAAAATCCCCTATTGTTCCATAACCTTTAAGCCCATTAAATATTCTGTCAGGGCATCAAGCTCTTCTTCAGACAATTCACCATAAGTACCTGTCATTTTATTTCCAGGTTTGAATGTTTCCGGATCTCTTAACCAATCCTTAAGATCTTCTTCAGTATGATCAAGGATACCGGCTATACGGTCACGATCACCGAAGTTTGTTAAGTTAGGAGCTAAACGAGCTGCTTCAGGAGCAGTGTTTGCCGGTGTTACAGCATGACAGCCGATACAGCTGTTATTGAAGACTTCCTGACCAGCTTGTGCCAGATCTGTCTCTGCCTTTTTAGGTTCTTTTACTTCTGCCATTGCAGTTGCCCATTGATCGAATTCATCACGTGGAACCGCTTTAACTTTGAAATCCATTAATGCATGGGAAGGACCGCAAAGCTCAGCACATTTTCCATAAAAGTAATTATCGGCTTCTGCAGCCTTTTCACTGTCAAACTTCAGCCAGAACTTATTCACGTTGTCCGTGTTTGTATCCAGCTTACCGCCTACAGCAGGTATCCAGAAGGAGTGCTTAACATCAGAAGCAATAAGATTGAAATAAACTTTTTCATCCGTTGGCACAACTAATTCCTGGCCAGTGATAATTTCCTGGTTTGGATACTCAAATTCCCACCAGTATAAGTTTGCACGCACATTAACAACAAGTGCATCTGTTTTGCCTTCTTCATTCTTTTTTTCCATTGGGCCTACATCAGCAAGCTTAAAGGTAGCTGAAACTGTCGGTACAGCAAGAATAAGAAGCAAAAGAATAGGAATAACAGTCCAAATGATTTCCAGTTTGTGGCTTCCTTCAACTTGTTTTGGAATTCTGTCGTCCTTGCGGCGGAATTTAAAAACAACAATAAAGAAGATTACTGTTACGACCGCAATTACTCCTACCATTATTACAGTACTTAACACCATCAAATCAAATTGTGTCTGCGCCACTTCGCCGGCAGGTTTAAGCGTAGATAAATACGGTTTGCCGGAGCAAGCGGAAAGAATGAGCGCCATCATTGCAAACAGAGAAAAAAGACGCCACTTTGCAAGCCTTTTCATAGCTTAATCAAACCCCTCTTTCGTAAAGATTTCATTTTTTGAATTGTTTGATCAAAAAATATGGATAAATCCCCTCTCGTTATTAACGAAAGAAGGAATTTCCTAACTAAGTTAAATAAGTGTGATAATTACCATGGCTACAAACATGATGGTCAGATATTGCAGGGAGTATACAAACATTAATGTAGCCCATTTAATATCATCATTAAACTTCCTTGCATATAACCCAGTCAATAACCAGCCAATGTTTAAAACCCCAGCAAGTATCATGAATGGCAATCCAAGTGATGGCATAAGAAACGGAAGCGGCAATAATGCTGCAACCCAAATGTAGATATGCCTTTTAGTGGTTTTAAACCCTTTTACAACTGGGAGCATTGGAACTCCCGCGGCCCGGTATTCCTCCGCCCTTCTCATAGCCAGTGCATAAAAATGAGGAGGCTGCCAGATAAACACGATAGCGAACAGCATCCAAGCCATAGGGTCAAGATTGCCATCCGCAGCGGCCCACCCAATCAATGGTGGAACTGCCCCTGAAATGCTGCCTACAATCGTATTGGAAACAAACCTGCGTTTCGTCCACATTGTATATAGGACAACATAGCTGAAAACACCAATTAATCCAATTACAACTGCTGCTGCTGTTGTAAACATTAAAAAGGCGGTACCAAGGCCAATAAGCAGAAAACTCAAAAGTGCCACCTTGCCCGGGTTCACTTTCCCTGTAACAGTTGGCCTCCCTTTTGTCCTTTCCATTAATGGATCAATGTCGCGGTCAATATAATTATTTAAGCTGCAGGAGCCTGCAATAATCAATGAGGAGCCGATTACCGTATAAAGAACCAAGTCCAGATTATTGAAAAATCCGTTTCCGGAAAAATGCAATGCAAGCCAAAGACCGGTGAAGGTTGTAATCAGATTGGAATTCACAATGCCAATTTTGATAAGAGCAAGGAAGTCTTTCCAAACTGTAGTCTCAGGTATATCTTTTTGAAGGCTTCGCTCTCTATTCTCAAAAGCAGCATCACTCAAAGCCCGTGAATCAGACATATCTTTTCCTCCTTAATCCCTTATCGTGAACATTACACCTACTATAAAGGATAAATGCCCTGAAAGCCATATTCACGATAAAAAACGAGGGTGAACCCTGGATGAATAATAATCATACTAATAGTTTTCTACCATTAATAATGTATTTAAACTGTTTACTATCTAAATGAATCTAAACCATTTCTCTGTATATTAAATCACACTTTAAAACTCTTTTGTGAATTTTTTTAGAATAATTTATGACTAATTTGTGTCAAAGTCTAAATTCACTTTAAAGAAAGGGTTTATTTTTGAGATAATAAAACAGCTTCTGAAAACTATGGAGGAAAGAAAATATACTCACTTTTATGTATTTATGGGTTACTATCCGCGACAGGGGACATCCATTTTATACCCCCTTTATATTTCTAGCAAACTCTATTATAAGTTTCAACCTTTTTTACTATAATTAACTTTATAATTTTTATAACTGTTGTAAAAAGCTTTTTATTCCTGTACTATCGAAAAAGTAAATGGACGCACATTCATATATGGCTTTTTATAGAATCTTTGTTAAGATAGATAATGGACAAATACGCAGTAAATCAATTATTGACATTTATTATTAAACCTAGAATATTTAAAGAAGGTGAAAGGCTTTGCAACGATCTTTAAAATGGCTTGCTGTTCTTACATCAATCGGCATGCTTTTGGTTTTGCTGGGCGGTGCCCTTGTAACGAAAACAGAATCAGGTATGGGGTGCGGGAAATCGTGGCCGCTTTGCAATGGCGAGCTAGTTCCCACCGATATTACTCCTGAACTGATTATCGAACTGGCACATAGACTAGTTTCAGGCGCTATCGGATTTATGGTTCTTATATTATCGGTTTGGACATGGAAAAAAATAGGACATATTAGAGAGACAAAGTTTTTAGCGCTGACTTCGCTTTTTTTCCTAATCCTGCAGGCTTTAATTGGCGCTGCCGCAGTAGTATGGGGGCAATCTGATTTTGTGCTTGCCCTTCATTTCGGAATTTCTTTAATATCATTTGCTGCAGTACTGCTCCTGACTTTGCTTATTTTTGAAGTAGATAAAAAATTTGAGGCAGAGAAGCTTATTATCGATAAAAGAATGAGGAAACATATTATTGGAGTTTCTTTATACAGCTATGCGGTTGTTTACACTGGCGCTCTTGTGCGTCATGTAAATGCAAGCCTTGTGTGCCGTGACTGGCCGCTTTGTATAAATGGATCTTTCGCACTTCCCGCTAATATGTACGAATGGGTACAAATGGGGCACCGGGCTGCCGCGGGCTTAATTTTCATATGGATTGGTTACATTACCTATCTGGCCATTAAACATTACAAGGACCAGAAGGTAATTTACTGGGGCTGGATTATTTCATTTATCTTAGTTTCACTCCAGGTTGCCGCTGGAGCATTGGTTGTTTTAACCAGACTTAACTTGTATATAGCTCTTGCACACGCCTTCTTTATTTCCTGCTTATTTGGAGTATTAAGTTATTTTATCCTCCTGTCTTCACGAAGCAGAAAGAATGAACTGGCTGTTTCAGCAGTTATGGAAAAAGAGAAAAATGATGAATCTGCTATCCCTACCATTACTTCCATACCATAAAAACAATAAACAAAAGAGCTTCGGCAATTGCCGAAGCTCTTTTGTTTATTTTGACAACTCTATCAGCAGGTCTCCAGTTTGAATCGCTTCACCATTTGAGACGAAAATATCCTTCACAATTCCAGAGAATGGTGCCTGTACAGTGGTTTCCATCTTCATAGCCTCTGTAATCATTAAGTGATCGCCTTTTTCGACTTTTTCACCTTTTTCTACAAGTAACTTGATGACAGTTCCCGGCATGCTGGCTGCAATATGGCTTTCATTATGCGGATCAGCTTTTGCCTTGGCTGCTGCTGTAGCTTTTATGCTTTCATCTTTTATGCTGACTTCACGCGGCTGGCCATTTAGCTCGAAATACACAATTCTTGTGCCATCAGCTTGAGGCTGACCTATCGAAACTAATTTAACTATTAATGTTTTACCTGTTTCAATTTCAATTTCCACTTCTTCACCAAGTCTTAGACCATAGAGGAATGTAGGTGTATCAAGAACAGAAATATCACCAAATTGATCGCAAGTCTTTATATAATCCATAAATACTTTTGGATACAGTGCATAGGCAATTGCCTCAAAGCTTGTAACCTGTCTGCCCAATTCATTAAAGAGTTTTTCTTTCAAGGCATCGAAATCGACATCTTCAAGAAGTTCCCCCGGTCGGACTGTGATTGGCTCCCTGTCTTTCAATATGACCTTTTGCAGTTCAGCAGGGAATCCACCATATGGCTGTCCCAGATAGCCTTCAAAAAGCTCTACAACTGAGTCTGGAAAATCCAGAGATTTGCCTTTATTCAGAACATCCTGCTCTGTCAGCTGATTCTGGACCATAAACAACGCCATATCACCAACTACCTTGGAGGAAGGTGTAACTTTAACAATATCACCAAACATTTGGTTCACACGGGAATACATGTCTTTAACTTCATCCCACTTATCTCCAAGGCCCACAGCTTTGGCCTGCTGCTGAAGATTACTGTATTGCCCGCCAGGCATCTCATGCTGATAGACTTCTGAATGAGGTGCTTTCATGCCGCTTTCGAAGTCCTGGTAATATTTGCGGACATCTTCCCAATAGTAAGATAATTGCTCGAGCGACTGGATATCAATATTTGGCTGTCTGTCATTTCCCTGCAGCGCGTAATATAAAGAGTTAGCACTTGGCTGGGATGTTAAGCCTGCCATTGTGCTCAGGGCCGTATCCACAATATCCACTCCAGCTTCAATAGCCTTTGCATATGTGTAAATCCCATTTCCGCTCGTATCATGAGTATGAAGATGAATTGGAATGTCAACAGTCTCTTTCAATTCAGAAATAAGGGTGTAGGCTGACTGCGGCTTCAATAAACCAGCCATATCTTTGATGGCCAATATATGAGCTCCCTGATTTTCCAGTTCCTTTGCCAAGTCTTTATAGTATTTGAGATTGTACTTCGTCCTGGCAGGATCCAGAATATCCCCTGTATAGCACATAGCGGCTTCAGCAATTTTTCCTGTCTGGCGGACAGCATCAATTGCAACTTCCATCCCTTTAACCCAATTAAGGCTATCGAAAATCCGGAATACATCAATGCCAGCGTAGGCTGATTTTTCTACGAACTCTCTTATTACATTATCCGGATAGTTTTTATACCCGACTGCATTGGAAGCACGAAGAAGCATCTGGAATAAAACATTTGGAATTTTTTCCCGTAAAGTCAATAATCTATCCCAAGGATCTTCTTTCAGGAATCTGTACGCAACATCAAAAGTTGCACCACCCCACATCTCAAAAGAAAACATATCCGGAAGCAATTTTGCTGTCGGTTCTGCGATATGCTTCAAATCATTCGTTCTTACCCGCGTCGCAAGCAGAGATTGATGCGCATCACGGAAGGTTGTATCCGTTATCAGGACTTCTTTTCGTTCTTTAATCCATTTTACAAGCCCTTCAGGACCTTGATTATCTAAAATTTGCTTTGTGCCGTCCTGGTAATCTGTGCTGTATTTTAATTTCGGTACTCGAGGCTCATCAAATACCGGACGCTTTTTCTTTTCAATTCCCGGAAATCCATTTACTGTAACATTCCCGATATAATTCAGCATCTTCGTTCCGCGGTCTTTCCTTTTCGGGAAGAGGAATAGTTCAGGTGTCTCATCAATAAATGATGTATCATATTCCCCTCTTAAAAATTTCTCGTGCTTTACTACGTTCTCAAGGAAAGGAATGTTTGTTTTAATGCCCCTGATTCGGAACTCCTGGAGATTTCGCACCATTTTTGATGCTGCCTGCTGGAACGTCATTGCGTGCGTTGAGAGTTTAACAAGCAGTGAATCATAATAAGGAGTGATTACTGCGCCCTGGAAACCATTTCCCGCATCAAGCCTCACTCCGAAACCGCCGCCCGATCTGTATGCCATTAATCTGCCAGTATCAGGCATGAAATTATTTAATGGGTCCTCTGTTGTAACACGTGATTGAATGGCATAGCCATGTACATGAATATTTTCCTGTTTAGGAACACCAACTTCTTTGCTGTGCAGCGAGTAGCCTTCAGCCACCAGAATTTGAGTTTGTACAATATCAACACCTGTTACCATTTCGGTGATCGTATGCTCAACTTGCACACGCGGATTTACTTCTATGAAATAAAACTGATCCCCTGAAACGAGAAATTCCACCGTTCCTGCATTTATATAATCTACATTCTTCATCAGGTTGACAGCAGCCTGGCATATATCGTCTCTCAGATGCTCCGGCAGGGAGACACAAGGTGCAACTTCAACAACTTTCTGGTGGCGCCTTTGGACTGAACAATCCCTTTCATACAGGTGAACAATATTTCCTTCATGGTCACCGATGATTTGAACTTCTATATGCTTTGGTCTTTCTATGAATCTTTCAACATAAACCTCATCATTGCCAAAAGCTGCTTTTGCCTCTGATTTTGCACGCTCATATGATTCCTTTACTTCTTCCAAGTTCCTTACGATGCGCATGCCTCTTCCTCCGCCACCCAGTGAAGCTTTAATAATAATTGGGAAGCCATGATTTTTGCCAAAGCTAATCACTTCATCCAGGCTTTCTACTGGACCATCACTGCCTGGAATAACCGGAATTTCAGCAAGCTGGGCTTGAGTTCTTGCTTTAACTTTATCTCCAAACATATCCAGATGCTTTGAAGTAGGTCCGATAAATATGATTCCTTCTTCCTCGCAACGTTTTGCGAATTCAATATTTTCAGAGAGAAATCCGTAGCCCGGATGAACGGCATCAACATCACTGCTTTTTGCTATATCAATGATTCCTTCAATATCAAGATAGGCATCTATCGGTTTTTTGCCCTCCCCTACCAGATAAGCTTCATCTGCTTTATAGCGGTGGTAGGATCCGGAATCTTCTTTTGAATAGATGGCTACCGTGCGAATATCCAGCTCTGTGCAGGCACGGAATACACGAATGGCAATTTCTCCTCTGTTGGCTACTAATACCTTGTTAATTCTTCTGCTCAAACAAAACACCCCGTCTTTATGTATTTTTTACAAATATTCTGCCAAATTTAAGTTTAGACCGGGCGGATTTTCCGCTAACCGGCCATAATAACTTTGATTGGCTGCCCCCTGATGGAAGCAATTATGTAATCAGCATCTGCTGATTTGATATATAAATAAAGCACTGTGAAAGTTATATGTGCCTATTTATGAATGGATAATGTTTTTTCGGAAGCCATTTCCATGGATTCCGGATTTGTCTCTTCATGTTTATTTTTGTATTTCTTTTCATAATTGACGAACATTGATACATTTACTAGAATTCCCATTGCAATTGAAAGCTGAAGCAGGGATGATCCTCCATAGCTTATAAAAGGAAGTGTAACACCAGTGAGCGGCATAACACCCGAAATTCCCGCTAAATTAATGAACGCCTGAATTCCTATCATGGCGGAAATCCCGATAGCAAGCAAGCTGCCAAAAGCATCTTTACACTTTAAACTGATAAAGATCCCCCTCAGGACAATGTACCCCAGAAGCAAAATGACAAAACCTACACCAAATGCCCCGAGCTCCTCAGCAATTACGGCCATAATGAAGTCTGTATGAGCTTCAGGAAGATACCCAAGTTTTTGTATACTCTCGCCAAGGCCCAGTCCTTTTAATCCGCCTGCTCCAAGGGCTATATAGGAATTCGAAAGCTGATATCCGAACTCCGAACCAAAGGGATCTCTAAATGCTTCTACCCTCCCCATTCGATAAGGAGCAAAAATTTTATCTCTTAACAAAAGGATAAAAGGAGCAGCCAGCAACACACCGAAAAGCCCCAGTTTAAATATGTTCTTGAAGTTCATGCCTGATGTAAAGATTACAGCTCCAGCCACAAGCAATATGATCATGGCTGAACCAAAATCAGGCTGGATGGCAACGAGGATTACGGCAAGAATCAGATAAGCAAGCGGGGGAAGAACCCCTTTGTTAAATTCATTAATATAGGGCTGCTTCTTTGCATAGACAGCAGCCAAATAGATAATGACTGAAAGCTTGACAAACTCCGCAGGCTGAAGGCTTCTTTTGCCGAATTCAAACCAGCTCATAGCCCCGCCCGCTACTTTTCCAAAGATAAATAACGCAATCAGGCCAAATAGCGAAAGGAACACCATCGGAACAAGAAATTTGTTGCTTTGCATAGCTTTGTATGGAAATAGAGCGACAAAAACGAAGACAATGCCTGAGATAATTAAATTCAGCTTTTGTTTATTGTAGAAAAAGTCGCTGTCCTGATCATAAATCTGCACAGCTGTTACCATGCTTGCACTGAAAACCATAATGAGTCCAAAAACCGATAACAGCGCTACAGCTATTATCAGGGTGTAATCATATGATTTTAATATTTTTTTAAACATCCAGCCCTCTTCCCTTATCTTCTAAGTTTATTACTTATTCTACTATAGTATTGAATATCCTGCTTTGAAGAAAAGAAAAGTTAATTTAAATGTAACACAGCGAGGAAAATAATTCTATGATTATGTTATACTATTTTTAAATTAAGTTATACAATATTAATAATTCTTTTCTTTTAGCTATACTAATTCCTATTTTTAACATAATACGGTTATAAAAAAACTCAAACAATCTTTGGAAGATGTTTGAGCTTTTTATCTTTATTTTTTTACTGAAGCTTCGTGGAGTATGGACAGCTCCCTTTCCAATTCATCTAAAATAGCCTTGCCTTCAGTCTCGTCAATTAATCCAAGACGGACAGCAAAATCTATTTCTCTGGATAAACCAAACATCTGGGTATCAAGAACTTCCTCATAGAGAGGGCATTGAGGCATGGTTAGATTATCCATTTGCACCTTTATTAACTTTAATATTTTAGCAGCATCTGCCTTTAATAGGGCATTTGCTTTTTCTTTGTGATCTATAATCATGTCAGAAGCCAACTTTCAATCCCTCCATTTCCGAGCGATTATCCTATCTATAAATTTTATACTTAAGCATGGAAAAAAGCAAGGATTATAAGGGATTCGATAGAGAAATGATTCCGGCATCAATTCAGAACTACACTAATAAGGCGGGTCATCAATCATTGATTCGTTCTGTTCAATTAACGGCTTTAACCAAATAGCACTCGGGAGTGTATGACAAGCGCTTTAAAAATCTGTATACTTAAATCATACATATATTTAGAATAAAAGCTGCTGCCAGGAGGTTCAATATGGAAAATATTATTGCTTTCAAAGGAAATGTAAAATATCAAATCACTTTAGATCCGGGAGTCTGGATATTCGATGACCGCAGGGTGGATTTGACAACATACTTTATACAGGACAATATAAGAAAAAATGAACTTGAGGAATACACTAAAGCAGTCTCAAAGCATTGGGATAGAGAAATCATGGAAGGCGCAGTTTTTCCTCCAACACTTAAAACAGAAAAGAAATTTGAAAAAGAAAAAGTCCTGACAGGCACATTCGGTATACCTTTTAAACCATTCCTAATGAATGCAGAGCCCGATGAGAGTGCAGAAATCGTTGTTATTGAAAGTGAAGATGGTGAAGCCAGATTGACACTATCTGAAGCCGAGGAATTAATATTGGGGTTCTCAAAGGATGGAAAACCATTAAAAGAGGATGGGCCAGTTCATGCCTATTTTGGGGATGGCAGCAACCAAAATTCCCCCATAAAAAGAGTGAAAGCATTTAGAGTGGAATGACCGGAGAGGGCGATTTGCATCGCCCTTTTTCTTCGCAGTCTCTTCCCCGGCATGAAAACCTTAGAATTCGCAAACTCTGTCATGCAGACTATAACAGGTCAGCAGCAAGCTGGGCAAGGCCTGATCTCTCACCTTTAACAAGTTTGACATGACCCGAGATAACCTGATCTTTAAATCTTTCCACGACATAGGTGAGACCGTTGTTATAAGCATCCAGGTAGGGATGGTCAATCTGCTCCGGATCTCCCATCAGTACAATTTTACTTCCTTCCCCTACCCTGGTTAATATGGTTTTTACTTCATGCTTCGTCAGGTTCTGAGCTTCATCAATAATAATGAATTGATCCGGTATGCTTCTGCCTCTGATATATGTCAGAGCCTCCACCTCAATTGAGCCCATACCTGCCAATATGGCGTCCAATTCACCTGGCTTTTTGACATTAAACAGGTACTCCAGATTATCGAAAATCGGCTGCATCCACGGTCTTAACTTTTCCTCTTTTTCACCCGGAAGAAATCCCAAATCCTTGCCTACCGGCACAATGGGGCGGGCGACAAGCAATTTTTTGTACTGGCCATAATCTTCTGTCTGCATTAAGCCGGATGCCAGCGCCAAAAGAGTTTTTCCAGTCCCCGCCTTGCCGATAAGCGTAACAAGCGGCAGATCGTTTCTCAGCAGCAGCTCAAGAGCCATTGTCTGCTGCACGTTCCTGGGCTTGATCCCCCATATATGGTCATGATCAAAAATGAGTTTTTTCACTTTCCTTCCACTTTTGTCCACAATACCAAGTGCAGATGATGAGGAACCAAGCGCATCTTTCATCACCAGAAACTGATTCGGATAGAAAGGATGATTTGCTATTTCAGATAGCGGCAGCTCTCCTTTTTCATAAAAACGGTTCATAATATCGAGACCTATATATACCTCCAGAAACCCAGGATATAAATGATCATTTTCAACTACACGATCACTTAAGAAGTCCTCTGAAATTAGTCCGATAGCATCCGCTTTAACTCTGACAAGGGCATCTTTGCTTACCAGAATTACCGTTCGTCCATTTTCTTTTGTCTCTTCCTCCAAGGATAAGTTTTTTGCAACTGCCAAAATCCGATTATCATTCGTTTTTTCTACAAAGATCTCCTGAAGTTCATGAAATGATCTATGATTTAACTCAATTCGTAGGCTTCCGCCATTTTCAAGAGGTATTTTCTCATGGAGCTTACCTGTCTCCCTCATGCTGTCAATCAGCCGGGATACTTGCCTTGCGTTCCTCCCAATTTCATCCATATATCTTTTCTTAGAATCAACCTCTTCCAGAACTACAGCCGGAATAACTACTTCATTATCTTCAAATGAAAATATGGAATTAGGATCCTGCAACAAGACATTGGTATCTAATACGTAAATTTTACTCAATATGATGCCTCCTGCTCCTCTTGTGTCTTGATAAAGCAAATTACAAAAGCAAAGTCCCCTGCCTGCAGATTTGCTGTTTCATGAAAAAGACCTTCATTCTTGATTGATTATAATCCTGTTGTTTTATATTATTCAGCCTTCGATAGATGTTGAATAATTAGGAAGAAAGGCTTTCTTAAGAAGTGGACAAATCTATATTGGTAAAAATATATGTAATGCCGAATAAAGATAGAAGAAATTTTGCACAATAACATTAAACAATCCTCAATATTCCTGAGCCTGAAAAAATTCAAGCTTTCTTTTCAGGAAATATTGATGTCCCGGAGGTGTCAAATATGAAGAAATGGCTGCTGTTATGGATGACAGGATTACTATTAACAGGGTGCGGCATGAACAACAATCAGGCCCAAAACCATCAGGTACAGAAAAACACCAACACTGTAAATGTTAAAAATAGTACAATACAGGAAGTTGACAGGGAGACTGGACAGCAGGTTTCCAGACATCTTGTCAATTTGGCTGTACGCGTTCCCAATGTCAATGATGCTACAGCAGTTGTCCTTGGACGCTTTGCCGTAGTAGGTGTAGATGTGAACAAAAACCTCGACCGTTCTGAAGTAGGTACAATCAAATATTCAGTTGCAGAAAGCCTTAAAAATGATCCTCATGGTGCAAGAGCAATAGTAGTGGCTGATCCGGATATTAATGCAAGGCTGCGGGAAATAGCCGCTGACATTCAAAACGGCGAGCCCCTGCAGGGAATCATGAATGAACTGGCAGATATCGCTGGCCGGCTAATGCCTGAAGTCCCTGCCGACCTGGTTGATCCAAAAAAGGAAAATGAGAAAAACGCAACTGAAAATCCAAAGAAAAAACTCGACAATGATCAGGAAAAACAGCTTGAACAAAAACAGGAAAAACAATCGAATTATTATAAGTAAGGTGCCGCCACCTATTGAAATAAGCGGATAGATAAAAGCCGCTTTTAGAGCAACAAAAGCTTAGTTCCCTGGGGAACTAAGCTTTTTTCATCGCTTCCATTACCTGTTTGTCCAAACGGGCTGCTGCGTCTTTATCGTATGTTTTGTCATACTGAGGTTCTACAGTAATTTTAGAGCCGTAAAACATGACATCACGGACTTCCTTCACAGTGATTGCCATAAGCGCCAGTTTTAGGGGCACTCCTTCCATCTTTTCCGCTTTAACAGATGCTTCACCTGCAATGGAGTATGTAGATTCATTCGCAATTATATTCAGAACAACTTTGTTATTGCTATTTATGTTTTGAACAATTCTCGAACGGTTATCAACTGCAAAATATAATGTTTCCTCATCTTTTGCCAGTATCCATGAAATCGCATTGACATTAGGTGCGCCAGTTTCAAAGTCAACAGTGGCAAGTGTGACGAAGCGTTCCTTTTGCAGTTCGTCATATAGTGGTTTAATTAATTTCGGTTCTACCTGATTTGCCATTCTTTTCCCTCCTTTATTAATTTCATCATAGTATGATAACGCTTTTCTTTCAACCAATAACTTCTCTTCTTCAAGTTTGATTTAACCTGCAGCGCTTTCTATACTAATATAAACTAACACAGGAAACCCGATACGGGATGACCGTAAAAAAATTTATTTGCCGCAAAGCATTCGAATCAGATCTTAACTTATACTATAATGGTAATAACAACAGTTAATACAATAAGCTCTTTTTCAATGATTGTTGTTTATGTTTCTGAATTCTGCCCGTTGATTTCCGCTCCAGGCACTCAGCGAACCCGCGGGGAGGAATGCGAGCCTCCTCGGCTTCGCCTGCGGGGTCTCAGACTTCCCTCTCCTCCCGCAGGACATTGAATTAGCTTTCTCGGATAAACACCGCACCAAGGAAATGCGTCAGCATTTTCGAGGATCAAGTGCCCACAGCGAAGATCAACTCAGTAAACTAAGTTATTAAAAAGCAACAAACTTTAGGAAAACAGCAAAACAATATGAGGTGTCCCATGCGAGTAAAATGTGTATTATGTGATAAAATTGAATCCATTGAAAACGAGTCCTTACAGGCTAAACGCCTACGCAACCGCCCGATTCACACATATATGTGCAGACCATGCGAAACAAGAATTACAGAAAAAACACAAAAAAGAGCTGATACTGGAAACTTTAAGCTATATCGGAGCAAAGTCCAGGAGGAAGAATGGTAAACTGCTCAGCATTCACAAACAGCAAAAGAAGCCGCCCCAAACAATTTGTCTGGGGGCGGCTTCTTTTAATCCTCCGGATAATTCACATATTTTTCAGGTTCACTTTGAATCTGTTTAAGCATTACTTCTATCAATTCACGGGGAAATCGGCTCTTATTCCGATCTTCACCCTTTGTGTAATGTACATAGTACATTACATCATCTTTTTCAACCTGGATATCAGTAATATAATGCTCTTCGGAAAGAATCTCAAGGAACATTCTTTCAGTGTCTGCTGCTGCTGTATCGTCCGGACGATCCTCACAGACAATTTTTATCGTAAGCCAGTTATACAGTGAATCCTGCAAAGATTTCATCTCAGCCTCTCCCTGTTATTCCGCCTTTGCCTGTTCCTTCTTTTCCTGGTTAAGGCGGATTTTGTAAATGATCAAAATTAAAGCAGCCACAACAAGACCTTCCGCTACAGGAAGGAACACTCCAAGAAATGTCAGCATCGTACAGCCTAAAATCAAGAAAGTGTATATCATAGCTGATTTTAAAATAGGGAGTTTCTTGGCAAATCCTAATTTAAATACCAATATTGACAGCAGAACAATTGTTATATAAAGAAGCCACATTCCGGTTGTGGGATTCTCATCGACTTTGAACAAAGCAGCAAAAAAAGACAGGCGCTGTGATACATCCATATCCTTATCTCCTCCCCCTTCTTAGTCTTAGTTAGTTTCAGCGTACTTCTTCTTCTTGGCCATTCTTTCTCTTTCATTCTTATCAAGAAGTTTCTTTCGCAGTCTGATTGACTCTGGTGTTACTTCAAGCAGCTCATCATCATTCAAGTATTCCAGAGCTTCTTCAAGTGTCATAATACGCGGCTTTTTAATTACATTCGTCTGATCCTTATTGGCAGAACGGATGTTGGTCGCATGCTTCACTTTAGTGATATTGACAGTAAGGTCATTTTCACGAGTATGCTCTCCTACAATCATGCCTTCATAAATTTCTGTGCCCGGCTCAACGAAAATTGTTCCCCGGTCCTCAACTTGCATAATTCCGTACGTGGATGACTTGCCGCTTTCCATAGACACCAGGACACCTTTGCTGCGGCCGCCGATTTGACCTTTAATTTCAGGCTGGTAGCTGTCGAATGTGTGATTGATAATACCATAGCCGCGGGTTAGCGTCATAAATTCTGTGGAATAGCCGATCAGTCCGCGGGCAGGGACATTGAATGTCAGTCTTACTTGACCATTGCCGTTATTGACCATATCAAGCATTTCGCCTTTACGGGTACCCATAGATTCAATAATGGATCCAGTATTATCTTCCGGCACATCGATTTGAACACGTTCTACCGGTTCACAGCGAACACCATCAATTTCTCTAATAATTACTTCAGGCTTAGAAACCTGCAGTTCAAAACCTTCACGGCGCATATTTTCAATCAGGATCGATAAATGCAATTCCCCACGTCCGGATACAACCCAGGCGTCAGGTGAATCTGTATTTTCAACACGAAGACTTACGTCCGTCTCAAGCTGTGCACGAAGTCTTTCTTCAACTTTTCTAGAAGTAATATATTTACCTTCTCTTCCTGCGAATGGACTGTTGTTAACAAGGAAAGTCATTTGCAGAGTCGGTTCATCAATCCTTAGAACAGGAAGTGCTTCCTGGTGCTCGACAGGGCAAACAGTTTCTCCGACGTTAATGTCTTCCATCCCGGAAACGGCAATAAGGTCTCCAGGATAAGCTTCCTGGATCTCTTCACGCTTCAGCCCAAAGAAACCAAAGATCTTTGTAACCCGGAATTGCTTAACAGAACCATCAAGTTTCATTAAAGCAACCTGCTGTCCGACCTTGATTGTCCCCCGGAATACCCGGCCAATTCCAATTCTCCCCACATAATCATTGTAATCAAGGAGCGCCACCTGAAATTGAAGCGGCTCTTCACGGTTATCAGCAGGTCCAGGAATATGTTCAATGATTGCTTCATAAAGAGAATGCATGTCATCATCCTGCTTATCAGGGGTAACACTTGAAGTTCCCGAAATAGCGGATGCATAAATAACCGGGAATTCAAGCTGATCTTCATCTGCACCCAGTTCAATAAACAAATCAATTACCTCGTCGACAACTTCTGTTGGACGTGCAGATGGTTTGTCAATTTTATTTACAACAACGATTGGCGTCAGCTTTTGTTCTAAAGCCTTCTTAAGAACAAAGCGCGTTTGCGGCATACATCCTTCATATGCATCGACAACTAATAATACGCCGTCAACCATTTTCATAATACGTTCAACTTCTCCGCCGAAATCAGCATGTCCCGGAGTATCCAGGATGTTGATTCTTGTATCTTTATATTTCACTGCAGTGTTCTTAGCTAAAATCGTAATACCGCGTTCTCTTTCCAGATCGTTTGAATCCATCGCACGCTCTTCCACGTGCTCATTTGAACGGAAAGTCCCGGACTGTTTTAGAAGTTCGTCAACCAATGTTGTTTTACCATGGTCAACGTGGGCTATAATCGCAATATTTCGAATATCTTCTCTTAATTTCAAAAGATTTCCTCCTATTTATAAAAACTGAATCAAATTCATTTTTCAACATTTTTCACAACTGATACATTATATCACAATTACTATAGAAACCTAAAAACTTTTTGTGTAAAATAATCTAGAGAATTATTTATTTTTAATAAATTATACTGCCGGGCAGTATATTCTCTACATATTTTTCACCAGTATTCAACTAAATTAATCCTCTTGGGAGTGATATTATGAAGAATATCAAGTGGCCTTTATTAGCCTTTGCGATAGGAGCAGCTATATGCATGATGGGTATTGGCGTTGCGGTGGCTGAAAGAAGCATTTTTGGGATTTTCCTGGCCATTATCGCTTTAATCCTTGTGATGGGATATGGTTTTAAGACTAAGAAGAAAATGAGAGAAGAGGGTTCGTTATAATTTAAAGCTGCAGCGGATGGCTGCAGCTTTTTTTCATGTTAATGGACAGACCATTATTAAAAATTCCCGGCCATCGCGGAAGTCTCCGTCTTAAACTGCTCAAATCCGGCATCAGATAAAAAGTAAATCCAATAGTTCCGATTTTCAGGGACACCTGCAAAGAAAGACTTTTCTCCTTTCTTCTTTAATTCAGCGGTCAACAGTTCGATAACCTTTGTTCCGATTCCTTTTCTTCGCATTTCTTTTTTAACCAGGATCGTACCGAGCCATGGTTTACGGTTAGAAGGGGAAAAATCCGCATGGAAAGTGACAGCTATTCGTTCTTCATTAAGACGCCAAATTCTCCACTCCCCATTCAATTCCTGATACCTTGCCATATAATTGCTCAGGTTATTCCCGCTTTTTTCTTCTTCTTCCCAATCAGCACTATCCTTGATGACTTCTAAAAAAAATGGCAAGTCTTCATCAGTGAACTTGCTGCTTGATATGTTACCAGTTGCCATTTTTCAAGTATTCTTTCATAATTTCCTGATGCAGCCCTGGCTTAGAGACAAAAACAGAATTATTTTCAAGGTAGTTCAGCTGCTCCCCTTTAACTGTTGTCGCAATTCCTCCTAATTCTTCAATCAAAATTACACCCGCAGCAAAATCCCATGGAGCCAGACGCATGGTTATGTATGCATCAACTCTTCCGGATGCTATATATGCCATTTCCATTGCTGCTGAACCGTAGGATCGGGTTCCTCTTGCATTTCTTACAAGTGGAGCCAGCAGAGATGGATCAATCCTTCTATTTTCGGTAACCCATGTTGCATTCAATCCAATGATTGCTTTTGATACATCCGTTTCCTTTAAGGGAGGAAGTTCCAAATCATTCATGAATACACCATGCCCCTTCATGCAATGATATAATTCGTCATGAACTACATCATATATTAATCCGATTTTGCCTTTTCCATTTTCATAGATGCCTACGGAAATGGCAAAGTTTCTCTGCTGATGGACAAAGTTCATCGTTCCGTCAATCGGATCAATAATCCAGACGACTCCATCCAGATCGTTTAATTTATCCCCAAAGCCTTCTTCACCAAGGATCCGGTGATCAGGGTATTTTTCATTTATTCTCTTTATGAAGAATTGTTCGGTTTCCTGATCTATATCTGTCACTAAATCATTCGCATTTGACTTGGTGGTTATGGTCAGAGTCTTGCTGAAAGAATTTCTAATATTCCCGCCCGCCTCTTTAATTAAGGCTTTGGCATATGTATGAATCTCACTCCAATTTGTCATGGGTCAGCCCTCCGCATAGTGATAGCATTAAAATATAACTAGCTTAAATGAATTAGCAGGGTTCTTCAAGTTATATACTCTCCAATGATAGGCGTTATCATTTCCGGGTGAATAATTATTTACTGAAAGCCAGCCGTGATTTTTTTTCATCAAAAATAATAAACGAACTCCTCATATCATCATGGAGTTCGTTTCTAATTTTTCCTTCTTATTTGCATTTTTTCTGCCTTTTCTCCTTTATTGACAATTCATCTTAAAGTGCTTTTAATCTAAGAAGTTCCTGCCTGATTTTTTCCAGCTTTAGTTTAGATTGTTTTTGAAGGTCTTCATTTTTTTCTGACATGGCATCAAACAAAGTAGCCAGTTCATAGTCCATTTCCAGCCTTAAAACCGCTGTTCTTTCCCTATCACCATTTTTCTTTTTCACTGTATTCATTAGTTGTTTCATTAGACAGTACACCCCTTCCAAAAGTGTTTAATTTTCTGACTATTTTTACTTTTATCATATGAAGGATATTTCTCAGTTGCAACTAATTTGTGCGATAACCTAAAACTTTTATTCACCCATTCTATAGAGCTTTAAATTTTTGGAATGTTCCCGGTTATGCTACAATATTTGACAAAGCATACAGGAGGTCAGCTTATGTCTTTTTCCGGTTTTACAAACGATGATTTTAATGTCTTTAAAATAGATGGATTGGATGAAAGAATGGACAGATTAAAATCTGTTATTAGGCCTAAATTAGAAGAATTGGGCCGCCACTTTGCACCATCCCTCTCAAATCTGTCAGGAGATGAAATGTTTCCTCATGTTGCCAAACATGCGAGAAGAACAAAGAATCCGCCAAATGATACTTGGGTTGCATTTGCAAGCAATGCGAGAGGGTATAAAATGCTTCCGCATTTCCAGATAGGATTATGGGAAACGCATGTATTTATCTGGTTTGCCATTATCTATGAAGCACCAAACAAAATGTCTGCAGGCAAGTCATTTGAAAACAGCCTGAACAAGATTCATAAAGAAATACCCAACGATTATGTCTGGTCCGGCGACCACACAAAACCAGATGCTGTTTTGCATGAGCAAATGGACAAAGAAGAATTGAGGTCCATGTTTCAGCGTCTGCAAAATGTTAAGAAAGCGGAAATTCTTTGCGGCTATCATATTTCTCGAGAAGATGCCGTTCGCATGTCACCTGATCAGTTTATTGAAAAAGCTGAATCTGTATTTAGAAATTTATTACCCCTATACAAATTGGCATAAACATGTTTTGCAGAACGTGTATTTGGCATAAAAAAACAAAACCTTCAGCAAGTTGAAGGTTTTGTTTTTTTAAAGTCTATTTCTGCATTTTTAATTTGTCCCCGGCTGAACGTTCTTTAGCCAATTTTACTGTCCTGTAGGAGGAATAGCCGCTTTGTTCTTCAAAGTCATCGCAGATGCTTTTCTCCTGGGCTTTCCCCGGAACGATTTCCTTGAAGCGTCTATATGCACTCATGAATTGTTCCCGCTCAATTCCTTTTTCGTATGCCATTTCAATGCTTTCAAAATATTTAATAACATCCACTATTTCTTCTGTTGACCAATCCTGGTCAATCGGGTACTGATATTCCATTATATTTCACCTCATTTATGATATTCATGATGCATTTTAACATTAATTATTCCATTTCCCTCTGATAGTTTCACCTTCTGCGATCATCCGCTCGAATAGTTCTTCCACTGTGGGGATATCCTTAATTAGTCCCATAACTTGTCCAGCCCATGCAAATCCTTCCTGATCTTTCCCTTCATATATATATTTCTTATTAGCATTCCCGCTAATGTAATCTTTTAACTGCTCATAGCCGCCATTTTGTTTTTCGATATCGAGTATCTTATCCGACCATGAGTTAGCAATTACTCTTGCAGGTGCGCCTATAGTTCTTTTTATGACAACTGTGTCATTTTCTGTTCCTTGGACTAAGCGGTTTTTATATAATTCAGAAGCATGGACGCATTCCTTTGTTGCAACAAATCTTGTCCCCATCTCAATACCCTCTGCTCCAAGACTTAATGCTGCCATCAGCCCCCTGCCGTCTCCGATTCCTCCTGAGGCAATCACAGGTATGGAAACAGCATCAGCCACCTGAGGAACTAGTATGAAGGTTCCAATATCATCCCTGCCTAAATGCCCGCCGCCTTCCTGCCCTACAACCATCACTGCGTCAGCACCAAGCTCCTCCGCCTTTACCGCCTGTCTTTTAGCAGCCACAAGAACAAGCTTTTTAACATTTACACCCTTTAGTTGATCAAAAATAGGCGCAGGATTTCCTCCTGTCATAGAAATCACGGGAACTTCTTCTTCAATGGCAATATCCAGATAATCAGAGAAAGGCCTTCCATGCTGCCCAATAGCAAAATTAACCCCAAATGGCTTATCTGTCAATTTCTTGACCTTTTGAATCTCGTCTCTTAATTTTTCCGGGCTGCTGAGAGACATTGCAGTAACCTGCCCTAAACCTCCTGCATTTGAAACAGCTGCAGCCAGATCTGAATAGGCAAGATGGGCAAGGCCGCCCTGTATAATTGGATATTTAATTTTCAGCAATTCTGTCACACGTGTATTCCAGTTCATTTATGTACCCCTCCATTTCTTCCTAACTTTTATTTCGATTTATATGGTTTAAATTCCTGTTAACTTCTAAAACTAAACGGAAACTGAAATATGGAGGAGAATGTCCGGAGACGACAGGCATTAACAGAATGAATAAACGATAGTACTTTCTATGCAAAGGGATTGAATAATGCTATAATGCAAATGTTTTAATTCAGCTTGAGCTTTTTGAAATATAATTATTAAAGAGGTGTGGGAATAAGTTGTCTCAATACAAAACACCGTTATTCAGCGGTTTGCTTGCACATGCAAAAAAGGAGCCCGTACAGTTTCATATACCCGGCCATAAAAAAGGAGCGGGGATTGATCCGGAATTCAGGGAATATATTGGTGATAATGCACTCGCTATTGATCTGATCAATATTGGCCCGCTTGATGACCTCCATCAGCCAAAAGGCATTATTAAAGAAGCCCAGGATCTTGCAGCTGAGGCCTTTGGAGCGGACAAAACATTTTTTTCAGTACAAGGAACAAGCGGAGCCATCATGACTATGGTTATGGCTGTCTGCGGCCCCGGGGATAAAATAATTGTTCCGAGAAATGTTCATAAATCAGTCATGTCTGCCATTGTTTTTTCAGGCGCAACTCCTATCTTTATACATCCTGAAATTGATGAAAACCTGGGCATATCTCATGGGATTACAACTGAATCAGTATCGAAAGCCCTTGAACTTCATCCGGACGCAAAAGGGATATTAGTGATTAACCCTACTTATTTCGGTGTTTCGGCAGATTTGAAGAAAATCGTTGAAATAGCACATTCATATAATGTGCCTGTACTCGTGGATGAAGCCCATGGTGTGCATATTCATTTCCATGATGAACTGCCCTTATCCGCCATGCAGGCAGGTGCTGATTTAGCCGCAACATCTGTCCACAAACTTGGCGGGTCCATGACGCAAAGTTCAATTTTAAATATGAAAGGGAATCTTGTTTCGGCCAAAAGGGTTCAATCCATCTTAAGCATGCTGACAACAACTTCCACTTCCTATTTATTGCTTGCCTCCCTGGATGTTGCCAGGAAACGTCTGGCTACAGAGGGAAAGGAACTCATTCAAAAGACGATTGATTTGGCCCAATCCATTCGCCGCAGGATCAATGAGATTGACAGGCTCTATTGTGTCGGTGAAGAAATCCTGGAAACCAAAGCGGCGCATGACTACGATCCGACCAAATTGATTATTTCGGTCAAGGAGCTTGGCATGAATGGGTTCGATGTGGAGAATTGGCTTCGGGAGCATCATAATATTGAGGTAGAAATGTCTGATTTATATAATATCCTTTGTATTGTTACCCCTGGTGACTCTGAACGGGAAGCCGATATTTTAGTTTCTGCTCTTGCCGAACTCGCCAATGAGCGAAAAGGGAATACTGAAAAGCTTGAAACTCAAGTGCTTCTTCCTGATATTCCCGTTTTATCTCTTACACCACGTGACGCATTTTATGCTGATACAGAACTTGTACCATTCGACGAGTCTGAGGGCAGAATAATTGCTGAATTCATCATGGTTTACCCGCCTGGGATACCCATTTTCATCCCTGGTGAAATCATAACCGGGGAAAACCTTCGTTATATAAAAACGAACATGGAAGCTGGACTGCCGGTTCAGGGACCGGAGGACTATGATTTCAAATATCTTCGTGTTATTGAAGAGCACAAAGCCATAAGATAAATGCAAAAGAGCCTTCCAATTAGGGTAGGCTCTTTTTATGATTAACGGCTATTTGTTTGTCTTCTCTACTTTTTCTTCGTCACAGCAGTTGCATTTTTTTGAATATAATACAGTTACTTTTTCATCCTCAAAGTGATCAATAGTTGAATTGCAAGCTTGGCATACGATTGTACCCATCTTTTCATTCTCCTTTTCAATGAGTTTTATTTGAAAGCGCTTTATCTTTACATCTATAATAATATATCATTATTAATTTATCAAGCCTAATTGTATAACATAATTATTGGTCTTTATTGGCTATTACCTTCTTAATCATTGAAACTCTTCATTAATAGTATGTCATAATATAAAATAAACAGACCAATTATGGCCTGTTTATTTATTATTTTAGTCGTATTGTTCTTCAAAACGGGCACCTGGGATTGCTTCTAAGAAAAATTCGCTTAAATCTGCAGCCTGTTCATATAAATCAAGTTTGAATGCCTTTTGCAAGTATTCTATGTCTTCGAGATCTTTAGGGTCGAGGAGAGTTGAGCGGCCTGTCTGCATACAAATAACCAGAGGCTTGGAAAAGAAGAGGTTTGTATATACGATTCCAAAATCATAACGTGTTGACTCCGTTGTAAAGCCAACAAAACGGACATTCACGTTTTCATGCTCATCATAGAGCTTCTCAAAAAAGTCCATAAGATTCCTCCTTATTTATAATAATATTTAGAATATTATTATAATTTATTCTAGGCGCTTTGACAAGTAATATAATTTTATCTTATTATTTTAAGTTGTCATAAGATTTTATCTAATGCTAGAATGGAAGTGGATGTTCATTACCATAATTATTGGGATAATGGGGGGAAAGAAGTTGGCAGCTAATTCTTTTATCAAGCTGGTTCCTTCATCAGCTAAGGAAAATATTTCAACTGAAGAGCTTAAAGAACTTTTTTTATATTATAGGGATATTACCGGGAAAACAGGCACCCAAATTAAATGGGACTATAATGATGCCGCTTTTCCTTATGAAATTAAAGAGAAGCCTGAAGCAGAAGGAACCTGGTTTTACCTGCATTCTCAACATGACCGATATAACGCCATATTGCTTGGCATTGACAAAGAAAAAGTAAAGGATGAAGATGGTTCTGTACGTGAGCAGTCATACATACAAGTTACATTGCCGGAAGGTGCAACATTCGGAGATAAAGGCAAGGCAAATGAATTTTGCAAATTCCTCGCTAAAAAACTTCAAGGTGAATTGCATCTTTTCAATGGAAGAGTCATGTATTTTTATAAAAGAAAATAATTGAATTCTTAAAGAATGAGAACAGCAGCGGCTGTTCTCATTCTTTTTCCGTGCTGATCAGAGCTGGATCGACTGGCGTAAATCCTTTATTCTTAAGCCCCTTCACAATATCCTCTAAGGCTTCTTTTGTCCATTCCCTATCATGCATTAATAAATTTGCACCCTTCACTAAATAAGGTGAATTAACCATTATATCTGCTAAAGCTTCTTTTGATTGATATTCCTTCTCCCAGTCATACCCGTATGTCCAATTCATGAGCACCATGTTTTCTTCTTCAGCAATTTTCCTGCTGTAATCTGTAATAGACCCGAATGGTGCCCGAAAAAATTTTGGCCTCTCTCCAATAATTTCCTCAACTCGATCATTTAGACTAACAATCTCTTTATATTGCTGTTCTTCAGATAAGTTTTCCAGGTTAGGGTGGCCATAGGTGTGATTGCCAATAGCAAAGCCCAGTTCATAAATTTCCTTCAAAACTTTAGCTTCTTCCGGGGTATCTATAAAATGCCCGTTAACAAAAAAGATTGCAGGTGATGAAAGTTTTTTTAAAATCCTGGCCATTTCCAATGCGTTTTTATCAGGAGCATCGTCAATGGTCAGTAATACAACTTTTGAACTGGCCTGATTTATTGGTTCTATTGTCCAATTATTTGCATTTATCCTGTATTGCGGTTCTGACAAGGAAACCGCTTTTTCTTTTGGCTTTTCAGCAGCATCGGCCTGTTTTTTTTCCGATTTGGATTCTTGAACATTAGAACGATCAGCAAATTTATTTTCTTCTTCTTTTTTCATTTCTGACGGCTTACCTTCAACAGCAGAAAAATCCGTACATGCAGTCAGGATAATTACGAAAAAAACACAAATATAAAGCCCAGCTATTCTCATTGTGACCTCCTTAGTGCATATTTCTTTAAACTCACTTTTATAAGTGTTAGTATGTAACATGGCCATTTTAAAAAGCAGTTCCCCTTTAGAAACCTTACCATTACCTACTGATTTTACCCGAATCAGGTTCGTTTTGAACATTTTAAAGTAAAATTTAGAAATTAGCTGTATCTCTGCATCCTTTCGATTTTACTTAATAGAACTTGTTCGGGAAGCTGCTCTCCCCTGCTGAGCTCCAATTGCTTAAAAAATCAAGCAAAAACTGTCAGGAAAGCGGGATAATTAAATGCCTGCATTTTTAGGATTGGAAGTTTAACAGAATTATTTAAATTAAGGTTTATCTTATTAAGACTGGAGGGATTTGATGAAGAAACTGACACCCGTCTTTACGGTTTCAGTCATATTCACAGCAATATTTATTTTATGGGGACTTGTACCTAAGACCATACTGCCAAAAGGCAACCTTGATTCTGTTACAGCATCTGTTCAGGGATTGATATTGGAAAAGTTCGGCTGGTTTTACCTTTTATCAGCTTCTATCTTTTTAATTTTTTCAATCCTATTAGCATTCAGCAAGTACGGAAATATTCGACTGGGAAAGGATGCAGACCGGCCAGAATATAGCTACTTAAGCTGGTTTGCCATGCTTTTCAGTGCAGGGATGGGTATTGGCCTGGTTTTTTGGGGAGTTGCGGAACCAATGTATCACTACTATGCGCCACCTTTTCTTGACGGGCAGACACCAGAAGCAGCAAGAGCTGCCATGAGGTACTCCTTCTTCCACTGGGGACTTCATCCATGGGCTATTTATACAGTCATTGGGCTTGCACTCGCTTATTTTCAGTTCAGAAAAGGTGCACCGGGAGTTATCAGCTCCATATTGAGGCCAATTTTAGGAAGCAAAGTGGATGGTCCACTTGGAGTATTAATTGATTTTATAGCCGTCTTTGCTACAGTTTTTGGTGTTGCCACATCATTAGGGCTGGGAGCCATTCAAATATCCGGCGGACTTTCTGAAACATTTGACGGTATCGGCAATAATTCCACCACTCAATTAATTATTATTGCGGTCGTGACGATCTTGTTCATGATTTCAGCGCAAACCGGTTTAAACAAAGGAATTAAATACTTAAGTAATTTAAATATTATTTTAGCTATCTCATTATTGCTATTTCTGCTGTTTGTTGGGCCTTCAAATTTTATTATGGACCTGTTTACAACGACGATTGGCTCTTATCTTCAAAACCTTCCTTCCATGAGCTTCAGGCTTAGTCCTTTTGATCAGGAATTGACATGGTTTCAGGATTGGACAATTTTTTATTGGGCATGGTGGATTGCATGGGCTCCATTTGTCGGTACATTCATAGCCAGAATATCCCGCGGAAGGACAATAAGAGAATTCGTCATTGGCGTGCTTGCTGTTCCTACCCTTTTTGGAGCGCTTTGGTTCTCAGTTTTTGGAGGAACAGGCATATACCTTGAATTCTTTGAGGCTAAGCCTATAATGGAAACAATTGACCAGCAGGGAATGGAAGTTGCACTGTTCACTGTGTTTGATAACTTCCCTTTCAGCACTGTTCTAAGCTTATTGGCTATATTCTTGATCAGCACATTTTTTATAACTTCTGCAGATTCAGCTACCTTTGTTCTTGGGATGCAGACGACGAACGGAAACTTGAACCCTCCAGGCAAAGTGAAATTTGTCTGGGGCATTATCCAATCTGCTTCTGCAGCCATCCTGTTATGGACGGGAGGGCTGGAAGCACTCCAAAGAGCTTCTATTATAGCAGCGCTTCCCTTTACTGTAATTATGCTTTTAATCGTTCTATCGCTGGCTAAATCGTTTAAAGAAGAAACCATACCGAAAAAAAACAGATAAAAAGTCTAAAAAAACCGGCACCTGTAAATGGGTGCCGATTTTTTAATTCTTGTCATTTTGCCAATTACCAATGTGTAATGCAGGACATCGCCAAATGGAAAGAAGCATATAAGCTTAGGCTCATGATAGTAACCATAATCGTTTTTTTTGCTGATTTAATAACCCAATTTCCAATATTTATTGCCAAATAGAAAAAAACAAAAAACATAATAACTTTATATATGAGCAGATCATACTTTGACAGCCACTCAATTAAAGTATATCCGCTCCAGATTAACATCTGCAGCAAAAGAGCTGTATAAATCTTCATACACTCCACCACCAAATTTTTTAATCCTTACCCGTTTTTTAAATAAAAGAAACACTTGTGTTTGTAATATATGTTGAAAAGGATATTCTTATTTTTCATTTCTGTATCATTTGAATGACAAGCTAATATTTCCATTTGCTATATGATAAAATACTCATAATTATTAGGAGATTATTATGAATTGCTCACCTTCTGTCAGAAGGATGGAAAATTCTCGAGACTTCTATCCTGTTTTAGGTCAATTAAGTAATAAGGTGGAATTTTTTATAAAGTGAGGGCAAAAGGATGAAAGGTCTGCCATTGTTATTGATTACTGCACTCTTGCTTGTGACCTCTTCATGCAATCATAAGGAAGTAAAAAATGAGCTGAAGATAGATGACAGTGTTAAGCAGCTTATTTTTTTTACTGATCATAAACAATATGAACAGGAAATATCCTATTATGATGCCATCATCGAATTAAAGACAAGCTATCCTGAACTGATTAAAGATATGAAAGTGATAACAGCAGCAGAAGCAAGTCACTTAAGCAATTATAAGATAGAAAACTGCCCTGCCATCCTGCTGGTATATCAGGACAAAGTTTTAGTAGAAATAAAAGGCACTGTATCTAAAGATAAAATAGTTTATCCGCTCGCCAAAGCAATGGATGAAGAAAACGAAAATCCGTAATCATCAAAAAAAAAATCCTTCCCTGGCAGGGAAGGATTTTTTTGTGTTATTTTACAATGTGAATTGGGCTTCCAATAGCAACTTCTGCTGCTTCCATTGTGATTTCACCCAATGTAGGATGTGCGTGAATAGTCATCGCAAGATCTTCTGCAGTCATGCCTGCTTCTATAGCCAATCCAAGCTCTGCAATCATATCAGATGCACTTGCACCGGCGATCTGCGCTCCAATTACAAGTCCATCCTCTTTACGTGTCACAAGTTTTAAGAATCCATCAGTGGAATCAAGTGCAAGAGCACGGCCATTGGCTGCAAATGGGAACTTCGCCGCTGTTACTTCGATTCCTTCTTCTTTAGCCTGCTGCTCGGTATAGCCGACAGAAGCTAATTCAGGCTCAGAGAATACAACCGCAGGGATTGCCAAGTAATCAATTTCTGCGTTATGGCCTGCAATTGCTTCAGCAGCAATCTTGCCTTCGTAAGAAGCTTTGTGGGCTAATTGAGGACCTGCAACAATATCACCGATCGCATAAATGTTGCTCACACTCGTACGGCATTGTTTATCAATTTCAATAACACCGCGTTCAGTCATCTTAACACCGGCTTGCTCTAAGCCAAGTTCATCTGTATTTGGACGTCTTCCGACCATTACAAATACATAATCTGCATCAAGAGACTTTTCTTCACCCTTTTCTTCAAACTTAACGGTAACACCATTTTCATTCTCTTCAACACCCTTAGCAAGTGCCTTCGTGATGAATTCTACACCTTTTTTCTTCAGGTTGCGTTTAACAAGAGATGACATTTGCTTCTCAAAGCCGATTAAAATATCATCTGCGCCCTCAAGGATCGTTACTTGTGAACCAAAGTTCGCATATGCTCCTCCAAGTTCGATTCCGATAACACCGCCGCCGATTACAACGATTTTCTCAGGAATTTCCTGAAGAGCAAGGGCGCCTGTAGAATCAAGAACACGTTTAGAGAATTTAAAAGTTGGCAATTCAATTGGACGGGATCCTGTTGCAATAATTGCATTTTTGAACGTGTAAGTTTGTGCTGAATTTTCATCCATTACACGAAGGGTATTACCATCAACAAAATAAGCCTCACCGCGTACGATGTCAACTTTATTTCCCTTTAATAGACCTTCAACTCCGCCTGTAAGCTTCTTGACTACACCGGATTTGAATTCCTGTACTTTTGTAAAGTCCACTTTTACGTTTTCAGCTGTAATTCCCATTACTTCTGAATGCTTAGCATTTTCGTAGCGGTGGCCTGCTGCGATTAAAGCCTTTGAAGGAATACATCCAACGTTTAAGCAAACTCCGCCCATATTAGCTTTTTCTACAATTGTAACTTTTTGTCCAAGCTGTGCTGCACGAATTGCTGCAACATATCCCCCTGGACCCGCACCGATGACTATAGTATCTGTTTCGATTGGAAAATCTCCTACTACCATTTGTTATTACGCCTCCATTAACAATAGTTCTGGATCGTTCAGTAAACGCTTGATGTGATTCAATGCATTTTGTGCAGTTGCTCCATCAATAATTCTGTGGTCAAAGCTTAGTGATAATGCCAATACTGGAGCAGCAACAATTTCTCCATCTTTCACTACCGGCTTTTCAGCAATGCGTCCAATTCCAAGAATGGCAACTTCAGGGTGATTGATAACAGGAGTGAACCACTGTCCGCCTGCAGAACCGATATTTGTTATTGTGCAAGAAGCACCCTTCATTTCGTCAGGAGCAAGCTTACCGTCTCGTGCTTTACCAGCCAATTCATTGATTTCATTTGAAATGGCGAATGTAGATTTGCGGTCTGCATCCTTAACAACTGGCACGAGAAGACCTTTTTCAGTGTCTGCCGCAATACCGATGTTATAGTAATGCTTCTGGATGATTTCACCTGCTGCATCATCGATTGAAGTATTTAGTGCCGGGAATTCACGCAATGCACTTGTTAATGCTTTTACCACATATGGAAGGAATGTAAGCTTAATTCCTTTATTTGCTGCAACTTCTTTAAACTTCTTGCGGTGTGCAACAAGTTTCGTAACATCAATTTCATCCATTAATGTAACGTGTGGAGCTGTATGCTTAGAGTTTACCATAGCTTTTGCAATAGCCTTACGGATTCCGCTCATTTTCTCGCGAGTTTCCGGATATTGCCCAGCAGGGACCGCCTGTGCAGCTGCCGGTGCAGTTTCTTTTGCTTCAGCTTGTGGTGAAGCTTCCTGAGCGGGCGCTTCCTTAGCTTGAGCACCGCCATTTAAGAATGCATCAATGTCATCTTTCTGGATGCGTCCATTTTTGCCGCTTCCAGCTACCTGGCGAATATCTACGCCTTTATCTCGAGCATACTTTCTGACTGACGGCATTGCAATAATGCGGCGGTTAGGATCCACATCCGTATCAGAAATAACCACGCCTTCTTTTGGTGTCTCCTGTGCAGGAGCTTCCTCTTTCTTTACATCCTGTCCAGCTTCAGCAGTGGCCTGTACCTGTGCTTCTGTTTTTTCTTCTTTAGGAGCCTCTTCTTCATGGTCTCCCTTGAATTTAAGATCTTCATATCCTGGAGCATCAAAAGTAATCAAAACTTGACCTACAGTTGCGACTGTACCTTCTTCTACAAGGATTTCTTCAACTTTACCTTTAACTGGCGAAGGAATCTCTACAACCGCTTTATCATTTTGAACCTCACAAAGCACGTCATCTTCTTGTACTTCATCACCTGGCTTTACAAACCATTTGACGATTTCACCTTCATGGATACCTTCACCGATATCAGGCAATCTAAATTGGAATGCCAATGGAATTCACCCTCCTATTATTTCAATCGTTCTAGTAAAACACGTCAGGGGGATATTTTCCCCCTTGTGTCATTAGTTATTCAATTAAAATTCAAGTACTTTTTTAGCTGTTTCAATTACATCTTTATAGTTTGGAAGCCAAACTGTTTCAGCCTGCGGGAAAGCAAATACTGTATCTGGCGCAGCTACACGCAGAACTGGTGCTTCCAGGCTAAGAATTGCACGGTCATTAATTTCTGCCACGACATTTGCTGCAATACCAGCTTGCTTTTGTGCTTCCTGAACCACAATTGCTCTTCCTGTCTTTTCAACAGATGAAATAATTGTTTCAATATCGAGAGGTGCAACTGTACGCAAGTCGATAACTTCGGCAGATTTCCCTTCTTTTTCAAGCTCTTCAGCCGCTTTTAAAGATTCATGGACCATTGCTCCGTAAGTAACAATTGTCAGGTCAGAACCTTCACGTTTAACTTCTGCTTTGCCAAGCGGAATTGTATATTCCTCTTCAGGTACTTCCTGGCGGAAAGAACGATACAATTTCATATGCTCAAGGAAGATAACAGGATCGTTATCGCGAATAGCTGAGATAAGCAGTCCCTTTGCATCGTATGGAGTTGAAGGGATAACAACCTTTAGTCCAGGCTGCTGAGCCATTAAGCCTTCAAGGCTGTCGGCGTGCATTTCAGGAGTATGTACCCCTCCCCCGAATGGTGAACGGATTGTTACCGGGGAATTATATCTTCCGCCGGAACGGTAACGCATACGTGCCAGTTGACCGGAAATAGAATCCATTACTTCATAAACGAATCCAAAGAATTGGATTTCAGGTACCGGACGGAAGCCTTGTAAACCAAGACCGACTGCCAGACCGCCGATTCCGGATTCAGCTAGCGGTGTATCAAATACACGCTCTTCGCCAAATTCTTTTTGAAGGCCTTCGGTAGCACGGAAAACGCCGCCGTTAACGCCCACATCTTCACCGAATACCAATACATTCGGATCGTTGCGCAATTCTGTGCGAAGAGCATCAGTAATTGCCTGAATCATTGTCATTTGCGCCATGGCTTACTTCGACTCCTTTTCTTTGTATATTTCATACTGTTCTTTTAGGTTGTAAGGCATTTCTTCATACATGATGTTCATAAGGTCAGTTACCTTTTGCTTAGGTGTATCATCAGCCTTTTTAATTGCTTCTTTAATATCTTCTTTTGCTTGTTCAATTACTTCGTTTTCCATATCTTCGTTCCAGATTCCTTTATCTTCAAGGAATTTGCGGAAGCGAACAAGAGGATCTTTCTTTTCCCACTCGTTATCAAGGTCTGAAGTACGGTAGCGAGTTGGATCATCCCCTGCCATTGTGTGTGGTCCGTAACGATAAGTTAGAGTTTCAATAAGTGTTGGGCCTTCACCATTTACTGCGCGCTCTCGAGCTTCACGTACTGCAGCATACACAGCAAGCGGGTCCATTCCATCAACCTGGATCCCCGGAATTCCTGCAGCAACTGCTTTTTGTGCAATAGTTTTAGCAGCAGATTGCTTCTCAACAGGAGTAGAAATAGCAAAGCGGTTATTTTGAACAATAAAAATTGCCGGTGCTTTAAATGCTCCCGCAAAGTTAATTCCTTCGTAGAAATCACCTTGTGAGGCACCGCCGTCACCAGTGTAAGTAATCGCAACTGTCTTTTCACCACGCTTCTTCATTCCAAGCGCGACACCTGCTGTTTGAATGTATTGAGCACCAATGATAATCTGAGGGGCAATAACATTTACACCTTCAGGGATATTTCCGCCTTCATAGTGACCTCTTGACCATAGGAAAGCCTGGGATAATGGAAGACCATGCCAAATGATTTGAGGCACATCACGATAACCCGGAAGAATGAAATCTTCTTTTTCCAATGCAAATTGGGAAGCAAGCTGCGATGCTTCCTGGCCAGCTGTTGGAGCATAGAAGCCTAAACGGCCTTGTCTGTTTAAAGAAATGGAGCGCTGGTCAAGAATGCGGGTATAAACCATGCGGCGCATTAATTCCTGAAGCTGCTCATCGCTTAAATCAGGCATTGCTGATTCATTAACAACCTTGCCTTCTTCATTTAAAATTTGTAGAGTTTGGAACTGTTCTTCAACTGTTTCGAGCTGTTTTTTCGCATCGAATTGTGCCTTCTTTGTTTTAGAAGCCATATCAGTCACCCTTTCCTTTCATAAAAAGACGTTAATTAAGAGTTTTTATACACAAAATTTAGGTTACCCAAAACGAAGCCATATTAGATACTCTTTCAAAAAGCGAAAAAAGATACTCTTTCAGGCATGTTTTTAATAGCATCTCTAAATAGCAGAACGTTCTTTTCTGCCATATGCATACTTATAAATAGTGTTCCACAGATCACTTCTAAAAAAACGTCTTTCTGTTCATCTTTAACTATCATATTCTGTATTAGTTTATTTTGCAACAAAATTGATACAGAAATACTTACGAGATTTAGTTTAATACACCTTCAGGACCTTCGTCAATCACCTTGCTTTTTGTTTTTCACAGTTACCATACTTTTTATATTCAATATCAAATCCTAAAACTGTATTAACGCTCACACCCTTTCTGTACTATAAAAAACTACTATATTTTCATGTGTTATAGTAAAGAAACTACACCAGTCATTATTTTAAAATAAAGACGCCAGCGTAAAAAAATGAAAGCGGATTCATTCCGATCGGGTGTTTCCATACGCATTAATAGCCAAAAAAACAAAAATGCCGCGCATTTATCATGCCGGCATAAATATTATTCGTCTGTATTTAATTCGAGCCCTGCTTCTTTATAGAAATCCAGTTTTGCTTCATTATACTCTTTTGTTTTTTCATTGAACTGTTTATTTGAAGACAGGATCTTTTCATACATTTCATTTATTTCGCTAATTTGATTTTCAAGCTGTTCGAGAGTAAGGTCTTCCTTTTTAAACATCGCGTACAGTTCTTTATCTAATTGCAGCGCTTTGGAATAATCCTCAAAAAGAGTGTCATGTATTTTATACCTGTCCATCATAATTTCGTACAGTTCTTTAGCTTTAGCTTTCAATTTTTGACTCTCTATCTCCTCTATGATCGGAGATAATGATTCAAATTCCTTTTTTGAAGCCTGTATGCTTTTCTGCTCTTTCTCCATATGATTTTTCCGCTTCTCCACAATGGTGGAAGCCTCGTCAGACAGCTTTTTTATTTCCTCGAAATCCTTCATTCCAAGGTTGATTATTTTATCGTATAATTCCTTTTCTCTTTTCTCCAGCTTCACGAGCGGTTCCTGCTGCTTTTCAAAATCCTTTTCTTTTGCAACTACATTTTCCAGAACATCATACATTTTTTCCTCAGGTTTTGGCTTGTTTATACAGCCAGAGAGGAAGATAGCCACAATTATAAAAACAAGCAGCAGTCTGCTTTTGTTCAAAATTGACACGTTGAAACCTCCTTACTTATAACATTTTTAACTATAAAGGTACCTGCCCTGTTTGACAATAGCCTTTTGGTTTGACACTTTTCAGAACAGTTCACAGGTTGTCCTTGTTAGAAGTTTATATAAAATCTATTCATTTCATTTTTCCTTTATGACTTGGGTAAAGGCCTACACCATTCATCATTTAAAACATAGGCTATATTAATCGTCCGATGTGGCTAGTCAAAAAGATGGACGATAATCTTACTTTAGGGAGGTTATCCTTCATGTACGGATATGGCGGATACGGTTATGGATGCGGTTATCCAGTAGCGGGTGCCGGCTGCGGCAGAGGTTTTGCGTTAATAGTAGTATTATTCATTCTCTTAATCATAGTTGGCTGCGCTTGCTGGAAGTTTTAATTACTTGAGAAGGTGCCAAAGGCGCCTTCTCTTATTAACTTTTTTGCACCGCTCTGATAGACTGAATATAATAAAATAAAATTAATACCTAGCGTATTTTTGGCTTTCCAATATGGTCTTCTTGCCAATAATTTAGCCATTTTTTTATTCTTTATTACATAGCGGGAGTGATAATCATGCTGAGCATGAAAGATATTATACGCGACGGCCACCAAACTTTAAGGAAAATTGCTTCGGAAGTAAACATGCCTCCATCTGCAGAAGAAAAACGAATCCTGCGGGAAATGATGGAATACGTAAAAAACAGCCAAGATCCTGAGCTTGCTGCAAAATATGGCTTAAGGGCAGGCATTGGATTAGCTGCTCCTCAAATTAATGTTTCCAAGAGGATGATCGCTGTTCATGTAACCTATAACGGAGAGCTGTTCAGTTATGCATTCTTCAACCCTAAGATCATCAGCCATTCTGTGCAGCGTTCTTATCTGGCTGCAGGAGAAGGCTGTCTGTCTGTTGATGAATCCATACCCGGTTTTGTGCCCCGATATGCAAAAGTGACTGTTAAAGGTACAGACCTGGAGGGCAATGAAATAAAACTCAAGCTAAAAGGGCTGCCTGCCATTGTGTTTCAGCACGAAATTGACCATCTTAACGGAATCATGTTTTACGATCACATCAACAAACAAAATCCGTTTCAGCCAATTGAAAATGCCATTGCTATAGAACGATAGAAAGCAAAAGCAGTCTCAGCATAACAAAAGAAAGCCTCCAGCTATTGAATTGGGGGCTTTTTGCGATGCTATATTAATTGAAGTTCCTTTAATCCCTTCCAGATTCCTTCCTGGTCTACTCCAGAAGTTACATGGTCTGCTGCCTTCTTAACCACTTCTTCTGCGTTGCCCATTGCTATCCCCGTTCCGACTGCATTCAGCATCTCTATATCATTGAGCCCATCTCCAAAGGCATATACATCCTTCAAGTCAAACCCAAGCCTTTTTATCATTTGCTTTATCCCTTCAGCTTTGGATCCGCCGGCAGGCAAAACATCAACGGAATATGGATGCCATCTGATAAAGCCAAAATCAGGATATACAGATGATGAAATATACTTACCCTCATCCTTTTCCTCGCAGAAGAGCAGTGATTGATATAATTCCCTGCCGCTGTAAAACTCCTGGTCTTCCTCAGGGTGCGGGAACTTTAAGCTCCCCATGCTTTCCTCAATAAATGGATGATGGGTTACCGAAGCTTTCATTGTTTTCTCATTCATAAACACTAACGGATGTCCATTTGACTGTGCATGCCGGTATAGCTTTTCAATTTCAGCTGTTTTAAGTGGATTGCGGTATATGGGCTCGTTTTCAAATACGACATATTGGCCGTTAAAGCTGACAAATGAATCAATATCAAGCTCGCTGCGCAAGTTCTCATACATGAAAGGCGCTCTGCCGGTAGCAATCGCCACAAAAGTCCCATTCTTTTTCAGCTTGTCAATCGCCTCTTTCGTACTGTCCGGCAAATTTTTTTCGTGATCCAATAAGGTTCCATCTATATCAAAGAAAACAATCTTTTTCATATATAACAAACTTCCTTTCAAACGTTATTCAACCGGCTTTTATTTCATAGTTTATCGTAATAAAACACTAAACCCATAAAGTGAAAAAGTCAATTTCGTTACTTTTAAAAATGTTAATTTCCATTTTTACCCACGATAGATTTATCTATTTTACCATATAATATAATAAAGAAAAGCGGAATACCCTTACCTGCGAAGGATCGCAGACAAAAAAAGAGAAGCTTGTACAGCCTGCCAAAGCGGGCCGGACAGTATCAAAAGCAGCCACATTAATTACAAAAATCTGTTTAAAACGCCCCTGCTGCCTTTACTTTGGACAAGGATCGTTTAAAATAGAAAGTAAGGAGTTGATCCACTATGTTAAAGAAGCTGAGAAAGAAGCTTTTAAAACAGTGGAATGAATTGCTTCGAAAAAAATCTATTGCCTGACAATTTTGAGCCCTTCAAACTTGCGAAGGGCTCCTTCCTTATTGTAAATTGGTTATCAGTATACTTTTTACATAGATTCGGAAGCGTATTAGCATTGAGAAGAATAAATATTCATATCCCGCAGGAAAAAACATGTAATACATGTTATTATTTTATATAATAGATAAAAGTTTTTTATCGGATTAAGGAGAGATAGAAATGATTTTCAAGGTATATTATCAGGAATCCAAGACAGAGGTACCGGTTAGAGAAAAAACAAAAACTATTTTTGTGGAAGGCGATTCAGAAAGAGACGTTCGCAAGAAGCTGGCTGACCGGAACTATAATATTGAATTTGTAGCATCTGTTCAAGGAGATTTCCTGGAATATGAAAAACAAAGTGAAGACTTTAAAGTATTGGAGATTGAGTAATTTATGAAATTTGTTAAAAATGATCAAACAGCCGTTTTTGCCCTGGGCGGACTTGGGGAAATCGGAAAGAATACTTACGCGGTACAATTCCAGGATGAAATTATCCTGATTGATGCCGGAATTAAATTTCCTGAGGACGAACTTCTCGGAATCGATTATGTTATTCCTGATTACACTTACTTAGTTAAAAACGAAGATAAGATAAAAGGGTTATTTATCACTCATGGACATGAAGACCATATTGGAGGAATTCCATATCTTCTAAGAGAAGTTAACATCCCGGTTTACGGCGGAAAGCTGGCTCTGGGGCTCCTGAGAAATAAACTTGAAGAACACGGACTATTAAGACAGACCACTCTTCATGAAATCAAAGAAGACGATATCATTAAATTCAGAAAAACATCCGTGACTTTCTTCAGGACAACTCATAGTATTCCTGATTCATATGGAATCGTTGTCAAAACACCGCCAGGACAAGTTGTTCATACCGGGGATTTCAAATTTGATTTTACCCCTGTAGGAGAGCCGGCCAACCTGACGAAAATGGCTGAAATCGGTAAAGAAGGCGTCCTTTGCCTGCTTTCTGACAGTACAAACAGTGAAATTCCTGAATTCACCATGTCTGAACGCCGGGTTGGCGACAGCATTCATGACATCTTCCGGAAAGTTGAAGGACGGATTATTTTCGCCACCTTCGCTTCAAATATCCACCGTCTTCAGCAGGTGACTGAAGCAGCCGTTACAAATGGCAGAAAAATTGCTGTCTTTGGCAGAAGTATGGAAGCAGCCATAAATATCGGACAGGAATTAGGATACATCCAGGCACCAAAGGATACTTTTATTGATGCACATCAAATTAACAGACTTCCAGCCAACCAGGTGACAATTCTTTGTACAGGAAGCCAGGGAGAGCCGATGGCGGCCCTTTCAAGAATTGCTAATGGAACGCATCGCCAGATACAGATCATTCCTGGCGACACTGTTGTATTCTCTTCTTCACCTATTCCAGGGAACACAATCAGTGTCAGCAGAACGATTGACAGACTTTCCCGTGCAGGTGCAGAAGTCATTTATGGCAAATTAAGTGATATTCACACATCCGGACATGGCGGCCAGGAAGAACAGAAACTAATGCTTCGTTTAATAAAGCCAAAATTCTTCATGCCGATTCATGGTGAATACAGAATGCAGAAAATGCATGCTAAATTGGCTGTAGATTGTGGAGTGGAAGAAGAAAACTGCTTCATCATGGATAATGGTGAAGTTCTGGCTCTCAGCGAAGATTCTGCTCAGGTTGCCGGAAAAATCCCGTCTGGATCTGTCTATATTGACGGTAGCGGAATCGGTGATATCGGAAATATTGTTTTACGGGACCGCCGCATTCTTTCTGAAGAAGGTTTAGTGGTTGTCGTAGTGAGCATCAATATGAAGGACTTCAAAATTGCTGCCGGCCCTGACTTAATTTCCCGCGGGTTCGTCTACATGAGGGAATCCGGAGATTTAATCAATGATGCACAGGCACTCATTACAAAACATTTAAGCAAGGTTATGGAACGCAGGACAACTCAATGGTCAGAAATCAAGAATGAAATTACTGACACGCTTGCACCATTCCTTTATGAAAAAACAAAGCGCCGTCCAATGATCTTGCCGATTATCATGGAAGTTTAAAAAATCCCACGAGGTATAAGTATATACTAAAAAAAGGCTGTATCGCTCACATGAGAGATACAGCCTTTTTCAAATTAAGACATCACTTTCTTTTCAAAACGGTTGATATCTACGTCTGCTCCAATAACAATAAGAATATCGTCAAATTGTATTTTTTCATTTGCCTGCGGAGAAACGATAATTTCTTTTTTTCTTTTAATTGCAACAATGTTGATTCCGTACTTTGCCCGGATATCAAGATCTATAATGCTGTGGCCGGCAAGTTTTTCATTAGCCACGATTTCTACTATGCTATGCTCATCAGAGAGTTCCAGATAATCCAGAACATTATTTGACACAATACTGTGGGCAATCCTTCTGCCCATATCCCTTTCAGGATGAACAACCTGATCGGCACCTATTCTCCTCAATACTTTAGCATGATAATCATTTTGCGCTTTAACCGTAATCTTATTAACTCCTACCTCTTTTAATATTAAGGTTGTAAGGATAGAGGCCTGAATATTATCGCCAATCGCCACAATAACATGGTCAAAATTACGTATTCCCAAACTCTTGATAACGGATTCGTCTGTGGTATCGCCAACTACAGCGTGCGAAGCAACTCTCGCAAATTCGTTCACACGGTCTTCATTTACATCAATCGCCATTACTTCCATGCCTTCTTCTGCCAGAGCATGGCAGATGCTTCCTCCAAAACGTCCAAGTCCGATAACAGCAAATTCTTTTTTCATCCTATCTTCCCCCAGCAAAGTTAGCAATATAGACAATAATACCATAATAGCACACACAGGAGTATAGCGATTAGACATTACTTAATGACATAAGAAAAGCGCAAGCGCCTTGCCCACGAATGAACGCAGACTAAGAACGCCACGTCCTGTGGCAACGTCTGCATGACCCCCATCCTGGGGGCCTCAAGCACAAGACGAGCCTCCCGGAAAGGCGTTCTTTGCCTTTTTGGGAGGCTTGCTCGAAAAGTGGAGGCGACTGCCCAGGGACGACAGGCATAAGACGGTTCCTGCAAGAAGGCGTTTTTCCTTCTGGAAGGAAACAGCTTATGACCCAGAGTCACTAGGAGCCGCAACTAGACAAGCTTGTGACCTCGAGGGGGTAGGCTGCTTGCGCTAGACAGGTATCTACGTTCAAAATTTTATACTTTCTTATCTTTAAATAAAACCTCCTCACGGAGGTTTTTTGTTCATTAAATTGCTTCAAGCATATTGTATTGTGCCTTAACCAAATGAAAATATTCACCTTTCGCATTCATCAATTCCTCATGATTTCCTTGCTCTAAAATATTTCCATGATCGAGCACGAAAATTTGATCAGATTCCCGGATTGTGGACAGCCTATGGGCGATAATTATGGCTGTTCTGCCCTTCAAAAGTGTCTTTAAAGCCTGCTGGATCTTCATCTCTGTCTCTGTATCAATACTTGCAGTAGCTTCATCAAGTATAAGAATACGCGGGTCTGCAAGCAAAGCGCGGGCAAAGGAGAGCAGCTGCCTCTCTCCGACCGATAATATATTCCCTCTTTCCTCCACTTCGGTTTCATATCCCTTTGAAAGTTTTTCAATGAATCCGTGTGCACCGACAGCTTTGGCTGCTTCCACTACTTCTTCATCCGTTGCATCTGGCCTGCCAAAACGGATGTTATCGCAGATTGTGCCGGAAAATATGAAAGTATCCTGCAGCACGACACTGATTTGCTTGCGCAAACTTGATAAAGAAACATCCTGTAAATCATAGCCATCTATTTTTACAGTACCTCCCGAAGGGTCATAAAAACGGCTGATTAAGTTCGCTATCGTTGTTTTTCCAGATCCTGTATGACCGACAAGCGCTGCTGTCTGCCCCGATTTTATCTCAAATGAAACTCCATTTAGGGCTGTTCTTTTATCATCGTAAGAAAAAATGACATTCTCAAATTCAATCTTGCCATCTATCTCCTGCAAATTCACAGCATTGTTCCTTTCTGATACGATTGGCTGCTCATCAAGAAATTCAAAGATTCTTTCAGAGGAAGCCATTCCCATGAGCAGCTGGTTATAAACCATACCAAGCCGGGAAATAGGCTCCCAGAACATCCCTAAATAAAAGGCAAAAGAAACAAAGACACCGATCGATATTGACCCGGTCTGAATCAGATGCGCCCCAAACCAAATCAGTACAGCTGTACCCAGGGCATTGGTCAATTCAACCAGCGGCCTGAACATAGCATTCTTCTGGGAGGCAACCCTCCAGCTTTCAAAGTTCTCCGTATTCACACCATCAAAGAATGTCATATTCTCTTTTTCCTGTGTAAAAGACTGGGTAATCCTGATACCCTGAATACTCTCATTTAAGTGAGAATTCAATTTGGATTGTTTTAACCGGACAGTTTGCCAGGATCTGCGGATATTTCTCCGCAAACTGGTTGAAATAAAAAACATGATGGGCAGGATGACCATTATTGCCAAAGTCAGTTCAGGACTTAGTGTAAATAAAATAATAAAAATCCCTGCCAGCATGATCAAATCCATCAGCAGATTTATGACTCCATTTGTAAAAAGCTCCTGGAGAGAATTAATGTCATTCATGATCCTTACCAGTATGGACCCTGCCGAACGCTGATCAAAAAAACGATGTGAGAGCGTCTGTACGTGTGTAAATAAATGTTTTCGAAGATCATAAATAACACTTTGGCCGAGCTTATTCATCCATTTAATCCTGAAATAGTTTGCAGCGTAAGAAATCGTGTAAAGTGATGCAATCAATGAGACCAGGATGACAAGCAGCCGGCCTTCTTTTTCGATTAACGCTTTATCTAACGTATACACACCGATCAAGATAGGAATAATCAGTCTGACTGCCGTATTTACTAATACCATTATAATGGAGAGCGGAAGTAAATTTTTTCTGTAGGGCTCCATATAACTGAATAATCGCAGCATCTGCTTCCAATTAAATGGCTTCTCGATCACTTCGTCAGCAGAGTATTGGAACCTGTTTAACACTTTGTCATTTTCCGGTTTAGATTTTTTCAAGAACGCACCTCCTAGCCTGCATTTGATTGGAGAACCTTATCCCGGTCCTGATATTGAATATCGTAAATCCGCTGATATGGACCATTGTTTTTAAGCAGCTTTTCATGTGTCCCCCGTTCAGCCACTCTCCCGTTCTCAAGCACAAGAATTTCATCTGCATGCTTAAGGGAAGAAATCCGGTGCGCAATAATAAACGTAGTTCGATCAGCCATTACTTCTTTCAATGCTTTTTGTATCATGAATTCAGTTTCCATATCCACAGCGCTTGTTGCATCATCCAGAACTAAAATGCTGGGATCTGCACAAATAGCCCTTGATATCGCAATCCTTTGCTTCTGGCCGCCTGAAAGCCCCATGCCCCTCTCGCCAAGAACGGTATCGTATTGATCAGGAAGCTCCATGATAAATTCATGAGCCTGCGCACGTTTGGCAGCTTCAATAATTTCCTCCATGGTTGAATCCGGCTTCCCGAATGCAATATTCGCTTTAATTGAAGAAGAAAACAAGAAAGATTCCTGAAGTACAAAGCTGATGTTACTTCTCAGAGACTGGAGAGAGTATTCCTGCACATTTATCCCATCAATCATCACACTACCTTCAACTGGCTCATAAAATCTTGTCATAAGCTGTGTTAAGCTCGTTTTACCTGATCCCGTAGAGCCGATTAATCCAATCACCTTTCCCGGCTCTGCATGAAAAGAGATATCCGATAAAGCGTCATTGTCATCCTTCGTATATTTCAGAGTAACATTACGGAATTCCACCTCACCCTGCAATCGCTCTGCATTAACACATAAATCGATATCCTCAATCTCATTATCTGCTTCAAGGATCTCAATGAGCCGCTCTCCTGACGCTTTTGACTGTGAAAATAGGTTAACAATAAAGCCTAAGTTCATAATGGGCCACATAATATACCAGACAAGGCTGTAAAAGGCGACAAGTTCCCCTGGATTCAGACTGCCGGCCATAACAAGATAACCACCGTAAGCCAGAAGCAGTACAACACTTAAATTGCCCAGAAACTCCATTAAAGGAAAGTATTTGGCCCAAATATCCGATGTAAAGAGATATTTATCCTTATAATCACTGTTAGAGTCATTGAATTTATTAATCTCAAAATCTTCCCGCGATAATGACTTCACAGTATTAATTCCGCTTATATTCTCCTGAACTTTTGTATTCAGGCGCCCGAATGATTTCCGGATGCCCCGGAATGCCGGATGCACAGCTTTGTCGAATTTAAAGGTGACTACTGCCAGAAAAGGCAGGGTGATAAGTGTGACAATAGCCAGGGGAACAGAATAATAAAACATGACCGACATACTGATAAGGATCAATAAACAAAAACGAATGAGTTCAGAAAATCCGAATGAAAGAAAGAACCGGAATCCCTCAACATCTGCAGTAAGCCGGGACATTAAATCGCCTGTTTTCGCATTGTCATAATATCTGAAAGGCAGAAACTGCAATTTTTCATATAATACATTTCTAAGCTTATAGACCGATGTGATTCCAAATAAATCACCGGTGTACTGATGGATATAAGTCGCTGCCCCCTTTACGGCCATTATGGCAATAAAGCCTAAAGCCAAAAAGGGTATCCACCCATAATTCCCTCCAATGACCACTTCATCAATTGTCACCTGCAGGATCACTGGATACACAACCGTTATAGCTGTCACGATAAAAAGAAAAAATATGGACCAAATAAAGTAATGTTTAAATGGCCAATAATATTGCTTTAACTTTTTAAATGTTTCCATCTGCATACCCCCTTTTAATTTGCGGAAAAATTCGAAAAGTTAGAACGTAATATTAAATATATCGAGTTTCGAAGTATTTTTCCACCCCTTTTTGTTTGATTTTTCACTTTTTTCAAAATCAACCTTATAAGTACTCAGCTGTTTTTTTCCCAATATTTTCTCTGGCATTGCATTGGCTGGAAAGGCTAACCGTTTGCATATAAAACATTGTTGCGATAAAATGATGACTTTACTAATATTGAAAGGACAGGAGAAGATGGAATACCTAAATTTTTCGCAAATAAATTGGGAAGCCTTGCTGATTGATGCAGGCCTTATTTTATTAAAGCTTGCAGCTATCTATTTTGCATTTTTAATCGTTAAATCAGCGGGGAACAAAATCATCCAAAAGAGCTTTGAAGGAATATCGAAGAAGGAAAGAATATCTCCCGGAAGATCGAAAACACTGCTAAGTCTTGCTCAAAACATATTCTCATATGTTCTTATTTTTATATTCGCTGTTACGATTCTGCAAGTTTTTGGTATAAAGGCAACTGCCATTCTGGCCGGTGCGGGGGTAATTGGTTTAGCAGTCGGCTTTGGAGCACAGGGACTTGTCAGTGATGTAGTAACAGGATTTTTTATCTTGCTGGAAAGGCAAATTGATGTAGGCGATTATGTAACAACAGGAAGCTACTCAGGAATAGTGGAGCAAATTGGATTAAAAACGACTCAAATCCGAGGGTTTGACGGAACTTTGCATTATCTGCCCAACCGGGAGATTACCAGTCTGAGTAACCATTCCCGCGGCAACATGCGCGCACTGGTTGATATAGGAATCTCTTATGATGACAATATTGATGAAGCTATCACAGTCCTTCAGGAAGCATGTGACAGGATTGCTGAAGAAAACCAGGCAATTGTTGAAGGACCTAATGTCATCGGCGTACAAACATTAGGCTCATCTGATGTAGTATTAAGAATCATTGCCAAGACAGAAAACATGGAACAGTGGGCTGTCGAACGGCAGCTTAGAAAAGCGCTGAAGGAAGCTTTGGAAGCTAACGGGATTGAAATTCCTTTCCCCCATCAGGTGCTGATACAAAAACAGACAGGAACAGAAAGTTCCACCGGATAAAGTGAATCTTCAATCAGTGGGATTTTCTTTATCCCCCACTTATCCCCCATTGGCTCCACTGAGCCTTGTAGTGGGGGTCTTACTGCCCGTTAGACTGTGTTAAATCGAAAACAAAAAGCTGATTTCGCAGATCCTAATAGGATCATATGAAATCAGCTTTTTTTATGGGTAAATGTGCTTCAGCCTTTATACTTTAAATATGCTGCAATCAATTCAATTGCAGTTTCGATTGCATTTTCATTTGGATTCAGCCTGGCATGATGAAGTCCATATTCTGAATCGACGCCAAGCCAAAACATGAAGCCCGGAATTTCTTCAAGCATATAGCCGAAGTCCTCACCTGTCATGGCTTCACGGCATTCAACCACATTGATGTCTGTATTGGTGCGGGCAAAATCCATGAATTCCCTTGTTAAGGTTTCCTCATTATAAACCTGATGATACATGCTGCCATAGTCGATTGAAGCTTCACATTCATACCCAACTTCAATTCCTTTGACAAGTGCCTGAATCCTGCTTTTTACTTTCTTCATTGATTCTGGGGATAGTGTGCGAATGGTACCTTCAAGCCTTGCTTTTTCAGCTATGATGTTTTGAACAGTGCCACCTGTTATTTTTCCGATTGTAACGACTGCGCTGTCCAGGGGATCAACATTCCTTGAAATAATGGACTGAAGCTGGCTGACCAGGGTACATGCTGCCACGACCATATCATTGGTGTTATGCGGATATGCGGCATGTCCCCCTTTTCCTTTTAAATCAATAAAAAGTTCCGACGTATTTGCAAACAGCAAGCCTTCTCTCAAAGCGATGGTTCCGACAGGATATTCCGGAGCAATATGGAGGGCCAATATCATATCCGGCTTCCAGTCTTTCATTATTTCAGATCTAAGCATGGGTTCTGCTCCGCCAGGCCCTTCTTCAGCCGGCTGAAAAATAAACAGCAAATCATCGTTAATTGGTTCAGCTGTGAATTTTGTTATTAGCCCCAGTGCAATCGACATATGGAAATCATGTCCGCAGGCATGCATTTGTTCATCATGCTTTGATTTGAACGGCAGGCCTGTCTCCTCTGCAATCGGAAGGCCGTCTATATCAGCACGATACCCAATCATCCGGGAAGGATTCATACCGCTTATTTTTACAAAAATGCCTGTTTTCCAAGTTTTAATTTCCATGTTGTCCTGAGGAAGACTATACAGATAATTTAATAGAAACTGCTGTGTTTTATATTCACGGAACCCAAGCTCCGGTATTTTGTGCAGCTCTCGACGCAGCTCAATAAATGGATTAGTTGTGACCAAGCTTTCTCCCCCTTGTTAAAATTGCCCCTTATGTCTCATTCAAGCTATATTTCTCCTTGGTTCGCCTATTGATAATTTCCTTTAGAAAAAGCGCGGATCGAGATCCACGCTTTTTAAACTATTATAATTGGCGAAGTTCCTGCTTAATTTCTGTCTTAGACTTAGTTTTTTCATCAATCTCTTTAATCACACGGGCTGGTGTGCCTGCCACCACTGTGTATGGAGGCACATCATCAATAACAATCGCACCTGCAGCAACTACAGCTCCCTTGCCAACCGTTACACCTTCGAGAACAACCGCATTTGCTCCGATTACTACATCATCTTCTACAACGACAGGTTTTGCTGAAGGAGGCTCAATAACGCCTGCCAATACAGTTCCTGCTCCAATATGGCAATTCTTGCCGACTGTAGCTCTTCCGCCAAGGACAACATTCATATCAATCATTGTGCCTTCACCGATCACTGCTCCGATATTTATGGAAGCACCCATCATGATTACAGCGTTATCACCGATTTCTACCTGGTCACGGATGATGGCACCCGGCTCAATACGCGCTTTAATATTTTTCATGTCCAGCAACGGAATCGCTGAGTTCCTGCGGTCATTCTCAATTACATAATCTTCAATTTTTGACTGGTTTGCTTCAATAGCCTGGCTAATTTCAGACCATTCACCAAACACAACCCCGGTACTGCCATTTACAAAGGACTTAGCTGAAGCTCCAAAGTCGATTCCCTCTAAATCACCTTTAATATAAACCTTTACAGGCGTGGATTTTGTGCTGTTCTGGATAAAAGAAATAATCTCATTGGCATCCATCATTTTCATAATAAAAATCCTCCTCTATGTATAACATTGCAACTAGGATTACTTTAACAAACAAAAGCGCTGAAAACAAGAAAAAAAAATGACGGAAGAAAAAATGGGTTTTCACTTTCTTTCTTCTTCAATGTGCTCCTTTATTAACTCAACAAATGCCTGCACCTGCTTGAGCTGAAAGGCCGATTCGTATCCCAGAAGCCACGTATCACGCTTAATCGGCAAATTATTCTCGTCAAGCAGCGGGATCTTAAAAATATTTTTCTCTGCACCATTCAGCGTAATGGCCGGGAGAATGGCGTACCCTATTCCATTGAAAGTCATTTGCTTGCATGTTTCAATTTGGTCAACTACTATTGTCCTTTTTGGAGAAGTTTTGAACTGCCGCAGCCACCAGTCCTGAATTTCCTGATAATAGTTTGAATCACTCTTAAACTGAATAAATGGCCGGTCTGTTTCAAGAACCTGCTCCGGCCTTGTAATTTCTGTATCAACCAGATAAAGACTGTCCTTAAATAAAGGGATTTTAATCCCCTTCCAATCAGGAGTTCCTCTGATAATTCCAATATGAACCTGATCATCATAAAGAGATTTTAATATTTCACTGCTCCAGCCGGTAATCAGAGATATTTTTGCCTGGGGATAGCGGCTGACAAACTTTTTAAGAACTTGCGGCAGCCAATTCTGTCCGACAATTGAAGCAACTGCAATTTTTAATGTTCCATGAACCTCCGAATTAAGGGCAGTAATTGACTCCCTCACTTTTTCTTCTTTGGCCAAAACTTCATTTACAAATTGAATAACAATTTCTCCAGCCGGTGTCAGAGACAATCCCTTTTGTGAGCGGAGGAATAGCTTGTTGCCCCATTCCTTTTCAATATTCACAAGGCGCTGTGAAAGCGCCGGCTGCGATACAAATAAACGCTCAGCTGCTTTTCTCATATTCATTTCCTGTGCCAGTACCGATAAAAGATGAAATTCTGTAAGTGAAGACATAAACATCTTCCCTTCATAACTTTTTCTTATAGTATATCTTAATTACTTTTGAATTTCTTTATCATCGATAATGGTTTGGGAGATAAAGTTCCAGAAGTTAAACATTAAAAATCTCTGCACGATAAATGCAGAGATTTACAGGCGCCTAATCGGCGATTTCCTTTTCATGCTTCGGCAGTGCAATGACCAATAAGAAGCTTATCACTGCAAATAACAGCACTGCATAATACACCGAATGAAGCGAAACGGTAAGGCCATTTTGCAGAATTTCCTTCATTCCTGCATCCATGCTGTTTCTTGCTTCTTCATTTAATAGTACATTTGCTGAATCCAACGATAAGCCGGCGTCTATGCCTTCACCATTCTTCTGTATATATGATTTGATCTGACTGTTCAAAATTCCGCCCAGCAAGGCTGCTCCTATGGTGTTGCCCAGATTTCTCATAAACATATTAGCAGCAGTGGCAATTCCCCTTTGATTCCATTCCACTGTACTCTGAATGGATACAATAAAAGCTGTAGTGGTCAAGCCCATGCCTGCCCCAACCAAAAAGCTCCCCGCTGCAGCCCATACGGGTCCCGCTTCAGGAGTGAGGGTAACAAACATAATACTCCCCGCTATCAAAAACACTCCGCCTATGACAGATGTACTTCTAAAACCAATTTTTAAAAGCAGTTTGCCTGCCGCTGCAGAAGCAATCGGCCATCCAATCGACATCGTGGTAAGCGTAAAGCCGGCTACTATCGGAGATCTTTCCATGACACCTTGCACAAAGGCCGGAAGAAAACTGGAAATCCCTATCAGCATGACACCGGTTGTTAAGGAAGCCAAATTGGCAATTAATATCGGCTTGTCCTTCCAAATATTAAAAGGCATCATTGGTTCCGCAGCTTTTTGTTCCTGCAGGATAAATAAAATAAAAGCAATTATACTGACCGCTAAAAGGCTGATTGCTTCAATGGAATTCCATGCCCAATTTGTTCCTCCTTCCACAAGCACAAACATAAGAGATGAAATGGAAACTGTTAATAGCACAGCTCCTGCATAATCGATCTGATGCTTTTTCCTTTCCACATTTTCATGAAGGAAAAGCCACAAGCCTGCAATCGCCATGATGCCAAGTGGTATGTTAACCCAAAAAACATATCGCCAGCTGACAAATTCAACCAGAAGCCCGCCTATTGCCGGGCCCATGATAGCTGAAATTCCCCAAACACTTGATAAATACCCCTGCACCTGTGCCCTTTCCTCTTTTGTATAAATATCTCCGACGATGGTTGTTGCAATCGGCATTACTGCTCCGGCACCAAAACCCTGGATTAACCTGAAAATGATCAGTGCTGTCATCGATTCCGCAAAACCGCATAAAATAGAACCTATTAAAAAGATGATAATCCCGAACGTCAAAACGGGCTTCCGCCCAAATAAGTCTGAAAGCTTGCCATAAATCAATACAGTCACAGCATTCATTAGCAGGTAAGCTGAAAACACCCAGCTATATAAAGCAAATCCGCCTAAATCTCCAACAATGGCAGGCATTGCAGTTGATACAATGGTTGCCTCAATAGCCCCCATAAACATGGCAAGCATTACTGAAGCCAGCACAAAAGGCTTTTTGGTTACTTTCCTCTTTCCTTGAGGCATTTTTTTATGTAAAGTTTGACTCAAGTATTTCCCCTCCAAGTATAAATCCGAAAATAACGGCTATAAACCGGCCTGAATACTTATTATTGAAAATAAAGCAAGCTCCCACTGCGGGGAGCTGTGATATTTAACGTTTATTTAATCGTCTGATATGTTTATTTAATTGATCTAATACTGTTCTGCGAGTCAGTATTCCCTCAAAGTAGCCTTCCTTGTTTTCAACACATATAAATGGATGGTCAACTAAGAGAGCGATCGATTCCTGAATAGAAGATTCAGCATCAAGCCGGGGGATATTTCTGTTCATAGCCTCTTCAACCCTTTTTTTCTCCAGCTGCTCAAATTCAATCCGCTCTAGACCGAGAATGGAATCCATGATAATAGGTGTGCTGATTAAGCCCTGCAGCTTATATTGCGGGTCCAGTACAGGTATTGCTGTATAACCGCTTTTCGTTAGTACTAAGAGGGCATGCTCAAGGTTATTGCCAACCTGGACATGTGCTACCCGTTCAGAAGGAATCATGAAATCACTAATGTTAAATTCTAAAAATTCCTCGCTATGGAGACTGATCATCACTGAAAACTCCTCAAAAATTAGTTATGCTTCTCAACCATTTTATCACAGTCTCCGGTATTTTGCGCCTATTATCCTTTACTGGTTTGAATGTCTCTAACTTCATAGCTGCAGTCAGGACAGTGATAAATAACATTTTGATTGGATTGTGCAGTTAATACGGCATCAATTTCTTTTTCTGCCCTGCAGGCTGGACATGTTACAGTTGGCATCATTCTGCTTCACCTCAACTTAAAGGATCATATACTGCTTATTATTCTCAATGCCTATTTTTTCGAGTCTCTATTGTCTTTTAAAATTTCTTTCATTTCTTCAAGAGTTTTCCTGATCCGGATTACTTCTTTTTTTGTATTAATTAAATCTGCAAGCAAAAGCAGCACTGTAAAAAACAGCATAATCATGAGCAGGTAATACATTTCCCACCTCTGGCATTTGGTTTATTTTTACAGGGAATATAAGAAAAGAGGCCAAAAAGGCCCCTTATGTATGTTTTGAATTATTGAATCAAATCGAAAATTTCGATTGTGATCATATCAATGTTGTCGAATTGATATCTTTTTGGCTTTTCTTTATCGTTATATACTTCCAGCTCAAATGTTTCATTTTTCGGATGAAAAGTTACCTGGCATTTTCTTTCACCATTCACCTCAAAAAATCTTTGCATTGGCTCTCCGCCTGTTGCTTGTTCCTGTAAGCTCTTTAAGCGTGTTAATATACCTTGAAGCTGTGACATGCTCTCTCTCCTTTCCAAAACAAAACCCATAATTCACATTTAGGTTTCTCTTTTGGCATGTTTCTATCCTAAAGAAATAAATTCAGAATATTCAAGCACAATGCTTTACATACCAATATTAACAGAATAAAATATTGTCAGGTGTTTGTACAAGCAAAAGCTTTATAAAGGACGTGATTTTTTTTGGCAAAACCTGAAAAATTGGTGGAAAACCTATATTTAATTGATGATTTTGACCTTTCTTTGGAAAAACGTACCGGTACATATGTCCTGACAGAACAAAAGCTGACTTTGATTGAAACCTCGGCCAGCCCCTCCATCCCCTATATATTAGAAGGACTAAACCAGCTTCATTTTAAACCGGAGGAAGTTGAATATATCATCGTGACGCATATTCATCTTGATCATGCAGGCGGCGCCGGTTTATTATTAACCCACTGTCCGAACGCAAAGGTTATTGTCCACCCAAAAGGTGCAAGGCACTTAGCAGACCCTTCACGCTTAATTACCGGTGCAAAAGCTGTTTATGGAGATCAATTCGATGGACTGTTTAATCCAATTTTGCCAGTACCGGAGGATAAGATTATCACAAAAGAGCATGAAGAAGAGCTTGAAATAGGTCCAAATTGCACATTGAAATTTTATCATTCTCCCGGACACGCCAATCACCACTTCAGCATCTTTCACCCTTCATTAAATGGGATGTTTACGGGAGATACTGCTGGTGTATTTTATCCTCAGTTAAAAGCACATGGGATTGAAATGTATCTGCCCTCGACTTCACCAAACCAATTCAGTCCAGGCAAAATGCTCGAATCCATTGACATGTACGAAAAAATGGACATTGAATTTATTTTCTTTGGCCATTACGGCATGAGTTCAACCCCTAAAGAAGTCTACAGGCAAATAAAAGATTGGCTTAAGATATTCATGAATGCAGGGGAAACTGCCTTTTCTGGCGGGGGCTCTATAGATCAGCAGTCACAGGCAGCACAAGCCATCCTCGAAGAGAAAGTTAAAGCTTATTTAAATAGCAGAGGCATCCCATCTGACCATCCTGTATACGAGATTCTTTCTGTCGATATCGCTGTTTGCTCGATGGGCTTGATTGATTACCTGCATAAAGCAAACTGATTGCCTGCTTGAACTTCCTGCTTTATGATAGAGTAACAAAAGGCCGGGAGGATGCTAACATTGAAAGAGATTGTTTTATATACACAGCCGGATTGTCCGCCCTGTGAAATTACGAAGATGTTTTTAAATGAGAATGGATATACCTATACAATTAAAGACATAAAAAAAGATGCCGCTGCACATAAAGAGCTGACCAAGCAGTTTAGCTCCTTTTCCACGCCAACGGTGGTCATCGGGGACACCGTCATAAGGGGATTTGACCTGGAAAAACTAAGAACAGCACTGGGAAAGGAATAAAAAAAGAGCTTAAAAGCCCTTTAAGCTTTTAAGCTCTTCTAATTGGCTGCCAGCTGTCCGTTCAGCTCCTGCTGTTCAACTAAACCAATTAAACCTCCATTATCCGTTAAGAACAGGCTTCCTGAACGAAACATGGCTTGGAATGGATTTAACAGGAATCCGAATTGATAGGAAGGATTGTTTAGCCAATTTGTTTCAGGTGCCTTAAAAGAGGTTTGTTTTGCCGCTTCTTGCCCGCCATCAGCTTTGTTTATTATTTTCCCGGGAATATTTTCACCCAGGAATTTGGCGACTTTCATTTTCCCTCCTTGTTCTGCCAGCAAGATTCCCTCATAGTGGCTATCATAACCTACAGGTCCTTCATGGTTTTCCGGAAAATATTCATACACATAAACTTTACCGTTATCTTCAACAATTTGGGTATTATCCGAATAGGTGAAAAACGGAATGTAGTATGGGGCTGCATCTCCTCCAAGGGTAAAGTATTTGCCATTTTCTGAAACAAGGTTTTCTTTCAGAAACTGATTTTTAGCTTCTTCAGAAAAATATGGGGCAAGCACTTCTTCGACTTCGTTCATGCTTCGCTCTTCCCCGCTAAGCTCAACCTGTGCCTGAAAGGCATTCTGCAGGAATTCGTATACCTTTTCTTTATTCGTATTTCTCTCAGCATAAGTATGAGAAGGAATAGCTGCGATCATGACTGCAATTGTGATAATAATTCCTGTTATGTGCTTGTACATTCCACTCTCCCTTTCTATATCCATCACTTAGTTTGCACCCTCAATTTTACCAGTAAATAAATCTTCTGATGCCTGCATTCGTTCCCGAAATTCTCTTATGTTTTGACAGGAAAATTCTTTTCTTGTTAAGAATCTACCCGTATTGACAAAGAATTAACGCAGAAGACGGAAAAGCACATATATAATATAGATGTAAATATTGTCAATTGATCAAGTTTATAAAAAACGTCAAAAAAAAGACCCTCCAGTGAAGGGCCTTTACCAAGTCCATGTAAGTGCAAAATAAGTAATCATTACAAGAAGAATTCCAAAGCAAATGGCATATGTCAAAAAAATTGGATTCCTGATATATGCATGCTTTTGAACATTATCCGGCAGTTCTGCATCGATATCGCCCTTTACTGCCTTTCTTTCTTTTCCAATAAACAAAGTGTAAACTAGGGAATAAACAAGTATCCCAATTCCGATCAGTAGTATGATCAATGTGTAAATGCTCATGATTAATCTCTCCTTGAGGAAAGTTCTACACTTACATTCCCTCAAATCAAGAGTGATTATACTTAAAATTTTATCTTATAATAATCCATCATGCTCATATAAAAACTCGTATGATAAATCCACAAATAAGTAATCACTGGAATTAAGCGGGAAGGAAAACGTCCTTATGGTTTCACCTGTCTCAATATCGGTATATAAATCAGAGAGAATTCCCTTCTTATTTATTCGCATTTTCATTATATTTTCAAGGAAATACGGCCGCCAGCTCCAATTTTTATGAAGATATTCATTTTGGGTTAGCCATCCTCCCTCCCGTTTGAAGTAATTTGCAGATTTCTGAAATCCGTCTTCATCGCATATATAAAGGCGAAAAGCTGCCCCGTCCAACAGGAGAGCGATCTGCTCCAAAGTTTCTTCATATACAGAAACCTTTTTATTTTTATTTACAAAATCCATCAGCATGTCATTGAACTCAAGTGTAACCTGATACAATGACTCCAGTTTTTTCTTTTCATGCACCATAAACCTGTGGCATTCATTTCGTAATTTTTCCTTTAAAATATCTCTGTCAGGGAAATTTTCTGCAGGTTTTTGCAAATAATAGCCCTGATAGTAACGGCCACCATTTTTCCATGCATACTGAAGCTGGTAAACCATTTCAATATTTTCAAAAAGCAAGCTCGCTCCAATTTTCCTGGCAAGCATGGATAAAGAATAGAGGATATCATTAAAATTATAAGCAGATGCATTTGATTTCATGGACTCAAGATCCACTTTTAAAATGTCAGGAGCCAATTGTCCGATCCGATCGAGATGACTGCTTTCATTTCCAAGTTTATCAATCGCTAGCTTGATTCCATATGTCCTGTAATAATTTAAAAGATGATCCAGGTGGTCAATATCGCCTTTGTAATTCCTTTCGGTAATTTCCAATACAATCCGGTCAAGGCTTATGCCTTTTTTTTCATATTCCTGGAGGGTATTTAAAAATTGTTCCCCATCATTATACATGAGCAAGTCAGCATCTCTATTTATAAAAATCAGAACATCTTTATCAAGATGCTGCGCCTTGCCTAAAGCTTTCTTTAATACTTCATAATCCACCTCAATCCGGTATTCTTCAGGAACATTCTCATCGTGGAAGAATGGCCCCAGACTGACAGTCCCATCAGAACCTTTATATCGTCCTAATACCTCATAACCAATGACACGATGCTCATCTGCACTGAATATTGGCTGGAAATAAGGAAATACATTATCCAAATCTGTAAGGATATCCAATGCATCCATGTCCTAGCCTCCCTATGTAAATAAAGTGAAACTGCGATTAATGAGTTATTATACCATATTCGCTTAAAACTTTTACTATTCAAAATATAGCTTCCACTTCTTGATGAAACATGATTGTTTGGCAAAAGCTTTGCATCATATTGCCGTGTTATACTCCACAAGCTAATATCAGGACATCAAAAGAAAGAGGGTATTACATGAGGAAGCTCCTATTTATATCCCTTCTTATTCCTTTGCTTGGCTGCGGACATTCAGAACCGGCCAGTCCTGTACAAGAGACTGACATGAATTCAAAAGAGCTGACTGCCCAAATACCAGTCAAAGCAAAGAAGGATCAGCAGAAAGTAACAGCCCGACATACGGAAGACGCTGAGGCTGTTAAAAAAACATCTGTCATCATTGATGTTCCACTAATCAGACAAAATCCTGAATTGAAGTATGGATGTGAAGTAACCAGCCTGACAATGGTTCTGCAGCATGCAGGTGTCCAAGTCGGGAAAATGGAATTGTACAATGAAGTAAAAAAAGATAATGATCCGCTGATACTCTCAAAAGGTGATATTTTAAAATGGGGTAATCCTGAAGAAGGATTTGTGGGAGATATGACAGGGAGAAATGCCGGATACGCAGTTTTTGATAAGCCAATTGAAGAATTGGTGAATAAATACCTGCCTGGAAGAGCCGTTAATTTAACCGGCCGGGATTTTAATGAAGTTCTCATGCATGTTTCCAAAGGATATCCTGCTGTCGTCTGGACCACAGGAGATTACAGGCTTCCTGACCGCTGGGAATCCTGGACTCACTCCGGCAAAACCATTAAAACTCCATTGGATCTTCATGCAGTCGTATTGGCAGGGTATGATGATCAGTTTGTTTTTCTTAACGACCCACTATCAGGGAAAAAAAAGGTGAAGGTTTCAAAAGAACGATTTATCTCATCATGGAAAGCTTTGCAGTCGAGAGCTGTAAGCTATCAATAGTCTATGTCAGCCGGCTGAAAACCATTCAGCCGGCTTTTTCATGCATTAAAACGGAAACTGGTTCAGCCACTGGCCGCCATCCATTGTGATGCACTCCCCATTAATATAACCTGCATGCTCTGAGAAAAGAAAGAAGGCTAATTCAGCAATTTCCTCAGGCTTTCCGAGCCTGCCAAGCGGTACACTTTGAAGAGTCCTTTTTGCAGCTTCCTCCGATTCCCAAAGCCTGTCAGCCCCTCCTGTCCTTTCAATCGGGCCTGGAGCTATAGCATTTACCCTTATGCCGTATTTTCTTCCCCATTCGACAGCCAATGTTCTTGTCATGGATAATACCCCTGCTTTTGCGGCAGCCGAGTGTATGACTCCCGCTCCGGCGTCCCATGCATATGTAGCCACCATATTGATTATGCTTCCCTTAATCCCCTTTTCAATCCAGTATTTACCTACTTCGCTCGAACAATAAAAGGTTCCATTCAGGACAATATTAATAACAGAATTCCATCCATTTGCACTCAAGTGCTCTGCAGGACATATAAAATTACCTGCAGCATTATTAACAAGGAAATCAACCTGCCCAAATGTACTCAGTGTTTCATTAAGCATATGTTTAACATGTTCAATCTCACGGACATCCATTTGAATGGTCAAAACTTGTCCTTTAGATGTTTCAATTTCAGCTTTGGCTGTCTCGAGGCGTTCCGGGTTTCTTCCTGTTATCACCACATTGGCACCAGCTTCAGCAAACCGCTTTGCCATATACTTCCCCATGCCGCTGGAACCGCCAGTAACAATGACTGTTTTATTCTTCATCCTAATTCCCCTCTCAAAAATGAATAGTCATTCATTTACATTTTACCATTAAATATAGAATTTTCGAATTATTATTTATAAATAAATTAATTTGGCTTTTTTCGTATATATTATTGGTTTCCATCTTTCAATGCTGTCCGTGGATTTCCACTCCAGGGTGCTCGCTTTCCGCGGGGCAGGCGGTGAGCATCCCCGACGCTCCGCGTCTGCGGGGTCTCACCTGTCCCGCTACTCCCGCAGTACTTGAATAAGTATCCTCGAATAAACACCGCACGAAGGAAATGCGGCAGCATTTTCGAGGATCTCTCACCTTCCGTTCCAATCAACTCAGTAAATAAGATACTAAAAAGCAGCAAGCCTTGCGAAAACAGCCATTTCTTTAAAGGAAAATGAAGGATAAAAAACAAGCATAGTTAATTCTTCTTTTTAATAGGATAGTTTGATAGTATTAAAGATACTGTAATGAGAAGGCTATTATCTCTCTTCTCATGCGGACCCAGAAAAAATTTTTAAAGATAGGTTGGTATGCCCAATGCCGGAAAAAGTGTCCAGAAGATCTTTTTTAAAAAGAACTCTCGGCTTTTTTGCTGCTGTGTTTGGTATTAGTGCAGGCGGCTATTATTATGCACGGGATATAGAGCCTAGGCTCCTGGAAATCACAAACTTCAAAATATCTGACAGCGCAATTCCCCTAGCGTTCAATAATAAAAAAATAATCCAATTCAGCGACACCCATTTAGGATTTCATTATGACCTGAAACAGCTGGAAGAATTGATTGAAAAGATAAACAGCCAGAAGCCTGACATTGTTTTCTTTACAGGTGACCTGATGGATGAACCTAATAAATTTCAGGAAGCAGACCAAATTGCACCGCTCCTGAAAAGAATTCAGGCACCGCTCGGAAGATTTGCTATTTATGGGAATCATGATCACGGGGGCTATGGTTCAGATATCTATAAATCTATTATGGAAGATTCAGGCTTTACTCTTTTGCTGAATGAAAATCGAAAACTCGAACTATCCGGAAGCAGCATCGGGATTATCGGCATTGACGATGCCATGCTCGGAAGGCCGGACATAAAGCTGGCCAGCGAAAACATGGACGGGGCATCATATAACATTTTATTGTCCCACGCACCGGATTTAGCAGATGCAGCCTCAGCCTTCAGCATAAATCTGCAGTTGAGCGGCCATAGTCATGGCGGCCAAATAAAAATCCCGTTCTTTGGAGCCTTAGTTAAACCTCCACATGCTGAAAGATACCATGAAGGCTTCTATGAAATTGGCAGTCAAAATCCTTTAACTCTTTATGTAAACAGAGGGCTTGGTACAACCCGGCTGCCCTTCCGCTTTTTATCCAGACCTGAACTCACGGTGTTTACCCTGCAATCAGACAGCGGCAAGTAAAGGGAAAGCAAATCATTGCAGAATTCACTTTTTTTTGCAGCTTTCAGGACATAATTTAAGCAATGAGTTACAAGATAATTTTCTCAGGCATATATTTGAATATACCTTTTCAGAAAGAGGTGGCTGCTATTTACCATACAGTAAAGCCTGGAGAAACAATGTCTGTTATCTCGCAAAATTACCGGCGGCCTTTAAACGAGCTTCTGGAGGCAAATCCAGCCATAGTAAATCCAGGACTGATTTATCCCGGCCAGCGAATAGTCATACCAGGACTTCCCGAACCGGATTCGATTCCATATACAATCATAGTTTCAAGAGGCAAAAAAACCTTAACTCTTTTATCTAACGGTGCCGTACAAAGAGTCTACCCCATTGCGGTCGGAAAATTGCTGACGCAGACGCCAATTGGAGAGTTTGTAATTGTGAACAGAGAACCTAATCCCGGCGGTCCATATGGGGTTATGTGGCTTTCCCTGTCAAAGTACGGCTACGGAATTCACGGAACCAACAACCCTTCCTCAATTGGCCAATCTGTTTCCAAAGGCTGTATACGAATGTATAACCAGGATGTCCTCAAATTGGCACGCATAGTACCAAATGGAACAAGGGTAATAATACAGCCATAGAGAATATCGTCCCTTAACAAACTTTCGCTAAAAAAATAGCGAAAGTTTTTTATTTTTTTGTTGATTTATTTGTTCATACAACATATCATATTGATATATCATCATGATACATTGAAAGGAGTGATATTATTTGTCAATAGAACATACCATCCTAGCTGTACTAAGCTTCTGGCCCAGCACGGGATATAATATCAAATCTGAATTTGAACACAAAGCTGCTGGCCTATATTGGGGAATGAGCTATGGGAGCATATACCCGAAATTAAAAAAGCTTGAGGCAGAAGGATTTATCTATGCAATCGAACAGGAAGATGATGGAAGAAGAAAAAAAATGTATGAGCTTACTGCTAAAGGCTGGAAAGAGTTTGAAAATTGGCTGAAGACACCTCCTTCTTTCCCCGTTATTAAAGATGAACTGCTTATGAAAATGTCAACCTGGCATGAAGATATGGATAATGAAGTGTTAATCAGCCATTTATTAAAAAGAAAAGAAGAAGCTTCTGATATTCTTAAATTCGTAAAAGAGTGGCCGAGAAATGGATATTCATATGTCAGCAAGCTTGGCACCCTCTCGATCCGTTATGCAGAAATGAAGCTGGAAACAGAAATTAAATGGATCGATGAATCAATCGAAGCGCTGCAAAAAGATAATTTGCCAGTCGGCCAGGATCCTCATGGCAATACCGAAAAGCTGCTGAACAGGCGAAGGATGGCCATTGGAAAGGATGAAGGGAATTGACAGCGAAACCAGGGATTTTTAAACCGCTCAAGCTAAAATCATTTCGCGCACTTTTTGGCGCCCAGTTATTTTCCGACTTGGGGAACTGGCTTGATCTTATTGCATTGCAGGTTATTGTCGTTTATCACTGGGGTCTGGATGAAACGGCAATTGCCTCTGTCATTATAGTTCTCGGTCTTCCCTGGGTCATCATTGGCCCATTTGCAAGTGTGTTTGTGGACAGATTGCCCAAGAAAGCAGTTATGATCGTTTGCCTCCTTTTAAAAATGGTCTTTGTAGCAGGCTTATTTTACGCTCCTAACTTATACATTCTGCTATTATTTGTGTTTTTAAAAGGAACCGTATCGGCACTATATGATCCGGCAAGGCAGAGTACCATCCGGTTGATTGTACCTGAAAGCATGCTGCCTGAAGCAGTAACTTTAAGCCAGCTTTCAGTCAACACGATGAAAATTGCCGGGCCGGCATTAGGAGGAGGAATTATAGCTGTTTTTGGACCTAAGACCCCATTTCTGTTTGAAGCAGCAGGATTCTTTATAGCTCTTATTTTCCTGCTGTATCTTCCCAGCTTAAAGTCCTTTGAAGAGTCAGATAAAATAATGGCTGACGGCCAAGCAGTCAAAAGGGATTTTTGGAAAGATTTTTCTGATGGCATCAACCATATTTTTCATACTCCCCTGTTAAAGATCTCGATTATTCTTTCTTCTGCAGCGTTTTTCATTATCTTCCTTTATGATGGGTTATTTGTTTTTATTGCAAAGCAGATTGGATTTAATGAGGGGAATTTTGGACTGCTGATCAGTGCAGTGGGAGCAGGCAGTGTTGCGGGTTCACTTTTGCTGGGCCAATGGACAGGATGGAACCGAAAACCCATCCATTTTATGAGTTCGTCAGCCATATTAAGCGGCATTTTTATTGCAGCTGTTGGGCTAGGAGGCTTAGGTTTTCTAAATTTACCACAATTGGCCTGGATAATCGGTGCATGTCTTTTAGGCATCTTAGGGGCGGGAGAATCTGTTCCTTACGGCTATGTTCTTCAATCTGAAACACCAAAGCAAATGATGGGCAGAGTTTCTGCTGCCGCCATGTCCCTGCAGACTTTTTCTATGCTTATAGCACCTGCAGCTGGAGCTCTTCTTGCAAAACAGCTGGGTGCCTCTTTTGTTATGATTGGCGCAGGTATAGCAACAACATTATTAGGTTCAACAATGCTGATGGTTATATGGAAAAAATCAAGATCCTTCCAACCTATAAGCAGAAAGCAGCTGGATGGATAAGTCTTTGTAATAAAAGCCCTATCCTAAGTTGGTTTTATTGACTAAAAAGGGTATAATATGTTTATACCCCTTTATAATTTGAAAGGAGATTGGAAATTGAATTCTGATAAGAAACAATATCCCCATCTGCAGCCAACGGTTGAAAACCTCTCTCAAGCCATCTTCACCGTTAACCGCCATGCAAAGACAGCACCAAGCCCTAAATTTTTGTATAAATTGAAGCACGATGCCCTTCAAAAGTTAATTAAAGAAGGAAAAGCCCAGAAAGCAGGCCTTCACTATTCCGGCAATCCAAAAAACAGCCAGCAGCAGTCAGATGTTCTTGTAAAGTGCGGGAAATATTCTTTCCATCTCCCGCCCTCTAAAGAGGATTTTTCTGAGCTTCCCCATTTAGGCAAGCTGGATTCCTTCGTCAGAAATCCTAAGTCCTCCTTATCACTTAATGCAGCGAAAAAATTGCTAATGTCATATACAGGACTAAAAGAGCTTAATAGCCCGCCGGAAGAAAAAAAACAGCGTTATCAAAAGCCTGTATTTAAGAAATTAGGAGAAAGTTACTTTTAATCCAGGAAAAGTGCATGTGCCTGCTTACCCTTGACAAGCTTAAAACGTGACTCACAGAAAGGCGTCCTTATCCTTTTTTGAAGGACTGCCCAGGAGCGGAAACCAGACAAGCTTGTGACCTCTAAGCGGCAGGCGCATGAGCTGGCAAGTTATCAATGTTTAAAGTTATACTTTCACTCTTAATACCAAAAAGCTGGAATGAAAATTCCAGCTTTTTTGGTTATGCCCTATAACGCATGCTGATCAATTAATAGCACTAATTCTGCAATTTCAGGCTTGCTCACCTGCGCATCTGCTCCAACCATCTGTCCTTTATGGCGAAGATCTTCGGTAATCAATGAAGAAAAAATGATTACCGGGATTTCTGCAAGCATCGGATGATCTTTCACCTTTTTTGTGAGATGGTGCCCGTCCATTTGCGGCATTTCGATATCAGTGATCATGAGTTGCACTTCATCAGTGACATTCCCTCCGGACTCTGCTAAAGAGTGCAGATATTCATAAGCCTCATATCCGTTCTCAAAAAATTCAATCCGGGAAAAGCCAGCTTCATTCAATGTATCGTTCAAAAGCTTTCTTAATAAAGGAGAATCCTCTGCAATAATCAGCTTCTTATCAGATCTTTCACGCTTTCCAAGTTTTTTCACCTTCTGGATGCTGATTCCTGAATCAGGATTAATTTCAGTGACCATTTTTTCAAAATCAAGGAGGAGTACCATTTCTTCACCAAGCTTAATGATTCCGATAATCTGGCTTTCCTGTCCCTGGTACATTTCAGATGGTTTTTCAATTTGGTTCCAGGAAATACGGTGGATTTTCGAAACATTATGAACATGAAAAACAATTTTCTGCTGATTAAACTCTGTCACAATAAACTTATCCTGCTGGGGGGTTTCTGATGGAGCCATATTCAATGAAGAAGCTACATCAACTACAGGAAGCACTTCACCCCTCAGTTCGATGATTCCTTCAATATTTCTATGAGAATGAGGGATAGGAGTGACCTGTACAGGGTTTATAATTTCCTTCACTTTAATCACATTAATCCCGAATTTATTCCTGCCTATCGAAAATTCAACAATTTCAAGTTCATTTGTTCCGCTTTCAAGTAAAATGCCTTTTTTCTGATCCACTTTTTTTCGCCCTTCCTTTTTCATCTGCCTATAACTAAATTCTATTTCTAAATTTGGTGCTTCAAATTATGACTCTTCCAGAAGAGTACATGTCATCTGATTCTTTTTCTCTATTAATATACCATGAATGGGTAAAATTTCTTATGAAAAATGAATATTTTATGTAAAAAGCCCCCACTTCTGCAACAGCAGCAATTAATGCTAGTACAATAAAAAGCAGGCCGATAGCGGCCTGCTTCTGGTTGCTATACAAATGTACGGTTATTCAGGAATGCTGTCTTCTTTAATTTTTGAATGAACGAGCAGTCCGATTACAGTCAAAATCATTAATGAGCCTAAAGCCAGTCTGCTGGCCAGGTTTCCGTAGCTTGCAAAAATCAGGGTAATACTTCCGTAAATGAGCGGACCAATAATGGAAGATACTTTTCCTGAAAATGCAAACAAACCAAAAAACTGTCCTCTTTTATTTTCTGGAGTCAATTCCACAATATACGTCCTTGTGGTTACCCACATGGAACCCAGGGCAACGCCAAACATGCTGCCTGCAATCCAGAACATGGCTTCATTGACAGCGCCAACTGCAATTGCCAATGCAACAAGAAGAAGGATACCAACATACTTAACCGCTTTGTTGGCCCCTTTAGCCTTGGTTACATAGCCAAATACAAAAGACCCGATTATACTGGAAACCGTGGAAACCAGATATAACAAAATGAATTTGCCAGTTGTAAAACCGACAATCGTTTTTGCATACACGGCCATCATCGCAATCGTGGTGGCTATTGCATCATTTAAGAAAAAATAAGCAATCATGAAAGTGAAAATTGATTTGTAATGTTTCATTTCTTTAAAAGTCTGCCAAACTTCCTTATAGCCTGATAAAAATGTCTGTTTTTCTTTTGCCTGGCAGGGCTTATCTTTTACAAAAATAAACAGTGGCAATGAAAACACCAGAAATAAAATAGCAGTTGGTATGAAAGATTCGTGAAAGCCGTCATCACCTACAAATATATAAACAGTCAGGCCTACAAGGGTTCCAATATAGCCCACAGCTACTCCAAAACCCGATATCAGCGGAATATCCTGCTTTGTTCCCAAGTCTGAAATCATTGCATCGTAAAACACCAGACTGGAATGGAAAAAAAACTTTGCAATTATAAAACAAATAATAACAAGTGCAAGGTAAACAGGCAGCCCCAATATTTTCCCGCTAATCTGGCTGGATGCAAAAACTCCCATTAATATCGTTGCCATGACAGTAATAAGCGTGAAGATTACTATATATTTCTTTTTTCTTCCTGTCCTGTCTATCATAACCCCGAATAATGGTGAAAAAAGGACAAGGAAAAAGCTTGCCAATGCATTAGAATAAGATATAAAAGTACTTGCAATCTGATTTAACACTTCATTCTCCCCTATTACTTCCTGCAGGTAAAAAGGAAAGAATATCGTATTAATATTGGATGAAAAAATGGTATTCGCAAAATCATAAAGTGCCCATGATACGATCGGCAGGGTCATATACAGGCGCAGGGAATTGAATTTCCCCGGTTTCTTGAGCTCCGTTTTTTCTATTTCCATGCCATCAGCTCCTTCATGTAAAAAACAGTGAGACTGTCACCGCATATTAAACCCTGATGCCGGCAGCCTGGATAATTTGCTTTTTATGGTGAATGTCATGTTCAATAAAATCAGCAAAATAATCACGCACAGTTAAGGCAGTACTTCCAATTGTAAAAGCTGTATCCAGGTTTTCTTCTGTCATCCCTTCTAGTATATGAATGAACTGTTTTCTCACTGTTAATAGTTCTTCAATAATTTCTATTTGTGCATGCTTTTGAGCATATTCTGCTGCAGCATCATTCACATATTGAAAATCAGGATAGCTCTCAAGTTCTGCGCCCTCTTTAAAAAATGGAAAACGCTTCTCAAGAGAATACCTATCCCAAAATAACAGATGGGCAACTACTGCGGCAACCGGCCATTTTCCGTCTTTAACAGGCTTTAGCCAGATTTCCTGGTCAAGCTCATTTATAGACTCAAGCCACACTGAAAAAGATTCATAGTGAGTAATAATATCTTTCTTTTGCATTTTCATCCTCCCTTTCTAAAATATATTCTGCATGCAATCGATAAATCCTTTTTAGTGCTGATCCTCAAAAAACTGTATAGCAGCTAGGCCATACAGCTTTTATTTTAGTTATTTTTTTACTACAACTGTGCTTGCTATTAAATCGTGCAGTGCCTGTTTTTTCTCTGTAAATGCAGCAATGATATAGCCGATAAGGAAAATTCCTGACAGGATGGCCATGGCCAAATATCTCCCAAGCGCTCTCCAGAAGGAAATTCGATTACCATTTAAGTCAGTCACTTTTAATCCCAGCAGTTTTTTGCCCACAGTACCCTGCCATGCGGATGCATGCAAGCCGGCAAAATAAGCAACCGCAATGACAAGATTGACAAGAACGGTTACTCCAACTGCGGCAAAATAAGATCCCATGAATGCAAGAGCTTCTGCATCAGTCATTTCTGCTTCCATATAAGATGGGTCGCTTATCATCATGTTAAAAGCGTCAGAAGTGCCAAAGAAAATCATAAATATTACGATGCTTAGAATGGTAAGCGGGATTCCAACAATAATAGAATCAATTAAATAGGCCGCAAACCTGAGCCAGAATCCGCCATATTCCTTTGCGCTTTCATAAGGCTGCTTCTCTAAAGATGTCTCCACTTAAAAACCTCCTTAAAATAATTAAGCAGGAAACTTACAAACTAAAAGTATAGTTTCCACTATCTACTAATGTTAATCTCTAAATGAATTATATTCAACTATTTGTAAAATCTTACAAAGATTTATTTTTATTAAATATATGTTAAAAACGTTTTCATCTTGACTATTCTGTGAACACTCTTCTAACACTGTAGACACTCCTTTTTACAAGGCATAAAATAAGTCTGTAAAGCAGAAAGTAAGGTTTTACATAAATAAAAAAAGAGGTGCAATCAGGTATGAAAGGTACAGCAATCCTTTACCATGATGAAAATAAAGTTACGATTCTGGAAAATGTGGAACATTCTGTCTTTGAGGAAATGAAAGATCAATGCGGCGATAAACATTGCCATTGTCATATAGAAAATAAAGTAATCGACTTTGGTGCTGTATCCCCGGTTTTATGGCATGAAGATGAAGTTGATTGGGATTACGGATACTAATTTTATTTTTGCAGGCTCTGAATAGAACTCAGTGCCTGTTTTATTTTTTACTGTTTGCCGCTGTTCCAAAGTGTTAAAATAAACAGTATGATGATGCGAGGTGAATACATTGGAACATTTAATCAACCAAAGAGTAAAGGACATAGAAATTTCCGGAATCAGAAAGTTTTTCAATATGGTTGCCGGCACCAAAGATATGATTTCTCTTACAATTGGACAGCCTGACTTCCCTACGCCGCTGCATATTAAAGAAGCAGCCAAACAGGCAATCGACGAAAACTTTACTTCCTATACACACAATGCGGGCGATATTCGATTACGTGAAGCTGCAGCTTCCTTTGTAAAAACAAAATATAACCTTACATATAACCCTGAATCTGAAGTCATTGTGACATCAGGAGCAAGTGAAGCAATTGATATTGCCTTCAGAACAATTCTGGACGAAGGATCGGAAGTAGTCCTTCCTGGTCCTGTTTATCCCGGATATGAGCCAATCATAAAGCTTTGCGGTGCAGTTCCGGTACATACTGATATCTCGAAAAACAAGTTCAGATTTACTGCTGATATAATCGCGGAACATATGAGTGAAAAAACAAGGTGCATTGTTCTTCCATACCCATCGAATCCGACTGGTGTCAGCCTGACTTTAGAGGAACTTGAGCAAATTGCAGCTCTTGTTAAAGGTAAAGATATTTTTATCCTGGCTGATGAAATTTACAGCGAACTGATCTATGATCAAACCCATCACTCAATCGCCTCCCTATTACGGGAGCAAACAGTCGTAATTAACGGCTTATCAAAATCCCATTCAATGACAGGCTGGCGCATTGGGCTTTTATTCGCTCCGGAAAATCTGACAAAGCATATCTTGAAGGTTCATCAGTATAATGTGACATGTGCAGCTTCTGTCTCCCAAATGGCTGCCCTTGAAGCGCTGACAGCCGGAATCGACGATGCCCTGCCAATGAGAAAGGAATATGCCAAGCGCCGTGACTATGTTTATGAGCGATTAGTACAAATGAATCTGGATGTAGTCAAACCTGATGGCGCTTTTTATTTTTTTATTAAAATCCCTTCTGGTTCAATGAACTCCTTTGAATTTGCCCTTTCACTTGTTGAAAAAGCAGGGGTTGCAGTAGTTCCGGGCAGTGCATTTTCCTCATATGGAGAAGGCTATTTCCGCGTTTCTTTTGCCTATTCCATGGACACATTAAAGGAAGGAATGGATCGGATCGAAAGGTATCTGAAAGTCATTAAGTGAAGCTAAATATAAATCGCTAAAGCGCCCATCCATTTTTTCCAGGATAGGCGCTTTTGTTGTATAATCAATTTCACAAATAGCAAAAAGGCAAGCTCCAGCCTGCCTTTTTTACTATTATTGCCCCTGATATTCCCCGTTGTTTTTTGACGCTTTTTCCTTTTTGGCTTTATCCTTCTGAATTTTATTCGTATCAGCACTTCCAAATTCATGAGAGAATTCAGAATCGATGACCGCAGAATCGAAGCCTTTTTTGTTCTTCTGCTGAGGATCATTTTTCTTGTTTCTTTTAGCCACCTGTCTAACCCCCTTTTTACTTTCTTTATTAGTTTGAAGTGAAAAAAGAGGGTTTATTCATAAAAAGGGGCATATCACCCTTCCCAATATTTATATAATGCCTGGGTACCGCTGTTTTCTTCTCCTTTATCAGCAAGCTCAGCATACATTTTCTTTGCGAGCGAGAGTCCCGGTGTCATCATCCCCATTGCAGCTGCTTCATCTAAGGCAATATTCATGTCTTTAATGAAATGTTTAATATAAAAGCCCGGGTCAAAGTTTCCATCAATCATTCTAGGTGCCAGATTGGATAAAGACCAGCTGCCTGCTGCTCCAGCTGATATGCTTTGAAGCACTGTTTTCGGGTCCAAACCTGCTTTTTCAGCATAAACAACCGCTTCACACACCCCAATCATATTCGATGCAATCGCAATTTGATTGCACATCTTTGTATGCTGTCCGGCTCCTGCATTTCCTTGATAAACGATATTCTTTCCGAGGAGATTGAAAATAGGTTCTACAGCCAGAAATGCGTCCCTGTCTCCTCCTGCCATTATTGAAAGCTTTGCATCCCTAGCGCCGATATCTCCGCCTGAAACAGGGGCATCGATTGCATACATGCCTATTTTGCGTGCTTCTTCATATATCCTTTTGGCCAATGTAGGTGTCGAGGTAGTCATGTCAACTAGATACGTATTTTCCCTGCCATTTGTGATAATGCCATTCTCTCCGAGATACACTTCCTCTACATCTGCCGGATAACCAACAATGGTAATAATAACATTTGCTTTATTTGCAACGGCTGAAGGAGTCGCAGCCCACTCTGCCCCATTCTCTATCAGTTCAGAGGCTTTTTCTTTGGTTCTTGTATACACGACTAATGGATAACCGGCTTTTAAGAGGTGTCCCGCCATGCTCTTGCCCATAACCCCTGTTCCTACAAACCCGATAACTGTATTTTCAGGTGAAATCATGCTACCCTCTCCCTTGAAATATCTGAATTTTTTATATTAATTCTACCATTACTTTTGTTTGAATAAAAATATTAGAATTTCCAAAAACGACAAAAGACCAGGCAAATACCTGGTCCATCCCCAATTTTATGCGCGTATTTTATACTACCCAAATCAGGTAAAAACAAAACACCTTTCATTCCATATGAATTTTTTAAAGCTGAGATGAAAAATTGTTTAAGAATGCTCTCGCTATCACTTCATCTTCATTTAAGATTTCCACGGAAACTGCATCTTCATTCACAATCATTTTTTCTATTTCGAAAACATGCAGGTCCTGTGTAAGAGGAATGGGATTCATAAAAATATAGTTCCCCTTTTCATTATTGACTTCTATATATTCCCCATCAATAATAGTGTCCTCTCCATATACAAACTCATCAGTACCGAGAGCAGCAGCCAGTTTTTCATTATGTATGGAAACTTTTACTTTGTATAATTCTTCTTCTGAAAGAATTTTACCATTGATTTTAAACCGGAACTGAAGCTCATTGTTTTTAGTCAGCAAGGCTTCAGCATGACTATTGACGATTGAATCCTGTGTATCCTGCATGCAGCCTGACAAAAACAATGCCAATATGGCGGTGAGCATTAGGCTAATGATTTTTTTATTCATGAAGAATTCCTCCTTTTTCTTTACCTTTTCCTTTACCGCCTGACAATAAACCCCAATTGTAAAACTTAATCCTGATCCTTGGAAATAACAGAAATAAACATGAAATAAAAGAAGCCCTTCTCAGGCTTCTTTAGTGCAGGACACGGCTTATAAAGGAACTTTGTTTCTCATATAAGTCGTTCAGCTGTTTTTCTTTAATACATCTATATCGATCATGAAAAAGAAAGCTGATTATAATGGCAACCATTTTCCATCTCTCCTTTTTATTGTGTAGCTTAATTATAGGAGAGTTTCTGATTTCGGATAACAATCATAAGATGTGATTTCAGTCATCCTTAAGACCGAGAACCGGTTTAAAGCAAAAAATAAACCGGCCATTATAGGCCGGTTTAAAAGGGGGGAAAATGAGAATGATCAGCTTAATTAAGTCTGACCTAAGTGCTTACTTCTAATTTACCCGGGAGATTATATTTAAAACTCGCAAAATATTACAGTTTGATTACAGATCAGCTATTTCTTTTACAGCTTGGACTACTTCTTCAGCTGTATTCATATGAAGCGCTTTTTCAGCCAGCGCTTCCATGTCCTTTTTGTTCAGGCGGCTGATTTGAGAACGAGCTTTAAGGATTGAAGTAGCGCTCATTGAGAACTCGTCAAGTCCTAATCCCAGCAGCAATGGAATTGCTGTTTCGTCTCCAGCCATTTCTCCGCACATGCCTGCCCACTTTCCTTCTTTATGCGCTGCGTCAATTACCATTTTAACTAAACGCAGAATAGCAGGATTATACGGCTGGTAAAGGTAAGAAACTCGCTCATTCATGCGGTCTGCAGCCATTGTGTACTGAATTAGATCATTAGTGCCAACACTGAAGAAATCGACTTCTTTAGCAAACTGCTCTGCCATAACTGCAGTTGAAGGAATTTCCACCATAATTCCAATTTCAATGTTGTCTGCAACCACTAAGCCTTCGCTCACAAGCTTTTGTTTTTCTTCTTCAAGGATTGCTTTGCCCTGACGGAATTCATTAAGAGTGGCAATCATAGGAAACATGATTTTCAGGTTTCCATAGGTGCTTGCTCTTAATAAAGCTCTTAATTGCGTCCTGAACATATCCTGTTCTTCCAGACATAGACGAATCGCCCGGAAGCCAAGAAATGGGTTCATTTCCTTTGGAAGATTCAGATATGGAAGTTCTTTATCTCCGCCGATATCCAGTGTGCGGACTACAACCGGTTTTCCGCTCATCCCTTCAAGTACAGCTTTGTAAGATTCAAACTGTTCCTCTTCGGTTGGAAGCTGATCTCTTCCCATATATAAAAATTCCGTACGGTAAAGGCCAACGCCTTCTCCGCCATTTTCAACTACACCCTTCAAATCCTTCGGAGTACCGATATTGGCAGCCAATTCAACATGATGGCCATCAGCAGTAACTGATTTCTCATTGACAAGCTTAGCCCACTCAGCTTTTTGCTCTTCGAATTTACGGTGCTCTTCCTCGTATTCGGCGATAGCCTCCGGAGTCGGATTAATATGTACCAGACCTTTTAACCCATCCACGATAACCAGGTCGCCATTTTTAATTTGCTTCGTGGATTCCTTTGTTCCCACAACTGCCGGAATTTCCATGGAACGGGCCATAATGGCAGAGTGTGAGGTTCTGCCCCCGATGTCAGTTGTAAATCCTTTTACAAACTGGCGATTCAGCTGAGCAGTATCGGATGGTGTCAAATCTTCAGCGATAATGATGACTTCTTCTGCTATCATGCTGGGGTTCGCAATTTGCACTCCAAGCAAATGAGAAAGTACGCGTTTCGTAACATCACGGATATCTGCTGCACGCTCTTTCATGTAATCATTGTCCATTTGTTCGAACATTGTTATGAACATATCCGCTGTCTCTTTTAAAGCAGATTCAGCGTTTACTTTGTCTGTTGTAATTTTATCTTCAATCGGCGAAATTAATTCCGGATCACTTAATACTAAAAGATGAGCATCAAAAATAGCAGCTTTATCCGCACCAAGATCTTTATGGGCATTATCGCGGATGACTTCCAATTCACCTTTAGATTCAGCTAATGCTGCCTGAAAGCGCTCCACTTCCTGTTCAGCATGTTCTACTGTCTTTTTTTCAAAAGAGAGATCCGGCTCAACCAAACGGTAAGCCTTAGCAATAGCAATACCGCTTGACGCCGCAATACCATTTAAAAAGCTCATTATTCAGCCAATCCTTCTTTTTTCAATGTTTCTTCAAGACTGTTAAGAGCATCCTGTTCATCGCTGCCTTCAGCAATAATTGTAATATCAGCACCTTGTCCAACACCTAAAGACATAACGCCCATGATTGATTTTAGGTTTACTTTCTTTTCCTTGTACTCAAGGTGAATTTCTGAGTCAAATTTGCTGGCAGCTTGTACAAGCATTGTAGCTGGACGAGCGTGAATTCCTGTTTCTGCAGTTACTTTAAATTGTTTTTGTACCATATGGGATCAATCTCCTTCGTATTATTGAAATATGAATTAAGATGTGCAAGGCGTTGCCTCACGAACTTAATGACGGGAACTGGAATTTTCAGCAAAACCAGCAGCAGGAAGAAACCGTTATATTCCGTCCTATATGCTGTTTTATTTTTTCCAATGCCCTATTATTCATGTATATAGTTGTTCAAAAAGACTGAGAAAAATTAGATGCATTCACTTCATCCCAAAGCTCCTCTGCTTTTCGAACACTTCCATAGAATCAGGTAAGATTACCGGGCTGTAATTAAGTCATCGGACAACTTACATCTCAGACAAAAGAATAGCATTTCACATTCATTTAGACAATGAAAAACCCTTAATTTTTAACGTTTGTTCACATTTTTTTAAGTAAAACGCTTTCATTTGCCAAGGATTTCTACTTATCATATTAGTTATATTTTTTCTTTAATATCTATGGCATTGGATGATACTTATCCTGTTTTCTAACCAGCTTTGAAGTTTCTTTGTATTGAAGTACGTTATAGCCTATTCTCATTTTTGAAATAGTCCCCTTTAGAGCGGTTTCATGATCGCCTTCCCGGTCGGTATACAATGTAACAAGATCCGCGACTGATCTGGCCAGCATTTCTATGACATGTTTCAAGTCTTCAGAATAATAACTAGTGTTGTCTTCCATTAGGTGCTCAAGAATATCCTGAGATAAGCTTTTCACTCTGTATGCTTTTTCGATTTCAAGTTTCATTTGTTCATCCCGCCTTTTTTGATTATTTCTCAATTATATGCGGGCCATAAGAGTGAAATGCTGTTAGCTTAGCCAATTAAGTACTAGCTTTTTCCTTCGGGAGAAAATTGGGCATCCTGATTGAAAAAGTTCTTATAGGCGAGAAGGATAAATATAATTACAGATAAACCTACACTACCCAAAATCCCCAGCAGGATGACAATCTGATATTCAATCGCAAGCAATGGACTTACTCCCGATAAAATCTGCCCTGTCATCATCCCAGGCAAAAATATGATGCCCATTCCCAGCATATTGTTTATAGTCGGCATAACAGCGGAATCAAAAGCATGATTAACATATGGCTTAACTGCTGCTTTTGGTTCAGCACCAAGCATTAGGGCACCCTCGATCATATCTCTTTGGGAGGTAAAGGAATTCAGAAGCACCTTTACACTCAACGTGATGCCTGTCATGGAGTTGCCAATTATCATGCCTGCAATTGGAATAAAGTAGCGGGGATCATACCAGGGCTCAAAATGAATAACCACAAAATTAAAAAATATAAGACAAAATACTGTACCTGTTATCATGGAAATCGCAATTGTTTTTTTGAGGCTTACTGAAAGTCTGGTTCCAGCCTGTTTGTAGATTGTGTAAATTGCAAAACCTTCCATAATAAAAATCACACCTAACGTTAAATACGGATTGGAAAGTTCAAATAGATAGGTTAATACATAGCCTGCAATCACAAGCTGAAGTGTCATTCTGAAAGCAGCCATTACCAGCATTTTTTGACGTGCGATGCCTCTCACTTTGAAGATAAAGATTAAAAGCAGCACAAATAAGTAAGCCGATATTAGTCTCCAAAGTTCAATATCAATAATTGAGCTGTTTTCCATTAAACTCCCCCTAAGGTATATTCTCCACCTCCCCCAGTTAAGACCGGGATAAATATATTCTTTCTTCTGCGAATTGTTCATTGACTTTATTGGAGTGGGTTATCATGAGTAATGAAGCATGCTTCTTTTTGATTTCACGGATAAAGTGATCCAAAACCATCATCTCAGTGTCTTCGTCAAGTGCAGAAGTCGGCTCATCCAGCAGATAAACATCTGCTTCAAGAAGCAGAATTCTTGCCAATGCCAAACGCTGTTTCTCCCCGCCTGAAAGAGTTCCTGCATCTTCATGAAGCTCCTTAGTCATCTGCATATTATGTATAGCCTGTTTAAGTATTTCATCATCACCCGGTTTCATTCCGTTAAGCTTATAACCCATAATCAGGTTATCCTTTATTGTGCCCGGAAAAATTAATGGAACCTGCGAAAGCATGATTACTTTTCTCCTGTGCTGGACAGAATCGATCTCTTTTAGCGGAGTGCCTTTATAAAAAATTTCACCTGAATCAGGGGTAATCATTTTGTTCAGGGTTTTCATAAGAGTTGATTTTCCAGCACCGCTCTCTCCGGTGATGCAGGTTACTTTATCTTTTTTTATGTCAAGATGATTCACATTTAAAATGTTATTAACTCTTAATTCTCTAATGGTGAATAGCAAATCTGTTGTCATATGCAGCTCCTTTTTCATTTTCCGTATACCCTCTAGCTTATCCCCTTAATCACAAAAGCTTGTCATGGTTTTAAAAATAGTATCTATTTAAAAATAGGCTCATTTCGTATAAATTGTTGTTTTCCCCTAACAATGTTGTCCGTTGATTTTCGCTCCAGGCTGCTCGCTTTCCGCGGGGCAGGCGGTAAGCCTCCTCGACGCTCCGCGGAAAGCGGGATCTCACCTGTCCTGCTACTCCCGCTGGAGTCTCGCACCTTCCGCTACAATCAACTCAGTAAATCATATACAAAAAGCAACAAACCTTGCGAAAACAGCCCAAAAATAAAAACGCACAGATAAAAAATCCATGCGTTGAATACAGTGGCTATTGTGCCTTTAAGTTTTTCAGTATGTTCCACACGAAAATTAAGATGCCGGCAGCCGTAATAGTGGCTCCAACAGCAGTACCGGGAAGAAAAGCATTATTCTCTGTAACCAAGACTAGTGACAGTGAAAGCATCATGATTGGCAGGCCGATATTATGAAGCCAAAAATGCCATTTCCCGGCTTTCCCTTCTGAAAGAGCAGGAAACAGGTAATATAAAATTCCTGCCAGGGTCAAGGATGTCCATCCTAGTAAATTAATGTGGACATGAACAGGCCCTAATAGATAAGAATGAGTACTCGACATATAATACCCCAGCAGAATGCCCACAGCAAAGTATACGGAAGAAATCTTAATCATAGTAATGCCCATTGAACCCCTCCCTTAAATCATTCTAAAGCATTAATAAAATATGAGCCTATAGAACCATTTAGAACAAGGGACTTGATCATGTTTCTAACTTATTTATCATCCTTTCACAGTAAATTTACAAAGGGTTTATTTCTATTTAACAGGGCTGTTTTACACTGTCTTTAAGACAGGAGGAGAGAATGGTGATTAACATCCTGCTATGCCTTATTTTCATAGTTGCTGTTTTTGTGTTTAATATTATTTTGTTAAGAAAATAGAGACTTATTATTCTTCATAAATCATTTTCCTTGTCATACCTCCATCTACTGTTATATTTTCACCTGTTATAAAGTCATTTTCCGGATGGGCTAAAAATAGGCAGGTCCTCGCAATGTCGCCGGGCTTGCCAACTCTGTTAGAGAAATGCTGTCTATGGTCAATTTCCCTAAGACTTTCATAATCGCCTGTTTCTATCCAGCCTGGGCTTATGCTATTAACCCTGATTCCCTTTTCAGCGAGTGTACTGGCCATGGCGTGAGTAATTGCCGCAATTCCCCCTTTGGATGCTGAGTAAGCCTCTGTTCCGCTTTCCGACATTACTGCTCTCGTAGAAGAAAGATTGATAATACAGGAACCTTGTTTCATCAATTTGGCAGCCTCCCTGCTGCACAGGAACACACTCCGGAGATTCGTATTGATCACTTCATCCCACATATCCACACTCAAATCAAAAAATGAATGAAACTTTGAAATGCCTGCATTATTTATCAGAATATCTATGGCACCAAATGACCCAAGTGATTTTGTGATCAGTTCCTTAATTTCAGTTTCATTCTTAACATCTGTTCTAATGAACAGACTGTTCAGGCCCGTTTGCTTCAAATGTTCTTCTAATTGTTTTCCCTTCGTCTCATTAATATCGGCAATAACAACATTGGCCTCTTTCCTTGCGAATGACTCGGCAATACTCTTGCCTATTCCGCTGGCTCCTCCTGTAACAATGACTGTTTTTCCTTTAAAATCCTTCATACTTGCTCATCCTTTCAAAATTGTCATATTGCTTATATACCCATTTTTCTTTGCCTTCTATTCAATTAAATGGGATGGAGAAAGCAAAGACACCTGTTATGATCAGGTGTCTTTGCAATGTGCTATTTTTTCAGCTTCATTCCTTTATTAGCTTCGGGGTGAATCTAAGTATTGATAAAGAACATGTCCGCCTCTCTGGGCGATTCCGCGAAAATGCTTGAAGTCCTCCCTCTTTACGATGACACTGCGAAAAGGAAGAAAGTCTTCTTTTGATACATGATATTCAGATATGATTCCATTTTTTAATTGTTCGAGCACTTCCTGAATTTGTTCATGATTCATTAGCCAGAACTCCTTTTACTTCATTCTTTCTTAATCATAAATAAAGTGCTCCCAATTTTGAAGCACCAAATATTATTTTTGCACATCGTTCTTTTTTTCTGAATATTAAATATTTTCTAATGTACAAAAGTACTTTTTCTGGTATAATATTACCAACCTAGCGGATGTAATGATTACCTTAGCAACAGTAAATTGCAAAATTCTTTACGCATTTCAAAATATAGTGCAAACTGTTACTACCAGCGAAAGAAATGGACAAAAGGAGAGATGCTTTTTGAAGAAAGCAGAGGTTGGCAATATTATTGAGTTTCGTAATGGACTACAGGGAATTGTAGAAAAAGTAAATGAGAATTCTGTTATTGTAGATTTAACGTACATGGATAACTACCGTGATCTCGAATTAGATCAGAGAACAGTTGTCAATCATAAGAATTATAAGGTTGTCAGAGAATCAGCAGTATAAAAGAAGAAAAATTGAAAGCGTATTCTTTCGTCATTTTTGAAAAGCAGCTCTCTTTGCTGCTTTTTGTTTTTGCCTTTTGTCTGATCTGAACCACCGGCCTCTTATAGTGACACGCTATTAACCTCCACAGTTATGGCCCCCTGTTTAGGGGGCCGTAATTTTATTCTTTCTCCGCTGACAGCTCTTTTAAGGATTTTACTTTTCCATGAGGATGCTGATCCTGCTTTCTAACTGTCCAGGCTCGCTCTTTTTCTCTTTTTGATTTCGTCATTATCTCAACCTCCCTTCATATGGGATTATGATTAGCATTTTTGTATGATTTTATCGCAGTCTAACTGGCAGTAAGACCCCACTTCAAGACTCAGAGGAATTAAAGGAGGATAAGTGGGAGTCAGACTGCCCGTAAAGGCCCGGTTGGTGAGATACAGTGAAACTTGCCGAAGCGCTAGCGGAGATCTTAGCGACACTAGAACTGGACTAACAATCAGCGGGGAGAAAAGCACTACCCACTGATTGAAGTTTCACTTTATATTAGCGTTTCAAAAGAAATCTTTTCCTTACTTTTTATGTTTGTTTTTTGTTAGAATAGTGTTTGGTTATTTTTTTGCTTGAAAGGAGTTAAATAAATTGAAAAATATTGCTGCAGATGTCCGTTTTATTGGCGGGCTGGTACTCGCTCATCTGCTTATGTATTTTACATTTCAGGATAAAGTAATTTTTTGGTACATCTTTTCTGCCTCTCTACTGCTTCTAATCAGCTACTCCATCATAATGGAGGAAGTGGAAGACAAGGCTTCTTTTGGAACATACATTTCTTTCGGAACCCTTTCAGGTTTTCTGTTGTACGGACTATTTTGGACTGGATACAGTTTATTTGATTTACTCAACCTCCCATTTGTTAATCAGGTTGAACAATTATACGGGCGATTTTCCCCTACGTTTGTCTGGCACTATATTGTGCTGATTTTAATTATAGTTCCAGGTGAAGAGGTGTTTTGGAGAGGGTTCGTTCAAAAAAGATTAATGAAACATACGTCAGTTAAGGTAAGCATCATTATATCGTCTCTCCTCTATACTTTTGTCCATTTTTATTCAGGATACTGGATGCTCGCTTTTGCAGCATTAATCGCAGGTCTCTTCTGGGGATGGCTATATGCCTGGAAAAGAAGCATTCCCTTAGTAATCGTATCCCATCTGATTTTTGACTTGTTATTATTCGTTTTGCTCCCATTTAATTAGATGTACTTCCATAGACTGCAGTGGTGATTAGACAATTCTTCATGGATTGTCTTTTTAAGTTTTTGTTGTGTCTTGTCGATGTTTTACATAAATGGTAATGTACAAATTAATAGGAATTTATATGTAACCCTTTTATATCAATTACGTCTAATTATGCAAAAGCGCTGGCAGACAACGGGAGGATGGAACAATAATGAAAAATTTGGCGAAATTTATGTTAATGATTGGAGTTATAGCTGCTGTCCTGGCAGGATGCGGCACAGCTCAGGATGATCCTGGCAATGGTGCAGAACCTGGGCAAAATGAAGAAGAAACAGCTTCGGAAGAACAGGGTGGACAAGAACAAAGTGAAGAAGAAGAAGAATCCGAAGATAGCACTGATGGTGAAGGAAACAGTGAAATAAGAATCCTTGAGCAGAATATGACTTATTCAGTTAAGGGTGAAATGAAGGAAGACACTGCCTTCCTGAAACATAGTGATAATCAAAATTATTCGATGTACGTTCTGCCGGCATATGAGCTAACTGCAGAGGAACCAAATAAGGATGTACTATATCTCACGGAAAATGATCAGGTATTCATGCGGATTGAACTTCTTCCGGATGATGCAGATTGGGACATGATTGAAGAAAACACTAAAGCACAGCTTGAAGCTGTCAGCGAAAACGTGCAGACATCAAAAGCTCCTTCAGATGATTTTTACAAAGATGCTGCTGTAATGAGAGCAGAAGGAAATGGGGAGAAGGTTTCAGCCTACCTTGTGAAAAATGACAATCTTTCACTGAAGCTAACCCTTTTCAATAAAGAAGACGCTGACCATGAAGATCCTTTCCTTCAGATGGCGAAAACCATTATGAAAGAGAATACCCAAGAATAACAGGAGTTTGAAAGAGATCCATATAAAACGGATCTCTTTTCTGGTTTTATCACACTTTCTTCCCCTTACTTCCATCCTCAAACGGCTTCATCCACAAAAGAATAATAAAGGTCAAACTTACATATCCAAAAATCGGATATAAATAAGATAGCAATGTTCCATAATTGATTAAACTGATAAAGTAACAAACTACAAAGATAAAGCCCACAATTAAAATACTCGGCACGGAAAAGTGTTTTTTCACCTGTCTCTCAATGCCAAACACATTCCCAATAACAGATGTGAAAATCTCTCCATAGATGACAAACACAAAAATCCAATAAAACGATGATGCCAATGTCTTTACAATGGCGGCCATCGGGATATCATATGCTTCCAGATTCGGCAGCATCATAAGTGTTAAATGGCTGGAAAGCAAAATGAGTGTCAATGCGGCTCCACCAAGGTATCCGCCCCATTTGATTGTCCGGTCATCATTTATTTCAGAAGCCACAGGCACCAAGACTGCCTGCGCCAATGTTAAATTCAGAGCAGTATAAGAAAACGGTGCCACAACCGCCTTCCATCCATCTTCAGCATATGGAATAAATAGAACTTGTTCTGCAAAATTAGGAAGCTTCATGCTTATAAACAATAAAATAAAGCTAAATGCAATCATCATCGGAACAACAAAGGTATTAACAGCAAATAATCCGCGAATACCCACTATCATTGTAATAATCGTTAACCCTATCGTTACGAGCAATCCTGCAGTCTTGCTGATGCCAATCTGTTCCTCAAACACTGCTCCTGCACCTGACAGCATAACTGCACATACGCCAAGCAGCATAAACAGCATTAATATATTAATGGCAGAACCAAAAAATCTTCCAAATAAATATTCATTTAATTCCTGGTAGGATGCTGCCTTTATCTGTGCAGAGATTCTCATTAATTTGGAACCGAGAAAAATAAATATATAACCGCTCATCAGTATCCCAATTAAACCGATAAAACCAAATCGGGAAAAAAACTCTACAATCTCCCTGCCAGTGGCAAAGCCCGCTCCCACCACGGTTCCCACATAAACGGCAGCGATCTGGAAAGCTGCCCCCCAATTCGTCTTCACTTAATCTCCTCCTTCCTTTCCAATATATGTAGGCTGGTACAAACAAAGACGAGCTTTTTTGCTTTAAAGATAAACTTCAGATTGGGTAGAAATTCCATAAACAAATCACTTGAAAGTCAAAGAAGGTCAAATTATAATATTGATATAAGGTCAAATATAGTCAAAGTCAGACCATTTTTTTTAATGGAGGTATGCAGAATGCTTTGTCAAAAATGTCAATTAAAAGAAGCAAATGTACAATTAAGACTGAATGTGAATGGAAATGAACGAAACCTTAACCTTTGCCATAGCTGTTATCAAACTGAAAAGCAAAAAAGCCTTACTTCCTTTGGACCTGCTTTGAGCGGCTTTTCAGGTTTTGGCCAAATGCCTTTAGAGGATTTCTTTAAAAAGATGGCATCCTCTCAAGGAAATGAAAACTACCAGCCTTTAAAAGAAGCGCCGGGACACAATCAGGACAACGGCGGTTTTATCGATCAATTTGGACGAAATCTTACACAGCTTGCAAAAGCTGGTTTAATTGATCCGGTCATCGGACGGGACGAAGAAATAAATCGTGTGACTGAAATATTAAATAGAAGAAGCAAAAATAATCCGGTCTTAATAGGCGAGCCGGGAGTAGGCAAAACTGCTATTGCTGAAGGGCTGGCGATTAATATTGCCGAGGGACGGGCCCCAAAGAAACTTCTAAATAAAGAAGTCTATTTGCTTGATGTGGCATCCCTGGTTGCCAATACCGGCATTCGCGGCCAATTCGAGGAACGCATGAAGCAGCTGATTTCAGAGCTTCAAACTAGGAAGAATATTATTCTATTTATAGATGAAATCCATTTACTTGTCGGAGCAGGATCAGCTGAAGGGTCGATGGATGCCGGCAATATACTAAAGCCTGCCCTTGCACGGGGTGAGCTGCAACTAGTCGGAGCCACTACTTTGAAAGAATATCGCCAGATTGAAAAGGATCCGGCTCTCGAACGCAGATTCCAGCCTGTACAAGTAAATGAGCCGACTGCGGATGAGGCATTTGACATCTTAATGGGCCTGAAACAAAAATATGAAGATTATCATGATGTTTCTTTCACAGAAGATGCCATAAGAGCGTGTGTACAGCTGTCAAGCCGATATATTCAGGACAGGTTCCTTCCTGACAAAGCCATTGATCTAATGGATGAAGCAGGTTCGAAAATGAACCTTCAGTCAGGATATATACCGGCAGAAGATATTGAAAAAAAGCTGAAAGAAATCAGCAGGCAGAAAGAAGATGTCTTAAAAGAAGAAAAATATGAAGAGGCTGCAAAACTCCGTGAAGAGGAAATAAAACTCCAGCAGGCATTAAACGGAGAAAATAAGGCTGAAAGGCCGGTTATCGAAACAAGTCTTATTCAGGAGATTATTGAGAAGAAAACAGGGATTCCTGTCGGCAAATTAGCTGAAAATGAACAGGAAAAAATGCAAAACCTTGAGGAAAATCTCGCACAAAAAGTAATTGGACAGCGGGAAGCCGTACAAAAAGTTGCAAAGGCAATCCGCAGGAGCCGTGCAGGACTTAAATCCAAGCACCGCCCAATTGGATCTTTCCTATTTGTCGGGCCAACAGGTGTCGGGAAGACTGAATTAACAAAAACACTTGCAGAGGAGCTGTTCGGCTCAAAAGACAGCATGATCAGGCTTGATATGAGTGAATATATGGAAAAGCACAGTGTGTCTAAAATTATCGGTTCCCCTCCTGGATATGTAGGTCATGAAGAAGCAGGACAACTTACTGAAAAGGTGCGCAGAAATCCGTACAGCATTATCCTGCTTGATGAGATAGAAAAAGCACATCCGGATGTACAGCACATGTTCCTTCAAATACTGGAAGATGGACGCCTTACAGATAGCCAGGGCCGCACTGTCAGCTTTAAAGATACAGTCATTATCATGACAAGCAACGCAGGAGTCGGGCAAAAAGAAGTCCATGTAGGATTTGGTGCAGCTGATGCCGTCAAAGACTCAAATATTCTGGACTCGCTCGGAACCTTCTTTAAGCCGGAATTCCTGAACCGTTTTGATGGCATTATCGAATTTAAAGCATTGAAAAAAGAGCACTTATTGAGAATTGTCGACATAATGCTCAATGAGCTGCAGGAAACATTAAATGATCAGGAGCTTGAATTGACTGTCACCCAGGAAGTTAAGGAGAAATTAGCAGAAGACGGATACCACCCTGCTTTTGGCGCAAGGCCATTAAGAAGAATTATCCAGGATGAGCTTGAAGACAAAATTGCAGATTTCATCATTGACCATGGCGGTAATAACCATTTACAGGCCGAGCTGGAAAACGACTTCATTGTCATTAAACCAATGCAGCAATAAGATGGATAAGAGCCGGAATTCATAACCGGCTCTCTTTTTTATTTTATAAACCTTTATCATTCACTGAATTCAGCCAATTTTCAATTTCCCCGATAACTGACTCGACACACCCCTCTTCAAAAGGAGAAATCAATCCAGCTTCTTTAACAAGTCCAGTGAAAGGCTTGCTGCCTCCAAGCTGGCATAGTTTTAAATAATCTTTCCAAGCCTCTTCCTGGTTCTCCCTGGACCTTTTCCAAAACTGGAATGCACAGATTTGGGCCAATGTATAATCAATATAATAGAATGGAGAATTGTAGATATGGCCCTGCCGCTGCCAGAATCCGCCGTTCTCTAAATACTCGTTGCCATCATAATCTTTATGCGGCAAGTATTTCTTCTCAATCTCTCTCCATGCCTGTTTTCTTTCCTGCGGTGTTGCTTCCGGGTTTTCATATACCCAATGCTGGAATTCATCAACTGATACGCCATAAGGCAGGAAGAGGAGTCCTCCGCTCAAGTGTGAAAACTTGTATTTCTCCGTATCCTCTCTAAAGAAACCTTCCATCCAAGGCCATGTGAAAAATTCCATGCTCATGGAGTGAATTTCAGCTGCTTCATAGGTTGGCCAGTTATATTCAGGTATTTCAAAATGACTGCTTGAATAGACCTGGAATGCATGGCCTGCTTCATGGGTAAGAACATCAATATCTCCTGAGGTCCCATTGAAATTAGAGAAAATGAATGGGGATTTATAGTTTTCAATGTAAGTGCAATAGCCGCCCCCTGCTTTTCCCTTTTTGGCTACCAGGTCCATAAGATTATTTTCTCTCATGTATGAGAAAAATTCGCTTGTTTTCCCGGATAACTCATCATACATTTTTTGTCCGTTTTTAATTATCCAGTGAGGGTCACCTTTTGGTACGGCATTACCCGTTTTAAATTCAAATCCTTCATCGTAAAATTTCAGCTTATCAACGCCAATTCGCTCTCTTTGCCTTTCCTTAAGCCTTGTGGCGATCGGAACGATGAAATCCTTCACCTGCTTACGGAAGTTTGCAACCATTTCCGCGTTATAATCTGTCCGGTACATGCGGAAGTACGCCAGTTCAACAAAATTCTTGTACCCAAGCTTATGGGCGATCTCTGTTCTAACCCTGACAAGCTCATCATATATACGGTCCAGTTCATTTTCATTTTCAGCCAGAAAACCAAAGCGGGCCTCACTTGCTTTTTTGCGCATTTCACGATCTGTAGATTGAGTAAATGGCTCCAATTGGGCAAGGGTGCGTTCTTCACCTTCAAAATCAATCTTGGCTGAAGCAATTAATTTCGTATATTCTGAAGAAAGCTTATTTTCTTTTTGCAAAAGCGGAACAATCTCTGGCGAGAACACTTTCAATTGTGCTTCTGCAAGCGCAAACAGCTGATTTCCCCAGCGTTCTTCAAGCTCTGCCCTGAACCTGGAATTAACCAAAGCCTGATAATACTTTGTAACAAACCCTTCTACTTCAGGCTGAATCTCATCCATATAATCCTGCTCTGCTTTGTAATATTCATCATTCGTATCTACTGAATGTCTGATATAGCATAGGTTGAACATGGTACCGACATCATTGCGAATATCATTAATTTCTTTCATAGCCTGATTTTGCTGTTCTGCAGAAGCTGCATCTTCGAACTTTTGAAGCGCTGCTTCAAATTGCCCCTTTATTTTCTCAAGATCCGGACGAACATATGTATAGTCTTCAAATCTCACATTACTGCCCCCTCGTGTATATGTATATCGATTTATAAACAAACCACTAAACTAATTCGACAATATTTAGATGATTCCTCCCCTAAACATATCTTATCGGGCACAAAATAAAAAAAACAGCCGGTCAAGGCTGTTTTAATTAATGGCTCTTTTTTCTAAGATTGCTGTATTTTTGTCTATGAATTCAGCCTGATTAATTTCCCCCATTTTTGTCATGGGAGATTGACAGTCCCAGCTTCTTTAATAGCTCAATGGCTGTACCTTTTTCTTCTGAAGTCAGCTCGTTCATAAGTGAATGTATATGTTTTTCATGGTCAGGAAAAATATTTTCGATAAATACTTTTCCCTCATCTGTTATTTGCGCAAAGGTTACTCTTCTGTCAGTAGGGCATGCGACCCTTTTTAACAGGCCTTTCTGCTCCAGCTTGTCCACTACATATGTGATGCTTCCGCTTGCCAATAGTATTTTCCCGCCGATTTGCTGCAGAGGCTGGTCACCTTTATGGTACAGCAGCTCCAAAACTGCAAATTCAGTTGGATTTACTCCGTAAGTTTGTATTCGTTTATTTACATTTTCATTAATAGCCCGGTATGCCCTGGACAGGACAATAAACAATTTCAACGATTGGTCAATTTGTTCAGACCCCATTTTATCCAATCCCTTTACCTTTTAATGAGTAGCGTTTACATCAATCAATTCTCAATCATTATAGAAAACGGGAAGAAAGCTGTCAATTTAACAGATTAGAATCATTTGCCGGCTACAACCTCCCAATTGCAGTTCAGAGTCGGGATTATCTTTCCCTTTTCAGAAAAATAGTCGGCAATCAATTCAGTCATATCGGTTAATATCTCTTTTTCCATCGGTTTGTCCTTGAACATATAATATCCTCCGCCGCCTGCAGCCCGGTAATTGTTCATTACTGCGCGGTACTCGCCATCCTCCCTGATAGGATGTCCCTTATAAAGAAGCTTTGTAATCCGGCTGCCCTTTTGGCGGGAAACATCGATTTTATATTCAATTCCTTCCCACATATCGTAATTATAATGCTGTGGCTTTGGATATGAAAATTCAGGATTCACTATAATTTCCCCGTCACTGCTCAATTCAAAATAAGATGCTGACCGCTCTAAAGCATCCTTAATGTCCTTTCCGGAAATTCTCAGGACACATAGCGAATTCGGATAAATATAATTAGAAACTATTTCTCTCATCGTTACTTTAGATTTGAAACCCGGTGCTCCCTCATGAAACAGCGCAGTACAGGAAATATCAGCACCAGCTGCTTCCATCTGCACTTTATTAATGAATTCAATCAGCGGATGCTCCTTGAGGCGGGCTTCTAAAATATCTTCAATCACCATGTCTCCTTCGATCTCACCTATTACCATATCAAGCCAATTCTGGGTTTTCGATTCATAATACCCGGCAAGCTGAAGGACCTCATGATCAGGCATGATTCCATTGAGATAAATTAAGGCAGAGTGTTTTTCATCAATCAGCCAATCATTGTGTTTTTTTCTGAATTTTACTGTTACCTTTGCAAGCGCCTGGCCATTAAATCCCGGCTGGACAATAGATACACCATTCACTTGTTCCCCTTCAATAAAACGATGCTGATGCCCGGTTATCAGAACATCAATACCTGGAACATCTGTGCAGATTCTGTAGGCTTCATTTTCTCCTGTTTGTTCTTCAGTCAGTTCACCTGTTCTGATATCCTTTTCAAAGCCCCCATGATAAGAGACGATAATCAAGTCCGGCTTTTCTTCCTCCTGAATATAGGAAACCCACCTTTTCAAGCTAACTACCGCAGATTCGAATGAAAGCTGCTCAATATGCTGCTTTTTCTCCCAATTTGGAATATACTGGGTTGTGACACCTATTACCGCTGTTTTCAAACCATTTGCAAAGGTTTTTATCTTATAAGGAAGCCCGAAATAAGTTTCCTTTGTTGAATTGAATAAGATATTAGCTGAAAGCCAAGGGAAATTGGATTCACTTACCGCTCTTGCAAGAGTGTTCTTTCCATAGTTAAATTCGTGATTCCCGATGACAGCTGCATCATATTCAAGCATATTTAATATTTGTATCATGGGATTTTTTTGGTTTTTCAGGAATCTGGAATAATAATAAGTCAGAGGAGTTCCCTGGATCAAATCACCATTATCAATAAGAATGGAGATCTCAGATTGTTCCTTTTCTCTTTTTATTAACGCTGCAAGTTTGCCCAGACCATGCTCAGCGTTTTCATCCGTTCCATAAAAATATGGATAAACATGACCATGGACATCACTAGTAGCTAAAATGGTGAGTAAAGCTTCCGATTTCATCAAACCCCTCCTTACATATAAAATAACATTCCTTTGAAAGAAATAAACCTCTTTTAACACAAAATGGTATAATATTGATAATGTCAGTTAGCTAAGGACAAATTAACCTAATTAATCTGGAGTTAACCTCATGAATAATCGAAACAGAAATTTCCTGCTTTATTTATTCGCAGTAATTATTCCCACTTTAGCCGGCAGCATCCTTTTGTTTATGGATTCTGTTAAACAAAACGATATGGAAAGACTGGAAGAAGCAAAATGGATTGGCTCCATACATCAAAGAAGCTGGGACCAGTTTATTTCTGAAACTGTGACCACACTTGAGATGCTTTCACTGACTGCGGGAAGTGCGGACACGCCTTCTGATAAGCTTGAGCCTCTGCTCCAAAAAGCCAATCAAATGGATCCCCGTTATGGAGGAATTTACCTTCTTGATCCCAGCGGAATGGTTCTCACAGGATCAAATCAATTTTTAGCGAACTCCGATTTATCTGAGAAGAAATATCTAAAAGAGGTTTTGCTCACGAAAGATATTGTTATTTCCAATACTCCTGAAACATTGACAAATGGGCAAACAGTCGTTGGGATAGGTAAGCCGGTATTGAATGACGATGGAAATGTAATCTCTATTATTGTGGCACATATGAGGGTGGATTACGTACAAAATATTATGAGGCTTCTTACTCCTGATGCACGGCTTTCCGTTCTTAATTCTAAAAGGAAAACGATTATGGACATCAATATGAATGGAGACTCATCCTTTTCAAGTCAAAATAGCATTACAATCCCGATTGACAGGCTGCCCTGGAGTGTAAAAGTGGAATTTCCGCCAAGAGACATGCTGAAAATTATTAAGGATGCTTTCCGGTCAATCCTTGTATTAATAATAATAATCCATATTCTTTTTCTCTTCATAAAATATTTAAGGCTTAAAAAACAGACTGAAAAGGAAAAAAAGGAAAATGAACTGCAAAAGCTGGAATTGGTAGGTACTCTGGCTGCCAGCACAGCCCATGAAATCAGAAACCCTTTGACAGGAATAAAAGGCCTTATTCAGCTTTTGAGTGAAAAATATACGAACACACACGACCAGTATTATTTTTCGGTCATAAATGATGAGATAAGCAGAATTAATGAGATTGTCAGTGAATTTTTAATTCTGGGTAAACCTACTGCTCAAAAAACAGAAGCAATGGATTTGAGAAGTATTATAAAGGAACTAGAACCTTTAATACTCTCTGAAGCTAATTTACACAATGTCACTTTTGAATCTGTTTTTTCAGATGAACCCGTCGTGGTCGATTGTACGAAAGATCAGATGAAACAGGTTATCCTGAATTTGACGAAAAATGCTTTTGAATCAATGGAGGGCGGCGGAAAGCTTACAATAAAGCTGAATAAAATGCAATCCAGGTGTCAGCTAAAAATCGCAGATACAGGCTCCGGTATTCCAGAAGGTGAAATAGAAAAAATATTTCATCCATTTTACACTTCGAAGGAAATGGGTACAGGTCTTGGTCTTGTGGTCTGCAGGCGCATTGTGCATTCTTTCGGCGGTGAAATATTTATTACAAGCGAAGAAACGAAGGGTACTCATGTAGATATTTTTCTGCCGGTCAAAAACCCATAAAAAGGGAAGGTGCATGATTCCAGGCACCTTCCTTTTTAGCATAAATACATTGGAGCGTTTCTCTCGATTCGATCCTTTATCGCCTTCATCATTACTAATAGCTGAGGATCCCTGTTCTCAGGTGCGATTTTTTTATGGAGAACGGAATACAATGTGATATCCCTAAGCCTCAGGAATAAAGGCAGCTGTTTTTCCAAGTCACCGGGGATTTCATTTTCCAGCCGATAGCCATCCAAAAAGGAGTTGAGGAATATCTTGCCAAAGATATTTACTTCTGCCGGATCCGCCTCTTTGAACTTATATAAAAGTGAATAATACAGTGGAATGGCGATATCAGATGCAAACCAATGATAACAGCAGTCATCAAAATCAAATACATGTATATCTTTTCCGTCATAGAAAAAGTTTCCGGAATGAATATCCGTATGAATAAGGCCATAATTATTTTTATGCTTTGGCAAATGTTGAAGCTGATTCAATAAATCCTTAGTATTCTTAACGATTAATTGATCTTCTTCGGGTATATATTTTTCAACTGTCAGCAGTTCTTCTTCATCCCATTGCATGCGCGGGACAATGTCAGCAGAAGGAACATAGGACTTTGTGGCTGCATGCATTTTCCCCACTGCTCTTCCCCACGCATGAAATAACTCCTTATTGAATTCCGGTGCACGAACACTGATTGGTTTTCCCTCTGCTTTTGAAAACAGGCCAGCATAAAAGACAGATCCATCACCAGCTTCCAAGGATTCAACCATATTCCCACTTTTTGAAGGAACAACCTTTGGAACCTTCACACCTTCTTTTCTTAAATAACTCATCCAGTCAACTTCTGAAAAAAGCTCCTCCAGCTTGCGATGTGTCGAATGGGTAATTCTCAAAATAAGCTCTTCCCCATCTTTTGAAGCTTGATAGACATAGTTTTCAAAGTCACCCAGCTTTTTATAATTCACTGTATTCAAAGAAAAGATACTTAAGAAATGATGGAGGATTTCTTCCGTCATTAAAGCATCAACTGCTTTTTCCATAAGCTCCCCTGCTCTCATCTTTATTCTGAATAATGTAAATTATATAATATATAACAGATTTTCAAAATAGCTATTTTGATAGACTCGCGAATAAGGTACACTATATTTAGCTTCACGAAATGTTCAGAAAGAAGGAGACTTACATTATGAGTGCTACCGCTGCTACAATCAATCCAAACTCTGATCCGCAGCAGAAAACAGCCTATCGGATATTATTCATCATTGGGCTTTGCCACCTATTGAATGATTCCATCCAATCCGTTATCCCAGCTATGTTTCCGATTTTGGAAAAATCTATGGGACTGACCTACTCACAGCTGGGAATGATTGCTTTTTCGTTAAATATGGTTTCTTCCATCATGCAGCCTGTCATTGGGATGGCCACTGATAAAAAACCCTTCCCTTTTGCATTGCCAATCGGCCTCACCTCAACTTTATTTGGTGTATTAGGCCTGGCATTTGCTCCCGATTATAAATGGATCATTCTTTCAGTTCTCTTCATTGGTTTGGGTTCGGCTGTGTTCCATCCTGAAGGTTCCAGGGTAGCATATATGGCAGCTGGACAGCGCAGAGGACTTGCTCAATCAATTTATCAAGTTGGGGGAAATACCGGACAGGCACTGGCTCCCATCATCACAGCCCTCATACTCGTTCCTCTTGGCCAAATAGGGGCTGCCTGGTTTACTGGAGTTGCGGCAATTGCAGTTGGCCTGCTGGTTTATATTGCATTTTGGTATACAGGACGTCTTCAGCAGGAACTGACCGCCTCTGCACCGCGGAAAGGTTCAGGTGCCCGTCAAAACAAAAGAATTTCTAAAAAGGTGTGGGGAGCCCTCCTTCTGGTTCTTTTTTTGATATTCGCGCGTTCATGGTATATTTCCGGGATGACAAATTTCTATGCTTTTTATGCAATAGAAAAATATTCTTTCTCCATAAGTCAGGCACAGCTCTTCTTATTTGCATTTTTAGTATCAGGTGCGCTGGGTACGTTTTTTGGCGGACCGCTCGCAGATCGGTTTGGAAAGAAACAGATTATTTTTCTTTCAATGATCCTGACTGTTCCACTTTCCATCCTGATTCCATTCGTGCCTTCCGCTATTGCATTTATCATGCTGGTGGCGGGTGGATTTATACTTATGTCAAGTTTTTCTGTGACAGTTGTATACGCCCAGGAACTCGTTCCCGGCAAAATCGGCACCATGGCTGGACTGACAGTAGGGCTGGCATTTGGCATGGGCGCAATAGGCTCCGTTGCTTTGGGCTATTTAGCCGACACTCTTGGTCTGGCTAATATGATTATATTAACAGGGTTTCTTCCCGTTTTAGGATTACTGACATTATTGCTTCCCCCGGATGAAAGGATTTCCGAATGGAATAAATAAGAAAAGCGTAAGTGCCTTGTCCTCTAAGAAACGCAGACTAAGAACGCCACGTCCTCCTAAAAGCTGCCGCTTTTGGTCGTGAGATGATTATGCTGACGAAGCCTTCCTTGTCCTGCGGGCCTCAGGCATATGACAGTTCCTGTTAGAAGGCGTTCTTCCTTCTAGAAAGGAAATCTTATGACTCCGAGTCCCTAGGAGCCGCAACCAGACAGGCTTGTGACCTCGAGGGGGTAGGCGCTGAAGCTAGACATTTCTCGAAGTTTAATTGATACTTTCTAATTTTTTTATAAGAGGAGGCGCTGCCTCCTCTTTATATTTGCTGAATTTTAATATAAAGCTCATCTTTTTCGTGTTCATTAAGAAGGTTTTCTGCCATAGGAAAAAGAACGTTTTCTTCTTTAGAAAAATGCTGTGTCAGAGTGTAGTATGCCTTTTTTATTAACCCGGAGTGTTCGGCCATTTCTTTTTCAGACAAATGCTCTATTCCTTCCGCTGCTCTTAAGAAGGCTTTAATACAGCTTTTAGCCTGATCATGCTCATACTCCATAACAGCGATAGGTCCTGTTCCTTTTCCCAGGTATTGTTCCATCATGCGGAAAAGCACGCCTTCCTCCCTTTCTGAATGGGGATCAAGCATACTGCAGAAATTTTGCACTTGTTCAGTTAACTTTTCGAAAAGAGCTCTGTCTGGAGATTCCTCCATTTTAATTGTGATATAAAGAACCTCTTCAAGCATTGCCAAAAGAGGAGGATGCTCCTCTTTCAGCTGTTTCAGTCCTTTGCTAAGAATGATTGGACCATTTCCCATCATGGAACTCATACAGCCTTCCATCCCTAAACCCCTCCTATCTATTATAGGTTCAGTATAAGAAATGGCAGGAAGGATTGTTGTGATGCCCATCACTTTCTGTATCTCAAAAAATTTTCTAAAAATTTAAATAATTTTGTGCAATCTTCTCGTTTTTTACCATATAATAAAGGTAAGTTATCTTTATATCGGAGCAGCTAAACCGTAAATTGTTAGGAGGGATAAAAAATGCACATGCCAACCTATTATGAATTTTATCAAAAATGCCTTATTCCGGCCAATTCAGCTGACTCATTCCTTTCCACCGGGAAAACCCATTGGCTCATCGCTCTGGAAGGACAGCTTAAAGAACAGGAAAAAGAGTATTATTGCTGGAAAGTAACCATTTATCCATCAGATTCAGAAGGAAGTTTTTCATGGAATGAAGTACTCTATTCGTCATCCCTACATGAATGCATCCATAAAGCTTTTGAACACGCCAGAGAAATTGAAGCCAATGTCCAAGGCTGCAAGTTCAGTTTTTTAAATAGACAAGAAAAAATCAGCTAGCCTCAAGAAAACATTTCTCCTTCGCTCCATCTTTTTTTACCCTCGCATGTGAAATAACATACATATAGGTAAATTCTACTTCTAATCTCGTCCAATAAAAATTCAACTCTTAATACAATAAAAAAAGAGCCTAGACAAACTAAGCTCTCCAGATTATAGGGGGTCAACTATAAAAGTTCGACCACATTCAGTTTAACAAATTCTGCATAAAAAATTAAGTTACTAAAGCACTATCACTCAAAAGCATTAACGCGTCAGCTTAGAAAATCATTCTAGAATTCACAGTTTATATATATCTTGTTAACAGTTTTTTAATATTTCAAGCTTATAATGTACATGTACCGAAAGATAGAGCCTTTTTCATACCCCCCTTTTCAAAACCGGCCAATTCGATGGCCGGTTTTTGTATGATCCTGAAGGGCTGATTTATGCAAGCCTGAATACTATTCCATGGCCGCCTTTCGGATATTCCCATTTAATATTCTGATACGGGCATCCTATCCTGCAGCTGCCGCACTCGTGACAACCTTCGTAACCGACCTGCATTCTCAGCCCTTCCCACTTATAGACCTCAGCCGGGCAGAAAATGGTGCATATTTTATCGGGGCATTTTGTCATACAGATATCATGATCCAATACGGTAAGATGTGATTTTGTATCTGCCTTAAAACGAACTAAATATTGCTTTTCTTCGATCGTTTTCGTTGACATTATTTCACCGCCTTCCATGCCCTGTACATGTCTTGAAGCACACGAATAGTCCCGCGTTCACTGGTGAAGCTCTTCATAATTTCCTTCTGCTTATCTTTCTTCGGAGTCCCATCAACAGTAAAGAATTTGTTCGCTGCCCTGTTCAGCATCGGAACATATTCCTTAAAATACTGCGGGTAGTGTTCAAACGTGTGAGCCGCATCTTTATATTTTTCCAGATCCTTAATAATAAAGCTTTGATACAATTTTTCCCTGTATTGATTCAAGCTGGTTTCGCTATAATCACCCCGCTCTTTGGCGGCAATGATGGTTTCTGCAGCCAATGTTCCGGAAGCCATGGCCATATTGGAGCCTTCGCGGTGAATGGCATTAACAAGCTGTGCCGCATCACCTGCAAGAAGAACACCATTTCCGGCCACTTTCGGCACCGAATGGTAGCCTCCTTCAGGAATCAAATGGGCCAGATATTCAGCGGACTCTCCCCCTTCAATTAAGGGTCTTACCATAGGGTGTGTTTTTAAATAGTCCAGCAGGTCATATGGCTTAAGCTTTGCCTTGATCATGCTTGACAGCGTTGTTCCCACACCAATATTGACACTATCTTTATTGGTGTAAATGAAAGCTGTTCCGAGATTGCCTTTTGTGGAGTCCCCGAAAATTTCAATCGTACAGCCCTGGTTGTCTTCCAGGTTAAACCGGTCATTAATTTTGTCTTTAGAAAGATTAATGACTTCCATTACTGTCAGCGCCACTTCATCAGGGCGAAATTCTTTATGGTAGCCAAGCTGCTTTGCCAGCAGCGAGTTCACACCATCTGCTAAAACCACTACATCTGCATATATCTCTCCATCAGGACGGTCAGTTCTTACACCAACCACTTTTCCATTTTCAGTCAGACACTCAAGTACGACCGTCTCATTTATTAATAAAACGCCCTGCTCAACCCCTTTCTTTGCAAACCATTGGTCAAATGGCGCCCGGAGCACTGTAAAATTATTATATGGTTCCTTTCCCCACTCAAGACCTTTATAGCCAAAACTCACAGCCGATTCTTTATCCATCATCCAGAAACGCTGTTCTATGACAGGCCGTTCGAGTGGTGCTTCCTTCCAAAACTCCGGGATGATGTCTTCCATTTGCTTACGATACAACACTCCGCCCATTACATTTTTGCTGCCCGGATATTCTCCTCTTTCGATTTGCAGGACTTTTAGGCCGTTTTTAGCGCAGGTGTAAGCACAGGAAGTTCCTGCAGGCCCAGCCCCGACCACAATGACATCAAACTTTTCAGACATAGCTCATTTCACCCCCTCTTTCTCTCGCTTCCTTGAACTCTTTAATCAGCTTCGGAACAATTTCAAGTGCATCACCAACAATACCGTAAGTTGCTACATCGAATATAGGGGCTTGTGGATCCTTGTTAATCGCAATAATAAACTCTGAATTCTTCATGCCTACAACATGCTGAATTGCCCCTGAAATCCCAATAGCAAAATAGATCTTTGGTGTAATGGTTTCTCCTGTCTGCCCCACCTGCTGTTCATGCGGAAGCCATCCTGCCTCCACTACATCCCTTGTACCACCTACGGTCGCTCCAATGGTGTCAGCCAGCTCATGGATCAGCTGGAAGTTTTGAAGATCACCCATCCCTTTTCCGCCTGCAACGACAACATGGGCTTCAGCTAAATTCACTTTTTTTGTGACATCTTTCACAATTTTAATCACCTTTGTGCGCATATCATCTTCTTTCAGCGTAATCGGTTCCTCTATAACCTCACCATGCCTATCAGGATCCGGCTCCATTGCCTTCATAACCTTAGGGCGGACAGTAGCCATCTGCGGCCGGTGTTTTTTGCAGAGGATAGTTGCCATTATATTTCCTCCAAATGCCGGACGGCTTGCTTCAAGCAGCCTCTTTTCCACTTCTACATCAAGCATGGTTGTATCCGCTGTCAATCCAGTACTGAGATCTGTGGCCACTGCGCTGGCTAAATCTTTACCATTGGAGGTAGCCCCATAGAGAAATATTTCAGGTTTATACTTTTCTGCAAGATTGATAACTGCCTTCATATAAGATTCTGTCCTGTAATCCTTCATTACTTCGTGGTCGATTACATAAACCTGATCAGCACCATATGAGATGACCTCCCGGCTTAAAGACTTTATTTCATATCCAAGCAATACGCCGGAAAGAGGCACTACAAGCTTATCTGCCAGCCTTCTGCCTGCACCTAGCAATTCAAGGGAAACCCCTTCAATTCTCCCATCATTTTGTTCTATGAATACCCATACTCCCCTGTATTCATCCATCATGCAAATCCCCCCATTTATTACTGTTATTTGCCTGCAAACAGCTCTTTTTTATCATTAAGAAGCTCCATCAGCTGCTGAATCTGTTCGTCTGCATTCCCTTCCAGCCTTTTTCCGCCTTCCGGCTTTGGCGGGGTAAACATTTTACCCACTATCGTAGGAGATCCCTTCAATCCAAGCTGTGTCCGATCCACTTCTTCAAGATCATTAACAGACCAGATAACCGGCTCATATCTGGCAGCTTTTATCATATTAGGCATAGGGGAATATTCTATGCTATTAATCTCTTTTTCAACGGTCAGAAGACAAGGGATTTGAGCTTGAATTAATTCATATCCGTTCGTGATTTTCCTTTTGATAACAATCGTCTTTTCACTTTCATTAACTTCGGCTACCTCGATCACATTGGTGACAGGCGGAATATCCAGCCGCCTTGCGATGCCTGGCCCAACCTGACCGGTATCTCCATCAATGGCATGCTTTCCGCATAGAATTAAATCCACAGGCATATCTTTTGAAATACGTTCTAATGCTTTAGACAAGGCATAGCTTGTTGCCAATGTGTCGGCACCGGCAAATGCACGGTCCGAAATTAAAAAACCGCGGTCTGCTCCAATTTCAATGCTTTTCTTAATAACAGCAACAGCCTGTGGAGGCCCCATGGATAAAACCGATATAGTGCCTTTTCCTAAGGTCTTTGTTATTTTCACTGCTTCCTGCACTGCATGGGCGTCATAAGGGTTTAAAATGGCAGGAGCACTGCGCCGGTCAAGAGTATTGGTCTTCGGATTAATTTTAATAATTTTTGTATCTGGGACTTGCTTGACACACACAACTATGTGCATTTTTTAAATTCCCTCCTCTTAACTTAAAGCTTGTATGAGTATTGATTACTTTAAGTGATAAAAAAAGCTTTGTATTACGATATATGATTCTCTAAACAGGCATAGTACTTCTTTAATGAATTAATATGTTTATTGCTAGAATAGCGGCGAACTGTAAGAAAAGCGCAAGCGCCTTGCCCACCCCGACAAGCACAAGACGAGCCTCCCGGAAAGGCGTTCTTTGCCTTTTTGGGAGGATTGGCTTGTGACCTCGAGGGGGTAGGCGCTGGAGCTAGACAGTTATCGACGTTCAAAATTTTATACTTTCTTACCTTTCAAAAAAAAAAAAGAACCCTCCACGGATCCTTTTTGACTTTCTTGTTATATATGATCAATAAATATGCTCAGTTATTTAAATTATACAACTGCTTTCTTCCAGGATAGAATCATTTGCCTGAATGAAACTCTCATTCTTTTCTTTTGTTCCTTCTCCCGTTTAATGACGCATTGATATTCAAAAATCAATTGATCGAGTTCCTGGCTGCAGCGAATCGTTTCCTGGCTCGCCATTCCGTTTTTTCTGGACGTTTCTATCATTTTTTCTCTTTTTTGCTGAATTTCAGTCAGCAGCTGTATTCTTTTATTGCGCAACTTTCTTCCTCCTAATCCTATCCCTTTTATCCGATATAAATGTGTCTACTTGAAGCATTATTACAAGAATTTCTATAAATGTAAATAGATTCGCAATATTAGACAATCTTTTTCCAAATTTATTTTAATCGACACTAATTTCACTTTACCCTCACGCTGTTTCGACACCTTCTGCTAATAAAAAACTAGTGAAATCAGCAGTATTTGATAAAAATTTTCAAGACCTGGTCGTGTAAAAAATATCCAAGTGCTATAGCAAGAAAATAAAAAACCCAAAGCCGCAGCAATGGGTCAAATAATTATTGATGAACTTCCTCTTCTTCATATATTGGCACCCATCCTTCTGCAGATACAAAAATCCGGATGGCAACTACCTTTCTATCATCCTGCAGAGTAAAATAATGACGGATATTTTCAGGGACGGATATTAAATCGCCAGGATTCAGGAACACTTCAAAGAATTCCCCATCTTTTCCTTGTATAATAAAAACCCCATGGCCGCTGACAATAAATCTCACCTCATCGTCTGTATGATGGTGTTCCTGCTGGAAACTTTGAAGAAGCTGTTCCAAATTAGGCGTATTCTCTGAAAGGGAGATCACATCTTGAGCCTTGTATCCTCTTCTTTCAGAAATATCCTTAATTTCTGCTGCAAAAGTATCGAGTATCTCTTGCTTTTCATCATCGGAAAGCAAGTATCTCTCCTGGAGATTTTCAGGCAATTTATCTATTGGCCACTGCTCATAGATAACCTCCTGTTCTTCCAGAAAAGAAGCAACCTCCTCCTGGTTCCTGATTTCTTTTTTTGAATTTTTCAGTATGATATATGCCAAATTAATCAACCCTCTCTATTAAAATCATTTTCCGAATTGTTTAAGAGCTTGTGAATTACACTACTTTTGATAGCTGACTGACTCTATGTTCCAAAAGCCTTAGCTGATAGCGAAACAGAAATTCTGAAGCCTCAAGAATCTTTTTAGCCTCAAAGGAAGATTTGCCCCATACTGTAATTCCGTGATTCCTTATTAAAATTGCACCTGAATCTTCATGTATATGGGAAGAAAAACATTTTGCCAGAGCAGGAATGTGTGCATAATTAGGAATAATCGGAATCCTTAAAACAGCATCTTCCTCCCACTTATCAAATGCTTTTATGAGCTCTTGTCCTTTAAATGTTACTGCCTCTTGATCACCATAAATTTCTGAGATGACATTATTATCAATTGTATGTACATGAAGACTGCATTCAGCTTTTGTTCTTTTGTATATTTCAGTATGCAGAAGTGTTTCAGCGGATGGCTTAAGATGGGTGGATCCCACCGGCCGGCCAAATTCATCCACAAGGAGAAAGTCTTCATCAGTGCGTTTCCGTTTATCCTTCCCGCTTGCTGTTACAAGGAATTGAAGCGGATCTGCGCTCACCTTAATCGCGAGATTTCCGCTCGTTCCCATGAACCAGTCCCTTTCAGCGAGCTCGTCTTTAATATCTCCAAGCTCATTCCATCTTTCCTCAAGTCTGCTCATACCCTCACCTCATTTAATTTTTTTAAGACCTCAATGCAATCATAGAATGTTTCAAAGGAGTTATGATTAAGGTTCAACTCTTTGCTTTTTTTCAGAAGCAGGTCTCTTGCTATAACAAAATCTGCCTGTTTTGCAGCCTCAAGGTCGGTTATTGAATCACCGATTACCACTTTCAATGTGTCCTCAGCCTCTAATTTCCTCATAATGGAAGGCTTGCAGCAGCCGCAATTATTATCGCATTTTTCATCACAGCTATGGGGCCACAAGATTTTTATTGTATCGCCGCTAAAATCAGAACTATTGCAGAACACTGCTTCAAAGGGTCCATATTTATCCAGAACGGGAGCCACAAAAAAATCTATTCCCCCGCTTACTATATAAAGAGGTATATCTTCTTCTGCCAGATAATCGGCAAATGGCTGAAACCCCTCTCTTATTCTTGCATTTTCTAAGACGAAATCAGTGAGATCACCTTTCAGATTGCTTGGGAGAAGGGAAAACATCTTTCCTACTCCCTCCTTAATAGAAATTTCCTGCTGCAGAACTTGATTTTTTATCCCTTCCCATTGGGAGGGAGCAAAATGCTTCATAATATTGATGATGTTATCTTTTTCGGTAATAGTTCCATCAAAGTCGCAAAAAACTGCTATTTTAGCCATTCTTTACAGCCACCTCTTTGTACCCCCATAAATCAATCGCTCTTTTCAATTCAGAAAAGTCTGATGGAGCATCACCCAAAGAAGCTCCCTTTAAAGTCAAATCAATCGCCTGGCGGAATGCCAGACCGCCTCCTCTTGCCCCTTCCGGATGCCCGTGTACGCCCCCTCCGGCATTGATTACACTGTCTATTCCAAAGTCTTCGAATAGCAAAGGTACTAAACCCGGATGGATGCCGGCTGAGGGAACCGGAAAAGTTCTTTTGCAGAAATCATCCGCTTTCAGGCTATCCGCAATGGATAGTGCCTGAGTTTTTTCGAGGGCAACTGACCCATAAGGTGATGGGAAAAGAGACAAGTCAGCTCCTGCATACCTGAGCAGTTTGCCTAAAAGCAAAGGATAAGAGATTCCATAAATACTTGAAGCCGAAAGGGCTCCGCTAACTGCAGGATGCGCCATGATAGGCAGTCCAATCTCATTATCTTCTCTTAAAGACTGCAATACATCGAGCCCATAAGAGAATACATTGAAGAGTAGAAGATCCGCCCCAAGACTGGATGCCTTTCTTGCCTTATCTTTTAATTCAAACGATCTGCCTGTTAAATTAACAGCATATAACGTCCGATGGCCCGTTTCCTCATAAACCTGTCTTAACACCTTTTTTCCTTCTTTTATCCGAGCTTCTAACGGAGTGAGGCTGTTTTCAAATAAAATTTCATCGTCTTTTACAAGGTCTATGCCGCCCATGGCCTGTTCACGCAGCTGTGAAGTCAAATAATCCATATCTTTGCCGAGCACTCCTTTGAAGATGCTCATCAGAAGAGGCCTGTCATATACATTCAGTTTTCCCCTCAGCCCTTCAATCCCAAATCGAGGTCCGGGGAAAAAACTTTTTAATTCATTGGAAAACTGTAAATCCAGCAGTTTAATCTTTCCGTCCAGTGACAGTTTCCCAAAGACTGTTGTTAAGATTGCCGGTAAATCCGGACTAAAATTAACAGCAGGATAGGCGATTTTAATGATCGCAGCTGTTTCCTTGCTTTCTGCATCTTTTGTAAAGGTTTCAACAGAAACGACCCTGCCTTTATGCTTCTCCAGCTGCTGCTTTTCAAGCTCGGGCAGATGGGTCCATGATCCCACCGTTAAACCTAAAGCGATCTCCTCCGCTTTTTTCTCAGGATTATGTTTTTCATCATGTATGAGGTACGCTGCAATAATTTCACTCATGAATTTTCTTCCTTTCAATATCAAAGAATAAGAAAAATAAAAAACCTCTTCAAATAAGAAGAGGTTAGCATAGCAATCTAACATCTTCTTATCTTTCAGCTATAAGCTGCAAGATTTAGCACCGTGCTTAAGTATAAGTCGGTTGCCGGGCTTCATAGGGCTAGTCCCTCCGCCTGCTCTTAATAAGAAAACGAAATCTATTATTCAGTTAATTTAGAAATTTAATTAGAATTATGACAGTGCTAAATACTTTTGTCAATTGAATTATTGAAAAAATTAAAATAGGTTTAATTTTTGTATTCTCCCCACCGCTTCTTTAAGTCTTTCTTCAGATGTCAGCAAACCGGCTCTCACAAATCCTTCTCCAAACTGGCCGAATCCGTTGCCGGGTGCAACTGCAATATGCGCTTTCTCCAGGAGATACTCAGAAAACTCTTCAGATGTAAATGATTCCGGGACCTTGAGCCATGCAAAAAAGGAGCCTTGAGGAGCTTGTACATCCCACCCAATTTCCCTGAGACCGGAAATGAATGTATTTCGTCTGGATTCGTAGATCGAATTCAGCTCTTTTACACAATCCTGGGAGCCTGACAGAGCTGCTGCTGCAGCTTCCTGAACAGCTCCAAACAAGCTGACGTAAAGGTGGTCCTGCATCAGGTTCAGTGCTGCAATAACGCTTGCATTTCCTGCGGCAAACCCTACTCTCCAGCCAGCCATATTAAAGGTCTTTGAAAGAGTATAAATTTCAATTCCGACCTCTTTTGCGCCTTCTGCCTGAAGAAAACTTACAGGTCTTTTTCCGTCAAATCCGATTCCGCCATATGCAAAATCATGAACGATGCCAATGCCATGGCTTCGGCTCAATTCAACTGTTTCCTGAAAAAACTCTTTGTTTGCCACTGCTCCAGTAGGGTTATTTGGATAATTAAGAAACATCAATTTGGCTGAATTAAGCTCCTCAGCTGACAAATCACTGTATACAGGCAAAAAGTTATTTTCTTCTCTCAGGGGCATTGTCACCATTTTTGCTTTAGCCAGTGCAACTCCTGACCAATAATCAGGATATCCCGGGTCCGGAACCAATACGCTGTCCCCGGGATTTAAAAGGCATTGAGGGATTTCAACAAGTCCTGCTTTGCCTCCAAAAAGGATAGCTATTTCAGTATCCGGGTCCAATTCCACATCATATTCCCTTTTATAAAAGTCAGCTGCTGCCTTTTTTAAATACGGGTAACCCTGAAAAGGAGAGTACTTATGGTTTTGAGGGTTTTCGGCTGCACTTTGAAGCCGCTTGACAATATGCTCAGGGGTAGGAAGATCAGGATTTCCCTGTCCCAGATTAATGACATCATGACCCTGTTCAAGCTTTTTCCCCACCTTAGCTGTCAAAGAGGCAAAAAACTGTTTTGGCAGACTTTTTAATAGTTCTGATTGCGGATAATTAATCAAATTGTTCACCTGCTTAAAAAAATGATTGAAAATATAGTCACAAATGATATAACGTAAATGGTAAGTTGTAAAGTAATATTTAGAAGATTTCTATCTATCGGATTAATCATAACATATAGAAAAGATGATTGCGGGGGAGTTAAATGAAATTAAAGATTGCCTGTTTGCAAATGGACATAGCCTTTGGAAAACCTGAGAAGAATTTTATAGCGGCCGAAGCCATGATTAATAAAGCGCTTAAGTCTAATCCGGACGTTTTGGTTCTTCCGGAGCTTTGGACGACAGGCTATGATTTGACCAGATTAGAAGAAATAGCTGATCAGGATGCTGCCTTTGCACTGGCTTTTTTGAAAGAGATCGCTCAAAAAAACAAGGTCCATCTGATTGGCGGTTCTGTTGCAAAGAAAACACCTGAGGGCATTTACAATACTTTGCTGATTCTAGACCGTAATGGTGACCTTTTACAAGAATACAGCAAGCTGCACTTATTCAAGCTTATGAATGAGCATCTCTATTTGAAAGGAGGGTCAGCCAAGGGAGGGTTTTCTCTGGACAATAGGAAGTTTGCAGGCATGATTTGTTATGATATCCGTTTTCCTGAGTGGGTGCGGACCCATACAGCGGAAGGGGCAGAAGCTTTATTTGTAGTAGCACAATGGCCATTGGCCCGGCTTTCTCATTGGCGTGCGCTTTTGATTGCACGTGCCATTGAAAACCAGTGCTACGTTATTGCATGCAACCGTTCCGGCTCTGATCCTGATAATGTCTTTGCTGGCCATTCGATGATTATAGACCCTTGGGGGGATGTGGTTGCTGAAGGCTCTGAAACTGAAGAAATCCTGCATGCAGAAATTGACCTGGATAAAGTGAAGGAAGTCCGCAGCTTAATTCCGATTTTTGAGGACCGCAAACCGGATTTTTACCGCTGATGACTTTGCAGGGGACCTTATCAGGGCCCCTGCTTACCCTTCTATTTTCGCCCACATTTCTTGAGGGTTTAATTCGTAAATGCCATTTTCGCGGTACATATAATGGTTAATTATGAATTCTCTGCGTATAGTGGCATAGTCTTCATGATATTGTTTGATGTATTCGTTAAGCTCTTTTTCTTCATATTTTTTTCCCATTTTCAAGCCTTTAATTAAATGTTCAAAAACCATGAGTTTCTTCTTTCTCTGGGCTGGAATATTCTTCAGCTTTCCATCTCTGGTAAAGAAATTTTCAATAACCTTCTGGTTTTCTGAATTTTGTTCCTCCATTTTTTTAACCTCCTCTTTGTCTGCCAATTTTGCAAGTACTCCTGACTGGTGTTTCAGGACGGATTCATTCAGATAAAAATAAACAGTATTTTTATCTCTCCTTTGATAAACAAGGTTTATTTCCCGCAGTTTATTTAGGTGATGCGTAATAGTAGGCGGGGTTAATCCAAGCTTTCCGGCAATCGCCTGGCCATGCAGCGGCCCTTTAGCAAGGAGAAAAACAATCCGGATTCTGGTAGGGTCTCCCATTGTCTTATAAAAAGCTACTAAACGATTTAATTGCATAAATGCGCGCCTCATTTCGATTAATATCTAATTAGATATTAATCGAATGTAATTCATTTCGTCAACAGAATTTGAAAAATCCCAAAAAAAAATCACCTTAAAAGGGTGATTTAATAACTATTTAGCATAATTGGCCCCTTCAAGGGATAATAATATTTCTTTAATTTCTGTCCTGCTGCCTGCATACCCGGTTAAAGATTTATTCTTGCCGATAACACGATGACAAGGAATAATGATTGGAAGGCAATTGGCCTTATTTGCCTGTCCAATAGCCCGAACAGCTTTATCTTTCCCTATTTTAACAGCAATGTCCTGATAGCTTCTTGTCTGGCCAAAGGGGATGAGACAAAGCTCTTTCCATACTGCTTTTTGAAATTCAGTTCCATTGGGCTCTATTGGAATATCAAACTCCTTCCTATGTCCTCCGAAGTATTCTTCAAGCTGGAGAGTACACTTTTTGATCACAGAGTCAGAGGGATCAAATTGCAGGGATAAGACCTCTTCCCCTTCCAGAAAATCAGCTTCCCCCATGTATAAAGCCAAAAGGATTCCATTTTCTGCTACGATGTAAATGTCGCCAGCCGGTGTCATTTTTTTAGAATAAACTCTGCCTGTCATTTTCATTACCGCCTTTATAATACGGGTAAATAGATGTGGAAAACAGTTCCTTCACCCAATTTGCTTTCCACTTCAATTGTTCCCTTATGTTCTTCAATAATTTTATATGTAACCATTAAACCAAGTCCAGTGCCTCTTTCCTTTGTAGTATAGAAAGGCTCACCAAGCTTTTTTATTTTATGGGCAGGAATTCCTGTTCCTTCATCCCTTATGGATATGTGAACTTTATGATCACATTCTTTTCGAATGGATACTGTAATATATCCGCCTTTAGGCATGACTTCAATTGCATTTTTTATAATATTGATAAAGACCTTTTTCATTTGATTGGATTCACAGAAAACCATGGGCATATTCTGTTCATAATAAGTTCTGAATTGAACATTGTGCAGCACAGCCTGGGCACTAAGGAGATCGACTGTTTCTTTCATGATTTGTGATATGTCCTTTTCTACAAATTTGACAGCTTGAGGCTTAGCGAGAATAAGAAATTCATTAATAATTGAATCAATCCTGCTGAGCTCAGTAGTGATCACATTGAAATACATCGTATGATCTTCTTTTACACTGCCTTCCAAAAGCTGTATAAAGCCTTTAAGAGCCGTCATCGGATTTCTGATCTCATGTGCAATCCCTGCTGCCAATTCTCCAATGACATTCAATGTATCTGATTTCCGAAGCTGTTCTTCCATTTCCAGCTTCTCAGTTATATCTTTAAAAGTCGTCATACTGATATTAGAAAAAATATTCAGCTTGTTGGAAAACTCGAAAAATTTCTTTCTGCCTGTTTTTAAAGTAATAGAAAGGTTTCCGTCTGATTGCCCCTCAGAGTGTATGTTTCTTATCTGCTCTATTAATTCATCATCTGTTATATTGCAGTCATTCAAAATACTATGCAGTGACGCTCCGATAAGATCCTCCTTTGTCATCTGCAGCATTCTCTGGCCCGATTGATTAATATCGACTATTTGAAACTGATCGTTCCAGAGGATAATACCTTCAAGAGCCCCTTCAAATATCATGCGAAATTTTTGTTCGCTTTCCCTTAGGCTTTTTTCCATGGCATGACGCTCACTGACATTTCTGAAGATTGTCATATGGTAGCCTTCAACAGAGTTCAATTTCACAGTAAACTCCAACGATTTGAACTGGCCATTTGGCATAAGAAAAACAAGCTCATCCCTTATTGAGCCCTTTATGAACATCTCTTTAACAATGTTTCTGTACCTTTCCGATTTTTCATAAACAAAATCTTTTACCTTTTTTTTGATTAGTTCATCATGTGTACATTCAAAAATTCGGCAAGCAGCCTCATTAGCATCAATGATTTCACCATTCCCGCACCAAAAAATGATTCCATCCAGGGCTTCTATAAATAGGTCAGCATACAGCTCTTCATTCTTTTTTACTTTCCGTTCAAGGAGCCGCTTATTTGTGACATCTCTTAATATACACATATAAAGACCGCTCTCATTAAGGGTGCTGGTAGTAAAATCAAACTCTATAATACTTCTGCTGCCGTTATATACTGGAAGTATGCCCCTGACACTTTTACTTCTTTTCAACAGTTCCTTTTGCTTTTCAAGCTTGAAATGCTTATTTTCCGGCACGATTTCACACAGGTTCCTGCCTATCAGCTGCTGTTTATCCATCTTTATGCTTTCAGCAAATGATGGATTGACATCAACTATTTTCTCCTCGCTGTCAAAAATTAAAATTCCATCTTTTGAGTGAGAGAATAGGTTATATCCAGGCGAATTGCCGTTAGCCAATATGTTATTTTCCTTTTCCAAAGTCTCAATCCTGGCATAGAGTCTCCTGATTTCCTGATTCATAATGACCACTCTATTTCCTCCTATTGGGATTTGCAATTAATTAAATATTTCTACAAAATTAGAGTAAAACCTTTAAATCTCAGGGAAAACTGTCTTAAATAATTTTTTATATTAAGGCTTTGGATAGAAAGGAAGAGGCATACCCTATCACGAGTATGCCTGGATTTTACAGTTTAAATTTTGCAATCATCTCATCTAATTGTTCTGCCAATTCAGACAGAGACTGTGCATTATCTGAGATTTCCTCCATTGAATGGTTAGTCTGAGCCATTGATGCACTCGTTTGTTCGATGCCTGCAGCAGATTCCTCAGATACTGCGGCAATATTGCCAATGGACTGATTCATATGTGAAGAATTAATTGAAACTTGCTCGAGGCTGCGGGAAATGTCACTGACATTGGTGGACATTGAGTTAACTGCCTCATAAATTTTCTGGAATGTTTGTCCTGTCAGTTGAATTTGCTCTGTTCCTTTTTCAACCTGAACATAGCCTGTTTGAAGTGACATAGCTACACTGTTCGACTCTGCTTGAATACCTCCGACAATCTTGGTGATATCTGATACCGAAAAGGATACCTGCTCAGCCAGTTTCCTGACCTCATCTGCCACGACTGCAAAACCTCTTCCGTGCTCACCTGCTCTGGCAGCTTCAATTGCTGCGTTTAATGCGAGCAGGTTGGTCTGGTCGGCAATTTCCTTTATAACCTTAACTAACTTTGAAATTTGTTTGGTCTGATCATCCAGTCCATTAACCTTGTCCACAGACGACTTCATAATCTGATTAATTAGTCCCATTTGTTGCTGGGATTCTTTCATAAGCTTGTTTCCATCCTCTGTAAGAGATAACACCTCTGTGGAAGCACTCTTGATTTCATTCCCGCTGAATGCTGCTTCTTTCACATTTTCCAGGTACTCGTCCATCAATAAAGACAAACGTGTTGCAGAGCCAGCCTGATCCTCAGCTCCTCCTGAAAGCTCCTGCATGGTTGAAGCAACCTGCTGACTGGCTGCTTTCACTTCATTTGCAGCAATATTCAGTTCTCCGCTTCTTTCTGTAACATATCCAGAAACAGAATTAATTTCCTGAATCATAGTCTGCAGTTTTACTTTCATGGAATTCATGGCTCTGCTAAGCTGTGCTACTTCATCATTACCTTCATATTCCATTGAATCCGCATTGAGGTTTCCTTTTGCTATTTCATTTGAAAACTGTACGATCGAAGTTAATTTTTTTGAAATCATACGTCCTACAAAAACAATACTTGCGATTCCAAGGAAAGCAGAAACGATGATTGAAATGCCAAGTACTATCAAAGTTAGAATAAGACTGGATTTTGCAGAAGATACAGCCTTTTGCTGGTCCTCTTTCATCATGCTGCTAAGGGTATTCAATTTTTCAACCGTTTCAGAAATTATATTATCTGCCTGCAATTTCCCAAGCCTATATTCTCTTTCATGCTGAAGTTTGACTTTTGGCTCAATGACGTCATGGAATAAACTCGTGATTTTTTGATCATTTTCATCAATTTGCTTAAAAATGTCTTTTGATTTCGCATTGTTGAGATCCGGAGAAATTTCCTTCTTTAATTTATTAAATTCCTCTGTCAGCTGGTCAAATGTCTTTAAATGTTTAGGATTGGAGTCAATGATAAAGTTTCCAATCGTGCTCCCTTTATGGTGAAATGTTGCCGCTGATTCACTAATTTTAATGGCTTTTTCTCCAGAACCCTTAACAGTATCCAGTTTTGAGCTGGCAATTGTAAGCAGAAAAAAAGTGAGGACTGTTGAAACTATGAAAAGACCAATGGTCACAAAAAGCGCAACTCCATATTTCTGGCCAAGCTTCAGGTTCTTCCACCAGCTTGTGCCGGCCATTTTATTAAAAATCTTGCCTATATCAGGCTTTTTAGACTTGAATGATGCTTTTCGTTCCTTCTTTCCTGATTTGAATTTCCTAACCCCTTTCAAATTACTTCCCCCTTTGTGATTTAACCGGATGCGAACAATTGAACTAGTTTATTTCTGATTCTTTTTTACTATTCTTTCAATTCATTATAATAGAACAAAAATGACATTTGAAGATTATTTTCCCAATTTATTTTTAATCTGGCAGTTCTCCGGGCTTTTCCCTTTATGATTTCTTTCCTGGGAGCGCAGCTTTTTAAAGCTTGGCAGACTATACGAACTGCTACCATTTATCTGAAACAAAAATGACAATCTGCTCAAAAATTTTGAAACAGGCTTGCAAAAAGTTCTCTCATCCTTATAATATATGAGTTGGTTTACCGTTTTTTTTATACAACAGAGTTTTAATAATTATATTACAGTCATTTCAGAACTTTTTAAATTTACTTTTTCTGTAAATAAAACCTCCTATTTACACGAGAAATGAAGTTTGCTTCATGTTAAAGTGGGTAAAGACAGAGAGAGTATATTTTTTGGGGGTCTTTAATAGAGGAGGACATATGAAACAACGTGACTTTTACTTCGACAATGCTAAGTTTATCTTGATCTTCTTTGTCGTTTTCGGGCATTTGCTCCGCTCTTTTATTGAAGATAATGAGACAATTTATACAGTATATAAAGTGATTTATACGTTCCATATGCCGGCATTTATATTGGTATCCGGTTTTTTTGCAAAAGGCTTTTATAAAAAAGGCTATATAAAGAAAATTGCCAAAAAGCTTATACTGCCATATTTCATTTTCCAGGTTATTTATTCCGTTTTTTATTACTTTTTATATAATAAAGGCACCTTTGAGCTGGATCCTTTTAACCCGCATTGGTCATTATGGTTCCTGATCAGCATGTTCTGCTGGAATATCATGCTTTTATTCTTTGCAAAGTATAAAGCGGTTTACTCCCTGGCAGCAGCTTTTATCATAGGGCTTGCTGTCGGATATGCTGATTGGATCTCAAACTATTTAAGTTTATCAAGGACGTTTGTCTTCTTCCCTTTATTTTTATTGGGATATTATTTAAAGAAAGAGCATTTATATGCTCTATTCCAGCCGAAGTTCAGAATTAGTGCATTTATTATTTTTGCTGTAGTCTTTATCGGCTTTTATCTTTACCCTGAAGTGGATTATAAATGGCTGCTTGGCTCGAAGCCATACACTGAAATGGGGGCAGCTTCCATTGGGGCAGTCTTTACGAGATTGGGCTTTTATATCCTAAGCTTAATTATGGTATTTAGCTTCTTCGCTTTTGTGCCGCGTAAACAATATTTCTTTACTAATTTAGGAAAAAACACACTTTACGTATATCTGCTCCACGGGTTCTTTGTTCGGGTATTCAGAGAAAGTGAGGTACAGGGCTTTTTCACTAAACCGGAAAACTTCCTGCTGCTTGCCGGTATATCGCTGCTGCTGACCTTGCTTCTCTCAAGCAAATTGATTACTTCATTTGCACAGCCTATCATTGAACTGAAGACATCACAGCTTAAAAAGCTGAAAGATAGATCAAGGGCATATGCCAGATTTTATCGTAAAAAACTTACAAGTTAGCTCAGAAACCGGCCATGTATTATTGGCCGGTTTAACTTTATGCATAATTATTGACCAATTTTGATGAAGGGGCTATAATAAGTAACTGTGTTACCAATATCAATATTTGTAGTGCCACCATGTCCCAGTAGCTCAGCTAAGCGTAAGCTTCACTGAAAAACATCCCTGTAGCTTTGTTTCGACGCATTTGCTCCTTGTTTAGGCCTGCAGAGGAAGAAACAGGATATGCCAATCTTATTTGTATTGCAAACAATTTAATTATGCCACCATGTCCCAGTAGCTCAGCTGGATAGAGCGACAGCCTCCTAAGCTGTAGGTCGTGAGTTCGAATCTCGCCTGGGACGTCAAAATTATAAGAGCTAAAAACCCTTTGTTCTCAAGGTTTTTAGCTCTTTTTTTATTTCCTGCCTGCTCATGTTTATTTGCTCATATTAGCTCTGAAGGGGTCGGTTTGGGGTCGGAAAGAATTATTTGAGTATTTATTAATTTATTGAGGTGATTTATTTGAATCAAGAATGGCAAAAACTTATAGAGGACCTAAAAGCAAAAGGGAAGACACCTGAAGACGTCCGTATGATCGTATATTTTTATGATCAAATTATAGATATGCATAAAATTCTAATAGAATATACTCAGGGTGAGAAGAATGAACGTGGTAATTCAAACAATACTGAACATTGAAGGGAACAGGGGTTTAAGGGCTGCGGAATTTATTGTCCGCGATAGTGAATTCAAAAAGGACCCCGATTTTGCAGTTGCAGTGGTCGCTTATGAATGGATCCAGCAACAATGGAGGGAAACAGGCTGTAGGAAAATGATTATTGAGAAGGTTACCTGGAATGAGAAAAATGAAATCACAGAAGATGTGAATCTAATCAAACCTATTGAGAAAGATGATTTACCTTTTTAATAACAAATAATTGAACATTTCTTATCCTGTTTTGTCACAAAATGTATATATTGTGATAATATTTCACTAGATGTTTACAAATGGACAGGACACTGCAGGTGATTATTTGAACCACTATACAATGCCTTCATATAATATGATTAAGTATGAACGTGAAATGGGTAATGGAATAACAAATCCTCTATTAATGAAAACTACTGACGGATATTATGTAGTTAAAGTAATAGGGAATGAACATGGATCAAAAATCTTGATAAATGAGATGGTCTGTTTCAAACTGGCTAAATTATTTGATATACCTATACCAGATGCCTCACTAATTAGGATTGACAGTGATACCTTATCCTTAAATCCCGATTTACAAAAATTAGGTGTGGAACCCGGGTTGCATTTTGGTAGTAAATTAGTTTCCAGGGGACAAACTTCTATCCAAGCTCCCTTACTAAATTTAGTAAAAAACAAGGAAGATATACCTTCAATTATCCTTTTTGACCAAATTATTTATAATAACGACCGTGTAATGAATCCAGGAAATCTAATAATTGATATTAAAGAAAAAAAATTATTAGCTATTGACCATAGCCATACATTTAAGTTGGGCGCCTTGTGGAATGAAATAGAATTTAAAAAAATCCATGAAGAAGATCTCTGTTTGGTAAGAGATTTCCATGGACTCAACTACAAACTTTTATTAAAATACGTAAATGGCTACAATCCATTTAATAAGATTTTACAAAAAATACAACAGATTAGTCAAGAAGACATAAAATCGTGCTTTGATCAAATCCCCATTGAATGGGAACTTAAAAAATGCGAAATGGATGCATTAAACCACTTTATTTGGTATAGAATTGAGAATATAAACCGTTTTTTAGATTTACTTAAAGAACAATGTCATGATTGGAAAGGAGGAGATTACTTTGAATTCTAGAACAATTTTTTACTCTATTTGTAAATATGTTCCCGATATTATCAGAGGAGAGTTCATAAATGTTGGAATACTAACTTATATTCCTGAACTGGGCTTAAGCAAGTTTCAAAAGACAAGGAATTTAGCCAGGGTTACCGCTTTTGATGATGAGCTTGAATTAGATATTCTTAAAGCCCTTTTAGAGTCACTAGAGGTTCAATTTAATAATTCTTCCCTTCCAGTTAACAAAGAAAATCCAACGCCAGACTATATTCAAAACGAACTAGTCTATTTTGTAAATCAACTTCAATTTACTGATGTTAAGATGCTTAATAGCACTAATATTGAAGAAGATACCAAGGATTTGTATGACATGTACCTTTATTATGATCAAAAAAAATCAGACCGAATTAGCGCGGAAAGAGTTAAGCGATTAGTGTCCAAGCTCTTCACGGCAAATGAGTTCAAAAATGTAAATAGAAAGCCCTCTGAACAGAATATTTTCAGACAACGTCCTTTTGATTTTTCTTTAACACTGGATGGGGAAAGTGCACTTATAAAGGCTTTAACGTTTGATTATAAAAACCAAAATAAATTATATAATGAAATAAAATCATTTTTATTTGATCTAAACTATTTTAAAGAAATGGGCATAGATAACATCAAAGTAGTTATAAATAATACAGATATGGATAATGACTTTGAAAAATTAGCCTACAAATTACTAAGCAAAGAAGTCGAAGTACTTACTGTACAACAATTTGCAGAATATCTTAACGGTGCTGAAAAACAACATCTAGAACAACTTAGCCTTTTTAATTAAGATCTAAGCCCCTCTCAATTGAGAAGGGCTTTTTACTTTTGTTCACAAATTAGACACAAGGACTTCCTCATGCATTTAGCCAATTATTGTATGGGGAGGGATATAAATGAACAGTTCAAAAAACATAAATCCTCATTGTCATATATGTAAGGAACAATTAAAGTTAGATGAGGTTGTTGTATTAGACGGTACCTTGAAAGGAATCATTCATGCTGAATGCAACAATCTACCACAGGAAGAAATTGAAGATCGAGGAAGTTTTCAAGAAGTTATCTCAAGAAATCAATTATGGTTGAAGCAATTCAATCATATGATATTACATTAAATGAATACTGAATTGTTAAGAGAAATAAAGCGCCTTTATTACAATGAAAAATTGTCTACTCGGCAGGTAGCATCTATAGTTGGTATCCAAGCTAGCTCTGTTGGAGATTATCTAAATAAATATGCTGAGGGTACCAGAGATCGCAAGATGGCATGTAAGTTAAGAACAAATGATGAATACAGAGAAAAAATTAAATTTACCCAGCTTGGAGAAAAGAATAGTGTTGCTAAATTAACAGAGGAAAAAGTGCTTAAAATTAGACAGATATATGAGGATTTGCTATCAGAGGGACATGGAAAGACTCAGGCTCAGTACTATCTTGCTAAGAAGTATGGCGTGAAAAGACCAACCGTTTCGGATATTGTACGAAGAAGGACCTGGAAACATATTTAAGCCCCTCTCGAGTGAGAAGGGCTTTTAATTAAAGTTTCTTTAATGCCTCCATCTTTGCTTTGGATGGAGTCTCATATTTAACATAGCCCTCCATATTGGTAACCCAATATCCTCCGCCTACAGCATACTGGCCACCATGCTTTTCATCATATCCATAAACACGATAGTTTTCGCATGGCTGCAGTACCCGATGGTATATTATTTCATCTCGGCTATTTCGCTTCCACAGATTGATTGGCTTTAAAATGCTTAGACGGCCAATTTGTCCTTTTCGCATGGGAGATCCGTCCCAATACACTTGTGCTGGCTTACCGTAGTTTCGAACCTGTTCCATGAATTCATCTTTTTCAATACCAGTGCCAGGGCATGACTTCCAAGGAGCATTCTCCCTGTGGAATCGAATATACTTGTTCTGATCATTAAAGAACTTGGCAACCTTTAATATGGCATCAAGCTGCTTACCTTCAAGTTTGTCCTCTCCGATATCAAAATCCCCGACCATCTCACATGCAAAGGGAATCCGATTGCCCCCGCCGTTATAACCCTTAATGCTGACCGGCTGTTTTCCAAAGTTACGGCCTGTTAAAAAAGTCCCATCAGGAAACAAGGTAACATGCTGGGCAATATCATCCCATTTGTTTGTAAGTACATGATAATCACGCATTCCCTTCTGGACCCTTTCGTGGTTTTTCCCGTTGAAGTTATCGTGATTAGGCTTCCAGGTGTGATGAACGTGCAGTTCAGTGTGATTGTATTGTTTTAGGATTAATATTAATTCATCGGCATTTAATTTTACGAAAGGCATCATTTTTCCTCCTCAATAAAAAGCCGTCCGTGAGGACAGCTTATTTTACAAACTTATCGTGATCATCTTTTAATTGAATGAATTTATCAGATAGGAATTTTGGTAGTTTTACATCAAGTCGGCCAAGATTCTCAATCAAACTAATACCTTCAGTACCTATTAAGAACATCAGCATGGCATAACGGATAAATTGCCCTTCATTGCCCAGAATTATATCCATCTGTGTCGCGACAATAACCAGAGAAAACATTGCACCTTTTTTCATAAGACCTTTAAACGCTGATTTTGACGAAACCTTTTTATCATAAATAGCAGCAGCTACACCTGTTAAATAATCCAATACCATAAGAATGACAAATGCAATTAGTAGCTTATCTATTCCTCCAAGTAAATAGGCGATGGAAGAAATTCCACCGCCCGTGATCGATACCCAAAGTGTATCCGTATTGTGCTTCATCCTAAAACCCTCCTAAATTTATCATAAAAAATGCACCTTATTGGTGCTGTTCACTGCTGAACTTCATCTCCCCCCTTGAAGGCAAAATAAAAGAGCAACCAATAATTTCGGT